>NZ_QEST01000271.1 GCF_003311645.1 Streptomyces sp. PT12 | reverse complement strand
ACGCCATCGGCGCGCAGCTGCTCGGTGGCGTCATGGAAGCGGACCGCCTCGCGGACATGCCGCACCCAGTACTCGGCGTCAACGCTCTCCGGCTGCCCCGCGATGGGCAGGCGCGCCGGGTGATAGGTCAACGTCTCGGCGACCGCACGGAACGCCTCCAGCATCGGGTCCATCAGATGCGAGTGGAACGCATGGCTCACCGCGAGCCGCTTGTACTTCCACCGCCCGGCCAGCGCCACCACGGCCTGCTCGTCGCCGGAAAGCACCACGGAATCCGGGCCGTTGACCGCCGCGATATCCACCCCGTCGGTCAGCAGCGGCAGCACCTCCGACTCAGGCGCCCGCACCGCCA
>NZ_QEST01000242.1 GCF_003311645.1 Streptomyces sp. PT12 | reverse complement strand
GGTCCGTGGTCCACGCCTCGGTCTCCACGATCTCCTCGGGCCCGGGGGATCCTTGGACCGTTAATTCATATATCGAAGTAGCAGGTTGTTGCCCCGCCTGATGTTGCCACTACTTGCTCATGACAGTTTTTTTAGGCAATGCAAACTACTATTTGATATTTTTTTCCAAGTACAGTTGTAGGGTACTCCTTATACTGATTCTTCTGAGCCTGTACGGGGAGCATTAGGTACTGATGTAGTAGGAGTTGAGCTTCACAAATTCACCAGGTAAGCCCAAATTTATTTTCTGCTTGGACAGGTCCACCTCACATGGGTCTGTCTAATATATTAAAAGAGGGATTTTCTTTGCTGT
>NZ_QEST01000195.1 GCF_003311645.1 Streptomyces sp. PT12 | reverse complement strand
AACCGGACGGAGTTCGCGCAGGCCGGGCTGTTCGCGGTGGAGGTGGCGCTGTTCCGGCTGGTCGAGTCGTGGGGGATCACACCCGACTTCCTCGCCGGTCATTCGATCGGCGAGATCGCCGCGGCCCATGTGGCGGGGGTGCTGTCGCTGGATGAGGCGTGTGTGCTGGTGGCGGCGCGTGGTCGTCTGATGGGCGCCCTGCCTGAGGGTGGTGTGATGGTGGCGGTGCGGGCGCCTGAGTCGGAGGTGCTGCCGCTGCTGACCGACGGGGTGGATATCGCGGCGGTCAACGGCCCGGATTCTGTGGTGCTTTCCGGCGACGAGCAGGCCGTGGTGGCGCTGGCCGGGCGGTGGAAG
>NZ_QEST01000016.1 GCF_003311645.1 Streptomyces sp. PT12 | reverse complement strand
ACGCCCGTGCTGGTGCCGCGCAGCGAGGTCGGGTCGATGCCCGCGCGCTCCAACGCCTCCCACGACGTTTCCAGCAACAACCGCTGCTGCGGATCCATCGCCAACGCCTCACGCGGCGAAATACCGAAGAACCCCGCGTCGAAATCCGCCACCCCGTCCAGGAACCCACCATGCCGCACATACGACGTACCAGGCCGGTCCGGATCCGCGTCATAGAGACCGTCCAGATCCCAGCCCCGGTCGTCGGGGAACGCGGAGACGCCGTCGACGCCCTGGTCCACCAGGCGCCACAGATCATCGGGCGAGGCCACCCCGCCCGGCAGGCGGCACGCCATGCCGACGATCGCGATCGGCTCG
>NZ_QEST01000091.1 GCF_003311645.1 Streptomyces sp. PT12 | reverse complement strand
GATGGGTCGACCCGACCGAGTTCGTCCGACTCTGTTCCTACCTGTTCTGGTGGCCGCTCGCGGTCGAGATCTACCCCGAGCTCGGCCCGCTCGAACGTTAGGGCCTCAGCGTCGGTTGGTGTAGCTGAGGGCCACGTCGAGGTCGGCTTCGCTCAGCATGCGCTGCACGGCCTGGAGGTCGTCGCGGCTCTTGCTCGACACCCGTAGCTCGTCGCCCTGGATCTGGCTCTTGACGCCCTTGGGCCCCTCGTCGCGGATCAGCTTGTTGATCTTCTTCGCGTTCTCCTGGGTGATGCCCTCCTTCAGCGCGGCGTCGAGGTGGT
>NZ_QEST01000124.1 GCF_003311645.1 Streptomyces sp. PT12 | reverse complement strand
GGACCCATGTCGATGGGGCGCCCACGGGCCGCATCGAGTCGAGCGAGGAGTCGATCGCCCGCCGCAACTCCCCGGCGTTCCACGGGGTGTTGAGATAGTGGAAGTTGAACGCCTGGTGCAGCTCGTCCGAACGGACATACAGCGCCGTGCGGTCGGGGGTCGGGGTCCACGCCTCCGCGACGCCGATGCGCGGCGTGGGGTACTCGTCCAGGATCGTGCGCCACGAGCGGTAGATCTCGTGCACCCCGTCCTGGTCGAAGAACGGCAGGATGTCCGTGCCGAGCAGCCGCAGTTGACCCGGCTGCCCCATGTCGGGGAGCCCGGGGGCCTTGACGAGGCCGTGGGCGACGTCGATGCGGA
>NZ_QEST01000159.1 GCF_003311645.1 Streptomyces sp. PT12 | reverse complement strand
TTCCGCATCGACGTCGCCCACGGCCTCGTCAAGGCCCCCGGGCTCCCCGACATGGGCGACCCCGGCCAACTCCACCTGCTGGGCACCGAAATTCAGCCGTTCTTCGACCAGGACGGCGTCCATGACATCTACCGCTCATGGCGCGCCATCCTGGACGAGTACCCGGGACCCCGCATCGGCGTCGCCGAAGCCTGGACGGCGAACGAGCGGCGCACCGCGCGCTATGTGCGCCCCGACGAGCTGCACCAGGCGTTCAACTTCCACTATCTGCGCGCGCCCTGGGACGCCGCCGCGCTGCGCCGCGCCATCGACTCCTCGCTCGACTCGATGCGGCCCGTGGGCGCCCCATCGACATGGGTCC
>NZ_QEST01000253.1 GCF_003311645.1 Streptomyces sp. PT12 | reverse complement strand
GCCATGCCGCCGCCCGCCCAGGGGCCCCAGGCGATCGACGTGGCGGTCAACCCGCGGGCGCGGCGGTGGGCGGCCAGGCCGTCAAGGAACGCGTTGGCCGCCGAATAGGCACCACCCGCACCACTCCCCCACACACCCGCGATGGAGGAGAACAGGACAAACGCGTCCAACTCCCGCTCCCCCAGCACCTCATCGAGACAAGCCGCCCCCAGGGCCTTGGCGGCCATGACGTCGTCGAGCTCGTCGGCGGTGAGGTCGGCGAGCAGGGTGTCGTGGCTGATTCCGGCGGCGTGGACGACGGCGGTCAGCTCTGGCAGGTCGTCGATGATCGCGGCGAGGGCGTCGCGGTCGGTGACGTCGCAGGC
>NZ_QEST01000060.1 GCF_003311645.1 Streptomyces sp. PT12 | reverse complement strand
CACCGACATTTAATGATGCAATTTGAGCCCTGTGCCGAAGCTCAGTACCATATTACATGCCTCAAAGTGGTATCCAACCGTTAACTACAAATTAGAAACGTATACGGATCCCCCGGGCCATACTAGTACTGGATGCATCTGCAGGATATCGCGGCCGCAGAAGACCTAAGCTAGCGTTTAGAGTGCAATTTTGTCAGCAGCCATACTCTAAGCCCTGTTTTTAAGTACCCAGGAAGCCAGAATAGTCTTGAGAAGGGAGGAAATTGCTGGGCAGCATTATGAGCATTATCAACACTTTTTTTCATGGAGGAAGTAAGTACAGGCAAAGCCAGATGAATTACGTTTAGAGCTGTGGAGGTCATTAAG
>NZ_QEST01000287.1 GCF_003311645.1 Streptomyces sp. PT12 | reverse complement strand
CCTCACCACCCACCTCGAAACCAAAACCATCTGGCACACCACAGGACCATGAGCCACGCGCATCACCTGATGCGTGCACGACACTGGTGGTCGATTTCCCCGCGTTCCTACACTGCGCACGTGAAGGGTCTGCTTCTGCGGCTGTCGTCCCTTGACCCGGATGCCGCCGCCGCGGTGCGCGTGATCGCGCACTTCCAGGCGTTGCTGAGCGTCGGCGCGGTCGATCCGGTGGTGCTGGTGCGTTCGACGGCCGGGCTCGTCCGGTGCCCGGCCGGGCTCGAGCGGCCCGAGGGGCGCGTGGTGCGGTTCGCGCCCGACGGGGTGGCGCTGCCCGGCGTTCCGGGGCGGGTGTCGGCCCGGCTCGGGCTGCGCCCTGGCGGGCAGGTGTGGCTCGAACGGGACGGCGAGCCCGGGCCCTTGGACGAGCTGGTGCTGGAGTGGATGGCGATCGCGGCGGACATGGGCCCGCCGCGGCATGTGCGTTCGCCGCATGTGGCCGATCCCGCGCTGGTCGAGACGGTGCTGTCCGAGCGCGAGGCCGTCGAGGACAGGGGCAGGGCGCTGCGGCTCCTCGGCCTCAACCCCGAGCTGCCCCTGCGCGTCGTCGCCGTCGGCAGCGGTCCTGGCGGCGGCGAGGCGGACGCGGGGATCGAGGCCGTGGCGCTCCTCGCGCGCGGGGGGCCGCGCGCGGCCGCGCGGATCGCCTCGATGGGCGCGTTGGCCGCGGTGCTGGTGCAACCCGGGGACGGCGGCGAGGACGTGGCGCGCGAGCTGTCCCACGCGGTGGCCGAGCGTACGCGGGAACGCGCCACTCGCGCCCGGCGCGCGGCCGATCGCGCGCGCGGGGTGCGGCTGGGGATCGGGGGCGGCGTCGCGCCGTTCCAGGCCGCGGTCTCGTGGGCGCAGGCGCGGACGGCGCTGCGGTTCGCGGTGGCGGGCGGCCCCGAGGAGCGGGTGGTGGACCATGACGCGCTGGGCTCGTTGGCGCTGCTCGCCGATGTGCCCGCGGCCCGGCTGCGGGCCAACCCCGAGGTGCGGGCGCTCGCCGGGCTCGCCGGGCGCGACGGCGGGGAGCTGAGCATCGCGGCGCTCGCGGCGTTCTGCCGGACCGGCTCGCTGCGCCAGGCCGCCGCGGCGCTGCATCTGCACCACAGCTCGGTGGCCGCGCGGCTGGCAGGGGCCGAGGCGGCACTCGGGCGGCGGCTGCGTGAGCCGCACGACCGGTTCCAGGCGCAACTCGCGCTCTATGCCTGGCGGTTGTCCGTCGCCGAGTGACGCGGTGGCACGTCGGCGGCGCCGAGGCCCGCGCGGAGCGCGGCCAGCGCGTCGTCCATCACGCGCCGCGCGATCGCCGAGTGCGCCACGATGACCGCGCCATGGAACGTGCCGGGGTAGAAGAGGAGCGTCGTTCGCACCCCCGCGCCGCGCAGCGCCCCGGCGTAGGCCAACGCCTCGTCGCGCAGCGGGTCGTACTCCATCACCGCGACGGACGCCGGGGGCAGCCCGGCCAGGTCCCTCGCGCGGGCGGGCGCGGCGTACGGGGACACCGCGGCGCTCCCGGGAACGCCGGGGCCGAGGTAGGCGTCCCAGCTGAGCCGCGCGTTGCGCCGGTTCCACACGGGCGTGTCGGTGAACTCGCGCGCGCTGCCCGTCGTCAGCCGGTCGTCCACGGCGGGGCTGTGCAGGTGCTGGTGGCGGATCGCGGGGCCGCCGCGGTCGCGGGCGAGCAGGGCGAGCCCGGCGGCCAGGCCCGCGCCCGCGCTGTCGCCCCACAGGCCGATCCGGTCGGGCGCGACGCCGAGCGCCGGGGCGTTGTCGGCCAGCCAGCGCAGCGCGGTCCAGCAGTCGTCGAGGGCGGCGGGGAAGGGGTGCTCGGGCGCGAGGCGGTAGTCGACGGAGACGACGACGGCGGGCAGCTCGCGGCACAGGCGGACGTTGCTTTCGTGGTCCACGTCGGGCGAGCCGAGGACGAAGCCGCCGCCGTGCATGCTGAGCAGGGCGGGCAACGGGCCGCGTGCGTCGGCCGGGCGGTGCACGCGCAACGACAGCGCGGTCCCGGCGACGGGGCCCGGCACGCGCTCGTCCCGCACGCAGACGCCGGTGGCGTCCGCGTCGCGCATCGCCACCGCGAGCTCCGCGGCCTGCGCGGCCCTGGCGGCGGCAAGGTCGGAGATGTCGACCTCCGCCATCATCGCGAGGGCGGCGGCCAGCTCGGGGTCAAGGGCATAGCGCATGCGCGTCCTTCGCTCCTCCGCTCCACGGGTCACCCTCACGTTCCCTCGCCCCGAACGCTTCCATGCGCCGGTGCGCGGGTCATCAGACAGTCGTCGGGGAAACGCCGCGCGCCGCCCGCCACTCGTGCGCGGCTTTCACGCCGGGGCGCGTCGTGGCACGCCGGGGCGGAGGCGCGCTTGGCTGGGGCGCGGCCGGTCAACGCGCCTCTCCCCCTGCGCGCGGGCGCCCCGTTGGCCTCGCGCGCGCCCCTTGACGCGCCCCGGGCGCCCTCTCCTACTGTCCCCCCGCCCGTTGGGGCGCTCGCCGACGCCCCGGCGAACCGTGTCAGGGCCTTCGATGCCGATGGGGCACCGTGAAGACTGCCAAAGCCGCGTTCGCCGAAGGGAGTTGGCGCCGGGCGTGGCTCGCGCTCGCGCCGTTCCGCTCCGCCTGCTGTGACCCACGCCCTCCGCCGTGAACCCACCGTCAACTGCTGTGAAGGAGCCGCCCCATGAGACGCCGCCCCCGCAGAACGCCCCGGCCCGCCGGGCTCGCCGCCGCGCTCGCCTGCGCGCTCGGCCTGCTGCTGGCCCCCGCGCCGACCGAGGCCGCGGCGGCCACCGCCAGGTCCGCCACCGCCGAGACAGACGCACGCCCCGCCCCTGGCCACTGGGTCGGCACCTGGACCGCGGCGCCCCAGCTGACGGAGCCGCACAACATGCCGCCCCCGCCGTTCACCGGCGACGACGCGGTGCTCGTCGACGCCACCCTGCGCCAGACGGTGCGCGTGACGACGGGCGGGGAGCGGATACGGCTGTCGTTCTCCAACGAGTTCGGCGGCGCGCCGCTGCCGCTCACCGAGGTCTCGGTGGCGTTGCCGCTCGGCGGCGCGGCCGGGGTCGGCGCGATCGAGCCCGGCACGGCCACGCCCGTGACATTCTCGGGGCGCGCATCCGTCACCGTCCCCGTCGGGGCCCGCTATGTCTCGGACCCCGTGGCCGTCCCACTGGAAGCGGGCAGCAACCTGACGGTGACCGCGCACCTCGCCGAGGGCCAGGCGGGCACCGCCCTGACCTCGCACCCCGGCTCGCGCACCACGTCCCACCTGCTGGCCGGGAACCATGTCGCCGCCGATGACCTGCCGGGCGCGACGCCCACCGACCACTGGTACCTGCTCAGCTCGGTCGAGGCGTGGTCGTCGCGCTCCACCAGCGCCACCGCGATCCTGGGCGACTCCCTCACCGACGGCCGCGGCTCCACGACCAACGAGAATGACCGCTGGCCCGACCAGCTCTTCGACCGCCTCCAGGAGGGCAGGGGAACGGACGACGTCGCCCTGCTCAACCAGGCCGCGGGCGGCAATCGCGTCCTCGCCGACGGGCTCGGGCCCAGCGCCATCTCGCGCCTCGACCGCGACGTGCTGTCGCAGAGCGGGGTCACCCGGCTGATCCTGTTCGAGGGCGTGAACGACATCGGCACCGCCGAGGCCACGCCCGAGGCGCAGGCGCGCGTCGCCGACGACCTGATCGTGGCGTTCGACCAGATCGTCACCCGCGCGCGGACCCATGGCATCGAGGTGTACGGGGCGACGCTGCTGCCGTTTGGCGGCAACGAGGGCTACGACGACCCCGGGGGCCTGCGCGAGGCCGCGCGGCAGGCGGTCAACGAGTGGATCCGCACATCGGGCGCGTTCGACGCCGTTCTCGACCTCGACGCCGCGCTGCGCGACCCGGCCGCGCCCGAACGGCTGCGGCCCGGCGTCCACGACGGCGACTGGCTGCACCTGAACCCGGGCGGCTACGGCCTGCTGGCCGACGCGGTGCCCGCGCGCCTCTTCCGCTGAGGACGGCGCCGCCCCGCGGGCGGGCGCTCAACCGACCAGGAGTGTCCGCCCGTTGGCGTCCCCCTCGACGGCCTCGGCATAGCGGGCCGCGACCTCGGCCGCTGGCGTGCCGCCCGCGGGGTCGAGGCCGATGGCGGCGAGCGTCTCGGCGACCCAGCCGGGGCTCACGACGTTCAGCCGCAGGCCGCGCGGCAGCTCGGCGGACGCGGCGCGGACGAACGCGTCGAGGCCAGCGTTGATCAGATGCCCGAGCGAGGCGCCCGCGAGGTCGTCGGGGATGCGGCCGCTGGTCAACGTGATGGAGCCGCCGTCCGCGAGCGCCCCCACGGCGCGGCGGACCAGGGCGACCTGGCCGAGCAGCTTGGTGTCGAGGCCCGTGAGGAACTCCGCGTCCGACGGGGTGTCGAGCGGGGCCATCGCGCCGCTGGCCGCGCAGCACACCACCGCGTCGAGCGGGCCCGCCGTCGCGAGCAGGGCCTCGACGGAGGCGGGGTCGGCGATGTCGACGCGCGGCCCCTGGCCGCTCCTGGAGGCGCGCACGACGGCGTGGCCACGGGCGACGAGGGCGTCGGCGACGGCGGAACCGATGGTGCCGGTGGCCCCGATGACCAGGACTCGGCGTCGGGTGGGCTCGGGAGGCATGGGTGGGTCCCTCGGGTCGGTCGGCGAGGTGGGCAGCGCGGATGCCGGTGTGCGACGGCGTCACGAGCCCCGGCCATCGGGGCCACCGGCACCGATCGGCTGGCTGAAGCGTCGGCACACGTGGACGCGGGAGAACGCCTTCCGCGCCTCCTCCTCGAACTCGAGACCGGCGTGGGCGAACACGGTGACCGGGCGGATCCCCGGCCGCGGGAGCACGGCGTCCTCCGGCTCGTCCTCGCGAGAGGAGGAGTCGGCGAAGACATGGAGGTAGTGCTCGCTCTCGGCGAATCCGCGCGCGGCGTACCACCCCAGGGTGGCGGGGTCGTCCCGTGTCCACGCGTCGAGCGTCGTGGCCCCGGCGGCGACGGCCCGCGAACGCGCCGCGTCCACCAGGGCCTTGCCTATGCCCAGGGCCTGGTGGTCGGGGTGAACGGCGACGGTTTCGATCGTGGCGAGCTCCCCCTGGACCGCGACGTCGAGCGCCCCGGCCACCGAGCCGTCACTGGCCACCGCGACCAGCGAGAAGCCGGGCGGCGCCATGACGGGCTTGCGCCGGAGCACGTTGTCGAAATAGGCCGTGGCCAGGAAGGACAACACCCGGCAGCGCAGCCATGATCCCTCGTCGCTCGGCCGATAGTCGCGCACCTCGTATCGCACCCCGCCCTCGTATCGCACCCCACCAGTGTGGCGGCCCCCACTGACAGTCGGCCAACGGTTAACCCCCGGTGACCGGTTGACGCCACACCACGTGGCGCGGGGCCCGGCCGTACCCCCCGGTCGACCGGACCCCGTGCCCCCGCTGCCCCCCGTGTTCCCCCGTGTCCCCCCGGGCCCCGCGCCCCCGCGCGGAGCCCCGTTCCCCCGTTCCCCCGTGTTCCCCCCGTTCCCCCGTGCCCTTCCCCTCGGGCTTCCCCCCCCGCCCCGTCAGGCGACCAGCTGGCCGAAGGACTCCCCATGGTCCTGGCCTGGGCTGAGCGCCCGGTCCTCGCGCAGCCGACGCAGGGTGCGCCAGATGCTGCTCTTCACCGTGCCGACGCTGATGTTGAGCGTGTCGGCGATCTCCGGGTCGGTGCGACCCTCGTAGTAGCGGAGCACCAGCATCGTCCGCTGCTGCTCGGGCAGCCGCGCCAGCGCCTGCCACAGAACGGTGCGCAGCTCGGTGCCGCGCATCGTGTCCAGCTCGCCCGGCGCCTCGGGCAGCTCCTCGGTCGGGTACTCGTTGAGCTTCCTGCGCCGCCAGGCGCTGATGTGCAGATTCGTCATGGTCCGCCGCAGGTAGCCGCCGACCGCCGCCTTGTCGCTGATCCGGTCCCAGGCTCGGTACGTCGAAAGCAGCGCGCTCTGGAGCAGATCCTCGGCCTCGTGCCGGTCCCCGGTCAGGTGGAAGGCCGTGGCGTACAGGGAGGCGCGGCGCTCACGCACATAGGCGGTGAACTCCGCCTCCGTGGCCCCCTCGCGCCGCGCGCTCCTGGATCGCCCCCCACGCGCGTCCACCGAGGTCAGGTGTGGCGGACGCTGGTGCCCGTGGCCTCGGCGTCCCCCATGCCGCACGGCCCCGGACTTCTCCCCGCAACGGACGGGAACCATCGCGGCGGTCGGGCGCGTCTCGCTCACCGCCGTGGCCGTGATGCCGTGCACTGCGCTCATTCCCGCTCCCCCATCGTGAAGTCCGTCCGTCTCTCGATGGGAAATACCTTGCCGGGCCAGTTTCATCGCCGGGTCGCCCCTCTGTCACAGCGGTGTCACAGGGGAAGGGCGCCCGCGTACGCACCGCCGAGCCCGTCGTTGGAGCCTGAAAAGCCGCCCCCACGCCTGACGGGAACGCTTCAAGGTACGGGCGCTCGTACTCCGGGCGGTCCATAGGCCACAATGAGCCGCGTGGCTTTCCTGTTGCTGATCGAGGACGACGAGGCGGTGCGGACGGCCCTGGAGATGAGCCTGACTCGCCAGGGGCACCGCGTCGTGACCGCGGCGACGGGAGAGGACGGCCTCAAGCTCTTGCGCGAGCAACGCCCCGACCTGATCGTCCTGGACGTGATGCTGCCCGGCATCGACGGCTTCGAGGTGTGCCGCCGCATCCGCCGCACCGATCAGCTGCCGATCATCCTGCTGACCGCGCGCAGCGACGACATCGACGTGGTCGTGGGGCTCGAGTCGGGCGCCGACGACTATGTGGTCAAGCCGGTCCAGGGCCGCGTCCTCGACGCCAGGATCCGCGCGGTGATGCGGCGCGGGGAGCGGGAGTCCAACGACTCGGCGACGTTCGGCTCCATCGTCATCGACCGGGCCGCGATGACCGTGACGAAGAACGGCGCCGACCTCCAGCTCACCCCCACCGAGCTGCGCTTGCTGCTGGAGCTGAGCCGCAGGCCGGGGCAGGCGCTGTCCCGGCAGCAGCTGCTGCGCCTGGTGTGGGAGCACGACTACCTCGGCGACTCGCGCCTCGTCGACGCCTGTGTGCAGCGGCTGCGCGCCAAGGTCGAGGACGTTCCCTCGTCGCCCAAGCTGATCCGCACCGTCCGGGGTGTGGGATACCGGCTGGACGCGCCTTCGTGAGCGTTGCCCCCGAAGACCCCGATGACCCCGGAGCCTCGCGCCGCGGCGCGCGCCCCGCGCGGGCCGACGCCCCTGCCGACGCCCCGGGCGGCGCCCCGCGCGAGGGGCGGATACGCGGCTGGTTCCGCACGCTGCTGCGGCTCACCAGCCTGCGGCTGCGCCTGGTCACGGTGTTCGCGCTCGTCGCGCTCGTGGCCGCCGTCTCGGTCTCGGGCATCGCGTACTGGCTCAACCGCGACGCCGTCCTGACCCGCGCGCAGAACGCCGCGCTGCGCGACTTCCGCGAGGCCCTCGGGGAGCAGGCGAGCGTCCTGCCCGAGGAGTCCAGCTGCGGCGACTACACCGGCATGGCCGGCGCCCTCGCCCGTAACAGCCTCAACTACCAGGTCGTCCTGCGCGCCGAGCCCGCCGAGGGCGGCCGCATATGCACCGCCGAGTCCGACCCCGCGGTCTTCGCGTACGCGATGGTGCCCGACTCCCTCGTCGAGGCGGTCAACGACCGGCGCGACGGCGACGGCGAGGCCGCGTACCACCTCTACTGGCAGCGGATCACCGTGGACGGCGACCCGTATCTCATCGGCGGCACCCGGGTCATGGGCGGCGGCCCCACGGGCTACATGTATGTCTCCCTCGCGCCCGAACGCGACGACCTCAACTCCCTGGCCTGGTCCCTCGGCGTGGCCACCGCACTGGCCGTCATCGGCTCCGTGCTCCTGGCCCAGGCCGCCGCCACCATGGTGCTCCGCCCCGTGCAGCGGCTGAGCGACGCGGCCCAGCGCCTCGGCGAGGGCAAGCTCGACACGCGCCTCGAGGTGCGCGGCGCCGACGAACTGGCCGAGCTGACCCGGACGTTCAACCGCTCCGTCGCCTCCCTCGAGCGGCGCGTCAAGGACCTCAGCGCCCGCGAGGCCGCGAGCCGCCGCTTCGTCGCGGACATGTCCCACGAGCTGCGCACGCCCATGACGGCCATCACCGCCATGACGGAGGTCCTCGAGGACGAGGTGGACAACCTCGACCCGATGATCGCCCCCGCCGTCCAGCTGGTGGTCAGCGAGACCCGGCGGCTCAACGACCTGGTGGAGAACCTGATGGAGGTCACCCGCTTCGACGCGGGCACCGCCCGCATGGTCCTCGACGAGGTCGACATCGCCGACCAGGTGACCGCCTGCATCGACGCGCGCGCGTGGCTGGACGCCGTCGAGCTCAACGCCGACCGCGGCATCATCGCCCGCCTCGACCCGCGGCGCCTCGACGTCATCCTGGCCAACCTCATCGGCAACGCCCTCAAGCACGGCGGCTCCCCCGTGCGCGTCACCATCCGCGAGAAGGCGGCGCCGCACGGCGCGAGCACCGTGCTCGTGGAGGTCGCCGACCGCGGGCCCGGCATCCCCGATGAGGTGCTGCCCCACGTGTTCGACCGCTTCTACAAGGCCAGCGCCTCGCGCCCGCGCTCCGACGGCAGCGGCCTCGGCCTGTCCATCGCGCTGGAGAACGCCCACCTGCACGGCGGCGACATCAGCGCCCACAACGCGAAGGACGGCGGCGCCGTGTTCACGCTGCGGCTCCCCCGCGAGCCCGACCTGCCCGAACGCCAGCCCGCGGGCGCGGAGGCCACCAACGGCGGCGGCGCGGAAGGAGAGCACCGTTGACCGCGCGACAGGGCTGGCGCGCGCTCGCCGTCTGCGCGCTCGCACTGATCTCCCTCGCCGGGTGCGGCATACGGCCCACCGATGTGCCGGTGGACGCCGGGCCCGCGCCCACGCGCGCCACGTGCGACACCCGTCCCGAGATCGTCGACGGCGCCGCCTCCGACGTCTACCTGCTGTGCGGCTCGCACATCGAGTCCGTGCGCCGCCCCGTCGAACTCCCCGGCCAGGACGACCGGGTGGCCGTCGCCGAGGCGCTGCTCGCCGAGCTCCAGACCCACCCCGAGGACGACGAGCGCGAGGCGGGCTTCACGAGCGAGGTGCCCGCCTCTCTCCGGGTGACGGGCCCCGAGGCCGACGACCCCGCGCCCGCGCTGCGGCTGAGCAGCAAGCCGAGCGAGCTGACCGCCGTCGCCCTGGTCCAGATCATCTGCACCTTCGCCCACAGCGACTCCCTCGGCGGCAACGGGCACACCGTGCTGCTCGGCGGCCCCGGGTCGCACACGAGCGAGGCGCCGCGCCCCTACACGTGCACCTCGGCGATGCGCACGAGCCCCGACGCCGCGCACAACCCCGTCGACGCCCCGTAGCAGCCACGGAGCAGCCGGGCCCCGGTGTGACGTCGTGGTCGCCGGTGTGACGTCGTGGTCGCCGGTGTGACGCGGTCGGCGCGGGTGTGACGCGGTCGAGGGAACCGCGGCGCGCGCGTCCCGCGTCCCCATCCCCGTGCAGCATCACCCCGCGGGCTCCACCGGGCCCGAAGCCGGTCCGCACCCGCGGCTGGCGGCCCTCACCCTCCTGCTGGCGTATCTCGTCGGCGTCGTGTGGCTCGCGCTGCGTCCCCTGGACGTGCTGTGGGTCTCCCCCGCCAACCTCCAGCCCCTCGCCACCATCAGGGCCGACGTCGAGCGCGGCCCCGGCGAGGCGCTGCGCACGGTCGGCGCCGGGATGCTGCGCCTCGCCCCGCTCGGCGTGCTGCTGCCCCTGCTGGGAAAGCGCCTCGGCGGGCCCAGGTTCGCTTCCCTCATCCGCACCGGCTTCGTCGGCGGCATGATCGCGCTGGCCATCGAAGGGCTCCAGACGCTTGTGCCAAGCCGCGTCGCCGACGTGGACACGGTCATCCTCAACACCCTCGGCATCGTGGTCACCCACCAGCTGTGCTACGCCCTGCTGCGCGCCCGCACGCTGGGAGAACGCACCGGGGACGGCGTGTGGCTGCCCGCCCAGCGCAGGCGTTCACCCGGCCGGGACGCGGCGCCCGAGCGGCGCATGGACCAGGGGCGGACCCGCCGCGGCGTCGCGGCGCTCGCGGCACACGGACAGGGCCCGCTCCCCGCGGGGGAACGGGCCCTGTCGCTGCGGGGCGTCAGCCGAGGCTGACGCCGCTGAGCGCGTCGGTGGGCAGGCCGAGGCCCGACGGGTCGATCGGCAGGTTCCCGAGGACGCCCGTGAGGCCGCCGCCCGGCTTCTTCTCGGTGTGCGCGAGGGTGTCGGCGGCCAGCGGCGCGCTCTCGGTCGCGCCCCGCACCAGGCCCGTGCCCGAGCGGACGAGGTCGCCCGTGCCGCTCGTGGTCCGGTCCAGGGTGGTCGAGTCGAGCGCGGGCAGCGTGCGCGTCACGTCGGTCGCCGCCCCGCTGAGGCTGTCGGTGGGCGCGGCCGCGGCGGTGCCCGCCACAGCCGCGGTGAACGCCGCACCGAGTGCGGCCACGCCGATGGACTTCACAATTGCCTGCTTCATTTCTGTCACTACGTCCTTGAGTGGGGTTTCGAGCGGCCCGCAGAAGGTAACCGCTGAAATGCCGGGACCGCAATGAATCGAAATGCGTGCCGTTACCCGTAACCCACGGCCCCCGAAAAGTAGTACCGACGGGCACCCAAGGCCGTGACGCCCGACATCGCCCCAGGTCAGGAACGTACGGAACCCCGCTGACCAAACAGCCATTCGGAGCGTAGCGCGGCGTACCCGGGCTTGATCACCTCGTTGATCATCGCCAGACGTTCATCGAAAGGAATGAACGCGCTTTTCATCGCATTGACCGTGAACCACTGGAGATCATCCAGCGTGTAGCGGAAAGTCTCTACCAGATGGGTGAATTCCCGACTCAGGCTGGTGCCGCTCATGAGCCGATTGTCCGTATTGACGGTCGCCCGAAAGCTGAGGCGGCGCAGGAGCCCGATCGGGTGCTCGGCGTACGAGGTCGCCGCGCCCGTCTGAAGGTTGGACGTGGGGCACAGCTCCAGCGGGATCCGCTTGTCCCGCACATACGCGGCCAGCCGCCCGAGCGTCACCGAGCCGTCGTCGGCCACCTTGATGTCGTCGATGATCCGCACCCCGTGCCCGAGCCGGTCGGCGCCGCACCACTGGAGCGCCTGCCAGATCGACGGCAGGCCGAACGCCTCGCCCGCGTGGATCGTGAAGTGGTTGTTCTCCCGCTTCAGGAACTCGAACGCGTCCAGGTGCCGGGTGGGTGGGAACCCCGCCTCGGCGCCCGCGATGTCGAAGCCGACGACGCCGAGGTCGCGGTAGCGGTTGGCCAGCTCGGCGATCTCCAGGGCGCGCGCGGCGTGCCGCATCGCGGTGAGCAGCGCGCCCACCCTGATGCGGTTCCCTTCGGCCGCGGCGAGCCGTTCGCCCTCGCGGAAGCCCGCGTTGACCGCCTCGACGACCTGTTCGAGGGCGAGCCCGCGCTCGACGTGCTGCTCGGGCGCGTACCGCACCTCGGCGTAGACCACGCCGTCGGCGGCCAGGTCGCGCACGCACTCGGCGGCGACGCGGGCCAGCGCCTCCTCGGTCTGCATCACGCCGACGGTGTGCGTGAACGTCTCCAGATAGCGTTCGAGCGAGCCCGAGTCGGCCGCCTCGCGGAACCAGGCGCCCAGCGCCTCGGGGTCACCGGTGGGCAGCCGGTCGTAGCCCTGCTCGGCGGCGAGCTCGACGACGGTCGCGGGGCGCAGGCCGCCGTCCAGATGGTCGTGCAGCAGCACCTTGGGCGCGCGCAGGATGTGATCGGGGCTTGGCGGTGTCTGGCTCGGGGTCACGGGGCCATGCTAGCGGCTACGCGCGTAGAGGGCTCTATTCCCCGGGCGCGAGCCCGGGTTCAGGGCCTGGCCCCGCCAGGCGCCCCCTGCGGCCGAGCAGGAAGCGCTTGAAGTCGGCGACGGGGCGCGTGTCGGGGTGGCCCGCCATCCACGCGACGCCGATCTCGCGCACCGCGCGCGGCGCGCTCACCGCCAACTCCCGCACCCCTGGCCGCGCAACGGCCGGCGGCGGCAGGAGCGAGACGCCGAGCCCCGCGGCGACCAGGCCGCGCAGCGTCTCGGGCTCCTCGCCCTCGAACGCGACGCTTGGCCGGAACCCCGCCTGCTCGCACAGCGCGTCGGTCAGCCTGCGCAGGCCGTAGCCGGGCTCGAGGGTGACGAACGGCTCGTCCGCCGCCTCGGCGAGCCGCACCCGCCGCCGCGTGGCGAGCCGGTGGTCGGCTGGCACGACGAGGTGGAGCCGCTGCTCGTCGAGGCGGCGCGTGACGAGATCGGGCGCCTCGGGCACGGGCGACGTCAGGCACAGGTCAAGCTCGCCCGCACGCATCCGTTCGATCATGTCCTCGCCATAGCTCTGCACGAGCGCGAACCTGACCCGCGGGTGGTGCTCGCGGAACTCGCGCAGCAGCGCGGGCACCGTCTCTGGACCCATGGTGTGCAGGAATCCGAACGCCACCTTGCCCGCCGCCGGGTCCGCGTCCGAGCGCACGGCGTCGGCGGCGCGCTCGACCTCGTCCAGGGCCCGTTCGACGGAGCGGGCGAACGCGCGGCCCGCGGGCGTGAGCGACACCGTGCGGCCGTGGCGGGCGAGCAGCGAGACGCCCAGGTCGGCCTCGAGCCGCGCCATGGCGCGGCTCAGCGTCGGCTGGGGGACGCTCAACTCGGCCGCGGCCCGCGTGATGTGCTCGTACCGCGCGACCGCGGCGAACTGCGCGAGGCGCGGCGCGAGCAGCCCCGACCATGAGCCGGAGGCGAGTTCGGCGGCGGCGTTCGACGACATGGCGGGCCCCTCACCTGTAATGATGCATGATAAGAATGAATTATCGCATCCTCATGCATTGGACGCATGAGGCGGGCGGTCGTACGTTGGCGGCATGCCTACCACCGCGGAGGCTCCCGTCACCTCGGGGGCCTCTCTTCCGCCGTCCCCGCCCGCCACCGCGGGCGGCTCACCGCTCCGGCGCATCAACCTCGCGCTGTTCGCCCTCGGCATGGCCACATTCGCGATGCTGTTCGCGACGCAGGCGCTGCTGCCCGACATCGCCGCCGCGTACGGCGTCGACCCGGGGCGGGCGAGCTGGACCGTCTCCGCGACGACCATCGGCCTGGCCGCCGCGGTGCTGCCGCTGAGCGCGGTGTCCGAACGCTTCGGGCGGCGGCGCACGATGACCGTCTCGGTGGCGGTGGCGGTCGCGCTCGCGGTGGTGATCCCGTTCGCGCCCGACCTGTCGACGCTGATCGCGCTGCGGGCGTTGCAGGGCGCGGCGATCGCGGGCATCCCCGCCTCGGCCGTGGCGTATCTGTCGGAGGAGCTGCCGCCGCGGTCCACGGTGGGCGCGGTCGGCCTGTTCATCGCCGGGAACAGCGTGGGCGGCATGTCGGGGCGCGTGCTGACCGGCTGGATCGCCGAGGGCTTCGGCTGGCGCGCCGCGCTGGGCGCGGTGGCCGTGCTCGGCCTGGTCGCCGCGGTGATCTTCCGCGCGCTGCTGCCGCGTTCGCGCAACTTCACGCCCGCGTCGCTGCGCCCGCGCCTGGTGCTGCGGTCGCTGCGCGGCCACCTGTCGCGGCCACTGCTGCTGCGCCTGTACGCGATCGGCGCGCTGCTGATGGCGGCGTTCAGCGCGGTGTACACGGTGATCGGCTTCCGCCTCGTCGAGGAGCCGTTCAACCTCTCGGCGGGCCTTGCGGGTTCGGTCTTCGTCGTCTACCTGGTGGGCACGGGATCGTCGTCGGCGACGGGCCCGCTGATGGACCGCCTCGGGCGGCGCGGCGCGCTGTATGTGGCGATCGCCACGGTGTCGACGGGCCTGCTGCTGAGCCTGGTCGACCACCTGGCGGCGGTCCTGACGGCGCTGGTGCTGATCACGGCGGGCTTCTTCTTCGGCCACGCGGTGGCCTCCGGATCGGTGAGCAGGGTCGCCGAACACGGCAGGGCGCAGGCGTCGGCGCTGTACCAGGTGGCGTACTACGCGGGCGCGAGCGCGGGCGGCACCCTCGGCGCGTCGATCTACCACCACTCGTCGTGGCCTGGCCTTGTCGCCTTCGCCCTGGCGGCCCTGACGACAACGGCGGCGATCACGCTCTACGCGACCGCGCGCGCCTCGGGAAAGGCGCGCGCCGGGGCGCTGGCCAATGCGGCGTGACCCGCGGTCGGCCCGCGGCGCCGCACGCTGGCCACGAACCGGCCACCCTTTTACGCCAGTTCGACATGCCGACCTGACACGACGGAGACCGCAGCGTGCCTACCGCTGGAAACCACGCCAAGGCCGCACCCCCGGTCCGGGTGAACGACTATGACAGCTTCGCCGAGGCGTATTCGGCCCTCAGCGAGACCAGCCTCCTGAACGCCTACTACGAGCGGCCCGCGATGCTGTCCCTCGCCGGGGACGTAGCTGGCCGACGGATCCTCGACGCCGGGTGCGGCTCAGGTCCCCTGTTTGCCGCGCTGCGTGATCGAGGCGCCCTCGTCACCGGCCTCGACTCCAGCTCCGGGATGGTGGAGCTGGCACGACGGCGACTGGGCGCCGACGCGGACCTGCACGTCGCCGATCCGCGCGACCCGCTGCCGTTCGCCGACGGCGCGTTCGACGATGTTCTCGCCTCGCTGGTGCCGCACTACGTGCGGGACTGGGGGCGGACGCTTTCCGAGATGCGGCGCGTGCTCAGGCCAGGCGGCCGACTGATCGCATCGGTGCAGCACCCCTTCGTGGACTACGCCACCCAGGATCCTCGGCCCGACTACCACGCGACCACCGACTTCACCCAGGACTGGACCGACCTGGTGGGCCAGCCCGCCCGGATGACCTTCTGGCGCAGGCCGCTGCACGCGATGACCGACGCCTTCACAGCGGCGGGCTTCCACCTGGCCGTCATCAGCGAGCCACAGCCCGATCCGGCCGCCCGGGAGCTGTATCCCGACGCCTTCCACGACCTCTCGACCACCCTGTGCTTCCTCTTCTTCGTTCTCAAGGCACCCCCGGCTACCGGCTCGGTCGAGTGGCGAGCACCCGCGCCACGGCGAACTCGTTCGGAAGTTCAGCCGCGCCGCGCTCTTCGGACGAAGCCGGGCAGCTGGGAGACATGGCGGCTGGCCCACAGGACCGTGAAGCAGCCCATGTGGAACGACTCGCCCCCCGCGAAGTGCAGCAGCTTCCCGCCGCCCGCCAGGGCCGTCATGTCGCAGACCATGAACGGCGTGCCGCCGATGGTCAGCTGATCGCCGAGCCTGACCGTGGAGGCGGTCACCTCGACGGCCACCATCCCGCTCCTGCTCATCGCGTCACCACCGCGAGCCCGATCGTCAGGATCAGCGCGCACCCCAGCACGACCTGGGCCACGATCTCGGCGCGCCCGGGTATCTCGTGCGGCCGGTCCGGCAGGCGTACGGCCCAGAACGACCGCGTCTGAAGCCCCGGCGCGTCCGCGCGCAGCGCGATCAGCGATGTCGCCGGGTTGACGGAAAGCCGCTCCCCCGAGACAAAGCTGATCGACAGCTCGCCGTCACGCACAGCGACATGGTCGAGCACGATCAACGGCCGCCCGCCCAGGGCAAGTACATCGCCGCGCCGTATGGCGGCGGCCTCCACCTCGATCCGCCGTATCCCCGGCTCGATCTCGTCGCTGCGCATCACTTCTCCCCCAGCTTCTTGAGGTGTTCGTCGATGAGCTGGCTCAACTCGTCCCACTGGGCGGCCAGTTCTTCGGATCGGCGACGAGAGCCGTCGCACGCGGGCGTGTCGTCGGGGGGCGGTGGCTCCTCCGGAGTCGTCGTCATACCAGTCACCTGCCGCTGCTTGAACCGCTGTTCGGGACATGTGCGCGGGAGAGGCACACATCCGGTGACGCGGAGTGTGCGAACAATTGCCCACGATAGTCGCGCGGAACGCATCACTTAGGCAAGTGTTCCTCAGGAGATTCCCTCGAATTGATGACTCCCATGGGCGCATCTTGTTGCAGCCGCAGGGTGCGGACATCATATGGCCATGCCACAGGAGGACATGCCCACGATGCGCAGCCGCCGCCTCGGCGGTGAGCTGCGCCAACTCCGCACGGCCGCTGGCCTCACCGTCCAGGAGGCGGCCGACGCGCTGGAGTGCGGACACCCGAAGATCAGCCAGATCGAGACCGGCCGCAGAGGCATCCGGCAGATCGACCTGACGCTCCTGCTGAACCTCTACGGCGTCGAGGACGACCAGTACCGCGTCAACCTGAAGCGGCTGGCGAAGGAGATCCACAAGGTCGACTGGTGGAGCAACGCGGGCCCGCTGTTCCACGACTCGCTCAAGGACTACCTGACGCTGGAGTCCGACTCACAGCTCGTACGGTCCTACGAGAACCAAGTGCTGCCCGGCCTGTTGCAGACCGAGGCATACATGCGGCAGGTGATCGCGGCAGTCAAAGGCGACCGGATCGACTCGCTCGTCGACGCCAGGATGAAGCGGAAGGAACTCCTCACCAGGCATTCGGAGTTCCTGCTTCGGGCGATCATCGATGTGCCCGCACTGCACCGCATCCCTGGAACGCAGGAACAAGTGGCGGAGCAGCTTGAACATCTGCTCACTGCGGCAGACCTGCCCAATGTGAACGTCCAAGTGCTCCCGCTGGACGCGTCGTTGCCCATCGACCAGTGGCCGCCGTTCACCGTCTTCAGCCTGAGGGGCGAGCCCCCGGCGGACGTTGTCTGGTTGGAGCACATCACCGGCGGTACGCTGTTGGAGCAGCGGCAGGACGTTCCGCACTACACCAAGGCATGGGATGAGTTGACGGCCGCAGCGCTGTCGCCCGCCGCGTCGAAGCGGTATTTGCGGGACCTGATCAAGGAAGCCTGACATGGAAACCACGCGCCACTCGCACGCCGATGTCGACTGGCACAAGAGCAGCTACAGCGGTAACGACAACGGGTGCGTTGAGCGTGGTCGGCTCGGATCAGGACACCACGCGGTACGGGACACCAAGGACCGCGCCCAGGGCATGCTCGTCTTCGAACCCGACAACTGGCAGTCCTTCATAGACGCCGTCCGCCAAGGCGACCTCACCGACTGAGGGGACCAGCTCATGAAGCCGACCACCCCCATCACATGGCACAAGAGCAGCTACAGCGGCAACGACAACGGGTGCATCGAGCGTGGTCGGCTCGGGGCCGGGCGCCAGGCCATCCGGGACAGCGAGGACCCCGGCCGGGGCGTGCTGTTCTTGCTCGGATGGGACCGGGCCGCCCTGGGGTTGGGACGGACGGCCCTGCAGGCACACCTCGGCATACCGCTATAGAATGACTACGCTCTGTGGATGGAAGCGAGTCTGTGAAGGGCAAGGGCGGTACTGTCCTTGCGTGGCGACTATCGCGCTGTTCAGCACCGACGTCCTCTCCCTTCCCGAGTCTCTTCAGGAGGCCGTGGAGCACGGTGAGGTATTCACGCGTTCTTGGGTGGTCGAGCTCATCCTGGACCTTCTCGGCTACACGGCAGGTAGGAACCTCTGCGAGCTGAGGCTCGTGGAGCCAGCTTGCGGCGGCGGCGCATTCTTGACCGTCGTCGCCTCCAGAATCAGCGCGTCATGCCGCACGTACCAGCGTCCCATCACGGATGCGATCGACGCCGTTCGCGCCTTCGACCTGCTGGACCGCAACGTCGAGCAGAGCCGCACGCTCATCGCGGACACGCTGCTCCAAGAGGGCTGGGGTCCAAACGCCGCAAGGAAGGTCGCCACGGCATGGGTGAAGCAAGGCGACTACCTACTGCAATCGGACGCCGATCGCCGCGCGGACTACGTCGTCGGTAACCCTCCGTATATCCGACTCGAAGGCGTTCCCGACGATCGGATGACCGCTTACCGTCAGGCTTGCTCCACTATGGGAGGCCGGGCAGACATCTACATCGGCTTCTACGAGATGGCCCTTCGTAGCCTCAACCAAGGCGGCCAGCTGGGCTTTATCTGCGCCGACCGCTGGATGCGGAACGCGTACGGACGACGGCTACGGCAGCTTGTGGCCAAGCACTTCAGCATGGACCTCGCCCTCGCAGTGCACGATGTCGATGCCTTCGAGGATCAGGTTTCGGCCTATCCCGCGATCACCCTCATCTCGAACAAGCCCCAGGGCGCAGCGGTCGCTGCGGATACGAACCGATCCTTCGGAGCCCGGCAGGCGCAAGGCTTCGCCGACTGGTACCTGAAGGGGAAGCCGCCGACGGTCACCACGGCTTCCTACCAAGCTGCTCGCATGCCTCATTGGTTCCCGGAAGAGGATTCGTGGCCGGCTGCCTCGCCAGCAAGGCTCGCGGTCCTTGAGGAACTCACCGAGCGCTTCCGCCCCCTGGAGGACACCGAGACCGGAACGAAGGTCGGGATCGGTATCGCCACCGGCGCAGACAAGATCTTCCTCACCAAGGACCACAACCTGGTCGAACAAGACCGCTTGCTCCCCATGGCCATGGTGCGCGACACCACCAGCGGCACGATCAACTGGGAGGGCACGCACCTGGTCAATCCTTGGACGGCCAACGGCGACCTGGTCAACCTCAATGCGTATCCGCGTCTCGCCTCCTACTTCGAGAAGCACGGTGAGGCCCTGCGCAAGCGCTACGTCGCGGTCAAGCAACCTCAGCGCTGGTACAAGACCATCGACAAGGTCGACCACCAGCTCACCGGCCGCCAGAAACTGCTGTTTCCGGACATGAAGCTGAGGATCCATCCAGTCCTCGATGAAGGTGGCCTGTACCCTCACCACAACCTGTACTTCATCGTCTCGGACGTCTGGGACATGCGTGTACTCGGTGGCCTGTTGCTATCCAGGGTTGCGGAAGCATTCGTGGAGGCGTACGCGGTCAAGATGCGAGGGGGCACCCTCCGCTTCCAGGCGCAGTACCTCCGGAAGATCCGCGTCCCAGACCCGGCGGCTATCAGCGAGAGCGACCAGACCGCTCTCGCCGAAGCCTTTGACAAGCGGGATGTGGAGGCTGCCACCGAGGCTGCTTTGCGTGTCTACGGGCTCGCCATGCTGCCTGACTAGGAGGAACGGATCTTGACGGTCACCCGCCAAGACTTCGAAGACGCCATCGCGGCGTACTGGGGTGCCAAAGAACTCCAGAAGGAGCAGTCGGCGATCAAGGCCGCTGTGGGAGCGGGCACAGCAGGTTCCGTACGTGGCGGCAAGCACTTCGATGCCATCGCTGTGCTGCTGTCGAAGTTCTTCCTCGACGCTGGGTACCCGCCGGAGAGCATCCGTGTCACCAAATCACAGGGGCTCGAACTACCTGGCTACTACCGGCCGCAGAAGCAGTGGGACTTGGTCGTCGTCCACAGGAACACCCTGGTAGCTGCCTTCGAGCTGAAGGCCCTAGGCGGGCCCTCGTTCGGAAACAACTTCAACAACCGAGTCGAGGAAGCGCTCGGCAGCGCTATCGACTTGCGCCATGCGGCCTTGGCGGATCTGTATCCGGGAGAGGAACCCTGGCTGGGATACTTCTTCATCATGCAGGACGAAGAGGGATCTCGCAGGCGAGTCAATCCGGCCAAGGGTGCTTTGCCGGTGGAGGACATCTGGCTGGGTCTGTCCTACCAAGAGCGCTTCGGTGTCTTTTGCCAGAGACTCCTGGCCGAGCGGCTCTACGACGCGGCCTGTTACATCACCTCTTCGGCTACCGACCCAAAACCACATGAACCCGTCAACAAGCTCGACTGGCGCCACTTCTCTGCGGCGATAAACGCACGGCTCGCCTACCTCAAGGACCTCGGCTTCCCCGGATAGGTGCAGATCGCGGCTCCTCCCCTGTTTGCAACACCGCTGGCATAGCGCCTGCCAGCCGCACAGGCGCTGTGTCACACCCCGCCAGTAGCCTCATGCTGGCAGAATCATGGGTACAACAAGCGGGGTGGCTGATCGTGGATACGATCAGGAACGCGGCCAGAGACTCCTTTCAGCAGCGGCGCGGCGCCATAGGCCCGCGCGCTCCCAAGCTTTACCCCCATAAAAGGGTCGAGACACCGCCCCCGCGCAGCCTTGGTCGAGAGGCTCCCCCCACCAGAGGATCCCACACCCCGGGAACCGCCCACGTGTGCACGGCGTGTGAAATGGGGGCGATGGGTGTCGATCCGGAGGGTTGCGCATGGGGAGCATCGGCGGGTACCGGCCTGGGCTCATCAGGCGGCGAGGCGTCGCCGCCGCCCTGCTCAACGCGAGCGGCACCGGCGCCGGTTACCTCTACCTGCGGCTCCGCGCCCGCGCCTGCGCCTGCTGGGCTGGCACCGCGCTGCTGATCCTCGCCGCCAACGCGTGGAACGCCGCGGGAGCGCCCCTGCTCTGGCTCCCCCTCTACGCGCTGTGGCTCGCCGCCCAGGTGGCGGACGGCTACCGGCGCGCGCGCCACCTGCCCGTTCCCGATCCGGCCGCGCCGACCGGGCGGCCATGGGTGCCGTTCGCGGCGGGCGGCGCCCTGCTGGTGCTCGTCGCCTCGGGGCTCGCCTGGTACCGCACGCTGCCCGCCGAAGCACTGGAGCGCGCGGAGCGCGCGCACGCGGCGCGCGAGTGCGCGGACGCGCTGGCGCACTATGCGCGCGCCTCCGCGAGCCGTTACGAGTTCGTGCTGAGCCCCGCGTCCGCCGACGCGCGCACCGGGCGCGACGCGTGCGCCGTCGCGCTCGACGCGGAGGCGTCCGCCGAACGCGGCGACTACCGGGGCGCGGTCAGCGGCTACGAGTCCTATCTCGCCCTCTACGACGGCGCACCGCCCTGGCCAGGCGCCGAGCAACGCCTCGGCCAGGTGCGGCTGCTGGCCGCCGACGCGCTGGCCGAGGCCGCGGCGGGCCACGCCGCCGAGGACCTGGGCGCGGCCTACGGCGCCGCCGTCGCCGCGTATACCGCCGTCCGCGCCCAGCACCCGGGCACGGCCGAGGCCGCGCGCGTCCCAGGGCGCCTCGACGCGCTGTACGCCGCGGGAACGGCCGACCTCGCCGAGCGGCCCTGCGAAACGGTCGCCGATCTGCGGGCGTTGGAGGACCTGGCCGCGGTCGAGTCGGACGAGGCCGAACGGCTGGCGTCCCGCGCGCGGAGCGACCTGCCGGGGGCGCAGTTCGCGTGCGGCGAGGCGCGGTTCGCGGAGGGGGCGTACTGCGAGGCGGGCGACGCGTTCGAGGCCGTGCTCGCGCTGGCCGCGGCCACGCCCGAGCGGCTGACCGAGGCCGAGGAGTCGGTGGGCCGTTCGCTGTACGAGTGCGGCGTCGCCCACTACGACGCCGAACGGTACGGGCAGGCGCGCGACGCGCTCGAACGGCTCGTGGACGGCTACCCTGACGACGGGCGCGCCTCGGTGGCCGAGGACCTGCTGATCGCGGTGGAGATACGCGAGGTCAACGAGGGCCGCACCGGCGAGCTTCCCGAGCCGACCCCGGTGGGCACCGCCCCGCGCGGCGCCGTGACGGTCGAGGTCGTCAACGACTCGCCCGAGGCCCTGGAGATCCTGTGGACCGGCCCCGAGACCGGCACCGCCACACTCGACGCGTGCGCCGACTGCACGACGCGCGGCGAGCTGGACGGGGTCTTCGGCCAGGCGTGCGGAACGGACGCCGAGCGCCCGGCAAAGACGCTGACGCTCGCGCCGGGCGCGTACGAGCTGGTGATCCGCACCACCACCGGCGCGTTCCTCAGCCCGCACTCCGGCGCATGGCACCTGAGCGCGGGCACGGCCTACGAGGACTGCTACGCCCTGGGCTCCGACGCGCCCTGATCACCCGACGCGCTCACCCGACGCGCTCACCCGATGTGTGATCACACCTCGGCGGGCAGGTCGAACGGCTGGCCTGGGGCTTGTCCCGACCGCATCGCGTGGACGAAGGGCGCGAACGCCCGTGCCCCGCTGTGGAATTCAACTCCGAACCCGGGCGAGCGGCCAGGCTGTTCCCGGTCGGAATAGCCGTAGACCCGGGCCATCTCGGTCGATCCGGCGTTGGTCAGCAGGGCCACCAGGTGGCGCTCGACATCGAGCAGCCGCACACGCCCCGCGCCGAGCTCCGGCACGGCCACCGGCTCGGGGGCGTCCTTCTCCACCGGCTCCTCGGGCCGTTCGAAGTCGTCGCCGTCGCGCGACTGCGTCGTGATGGCGTGCCACACCTCGGCCCCTGAGGCGAGCCGCACCTTGACGCCGTAGGGGCGCTTCGACTTCTCGTTCCACGGCTCGGCCCCGAGGCCAGCGGCCCGGTAGGTGTCGATCGCGAACTGCTGGAAACGGGCAGGGCGCACGGCGGTTCTCCTCGCATGACGGTGGCTGCCCGCAAGTCTAGGAAGGGCCGCGCCGGGACGCGGCGTGATCGCTCAGAACGTGTCGGGACACCAAGGGGCGAACGACGTTCGCAGCTGAAGGCCAGCGCGCCGGGCCGCGCCGGGGATAAGCTCGGCGATCAGGCCCGCGGCCTCGAGGTGCGGCACGGTCGCGTCGCCCAGGTAGACGCTGGCCAACGCCCCCGCGTCCAGGGCGAGTTCGGCGGGGTCGTCGGTGCGGGTCAGGACGCCGGTGCCGTCCGCCGCGGTCTCAAGCGACCAGCGGCCCGCGACATAGCCCTGGGCGTCGGCGACCTCGAACACCGTGCGGCCAGGGGCCTCGTAGGTGCGGGCGGCGAACGCGCGGGGCGCGTCAAGGATGCGCAGCCAGTGGTCGTCGTTGGTGCGGCGCAGCGGGAGCGCCGCGCGGGGGTTGACCAGGAGGCGGGGCAGCGGGTCGTCGGGGGCGAGGCGCGGGACGACGAGGCGGCCCGCCCACTCGAACGACAGCGCGTACCGCCACAGCGCCTCCCTGGCGGTGCGGTCGAGGGCGAGGTGGTCCCGCACGGTCACGGTCGTGTGCGGGTCGCCGCCCGCGAAGGCGTTGTCGGCGCGGTAGGTCAGCAGGCCGGTGATCCGGCCCCGGGGGTCGCGGTAGGCGACGGCGATCGGCTCGGGGGCCAGGGCGCCCGCCGACCGCTCAGCCTGGCCCGTCTCAAGGGCCCACCACAGCGGCGACCTGCTGATCGCGCCCGGCTGCCGCACGCGGAAGCGGTCGTGGAGGTCGGGCCCGACCTTGGCCAGCTCGGCCATCGTCAGCGGCTCGATCGCCGCGCCCACGGGCAGCTCCCCCACCCCGGGGCGCGGGCCGCGCGAGCGCGCGACCTCGATCTCCACGCCCGTGAAGCGGATCGCGGGGCCGAAGCCGAACCTTCCGTAGATGCCGTACTGGGCGGCGTTCAGCAGCGCGAAGACGTCGCCGCGCTCCCGCGCCCGCTCCAGGTCGAGCTCCATCATGCGGCGCAGGATCCCGCGGCGGCGGTGCGACGTGGCGACGGTGACGCCCGCGACGCCGTCCACGGGCAGCGTCGCGCCGCCCGGCACGGTCAGCGCGAACTCCAGGCTGTGATAGGTCCCCACGCATCGCGCGCCGTCGAACGCGCCGAGGATGCGCCCCGGCGCGAAGCGCAGGCGCCACCACTCCGCGGCGGCCTCGCCGGTGCGCGCGGGGCTCAGAAAGCCGTGGGCCAGGGCGCGCTGCCACTCCTGCGAGTCCTCGTCGCGAACGATCCGGACCTCGATGTCCGCCGCACCCGCGGCCGCTGTCGTCATGGTCCGCACGGTAGGTGGTCCCCCACCGGGTCGGCCACCCAAATACCGGGAGCGCGAACGGCGATGGCGCGCGCCGTGGGCCGCGTCTGTTCCTGTCCTGCTCAGCAAGGTGCGCAGTCGCTGCTCGGCCGACGCGACCGCTTTGTTCAGGTCGTGGTGAAGCGGTGGCCGGATTGCTCCGGCATCAAGTCCTGCGGCGCGAACCAGCCGGACAATGTCTTCGCGCTGGCGGGCAGTCATGGTGGGGAGAAGCTGGCTGTGGGCGAGTGCATCACGCGCCGCGTAGGCGTCCGTACGAGCTGTGGCGATGATGTCTGCCCGCAACTGTGCCGTCTGCGGGCCGTTGTGGTCCTCCGTGATGTCGAGTGCGGTGAGGCCGACCCGGGTGCGGAAGACGGTCGTGGCGGGGATGGTCTGCTGGAGCAGGGCCAGCGTTGTGGTGAGCATCGTGGTGACATGCTCGGTCAGAACGGTTCCCGCTGCTCGTCCGCACAGTACGCGCAGCAGGTTCTGTACCGGCTTCTCCCAGGGAGCGGAGGGTGTGCTCTGCTCGACAAGGGTGCGTGCCTCGCTGGCTTGTCCGTTGAGGGCCGTGGCGAGGATGGTGATCTGTCGGCCGTCGAGCAGGCGTGAGCCGATGCCGCGGTGGTGGGCTGCCTGTTCGGCTGCTTGTTGCCAGCGCCCTGCTTGGGCGAGGGCGCGGGTGCCGTCGGCGAGTAGTGCCGCCCACACCATGGTGCAGATCGTGCGGTGTCCGCCGGGGTCGGACGTGAGTTGTGTGAAGTTGACGGTCCGTCCGCTGATCACGGTGTCCGTTTGGTCGCGGGCGGCGTGGAAGAGCGATTCGAGGAGGGCATGGGCGGTGTCTGCGCGGCCCTCGCGGATCAGTTGTCGGGGGATGTTCAGGAGTGGCTGGAGAGCGAGTTTCGCCGTGGCTGGGGGGAGTGGTCTCGCCGTGTTGTAGACCTCGTGCTGTGACCAGCACAGGGCGTGGGCGAGTTCGGGGAGTCCGCAGTCGGAGGCGATGAGTGCCGCCTTGTTGCAGATCTCGGCGGCTTGGCTCATCTGCTGGTGTGCGTCGTCCGTGCCCGGCTGAGCGGCCAAGTCCCGGAGTTCGGTGATACGGGTCTCCAGGGGCAGGCCGGGGGGCCGGTGCCGTTCGACGAGGGGGAACCAGGCGAGTGTCCGGCTGCTGATCACCGTGCTGTTGGGGGCCATGTCTGTCCTTCTCGGGGCTTGTGCGGGGAGGCGGGGTCGGGCGGCCCGAAGATGACGGCTTTGGCGGTGGTGGCCAGGATGGCTTGGGCGGTGTGTGGGAGGCCGAGTCGGTTCCAGGCGAAGATGATGTGGTGCGCCAGGACGGCGCGCAGCCCTCGGTGAAGCTGCCCGGTTGTGGCGAGATCGGCCAGTTCCCGGCCTGCGGTGGTGAATGCGTGCGGCCACGTGGCGGCGACGGTCAGCGTCGCGCTTTCGCGGGTGAGGCTGGTGATGTCCGCGCTCATGATCCGCCGAAGTGCGGCCTGGAGGTTGCTGAGTCGGTCCGCGGGAGGCGGTTCGGGCGAGTCGCGGTGGTCGGCGACGCGTGCCCATACGTCGCCTTGCTCGTACCAGTCGAGTCCGGCGGCGCGGAGCATGGCCGTGTTCAGGAGGATCGACAGCTCGCGGCGGTGTCCGTCGCCCGGGTTGTGTGTGAGGTGGTCCAGGAGGTGGTGGCTGTCGAGGTGGAAGAGGCGGTGTGCGGCGGCCATGGCCTGCGGTCCGCCGAAGGCGTGGACCTCGGGCTCGTAGATGACGGGCGTGAGGGCGTTGATGAGCCCTTGTTGCTTCAGGCGTCCGATCTCGCGCAGGAGGTGCTTCTCGGTCGTGGTGGGGTCGTCGGCAGGCTGGCAGCGAATCCGCCAGCAGGGGGCTTTGCGGATGAAGAACCAGGCAGCGATGAGCCCTTCGGCCTCGGCGGCGGCCATGCACGGAGCGAGATGGGTGAGGGCGGTGTGCTCGGAGGTGGCCCAGTGGGGGAAGGCGACGTTGAGTTGCCGCCACGGTGTGCCCATTCCGGTCGGCTCCGTCTCTTATCCCAGGAGGAGGATGGCGTCCCAGCCCGTGGTGGGGGCGGTTGCGGTGCCGAGGGTGTGCAGCGCGAGTGCGGCGCCGGCAGCGCCGTCGAGGAGTTCGGGGTCGGTCAGGGCTGAGGGCTGGGTGATCTGGCCGGTGAGCCGGGCAGCGAGGCGGGGGATCCCGGCGGCCATGCCGGGAGTGCGGGCGTCGGCGGCCATGCGCCAGGCGGCTTGGAGCAGCCCGGCCTTGCCGTGGCAGAGCCCGATGTCGGGCAGGAGGTCAAGCTGGGCCGGGTCGCGCAGGGTGGTGAGCATCGCGGTCTCCGCGACCCGCTGACGGGCGGTGTCGCCCAGGGCTTGACCTGCGAGTTGCTGCGCGCGGGCGGTGCCGGCGATGCCGTAACACCATGAGGGCCGTGGCCGCAGGCGCGGATCGACTCGCCGTTGCTGGACTTGGTCGAGGGTGACAAAGCCCGGCCACCAGGGCCCTGTGTCGTCGTGCTGGCGCCACTGGTCGGTCCAGGCGCAGATGCGCTCGACCGCGTCCCGGGTGCCGGTGACGGCGAGGCCGCGCAGCAGGGTGAAGGACAGCAGGGCGAGGACGGAGCCGATGCCGTGGGACAGGCCGAAGTTCCCATGCCCGCTGGGGAAGTCGGGGTGTGGCGTGCCGTTGGGTGACAGATCCGTCCACCACGGCGGGAGGCCGCGGTCGGGGAGCGGCTCGGTCAGGCGCACCAGGTAGGCCAGCACGTCGCGGGTGATCTCATGGTGCGGATGGCGGGTCAGATGGTAGATGCCGAGCCCGGCCAGGCCGCGGATCAGGTCGAACTCCTTCATGGCGGGGCGATCGCCTTGGTCGATGCGAACGTGGGCGTCGGCGAGGCGGCGTCGGGTGACGGTGATGGTGGCGACGTCCAGTTTCTCCAGCGCGCGCTGGTATCGGGTCGAGGAGTTAGCGGCGGCGTTCAGGACGAACGCCAGGGCCGGGGCTCCCATGTACAGGCCCGCATTGGCTGCGGCGGTCAGGTTTCCGGCGGCGGCCGAGGACAGCCAGGCGTGGGCCGTGGCCCAGTCACCGCGGCCGGAGCGGGCGCGTTCGATGTGCAGCAGTGCGACCCCGGCCGCGCCGCCCGCCAGTGACTGTGGCCATGCCCGGCCGCCGGGCGGCGCCGTGGCCCAGGCGGTGCGCGGGTCGGTCAGTACGGCGGCGATCGTATCGGCTGCGTCCAGCGCCTCCGGGTTCGCTCTCATGACGTTCCCCGCGCTCGTGCGGTCCAGCTCAGCGCCGCGGCGCGGGCCAGGTGCAGGCATTGGCGTTCGGCCTCCAGGTCGACTCCGGCGATGCGGGTGTGGTGCAGGTGCAGCAGTTCGGGCAGCTGGGCAATGGCGTCTGTTGAGCCGGTCTGTTCGAGAGCGGTGCGGTAGGCGGCCAGCGCGTCCCGGCGCTGGGACCAGCTCGTGACGATCTGCTCGCCCCCGGGCTGGCTGGCGAGGTGCCTGTGGTGGTTCGGGTTGGCCAGGGCGACGGCTTGGTTGTAGAGGGGGCGGGCCGGAGGCGTGGTCGTCGTTCGTGTGTGGGTGATCAGCCACGTCATCGCCTCGGCGGTGTTGCCGATGAGGCCCGTCGCGAGGTCGAGCATGCTGGCGGCGGTCAGGGCTTGCGCATGGGGGCCGCCCTTCGCCGTGCTCGCCGCGATCTGCGCGACAGCGGCCTGCGAGTCCGCGGCGAAGTAGACCTCAGCGGAGTCGATCGCCGCGCCGCCGAAGCGGGCGGTCTCGGGGAAGTCTGTGTCCCACTGCACCCGGGCGACCAGACCGGCCCGGCGCAGCCGTTGGCTCCATGCTCCGATCGCTGCGGACGCGCTCGCGACCCCGCCGACGGGAACGGACAGCCGCAGCCGCAGATGGTCCTCGGGGTCGTGGTAGGGCAGGAACCACCACCGCACCTCATCGCCCACCTCACCGAGCAGAACGGGCAGATGGCGGGTGAGGATGCTGCCGTAGTGATCCGGACGGCCATACAGCTTGACGAAGAACCGCCCGCCGCACCCGGGCAGATGACCGTGATCACGCCGGACCGCCTGCCCGGTGTCCAGCCACCGCGGAGCTGGCCGCGGCTTTGTGGCGGAGGCCAGGGGGATGACGATCTCGTGGACGCGCCCGCCTGCCCATCCCGCCGCACCGGCGGTCGGCTCGGCGCGGAGCACGGCGATGCCCTCACGCTGCACATGCGCACGCAGCAGAGCCCGGTGGGAAGACTCGGCGAGGCTCAGGCGGATGCGCTGATCGCCGTCGCCGACATAGACCGTGCTCGGGGCAGCGACCTGGTTCCGCCACACCGCCAGGGACTCGTCCCATTCCGTCCACTCCGCATCGTCGCTGGCCAGGTCGGTGGCCACGAGCCGCCAGCGTGCCGGAGACAGGATCGTACGGCCGTGGCGCAGCGCGGGCAGGAACGGCAGCGCGGCTGCGGCTCCCCAGTCGAAGGGAGTGCACGGGATGCTCAGCGCGACGGTGGCCTCGGTGAGGAAGCGCACCAGCGGATGCGTGTAGCGAGTCGGCTCCACCGCGTTGAGCGTCATGAACTCCAGCGGGCGACGGCGGGAGACGGAGACCAGGTAAAGGCGGTCCACGTCCGCGGTGACGGCGATGTCCTCCAGCCCTACCTCGGTCTGCGCGCCGGGGTCGCGGTACTCGCCCAGGGCGAGCAGCGTGGGCATGACGCGGGGGATGCGGGCGACGTTCTCGGCGCCCGCATACAGCGGGGGCGCGGAGATCTGTACGGTCAGCACGCCCTCGTTGGTGCCCGGCCCGGTCGAGAAGGTCTTCGCCAGGCGCTCCCGGTCGTCGGTATCCAGCAGGTGCAGGAAACGGCCGACGGTGGTGCCGACTGCGCGCGATACCCCGACGATCGCCAGTGTGAAGTCTCCGGCGTCCAGGGCGAGAGGGCTGGTGGCGTGGAGGCGCACGGTCAGTTCGGTGGTCGGCTGGACGCGCGCATCCGGGGGGAGTGGGGTTGCGAGGTCGGAGACCGTGGTCTCGTCGAGTGCGATCTCGTGCTGTCGGCGCAGCGCCGCGTTCTGCGCGAGGGTGAGCAGCTTCGTATCCCGCTCGGTCAGCGTTCTGCCCGTCGGGGCCGGGCGTGCGCCGAGGAAGCCGGCCGGGTAGCCGAGTCCGATGTCGCCGTCCACGGCGTCGAGGAGCGGTACAAGGGCACGCGGACCGTAGCGCTCCAGGAAGCGGCCGTGCCAGGCCACCCATGCTGCGCTGAGAGCGGGGCGACCAGCCAGCTTCGTCAGCACGTCCGCCGCCCGAGCGGCCTCCTCCGCGACCAGACGCGGGATCGTCACCCCTCCTTCCAGCCGCAGATCAATGGTGAGCGCGGGCCCGGAGACAGGGGCCAGGTTCCGCATCGCGGCGGTGAGCCGACGACGCTCGGTGTGTGCGAGGTCGGGGGTGCGGGCGGCGTTGTGCCGTGCCATTCCGTCGGCGATCTCGCGCAACTGCTTGACCGTCTCGGCCACGGCAGGGACCGTCTCGGCTGCCTCGGAGGGCAGGGCGGCGAGGAGATGGCCAAGCGGGTCTGCCGTCGTCATCGGAGGGCGCAGGCTGGTGACCAGGAAGCGCTGGTCGACCAGGCCCGCCAGCAGACGCGCAATGACGCCTGCAGGCACGCCGGGGAACTCGGTGGCGAGCTTTCCCGCAAGGTCTGCCAGCAGGATGGGGCTGCGCGCGGCGTCCATGGCCGAGGTGACGGGGGTGCTGGCGCGGACCGTGACACGGGCTGGTGCCCGGCCGGAGGCGCGGGAGCCGCGGTGTTCCAGCACCAGATGACCGTCCCGCTCGACGACCAGCGCATGGGCCTGGACCGTCACGTGCGGCTGGAGCGCGGGCTCGGCCTCCAGGCGTTCGATGACCGCCGTAAGCCACTCGGCCGTCGGCCCGGCGATGGCCCGGTGCCGGGTACCCAGGCGAACGGCCGTTGCCTTGGCGATCTCCGCTGGCGCTACTCCGGCGAACAGGCCGAAGGGGGTGGCCCGTCCCGAAGCGCGCAGCACATAGCGCATCACTGCCATCACCACCTTGCGGACGGCGTTCTCGGGAAGCTCCCGGCCCTCGCAGATGTCTCGTACACGTCGGGCCAGCACGGGGGCGGCCTGCTCCAAGGCGGCGGCGAAGCCCGGTATTCGCAGGGCCTGTTCCAGCCACGGCCGCCAGGACGCCGCTGCGTCTGCCTCGCCGGTCAGATCGGGCCACGACGGTACGGGGTGGCCCGGCGGCCAGGCCAGTGCACGCACCATCGCGGCATCGCTGTACTGGTACACCGGCGTCCTCCATCGAAGTGCGGTATCCGACCGGCCGCTTGCTGCGACCAGCCGGACACCGCGGCCGTCGGGGATCCGGATGGCCCGCTACGGGCAGGTCGTCGAGCAGGCGGACTGGCAGGTCTTGCCGCAGCCGTCGTCGGTCATCTGGATGAGCTTGTCGGCTTCCGGGCCGGACTCGACGATGGAGACATCCAGGTCCCAGCCATCGACGATCTCCTCGTGGCCCGTTGAGGGCGGGACGCCGGTGACCGCCGCGCTCTCGGGGTAGACAGACATACGTTCCTCCTTGTGAGTTGGGTGGTGCATGCTTTTCCGCACCCGCGAAGGTCTGCCGGGGCCGGGTGCCTAGCGCCAGGAGATCTCGACGGCGCCAAGCCGCTTGGCGATCACTCCTGGGGCCGGTTCAGCCATACCGGCGGGCATCGGCCGGTACCGGAGGTGGGCCGCACCGCGGCGCCGGTGATCGGACGCCCACCGGCGCAGCAAGTCGGCGTACCGCTCCGCGACCGCTTGCGCGTCGGGGCCGTGAGCGAAGACGCCGCTCTCGAACCCGCCGGTCGCAGCGTTCTGCCGCTTGGTCCGGTACGCGAAGCTGCCGCCGTCGACCAGCGCGGGCACGCCGCGCGTCACCGACGGCGCGAGGAAGCCCTGATCGACGACATCCTGCCTGCCGTGCAGCATCACCATCTCGGGCGTGCTGGCCGCCAAGAACAACTCCAGTTCGTCGGGCAGGTCGAACGCCGCACCAGTCCACAGCTCCAGCCGTGGCGTCCGCACGGCGGCTGCCACGGCCTCGACGTCGAAGTCCTGCTGCTGGTCGTCGACCCGCAGCGCGATCCCCTCATCGACCCGGACCAGCCGCTCGGTATAGGCGCCGGCTCCCTGCATGGGCACGAAACCGCACAGGCGGTAACTTCCGCTGACCAGCCCCTCACCGTCCCGGTCGAACGCGATAGAGCGGGTGAGTCCCCTCATACGCAGCGGGACGACGATCCTGCCACACTCGGACAACTGTTCCCGCCACGCCGAAGGGACGTCCCACGCTCCTGCCGTGACCACGATCCGGTCATAGGGCGCGTGCGCGACCACACCGTTGTCGGCATCGGCCAGCACCACCTTGACCTGGCCGTAGCCAGCCGCGTCCAGGCAGGTGCGGGCGCGCTCGACGATCTCCGCATCGATATCAACGGAGACCACCGTCCCGTCATCGCCGACGAGTTCGGCGAGAAGAGCCGCGTTGAATCCCCCCGAGCCCACTTCGAGCACCCGCATGCCCGGCTCGATACCGGCCTGCTCCAGCATCACCGCCTGGATGTGAGCGGCCGACAGGGAACTGAGAGCTGCGCCGTCCTGGCCGCGCTTGACCACCAGCGCGCGATCCGCGTCGTACGCCTTCTCCAACGGCTCGTCGAGGGCGAACGTGTGCCGCGGCACTGCCGTGAAGGCAGCGGCCACGGGCTCGGATGTGATCGCCTCCAGGCTGCGCAGTTCCTTCACCATGGCCGCCCGCAGCGCGGCTGCTTCGTCGTCCGTCCTCGATGCGCTGGTGTCGTCGGCAGACGTGCTGGTCACTCATTCCTCCATGGGTCGTGGAAACGCCGGTACAGGCACGGCGGTCACGTTCCGGCTCGGTGGGCAACTGATCGGAAGCTCAGGTGACATACATCTCGACCATGGTCGCAACCATTCCCGGCCTGCTCCGGAGGCACCAGCGGATTCCGCGGATCACGACATCAGGAAGCACTCCTGTGGTAAGGCCCGGGTGCAGCGGCGAGAGACGCGGTTGCGGAAGGAGCCCTTCGACCGTGCGGTCGTCGCAGCATTTCCCTCGGACGAATCGCGGGCCGCAGCAGGGGTTCCGTCCATCTGACCCGGGCAATGACGTGAACTCTTCCGCGCATTACCCTCAGATGCCCAGGATCACCTTGGCCGTGGAGAAGTAGATGACCAGGCCCGTCGCGTCCACGAGCGTGGTGACCATCGGGGCCGAGACCACCGCGGGGTCGATGCGCAGCTTCTTCGCCAGCAGCGGCATCGTGCCGCCCACCGTGGAGGCCCAGGCGCAGATGACCACGAGCGTCACGGCGACCACCGCGGCCACGTCCCAGCCGACGAACAGGCCGCCCACGAGGAAGCCGACCACGGCCAGCATGCAGCCGAGCAGCAGCCCCGTGCGGCACTCGCGCCAGACGACCCGGAGCAGGTCGGACGTGCGCACCTCGCCCACCGCGAGCGCGCGGACCGCGGCGGTGGCGGCCTGCGCGCCGGAGTTGCCCCCGGTACCGATCAGCAGCGGAACGAAAAGCGCCAGATCCGTAACGGCGTTCAGCTCGCCCTCGAATAGCTGGGTAACGGAAACGGTCAGGGTCGCGGCCACCATGAGCAGCATCAGCCAGACGACCCGGGTCCGCGAGAGCCGGAAGACGCTCGCCGACATGTAGTGGCGTTCCAGTGGCTCGGCGCCCGACTGCCGCGCCACGTCCTCGGTGTCAGCCGCCTCGATGACCTCGAACGCGTCGTCGCTGGTCAGCAGCCCGACCAGGCGGTCCTCGCTGTCCACCACCGGCAGGTCGAGCACGTTGGTCTCGCGCATCAGGCGCGCCGCGTCCTCCGCGGGGTCCGTGGCCCTCGCCTTGGCGGGCTCGGTCACCACCAGCGCGGACACCGGCGCGCCGGGCTCGGACAGCACCAGCTCGCGCAGCTCCACGATCCCGGTCAGCCGCCGCCCCCGGTCCACCACGGGCAGGGTGTAGATCGTCTCGGCGCGCGCCCCGCGCCGCCTGACGACCTCGAGGGCCTGGCTGACCGTCAGATCCTGCTGGAGCGCGACCGTCTCGGGCGTCATGTACCGGCCGACCGAGCCCTCGGGGTAGCCCAGCAGGGCCGCGGTCATCTGCCGCTCGTGGGCGCTGAGTCCGGCCAGGACGCGCTGGGCGACCTTGGCCGGGGCCTCGTTGAGCATGCGGGCCCGGTCGTCCGGGTCCATGTTCTCGACGAGGTCGCGGAACGCCTGGTCGCGCAGGCCCTGAAGGATCTCCTGCTGATCGACCGGATCCAGCTCCTCGAAGACCTCGAGGGCGCGGTCCTTGTCGAGCAGCCGGAACGTGACGACGGAGTCGACCGGGTCCATGCGGGCGATCTCGTCGGCGATGGCGTAGGGCGGCTGCGTCTCCAGCCACTCCAGCGCCCCGGCGAGGTCGTGCTCTTCGAGCAGGGCGGGCAGGTGGGTCATGACGGGAGAACTCCCAGGAGGCGGAAGGCGGTCACGGACATCCGGAGTGCGCGCGCACGCCCGCCGCCGCAGGCCGTGGGGCTACCTGGGCGGGATGGCGTGGCGCGGGGGATGACTGGGGGGCTCACTGCGCATCGCAGCTTCACCTCCCGCCGATCCGGTCCTTCACAACCGTTCTTCAGGGTACAAGGCATCGAACCCGATCATGTCAAGAATTCCGACATTATGGACAGCCGGTCGATACGTCGCCCTGAACGTTTCGGAACGCCTCGGCGACGCCCGAACGACCGCCGCGGATCAGGTCGCGCTACGCGATCCGGTCAAGAACGGTGGAGCGCGCGGGTGCCCCGCCCTCGCGCGCGACGCGGATCGCGTCGCCGCCCAGCTCGGCGAGCGCCGCCTCGAAGCGCTCGGGGGTGTCGGTGTGCAGCGTCAGCAACGGCTCGCCCGCGCGCACCCGGTCGCCCGGCTTGGCGTGCAGCTCGACGCCCGCGCCCGCCTGCACCGGGTCCTCCTTGCGGGCCCGGCCCGCGCCGAGGCGCCACGCGGCGACGCCCACCGCGTACGCGTCAAGCCCGGTCAACGTGCCGCTCACGGGGGCGTTGACCGTGTGCCGCTCCTTCGCCTCGGGCAGCGGCGCGTCGGGGTCGCCGCCCTGCGCGGCGATCATGCGCCGCCAGCGGTCCATCGCCGAGCCGTCGGCCAGCGCCCTTGCCGGGTCGGCGTCCGGCAGCCCCGCCGCGTCCAGCATCTCCCTGGCCAGCGCCAGGGTCAGCTCCACCACATCCGCGGGGCCGCCGCCCGCGAGCACCTCGACCGACTCGCGGACCTCGAGCGCGTTGCCCGCCGTCAGGCCCAGCGGCGTGGACATGTCGGTCAACAGCGCGACCGTGCGCACCCCGTGGTCGCGCCCCAGCTCCACCATCGTGGCGGCCAGCTCGCGCGCGTCGGCCTCGTTCTTCATAAACGCGCCCGAGCCGACCTTCACATCGAGCACCAGCGCGCCCGTGCCCTCGGCGATCTTCTTCGACATGATCGACGAGGCGATCAGCGGGATCGACTCGACCGTGCCCGTGACGTCGCGCAGCGCGTACAGCTTCCGGTCGGCGGGCGCCAGACCCTCGCCCGCCGCGCACACCACCGCGCCCGTCTCGCGCAGCACGCGCGTCACCTCGTCGCCCGCGAGCCCGGCGCGCCAGCCCGCGATCGACTCCAGCTTGTCGAGCGTGCCGCCCGTGTGGCCGAGGCCACGGCCCGAGAGCTGCGGAACGGCCGCCCCGCACGCCGCGACCAGCGGGGCGAGCGGCAGCGTGATCTTGTCGCCCACGCCGCCCGTGGAGTGCTTGTCCACGGTGGGCAGCGGCAGCGACGAGAAGTCCATGCGCTCGCCCGAGGCGATCATCGCCGCCGTCCAGCGGGCGATCTCGGCGCGGTCCATGCCGTTGAGCAGGATCGCCATGGCGAGCGCCGCCATCTGCTCGTCGGCGACCTCGCCGCGCGTGTACGCGTCGATGACCCAGTCGATCTGCCCCGGCGTCAGGGCGTGGCCGTCGCGCTTGGCGCGGATGATGGTGATGGCGTCCATGGGCTCACTCGTTACGTCGGCGGGGGTGGCACTGCGCCGGGTGTCACTGCTCAAGGTGCCATGCCAGCGGCAGCAACTCGCCCAGCGTGCGGATGCCTTCGGGCGTGCGGAGGACGAGCCCGGGGCCACCGTGCTCCATCAGCAGCTGGCGGCACCGGCCGCACGGCGTGATGACGCGGCCCGTGCCGTCGCAGCACGTGAAGTGCGTCAGACGGCCGCCGCCCGTGGCGTGCAGCGCGGAGACCAGGCCGCACTCGGCGCACAGGCCGAGCCCGTAGGAGGCGTTCTCCACATTGCAGCCCGTCACCGTGCGGCCGTCGTCCACGAGCGCGGCGGCGCCCACGGGGTAGTGCGAGTAGGGCGCGTACGCCCGGGACATGGCCTCGCGCGCCGCCGCGTCCAGCGCCTCCCAGTCGATGTCGCGGGCAACGACACCGTCGACGGGCTCGGGGGCGCCGGAACGCGTCATGTTGCCTGTCCTCTCCGATACGGCTTTCCGACCGCGCGGGGTGTCCGCAGCCGTTGCGCGAACAACGTCAGCACCAGCAGCGTCGTCAAGTACGGGCTCGCGGTGACCAGTTCGAGCGGCAGCGAGTCGGTCGTCGCGTACCAGATCCACAGCAGGACGCCGAGGGCGGCGACCGCCAGGGCCTGGACGCGCTTGCCACGGTAGAGCTGCCAGGCCGCGAGGCACAGCAGGCCGAGCGCGAACAGCAGCAGCGTGGCGTGCACCACGGGCCGGTCGCGGGTCTGGAGCACGTCCATGAAGCCGAACAGGCCCGCGCCCGTGGCCACCCCGCCGGGGCGCCAGTTGCCGAAGATCATGGTGGCCAGGCCCAGATAGCCGCGCCCGCCCGTCTGGCCGTCCTGGTACATCCGGATCAGCACCGCGAGATACGCGCCGCCCAGGCCCGCGAGCCCACCGGAGATCGCCAGGGCCAGATACTTGTAGAGGTAGACGTTGACGCCCAGCGACTCGGTGGCCTGGGGGTTCTCGCCGCACGAGCGCAGCCGCAGGCCGAACGCCGACCTCCACAGCACCAGATACGTGCCCACGAAGATCAGCACGGTCAGCAGCGTCAGCCACGACACCTCGTGCACCGCGGCGCGCAGGATGCCCGCCAGGTCGGACACCAGGAACCAGTTCCGCTCGTCGATGTCCCCGAGCCAGTCGCCGAGCCCGGGCACGGTGAACGGCTCCATGCGCTCCATCTGCGGCGACTGCTTGTCGTTGCCGCCCCTGGCCACGGCCTCGCTGCCGTCCGCGGCGAACCACAGCTTGGCCAGGTACTGCACGACGCCGAGCGCCAGGATGTTGATCGCCACGCCGGACACGATGTGGTCCACGCCGAACGTCACGGTGGCAAGCGCGTGCAGCAGCCCGCCGAGCGCGCCGCCGACGATGCCCGCCACCACGGCGGCCCAAGGCCCGTGCTGCCAGCCGATCCAGCCCGCGGCGAACAGGCCGAGCATCATCATGCCCTCGAGCCCGATGTTGACCACACCGGCGCGTTCGGCCCACAGCCCGCCGAGCCCCGCCAGGCCGATCGGCACGGCGAAGCCCATCGCCGCGCCCCACTGGTCGGACGACGTCAGGCTCTGCTGGCCGGTGACGGCCCGCACCAGGGAGAGCAGCAGCAACGCCCCGGCCAGGAGCAGCAGCACGACCGGGTAGCTCATGCGGCGGCGCGGCTCGTGCGCCGCGGGGCGGCGGGAGCGCACCTTCTCGGCGAGGGTGGACAGGGTGGTCACGCGGACACCTCCGCCGGGTCCGTTGCGGATCTGCCGTTCCTGGCGGCGACCAGCTGCTCGCCGACCTGCCGCTGCTGGCGCCTGACGCCCCAGCGGCGCACCAGCTCGTAGGCGACCACGACGGACAGGACGATGATGCCCTGCATCACGCCGACGATCTCCTGGTCGTAGCCCTCGAACTCCAGCTGGGTGCCCGTGCGTTCGAGGAAGCCCCACAGCAGCGCGGCCAGGCCCATGCCGACGGCGTGGTTGCGGCCGAGCAGCGCGATGGCGATGCCGGTGAAGCCCAGGCCCTCGGGGAAGTCGATGCCGTAGTTCCCCGACTCGTTGAGCAGGGTCGGCATGCCCACCAGGCCCGCGACCGCGCCCGAGAGCAGCATCGCGGTGACCACGGTGCGCTTGACGCTGACGCCGCTCGCCTCGGCCGCCTCCTCCGAACGCCCCACCGCCCGCAGGTCGAAGCCGAAGCGCGTGCGGCCGAGCACGAACCAGTAGGCGACGCCGACCGCGACGGCGATCACGATCGAGCCATGGACGGGGTGGGGGTTCGTCGGGATCTCGAAGAAGAAGCTGGAGTCGGGGATGTCGGGGGTGTGGACGATGTTCTCGTCGCGCTCGGCGAGGCGCCCCTCCTGGAGGAAGTAGGCGATGAGCGAGCCGCCGATGAAGTTCAGCATGATGGTCGTGATGACCTCGCTGACCCCGCGCGTGGCCTTGAGATAGCCCGCGATGCCCGCCCAGATCGCGCCGCACGCCATGGCGGTCAGCAGGATGATCGGGATCTGCACGATCCCCGGCAGGCTCAGCGCGCCGCCGACGACCGCGGCGAAGAACGCCGCCACCCGGTACTGGCCGTCCACGCCGATGTTGAAGAGGTTCATCCGGAAGCCGATGGCGACGGCGGCGGCGGCCAGGTAGTAGGGGATCGCCTTGTTGATGATCCAGACCTGGCTGTCGCTCTTGGAGCCGTAGTCCAGCATCACGGAGAACGCGCGGAAGGGGTTGTCGCCCGTCATCAGCATCACGGCCGACGTGATCGCGACCGCGGTGACGATGGCGAGCAGCGGCGCGGCGACGCCCAGGACCAGCTTCTCGCGGTCGACGCGCAGCGGGCTACTCACCGTTCTCCTCCCCGCGCGCCTCGTCGGATGCGGCGCCGGACGCGGCGTCGTGCTCGAGATGGCCCGTGGCCGTGCCGGTCATCGCGGTGCCCAGCTCCTCGGGGGTGATGGTGGCGGGGTCGGCGTCGGCGACGAGCCGCCCGCGGTACATCACGCGCAGGCTGTCGGAGAGGCCGATCAGCTCGTCGAGGTCGGCCGAGATCAGCAGCACGGCCAGGCCCTCGCGCCTGGCCCGCCTGATCTCGTCCCAGATCTGCGCCTGCGCGCCGACGTCCACGCCGCGCGTGGGGTGGGCGGCGATCAGGACACGGGGGTGGTGGCTCATCTCGCGCCCCACGATGAGCTTCTGCTGGTTCCCGCCGGAGAGCGACCCGGCGGTGACCTCGATGCCGGGGGTGCGCACGTCGTACTCGGCGACGATGCGGCGGGTGTCCTCGCGGGCCGCGGCGGCGGTCAGCAACGGGCCGCTGCTGTTGGGCGGTTCGGTGACATGGCCGAGCATCCGGTTCTCCCACAGGGGCGCCTCGAGCAGCAGCCCGTGGCGGTGCCGGTCCTCGGGGATGTAGCCGATGCCGCCCTCGCGGCGCCTGCGGGTGGGGGCGTGTGAGATGTCATCGCCGCCCAGCTCGATCCGGCCGCCGTCAGGGCGCCTGATGCCCATGATGGCCTCGACCAGCTCGGCCTGCCCGTTGCCCTCGACGCCCGCGATGCCAAGCACCTCGCCGCGGTGGATCGTGAAGTCGATCCCGGCCAGCACCTCGCGCGGCAGCCCGTCGGCGTCGCGGCCCGACAGGTGCAGCCCGGAAACGGTGAGCACGGGCTCGTCGGTGACCGTCGACTCGCGGGTCTCGGGCGTCGGCAGCTCGCTGCCCACCATCAGCTCGGCGAGCTGCCTTGGCGTCGTGCCCTCGGGGGTGACCGTGTCCACGGTCGTGCCGCGGCGGATCACGGTGATCTCGTCGGCGACGGTCAGCACCTCGCCCAGCTTGTGCGAGATGAACAGCACGGTCAGGCCCTCGGACGTCAGCTCCCGCAGGTTGTCGAAGAGCGCGTCCACCTCCTGCGGCACCAGGACCGCGGTGGGCTCGTCCAGGATCAGCGTGCGGGCGCCCCGGTAGAGGACCTTCAGGATCTCCACGCGCTGCCGGTCGGCCACGCCGATCTCCTCGACCAGCAGGTCGGGGCGGACGCCGAGGCCATAGGTGTCGGACAGCTCGGATATGCGGCGGCGGGCGGCGGCGCCGATGCCGTGCAGCCGCTCGGCGCCCAGCACGACGTTCTCGAGAACGGTGAGGTTGTCGGCCAGCATGAAGTGCTGGTGCACCATGCCGATGCCGCGCGCGATCGCGTCCGCGGGGCTGCGGAACGACACCTGCTCGCCGTCGATGAGAATCGCGCCCTCGTCGGGCCGCTGCATCCCGTAGAGGATCTTCATCAACGTGGACTTGCCCGCGCCGTTCTCGCCGACCAGGGCGTGGATCGTGCCCCGTCTCACGGTGATGTCGATGTCGTGGTTGGCCACGACGCCGGGGAAGCGTTTGGTGATACCGCGCAACTCCACCGCGGGAACGGCGTCCTCGGCGGGCGGCGGGCTCTTGGGCGCTGGGATCACGCGCACTCTCCTCGGGGACGGGGAGGGCCGGGAGCGGGCGCCAGGGGCGGTGGGTCACACCGCCCCTGGCGCATCCGGCCCGTGTCCGAGGACTTCTCGATGGCCCTCGGGCTACCGATCAGGACTACTGCGGGGTGTCCTGGACCTCGACGTCTCCGTCGACGATCCGCTGGGTCGCCTCGTCAAGCTGCGTGGCGATGTCATCGATGAATCCACCCGAGGTGGCCAGCGAGACACCGTTCTCCGCGAGGGTGTACTCGTGGTGACCGGACAGCGGCTCCTCGTTGACGACGCTCTCGATCAGGTCGAAGACGGCGACGTCCACGCCCTTGATCACCGAGGTGAGGATCGAGTCCTGGTACTCGGCGAGGCCAGGCTGCTCGTACTGGTCGGAGTCCACGCCGATCGCCCAGGCGCCGTCCACGCCCGCGATCTGCTCGATCGAGCCCTGGCCCGAGGAGCCAGCGGCGGTGTAGATGACGTCGACGCCGCGGCCGAGCATGCCGTCCGCCTGCTCGGCGGCGCGGGCCGGGTCGCTGAAGCCGCGGTCGTCGTCGCGGTAGAGGTAGTTGACGTCGACGGTGACCTCGGGGTCGGTGTCGGCGACGCCCTGCTCGAAGCCCGCCTGGAACTTCTGGATCAGGGGGTTCTCGACGCCCCCGATGAAACCGACCTGGCCCGACTCGGTCTTCAGGGCGGCGGCGACGCCCGCGAGGTAGGAGCCCTCGTGCTCGGCGAACGTCATGCCGTAGGTGTTGTCGCCCTCGGGCACGGAGTCCACGACGCCGAACGTGGTGTCGGGGAACTCGGCGGCGACCTCGGTGATCGCGTTGCCGTAGAGGAAGCCGACGCCTATGACGGGGTTGTAGCCCTCCTGCGCGAGCGCGGTGAGGCGCTGGACGCGGTCGGCGTCGGTCTCGCCGTTGCGCGCGGTCTGGTACTCGACGGTGACGCCAAGCTCCTCCTCGGCGAGGTCGCCGCCGCGGGCCGCGGCCTCGTTGAACGAGTGGTCGTTGCGGCCGCCGACGTCGAAGGCGATGCCGACGCCGAGCTCGCCGGACTCCTCGTTGTCGTTCTGGTTGGACTCGGTGGAGCTCTCACCACAGGCGCTCGCCGTGAGCGCGATGACCGCCGAGGTGGCAATCGTTGCTGCAAGCCTGGATACGCGGCGCAAGAGGACGATTCCTTCCGTCGAAAGCGCCTCTTACGGCGCTGTTGGCCGAATCGTAACGCGCGTAGACCGGCCTGTCGGCCTCGTGCTCCTCCCGTTATCAGATCGGTGTGAACGCAACGTGTAGGCAACACGGCGCGTCAACTCCTCAGGGCCACCGTCGTGAACAGGTCGACGCCCACGGTGATCGCGTGCTCGTCCGCGTCGAAGTCGCCCTGGTGGATGTCACGGAGCGTGGCCGACGCGTCGCCGGGAGGCCGCACGCCCAGGCGGGCCATGGCCCCGGGGACGTGCTGGAGATACCACGAGAAGTCCTCGCCGCCCAGGCTCTGTTCGGTCTCGACGACGGAGTCGGCGCCGAAGCGGGCGGCCATCGCGTCCTCCAGGACGGCGGTGGACTCGGGGTCGTTGACCACGGGAGGGACGCCGCGGATGTACCTCAGCTCGGACTTGGCGCGGTAGAGCGCCGCGACCTCGTCGATCGCGGCGTGCACCAGGTCGGGGGCGGCGTTCCACGCGTCGATGTCGAGGCAGCGCATCGTGCCGGACAGCTCGGCGGTCCCCGGGATGACATTGGACGCGTGGCCCGTGGTGAGGCGGCCCCAGGTGATCGCCATGCCGGAACGGGTGTCGGCGCGGCGGGCCAGCAGCGCGGGCACCTCGGTGGCGACCTTGGCCGCGGCGGTCACCAGGTCGGTGGTCAGGTGCGGGCGGGCGGTGTGGCCGCCGGGCCCCGACAGGGTGACCTCGACCAGGTCGCCCGCCGATGTGATCGCTCCGACGCGGGTGCCGAGGCGCCCGGCGTCGAGCTTGGGGTCGCAGTGCAGGGCCAGCATCCGCTCGACGCCTTCGAGGACGCCGCACTCGATGGCGTCGCGGGCGCCCGCGGTCATGACCTCCTCGGCGGGCTGGAACAGCAGCCGCACGGGCCGCTTCAGCCTGCCCTCGGCCGCGAGCCTGGCCAGCATGACGCCCGTGCCGACGACGACCGTGGTGTGCACGTCGTGGCCGCACGCGTGCGCGCGGCCCGGGATCGTGGAGCAGTACGGCACGGTCTTGGTGTCGGGGATGGGCAGGGCGTCGATGTCGGCGCGCAGGCCGAGCAGCGGGCGGCCCTCGGTGCCGGGCGGGACGATGTCGCACACGAGCCCCGTGCCACTGTCGAGGACGCGAGGGCTCAGACCGGCGCGCTCGAGGCGGTCCTTGACGACCGCGGTGGTGCGCACCTCCTGGCCGCCGAGCTCGGGGTGCATGTGGATGTCGCGGCGGAAGTCGATGAGCTCACGCCTCAGGGCATCGTCCATGTGAGACGTCGGACCGGACGGGGGAGGCGGCAGCTCACTCATGTGACGAGGTTAACCAAGTTTCGAGGGCAAGGGCGGGCCGATCACGCGAAGTTCCCGCCTGAGGAGGAGAGTGCGGGCGCATGAAGCGGCGTGTGGTTGGGTATGAGGGGTTATTTCGCCCTCGCACGCGGCGTGCGCGCCGGCGTGATGTTGGTCTCACATCGGCCGCGTCGCGTTTCACTGCGAGCCGGGCTGGAGGCCGTGGGCGCCCCTGGCCGTGCTGGTGACCTCGGCGAGGAAGCCGCTGGCGCGCTCGGTGACGCGGTCGGTGAACCACGTCTTGGCGACGTCCCGCACCACGACCTCGACCTCGGTGTCGGCCAGGACGTGCGGCAGGGTGTGGACGACGGTCGAGGGGAAGCTGATGATCTTCGAGCCGATCGGGCCCCTGCGGGCGACCAGTTCGAGGGGGAGGTCGGGCCTGACGATCTCGAGGCCCGCCGCCGCGGCGAGGCGGCGCAGCTTCTCCCCGCTCTCCTTGCGGTGCGCGAAGTACCGGGTGACGGTGTGCTCGCGGGCGAGCACGGCGACCTCGGCGATGTAGCGGTCCTCGTGCAGCACGCCCGTCTCCACCAGCGAGGTGCCCACCAGGTCCGCGCGCCCGGTGAGGCGGGGCGGCGGAAAGTGGGAACGGCTCCAGGCGAACGTGTTGGCCGTGACGGTGATGCCGCGCACGGGCTTGACGGGCATCACGGTGAAGACCTCGACCGTGCGCCCCGCCGCGGGCGAGAGCCTGCGCACGGCCCGGCGCGCGACCGGCGCGAACAGCACCGACCTGGGCCCGCGGGGCCTTGGCCTGTGCCAGCGCACCAGGCGTTCGCCCCGGGAGAGCTGGGCGGTGAACTCCATGGTGGCGGTGCCGTCGTCCACGACGACGATGTCGCAGCGGCCCGCCATGGACAGCAGGAGCTGGAGGTAGTGCGAGAACGGATCGCCGATCACCAGCCGCCGCGCCCTGCGGAGCGGGCCCGCGAGCGCGGCCAGGGCCCGCGACGGGGTCACCGCGCCGCCCCTGGCCTCGCGCCACAGCACGCGGCAGCCGGAGTCGCGGGCCAGCTGCGCCATGCGGCGCAACTGGCCCCTGCTGGTCGGGTCGTGGGGTGGCAGGATGATCACGGTGAAGGCGCCGGGTCCCGAAGTGTGCGCCCACTCCAGCGTGTTGAGCAGCTGAACCGGGCTCTCGGCGAACGCCAGCGTCTCCGACCGCGCGTCACTCATGCGTGTTCCGTCCCGTTCTCGTCCGATCGCGGGTGTGCTCGGCCAGGCAGGCTCAGACGGTCGCGGGGGCGGACTCGCGCTCGGCGATGACCCCCTTGACCCTGCGGAGCTTCTTCATCGGGCCCAGCTCGCTCTCGTACACCTTCTTGACACCGTCGCCGAGGGACTCCTCGATGATCCGTATGTCGCGCACCAGCCGCTGAAGGCCCTGCGGCTCGACGGAGGCGGCCTGGTCGGAGCCCCACATCGCGCGGTCGAGGGTGATGTGCCGCTCGACGAAGGTGGCGCCGAGCGCGACGGCGGCCAGCGTGGTCTGGAGTCCCGTCTCGTGCCCGGAGTAGCCGATGGGAACGTTCGGGTACTCGGCCTGAAGGGTGTGGATCACCCGGAGGTTGAGCTCCTCGGCCTTGGCGGGGTAGGTCGACGTGGCGTGGCACAGCAGGATGTTCTCGCTGCCAAGCACCTCGACCGCGTGCCGGATCTGCTGCGGCGTGGACATGCCGGTGGACAGGATGATCGTCTTGCCTGTGGCCCGCAGGGCGCGCAGCAGCTCGTCGTCGGTGAGCGACGCGGAGGCGACCTTGTGGGCCGGGACGTCGAAACGCTCGAGGAAGGCGACGGCCTCGGTGTCCCACGGGGAGGCGAACCAGTGGATGCCGCGCTTGGCGCAGTACTCGTCGATGGCGCGGTACTGCTCCTCGTCGAACTCGACGCGGTGCCGGTAGTCGATGTAGGTCATCCGGCCCCACGGGGTGTCCCGCTCGATGTCCCACTGGTCGCGCGGAGTGCAGATCTCCGGCGTCCGCTTCTGGAACTTCACGGCGTCACAGCCGGCTTCGACGGCGGCGTCGATGAGCGCGAAGGCGTTCTCCAGGTCGCCGTTGTGGTTGATACCGATCTCACCCGTGATGTAGACCGGCCGGCCGGTGCCCACGACACGGTCTCCGAAGGTACGAAGGCGGTTGCCAGGGGTCATGATGCTGTCAGTTCCTTTCCGAGGATCCACGAGGCGATCTCGCGGATCGCGCCTGCGCCACCCGGCGCGGAGGTGACCGCGCGGGCGGCGCCTCGCACGATGTCGTGGGCGCTGGCGACGGCGACCGGCCATCCGACGAGGTCGAAGCACGGCAGGTCGTTGACGTCATTGCCCGCGTAGAGCACGCGCTCCGGCGCGATTCCTTGTTCCTCGCACCACTGCTTGAGGGCGAGGTCCTTCCGGTCGATGCCGTGCAGCACGGGGATGCGCAGCTTGCGCGCCCGCGCGGCGACGACCGGATTCTCCTCCGTGGACAGGATCAGCAGGGGCAGTCCCGCGCGGCGCAGCGCGGCGATGCCGAGTCCGTCGCCGCGGTGCACGGCGACGAGTTCCCGTCCTTTGGAGTCGACGAGCACCCGGTCATCGGTCTGGGTGCCGTCGAAGTCGAGGACCACCGCGTCGATGTCGGCGCGGGTGGGCAGGTAGTCGGGAAGGGGCCAGCTGGTCAGCCCTGTGGGCCCGCCGTCGAGCAGCGGGGCCAGGGCGCGGGCGCGCGCGAGGTCGTGCGGGTCGTCGATCTCGAGCACGCGCTCGGGGTCGGTGCGCACCAGCTCGGTGCGGCCGAAGAAGCGGTGCCGCTTCTCGCGGAACCCGTCGGCGCGCATCGCGTAGGCGGCGCCGGTCTCCAAGAGGTCCTGGGGCCGGTCCTGGCGGCGGGGGCGGAAGGACTTGTCGTGGTTGACGCCGTAGCCGCCGCTCGACGCGCGCGCCTCGCCGTTCCCGTCGCCCGCGCCGCTCCCGTCGCCCTTGCCGCCGCTGTCGCCGTCGCCGTCGCCGTCGCGCCAGACGTAGCCGTGGAACGGGGCGACCGTCAGCGCGGTGTCGGCGCCGTCGAGCACGGCGGCCGAGACGCCGTCGATCTCCTCGCCGGTGAGGAACGGGCTGGTGCACTGGACGAGCAGGACGACGTCCACCGTGACGCCGTGCCGCTCCTCGTAGACGCCCATGGCGTGCAGCACCGCGGCCTCGCTCGTCGCGGTGTCGCTTGAGATCTCGGTGGGGCGCTCGATGACCTCGGCGCCCGCGGCGTGCGCCGCGGCGGCGATGCCGGGGTCGTCGGTGGAGACGACGACGGAGGTCAGCAGGCGGGCGGCGCGGCACTCGCGCACGGCCCGGTGGACGAGGGGGGCGTCGCCGACCGGCGCGAGGTTCTTCCCTGGCACGCCCTTGGAGCCCCCGCGGGCGGGGATCACGGCCAGAACAGTGCTCATGGGGTCACGCCTTCGCTTCGCAGGTCGGTCACGTCGGTTATGAGTCCGCGGGAGGGGGATCGGTTGGGAGAAGTCGTCCACGTCACAACGACGGAGGCCACAACGGCGGAGGCCACAACGGCGGATGTCACAACGGCGGATGTCACAGCTGCCCCCAGCGGCGGATGAGGGGGGCGACGCGCTGGACGCCCGCCCGGTAGGCGCCGCGCGCCGTGCGGCGCAGGAGGCGGCGGGACGCGGCGCGCATGCCCGCCTGGGCGGGGCCGCTCTCCTGGTGACCGGCCTTGGGCTCGCCCTTGACGTCGAGGCCGTGGCGGGCCAGGACGCCGGGGAGGTAGCCGGGCGCGGTGCGGACGGTGTAATACGGCGCGAGGGGCAGCAGGCCCGACTGGCGCCGCTGGTCGAGCAGCCCCGAGAGACGGCCCCTCGCCGTGGCGAAGGCGTGCTCGTGCGACGTGGCGATGCCCTGGTCGGCCAGCCACGCGGGCTCGGGCTCGGGCAGGTACCCGGCGTCGAGCTCGTCCCACGAGGCGAAGCAGCCCGAGCCGATGAAGTAGTGGTTCCCCAGCTGCTCGCGGATGCCGAGGTCGCTGAGGACCGCGGTGGGCACCGAGCGGTGCAGGGACTCGAGGGCCGCCGTGGAGCTGACGGTGACCAGCAGGTCCGTCTCGTCGAGGACCTCGCCCATGTTCCCGTAGGCCAGCTTGAAGTTGGGCGGCTGCTCCTCCTTGGCCCGCTCCACCAGGCGCTGGTAGGGCAGCTCCTCGATGTGCGTGGTGTGCTCGCTCGGCTTGCTGCGCAGCTTGAGGATCACCTCGCGGTCGGGGAAGCGCCTGGCGTGCTCCATGGCCCGGTCCAGCAGATAGGCCCGGTCCTTGCGGGTGGCGGGCACGGACGGCTGCACCGCGAAGACCACGCGGAACGGCCGCTCCCCGCGCCGCGCGGGCCCCGGGTCGTAGGCGCGCCCGTCGAGGAACGGCAGCGCGCACTCGGTGACCGCGCCGCTGTCGGCCCGCACACCCTCGTAGACGGCGCGGAAACGCCGGGCGTCATAGCGGCTGTTGGCGAGGACCAGGTCCGCGCCGTGCCGCAGCAGCAGCCCGTCGGGCAGCTTCTCATAGACCACGCCCACATATCCGGTGACCACGACGGGGCGGCGCTCCGCGGTGCGCCAGGCGCGCGCGAGGCCGTGCAGCATGGCCTGGATGGTGCCCCCGACACACGCGAGCACGAGGACATCGAACGCCTCGTCCGCGCCGCCGTGGGCGCGCTTGCCGAGGTCGGCGAGGAAATCGGCCGCGCTGACCTCACGCAGCTCGTCGGCGTCCGCTCCGATCTCCGCCAGCTGGCGCTCCGTGGGAGTCGCGCGCCCCCAGAGCAGATAGCCGTGGACGGTCGACTCGGGAGCGATACGGCGCGCGGTCAGCGCGCCCCACTTCCACCGGGTGTCGGAATCCGCCAGCACTGCCACACGGAGTGGGGTGGGGGATGAAACGGGCACGGATTGAACATTAGGCAGCGGTATCGAGTGCCGGGCCAACTCAGTCACAACAAACAGTTAACAGCATGACACGCTAAAACCAACTCACGAGTCTCGGGCCCCTCTTCAGCTTGGCATTAGACGAAGTTCACAGAAATACCCCCTCTCCGCCGTCCGTCGTTCACCCCCGGGGGGAGGCTGAAGGCGAGCGGGCGTCGACGCGGGTCCGCGGGTTCGCATGCCCCCCGGACGCTACGCAGCGTATTGCACACCTCACCCACCGTGGCGCGCAAGTGCGGCCGCCCGTTCGCCGGGGGGAGCGCGTTGCGCGAACGCCGCTCCCGGTGCATGGGAGGCGCGCGCCGAACTCCGCGCACTCCGGCGCGAGATGCGCGTGACACGGGAGACGCGGGCGACGGGGGCGACGCGGGAGATGTGCGGGACACGGGCGCGCGGCCCGGATCAGCGCCGCGGTGCGCGGCCCCGCGTCACCACCGGTGGAGACGCGGCGCCACTCCGCGCGAGAGGTCGAGGTGCGCGGACGGGGCTAGGGGGAATGCCGCCCCGTCCGCGCCTGGGGCTTCCTGAGGTACGGGGGGGACCTCGGGGAGCGCCCCGTAGGCCGGTGACCAGTCGGCCTGTTCCTTACTGCGCCGTAGCCCCGATTTCCGTTACACGCGGGGGTGGTGCGCCCGGCGCGTTCAGTCCTCGCCGTGCTCCACCAGCTCGGCGAGGCGGCGCAGACCGCGGTGGTTCGCGGTGCGGACCGCGCCGGGGCGGCAGCCCAGGACGAGCGCGGCCCGCTTGGAGTCGAGGCCGAACAGCGTGCGTAACACCACGGCCCCGGCCTGCTCCTGCGGCAGCTCCGCGACCAGCTGGAACGCCCGCGAGGTGGCGAGCGAGGCGATGGCCTCCTCGGCGGTGTCCGCGGACGACGGCATGTCCGCGAGCGCGTCGTCGTCGGCGCGCATCTCCTGCGGGCGCCTGCCGCGCGCCCTCAGGTGGTCGAGCGCCCGGTTCCGCGCGATGCGCGCGGTCCACCCGCGGAAGCGGTCGGCGTCTCCGCTGAACCTCGACAGATCCCGCGATATGTGCAGCCACGCCTCGGCCGTGACGTCCTCGACGTCGGGCTCGGCGACGATCGTGCGCACATAACCGAGCAACCGCGGGTGCACGGCGCGGAAGACCGCCTGAAACGCGGTCTCGTCCCCCTCCTGCGCCGCGTGCACCGCCTCGGTCAGATCGATGTCTGCCCCCTGCACTCCCCGGCCCCCCTTTGCGGCCCTGTACCGCGCTCTGCTCCCGTGCTGGTGACTGTGAGCCCCCGGTGTCTGAACGCTACGCGTCACCGACGGCTGAGTCCATGGCGCATCCGGCCGTATCCGCTCGGTAACAGAAAGCCCCGCACCGACGCTGAACGGGATGCGGACGCGAGCCCCGTCAAGCTCGCGTCCCGCGGCAGCCGGGGTCTCTCCTGTGGGGGGTGGCGACCCCGGCTGTTTCGCGATGCCCCGATATGACCCCATATACCCTGACATGGGGGGCTTTTGTCGCCCCGGTCGCCACCCCGGCCCGCACCCCTGGCCACCCGCTGCCGCGGCCGCTCAGCCCCGGCCCCCGACGCGGTCGGCCAGCTCCGTGAACTCCTCCCATGTCCCCTCGGGCCGTGACGGATCCCACAGCTTCTGGGACACCGCGCGCAGCGGCAGCCTGATCCCCGCCGCCACCTCGTCGGGCGTCTGCGCGTCCGCGAGATCGCACCACACCGCGAAACGGCCGCCCGGCACATGGTCCGCGTCCGCGAAACGGTCAGGCACGGGGGATGTTCCACGCAGCACGTCGGGCGTCCACTCCTCGAAGATGCGCTGACCCGTCGGATAGGTGAACCCATTGGGCTGGCCGAGGACGTAGTACAGGAACTCCGAGTTGAAGTTGACGAGCTTGAATCCCTCGTCCAGATATTCGATCGGCGGCCTCGCGCCCTGCTCGCGTCCCGTCCAGTACGCCACCTGCCGGTCCTCGCTCGGCTCGACGACGCCCCCGGCGTGCATGCCGTCGTTCCACACCTGGGGCGTCCTGTCCAGGTCCGTGACGACCTCGGCCCGGTCGTTGAGCCATCCGGTGGCCAGGTCGCGCACGGTCGCGTCGTCGCCGTAGCGGTCCCGCGCCGCCCTGGCCAGGCCCGGGTAGGTGGCCTCGGGGTCGCTGCTGAGCAGGGCCGCGTACTCGTCGCCGCCCAGGTGCCAGAAGCGGGCGGGGAACAGGTCCTTGTACTCGCGCAGCAGCTCGTCGATGAGGCGGCCCGCGGCCGGGTCGGCGATGTTGATCGCGCCCTCGGCAGCGCTGCCGTCCGCCCGCCGCAGCTGGAGGTCGGGGTGCGCGTCGAGCACCGCGCCGAGGTGACCGGGGCTGTCGATCTCGGGGATGACCTGGATGTGCAGCGACTCGGCCAACCGGACGATGTCGCGCACCTCGCGCTTGGTGAGGTGCTCGTCGGAGACCACCTCGGGGTGGCTCTCGCTCTCGATGCGGAAGCCCTGGTCGTCGCTCAGGTGGAGCTGGAGCTGGTTGAGCTTGAGGTCGGCCATCTCGCGCAGCCGGTCCTCGATCCAGTCGGCGGAGAACGGCTTGCGCGCGATGTCGATCATCAGCCCGCGCTGCGGCCTGTCGGGGCGGTCGGTGACGGTGCCCTCGGGGGTGCCGCCGTTCGCGTTGACCGACTGCACCAGCGTGCGCGTGCCGTAGAAGACCCCGGCCTCGGTCCGCCCGACGATGCGGACCCGGCTGTCCTCGGTGACGAGCGTGTACCCCTCTCCCCCGGTGTTCGCGCGGTCGTCGATGCCCAGGATCACATCGCCCTCGCGGCCCCCCTCGCCCGCGCGCGGCACGTCGAGCTCGTCGGCGAGCCGGTCGGCCTCGTCGTCCAGCGGCCCGTCCTCGTCGGCGACCACGCGGGTCTCCTCGCCCGGCGCCCAGCCGCGCCCCGACGCGGCGTCGAACGACCGCACCGAGGGGATCGACTCGACCGGCCCCTCGGGACCCGTGGGCCCCGCGGCGGCGACGCTCCCGCCGGGGCCGCGCTCGGGTGGCGCCTCCTCGTCCCCCGTCGTGACGGTGACCACGGCCCCCGCGACGATGACCAGCACCGCCGCGACCAGTGCGAATATTCGCCAGTGCGCTTGCCGCATACGTTCGACGTTAACCGTTGGCCAAGAGTCGGCAACCCGGCGTCGAACGCCGCGGCTCCATGATCGAAGCGGCCTTCCCGCGGCCGAGCCAGGGCCGTCGCGCGGCTACGATGACCCGCGGCCGGTGATCGGTATCCGGCCGGGCCGCAGGGCCCGCACCACCGCTCGTGAAGGGTTCTTCCGTGCCGGCAGGAACGTTGTACCGCGGCCGGGAAGGCATGTGGTCATGGGTGGCGCACCGCGTCACCGGTGTCCTCATCTTCTTCTTCCTGTTCGTCCACGTGCTCGACACCTCCCTCGTCCGCGTCTCGCCCGAGGCGTACGACAAGACGATCGAGGTCTACAAGACGCCCCTCGTGGCCGTGATGGAGTACGGCCTGGTGGCCGCCGTGCTGTTCCACGCGCTCAACGGCCTGCGCGTCGTCGCCGTGGACTTCTGGGCCAACGGCGCCCGCTACCAGCGGCCCATGCTGTGGACCGTCGTGGGTGTCTGGGTCGCGCTGATGGCGGGCGCCGCCTATCCGGTGCTCGGGCACGCGTTCCGTGAGCTGTTCGGGAGCTGATGACCATGGCCATCGAGATCAGCGAGGTCTCCAAGGGCGACGAGGGCGGAAGGCGCTACGGCCCCGACCACCCCGCGCCCGTCATCGAGCCCCCGCGCGCCCGCACGCGCCGCACGCCGCGCACCACCAGGACCAACTTCGAGCTGTACGGCTGGCTCTTCATGCGGGTGTCGGGGGTGCTCCTGGTCGTCCTCGTGGTCACCCACCTGGTGATCCAGCTCGTCCTCGACGGCGGCGTCAGCAAGGTGAGCTTCGCGTTTGTCGCGGGCCGCTGGGCCTCGCCGTTCTGGCAGGTGTGGGACCTGCTGATGCTGTGGCTCGCGATGCTGCACGGCGGCAACGGCCTGCGGACGATCATCAACGACTACGCCCAGCGCGACTCCACGCGCTTCTGGCTGAAGATGCTGCTCTATGTGGCCACGGTCTTCACCGTGCTGCTTGGCACCCTGGTGATCTTCACCTTCGACCCGAACATCAGCTGAACCGCCGGGGCTTCGACGCGAGAGTATGACGAGAGCGATGCAGATCCACACGTACGACACCGTCATCGTCGGCGCGGGCGGCGCCGGGATGCGGGCGGCCATCGAGGCCACCAAGCGCAGCCGCACCGCCGTGCTGACCAAGCTGTACCCGACGCGTTCGCACACCGGCGCCGCGCAGGGCGGGATGGCCGCGGCCCTGGCGAACGTCGAGGACGACAACTGGGAGTGGCACACGTTCGACACGGTCAAGGGCGGCGACTACCTGGTGGACCAGGACGCCGCGGAGATCCTGGCCAAGGAGGCCATCGACTCCGTCCTCGACCTGGAGCGGATGGGGCTGCCGTTCAACCGCACCCCCGAGGGGCTGATCGACCAGCGCCGCTTCGGCGGCCACAGCCGCAACCACGGCGAGGCGCCCGTGCGCCGCTCGTGCTACGCGGCCGACCGCACCGGTCACATGATCCTCCAGACGCTCTACCAGAACTGCGTGAAGGAGGGCGTCGAGTTCTACAACGAGTTCTACGTCCTCGACCTGCTGCTCACCACCGTGGACGGCGTGCGCCGCGCGGCGGGCGTCGTGGCGTACGAGCTGGCCACGGGCGAGCTGCACGTCTTCCGCGCCAAGGCCGTCGTGTTCGCCTCGGGCGGCAACGGCAAGTTCTACAAGGTGACATCGAACGCCCACACGCTCACCGGCGACGGCCAGGCGGCGGCGTTCCGGCGCGGACTGCCCCTGGAGGACATGGAGTTCTTCCAGTTCCACCCGACCGGCATCTGGCGCATGGGCATCCTGCTCACCGAGGGCGCGCGCGGCGAGGGCGGCATCCTGCGCAACAAGGACGGCGAGCGCTTCATGGAGAAGTACGCGCCGGTGATGAAGGACCTCGCCTCGCGCGACGTCGTCTCCCGCTCGATCTACACCGAGATCCGCGAGGGCCGCGGCTGCGGCCCCGACGGCGACCATGTGCACCTCGACCTCACCCACCTGCCGCCCGAGCAGCTGGACTCCAAGCTGCCCGACATCACCGAGTTCGCGCGCACCTACCTCGGGATCGAGCCGTACACCGACCCCATCCCGATCCAGCCGACCGCGCACTACGCGATGGGCGGCATCCCGACCAACGTCCGCGGCGAGGTCCTGTCCACCAACACCGACGTCGTGCCCGGGCTCTACGCCGCGGGCGAGGTGGCCTGCGTCTCCGTGCACGGCGCCAACCGCCTCGGCACCAACTCCCTGCTCGACATCAACGTCTTCGGCCGCCGCGCCGGGATCGCCGCCGCCGAGTACGCCGCGGGCGCGGACCTGGTGGAGCTTCCGGACGACCCGGCGCGCTTCGTCGCCGACGAGGTGACGCGCATGCGCGGCGCCACGGGCAACGAGCGGGTGACCGTGATCCGCCGCGCGTTGCAGGAGACGATGGACAAGAACGCCATGGTCTTCCGCACCGAGCAGACGCTCAAGGAAGCGCTGGAGGACATCACGGCGCTGCGCAAGCGGTACCGGAACGTCTCGGTGCAGGACAAGGGCAGGCGCTTCAACACCGACCTGCTCGAAGCCCTCGAGCTCGGGAACCTCCTCGACCTCGCCGAGGTGCTGGTCGTCTCGGCGCTGGCCCGCAAGGAGTCCCGCGGCGGCCACTACCGCGAGGACTTCCCGCACCGCGACGACGTCAACTTCATGCGGCACACCATGGCCTATCGCGAAGTGGACTCCCAAGGAAACGAGACGATCAGGCTCGACTACAAGCCGGTCGTCCAGACCCGCTACCAGCCGCAGGAGCGTACGTACTGATGGCAACGGTGACCGAGACCCCGACCGGGGGCATGGCCGACTCGTCCCACCTCGCGCGGGTCATGTTCCGCATCAGGCGGTTCAACCCCGAGTCATCCGAGCACGCGTTCTGGCAGGACTTCACGCTGGACATCGACCCCAAGGAGCGGGTGCTCGACGCCCTCCACCAGATCAAGTGGGACGAGGACGGCACCCTGACGTTCCGCCGCTCGTGCGCCCACGGCATCTGTGGCTCGGACGCGATGCGCATCAACGGCAAGAACCGGCTGGCCTGCAAGACGCTCATCAAGGACATCGCCGACCTCGGCGGCGGCCCCAAGGCCAAGCCGGTGGTGATCGAGCCGCTGAAGGGCATGACGGTCCAGAAGGACCTGATCGTCGACATGGAGCCGTTCTTCCAGGCGTACCGCGACGTGATGCCGTTCCTGGTGACGACGGGCAACCAGCCGTCGCGCGAGCGCCGCCAGTCGGCGGAGCAGCGGGAGCGTTTCGACGACACGACCAAGTGCATCCTGTGCGCGGCGTGCACGGGCGCGTGCCCGGTCTTCTGGAACGACGGCCAGTACTTCGGCCCGGCGGCGATCGTCAATGCCCACCGCTTCATCTTCGACTCGCGCGACGAGGGCGCCGAGCAGCGCCTTGAGATCCTCAACGACCGCGACGGCGTGTGGCGTTGCCGCACGATCTTCAACTGCACGGACGCCTGCCCGCGCGGCATCGAGGTGACAAAGGCGATCCAGGAGGTCAAACAGGCCCTGATCACCCGCAGGTTCTGACCCCTGGCACAGCCCCGGGCCTCGGGAACACCGAGGGCATGGCTGAGTACCGTCCGTTCCGTCTGAGGCGCGTCCGGGTGCGGGAGTACCGAAGCATCGCGGCCTGCGATCTCCGGCTCGGGCTCCTACGGTTGACATCACGCGGCCTTCACGACGACGCGCCCCAAGGGCGCGTCGTCGCGGGGTGGCGTCAGCCGATCTCGTAGATCGCCGTCGTGCCGCTCGTCTCGAAGCCGACGACCAGCAGGGGCTTGTCCGTCGGGCTGTCCTGGGCGCGGATGAACGTCAGGCCCTCGGGGCCGAGGTCGCCCGCCGTGCCCGCCTCGGGGTCGCCGTCGAAGTCGCGGGAGTTGACGTAACCGGCGAGCTCGGGGTGGCGCGGATTCGACAGGTCGTAGACCACGACGCCGCCGACGCGTTCGAGACCGGCGAACGCGTACTCCGTACCCGCGACCCGGCCCACCGTGACGCCCTCGGGCTCGGGGCCCTTGTTGTCGCTGCGGGAGTCGGGGGCGTTCTCCGTGTTGTCGGTGTTGAAGTCGTCGGTGAAGCGCTCGGCTATCAGGCGTTCGAGCTCGTCGCCCGAGTCCCACACCACCCGGCCGCGCGTGTCGAGGACCGAGAGCGAGCGCCCGCCGAGCGCGTGCAGCTCGGTGTAGCGGCCCTGCCGGTCGCGCGGCGAGGTCTCGGTGATGGTCAGGCGGCCGAGCGCCTCGGGGCTTCGCAGAGCGTCGGCGTCGCGGAACGCGCGCGGCGACAGCTCGACGTCCGCGACGCGCACCTCCTCGGCGTAGCAGTCCCAGTCGCGCGCGTCGCCCTCGTTGGCCGTGACCAGGTAGTCGCCACGGGAGAACGAGGCGATGCCGTCGGGCTGGTAGAGCCCGCGCACCGGCCAGCGGCCGATGTGGGTGCCGCCGTCCTCGTCGGACGGGTCGAGGCCGTTGCCGCGGCGCGAGTGGTCCTTGGTGCCCAGCGGCTCGATGCGCGTGACGCGCGCCCTGGCGAGGTCGACCACGGCGATCGCGTTGTTCTCCTGGAGCGTCACATAGGCGAGGCGCCCGTCGGGCGAGACGGTCGCGTACTCGGGCTCCAGGTCCTGCGCGGCCGAGGCGCCGGGGCCGTAGATGCGCACGCCGTCGCGGCGCAGCCGGTCCTCGGAGCCGTTCCAGGCGCGGAAGTCGGCGGTGCGGACGCTGTCGACGCGGCCCTCGTGCAGCGTGATGACGCTCACCGAGCCCTCCGGGTCGTAGCCGTCCTCCTCGCAGTAGGAGGCGGGCTCGCCCTCGTTGACGACGACGACGCGGCTGCCGTCGGGCGTGAACGTCAGGGCGTCGGGCAGCGCGCCCACGGTGACCGACTCGACCTCGGTGGCGTCGTCGGCGCGGAAGAACGACACGGTGCCCGGCCGCGTCTTGTCGCTCGCCTGCTGGGCGACGGCGACGAGCCCGTCGTGCACGGCGACGCTGTTGGCGCCCGGGGTGGCCAGCTCGGCCACCTTGACGGGGTTGGCCGGGTCGCCGATGTCGAGCACGTCGACGGTGCCGCGTTCGGCGTTGACCGTGAACACCCGCGCGGTGGCCGGGTCGAACGCCGTGATCTCGGCCGCGGCCTCGTCGAAGGACCCGGACTCGTACCGGCCGAGCAGGGTCAGCTCCACCTCGCCACCGGGGCGCCCGTGCCGAGCGTCGCGCGCGTCCCGCGCCTCCTGCGCCGCGGCGGGCGCGAGTGCGGTGGCGCCGAGCAGCACGGCGGTGCCGAGCAGTGCGCTTCTTCGGTATTTCATGCGCCGGATCGTGGCCCGTCCCCGCGCCCGCCCGGTGAACGGTGGAGGGCCCCCGGGTGAACACCTCAGGCCGCGTCGCGCAGCACCAGGGTGACAAAGCCCAGCGTGCCGCGGTAGCCGTGCGGCCAGCGGGTGCGGTGGGCGTCGGCGCTCGCGCGGGCCTCGGCCGCCTCGGAGTGGTCGGGGTGGTCGGGGTGGTCGGGGTGGTCGGGGTGGTCGGGGTGGTCGGGGTGGTCGAGCGCCCAGCGGGAGAGCGAGCCGGTCCAGCACCACTCGTACTCGTCCCACTCGTCGAGCGTCGAGGTGTGCCCGTAGACCGGCAGCCAGCCGTCGGCGACGACGCGTTCCATCGCGGCGCAGCCTCGCACAACGGACGCCGTCCCGACCATGGGATTTCCCGCACGGCGATGCGAAACTCCCGCTATGGACACTCTTGTCGCACGGCTGCGCGAAGGGCTGCCCGCCGAGGCGGTCCTGACCGACAGCGATGTCACCGCGTCCTACGCCCACGACATGGCCAGCTTCTGCCCCGCGGGCACCCCCGCGGCCGTCGTGCTGCCGCGCACGGTGGACCAGGTGCGCCACGTGCTGCGCACCGCCCACGAGGCGCGCGTGCCCGTGGTCCCGCAGGGCGCGCGCACGGGCCTGTCGGGTGGCGCCAACGCCGTCGAGGGGTGCGTGGTGCTCTCGCTGGTGCGGATGGACCGGATCCTCGAGATCGACCCGGTCAACCGGTACGCCGTCGTCGAGCCCGGCGTCGTCAACGCCGACCTGTCCAAGGCGGTGGCCGCCCACGGCCTCGCCTATCCCCCCGACCCTTCGAGCTGGGAGCAGTGCACGATCGGCGGGAACATCGGCACGGGCTCGGGCGGCCTGTGCTGCGTCAAGTACGGCGTGACGGCCGAGTATGTCCTGGGCCTCGACGTGGTGCTGGCTGACGGTCGGCTCCTGACGACCGGTCGGCGCACCGCCAAGGGCGTGGCCGGGTACGACCTGACGCGGCTCTTCGTGGGCTCGGAGGGAACGCTCGGCGTGGTCGTGGGCGCGGTGCTCGCGCTCAAGCCCGCGCCGCCGCGGCAGCTGGTGCTGGCCGCGGAGTTCGACTCGGCCGCGGCGGCGGGCGACGCGGTCTGCCGGATCATGGCCGAAGGCCACACCCCTTCGCTGCTCGAACTGATGGACGCGACGACGATCGCCGCCGTCAACAAGCTGACCCGCATGGGACTTCCGGAGAGCACGCGGGCGCTGCTGCTCGCGGCGTTCGACACCGCGGACCCGGGCGCCGACCTCGCGGCGGTCGCCGAGCTGTGCCGGGACGCGGGCGCGACGGACGTGGTGCCAGCCGATGACGACGCGGAGTCGGAGATGCTGCTCGCCGCGCGGCGTTCGGCCCTGGTGGCCCTTGAGGCGGTCAAGGGCACCACGATGATCGACGACGTGTGCGTGCCGCGCAGCAGGCTCGCCGACCTCCTCGACGGGGTGGCGGCCATCGCCGAACGCCACCGGCTGACGATCGGCGTGTGCGCGCACGCGGGCGACGGCAACACCCACCCGACCGTGTGCTTCGACGCCCGCGACGAGGACGAGTCGCGCCGCGCGCGGGAGTCGTTCGACGAGATCATGGCCCTCGGCCTCGACCTCGGCGGCACCATCACGGGCGAACACGGCGTGGGCGTCCTGAAGAAGGAGTGGCTGGCCCGCGAACTGGGCCCGGACGGCGTGGAGTTGCAACGCGCGATCCGCCAGGTCTTCGACCCGAGAGGCATCCTGAACCCGGGCAAGGTGCTGTAGACCTGCGGCGGCGAAGCCGCCACCCGCCGCGGGTGGGTGAGGGGCGCCGCGGCTGCCGCCGCTGACTCGGCCGTGAGCCTGCCGTCGCCGCGTGTCACGCGGCCAGCCCGCGGGCCGGTGCGGGTCGGCCAGTGGGACTGCGGCTGCCACGGCGAGGGAAGGGCCGTGAGCCAGTACGGATGGCATACCTGGCCCGATGGCTACGGGACACCTGCCGCCGCAGGCCCGGCAGTTGACCGCGACGGTCCCGCGGTGGGCCGATGCACGTGGGCCAATGGTGCTGCGGCTACCACCGCGGGGGTTCGCCCGTGGCCGAACTGGCCGCACCGTCGGAACACGTGGCCGCGGCGCGGCCCGCGCCGACGGACCGACAAGGCCGCAGGGAACGCCGTACCCCATTCACCGGCCCGCGGACGGGCCGCGCGGCGCGCGCCGACGGGGCCGTCGTCCACGGCATCGCCCCCTGCGCACCGGCCAGCGGCCGGGCCCGCGGCGGTAGCCGCGACACCCCTCACCCACCCGCACCCAGCAACGGCCAAGCCACAGGGGCAAGCGTCATTCCTTGACCGTCGCCCGACACAGAAGCTCCGTCAACTCCCGGCGCAGCTCCTCGGGTTCGCGGTTGAGCTCGGGGGCGACGTGGGTGCGCCAGTTGTCGGCCAGGCGGTCGAGCGCCTGGCCGATCGCCCGGTGCATCATCCGCCGCGTCACCAGCAGCGGCACCGCGGCGACCGGGCGGGCCAGGCCGCGGCCGCACAGCATCGTGACCACCTCGACGCGCCACGTTCCGTCGGCGGCCTCGCGCGGGTTGGCCTCGAACGCGGCGCGCAGTACCGGGTGCCGCATCCGCAGCGAGAACGCGGGCCTGCCGGGCGCGCCGAAGCGCGCGGCCCCTTCGAGCGCCTGCCACCAGCGCGCGAGGTCGAGCGTGCCGTTGAGCGTGAACCACCGCAGCCGCCTGCGCCGCCCGTCGGCGCGGGTCAGCGCCGCGTCGACGGCCAGGTCGAGCCGTTCGGGCCGGTCGGCGCTGTGCAGCCGCACCACGGACACGACCCGGCCGCTCGAGGTCTCCGCGCCGTCGGGGAACGTGTACGCCGGGTGCGTCACCTCGAAGCGCGCGCCGGTCTCGCGCGCCCGGTCCCACGCGAGCACCTCCGCCTCGACCGCCTGCTCGTGACCGTCCACCAGCGCGTATCTGGCGCCGGGCCGCAGGTGCTCGCCTGAGCGCAGCTCGACGCCAGCGACGGGATGGCCGTCCTCGGCGAGCAGGGTGGACCCGCGCGTGCCAAGGCTCTCCAGGACGTCGTGCGCGACGCCGAGAGCCCTCTCGACGTGCGGACGGCTGACGGACGTGAGGACGATCGTGTGCCGTAGGCGTGCCATGAGCGCATCATGGCGCAAGGATCAGATGCGGCGCAGCTCCCAGAGCCGCCACACGCCGCTGTTGCTCGACAGATGCTGAGTGCCCGTGATGTCCTCGGCGCTCAGGGTGATCCGCACGTCCTGGAAGATCGGGACGATGGGCGCCGCCTCGGCCGCCAGCTCGTGGATGTGCTTGAACCGGTCGGCGGCGAGCCCGCGGTCGGGCTCGTCGCGCGTCTGGGCGATGAGGTCGTTGATCCCGTCGTCGCTGTAGCCGGTGTTGAGGCCGTCGCCCTCGCCGAGCAGCACGTCGGTGAACGCGGCGGGGTCGGGGTAGTCGGCCACCCAGCCCACGATGTAGGCGTCGAACGGCGCGGAGCCGTAGATCTGCGGGATGAACTCGGACCAGTCGTAGTAGGTCGTCGTGACGTCGAACAGGCCGTCCGCCTCAAGCTGGCGGGTGATCACCTCGGCCTCCTCGTGGTTCTGGACGCCTCGCGAGTAGGCGAGGTCGAATGGGACGGGCAGCTCGTACCCCGCCGCCTCCAGGTCGTCGCGCAGCTCCTCGGGATCCGCGTCCCGGTACCAGTCGTAGTACGGCGTGCCATGGCCCGCGAAGCCCACGGGGATCAGGGAGTAGAGCGCCTCGACGGCGTTCTCGTGGACATGACGGGTGATCGCCTCGCGGTCGAGCACCGCCGCGGCCGCGCTGCGCAGCGCCTCGTCGGCCATGGGGGCGCCCTCGCGGGTGTTGAAGCCCATGACACGGATGGAGGCGGCGGCGGACTCGCTGAAGCGGTGGTCGGGGTCGCTGGGGTTGATGTCCGCGAGGACCTCGGGCGGCATCTTGCCGTCGTTGACGTCGACCTCGCCCTCCTCCCACGCGCGGGCCAGCAGCTGGTCGGCGGCGGTGCCGTCCTCGGCCTCGGTGAACCACCGGACGCGGATGGGGAGTTCGGCGCGCTCGTTGGCGCCGCGGTACTCGGGGTTGGGCTCGAGGTCGGCGTACTCGTTGGGCTCGTACGCGGTCAGCGTGTAGGGCCCCGAGCCGACGACGGAGCCGTCGTCGCGCGGCTCGAGCTCCTCGTAGCTCTCGCTGTCCACGATGGCGCCCGCGCTGCCCGCCACGATGAACGGGAAGGTCGCGTCCGGCTGGTTGAGCTGGAACACGATGTCCCTGCCGTCGACGGTGACCGACTCGAGAGAGGCGAGCAGGCTTGAGGGGCCCGCGTAGTTGAACTTCTCCTCGGCCGGGATGCTGTCGTCCGCCTCGTCCTGCTCGGCCCGTTCGGCCATGGCGAGGATGCGGTCGTAGGAGAACTTGACGTCGGCGGGGGTCATCAGCCGACCGGTGGAGAACGCCAGGTCCGCGCGCAGGGTGCAGCGGAAGACCGTCAGCTCGTCGTTGTCGAAGTCGCATGCCTCGGCCGCGTCGGGCACGGGCTGCTCGTTGCCTGGCACATACGTCAGCAGCGACTGGTAGAGGTTGCTGACCATCATGGCGGCGCCCGCGTCGTAGGCGCCGCCCGGGTCGAGCATCGAGGGCGTGGAGGTGCTGCCCACGACGATCGGTTCCTTGTCACCACCGTCCGAACGGAAGAACATCCAGCCGCCGATCGCACCGACGACCAGCACCACGGCCAGTCCGATGCCCATGGCCGATCTGGCCCGGATCCGTGCCACTCCCCGAACCCTTTCTCGCAAAAACCTCGGTGGCTCAGCCAACCACAGGGTCCACACCACTGCACCACGCGGGGCACAACGGTGCGGCCACAACTTGACCCGGATCTGGAGGGGAAGCGCTTTCGGTGACGGAACTAGCGGGGCAAGTGCGGGGATTTCGACGGGTGTTCGAACCTGGTGAGGTGATCACCGAGGGGTGCGGGCGCGGTCACCCGGGGTCGGTCGGGGTCGGTCGGGGTCAGTCGGAAAGTGTGGCGCCCGGCACATCGATGCGGAACTCCACCTCGACGGGGCGCCCTTCGAGCCTGACGGCCACGCTCTGGCTGCCCAGCTGGGGGGAGAACGCGGCCAGCAGGTAGTCCCCGCGCGTCGGGGCGGTCACCGTGAAGGCGCCGTCGTCCGCGCTGCGCGTCTTCACCAGGCTCCGCCCACCCCCTGGCCCCGTCAGGGTCACCACGGCCCGAGGCAGCGCGACCCCGAGGGAGTCACGCACCCGGCCTCGGATGACGAGGGCCTCGATCCCGATCTCGATCTCGTCCGCCATTGCCCACCGCACCTCCGCCACAGCGTTGTGTGTCCGCCACGCTGTCACTTTGTTCCCTGGTCGTTATCCAAGACACCGGAGCGGGACGAATAGTTGACTCGCACGACAGCTTGAGACGAAAACAGGACAATCGCACTCAGTTGTTGTTTGCCGAGGTCAGGACTGCCCCGACTCCAGCGTGATGATCGTCACATCGGGATCGGCGCCGATGCGGACGGGCGGCCCCCAGGCGCCTGCACCGCGGCTCACATAGAGCTGGGTGTCCCCGTAGCGTTCGAGGCCCGCCAGGGTCGGGTTGGCGAGCGCGGCGAGATAGGTGATCGGCCAGACCTGGCCGCCGTGGGTGTGGCCCGAGAGCTGGAGGTCGACGCCGTGGTCGACCGCGTCGTGAATGGTGACCGGCTGATGGGACATCAGGATCGACGCCCGCTGCGGGTCGCGGTCGCCGAGCGCCGCGCCGAAGTCGGGGCCGCCGCCCTCGGTGCCCTCGCCCGCCAGGTCGTTGACCCCGGCCAGGTCGAAGTGGGGCAGCTCGTCGCGGGCGTTCTCCAGGGGGCGCAGGCCCAGCTCGCGCAGGTGGTCGAGCCATTCCCCCGTGCCCTCGACGAAGTACTCGTGATTGCCCGTCACAAAGTACGCGCCGTCGCGCGCGCCCAGCTCGGCGAGGGGCGCGGCGGCGGTCCTGAGGTCGGCCACCTCGGCGTCCACGAGGTCGCCGACGACGGTGATCAGGTCGGGCTGGGCGCGATTGATCGTGTCCACCACGCGCTGGCAGTGCGAGCGGCCCATGAGCGGGCCCAGATGGATGTCGCTGACCACGGCGACGCGGTAGCCGTGGGCCGCGCGGGGCAGCTTGGCCAGCGGAACGGTGACGTGCTTGGTCCTGAGGTTGCGCGCGTTCCACGAGCCATAGCCGAGGGCCCCGGCCGCGACCACCCCCGCGGTGAGCGCGGCGGCGCGGGAGACCAGCAGCCTGCGGCTCAGCTCGGCGGGGTCGTCCGGGGCCCTCAGGTCCTTCGCGCCCTTCGCGCCGCCGCCCCTACCACCGTCGGCACCCTCGCCGCCAGCGCTTTCCCCGGCCGCGCCGACCTCGCCCGCCGCGAATTCGGCCGGATCCTTCGCCCCCGCGCCGCCCGCCCCCGCCGCCACGGGAACGGGCTCGGACGCGGGCTCGGGCTCGGGCTCGGACGCGGGCTCCCCCGCCGCGCGCCCCCGCGCCCGCCGCCGCAGCACCCGCAGGACCAGCGGCCTGGCCACCTCGGCCGCGCCCAGCGTGAGCAGCAGATAGAGCATCGCGATCATCCAGTGGTAGCCGGGCCACGCCGTGAACCGCTGCACGCCGAACGGAACGCCCATCTCGCGCCCCGCGAACGAGAACACCGCCAGCACCGGAAGCACCGCGAGCGCCACCGCCCCCGCGGTCCGGTACCGGCTCCCCTGCGCCGAGACGTCCCGCACGAGGCGCTTCCACAGATACCAGTGGATCGCGCCGAGCACGACCGCCACCACGGCCAGCGGGATGACGATCAAAACGCCCATGGTGAACGTCCTTTCAGCTTCTTGTCCGACCAGTATGCGGCGCCGTCGGGGCGTCCTCCGGATCGGGGCCAGTCACCGGTTTGAGCCGCACCACTGGTCAGCTCGGGGACGGCCAACGGTAAGTTCGTGATGTGCCGTTCACTCGCTCGCCCTCCCTTCGGATGCCTGTTCGCGCGCTCGTGCTGGCCATAGTCACTCCCGCGCTGCTCGCCCCCGCCACTGGCGCCGCGGCCGACGACGACGACCCGCCCGCCGAGAGGTCGGCGGTGGGCGGCGAGCTACTGGCCAGCCCCCGCCCTCAGGTGCGCGCCGACGACGGCGCGCCCGCGCTGCCCGACGACCTCACCGCCAGGTCGTGGATCGTCGCCGACGCCGAGAGCGGCGACGTGCTGGCCGCCCGCGACGCCCACCGGCCGCTGCCGCCAGCGAGCACGCTGAAGATGCTGTTCGCGGACGCGCTGCTGCCGAAGTTCGACCGCGATGACACCTATGTCGCCGACCCCGACGACATGGCGGACCTCGGCCCTGGCAGCAGCGCCGTCGGCCTCGACGACGGCGCGACCTACACCGTCGAGGACCTGTGGCACGGCGTCTTCCTGGCCTCGGGCAACGACGCGGTGGCCGCGTTGACCGCCATGAACGGCGGCCGCGAGCCCACCGTCGCCGAGATGAACGAGCGCGCCGACGACCTCCAGGCCAACGACACCCACGTGGTGAGCCCCGACGGCTACGACGCCGAGGGGCAGGTGTCGTCGGCCTACGACCTGACCCTCATCGCCCGCTCCGGCATGCAGAACGCCGACTTCCGCGCGTACGCCGCCACGCCCAGCGCCGACTTCCCCGGCGAGGGCGAGGGCGATGACCGGGAGACCTACGAGATCCAGAACACCAACCGCCTGCTGGTCGGCGCCCCCGGGCTCGAGCGCTACGAGGGCGTCGCCGGGGTGAAGAACGGCTACACCTCGGGCGCCGGGTACACGTTCACCGGCGTCGCCGAGCGCGGCGGGCGCGTGCTGCTGGTCACCGTGATGGACCCCGAGGGCGACAGCCTGACGGTCTACCGGGAGACCGCGGCCCTCTTCGACTGGGGATTCGCGGCGGCCGACTCGGTGGAGCCGATCGGCGAGCTGGTGCCGCCCCTGAGCGAGCTGCCGCAGGACCCGCCGCGCGAGCCCGGCGAGGCCACGGGCGGCGCGGACGCCGACGGGGCCAACCCCGCGGGTCCGGGCGCGACGGGCCAGGAGGGCGCCGCGGGCGGCGGCGGAGACGGGATCTCCTCCACGGGGCTCACGGTGCTCGGGGTCACCGCGGCGGGTCTGGCCGTGGTGGCGGGGGCGGCGTATCTGTTCCACCGCCGCCATCCCCTTCCCCTGGCGCGCCCCTCGCGCCCTTCCCACCCGCCGCGTCCTTCGCGTCCTTCCCGCCTGTCCCGCCCGTCGCGTCCATGGCGTCGGCGCGGGGACGCTCCGCCGGAGTGACCGCGGTCGCCGTCCAGGCGCAGCAGATCAGCAGGAGCTTGGCCATCAGGTTCATCCACACCAGCAGGGCGATCGGGACGCCGAACGCCCCGTACACGTTCCTGGTGGCCACGTCCGTCAGATAGCTGCCGAGCAGCGCCTTGAGCAGCTCGAAGCCGACCGCGCCCCCCGCGCACGCCGCCACGAGGGCGCGCCTGGGCGGCCGCACGCCGGGCAGCAGCACCAGCAGATAGACCAGCAGGAAGAACGTCACGACCATCGCGAGCGCATAGGCGGCCACCCGGATCGGCCACCCCGTCCCCGCGGTGCGCGCCGCCCAGTGCACGGCGCCGGTCGCCAGCGCCGAGACGCCGAGCGAGAGCAGCGAGACGACGCCGAGCCCGGCCAGCACGCCCAGGTCGCGCACCCGGCGCAGCAGGGGGTTCGCCTCGGGGTCGGGCAGGTCCCACAGCGCGCGCAGGCAGCCGCGCAGCGCGTCCACCCAGCTCGCGCCCGTGGGCAGCACCAGGAGCAGGGAGATCAGGCCGATCGTGCCCGCCTGGTCGAAGAGCGTGTGCAGGTCGAGGCGCTGGGAGATGCCGGGCACCTGGTCGGAGGCCCAGCGCTCGATGTCGCCGACGCGCCCCCGCCCGAGCACCGCGACCCCGAGGGCCACGGCCACGCCGAGGACGGGGAAGAACGCGATGAAGCTGGTGAACGTGATGGCCGCGGCGAGCCTCGACCAGGCCCTGTCGTCCAGGTGCCGGTACACGCGCCAGGCCCGGCCGCGCAGGAACCACGCCACCGCGGGGCCGATCCCCCGCGTCCTGGTCAGTCTGTCCATGACGGGGCTCACGGTAGACGCGAGTGCCCCCAGCAGGGGAGATGACACAGCGGGGCGGCGGGCCGCCCCGCGGTTACGCGGCCTCCAGGGGCCTCTCGCGCGACGCCGCCCTCGTGCCGCGCTGCCGTGGGCACGGCGTGAACGTGAACTCGCGCCGCAGGCTCCACGCCCCGCCCGCGCCCTGCTCGTAGAGGGCGAACCCCGGGACGGTCCAGGCCGCCTCGTACGCGGCGAGCTCGGCCTGCGCGGCGTCCATCGCGTCCTCGGGGATGCCGTGGGCGACCGTCACATGCGGGTGGTAGGGGAACGGCAGCTCGCGCGCGAGCGGGCCGCCCCGCGCGCGCACCCGCTCCTGGAGCCAGCCGCACGCCGAGACGTCTTCGACCACCCGCACGAAGACGACGGGCGTCAGCGGCCTGAAGGTGCCGGTGCCGTGCAGCCGCATCGGGAAGGGCCTGGCCTCGGCGGCGATCGCGGCCAGATGGTCCTCGATCGCCCGGCGGTCGGCCGCCGCGACCTCGGTGGGCGGCAGCAGCGTCACATGGGTGGGGATGCCCGAGGCCGCGGCGTCCCCGAAGCCCAGGCGGCGGCGCTGCAACCTGCTGCCGTGCGGCTCCGGCACCGGGATGGACACGCCGAGGGTGACCGTCCCCACCACTTCGCCCTCCTGTCTGTCCGTCCTGTCTGTCCGTCTCGTTGCTCAGCCCGTCCCGCCGCTCAGTCCCGCGGCCCCGCGGGCAGGAAGCCCACCTTGTCGTACACCTCGGCGAGCGTGGCGGCGGCGACCTCGCGCGCCTTGGCCGCGCCGTCCGCCAGGATGCGGTCCAGCTCGGCGGGGTCGTTCAGATACTCCAGGGTGCGGGCCCGGAACGGCGCCACCCAGTGCGCGAACACCTCGGCCAGCTCCGTCTTGAGCGGGCCGTACAGCTGCCCCGTGAACTTCTCCTCAAGCTCGGGCACCGAGATCCCGGTGAGCGCGGAGTAGATCGTCAGGAGGTTGCTCAGGCCCGGCTTGGCCTCCCGGTCGAAGCGGATCTCCGTGCCGGTGTCCGTGACGGCGCTGCGGAACTTCTTCGCCGACGCCTTCGGCTCGTCCATCAGCCACACGATGCCCTTGGGCGACGATGCCGACTTGCTCATCTTGATCGACGGGTCCTGGAGGTCGTAGATCTTCGCCGCGTCCTTGAGGATGTACGCGCCAGGCACGGTGAACGTCTGCCCGTAGCGCCCGTTGAACCGCTCGGCGAGGTCGCGCGTCAGCTCGATGTGCTGGCGCTGGTCCTCGCCGACGGGGACCTGGTGGGCGTTGTAGATGAGGATGTCCGCGGCCTGGAGCACCGGGTAGGTGAAGAGCCCCACGGTCGTGCCCTCGGTGCCCTGCCTGGCCGACTTGTCCTTGAACTGCGTCATGCGCGACGCCTCGCCGAAGCCCGTCAGGCAGTTCATCACCCAGGCGAGCTGGGCGTGTTCGGGCACATGGCTCTGCACGAACAGCGCGCAGCGCGACGGGTCGAGGCCCGCGCCGAGGAGCTGCGCCGCGGCCAGCCGCGTGGACTGCCGCAGCTGCCCGGGGTCCTGCGGGATGGTGATCGCGTGCATGTCGACGACGGCGTAGAACGCGTCGTGCGTCTCCTGGAGCGCCACCCACTGCCGGACCGCGCCGAGGTAGTTCCCCAGGTGGAACGAGCCCGCCGTGGGCTGGATCCCGGACAGCACGCGAAGAGGTTGAGTGGCCATGGGCGCCATTGTCTCAGGTCGCGAAGGCGCGCCGGGAGCCTTTGCGGGCCCGGCCCACGGGCGCCCGTGGGGGCCCGTGGGCCGGGGGATAACCTGGCCTGGTAGTGGTCGTTAACCTGGGAAGGCTCCGCATGTCCCGCACCCCCGTCACCGTCACCGTCACCGGCGCGGCCGGCCAGATCGGCTACGCCCTGCTCTTCCGCATCGCCTCGGGCCAGCTGCTCGGCCCCGACACCCCGGTCCGCCTGCGGCTGCTGGAGATCACCCCGGCGCTGTCCGCCGCCGAGGGCACCGCGATGGAGCTGGACGACTCGGCCTTCCCGCTGCTGACCGGCATCGACATCACCGACGACCCGAACGCCGCGTTCGACGGCGCGAACGTCGCGCTGCTCGTCGGCGCGCGCCCCCGCACCAAGGGCATGGAGCGCGGCGACCTGCTCGAGGCCAACGGCGGGATCTTCAAGCCGCAGGGCAGGGCGATCAACGACCACGCCGCCGACGACGTCAAGGTCCTGGTCGTGGGGAACCCTGCCAACACCAACGCCCTGATCGCCAAGGCCGCGGCGCCCGACGTGCCCGCCGAGCGGTTCACGGCCATGACGCGCCTCGACCACAACCGCGCGCTGTCCCAGCTGTCGAAGAAGACCGGCGCCCCCGTGGACCAGATCAGGCGCCTCACCATCTGGGGCAACCACTCGGCCACCCAGTACCCCGACGTCTTCCACGCCGAGATCGCGGGGAAGAGCGCCGCCGACGCCGTCGACGAGGCGTGGCTGGCCGACGAGTTCATCCCGACCGTCGCCAAGCGCGGCGCGGCGATCATCGAGGCGCGCGACGCCTCGTCGGCCGCCTCGGCCGCCAACGCCGCGATCGACCACGTCCACACGTGGGTGAACGGCACGAAGGAGGGCGACTGGACGTCGATGGCGGTCCCTTCCGACGGCTCGTACGGTGTTCCCGAGGGGCTGATCTCGTCGTTCCCCGTCACCGCGGCGAACGGCTCGTACGAGATCGTCCAGGGCCTCGACATCAACGAGTTCTCCCGCGTGCGCATCGACGCGTCGGTGCGTGAGCTGGCCGAGGAGCGCGAAGCGGTCCGCGGTCTGGGTCTCATCTGAAACACTGCGCACCATGCCCATACGTCAGCCACTCCTCGCCGGGGCGTGCGCCCTCTGCCTGGCCGCCGTGAGCGCGTGCAGCCTGGCGGGGGGCGTCCTGGGCGAGGGCGAGCCGGCGCCCGTCCTGATCGCCGTGCCCGACTGGCCCGGCGGCCAGGCCAACGCGGCGGTCGCGGCGTATGTGCTCGAGGAGAAGCTGGGCATCCCGGTCGAGCGCTTCGAGGCCGACCAGGAGGCGGCCTGGGACGCCCTGGGCGACGGCTCGGTCCAGGCCATCCTGGAGGACTGGGGCGCGCTCCCCGAGAAGGCCGAGCTGTATGTGGAGCGCAAGGAGCACGTGGTGGACGCCGGCGCGCTCGGGATCACCGGGCACGTCGGCTGGTACGTTCCGCGCTCGTTCGCCGAGGAGTACCCCGAGGCGCTCGACTGGCACCGCCTCAACGACTTCGCCGACCAGCTGGGGGGCCAACTCCTCCAGGGCGACCCGCAGTTCGCCACGCGGGACGAGGCGATCATCGAGGATCTGGGCCTCGATCTGCGCCCGAGGGCGGCGGGCAGCGAGGACGCGCTCGTGGAGGAGATCCACCGCGCCGACGCGTACGGCCTCCCGCTGCTGACGTACTTCTGGGAGCCGCACTGGCTGTCGAGCCAGGTCGAGCTGGCCGAGGTGGAGCTGCCGGGGTACTACCCGCGTATCGAGCTGCGGAAGTACCTCAACGCGGAGTTCGCGGCGGACGGCGGGGAGGCGGCGGCGTTCCTGCGAAACTTCTCCTGGACCGAGCAGGACCAGAACGCCGTGGCCTCGCTGATCGTCCACGAGGGGCTGACCCCGGCCGCCGCGGCCGAGCGCTGGGTGACCGAGCACCCCGACACGGTGGCCTCCTGGCTCAGGGGCACCTGAGCCAGGGGACACCTGAGCCGGGGGCAACCTGAGCCGGGGGCAACCTCAGCCGGGGTCCGCCGTTCAGCCCGCGGAGAAGCGCAACACGTCCCTGAGGAACGGCACTTCGAGCCAGGGGTCGGGCTCGGCCATCAGCGTCAGCAGCACGATCGCGCCGCCGAGCACCGCGTAGGTCGCCACATCGGTGAACCGCGACCGCACCGCGAGCATCCCCACCGCGGGGACCCAGCCGCGCAGCACCGCGCCCGCGATCAGCCCACCGCCGAACACGAGCAGCCCGATGCGGAAGTCCGCGAGGGTGATCAGCAGCCCTGCGACCACCGTGCCGAGGACCATGAGCAGCGGCCACTGCCTGATGGGCGCGGGCGCGTCGCCGCCCGCGGTGCGCTGCCCGCCCTCGGGCCGCGCGGTGCCGCGCGTGGGGTATCTGTCGCGGATCCGCCGCCGCTTGCGCCCCGCGGCGTTGCCCACATCCATGAACGCGCCTCCCTCTCCGCTCTCCTCCGCCGCCCCGCGCCTCAGGCGCGCGCCGCGCGCTCGGCGGAGGTGACCACGTTCTCCAGGAGCATCGCGCGCGTCATCGGTCCGACGCCGCCGGGGTTCGGCGAGATCCAGCCCGCGACCTCGGCGACGCCCGGGTGCACGTCGCCCACGATCCGTCCGGTCTCGTCGCGGCTGACGCCGACGTCGAGGACGGCCGCGCCCGGCTTGATGTCCTCCGGCTTGACCAGGTGCGGAACGCCCGCCGCCGCCACGACGATGTCGGCCCGCCGCAGGTGCGCCGACATCTCGCGGGTGCCGGTGTGGACCTGGGTGACCGTGGCGTTCTCGCCGCGGCGGGTGAGCAGCAGCGGCAGCGAGCGGCCCACGGTGATGCCGCGGCCGACGACGACGACATGGGCGCCTTCGATCTCGACGGAGTGGCGGCGCAGCAGGCGGATGATGCCGTTGGGCGTGCAGGGCAGGGGCGCCTCCTCGCCGAGGACGAGGCGGCCGAGGTTGGTGGGGTGGAGGCCGTCGGCGTCCTTGGCGGGGTCGATCAGCTCGAGCACTCGGTTGGCGTCGATGCCGCGGGGCAGCGGGAGTTGGACGATGTAGCCGGTGCAGGCCGGGTCGGCGTTCAGCTCGGCGACGACCGCCTCGATCTCCGCCTGGGTGGCGGTGGCGGGCAGCTCGCGCTGGATGGAGGCGATCCCGACGGCGGCGCAGTCGCGGTGCTTGCCCGCGACATACTTCTGGCTGCCCACGTCGTCGCCGACGAGCAGCGTGCCGAGGCCGGGCACGAGGCCGTGGAAGGCGAGCCCGGCGACCCGGGAGGTGAGGTCCTGCTTGATGGCGGCGGCCGCCGCCTTGCCGTCGAGAATCTGCGCGCTCATGCCCCCATCCTCGCGGATGGACGGGCCGGGGGACCAATCCGGCGGGGCCGCCGTGCCGTTCACCATGTTGCAGCTTCGCCACAGTCCCGTCCCCCAGGTGGACAGTGGCGGCGCCGGGACGATCAAATGACGGGCCGGGCCGGATGAGGTGGGGGGCGCGGCGGAAGGCGCCCCGCATGGGTGCCCGCGCCGTTGCGCGCGCGTTCGCGCCGAGGCGGGACGCGCGGCCGTTTCCCCGGCCCAACCGTTCAAGCACGTATGAGGAGCCCACGAACGTGAGCAACTACCAGTCCCCTCCCGGCCAGCCGCCGCAGGGTGGGCAGCCGGGGCCTTACCCGCCCCAGGGCGGCCAGCCGGGCCCCTACCCGGGGACGCCCTCAGGACAGCCGGGGCCCTACCCGGGTCCCCAGCCCGGAGCGCCCGGTGGCCAGCCGGGTGCCGCGCCAGGGCCCTATCCGCCCTCGGGCCCGCCCGGTGGCCAGCCGGGGGCGCCGGGCGCGCAGCCAGGGCCCTACCCGGGACCCGCGGGCGGCCAGCCGGGCCCCGGTGGCCCGCCCGTGCCCTACGGGCAGAACGCGCCGGTCCCGCCGGGCGGCGGCATGCAGCCCGTCGGCTTCGGGCAGGCCATGCCGACCCGGGGCCCCGGCGTGACATGGCTGCTCACGATGATCACGTGTGGCATCTACGGCCTGGTGTGGTGGGCCAAGATCCAGAGCGAGCTCAACCGCTTCGACCCGCGCATCGAGGCCAACCCGGCGCTCAGCGTGCTGGCGTTCATCCCCGGTGGCTACCTGATCATCCCGCCGTTCGTCAGCGCGTACAACACGGGCAAGCGCATCCAGCAGGCGCAGCGCGCCGCGGGCCTGCCCGAGACGTGCAGCCCAGGGCTCGGCTGCGTGCTGTCGATCGTCCTCGGCGCGTACATCATCTACTACCAGTCCGAGATCAACAAGGTGAACCAGCAGTACCAGTCGCCCCCCGAGGGCACCCAGGTGCCGCTCGTCGCCTGAGAGTTCACACCGCGCACCGCTGTCGCGCGCCGGGCCACCGCGCCGGGCGCGCGACAGCGGCGTTCAACGGCGTTCAACGGCGTTTCAAGGGCGTTCAATACGCGGCGGAGCCGGGCCGTCCCGGGAGGATGTCGGTCATGAACGACAGCGTGAACACCAACGTGAACGACAGGTACTCGACCTTCACGGCCCCCAGGGGCGGCGTCATGACCAAGGAGGTCGGCGTCATCACCGGCGAACTCGAGCTGTGCACGGGCGCCGAGGCGGACGGCGAGCTGACGCTGCGCGTCCGCTACGCGGGCGCCGCCGAGTGGTACACCCTCGACGGCGGCCCCCACCGGCTGTACGACCCGCGCGACCACGAGGTCGTGCACGACGTCGTGGTCGGGCTGCTCCACCGCGACCACCCCTGAGCCGGACCGCGGGCGGGACGGCGCCCCGGCTCGGTGCCGCGGCTCGGCGCCCCGGCTCAGCGGCGCTCAGTGGAAGAAGTGCCGCGTCCCCGTGAGGTACATGGTGATCCCGGCCGCCTCGGCGGCCTGGACCACCGCCTCGTCCCTGACCGAACCCCCGGGCTGCACCACGGCCTTGACGCCCGCGTCGGCCAGCACCTGGAGGCCGTCGGGGAACGGGAAGAACGCGTCGGAGGCCGCGTACGAGCCCGCCGCGCGCTCGGCCCCGGCGCGCTGGACCGCGAGGCGCGCGGAGTCGACCCGGTTGACCTGGCCCATGCCGACGCCGACGGTGGCGCCATCGGCGGCCAGCAGGATGGCGTTGGACTTCACGGCCCTGGCCGCGCGCCACGCGAACGCCAGCTCGGCCAGCTCGGGCTCCGGGAGCGCGGGCCCCGCGGCCAGCCGCCACGTGGCCGGGTCGTCGCCCGGGGCCTGGAAGCGGTCGGTGACCTGCGCGAGCGCGCCGCCGTCCACGGGCCGGTACTCGGTGGCGGCAAGCGGGGGTTCCGGGCAGCGCAGCACGCGGATGTTCTTCTTGCGGGCCAGGGCGTCGACGGCGCCCTCCTCGTAGCCGGGGGCCACGATGACCTCGGTGAAGATGTCGGCGACCTGCTCGGCCATCGCCACCGACACGGGCCTGTTGACGGCGATCACGCCGCCGTAGGCGGACAGCGGGTCGCACGCGTGCGCCTTGCGGTGCGCCTCGGCGACATCCGAACCGACCGCGATGCCACAGGGGTTGGTGTGCTTGATGATCGCCACGCAGGGCGCCTCGTGGTCATAGGCGGCGCGGCGGGCCGCCTCGGTGTCCACGTAGTTGTTGTAGGACATCTCCTTGCCGTGCAGCTGCTCGGCCGCCGCGAGCCCCGCGCCCGTGCCGTCGCCGTAGAGCGCCGCCGCCTGGTGGGGGTTCTCGCCGTAGCGCAGCACGCGCTCCAGGGCGAAGGTCACGGTGGTCCGCTCGGCGAACGCGTGCTCGCCCCCGGCCGTCCCCGACGCCTCGAGCTCCGCGAACCAGGCCGCCACCGCCGCGTCGTACTCCGCGGTGTGCGCGAACGCCCGCGCGGCCAGCCGCCGCCGCTCGGCGAGCGTGAACCCGCCAGCGGCCACGGCCGCGAGCACGTCGTCATAGCCCGCGGGGTCGGTCACCACGGCGACCGAGGGGTGGTTCTTCGCGGCCGAACGCACCATGGCGGGGCCGCCGATGTCGATCTGCTCCACGCACTCGTCGAAGGAGGCGCCCGAGGCGACGGTGAGCCGGAACGGGTAGAGGTTGCCCACCAGCAGGTCGAACGGCTCGATGCCGAACTCGTCGAGCTGCGCGGCGTGTTCGGCGCGGCGCAGGTCGGCGAGCAGGCCCGCGTGCACGCGCGGGTGCAGCGTCTTGACCCGGCCGTCGAGGGCTTCGGGGAAGCCGGTGACCTCCTCGACCGGGGTCACGGGCACGCCCGCCTCCGCGATGCGCGCGGCCGTCGAGCCGGTGGACACGACGCGCACCCCGGCCTCGTGCAGCCCGCGCGCCAGCTCGGTCAGGCCCGTCTTGTCGTACACGCTGATCAGCGCGCGCCGGATGGGCCGCCTCGTCGTCTCTTCGCCGGTCACGGGATCAACACCTTCCGTCCCTCGATGCGGTACCCGTCGCGGGCGAGCCGCCCCACGACGTCCACGAGCAGCGCCCGTTCCGCGTCCTTGATGCGTTCGTGCAGGGTGGCCTCGTCGTCACCCTCGTGGACCACCACCGGGGCCTGGGCGATGATCGGCCCCGAGTCGACGCCCTCGTCCACGAAGTGGACGGTGCACCCGGTCACCTTGACGCCGTACGCCAGCGCCTCGCGCACCCCGTGCGCCCCGGGGAAGCTGGGCAGCAGCGCGGGGTGGGTGTTGACGAACCTGCCGCCGAACCGCGCGAGGAAGTCGGCGCCCACGATCTTCATGAACCCCGCGGAGACCACCAGGTCGGGCTCGTGCGCGGCGACCGACTCGGTGAGCGCGAGGTCCCAGTCGGGGCGCGAGTCATAGTCGGCGACCCGGTGGACGAACGTCGGGAGCCCGGCCCTCTCGGCCCGCTTCAGCCCCTCGATCCCCGGCCTGTCCGCGCCCACCGCGACGACCTCGGCGCCGTACGCGGGGCCGCGCTCGGCCCTGGCGTCGAGCAGCGCCTGGAGGTTGGTGCCGGATCCGGAGACGAGGACGACGACGCGCGCCGGAGACGGCTGCTCGGGAGCTGCGGCCACGGTGGGTGTCTCTTCTCTGTCCTGGTGCCGGTCCCGGGGTCGTGAACCCCGCGGCCGGTGGAAGCCTGCGCCGCAACGATACCGGCACGCCTCGCTCCCCCCGTGCCCCGGGACGGCCGCGGCCAGGTACGGTCGAGGAGACGGCGCCGATGCGCCGTGCCCACGAAGGAGATTCGACGACCACGATGACGGACCGACGATGACGGACCGACGCCGCGCCTCCGACCGGCAGGACCGCCCGAGCGAGGAGGACAACCCCTTCGCCCCGCCCCCGGAGGGAGCGCCCGACCGGCCCTGGCAGCCGCGGCACAGCGGCGGATCCGACCAGCGGCGGAACGGCGAGGGCGGGGACGCCGACGGCGGGAACGGCCGGGGCGAGGGGAACGGCGAGGGCGAAGGCGGCCCCCAGGACGGCGGCGACGACCAGCGGCAGCGCTGGGGCAGCCAGTGGAGCAGGCGCCAGCCCAGGCGGGGCGGCGGGGGGTTCGGCGAGCCACCGGGCGAGCAGGAGCGCGGCGGCCGGGCTGGCGGCCCGGGCGGCACGTCGCGCTGGGACCCCTCGGACCCGGGCCAGCGGCACGCGCGGTACGCCGTGCTCGCGGGCATGTGGGGCGTGTTCGGCGGGCTGCTCGGCTGGGAGTGGCTTGCGCTGCTGCTCGGGGCGTTGGCCCTCTACTGGGGCATCAGCGCGCTGCGCGGCGGCCCGCGCGAGCCGGGCGAGCCGGGCGAGCCGCGCAACCGGCGGCTTGAGGAGTTGCAGGGGAAGCAGGAGGCGCCCTCTGCTCCGCCCACGCGCCCCCCGGGTGCCGCGCCCGGGCCCCCGCGCGCGCGGCCGCAGTTCGCGGCGGCGGTCTCGGGGATCGTGCTGGCGTCGGCGGCGTTGTTCATCGTGGCCGCGACATACACCGTGCAGCTGGTCTACAAGGACTACTTCGACTGCGTCGACGACGCGCTGACCACGCCGTCCCGCGAGGCGTGCGAGGACCTGCTGCCCAGTCAGCTGCGGCCGATCCTGGGCGAGCAGAACTGACGCGGCACTGGCGCCCCTCCTGCGGATCAGGGGCCCCGCCGATCGGTCCGCCGACTGCCGGGGGCGGCCCTCTCAGGGGCGGGGCTCGCCCTCAGGCTCGACCAGCGCCCCCGACGACTTCTTGAGCGCCGCCCAGCGCGTGCGGCGGGCGACGGTGGTGTGCCACGCGTCGCCCTTCCCCGCGCGGCGGCGCCCGCGCGTCCTGACGCGCTCCCTGCGCCGCGGCACGGCGCGGGCGGCCAGGGCGCGCAGCCAGCGGGGGCGGCGCAGCCGCCACGCGCGCAGGGCCAGCGTGAGCGGCACCCCGACGAGGGCGCTCCAGGCGAACGCGGCCCCCGCGACCAGCCACCCGTCGGGCCCGAACGCCGCAAGCTCCTCGGTGCCGAGCGGCCCTCCCGCGTAGGCGGCGAGGACGCCGAGCGCGACGCCCGTCGCGCCCGCGGCGAGCGCGGCGGTCAGCGCGGTGCCCGCCCACCCCGACGCGCTGCGGCGCTCGCCCGGCACGGGAACGGCGGCCGCGGTCGCGTACCACGCGGTGGCGACGACGCCGACGGCGGGCACGGCGGCGACGGCGACCCACAGGGCGGCGTTGTCGGGCGTCCCCGACGGCAGCGCGGCGAGCAGCGGGAACGGCGGCAGGTCAAGGGGCTCACCGGTGAACGCCAGCGGAGCGACCGTCGCGCCGCCGCCCGGGGTGAACCCGGGGCCGAGGCCGTAGGAGGCGCCCCACAGCGCGGCGTTGGGCAGCAGCGCGACGGTGAGCAGCAGCACGGCGAGCCTGCCGGGCCAGTCGGCGCTGAGCTGGCCGAACCCGTTCTGCGCCGCGGACGCGTCGAGCACGAGCCCGCCGATGGCGAGCAGGGCGCCGCCCGCGCCGTAGGCGACGAGCGCGGCGAACGCGACGCGCGTCGCGGCGCGCAGGCGGCGGCCGTCGAGCGCGGGCGGCAGCAGCTCGCGCAGCCACTCGGGCGGCCCGGTGACCGACCAGGCCCCGGCGAACGTGGCGACCAGCGCGAAGAGCGGCACGTGCACGGCGGCGCTCAGCGGCTTGGCGCTGATGTCGGCGGGCAGCGTGTAGAGAACGGCGGCGGTGGCGGCGATGAGGTAGCCGAGGGTCGTCCACAGCGCGGCGCGCGCCCCCTCGTCGGGCTCGGGCCGCCAGTCGGCGGCGCGCACGGCGCGGAAGAGGAGCCACGCGGGGAGCGCGGAGAGCAGCAACGGCGTGACGCCCACGGGGGCCTGCCCGCGCGTCAGCTCGGTGCCATGGGCCAGGAGCCACAGGTCGGCCGCGATGCGGAGCGCGCCATCGGCGCCGCCGTGGGGGTGGGGCGAGAGGGTCCACAGCAGCAGGACCAGCGCGGCGAGGCCGCCGAGCCCGAGCCCCGCGGCCAGGAGCCCTTCGAGTAGGTGTCGCACCTGTCGCACGTGTCGCACGCGGCCATGCTGCCAACAACGCCGGGCGGGCGGAGGTAACGGGTTCTCACTGCCGTGTCGCCCAATATGTGCCTATGTACTTTTTTACGCACTTCTTGGTGGGGCGGCGATGACGAGTGGCCCCGCCGCCGCCTTCGACCGGCTCTACTCCGTCCACGCGGTGTCGCTGGTGCGGCAGGCATTCCTGCTCTGCGGCAGGCGGCGCCAGGCGGAACGGGCCGTCGACCACGCGTTCCACCTGGCCTGGCAGCGCTGGCCCGAGGTGGCCGTCGACCGGGACCCGGCCGGATGGGTGCGGGCGGCGGCCCACGAACGGGCGCTCTCACCCTGGCCCCTGCTGATCCCGCGCCGCCGCCCCCCCGACCTCCGCACGGTCCCGCCCGACGACCGGCGCCTGCTCGCGTCCCTGCTCGCACTCCCCCGCGGCCAGCGCCGCTGCCTGGTGCTGCACGACGCGGTGGGCCTCGACCTCCCCGAGACCGCCGCGGAGGCCGAGGCGACGACGGCGGCGGCGGAGAGCCGCCTCGCCCACGCGAGGAAGGCACTCGCCGCCCCCGACCTGGCCCCCCGCCTGCGCGCGATGGCCGCCACCCAGCCGGTCACCCCCCGCCCCCCGCTCACGATCCGCGCCGCGGCCGAACGCCGCGCCCACGCCTGGGCGTTGACCACGGTGACCCTGCTGCTGTCGTTCGCGGCGCTGGTGGCGGCGATGAGCGTGGGATAGAGCGCGGTCGGCGTCCCCACGCCCGCCCCGCGCCGCGACCGGGTCGAGCAGGAGCGGGGCCGAGGCCCCCCGGCGGCGGCGTTACCTGCGGGTCGCCGACGGACACAACGGGTCACGCGGCACTCGGCATCCGAGGTGTGGACGGGACGCACGCGATGCAGGAGAGTTATGGGGATTGCACCGTACACGACAACTCCCTCCCCGAAGTGAGGACGCACTCATGATGCGGTCACGGCTCATCCCCGCTTCCTCCGCGGCCGTTGTGGCCCTGGTGGCCACCGGCCTCGGCGCGACACCCGCCGCCGCCCAGAGCACCACGACCGTCAGCGCGAACTGGGAAGGGTTCACCCAGTCCATCGTGTTCGAGGGCGGCCCCGAGGCCAACGACCTGCACGTCTTCTCGATGGACACCGGCCCCGAGGTCCGGCGCGTCGGCTTCACGGACGTGGTGCCGATCACGCCGGGCGAGCACTGCGCGCACCCCGACCCGGAGGACGAGACGTTCGTCGCCTGCGAGTTGCCCACCAACAGCGACTTGACGGACGACATCCGCGTCCTGCTCGGCGACGGCGACGACTCGGCGATGACGAGCGAGCCGGGCGTCACCCTGGTCCGCGGCGGCGACGGCAACGACGAACTGCACGCCCACACCGCGGAGTTGGTCCTGGGCGAGGACGGCGACGACATGCTGATGGGCAACGGCGTCCTGCTCGGCGGCGACGGCGACGACCACCTGATGGGCCAGCCCATCGACGAGGTGTTCCACGGCGGCCCCGGCAACGACACGATCGACGCGTGGGACGGCAACGACATCGTCTACGGCGACTCGGGCGACGACCACATCTCGGGCGGCGAGGGCGACGACCTCCTCGTCGGCGGCGCGGGCGACGACACGATCACCGGCGACGGCGGGGAGGACATCATCATCGGCTGGCCGGGCAACGACACCATCACGCAGTGACGGAACGGGGGCGGACCACCCCGGGCGGCCCGCCCCCCACCGGGGACGCGGGCCAGGGCGGCGTTCATGCGCAGGGCGGGCGCAAGGGGCGCACTTCTCGCTCCCTGATCCTCTCCCTGCGCGCGTCGACGGAACTGAGCGACGGCGCACCCGCCGACGTCCCCATGCGCGCCTCAGCGCGTGGGCGGGTCGGCCAGGCGGCGTTCGATCCCTGCGCGCACGCGGGCCGCTCGGGGGTCGTCGTGGCCCGCCAAGAGGCGCCGGGCCTCGGCCCAGTGCTGGCGCGCCGTCCCGGGGTCGGCCTCGGCGAGGGTCGTGGCCAGGGCGTCGAGGGCCAGGGCGTCGTGCCAGGCATCGCCGAGGTCCCGGTGCGAGGCGGCGGCTCGTCGGAGGAACGCCGCCGCCTCGTCCGAACGCCCCGCCTCCCGGTATGCCTCACCGGCGCCCTGCCAGGCCAGGGCCTCCCTGCTCGGGTCGCCGAGCCGCCGGTGCAGCGCGGCCGAGCGCTGGTACGACTCCAGCGACGCCTCGGCCTCGCCCGCCGCCCGCTGGGCGTGCCCGAGGGTGATCAGCCAGTACGCCTCCGCGACGCGATACCGCAGGTGCACGACGTCGCGCGAGGCCCCGGACAGCTCCGAACGCGTGCCGCCCTGGGCTTCGTCGCCGCCCCCGCGATCCTTCTCGTCCACGGCGTTCCGCTACTCCCCTGACCCCACCCGCGGGGGCGGGAGCGTGGCGACACAGCGGTCGACGTACGCCGTCACGTCCTCGCCGTCCGCGTAGAGATCGCGGATGAGCGCCGTCCAGGAGCTGACGACGGCGCCGTCGTCGATGCGGATCGCGCCGTTGGCGACGCCCTCGGCCGTGTAGAGGACGTGGTAGAGCGTCTCCCCGCCCAGGACCACGACTTCGGGCAGCGGGCCCGACTCCTCGAAACGCCGCACGCGCTCCGCGGGGACGACGCGGACCGCCGCGCCGCACTCGGCCTGGACGGCCAGGGACCGCAACTCCCACTGGAGATAGGGCGTCAGCGGCTCCTCCACCACGCGGACCCGATGGAAGACGGTGGCGCGCAGGGAGCGTTCGCGCATGGTCTCGCGCAGGCTCTCGCGCCGGTCGTCCAGCAGCCGCATGGACTCCTCCCAACGGCCCGCCCGGAACGCGTCATAGCCGCGGTGGTCCAGCTCGATGAAGTCCTGTCGCCGCTCGAACTTCCACGAGTCCCGACCCCGGAGCCGACGATGCCGCTCCGCGAACTCCCGCTGGTAGTCGCCGAGATCCAGCCTCTCGCCACCCGCTCCTTCGAGGGCCAGGTGATATGTCTCAAGCATCAGGGATGTCCGCCTTCGCCGAACTCGGCATGATCCCGGGGATGATCACCAGCCGCTCATGGGCGCCAACCGTGACGTCCTCGGGGAGACGCCCTTGGTAGGCGGCCGCCAGGTCGCGGCCTATCACCGCCACGTCTCCGTTGTCGAGCTGCCAGATGTCGGGGCACCCGTCCTCACCATCCGTGGTGCCAAGCTCCGCCGCCGACTTGCCCAGGCGACGGGCGAATAACGCGGAAGGATCGGCCTCCCAGGGAAGGGCCATCGTGGCCTCCTCTCGTCGCGACAGCCGCAACCGCCGTTACCGATCGTAAGGTAATCCGTTACGGTGAGCAACGGGCACGGAGGGGGGCGCACATGACCGCGCCCGCCCCTTGAGCCCCCGTGAGGGGGGATGGGGCGGGCGGGAGGGGGTGAGGGTGTGGGGAGCGGGAAACGTCAGGCCGCGGCCAGGGTTTCGCGGGCCAGGCGGGCCGTTTCCGATGGGGTCTTGCCCACCTTCACGCCCGCCGCCTCAAGGGCCTCTTTCTTCGCCTGCGCCGTGCCGGACGAGCCCGAGACGATCGCGCCCGCGTGGCCCATCGTCTTGCCCTCGGGGGCCGTGAAGCCCGCGACATAGCCGACGACCGGCTTGGTCACGTTGGCCCTGATGAAGTCGGCCGCGCGCTCCTCGGCGTCGCCGCCGATCTCGCCGATCATCACGATCAGGTCGGTGTCGGGGTCCGCCTCGAACGCCGCGAGGGCGTCGATGTGGGTGGTGCCGATGATCGGGTCGCCGCCGATGCCGACGCACGAGCTGAAGCCGAGGTCGCGCAGCTCGTACATCATCTGGTACGTCAGCGTGCCGGACTTGGAGACCAGCCCGATGCGGCCTGGCTTGGTGATGTCCGCGGGGATGATGCCCGCGTTGGACTGGCCAGGAGTGATCAGTCCTGGACAGTTGGGGCCGATGATGCGCGTCTTGTTGCCCTTCTGGCCCGCGTACGCCCAGAACGACGCGGTGTCGTGCACCGCGATGCCCTCGGTGATCACGACGGCCAGCGGGATCTCGGCGTCGATCGCCTCGACGACCGCGGCCTTGGTGAACTTCTCCGGCACGAAGATCACGGTCACATCCGCGCCCGTGGCCTCGATGGCCTCGGCCACGCCGCCGAAGACGGGGATCTCGGTGCCGTCGAAGTCGACCGACTGGCCCGCCTTGCGGGGGTTGACGCCGCCGACGATGGTGGTGCCCGACGCCAGCATGCGGCGGGTGTGCTTCTGTCCCTCTGAGCCGGTCATCCCCTGGACGATGACCTTGCTCTCCTTGGTGAGGAAGATAGCCATGGCTGTTTCGTTGCCCTTCGCTTCGCGGCTTACTTCGCGGCCAGCTCGGCGGCGCGGTCGGCCGCTCCGTCCATGGTGTCCACCTGCTCGACCAGCGGGTGGTCGGCGTCGGTGAGGATCTTGCGGCCCAGCTCGGCGTTGTTGCCGTCGAGGCGGACGACGAGGGGCTTGTTGACGTCCTCGCCCTTCGTCTTGAGGAGCGCCAGGGCCTGCACGATGCCGTTCGCCACCGCGTCGCACGCGGTGATGCCGCCGAAGACGTTGACGAAGACGGACCTGACCTCGGGGTCGCCCAGGATGATCTCGAGCCCGTTGGCCATCACCTCGGCGGAGGCGCCGCCGCCGATGTCGAGGAAGTTGGCGGGCTTCACGCCGCCGTGCTTCTCGCCCGCGTAGGCGACGACGTCGAGGGTGCTCATCACGAGGCCCGCGCCGTTGCCGATGATGCCGACGGTGCCGCCGTCGAGCTTCACATAGTTGAGGCCGCGCTCCTTGGCCGCGGCCTCGAGGGGGTTGGCGGCCGCCTTGTCCTCAAGGGCCGCGTGCTCGGGCTGGCGGAACTCGGCGTTGGCGTCGAGCGACACCTTGCCGTCGAGCGCGATCACGCGTCCCTCGCCCGTCTTGACCAGCGGGTTGACCTCGACCAGCAGCGCGTCCTCGGCGATGAAGACGGTCCACAGCCTCTGGAGGACGTCGACCACCTGGTCGGCGATCTCAGCGGGGAAACGGGCCGCCTCGACGATCTGGCGGGCCTTCTCCTCGGTCACGCCCTCGATCGCGTCGACCGGGATCTTGGCCAGCGCCTCGGGGTTGGTGGCCGCGACCTCCTCGATCTCCACGCCGCCCTCGACGGACGCCATGGCGAGGAACGTGCGGTTGGTGCGGTCGAGGAGGAAGGAGACGTAGTACTCCTCGGCGATGTCGGCCGTCTCGGCCAGCATCACGCGGTGCACCGTGTGCCCCTTGATGTCCATGCCCAGGATGGCGCCCGCCTTGGCCACGGCGTCGTCGGGGTCGGAGGCCAGCTTGACGCCGCCCGCCTTCCCGCGCCCACCGGTCTTGACCTGCGCCTTGACGACCGCGCGACCGCCGAGTCGCTCGGTCACCTCGCGGGCCGCCTCTGGCGTGTCGATGACTTCGCCGGCCAGCACCGGTACGCCGTGCTTGGCGAAGAGGTCCCTCGCCTGATACTCGAACAGGTCCACGCGTTCAGTCCCTTGTCAGTGTTCCCGCGGTGTTGTCGCGGTGCAGTTGTCAGCGTGGGCGTGCCGCGTGGCCGCGCTGCCAGGCAAACGCCGAAAGCACGCGGCATGTCCGGAGTCGAGCGTATCCGGGGGTCAGGGGGCCCCGAAAATTGGTGGGTCACACCTCCGTGGTGAGTCCCGTCACAGTTGGCCCCGAGGGCTCGGCGGGGCCCTCGGGCTCGGCGCGCGCGGCCAGCGTGGCGCGCACCCAGGCGACCACGTCCGTGGTGGGGGCGCCCGGGGTGAAGATCTCGGCGACCCCGGCGGCCTTGAGCGGGGGAATGTCGGCCTCGGGAATGATCCCGCCGCCGAAGACGGTGATGTCGTCCGCCTCCTTCTCCCTCAGCAGCTCGAGAACGCGCGCGAAGAGGGTGTTGTGCGCGCCCGAGAGGATGGAGAGGCCGATCGCGTCGGCGTCCTCCTGGATCGCGGTGTCCACGATCTGCTCGGGGGTCTGGTGGAGCCCGGTGTAGATGACCTCCATGCCCGCGTCGCGCAGGGCGCGGGCGATCACCTTCGCGCCCCGGTCGTGCCCGTCGAGCCCCGGCTTGGCCACCACGACGCGGATCTGACCCGATACACCCATCTCAAGCCTCCCAGAACGCCGTTAACGGCCGTTGACCACAGCATCGCGCACCACGCTGCCCGCCGATACGGGCGCGAGGAGGAAATCACACGCACCCTATTCGAACTTTTATCGAACACAACGTGCGGCAACGATGGTAAGAGCCGTCGAAAGGCGGCCTATTGCCCGTTTCAGGCTCCTCAAAACCCGCGAATAGCCAGGGAAAGATTGTCGGCGCGGCATACCGCCGGGTACAGTCACCGACCGAACCGCAGCCGCCTGGCCCCACACCCAGCTCCTGTCGTCGAGCCGAAAGGCGTAATCGGTGAGCGAACGTCTGCTGTCGGAAGTCTCCGGACACCCGGATCTCTCCGGCTTCGGCTCCTCCGCCGGATACGACGGCTCCACCGGATACGACGGATACGAGGCTTACACGGGGTACGCGGGTCACGAGGGGTACGCGGGCCACGAGACCTACGAGGCGCAGCAGCTCCAGCAGGCGCACCAGACACACCAGGCGTACGGCGGCGGATACGACTCCTACGCGCCCTACGAGGCCCAGGCGTGGGTCCCCCAGCAGCCGCAGGCGCACGACCTCCCGCACGACCAGCATCAGCAGTGGTACGGGCAGGCGGCGACGGCGTACGAGACCGGCGACTGGTCCGGCGCGGCGGCCACCGCGGCCGAGGCGCCGCACGCCGAGTCCCCCGCGACCCCCGCGCACGGCTACGGCTACGCGCCGGGCCATGACACGGACGGCGCCGACGGGTACGCATACGGCTACGCCGACGCCGCCGACGGTGGCTACGCGGTGGACGGGACCTATGGCGCCGCCGAGGCCGCGGCTCCCGAGCGGGACGAGCCTAAGGCCCCGCGCGCCGCCGAGCCCGACGGCGAAGCGGAGGCGGCCGCCGCCGAGGCCGACCCCGAGGCCCGCGACACCCGCGACGCCGGGTCCGACGAGACCGACGAGACCGACGACGCAGCCGCGTACCACCCCGAGGCCCGCAGCAGGCGGCGCAGGACATCGCCCCGGCGGCGGTCGGCGTTCCTCAGCGTCGCGGCGCCCTCGCTCGCCGTCCTCGGCGTGACGGCGGTCGCCACCGCCGCGACCGTGTCCGAGTCCGACACGGTGGAGGAGCCCCCGCCCGTCGCCGCGCCCGACACGTCCGAGGTGGAGCAGGTCGCCGCCAACGAGCAGTTCGACACCCAGCTGACGGGCCTCACCCAGGCGGTGGACGACTACGCGGACCGCGCGAGCCGCACCCAGGGCCGGATCGACCTGGAGGAGCAGGAGGAGCGCGAGGAGGAAGAGGCCGCCGCGGCGGCAGCGGCGGCCGAGGCGGCCCGGCAGAAGTTCTTCCTCCCCGTCGAACAGCGCGGCCTGAGCGCGTCGTTCGGCCAGTCCGGCGTCAACTGGATGTCAACCCATACCGGCATCGACTTCCCCGTCAGCTATGGCACCCCGGTGATGGCGGTCACCGACGGGACCATCGCCACGCAGTTCCACCCCAGCTACGGCACGATGGTCATCCTGACCGCGGCCGACGGCACGGAGACGTGGTACGCGCACCTCGACAGCACCGTGTTCACCTCGGGCTATGTCCAGGCCGGAACGGTCATCGCCTACTCGGGGAACTCCGGCACCTCCACGGGCCCGCATCTGCACCTCGAGGTCCGCCCTTACGGCGGCTCGCCCGTGGACCCCGCGGCGTGGCTGCGCGGCCACGGCCTCGAGCCCGCCTGAGCGGTCAGCCGAAGCGGCCGCCCGCGTCGTCGGAGGTGCGCGGGTCCCGCTGGCCGTCCTGGTCTATGGCGTCGGCCTGGAGATGAAAGTCTTCCTGATCGTCTTTGTCACCTTCTGGCCGATCCTGCTCCAGGTGATCTATGGCGTTCAGGATGTCGACCCGCTCGTCCACGACACGGCCCGCAGCTACGGGCTGCCGCCCCGGGCGCGTTTCCTCCGCATCACGCTCCCCAGCGCCGCCCCCTACATCGCGACGGGCCTGCGCATCGCCTCGGCCATCGCGCTCGTGCTCGCCGTCACGGCCGAGCTCGTGGTGGGCGCCCCCGGGCTCGGCCAGTCCATCGTGGTCGCCCAGTCCAACGCCAACCTCCCCCGCATGTACGCCCTGATCATCGTCACCGGGCTGGTCGGCTGGGCGCTCAACACCGCGTTCCAGGCGATCGAACGCCGCCTCCTGCGGTGGCACCCGTCCCAGCGCGCCGAGGTGGCCTCATGAGTGCCATGATCCGCACGACCGGGCGGGGGACAAGCCGCCGCGCCCTCGGTCTGCTCCTCGAACTCGCCCTGCCCGCCGCCCTGTTGATCGGCTATGGCCTCTGGTCGCACCGGGCGCAGAGCTTCTACTTCCCGCCGCTTGGCGAGATCCTCGAGTACTTCCGCGAGCTGTGGCTCTTCGACCGGGTCGGCAGCGACCTGGTGCCCAGCCTCGCGCGCATGCTCAGCGGCTACGCCGTCTCCGTCGTCCTGGGCGTCGCCATCGGCCTGCTGCTCGGCATATCCCGCGTGCTGCGCACCGCGGCCGAGCCCGTGGTGGAGTTCCTGAGGGCGCTGCCCGCGCCCGCGCTGATCCCGTTGCGGAAACGGCCACCCCGGCCACCCCTTCGTCCGCCTCCACGTCCACCTCCACGTCCGCGTCCACGTCCACGGAGAAGACCGATGCTTGAAGTCGCCAACCTGCGGAAGGTCTACGGCCCCGACCCGCACGCCGCCCCCGCCGTGGCCGATCTGTCGTTCACCGTCGCCGACCGCGAGTTCGTGTGCATCCTCGGCTCGTCGGGGTGCGGCAAGACGACCATGCTGCGCTGCCTCTCGGGCCTGATCCCGTCCACCTCGGGGCAGATCAGCCTGCGCGGCAAGCCCGTCACGGGACCGCCCGAGGACATGGCGTTCGTCTTCCAGGACTACAGCCGCTCGCTGCTGCCGTGGATGACCGTGCGCCGCAACGTCGCGTTCCCGCTGCGTTACAAGGGCGTCGACCGCCGCGAGGCCGAGGCGTTGACGGATGAGGCGCTGGACGCGGTGGGGCTCGCGGGGCGCGGCAACCGCTATCCCTGGCAGCTCTCGGGCGGCATGCAGCAGCGCGTGGCGATCGCCCGCGCGCTGGCGTACCGGCCGAGCGTCCTGCTGATGGACGAGCCGTTCGCCTCGGTGGACGCGCAGACCCGCTCGGGCCTCGAAGACCTGCTGCTCGGCGTGTGGAAGCGGTACGGGATCACCGTCCTGTTCGTCACCCACGACATCGACGAGGCCGTCTACCTCGCCGACCGCGTGCTGGTGCTGCGCCCACCGGCGAACGTCGGCCATCAGGTCACCGTCAACCTGCCGCGCGACCGCGACCAGGTGGAGACCAAGGCGCACCCGGAGTTCGGCAGGCTGCGCGGCGAGCTGTTCGCCGCGCTCGACGGCGGGCCGGTGGCGGCGTGAGAGGGCGGCGCGCGACGGCGCTGATCACCGGGCTGCTCGCGCTGCTGTCCACCGCGGCGTGCACCGACTACGGCGGCGACCTGTCGGGCGCGGGCGTCTCTGGCGGCGGCGACGGCGACACCCTGGTCGTCTCGGAGACGGCGGGCACCCCGGCGTCGTTCCTCGCCTACGGCATCCGCGAGGGCTACTTCGAGGAACAGGGCCTCAACGTCGAGCTGAGCCCTTCGGCGGGCGGCGCCAGCGTCATCCCCGCGCTGCTCAGTGGCGACATCGACGTCGCCGGGTCGAACGCGGTGTCCGCGCTGATCGCGATGGGCCGCCGCATGCCCATCGAGATGATCGCGGCGGGCACCAGCACGTCGGAGTCCCCCGACGACGACTTCTCCTCGCTCATGGTCCCCGAGGACAGCCCGATCACCTCGGCCGCCGACCTGGACGGCGGGCGCGTCGCCGTCAACACCCTCCAGAACATCAACGACGTCGTGATCCACGCCGTGCTGGCCGAGGCGGGCCTTTCCAACGACGACGTGTCGTTCGTCGAGATGCCCTTCCCCGACATGCCCGCGGCGATCCAACGCGGCGACGTGGACGCGGGGTTGCTGATCGAGCCGTTCGCGACGGTGGGCGCCTCCCAGGGCCTGCGCCCGATCGCCCGCCCGTACACGGCGGCCATGCCGAGCCTCCAGATCGGCACCTATCTGATGACATCGGACAAGGTCGGAGAGGACCCGGAGACGGCGGCGGCGTTCCGCGCGGGCGTCACGGCGACGGCCGAGGCGATCGCGGCCGACCCGGAGGCGTTCCGCGAGGCGCTGCCCGAGATCAGCGAACTCGCACCGGAGTTGGCCTCCCGCATGGACCTCCCGGTCTGGCGCGGCACGACGGACCGCGCGTCGATCGAGATGATCCACGCGACGATGCGGGAGATCGGCCTCACGGAGGCGGATCTCGACTACGAGGAGGCGGTGGCGGAATAACGCCTACGGCGGGCTCGGCGGGCGGCTCCTCCACCCTCTCGCACGCCTCGTCGGCGGCCGTCGGGGCCGCGCGGTGGGGGCCGTGTCGGTGAGCGGCTACCGAGGGTCAGGCGGCGTTCGCCACCGGACCCTCCGTAGCCGCGCCCCCGAATGACCCCCCGCACCGGGCACTCCTCCACAAGCGCGCACGCATCACCACCACACCCCGCCCACCACCCGTTCATCCGGCCGCCCCCGTGCCACCGCGAACGGGCCCGCGCGGCATGGCACTTCGCGGAAGCGACCGTTCCGCCTACGACGCCAGCCCGCCGAGCCCAGGCGGGCCGCAGGCCATCCGTTCCGGGCGCAACGATGTGACGCGAGGGGCGTTCGTTGCATACGAACCGGTCGTCAGTTCTCCTTCAGAGCAGGAAAGTTATCGCCACCCTCACGCCATCGCCCCAGGCCGTTCTCTTCTCCACAGGACTGGACCATAGAGAGCACTCGAACCCCCTTCACATCGCGGGGGTCTACGTGCGTCACTCGATGACGTGGCCGCGTCAAAGTGCTGCTGAACGTCCTCCGCGGACACCCGAGCAACGTCTGTCCCCCACCATCTCCCGCGACCACCATCTCCCGCGACGTGCCAGGAGGCAGTCATGCTTTCCCGCCGTTCCTCCGCCCGCTCCCGGGCCCGCTGGCGCTCCGCCACGCTGGCCGGTGTGCTCACCGCGCTCTTCGCTCTGCTGCTCGCCACCCCGCACACGGCCGCCGCCTCGTCACCGGCGGCCGGTGGGGCCCAGGAGGCCGCCGCCGACCCCACCCCGCTGGGCGACGCGAACCCCGTGCTTGACGAGATAGGCGACATCGAGGAGGGCGAGGCGTTCATGGGCGCCGGGACGCTCATCCACGAGGGCCCGGACGCCGAGGGCCAGTTCATCGCGCCGTTCGACACCAGCGGCGTCCAGGGCATCGATGTCTCGCACTGGCAGGGCTCCATCAACTGGAGCTCGGTGCGCAGCTTCGGGATCCAGTTCGCCTGGATGAAGGCGACCGAGGGCACCAGCTTCAGGGACTCCTCGTTCAACACCAACTACCCGGCCGCGCACGGCGCCGGGGTCATCAGGGGCGCCTACCACTTCGCTCGCCCCAACGTGTCCAGCGGCGCGGTGCAGGCCAACTACTTCGCGTCCAACGGCGGCGCCTGGTCGCGCGACAACCTGACGCTGCCCGGCGTGCTCGACATCGAGGCCAACCCGTACGGGGCCTCGTGCTACGGCCTGTCCCAGACCGCGATGCGCAACTGGATCACCGACTTCTACAACACGTACAAGGCGCGCACCACCCGCGACGTCGTGATCTACACAAGCCCCGGCTGGTGGAACTCCTGCACCGGCAGCTGGAACGGGATGGCCTCCCGCTCCCCGCTGTGGGTCGCGCACTGGACCACGGGCAGCCCGACGCTGCCGGGCGGCTTCGGCGTGTGGACGGCGTGGCAGTACACCTCGACCGGCTCGGTCTCGGGCGTCTCGGGGAACGTTGACCGGAACAAGTTCAACGGGTCGCGCGACCGGCTGCTCGCCCTGGCCAACAACACCCCCTGATCCGCGCCCGTTCGCGCAGCGCAGCGCAGCACCCGCACACCGCGCCACCCTCGCACCGCGCCACCCTCGCACCGCACACCGGTGGAGCCGACCGGTCGAAGGACCGGTCGGCTCCTTCCGTCCCCCCACGTCGCCACACGAGGAGTCACCGTGTCCCACGACCACGCGTTCCGCCGCCGCATGCTCTTCGCCGGTGCGGCCGGGCTCGCCGCCGCGACCGCCATACCCGTCGCCGCCCGCGCGGCGGCCCCGTCCCAGGGCGCGCAGTCCGCGCGGGGCGCCCAGGCCGGTCAGGGCGCCCAGGCCGTCCAGCCGCCCATCGACACCACGGCGCAGTGGGGCGCGCGCCCGCCGGACGGCACGATCTCCCTCGTGCGGCGCCGCCCCGTCGCGATCGTCGTGCACCACACGGTGAGCGCCAACACCTCCGACTTCTCCCGCGCGCAGGCGCACAGCCACGCCCGCTGGGTCCAGGCACTGCACCAGGACGACAACGGCTGGGTGGACACCGGCTACAACTTCCTCGTCTCGCGCGGGGGTTACCTCACCGAGGGCCGCCACCGCAGCCTGGAGACGCTGCTCGGCGGCGCGGAGTTCGTGCTGGGCGCGCACACCTCGGGCGCCAACGACTTCGCGATCGGCATCTCCAACGAGGGCGCCTACCACGACGGCGCGGTGCCCCCGGCCGCGCAGTGGGCGTCGCTCGTGCAGCTGTGCGCCTACGCGGCCGCGCAGTACGCGATCCCGGCGACCGAGATCTATGGGCACAAGGACTTCGGCGACACGCTGTGCCCCGGCGTCTTCCACGACATGCTGCCGCAGCTGCGCGACGAGGTCGCCGCGGCCCTCGGCTGAGCCGCGCCCCTCGGCCGCGCCCCTCGGCCGCGCGCCTCGGCCCTCGGCCCGCGCGGCGCGATCAGCCCTGGCGCAGCCGCTCCTGGAGCCCGTCGCGCGACGCGATCAGGTCGTCGGCCAGCTTGCGGGCGTCGGCGCGCGCGGTCAGGCGCAGGGCGGGGACGACCACGGCCATCGAGGCCAACGGCGTCTCCGCCCGGTCGCGCAGCACGGCCGCGACGGCGCTGATGCCGCGTTCGCCCTCCTCCATGCTCACCGCGTAGCCGAGGCGGCGGATCTCCTCCAGCTCGGCCCGCAGCGCGGGCCAGTCGGTCACGGAGTTCTCGGTGCGGGTGGCCAGCTCGTGGCCCGCGAAGCGGCGGGACAGCTCGGCCTCGGGCATCGCCGCCAGGATCGCCTTGCCCGCCGCGGTGCAGTGCGCTGGCATGACAACGCCCGTGCGGTCGCCCACGCGGACGGCGCGCGGGCTCTCGACGCAGTCGATGAAGCGAACGTTCCGCCCTTCGAGCAGGGAGAGGCTGACCGTCTCCTGGGTGCGGTCGCGCACATCCTCAAGGACGGGCCTCGCCACCTGCCTGATGTCCACGCGCCCGATGGCGGCCAGGCCGATCTCGCCGAGGACGGGCCCGGGGCGGTAGGCGCCGTTGGGCTTCTCCTGGAGGACGAAGCCGCGCCTGCGCAGGGCGTTGAGCAGGCGGTGGGCGGTGGAGGGGGCGACGCCGAGCTCCACCGCCGCGTCCGAGACGCGCAACGCCTGCCGCTCCCCGATCAGCTCGATGAGCCGCAGGGCGTTGTCCACCGAGCTGGTGACCCCGGGGCCGTTATTCGACATGGGGGAATGCTAGCGCACACCTTTTCCATTGGACCCGCGCCGTCGGGACCCCCGCCCGTGCCACACGGCCCGCCCGTGCCACACGGCCCGCCCGTACCCGCCGCTCAGCCCTGGCGCACGTCGAGGGCCAGCTCGCCGATCCCGCCGATCCAGGAGCGGAGCGTGTCACCCGGCTCGATCGGGCCGACCCCTGGGGGCGCCCCGGTGAAGATCAGGTCGCCGGGCAGCAGGGTCATCATGCGCGACGCGTACGACACGATCGCGGGAACGGGCGTGAGCAGGTCGGCGGTGCGCACGTCCTGCCGCTTCTCGCCGTTGACGTCGAGCCTGATCTCCAGGCCCGCGGGGTCGCCGATCTCGTCGGCGGTGACCAGGAGCGGGCCAAGCGGGCTGAACGTGTCGTAGCTCTTGCGCCGCGAGCGGTCCGCCGCGCTGCGCACGGTGATGTCGAGGCCGAGCGTGTAGCCGAAGACGTGGTCGAGCGCGGACTCCTCCGGGATGTCGGTGCCGCCCTCGCCGACCACGATGACCAGCTCGGACTCGTGGTGGATCTCCTGGCCCGCGGCCACGATCTCCTCGGGCAGCACGATCGCGTCGCGGGGTCCCGAGAGCGAGGAGGGCGCCTTGAGGAAGACGTCGAAGTTCATCATCCAGGACTCGACGCCGCCCAGGGTGCGCTCCTGCACGTCGTGCATCTCGGCGACGTGGTCGGCGTAGTTGCACGCGCACGCGATGATCTTGCTGGGGCTGAGCGCGGGGGCGTGCAGGGCGACCGAGGCGAGCGGGCGCGCCTCGCCCGTGCGTGCCGCCTCGGCGAGCCCTTCGCGCAGCCGCGGGTAGTCGCGGGCGAGCGCGCGCCACCAGCCCGCGGTCAGCGGGTCGGGGTCGTGCGGGAGGCCGAGCGCGCCGGTGACGTCGACCACCACGGGCCCGTCCGCCGCCTCAGCCACCACGCCGAGCCTGTGGTCGTCGAACAGCGCCAGCTTCATCGTGTGAGCCCCTCAGGATCGAAGACGCCCGTGACCTCCTGCGGCCCGGGAAGCGCTTCCTCGCGGTACAGGCCGAGCGCGCGCAGCACCGGGGCGTCGCCGATGCCGAACAGGTCGGCGCCGCCCGCCGACGCGTGCTCGGCCGCCGACCAGGACGGCACGACGAACATGTCGCCCGCCCGCCAGTCGAAGCGCCGCCCCTCGATGACGCTGTGGCCCTCGCCGCGGAAGACGACGAAGACCGTGTTGCCGCTGCGGCGCACCGGCCGCGACGCCCCGCCCGGGACGATGCGGTGCATCGCGCACGCCAGCGTCGGCAGGACGCTCGCGCCCGAGTGCGGGTTGGTGAACTCGACGCTCACCAGGGGTCGTTCACCCTGGGCGGCGAGCTCCATGAGGCGCTGGTCCGTCGCGTCCCAGCGGTAGATCAGCAGCGGCGAAGGCGTCGGGTCGAGCGGCCCCGCCACCGCGCCCTCGACCATCGTGCGCCCTGGCGAGGCCCCGCCGTCGGCGGCGAAGGCGGCCTCGGAACGGTTGTGCGCGCCGATGACCGGCTGGTTCAGCTCGGGGTGCTGCTCGAAGAACACGGCGTCGAACGCCTCCACCATCGGCAGGTCGAGCCCGTCGAACCAGAACATGTGCCCATCGCCCCCGTTGGCGTGGTCGTGCCACGCGCCGCCCGGGGTCAGCACGAGGTCGCCGGGGCGCATGTCGCACGCGTCGCCGTCGACCGTGGTCCACACGCCCTCGCCCTCGATGACGAAACGGATCGCGCCCGGCGTGTGCCGGTGCGCGGGCGCGGTCTCGCGCGGGCCGAGGCACTGGAGCGCGCCCCACAGCGTTCCCGCGGCATAGGGGCGGCCACCGAGCCCGGGGTTGGTCAGCGACAGGACGCGCCGCTCGCCGCCGCGCTCGACGGGGACGAGGCGGATGGCGCGTTCGGCCAGCGGGCGCGTCACCGAGGCGGGCCACAGCCATGGCACGGCCTTGGGCCGCGGCGTCGGGGTGAGCAGCTGCTCGGTGATGGTCCACAGCGGGCGCAGCCCCGCCGCGTCGATGTCCGCGTAGAGGGAGCGCAACTCCGCTTCCTCCGCCGCGGGTTCATGGACCGCGGGTTCATGGACCGCGGGTTCATGGACCGCGGGTTCATGGACGGTGGACATGGGGGCCTCCAGTTCGGTTGCGCGGTCGGCGGTCACCGGTCACGGGTGGACGGTCAGTGGACGGGCGCGGGGGCCTGGGAGGCGGCGGGCTGCCCAGGGGGGAGGCCGATGCCGAAGCGGCGCACGCTCTCAAGCAGCGACGCGCGCCGCATGTACGCGCGGGCGCGCTCCGGGTCGGCGGCCGTGGCGCGCATCTCGGCGTGCGCGGCGCGGCGGCGTTCCTCGTCGGCCTCGCGCAGCCGCTGCGTGTTGCGCTGGGTGTCGGCCTGGACGTACTCGACGGCGATGCGGTGGCGGATGTCGGCGAACGCCGCCAGCTCGGCCTCGGCCCCCGCGGCCGATGTGCCTTCGGCGATCCTGGCGATGCGGCGGGCGAGGTCGATGGCGTCGTGGATGCCGCTGTTGAGCCCTACGCCGCCCATCGGGCTGTTGATGTGCGCGGCGTCGCCGATGAGCATGACATCGCCGACGCGGAAGCGCTCGGCCACGCGCTGGTGCACGCGGTAGAGCTGCCGGTCGATGATCGGGTACCCGGGTGCCCAGGGGGCGACGCCCTGGAGCTGGCGCTGGAGCGTGGGCTCGGCCGTGGCCTCCTCCTCACCCTGGTCGGCGGGCACGGGCCACACGGCGCGCCAGGACTCGGGGGTGCGCAGCAGGAACAGCCACTCGTGCGGGTCCGCGATGTAGTTGACCTCGGCGATGCCGGGCAGCGCCTCGGCGAGGTCCACGCTGGTGCTGGCGATGAGGAAGCGCTCGGGGTAGGTGAAGCCCTCGAACTCCGCGCCCAGCACGCGCCGTACGGTGCTGCCCGCGCCGTCCGCGCCGATGACATACGCGCCGCGCAGCACACGCGTGCCGTCGGGCGTCGTCGCGGTGACCGAGGCGCCGCCGCCGGGCTCCCGCCTGACCTCGGTCACGCGGGTGCCGAACAGCAGCTCCACCTCGGGGGTGTTGCCGAGCCGTTCGTACAGCATGCGCACCAGGTGCTGCTGGTTGAGCTGGAGCCGGTAGGGATAGGGCGTCTCGTCGGCGAGGAGCGAGAAGTCGAACTCCGCGACCAGGCCAGCCCTTCGGTCGCGGAAGTGGTACACGGGCACGACCAGGCCCTCGGCGTGCATCCGGTCGGCGACGCCGAGCTCGGCGAGCAGCTCGAGGGTCGCCGCGTGGAAGGTCGAGGGTCGCCGCGTGGAAGGTCGAGGCGCGCCAGTCGGTCTTCGGCACCTCCTCGGCCTCGATCAGCACCACCGGCACGCCGAGCCGCGCGAGCGAGGCGGCGGCCACCATGCCGACGGGGCCGCCTCCGACGACGATGACCGGCTTGTCGACCGGCTTGTCGACCGGCTCCTTCGAGAGTCCACGGTGAAGTCCTGGCATGCGGCCAACATCTCACACGTTCCGCAGAAGTGAAAGCAGCGTTCAATCATTTCCGCTATGGCGAAAGCAAGCCCTCTGGCGATCTCCGGGCGCGCGAAAGCCCGCCGCCCCTCCACGCCTGAGGGCGCGAGGGGCGGCGGGCTGTGACGCGAGGGCGGGCGCTACCGCACGCGGCGGGCGACGGCCTGCGTGATGCCGATGGCGGCGGCCGGTGCCAGGAGCAGGAAGATCCAGTTGATCGCTTCGTTCGTCTCCTGCCACAGATCCCACAGGTTGCCGAACTCGACGGTGAAGATCTTGAACGCGCTCCAGTCGGTGCCCGAGTACTCGGCCAGGATCATGGCCGTGCCGTACAGCTCACCGAATATCGCGGCCACGAGCGCGAGCACGGCGCCCAGGATGTAGACGCCCCAGTTGTTCCGCGCGAGAAACGCCGGGCCCACGCCCACCGCGGCGCCGATGGCCAGCGCCACATAGCTGATCTGCTGGACCTCGCCGGTGTTCTCGTCGAACATCGCGTCGTAGATGAACGCGTAGAGAAAGCCCATCACCAACGCGGCACCCACCGCCGCGAGAATGGCGAGCGCGATGTTGGTCGGCGGGCCACCGCTGGGCGGGGGCGGCGGGAAGCCGCCACCGGGGGCGCCCCACGGCTGCGGCTGGCCCGGGGACTGCGGCTGCGCGGGCGGGTAGCCGTAACCCTGCTGCGGCGGCTGGCCGTACGGCTGCTGGGGCGGCTGCGGCTGGCCGTACGGGTTGGGCTGCTGGCCGAACCCACCGGGCTGCTGCGGCTGCTGACCGTAGCCGCCGTCCGGCTGTTGCTGCCAGGGCTGGCTCATTGGGGTTCCCCCTGGGGTTTTTGAAACTCTCGCTGATATGTCGCTGATGTGTGCGGTCGGTACTCCGGAGAGAAAGCTACTGGAGTACGAACAACGCCGCACGCAGCTAATCGCCCCCGAGGGCACCACCACAAGCCCTGTCCCCACACTGTGACATACCGGGAACACCGGGGCCTGTTCCTCCGGGCCCCCACCTGCTCCCGTGGGCCCGAAAGGCGCCACCCTACCCGCCCGCCGTCAGAGCTTCTCCACCGGGGCGTAGCGCAGCAGCAGCCGCTTGGGCTTCTCGCCGCCGAAGTCGATCGTGGCCTCGGCCCGGTCGCCCGCCCCCGTCACGGAGACGACCGTGCCCATGCCGAAGCTGTCGTGGGTGACCCGGTCCCCCGGCGAAAGCGACACCACGGGGCGGTCCTTGATGCGGCCCGTGGCGAATCCGCCCGCGCCGCGCCGCGCCCGCGTCCCGGTCGCGAGCACCGACGAGGCCGCGCTGGGCGGCTGGTGCGCCACGGCGGCGGCGCCGGTGCGGCGCCAGTCGACGAACTCCTCGGGGATCTCGTCGAGGAAGCGCGAAGGGGGGTTGTGCTGCGGCTGCCCCCACGCGCTGCGCAGCGTGGAGCGGGTGAGGTAGAGCCGCTGCCGCGCCCTGGTGATCCCCACATAGGCGAGCCGCCGCTCCTCCTCAAGCTCCTTGGTCTTGCCGAGCGACCGCATGTGCGGGAAGACCCCGTCCTCCATGCCGGTCAGGAACACCACGGGGAATTCGAGGCCCTTGGCCGTGTGCAGGGTCATCAGCGTGATCACGCCGTCGCCCTCGTCGTCCGGGATCTCGTCGGAGTCGGCGACGAGCGCGACCTGTTCGAGGAAGTCGGCCAGCGTCCCGGGATTCTCCTCGCCCCGGTCCTGCTCGAACTCCAGGGCGACGGCGGCGAGCTCCTGAAGGTTCTCCACGCGGGTCTCGTCCTGCGGATCGGTCGACGCCTGCAACTCCGCCAGATACCCGGTCCGTTCCAGCACCGCCTCAAGCACGGTCGCTGGGCCGGCGCCCGACTCGACCACGGTCCGCAGCTCCTCGAGCAGCGCGTTGAACCGCTTGATCGCGTTCGCCGAGCGGGCCGCCATCCCATACGCCTCGTCCACGCGGCGCAGCGCCTGGGCGAACGAGATCCGCTCGCGCAGCGCCAGCGCCTCGACCATCGCCTCGGCGCGGTCGCCGATGCCGCGCTTGGGAACGTTGAGGACGCGGCGCAGCGGAACGGTGTCCTCGGGGTTGGCCAGCACCCGCAGATAGGCCAGCACGTCGCGGACCTCGCGGCGCTCGTAGAAGCGGACGCCGCCGACCACCTTGTACGGCAGCCCGACGCGGATGAACACCTCCTCGAAGACGCGGGACTGGGCGTTCGTCCGGTAGAACACGGCCACGTCACCCGCGCGCGCCTCGCCCGCGTCCGAGAGCCGGTCGATCTCGTCGGCCGTGAACTGCGCCTCGTCGTGCTCGGTGTCGGCGACATAGCCGGTGATCCTGGCCCCGGCGCCCTCGTTGGTCCACAGGTTCTTGGGGCGGCGGTCCTCGTTGCGCGCGATGACGGCGTTGGCGGCGGACAGGATCGTCTGCGTCGAGCGGTAGTTCTGCTCAAGAAGCAGCGTGCGCGCGTCGGGGAAGTCCTGCTCGAACTGGAGGATGTTGCGGATGGTCGCGCCACGGAACGCGTAGATCGACTGGTCCGCGTCGCCCACGACGCACAGCTCGGCGGGCTCGCCCCCGGTCGGCGGCGCCACCAGCAGCCGGATCAGCGTGTACTGCGCGATGTTGGTGTCCTGGTACTCGTCGACCAGGACATGCCTGAAGCGCCGCCTGTAGTGCTCGGCGACATCGGGGAACGCGTCGAGCAGGTGGACGGTGGTCATGATGATGTCGTCGAAGTCCAGCGCGTTGGCCTCGCGCAGCCGCGACTGGTACAGCGTGTACGCCTCGGCCAGGGTCTTCTCGAACGGGTCCCCCCCGGCGGCCTGCGCGGCGAAGTCCTCGGCGTCGATCAGCTCGTTCTTGAGATTGGAGACCTTCGCGCTGAACGACTTGGGCGGGAACCGCTTGGGGTCGAGGTCAAGGTCCCGGCACACCAGCGCCATCAGCCGCTTGGAGTCGGCGGCGTCGTAGATGGAGAAGCTGGAGGTGAAGCCGAGCAGCTTGCTCTCGCGGCGCAGGACGCGGACGCACGCGCTGTGGAACGTCATGACCCACATGGCGTTCGCCCGCGGCCCCACCAGCTCGGTGACGCGCTCCTTCATCTCGCCCGCGGCCTTGTTGGTGAACGTGATCGCCAGGATCTGCCCCGGGTGCGCGGAGCGGGCGCCGAGCAGGTGGGCGATGCGGTGGGTCAGCACACGCGTCTTGCCCGAGCCCGCGCCCGCCACGATCAGCAGCGGCCCGCCACCGTGCGTGACGGCGGCGCGCTGCTGCTCGTTGAGCCCTTCGAGCAGGGATTCGGGGTCGGTGAGGGGCTTGCGGGCGCCGTTCCGGTAGAAGGCGTCCTCGTCGGCAGCCCGCGGCTCGGCGAACGTCCCCTCGAACAGGTCGTCCGGCACCGGCTCGGACGGCGCCTCCCATGGCTCGGGGGCGGGCTCGGGGGAGGACTCGTGCGGCGGCTCGGGTCCGAGGTCCGCCAGGGCGTTGTCATCGAAAAGGCCGCTCATCGCCCCCAAGTCTAGGCCGGTCCGGTGGCCCGGCGGCTCGGCTATCGTGAGGAACATGACATCCAAGCCGCGCCCGCGGGCGGAGTTGCGTGTCTCGCACCAGGAGAGGGAGGCGGTCGCCGAGCGGCTGCGGGAGGCGGCGGGGGACGGCAGGATCGACCTGGCCGAGCTGGACGAACGCCTCGAACGGGCGCTGACCGCCAAGACCTATGGCGACCTCGAGCCCCTGACCGCCGACCTCCCCGACAACCGCCCCCCGGCCCCACCGCCTGGCCCGCCCGCCGAGGTGCGCGGCGGCCTCAACGGCGCCGAGCGCGTCGGCCGCTGGCAGGTGCCCGCCAAGCTCATCGCCCGGGGCCACCTGGGCGGGGTGAAGATCGACTACACGCGCGCCGAGTGCCCGTGGTCCGAGACGGAGCTCGAGGCGCACGGCGACATGGGCGGCGTGACGGTGGTGGTCCCGGTCGGCTGGCGCGTGGACACGACGGGCGTGGAGCCCGGCATGGGCGGCCTGAAGGACAAGACGGCGGACAGCCCTCACGCCCCCGGCACGCCCCTGCTCAAGGTCACGGGCACCGGGGGCATGTCGGGCATCACGGTCCGCCACCCGAACCGGTGGGAGCGGCGCAAGCTGCGCGCGCTGGGCGGCGAGGCGCGGTAACGGCCCTCGGTGGCACCCCTTGACGGCGCCGCTCGGTGGCGCCTTCCAGGGCTACCGCGCCCTGGGCCCGGGCGCGCCCGCGCCTGGCGCGCCTGAGAGCCGCCCGGGCTTTCCCCGGGTAAGGACATACCCCGTGGTTAGCCAGGCGATAGGGTGCGGGCATGGAGACGCGGGGGGAGAACGGGGCGGCGGCGCCGGTGGACGAGCGGTGCGGGGTGTTCGACGGCGACTGCCCCGCGCGTTCGGTGCTCGACCATGTGACCAGCCGCTGGGGGCTGTTGATCCTGTGCGCGCTGCACGAGGGGCCGCTGCGCTTCTCCCAGCTGCGCGACCGGATCGTCGGCATCAGCGAGAAGATGCTGTCGCAGAGCCTCCGCGTCCTGGCCCGCGACGGCCTTCTCACCCGCGACGTCGAGCCGGTCGTCCCGGTCCGGGTGAGCTATGCGCTCACCCCGGTGGGCCACGAGCTGACGGTTCCGCTGCGCGCGACGATCGACGTGATCACCGCGCGCCTGCCGGACATCCAACGCGCCTGGGAGCGGACCGACGAGCAGCGGGCGAACGGCTAAGTCCCGCCCGGTGATCTTCTCCGGGACCACGCCTCCCCCAGCCTGGCGGCTGGGAGGTGCCCCCATCAGGCACCGGATCAGGCCCCCGAGGGGCCTGGGGGAGCACCACAGGGCGCAACGTGACGGAGGGGCTGTTCGCTGTTCCCCGGTGCGTAACCGGGAGTACCGTCTGAGTGTCGAGTTCACAACGGGAGCGGTACTGCCATGCCCAGCAGCGAAATTGGAGAGCGCCTGAAGCGAGCCCGCAAGCGGCGTGGCTTGACCCAGCGTGGCCTCGCCGAATCCTCCGGCGTCTCTGTGAGCCTCATCCGCAAGCTCGAACAGGGGGAACGCGGCGACACGCGATTGGAGACCGCCCGCCGCCTTGCCGCCGCACTCCGGATCCCCACCACCAAACTGGTTGCCGCTGAGGTGACCGACGCCGATCCCGCGGCTGGCGCCGACGTGGACCGATGGGCAGGCGTGCGTGCAGCGCTGGACACCCCAGAACCAGGTGCCACCGACGAGGTGCCCACCATCGGCGGCGTGCGTGCGGCGCTGGACGACGCCATCGCCTCCTATACCAGCGGCGGCCTTCAGGGCATGAGCCTGATGCTCCCCGGCCTGCTACGGGACGCCCACGCGCTGGCCGACACCCACCCCCAAGGCCGCTCGCTCCGCGCCGAGGTCATGCAGATCACCGGCCGCCTGATGACGCAGACCCGGAACTATGGCGCAGCTGACATCGCATTCGCGGCCGTGGAACGAGACGCCCCTGACGCCCTGCACGGTGCGGCCCTGGCCAACAACAGGGTGTGGCTGCTGCTGCGCCGGGGGCGGTTGGCCGCCGCAAGCGCGCTTGCGGTCCAGTGGGCCGATGATCTGGAACCTCGCCTGTCCCGCGCCAGCGCAGGGGAGTTGAGCGCGTGGGGCTGGGTCCTCCTTCGAGTAGCCGCGACGGCATCTCGGGACAACCGTCCGGACGAGGCGGAGATGGCGCTGAGGCTGGCCACGGCGGCGGCAGTCACGATGGGCCGGGCGCAGACGTCTACGGCGACGAAGCGCGCCGGGTTCATCCGTCGGTTCAGCGGGCTCACGGTGGCGATGCAGCAGGCCGAACAGGCGATGGTAGAGGAGCGGCCAGACGCGGTCCTGCGCCTGGCGAAGCGGATCAACGCCGTCAATCTCCCGGCCTCGACCGGCAACCGCAACAGGCACCTGCTCGACGTGGCGCACGCGCAGGTGCTCACCAGGCGGAACGGAGAGGCGATCGAGACACTGCTCACCGTGGAGCAGGACGCGCCCCAGTGGCTCCCGCACCAGCGGTACGCCCGAGAGGTGCTGGGCCTGATCGTGGAGCAGCGGCGCACGCTCACCCCGGAGATGAGGCGCCTGGCCGAGGTGGTTCGCCTGCCGCTGTAGGGGGTGGCACTTCTGGACGGCGTAACTCGGAAGTGCCATTGAGCCCGTGACGGCCTGTCAATACGGTCTCTCCATCGACGGCCCGTAACCACGACGTCACAGGAGCCGATCATCATGTGCACCCCCCGCACCCCCGACAGGACCCCGGCGCAGCGACAGCGGCGCCGCATCATCGCCGACGCCAGCGTGGGCCGCGGGCCGGACTGGTACGGCCCCACGCCCCCGCAGCAGCCGACCGGGCAGGCCAGCCGTGCCTAACCCCACCGCGGAGCATCTGCCGCCCGCGCCGCCGCCGTTGGACGAGGACTCGCCGGTCACGGTGATCGTGGGGCGGGAATGCCCCCCGGCGACGCCGCTTGATCTGTGTCCTGGCTGCCCGGAACGGG
>NZ_QEST01000281.1 GCF_003311645.1 Streptomyces sp. PT12 | reverse complement strand
CGGGAATGCCCCCCGGCGACGCCGCTTGATCTGTGTCCTGGCTGCCCGGAACGGGTGCGCGACCGCGCCGCCCGCGCGGGTTCGGGCGGTGGAACGTGAACGAACGCTGTGCGTCGTGCGGGACGACGATGCCGCCGCTGGTCGTGGTGGCGGTGCACCATGCCGGGTCGGGGGGCGGGTGGACGCACCGCGCGTGCGCGAGCTGCCTGATCCGCGAGCGGCTGATCCCGCTCGCCTTCCACCCGCTCACCCACGACGGGACGCGGCTGACGTACCCGGAGATCGTTCCCGGTGAACTGGTCGCCACGCTCGCGCCGTTGGGCGAATCCCCCGCGCTCGCCGCCCCGGTCGGGCGGCTGCTGGCCGCCG
>NZ_QEST01000164.1 GCF_003311645.1 Streptomyces sp. PT12 | reverse complement strand
ACGACGTTGGAGGGGGCGGACACGCCGGGGAAGGTCAGGTCGCTGTGCGCCAAGGCGCTCCACCCCGACGCGTCGGACCCGGGCGTGCCGCGGGTCGCGGCCGTGTGTGTCTACCCCGACATGGTCCCGACCGCGGTGTCCGCGCTGCGCGGTAGCGGGGTGGGGGTGGCGTCGGTGGCGACGGCGTTCCCCGCGGGGCGCGCTCCGCTGGAGGCGAAGCTGATCGACACGCGCTCGGCGGTGGCCGCGGGGGCGAGCGAGATCGACATGGTGATCGACCGCGGGGCGTTTCTCGCGGGGGACTACCGGGCGGTGTTCGAGGAGATCGTGGCGGTGCGGGAGGCGTGTGGGGACGCGCATCTGAAGGTGA
>NZ_QEST01000063.1 GCF_003311645.1 Streptomyces sp. PT12 | reverse complement strand
TCCTGGAGACCCTGAGCCGTATTTGGTATAGCGCGGTGACCGGCAAAATTGCGCCGAAAGATGTGGCGGCGGATTGGGCCATGGAACGTCTGCCGGCGCAGTATCAGCCGGAGATTCTGGCAGCGCGTCAGGCGTATCTGGGCCAGGAAGAAGATCGTCTGGCCAGCCGTGCGGATCAGCTGGAAGAATTTGTGCATTACGTGAAAGGCGAAATTACCAAAGTGGTGGGTAAATAATAACTGTCAGACCAAGTTTACTCATATATCCTTTAGATTGATTTAAAACTTCATTTTTAATTTAAAAGGATCTAGGTGAAGATCCTTTTTGATAATCTCATGACCAAAATCCCTTAACGTGAGTTTTCGTTCCACTGA
>NZ_QEST01000165.1 GCF_003311645.1 Streptomyces sp. PT12 | reverse complement strand
CGTTGGAGCGCGCGGGCATCGACCCGACCTCGCTGCGCGGCACCAGCACGGGCGTGTTCAGCGGCGTGATGTACCACGACTACGGCAGCAACGTCGGCCAGGCCCCCGAAGGCACCGAGGGCTATCGGGGCATCGGCACCGCTGGCAGCGTCGTCTCGGGCCGCGTCTCCTACACGTTCGGCCTTGAGGGACCCGCGGTGAGCGTGGACACGGCCTGCTCGTCGTCGCTGGTCGCGATGCACCTGGCGGCGCAGGCGTTGCGGAGTGGGGAGTGCTCGCTCGCGCTGGCGGGCGGCGTCGCGGTGATGGCCCAGCCGACGTCGTTTGTGGAGTTTTCGCGGCAGCGTGGGTTGGCGGTCGATGGGCGGTGCAAGGCG
>NZ_QEST01000056.1 GCF_003311645.1 Streptomyces sp. PT12 | reverse complement strand
TTATGGTGGTGGGTGAAGGACTGGCCGCACGCCCCGGTCGTGACCAGGACGGGGCGGGCGGGTGCCCCGGGGCGCGCGGAGGAGGAAGCGGCTCCGGGGATGTCCGCCCGGTCCTGGGCCGGGCGGGCTTGGGCCCGCTGCCACCCGGGCCGCGCACGTTCGCCGGTGGGGCGGCCTCAGGGATGACAGCAGGGGTCAGGGGCGGTGGTGCGGCTGCTCGGGAAGATGCGGTGGGCGGTCGCGTTCGCTCTCGTCCGCGCGGGCCATCGCGTAGCGGCGGCGTACGCAGCGGGGGCAGGCGTGTGGTCCTTTGTGCGGGCCGCGGCGGCCAGCAGCCGCCCGACCGGGGCGGCGAGCGCGGGGGATTCGCCCAACGG
>NZ_QEST01000066.1 GCF_003311645.1 Streptomyces sp. PT12 | reverse complement strand
TCCCTCTGGCAAACTTATAGAGGACAAGCAGAATAAACCAATTCAAGGTCGTTGTAGCTGAAGGCCTGGCCTGCCTGACAGTTAATTATGAGCATGTCTTGCCCTTCATGGTGGATATTCACAGCTGAAAGTGGTATTGGCATTTTTTTCTGAGGACACAACGAGGAAATCTGATAAATACGGCCACCTGAAGTCTAGCTCGGAGTTAACAATTTACCACGTTTAGAGCGGCCGCGATATCCTGCAGATGCATCCAGTACTAGTATGGCCCGGGGGATCCGTTAGCTATCGTTCGCGAGAAAGTTAGTAGACACACAGGACCCAGGCGTGCAAGTCAATTTCAGCTGACTACACCGATTCTGGTTAAAAGAGCCTATGGCCAC
>NZ_QEST01000031.1 GCF_003311645.1 Streptomyces sp. PT12 | reverse complement strand
GGCGACTACTTCTCCGACACCGGGCGTTTGCCGTTCGCCTGGTCGGGCGTCTCGCTCGCGGCCTCGGGCGCTGCCGCCCTCCGGGTGCGCATCGCCCCGGCCGGGCCCGACGCGGTGACCCTGACCCTGGCCGACACTGAGGGCCTTCCTGTCGCCACCGTCGGCTCTGTCGTTCTGCGCCGACTCGCGGCCGAGATCGCGCCGCGCGGGCACCATGAGTCGCTGTTCGCCCTTGACTGGACCCCCCTGGCCCTGGCTGCCCCGGCGGCCCCCGAGGCCGCCACCGTCGAGATCGCACACGTCGAACCCGGCCACCCGATCGAGTCCACCCATGCGGAGGTGGTGCGTGTGGTGGGGTTGTTGGGGGTGGAGCGTTCGGGGCCTT
>NZ_QEST01000082.1 GCF_003311645.1 Streptomyces sp. PT12 | reverse complement strand
GGTCTGGCGGGCGACCGAGAGCGCCGCCCAGGCGGGGGGTTGGGGCAGCCAGCTGCCGCCGTCGCCGAAGCCGTAGGACGGGCCGTGCGGGGTCCAGGGTATGGGGACGCGGCAGCCGTCCCGCAGCCCCTCGTCGCCGTCGGCGCCGCGGCGGAAGAACGCCGGGTCCTGGCGGGCGTCGTCGGGGAGGTCGGTGACCTCGGGCAGGCCCAGCTCCTCGCCCTGGTAGAGGTAGGCGGAGCCGGGGAGGGCGAGCATCAGCAGCGTTGCGGCGCGGGCGCGTTCGAGGCCGCCGCCCAGGCGGGTGCGGTGGCGCACGACGTCGTGGTTGGAGAGGACCCATGTCGATGGGGCGCCCACGGGCCGCATCGAGTCGAGCGAGGAGTCGAT
>NZ_QEST01000210.1 GCF_003311645.1 Streptomyces sp. PT12 | reverse complement strand
ACGGGGTGGGCGCTCGCCTCGACGAAGAGGGAGTGCCCCTCCTCGATCAACAGCCGGGTAACACCGGCGAATTCGACGGGGCGCCGCAGATTCTCGAACCAGTACCCGGCATCGAGCTCAGGACCCTCGACCACGCCACCCGTCACCGTCGAGTAGAACGGCACCCGCGACACCCCGGCCGCCACGGAGCCAAGATCGCGCAGCAGCCGGTCGCCCACGGACTCCACCGCGGAGTGGTGCGACGCGTAGTCCACCGGAACCCGCCGCACCCGCACGCCCTCGGCCTCAAGCGCGCCCATCAGCGCGGCCAGACCCTCCTCGCCACCCGAGACAACCGTTGAGCCAGGCCCGTTCACCGCCGCCACCTCAAGACCGCCACCCAAACCGCCA
>NZ_QEST01000017.1 GCF_003311645.1 Streptomyces sp. PT12 | reverse complement strand
GGTGGCGTTTCTCTTCACGGGGCAGGGGAGTCAACGTCTGGGTATGGGGCGGGAGTTGTATGAGGCGTTTCCGGTGTTCGCGGGGGCGTTCGACGCGGTGTGTGAGGCGGCGGGGCTGCCGTTGAGGGATGTGGTGTGGGGTGGGGACGCGGGGGTGTTGGATCGGACTGAGTTTGCCCAGCCCGCGATCTTCGCGCTTGAGGTGGCGTTGTTCCGGCTTGTTGAGTCGTGGGGGGTGCGCGCGGACTTCGTCGCCGGGCATTCGGTGGGTGAGCTGGCGGCGGCGCATGTGGCGGGGGTCTTTGGTCTTGAGGACGCGGCGCGGCTTGTGGTGGAGCGTGGGCGGTTGATGCAGGCGTTGCCTTCGGGTGGGGCGATGGTGGCGATCCAGG
>NZ_QEST01000243.1 GCF_003311645.1 Streptomyces sp. PT12 | reverse complement strand
ACTGCGCCATCTCTACCCAACCACACAGCAAAATTAAGCTGCAACAATCTACTAGGATGGGTTTACGCATGGATTCGTCCGTTCTTGAAGGCACATGCAGATGCGGAGGCGGATGAAGTCGGCGAGGGGGCGGGTGGCAGCCCGCCCCCAGTCACCGGCCGTGGATGGTCAGGGATGAGCAGATCGCGGTCAGCCTCCCGGGGCGGAAATGGATTCTCGGTCGCGCAGTGGCATCGTGATGCGATGAACCGTGGCGTCCAGCGGCTCCCCGCCGAGGATCAGCTCGACGGCGGTGCGTCCCATGTCGTAGTGCGGCAGGGCCAGGGTGGTCAGGGCGGGCCGGAGCCAGGACGCGATGTCCTGGTCGTCGAAAGAGATCACGGAGACATCCCCCGGCACGGACAGGCCGGCTTCGGCCAGAGCCTGATAGGCACCGAAGGAAATCCGGTCGGTGGAGCAGATCAAGGCCCGCGGCCTCGCGCCCTCATCGAGGATGCGGCGCACCTCGCGGTAGCCGTCCTCGGAGTTCCAGTCGCACTCGATGACGCCGTCCAGCCCGCTACCGGCTTCTCGCAGTACCTCCTGGATACCGCGCATGCGCTCGTTTCCCGCGAAGACTCCCTCGGGGGTGGCCGGCAGCGCCTGGTGGCCGCCCACGGCCCAGATGCCTTCGGTACGACCGGCCTCCACCAGCAGCCGCGCCGCCACGCGGCCCGCATTGACCTCGTCGGGAATCACCGAAGGCGCGTCGAACCCGGGCGCGAGGCAGTTCAGCAGTACGACCCGGCGCCCGTGCAGCTCGGTCGGCGGGGTGATGTAGTGCGTATACATGGCGGCGAAGATCACGGCGTCGACCTGCCGGTCCAGCAGCGCGTGGATGAGCCCCGACACCGCATGCCGATCACCGCCCGTTTCCGCGATGAACACCAGATGCTCGTTGGCGTACGCGGCGTCGAGGGCTCCCCGGATGACTTCACCGGCGAAGGGCGTCGTCGTGATCGAGTCGGAGACCAGGCCGATGGTCTGGGTGGAGCGCGTGCGAAGGCTGCGCGCGTTGACATTGGGGCGATAGCCGAGCACGCGAGCCGCCTCAAGCACCTTGTGCCAGGAACTTTCGGAGATCCGCATGTCGGTGCGACCGGAGAGCACGAACGACGCCGTCGTTGGGGAGACCCCCGCCGCACGGGCGACATCGGCCATGGTCACGCGGCGTCCGGTCACAGAGAACTCCCCGGTGGCTGAATCGAATTAGCAGGTGCTCTGCACCATGCTGGAGGGCTACCACACCGTCAAGACCCCCATCAGTAACGTGTTGGCAACAAGCGGCCCAGGGCGCGTGTACCGGCCAGGCCGCCCGTGTCATGGGGGTGTCGCGTGGCGTTGGCTCTCGCTTCAGCGCTCGAGTGCGCCGCGGCCCGACGCGGCCGCCAGCTAAATCGTTTTGGTTCGCGACCGGACAGGGCGATGGAGTCGCCGCACAGGCGCCGCGGGAGTCATGGCGTCGATCGCGGTGGCCCGCCGCTCGATCCCTCAGTCGCGGTGGGCCTTCTCGGCGTGCGCCGTCCCGGCGATCGAGGCGGGGCGGGCGGCCGGGCCGCCGAGGGCGAACGCGTGGAGAAGCGGCACGAGGATGAGGAGCACGTCAGCCCCCCTCGCGCGGATCGGGGTCCCTCTCGACCAGCGTGAGGGCCGCGCGCAGGGCGGCGGCCTCGTCGGGGTCGAGCCGACCGGCGAACCGCACGAGGGCGCCGGTCCGGTCGGCCGTGGTGTCCAACGCCTGCTCGAGCAGCGCCGCGGTGTAGTCATCGGCGGAGCGAACGGCATGTGGCGCGAGGGCTGCCCGGCCACCCGCGAGGACCTGCGCCGGGTGGAGATCAACCACATCGACTTCGACGGCGAGGTCTCCCGCGGCGTTCTCGTCGTCAACGCGGATGTCGCCGACAGCGTCGTCCGCATCTTCACCCGCCTCTTCGACGAGCGCTTCCCCATCCGCAGGATGCGGCCGGTCGAGGAGTACGAGGGCGACAACAACGCCAGCATGGCCGACGACAACACCGCCGCCTACAACTGCCGCCGCCCCGACCAGATCAACGCCCCGCAGGCCGAGTCCCCGCACGCCAACGGCCGCGCCATCGACATCAACCCCCGCGAGAACCCCTGGCGGGACCCGCGCTGCGCCTGCTGGTCCCCGGGACCCGAGTTCGCCGAACGCGATGAGGGCCGGGGCAGGATCCTCGAAGGCGGCCTCGTCTGGCGGGCCTTCACCGAGGAGGGCTGGATCTGGCAGAACATCGACGTCCCCGACTACATGCACTTCGACACGGGATACCCCTCGGGCCCCTTCACCCCTGAGCCACGCGTCAACTCCCCGTGAATCACCGGACGTCCGGATCCCGCCCTCACGCGGAGCCGTAGACGTCCCGGGCGCGCCGGGGCGAGATGTAGGCGTCGGCCACGTCGCGGGCGACGAGCTCGGGGTCGCGCTGGCGCGGGTCGCCGTAGCCGCCCCCGCCGCCGGTGAGGACCTGGACGCGCTGGCCCGCGGCGAGCCGCAGGTCGGTGATCTTGTTGAGCCGACGCTCGTCCGGCGTGCCGGGAGCGACCACCGCGACCGGGCCTGTGGCGTCATGGCCGCCGAACAGCCCCCAGGCCGGGGTGAGGGACCGGTCGAGCCACAGCGAGAGGGCGGTGCCGTCCTGCTCGACCCTGAACGTCTTGTGCACGCCCAGGCCGCCGCGGAACCGCCCCGCGCCCTCGGAGTCCTGCCGCAGCCCGTAAGCCTCGATCGTGAGCGGGAACTTGTTCTCCACGAACTCGATGGGCAGGTTCTTGAAGTCCCCGTTGATGACGTTGATCATCCCGTCCTGGCCGTCGCCGTCGTGGAACGCGCCCCAGCCACCGGTCTCGGCGTCGATGAGCACGAAGTCCTCGGCGCCCGCGCCGTCGCGCGCGGTGCCGACGAACGAGACGATCATCGAGTCGCCGAAGTGGGCGGCGGCGACCCGTTCGGGCAGCACCGGGGCCAGCGCCCGCTGCACGAGGTCGATGAGCAGGCCGAGCGGCGTGTAGTACCACTGGACGGGCGCGGGCTCGCGGGCGTCGAAGACGCTGCCGTCGGGGATCACGACGCGCAGGTTGCGGAAGTTCCCGCCGGTGACCGGCGCCTCGGGGTTGATGAGCTCCTTGAACGCGACGCGGCACGCGGAGATCGCCTGCACCCGCCCCGAGTTCACCGGGCCCGGGGTGGCCGCGCTCGAACCGGTGAGATCGACGGCGATCTCGTCACCGGCCACCCGGACGGCGACCTGGACGCGCACCGGGGTGCCGGACACGCCGTCGTCGTCGATGAGGCCCGCCGCGGTGTATGTGCCGTCGGGGATGGCCGCGACCGCGCGGCGGTCCAGCTCCTCGGACTGGCGGAAGATGTCGGCCGTGGCGGCCTCGACCACCGGGCGGCCGAACTTCAGGTAGAGCGCCCGAAGGCGCTCGGCGCCCTTGTAGCAGGCGGCGACCTGCGCCTTGAGGTCGCCGCGGCGGGCGGCGTGGAAGAAGCTGTTCAGCGCCAGGATGTCGAAGATCTCCTCGTCGGGGACGCCCGCCTTCACCAGCCTGACCGGTGGGATGCGCAGCCCCTCCTCGTAGATGTGCCGGGTGCCGGTGGACACGCCGAGGTCCTTGCCGCCCAGGTGCCCGCCGTCGGCCCTGGTGGCGGCGAACGCCACGAGCGCGCCGTCGACGAAGATCGGCGCGAGCACGGTGATGTCCGTCAGGTGGGAGCCCTGGATATAGGCGTCGTTGAGGACGAACACGTCGCCGTCGGCGTAGCCGTCGAGCCCGATCTTCGCGGTCACGTGCTCGATGCACGCCTGGATGTTGCCCAGGAAGATGGGCAGTCCAGGCGCCTGGCCGAGCAGCCGCGCCTGGGCGTCGTACAGGCCGACGGCGCAGTCCTTCGCCTCGTAGATCACGGGGGTGTGGGCGCCGCGGAAGAGGGAGACGCTCATCTCCTCGGCCGCGGAGTTGAAGCCGTTGCGGATGACTTCGACGACGACGGGGCTGACGGTGGCGGTCATGTGCGGTTCCTGTCCGGGTGAGCGGGGTCGGCGGGGTCCGCGGGGGCGCGGGTGATGTCGAGGGAGCCGTCGGCGTCCACGACGGCTCGCCAGCCGGGCGGCACGACGGTGGTGGCGGTGAGCTCGGCCAGCACTGCGGGCCCCGGGACGGTGTCGCCCGTGGTGAGGTCGGCGCGGGCGACGACGGCGATCTCGTGGCGCCTGCCGTCGTACACGCCCTCGATGACGTGCGGCGGCCCGGCGGGCGCGGGCAGCTCGGCGGCGGCGGGCGGCTGGGCGGCGGGCGGCTGGGCGGCGGGCGACTGGGCGGCGGAGGGCTCGGCGGCCGACCGCTTGGCGACCAGCGCGAGCCTGGCGTTGACGACCTCGACGGGCGTGTCGGGCGACGCGAAGCCGAACAGCACGCGGTAGCGCTCGTCGAACGCCGCGCGGATGGCGCGGACCGGGCCGAGCCCGTCGATGGCGAGGTTCACGCTGTACTTCTGGCCGCGGTAGCGCAGGTCGAGCGAGCGCTGTTCCACCACGGGCCCCGCGGCCTCGATCGTGGCGACGAGGTCGGGGTCGAGGTCGGCGCGCACCGCGGCGAACGCGTCGTCCAGGTCGGCGGGGGTGACGGCGTCAAGCGGGCGGAGCAGCGAGGCGGCCCCGTCGTGCCGGAGCGGGGCGTGCAGCATGCCCCACGCCGAGAACGCCCCGGGGCGCGGCGGCACGACCACGCGGTCGATCTCGAGCTCGGCCGCGAGCGCCACGGCGTGCAGCGGGCCCGCGCCTCCGTAGGCGAGCAGCGTGAAGTCGCGGGCGTCAAGGCCGCGGCGCAGCGTGATCTGCCGGATGGCGTCGGCCATCGCGCTGTTGGTGATGGTCAGGATGCCCTCGGCCGCCTCGGTCGCGGTCAGCCCGAGCGGCGCGCCGTAGTCGGTGAGGGCCGCGGCGGCCAGGTCGGGGGAGATCGCCATGCGCCCGCCGAGGAAGTGCTCGGGCGCGATCCGGCCGAGCACCACGTTGGCGTCGGTGGTGGTGGGTTCGCGGCCGCCCAGCCGGTAGCAGACCGGCCCCGGCCTGGCGCCGCTGCTGCGAGGGCCGACGCGCATGCTGCCCGCCTCGGTCCAGGCGACGCTGCCGCCGCCCGCCCCGACGCTGAGCGTCTGCACCGAGGGGACCAGCACGGGGAACCCTTCGAGCTGCGACTCGAGGGCGATCTGCGGGGCGCCGTCGACGATCAGGCTCACATCGAAGCTGGTGCCGCCCATGTCGACGGCCAGCACATGCCCGGTCCCCAGCCCCGCGCCGATCGCGCCCGCGCCGATGACGCCGCCCACGGGTCCCGACATGACGACGCGGACCGGCTGCGCGGCCGCGACCCGCTCCGTGAGCACCCCGCCGTTGGACTGCATGACGAAGACCTCGCCGCCGAAGCCGCGTTCGGTGAGCAGCTGGCGCAGGCGGGTCACATAGCCGCGGATGACGGGGGCGATATAGGCGTTCAAGACGGTCGTGCTGACGCGTTCGTACTCGCCGAGCTCCGGGGCGATGTCGCTTGACGCGGTCACGGGCACCGCGGCGGGCAGGGCCGCGCGCAGGGCCTCGGCCGCGGCGCGTTCGTTGGCGGGGTTGACATAGGAGTGCAGGAACGCGACGGCCACCGACGCGTAGCCGCCCGCGGCCAGCAGGGCGGCGACGTCGCGTAGCTCGCCGGGGTCGAGGGGGGTGACGACCGCCCCGTGCCGGTCGGTGCGCTCGCCCACCTCGAACACGTCGCGACGGCCGAGCAGCGGCACCGGCTTGCGGTACTGGTTGTCGTACATGTCGGGGTGGTTGCCGCGGCCGATCTCGTACACGTCGCGGAACCCGCGGGTCGTGACGAGCGCGGTCCTGGCGCCGCCGCGCTGGATGAGCGCGTTCAGCCCCGCGGTGGTGCCGTACACGATCCCGGCGACGCCCGTGTAGTCGCCGTCGACGATCTCGTCGAAGCCGCGCACCACGCCGACGGCGATGTCGTCGGGCGTGGTGGGGACCTTGGTGGCCAGGCAGGCACCGGTGGCCTCGTCGAGGCGCACGATGTCGGTGAAGGTGCCGCCGACGTCGGCGGCGAGTCGATAGGTCATGGGGGTCCTTCCGTGATGCGGCTCGCTCGTGCGGCGCGGCGCGCCGTCAGGGGGCGGCGGCGAGCCAGGCGTCGGCCGCCGCTTGGGCCGCGGCGCCGGTGTCGGCGCCCGCGGCGTGGGTGAGGGCGACCAGCTCGCCGAGGGCGCGGGCGAGGGTGGCGTGGCGGCCGTAGTGGCTGACCCGCAGGTAGGCGCCGCGCGGGGTGGTGTCGCCTGCCACCCAGTGGCCGCCCGCCGCGGCGGCGCGCCAGGCCAGGTCCCGCGCGGCCACGCCGGATGGCACGGCGACGGTGGTGGCGAGCGGGCTGGCGTGGCGTTCGTCGGCGACCCACGGGGTCAGCCCGGCCGCGAGCAGCCCCGCCCTGACCGCGGCGCGCGTGGCGTGGTGGCGGGCGATCCTGGCCTCGATCCCCTCGGCCTCGACGGCGGCGACGGCCCGTTCGGCCGCCGCAAGCTCCGGCACCGAAGGGGTGCCGGGCAGCGCGCCCGCGGCGGCGCTCTCCGCCGCGGCGCGCCGCAGATAGGGGAGGTTGAGCGTGGACGCGTAGGTGTCGTCCTGCCGGTCGAGCAGCGCCCAGCCGCGGTCGGACAGGGTGGCGACGGACAGCCCCGCGGGTCCGCCGAGCGCCTTCTGCGGCCCGATGACGACGGCGTCGGCGCCGCGGGGCGCGGCCAGGCCGCCGACCGCGGCGACGGCGTCGACCGCGACGGCGGCGCCGTGGCGGTGCGCGACCGCCGCGATGTCGTCGACGGGGTGGGCGACGCCGGTGAGCACCTCGGCCTGGGTGAGCAGCACCGCGGCGGTCGCGGGCGCCGCGCGCAGCAGCGCGTCGACGCGGTCGGGGTCGGCGGGCTCGCCGTCGGGGAGGTCGAGCACGGTGACCGGCGCCCCCGCGGCCCGCAGCCACGCGCTCGTCAGCCGCCCGTAACGGCTCGACTCGATGCTGAGCACGGGGCGTTCCGACCGGCCGATGCCGTGGGCCAGCGCCTCGAGGGCGACCACGGCCTCCGCCTGAAGAAGCACGGATGGCCCCGCGCCGCCCGCGAGCCGTCCGAGATCGTCGGTCAGCCGGGCGTAGCGGTCGGGTGGGAAGGGGGTCTCGCTCATGGCGGTGCTCCTTGGGTCGAGTGGGCGGTGGCCCGGGCCGGGCGGCGCGGGGTCACCCCGCGGGTGCGCGGCGGGCCAGCGCCAGCGACTCGGTGTGCCGCGCCAGCAGCTCCACCGGGTCGAGCACCGGCAACGGGGTCAGTCCGGTGAGGGCGTCCGTGGTGCCGGTCCAGTAGGTGCAGGCGGGCAGGATGCTGCGCGCCCCCGCGGCCTCGGCGCGCCGGACGGCGGCGGGCCCCGACCGTTCGAGGCCGAGGCGCTGGGCCGCGATCAGCGCGTCGCCGACGTCGCGCGCGGTGTGCGTGGCGTCGGCACGTTCCACGGCGGGCCTGGCCACGGGCACGGGCTGCGGCGCGGTCATGAGGTCGGCCATGCCGTACCTGGCGGCGAGTTCGGGCACCCAGTCGGTGCCGTGCCGCTCGCTCTCGCCGTCCCCAGGCGGCACGTCCACATACAGGACGCACAGCGGGGCGAGCGCGGGGAGCAGGGCGCGGGCGGCCTCGAACGGTGCGGTCACGGGGATCGACACGGCGGCGCGGGCCTCGGCCAGGCCGGGGTCGGAGCAGCAGGAGATGCCGACCGCGTCGTAGCCCGCGCGTTCGGCCGCGACGACCGCGCGGACGAGGACGGGCACAAACAGCTCCTCGGGCGGGACATACACGGTCTCGGGCAGCCCTGGCAGGTGCCTGACCTCGACGTGGGTGTCCTGGCGCACGGCGCGGCGCGCGGAGCGTTCCTCGGCGGGCAGGTGCATGTCCGTGCCGACCGGGGCGAGCAGGAGAACGCGGGTCATGCCGTCGCCTCCCGCGGCTCGGCCGGGCGCGGCAGGCGCGGCACGGCGGCGATCAGGGAGCGCGTGTAGTCGTGCGCGGGGTGGCGCAGTACGTCCCGCGCGCCGCCGTGCTCGACGACGCGCCCGTCGCGCAGCACCGTGACCGTGTCGCACAGGTGCGCCACCACGGAGAGGTCGTGGGAGATGAGCAGGATCGTCACGCCGAGCCCGTCGCGCAGCCGGGCGAAGAGGTCGAGGATCGTCGCGCGCACGGCCACGTCGAGCGCGGAGGTCGGCTCGTCCGCGACCAGGACGCGCGGCTCGACGGCGAGGGCGCGCGCGATCGCGATGCGCTGGCGCTGACCGCCCGAGAACTGCCGCGGCCTGGCCCGCAGCGCCTCGGGCGGCAGGCCGACGAGGTCGAGCAGCTCCGCGGCGCGCTCGGCGCGGGCGGCGCGCGGCACGAGCCGATGCACGGCCAGCAGCTCGGTCAGCGTCTGCCCGACGGTGAGCCGGGGGTTGAGCGAGGCGAAGGGGTCCTGGTAGATCATCTGCAACGCCCGGCGCTGCGCCACGGTGCGGTGGCGGGTCAGCCGCTGCCCGCCGAGCGTCACGGTGCCGCGGGTGGGCGTGACCTGGCCGGTGAGGCAGCGGGCGAGGGTGGTCTTGCCCGACCCCGACTCGCCGACGACGCCGGTGATGGTCCCGCCCGGCACGTCGAGGTCGACGCCGTGCAGCACGGGCGTGGACCCGTAGGACACGGTGACGCCGTCCACGCGCAGGTCCGCGGACAGGCCGGTGGTCGGGTCCGCGGTCGGGTCCGCGGTCGGGTCCGTGGTCGGGTCCGTGGTCCGGGCCGCTGCCGGGTCCGCGGGTTTCGCCTTCATGGCGTCTCCAGTTCGAGGGCGCGCGCCGCGTCGATCAGCTCGCGTGTGTAGGGGTGCCGCGGTGCGGTCAGGACCTCGGCGACCGGGCCCGCCTCGGTGACCCGCCCGTGGCGCAGCACTGTGACGGAGTCGCAGACCGAGGTGACGACGGGCAGGTCGTGGCTGACGAACACGACCGTCAGCCCGAGGTCGCGGCGCAGGTCGGCGAGCAGCCGCAGGATGGTGGCCTGCACCGTGACGTCGAGCGCCGTGGTGGGCTCGTCGCACAGCAGGATCCGGGGCCGGGCGGCGAGCGCGAGGGCGATCACGACCCGCTGGCGCTGACCGCCCGACAGCTCGTGCGGGTATCTGCGGGCGAGGGCGGCCGGGTCGGGCAGCCCCACCTGGGTCAGCAGCGCGACGCTCCGGTCGCGGGCGGACCGCCGCCCTTCGCCGCCGACCACCCGACACACCTCCCGCACCTGAGCGCCGACCCTGGCCAGTGGGTCGAGGGCGCTCAGGGGGTCCTGGAACACCATGCCGACGCGCCCCGGCCCCGCGTCCCTCAGGCCGCGCGGGCCGAGGGCGCGCGTCGTGCCGAACGCCGTCGCCCGCCCGGCCTCCACCCGGGCGCGGGCGGGCAGCAGGCCGAGCACGGCGCGCAGCGTCATGCTCTTGCCCGACCCCGACTCCCCGACGATGCCGAGCGCGCCACCGGCCTCGACGGCGAACGACACGTCGTCGACGACGGTCCGCTCCGCCGCCCCCGCGCGCACCGTGACCCGCAGCCCCTCGACGCGCAGCCCGCTGCGCTCCGCCGTGCCCGCCGCCGTACTCGCCACCGTGGTCACCGTTCCCCCCACAGGTCCGTCAGCCCGTCCGCCACGAGCGACAGGCCCACCCCGGTCACGACGACGGCCAGCCCCGGCGCCGTGGCCAGCCACCACTTGGTGGTCAAAAACGCCCGGCCGTCGGCGATCATCGAGCCCCAGTCGGCGGTGGGCGGCTGGATGCCGAGCCCCAGGTAGGACAGCGTGACGACGGCGGCGATCACGAACACCACGTCGGTGAACAGGAACACCACCGCCTGCGGCAGGGTGTTCGGCAGCACGTGCCGCAGCAGCACCCTGCGGTGCGAGAGGCCGCTCTCCCGCGCCGCGTGGACCCACGGCTGGGCCGCGGCCACGGAGGTCGCCGAACGCGTCACGCGCGCGTAGGCCACCCAGCCCACCAGGGCGTAGGCCACATAGATGCCGCGCTCCCCCGTGCCCACCACGGCGACGATCGCCAGGATCAGGACGTAGAAGGGGAACGCCAGCACCGTGTCGACGAGGTAGGACATGCCCCGGTCGAGCCGACCGCCCGCATAGCCCGCGACGCTGCCGACGAGCGTGCCGACCAGGAAGGGGATGACGACCGTGACCGCGCCGATCCGCAGGTCGGTGCGGGCCGCGTACACCAGCCGGGAGAACACGTCGCGGCCGAGGTGGTCGGTGCCGAGCAGGTGCTCCCCCGACGGTGGCAGCAGCGCCGCCCGCAGGTCCTGGGCTGCCGGGTCGTGCGGCGCGATCAGCGGCGCGCACAGCGCCGCGAGGACGACGGCGCCGACGATGACGAGGCCCGCGACGAGCGAGCGATGGGCCAGCGCGCGCCGCAGCCGGGGCACGGGCGCGGCGAGCGCGGTCGCCTCGGGTGCGGCGGACGCCGCGGGGGCGGCGGTCACGCGGCCCTCCTCAGCCGGGGGTCGAGGAGCGCGGCGAGGTGGTCGGTCACCAGCGTGACCAGGACGACGGCGAGCGCCGTGTAGATGACCACGCCCTGGATGACCGGCAGGTCGCGGCTGCCGATCGCGTCGAACATCAGGTCGCCGAGCCCGGGCAGGGCGAACACCTTCTCCACGATCAGCGCGCCGCCGAGCAGGTAGGAGATGTTCGTGCCGACCAGCACGAGGGCGGGGAGCGCGGCGTTGCGCAGCACGTGGCGGGCCAGGATCCGCCGCTCGGGGAGACCGGCCGCGCGGAGGGTGGCGACGAAGTCGGCTCGCAGCACCTCGACGAGCTGGACGCGCAGGCTGCGTACCAGGACGGGCACGATGGCGAACGCCGCGGTGAGCGCGGGCAGCACGACGCTGACCGGGTAGCCGTCCCTGACGCCGCCGACGGGGAACCATCCGAGCCGCACCGAGAACAGCAGGATCAGCAGCAGCCCGGTCCAGAAGGCGGGCATCGCGATCCCCGCGGTGGTGAGGATCCGCACCGCGTGGTCGGCGACGCCGTCGCGGTGCGTGGCCGCCCACAGCGCGAGCGGCACGGCCAGGACGACGGCGAACACCGTGGCGAACGCGACCAGCCAGAGCGTCGGTTCGACGCGCGCGAGGATCAGCTCGCGCGTCGGCACGTCGTTCACCAGCGAGGCGCCGGTGTCGCCCTCGGTCACAAGGCGCGTCATGAACTCCCAGAACTGGACCGGCAGCGGCTCGTCGAGACCGAGCCGCTCGCGCAGGTCCGCGGCGGCCTCGGGGGTGGCGCGGCCGCCGAGCAGGGCGGTGGCCGCGTCCCCGGGGATGAGGCGCACAAGGAGGAACGCGATGACGACGACGCCGACCGCGACGCCGCCCGCCCGCAGGAGGGCGTGGGCCACCCGGCGCGCGAGCGGCGTGGCGGCCGCTCTCATGAGCCGGTCACCTCGTGCAGGCGGGTGGTGCCGTTGGGCAGGACGACCAGCCCTTCGACGCCCGCGCCCGTCGCGGTGATCGTCGGGATGTAGGTCAGCGGCACCGTCGGGACCTCGTCGGCGGCGATCTGCTGGATGCGGGCGTAGACCTCGGCCCGCGTGGCGTCGTCCGTGGCCGCGACGCCCTGGGCCGCGAGGTCGATCACCTCGTCGTTGCGGTAGCCCGTGTGGTAGGAGTCGGCCACGTCAGGCAGGAGCTGCCAGCGCACGAGGTTGCTGGGGTCGCCGGTGTCGCTGATCGCCCAGGTGACGGCCAGGTCGTAGTCGCGTTCGCCGAAGCGGGCCCAGAACGTGGTCGAGTCGAGCGTCTCGATCTCCACCGTGACGCCGATCTCCGCGAGCGCGGCCTGGATGGCCTGGGCCTGCTGTGTCTGGCTGGCGGAGGAGTTCTCCACGATGAGCGTGGTCGCGAGCCCGTCGGGGTGTCCTGACCGCGCCAGCTCGTCGCGCGCCGCCTCAAGGTCGTGGCCCAGCACGTCGGTGTCCTGGGCGGAGAACTGGATGCTCGGCGGCAGGAACGTCGTCGCGGGGGTCGCCGTGTCGTAGGTCGTCGCCGCCGCGATCGCCTCCCGGTCGAGCGCCGAGGCGACGGCGCGGCGCAGGCGCACATCGGCGAACGCGCCGTCCACGGTGTTGAACGCGAGCAGGCCCTGCTGCCAGGAGTCGGAAGAGTTCACCCGGACGTCGGGGTTGGCCTCGAGCTCGGCCACGTTGGCGGCGGGCACCGCGTCGATCACGTCGACCTGCCCGGCCTGGAGCTGCTGGAGGAGCTGGTTGTCGTCGTCGACGACCGTGAAGACGACCTCGTCGACCGACGGCTGGCCCTGCCAGTAGGCGTCGTTGGCGGCGAGGGTGATCTCGCCCGTGGTCCTGTCCCAGGAGTCCACGGTGAACGGGCCCGTGCCCACCGGGTCGTCGAAGAACTCCTCCTCGGTGCGCCCGCCGAGGTCGGCGGGCAGGATCCCATTGGCGAAGGTCGCCAGGTCGGCCAGCAGCGGCGCGTACGGCTCGGACAGCGCGACGACCACGGTGAGGTCGTCGGCCGCGGTCACGTCGGTGATCGGCGCGGACAGCGGCAGCGCGCCGCCGACGTCGAGGTGCCGGTTCAGGGTGAAGACGACGTCCTCGGCGTCCAGGGCCGAGCCGTCCGCGAACGTGACGTCGTCCCGCAGGGTGAACGTCCAGCTCAGGCCGTCGTCGGCGACCTCGTATGACGCGGCGAGGAGCGGCTCGACGCTTCCGTCCTCGCGCAGCTCCACCAGGGGTTCGAAGATCTTGTCGAGCGTGTAGGCGTTGTTCGTGGCGAGCTCGTCCGCCGTCGGGTTGAGGTCCGTGACGCCGCGGCTGGTGCGGGCGAACACCAGGGTGCCGTCGCCCGATCCGGCCGCGGCGTCCTGCTCCCCTGAGGGCGAGCCGCAGGCCGCGCCCGCCGCGAGCACGACGAGGGCGATGAGGGCGGCGGCCATGGGCCGCCGCGGGGCGTGTCTGTCCATGGGGATGTCCTTGCGGTCGATCGGATCACCACGGCGCGGCGCGGGCGCGGCGCGGCACGGGGAGGGGAACCGCTCGGCGCCGCCAGGCGCGCGGCCTGGCGGGGCGACGAGGGAGTGGACGACGCACGCCGACGGGCGGTGGGCCGTTCCCGCAGAGGAACGCGAGCGCCCTGGCCTCATGGGCGGGGCTGTGCCGACGGGCCGTGACGGCCCGGGCAGCCACGCCTCAGCGGCGGGCGCTCACGCAGGACATCGTGAGCCGGTCACCGAGTGCGGCTGGACGCAGAGCACCACGCGCAGCGGACGCGGGGCGCCGCAACGACGGGGCGCGGCCACGCGCGCCCGGTCCAGGGCCCGTGCCGCGCGGCCCACGCGTGCTCCGCCGCCGCGCATCGCGCGGCACGGCGGGGCCGGGGCCTCGGCGGACATGGTGCTCCACGGGGTTGTTCGGTGGGCGCCGGGGACACCGGTCGCCCTTCAGATGCGGGCGGTCGCGCGCTGGCGCTTGTGGCCTGCGCGCTCAGCATGCGATCGGCCGGTCCGCCCTGTCAACCGGCGTCCGCACGCCGGACGCGCGCCCCCGCGTGACGCCGCCCACACCCTCCGGTGTGCGCCGTCAGGGGGAGGGCTCCTCGCCGTCCGCCTCGCGCAGGGCCCTTCCCGCGATGGTGAACGCGGCGTTCGCGGCGGGCACTCCGCAGTAGACGGCCGTCTGGAGCAGCACCTCGGCGATCTCCTCGGGGGTCAGGCCGTTGCGCAGCGCGGCCCGGGTGTGCAGGGCCAGCTCGTCGTGGTGGCCGCCCGCCACGAGGGCGGTGAGCGTGACGCAGCTGCGGGCGCGGCGGCTGAGCCCGGGGCGGTTCCAGATCTCGCCCCAGGCGTAGCGGGTGAGGAAGTCCTGGAAGTCCTCGGTGAACGCGGTGGTGCGGGCCCTGGCCCGGTCCACGTGCGCGTCGCCGAGGACGGCCCTGCGGATGGCGGTGCCGACCGCGCGCCGTGCGGCGTCGGTGCCGGGGTCGCCGCCCCGGGCGGCGGGGGCGGCGGGGGCGGCGGGGGTGTCGGGGGTGTCGGGCTCGGCGAAGTGGCCGAGCAGGGCGGCGCCCACGGGACCGGGGCGTTCGACGTTGACCAGGTGCGCGGCGCGCGCGATCTCCACCAGGTCGGCGCCGGGGACGGCGTCGGCGATCTCCCTGGCGTGAGCTGGCGGGGTCACCGGGTCGTCGCGTCCGGTCAGCACCAGGGTGGGGGCGGTGATGGCGGGCAGGTCGGCGCGCAGGTCGCAGGCGGCGAGCGCGGCGCAGCACGCGGCGTAGGCGCCGTCGTCCGCGCACCGCAGGTCGGACAGGAGCGCGGCGCCGAGCGGGGTGTCCGCCACCTCGGGCGCGAACCAGACGCCGGTGCGGCCCGGCACCAGCGCGCCCGTGCCGCGGGCGGTCACCGTGGCGGCGCGTTCGTGCCATGGCTCGGGCGGGCCGAAGTGGGCGGAGGACGACAGCACGGCGAGGCGCGAGACGCGGTCCGGGTGACGGGCGGCCAGGTGGAGGCCGATGGCGCCGCCCAGGGAGATCCCGGCATAGGCGAAACGCTCCCAGCCCCGCGCGTCGGCCAGCCGCAGCACCGTCGCGGCCAGGTCGTCGAGCCTGGCCGCGCCGTTCGGCGGCAGCGGGGAGGCGGCGGAACGGCCATGGCCCGGCAGGTCGAAGCGCAGCACGCGGTGATGGCGGGCCAGCGCGGCGAGTTGGGGCTCCCAGACGGCAAGCGATGTGCCGAGCGAGGGGCCGAGGATCAGCGGGGGCCCATCGGGCGGCCCCGCCATGCGGTGGTGCGGCAGCGCGTCGTTCGGCGGAACGTCGTTCGGCGGAACGTCGCTCGGCGGAACGTCGCTCGGCGGCGTGGCGTTCAGTGGTGCGGCGTTCATGGGGCGCACCGGCCGAGTGCGCGGTCGACGAGGGAGGCGGCGGAGCCGAGGTGGTCCAAGGGGTCGGCGAGGGCGGCGAGGCCGGGCATGCGGTCGGCGAGCGAGGGCTCGGCGGCCAGCAGCGCGTCGGCGAGGGCGACGCCGCGCGCGGCCGCGTCGCGCGCGGCCGCGTCGAGCAGGCGGCGGGCGCGGGGGCGGCCGAGCAGCGGGGTGAGGGCGAGGGCCAGCCGCTCGCTGACGACGAGCCCGCGGGTCGCGTTCAGATTCCGCCGCATGCGCGCGGGGTCGACGCGCAGGCCCTCGGCCAGCTCCGCGGCGTCGCGGGCCGCGCCACCGGCGAGGCGCAGCAGCTCGCGCAGCGCCTGCCACTCCGCGTGCCAGGCTCCGGCGGGGCGTTCGTCCTCCGCGGCGAGCGAGCCGAGCAGCGTCGCCGCGAGCGCGGGAGCCTGCCGGGCCGCGGCGGCGATCAGGGTGGCGCGCACGGGGTTGCGCTTGTGCGGCATGGCCGAGGATCCACCGCCCCGCCCCTCGGCGACCTCCCCCACCTCGGTCCGCGACAGCACCAGCACATCGGCGGCCATCTTCCCCAGCGCGCCCGTGGTCAGCGCCAGCGCGCACCCCAGGTCGGCGACCGGTGCCCGCAGCGCGTGCCAGGGAACGGCGGGCTCGTCCAGGCCCGTCTCGCGCGCGTACACGCGCAGCAGGCGCACGCCGGGGTCGCCCTCGGGGCCCCACGCGCCGCCAGGGGCCATGGCCGGGGCCTCCGCCGTGAACGCCGCCAACGTGCCCGCGGCGCCACCCAGTTGGGCGGGCAGGGGGAGCCCGGCCAGGCGGTCGCGCGCGGCGGTGACAAGGGTGTGCCACCCCGCGGCCTTGAGGCCGAAGGTGGTGGGGACCGCGTGCTGGGTCAGGGTGCGGCCGGGCATCGGCGTGGCGCGGTGGGCCTCGGCCAGCGCGGCCACGGCCTCGGCGGTGCGCGCCAGATCGGCGAGCACGGCCCCGCGCGCCCGGCGCGCCGTCGTCATGAGCGCGGTGTCCAGGATGTCCTGGCTCGTCGCGCCGCGGTGCACATGGTCGGCCGCCGCCTCGTCGCGGGCGGCGACCGCGCGGGTCAGCTCATCGACGAGGGGGATCACGGGGTTGCCGCTCGCGCGGGCGCGCAACGCCAGCGCGCGCGGATCGATGCGCGCCGTTTCGGCGGCGCGTGAGACGGCCTCGGCCGCCTCGGCCGAGGTGAGGCCGACCGCGGCGCGGGCGCGCGCGAGCGCCGCCTCGGCGTCCAGCATCGCGCGCACGAACGCCGCGTCGCCGGTGGCGGCCTCGGCCGCGGAGCCCGCCCACCCGGGGGAGAGCAGGCCCACGTCGGGGGCGCGGTCATCGGAAATCCGGTCATCGGAGATCCGGTCATCGGAGATCAAGGAAGACCGTCTCCTTCTCGCCCTGGAGGTGGATGTCGAAGCGGTAGCGCCGAGCGGGTCCGAGCGGCTCGGCCTTCGCCACCAGCGTCGCGCGGCGGGCGGGGTCGAGCGAGGCGAGCAGCGGATCGGCGGCGAGGGCCGCGCGGTCGTCGGGGAGGTACAGGCGCGTGAAGAGGTGGTGCAGCAGGCCGCGCGCGAACACGCACACGCTCACATGCGGCGCGTGCCCCCCGCGCGCCCCCGGCGGCAGCGTGCGGGCCGACCAGCGGCCATCGGCGTCCGTGGCGACCCTGCCGAACCCCGTGAACTCCTGGGAGAGATCGCCGTCGCGGCGGGCCAGCGAGCCGGGCGCGCGCGGCGGGCGGCCTTCGGGGGCGTTCTGCCACAGCTCGACGATCGCGTCGGGAACGGGCCGCCCCGCGCCGTCGTGGACCCGGCCGTGCACGGTGACGGCCCCGGGGTGACCCGCGGGCGCGAGGTCGCCGCCGCCGGCGAACGGCAGGGCGTGGCCGAAGAACGGGCCGACCGTCTGCGAGGGCGTCGGCGGCAGCGCCGCGGTGCCGCCCGTCACCGGCCCTCCTCGGCCCATGTGGCGCGGGGGCCGTCGAGGACGATGTCCCACCGGTAGCCGAGCGACCACTCGGGGCGCGAGAGCGCGTGGTCGTAGGTCGCCACGAGGCGCCGCCGTGCGTCGTCGTCGGTGACGGAGCACAGGACCGGGTCGTGCGCCATGAGCGGGTCGCCGGGGAAGTACATCTGCGTCACCAGGCGCTGGGTGAACGCCGTGCCGAAGACCGAGAAGTGGATGTGAGCGGGGCGCCAGGCGTTGTCGTGGTTGCGCCAGGGGTAGGCGCCAGGCTGGATGGTGGTGAAGTGGTAGGAGCCGTCGGGCCCGGTCAGCGCCCGGCCAGCGCCGGTGAAGTGCGGGTCGAGCGGCGCGGGGTGGCGGTCGAGGCGGTGGGCGTAGCGGCCCGCGGCGTTGGCCTGCCAGATCTCGACGAGCTGGCCCGCCACCGGGCGGCCCGCCCGGTCCAGCAGCCTGCCGGTGACGGTGATCCGCGCGCCCTGGGGCTCGCCGCCGTGCTGCCGCGTCAGGTCGGCGTCGAGCGGGGAGACGTCGGAGTCGCCGAAGACGGGCCCGTGCAGCTCCACCGCCTCGGGGTCGAGTGCCACGGCGACCAGCGGCCTGGTGGGGTGGCGCAGCGCGCTGCCGCGGTAGGGCGGGTAGTCGCGCGGCGGATGGTCGGAGGCGGGGGCGCCGGACGCGCGTTCACGCCGGTATGCCGCCCGGTGGGCGGCCATCTCGGCGTCGATGTCCCGCTGGGTGGGTGTCATGGGACGGGTCACCTTTCGAGTACCAGGGCGAGCCCCTGGCCGACGCCCACGCACAGGGCGGCGACGCCGACTCCCGTGTCGTGCGCGGCGAGTTGGTGGGCGACGGCGCCGGCCAGGCGGGCGCCGGACGCGCCCAGCGGGTGGCCGATGGACAGGGCTCCGCCGCGCGGGTTGACCAGGGCCGGGTCGAGGTCGGGCAGCTCGGCCAGGCAGCCAAGCACCTGGGCGGCGAACGCCTCGTTGAGCTCGACCGTGCGCAGCTGGTCGAAGCGCCGCCCGGCCCTGCGCAGCGCGGCGGTGACGGCGGCCACCGGGCCGAGGCCGTACCACTGCGGCTCGATGCCGGTGACGGCCGAGGCGGCGACGCGGGCAAGCGGCGTGCGGCCGGTGAGCTCGATGCCGCGCTCGTCGGCGATGAGCAGCGCCGCCGCGCCGTCGTTCAGCGGGGACGAGGTGGCGGCGGTGACGGTGCCGTCGGGGCGGAAGGCGGGCCTGATCCTGGCCAGCGCCTCCGGGGTGCCGCCGTCGCGGACGCTCTCGTCGCGTGGCAGGTCGACGCCGGGGAGGGGCACGACCTCGGCCGCGTAGTGTCCTTCGGCCCAGGCGCGGGCCGCCCTGGCGTGGCTGGCCAGGGCGAACGCCTCCTGCCGCGCGCGGCCGATGCCGTGCTTGGCGGCGATCAGCTCGGCGCCCTCGCCCAGCGGAACGGTCCACTCGGGCGGCATGCGGGGGTTGACCATGCGCCAGCCGAGCGTGGTGGAGTGCAGCTCCTGGTGGCCCGTGGGAAAGGCGCGCTCCGGCTTGGGCAGCACCCATGGCGCGCGGCTCATGGACTCCACGCCCCCGGCGACGACGACCGAGGCGTCCCCGACCGCGACCGCGCGGGCGGCCTGGATCACGGCCTCGAGGCCCGAGGCGCACAGCCGGTTGACGGTCGCGCCGGGCACCGTGGGCGGCAGCCCGGCCAGCAGGGCGGCCATGCGGCCGACGTTGCGGTTCTCCTCGCCCGCGCCGTTGGCGTTCCCGATGACCACGTCGTCGACCTTCGCCGGGTCGAGGGCGGGCGAGCGGTCGAGCAGGGCGCGGATCACGTGGGCGGCCAGGTCGTCGGGGCGCACGCCCGACAGGGCGCCACCGTAGCGGCCCACCGGGGTGCGGACGGCGTCGGCGATATAGACGTCGCGCGTGGTCACGAGGCTCATGCGGCTTCCTCCCGCGGGGACTTGAGGGCGCGCAGCGCGGCCAGCTCATCGCCGGTCGGGGGCTCGGTGACGGCCGGGTCACGGGGGACCCGCACCTCCCAGCCCGTTGCGGCGCGCACCCGGTCCACGGTCACGCCGGGGTGCAGCGCGGTGAGCGTCAGCTCGGCGGTGCCGGGGTCGGGGGTCAGCACGCCCAGGTCGGTGATGACGGCGACGGGGCCGCGCCCCGGCAGCCCGAGCGCGGCCCGGTCGCCAGGGCCCGTGCCATGGCCGACGGTGGTGACGAAGTCGAGGCGGGGCACGAAGCCGCGCCGCGAGTGGCGCAGCACCAGCAGCACGCGGCCGCAGCCCGCGGCGATCTCGGGGGCGCCGCCCGCGCCCGGCAGCCGGATCTCGGGCCGCCCTGGACCGCGGCTGACGGCGGTGGTGTTGACGTTGGCGAAACGGTCCACCTGGGCGGCGCCGAGAAAGCCGACGTCGATGCGCCCGCCCTGGAGCCAGTAGTTGAACATCTCGGGCACCGGGACCACCGCGTCCGCCGTGTCGGCCAGCTCGCCGTCGCCGATGGACAGCGGCAGCCTGGCGGGGCGGGCGCCGATGGCCCCCGACTCGTAGATCAGCGTCAGGCCGGGGTTGACGGTGCGGCGCGCGAGGTTGGCGGCCGTGCTTGGCAGGCCGATGCCGACGAAGCACGTGCGGGCTCCGGCCAGCGCGCGGGCGGCGTTGACCTCCATCAGCTCGTCGGGCGTCCAGTCGGCGGTCCAGTCGGCGGTCGGGTCGGCGGTCATCGGGGCGTGGCTCCTTCCCTGGGGCTGACCTGGGTGCGGGCCCGGGTGCGGACCTGGGTGCGGACCTGGGTGTCGAGCCAGGCCGTGAAGGTCTCCCGGTCGCGGGAGATGGCGTCCCACTCCCGGTAGAAGGCGTTGTCCCGCGTCGAGTAGCCGGCCGCGTAGGAGGGGTGGGCGCCGCCGGGGACCACGGCGACGGCGTCGACGACCCACGTCGGCAGCGTGAGCGCGCCGGGGCGTGGCTCCAGGGCGGGGACGACCTCCTCGACGGTCACCAGCACGCGGCGGGCGGCGAGCACCGCCTCCTTCTGCACGCCCGTCAGGCCCCACAGCTGAACGTTCCCCGCGGGGTCGGCGCGCTGGGCGTGGATGACGGTGACATCGGGGTTGAGCGCGGCGACGGCCGCCAGCTCCGCGCCGGTGAACGGGCAGACGACGGTCGCCACGGTGTCCGTGCGGCGCGGGATGTCGCTGCCCCGGTAGCCGCGCAGCACGGCGAACGGCAGGCCCGATGCCCCGGCCACATAGCGGTTGGCCATGCCCGCGTGGCTGTGCTCGTCCAGCGCGAGCGGGCGCGGCCAGCCGTTCTCCACGGCGTCGCGGAAGCGGTGCAACGACCCGACGCCGGGGTTGCCTCCCCACGAGAAGACGAGCCTGGCGGCCAGGCCCGCGCCGATGAGCTGGTCGTAGACGACGTCGGGGGTCATCCTGACCAGGGTCAGATCGGCCCTCCCCTGCCGGATCAGCTCATGGGCGGCGGCGAACGGGATGAGATGGGTGAAGCCCTCCATGGCCACGGTGTCGCCGTCGTGGATCAGGTCGGCCACGGCGTCGTGGAGGGAGCGGATGTCGGCCATGGGAGGTGCGCCCCCTCGACGTCGGGCGTTCGCCTGGTGAACTATTGTTCGCGAACGGCTGCGGGTTCGAGTGTGGGCTCGGCTCCGCCGCACTGTCAATGGGAGCGACGAGGAGGGCCGTTCCACGATGGCGACGCCCAGTCCGGCCACGACGACCACGACCACGACCACGACGACATCGGCGCCGCCGCCCGAGGCGGTGGGGCCGCTGCTGCGCGGGCTGGCCGTACTGCGCGCGCTCGCCGCGGGGGGCGGCGGCCTGTCGGCGGGCGAGCTGACCCGGCTCACCGGCCAGGCCCGTTCCACGGTCGACCGCACGCTCGGCACCCTGGCGCGCCTTGGCCATGTGCGGTGGGAGGACAAGGCGGCGGTGCTCGCGCCGCGGCTGATGGAGGTGGGCAACGCCTACCTCGCGGCCTGCCGCGTCCCCGAGCTGCTGGGCGGGCGGGTGGACGAGCTGGCCGACGCGCTCGACGAGTCCGTGTCGCTCGCGGTGCCCGACGGGGACGGGGTGCGCTTCGTCCACCAGGCGACGCGGCGGCGGGCGATGTCCCTGGCCTTCCGCCTCGGCGACCTGCTGCCAGCGGAGTGCGGCGCGCCCGGCGCGCTGTTCGCGGCCGGTTGGGGCCCGCGGGACTGGGAGCGCTGGCGCGAGCGCAGGGCGGCCGACCCGGACCGCGCGGCGTTCCCCGCCGTTCCTCCGGGGGCGGCCGCGCGCGGCGCCGCGTCGTTCGAGGACCGCGTGGCCGCCGCCGCCCGCGCGGGGCGCTCCGATGACGACCAGCTCATCGAGCCGGGGCTGATCGCCATCGCCCTGCCGGTGCGCGGCGGCGACGGGCGGCCTGTCTGCGCGGCCAGCGTGGTCAGCCACACCAGTCGGCACAGCCTGGCGAGCCTGCGCCGCGAGCTGCTTCCGCCGCTGCGCCGCGCGGTCGCCGCCATGGAAGCCACCCTGGCAGCTCCCCCGCCGCCCGCCGCGCCCGAGGCCCCTCCCGAGGCCCCTCCCGAATCCGCCGCCGGGTCCGCGTCCTGGGCCGTCGCGGCCCGCCTCCGCGCCGCGAAGCACGAGCTGGGCGCCGGGTTCGTGGAGTCCCTGGCCCGCGGCCTGGCCGTGCTCGCGTCGTTCGACGCCGCCCGTCCGGCGTGCACCCTGGGCGAGTTGGCGCGCGCCACCGGTCTCGCCAGGGCCACCGTGCGCCGTTCGCTGATCACGCTGGAGCACGCGGGCTACGTCGCCAGGACGGGAACGGCCGGGTCAGGAGAGGTCTTCCGCCCTCTGCCCCGGGTGCTTGAGCTGGGATACGCCGATCTTTCGGGGCTGACGCTGCCGCGGATCGCCGGGCCGCACCTGGCCCGCCTGGTCGAGCGGGTCCACGAGTCGGCCTCCCTGGCCGTGCTGGCCGGGGACGACATCCGGTACGCGGCGCGCGTCCCGACCGTGCGCATCATGAGCGTCGACATCGCCGTCGGCACCCGCTTCCCCGCCTACGCCACCTCGATGGGCCGGGTGCTGCTCGCCGACCTGCCGACGGAGGAACGCGCCGCCAGGCTGCGGGACATGGAGCCGCGGCCGCTGACCCGCCACACCGTCACCGACCGCGCCGAGCTGGCCGCCGTGCTGGATCGCGTCGCGCGCGAAGGGCACGCGCTCGTGGACGGCGAGCTCGAAGAGGGCCTGCGCTCGCTCGCGGTCCCCGTGCGCGACCGCGCCTCACGGGCCGTCGCCGCCGTCAACGTCTCCACGCACGCCGGCCGCCGCACCGCCGCCGAGGCCAGCGCCGCGCTGCTGCCCCCGCTGCGGGACGCCGCGGCGGCCATCACGGCTGACCTCCGCGTCGCCAGCCGCTTCGCCCCCGTCCGCCCGCTCTGAGCGCGCGGCGCGCCGCGGGGGCGCGCCCGGGGGCCCGCCCGGGGGCCCGTATCCCCCGCCGCCCGCGGCGGTGAGCCGCACGATGTCGCCCTCGCGGACCGAGAGGGACGACGTGTCGTACGGCAGCGGCTCCCACGGGCCGCCCGCCCGGCTCACCATGGCGCTCGCGGGCGCGCCAGGGCCGCCGCCCGCGGCGCCTGGCGCGGCGTGCTCGGGGCGGCGCTGCTCCGCCGCGACGCGGCCGCTCGCCCGGTCGGCGAGCAGCTCGTAGTCGCGGCGCACCGCGAGGCCGCCTCGCCAGGTCCCCTGACCTCCGCTGCCCGGCACAAGGGCGCAGGAGCGCACGCGCCACGGGTACTCGAGCTCGATGACCTCGGCGGAGATGAGCGCGCAGTTGGAGGTGTACGCGTCGATGCCGTCGTCGCCCGCCGCGCCGCGGCGCGCCCCGCCCCCGCCGCCGACGGTGTCCATGAGCGTCTTCGACGCGCCGGTGCGGGGATCGACGGCGTGCATCAGCAGTACGGGGAACGAGACATGGCTCGCCGCGACGGCGCGCTCGGGCAGCAGCTCGCCCAGCGCGCGGAACACCACGTCGGTGAGCGCCTGGACGGCCATGTGCCGCGACATCACCGCCGCGGGGCGGCGCGGGCGGAAGAGCGACCCCTCGGGCGCACGCGCCTCGACGTGCCGCATATAGCCGTGGTTCTGCCGGATGCCGGGGCCGAGGAAGCAGCGCAGGGCGTAGTAGAGGCCCGAGTACGTGCTCGACCAGGGCACGTTGAACGTCCCCGTCGTCTGCGCCGCGGAGCGCGAGAGGTCCACGGTCATGCGGCCGTCGGCGACGGTCACGGCCGCGTGCACGGGCAGCGGCTCGTCGTAGTGCAGGCCGTCGCCGTCGAGGAAGCCGGTCGCCGTCACGGTGCGCTCGGGCCAGCCGCGCAGGACCGCGGCGGCGCGCGCCGACGTGTCGTCGATGAGGTCGTCGGCTGCGGCGCGCAGCGTGGCGGCGCCGTGCCGCGCGGCGAGCTCGCGAAGCCGCTCGGCGCCGCGGCGGCACGCCGAGAGCTGCGCCATGAGGTCGCCATCGACCGACTCGGGGTCGCGCACGTTGCGCAGCAGGACGTCCCACAGCGCGTCGTTGCGGACGCCGCGCTCGACGAGGCGCACGGGCGGCAGTTGCAGCCCCTCCTCGTAGAGGTCGCGCGACGCCTCGGGGTGGCCGGGGACCGCGCCCCTGTTGCGGGCCGAGACGCCGCCGATGTCGACGTGGTGCGCGACGGTCGCGACATGGCCGAGCAGCTCGCCGCCCGCGTACACGGGCATGAACACCTCGAGGTCGGGCAGGTGGGTCGCGCCCGCGTAGGGGTCGTTCGTCACGACGACGTCGCCGTCGTCGAGCGGGCCCGTGCGGGCGAGGGCGCCCGCGAGGGCGAACTCCAGCGTCCCGGCCTGCGCCGGGATGAGGTGCGAGTCGGCGACGAGGCGGCCTCGCGCGTCCAGGAAGCCGCACGAGAAGTCGAGCATCTCGCGGATCAGCGGCGAGAACGAGCAGCGCTTGAGCAGCAGCGCCATCTCCCCGACGACCGCATCGAAGCCGTTCCACAGCAGCTCGCGCACCGCCGGGTCCTTCACTCTCATCGGCCCGGCTCCCATCAGTTCTCCTCGCGTTCGATGACCATGCCGAGGCCGTCGGCCCTGGCCACCCGCCAGCCGCGCGGGATGAGCGTCGTGGTGTCGGTCTGCCGCACGATCGCGGGCCCGCACAGCCCCGGCTCGACGTCAGCGCGTTCGACGACGGTGTACTCGACCGGCGTGCCCGTGGCGTCCCAGCCAGGGCGGCGGCGCCACACGGGCGCGCGCGGCGGCCCGTGGCCCGCCGCCCAGTCCACGGCGGCGCGCGGCACGACGGCCCGCACCCGCAGGGTCACCAGCTCCACCGGAACGCCGTCCCACGCGTGCCCGTACGCCGCGCGGTGGGCCTCGGCGAACGCGGTCTCGAGGCGTTCGGTGTCCTCGCGCCGCAGCGCGCACGCCCCGGAGACGGGGATCGTCAGCTCGTACGCCTGCCCCGCGTAGCGCAGGTCGGCGTCCAGGCTCAGCTCCGGCGCGTCGGCCACGCCCGCGCCGCGCAGCAGGCTCGTGGCCTCGTCGACCAGCTCGCCGATGAGCGCGTCGACGCGCGCGTGGTCGAGTGCGCGCAACGGGGCGACGTAGGTGCGGCCGACGTCGTGGCGCCCTTCCCCCATCAGCAGCCCGAGCGCCGAGGTCAGCCCCGGGTGGCGCGGCACGACGACGCGCGCGACGCCCAGGTCCTCCGCGATCGCGCACGCGTGCAGCGGGCCCGCGCCGCCGAACGCCAGGAGCGCGTGGCCGCGTACGTCGATCCCGCGAGCGACGGTGACCGCGCGCAGCGCGTCGGCCATCAGCCCGTCGGCGACGCGGATGACGCTCGCGGCCGCGGCCTCGGCCGACAGGCCGAGCGGCCCCGCGACGTCCCGCTCGATCGCTGCCCTGGCGCGTTCCGCGTCGAGCGGGAGCGCGCCGCCGAGCAGGCCCGCGGGATCGATCGAGCCGCGCACGAGGTGCGCGTCCGTGACGGTCGCGTGCGGGCCCGAGCCATAGGCGGCGGGGCCCGGGTCTGCGCCCGCGCTCTCGGGGCCGACCCGCAGCGAGCCGAAGGCGTCCACGCGCGCGAGCGACCCGCCGCCCGCGCCGATCGGCAGAACGTCGATCTGCGGCAGCGCGACCGGCAGCCCGGCGACCTCGCCGCGGTAGCGGCGGCGCGGCAGCCCGCCCTCGATCAGCGCGACGTCGGCACTCGTGCCGCCGACGTCGAGCATGACGACGTCCGGCTCGCCCAGCCGCAGGCCGAGCTCGGCGGCGGCGACGGCGCCAGCGGCGGGCCCCGAGACCAGCAGCGCGACGGGCAGCCTCGTCGCGAGCGCCGCGGGGATGACGCCGCCGGTCGACGTCATGAGCTGGAACGCGCCGCCGAAGCCCCGCTCGCGCAGCCGCGCTTGGAGCCGCGCGATGTAGCCGCCGGTGCGCGGCAGCAGCGCGGCGTTGAGCACGGTGGTCGCGGCGCGCGGGTACTCGCGGAACTCCGCCGCGACCGACGAGGACAGCGTGACCGGCACGCCGGGCAGCTCCTCGCGGACGAGGGCGCCAGCGCGCCGTTCGTGCGCGGCGTCGGCGAACGAGAACAGGAAGACGACCGCCACGGCGTCGACGCGGCCCGCGAGGGCCCGCGCCGCGCGGCGCACGTCGTCCTCGGCGAGCGGGGTGACGACGGAGCCGTCCGAGCCGGTGCGCTCGCGCACGCCGTGGACGCGCTCGCGCGGCACGAGCGCGGCGGCCTTGGGCCGCCACGGGTCGTAGAGGTCGGGGCGCTGCTGCGTGCCGATCTCGAGGATGTCCTCGAACCCCGCGGTGACGAGCAGCCCGACGCGGGCGTGGTCGCCGGTGAGGACGGCGTTCGTCGCGACCGTCGTGCCATGGACGACGGCGGTGATGTCGCCTGGCGCGAGACCGGAGCGTTCGAGCAGGCCGTCCACCGCGGTGACGAGGGCGAGCCCTGGATCGGCGGGCGTGGAGCGGACCTTGTGGACGTGCAGGGTGCCGTCGGCCGCGAGGAGCGCGGCGTCGGTGTGCGTGCCGCCGATGTCGACGGCGATGACGTTGCGCGCGCCCGCGGCCGCGCCGTTCACAGCCCCGTTCACAGCCGCTCCAGGAGGTCGGCCGCCGCGCGGGCTGACCCCCAGGACAGCGCCACGCCCGCGCCGCCGTGGCCGTAGCAGTGCACGACGTCGCGTCCGCAGAGCCGTTCGGCGGCCAGGCGCACCTCGGGGCGCACGGGCCGGTGGCCCACCGCCCTGCCGATGACGCGGGCGCCCGCGAGCGCGGGCTCGGCCAGCGCGGCGCGCCGCAGGAGCGCGCGCTCGGTCGCGCGGTCGGCCCTGGGATCGAACACGCCGTCCTGCGCGGGTCCTCCGACGACGACGTCGTCGTGGCGCGGGACGACGAACAGCGGCGCGAGGGGTCCGTCGCGCACGATCGTGGTGCGGGTCAGGCCCGGGTTTTCCAGCAGCGCGACCTGGCCGCGGACGGGCCGCAGCGCGGCGTCGCCCGCAAGCGGCCCCGAGCCGAGCCCCGCGGCGAGGACGAGGACGTCGGCGCCCGGCGCGCAGTCCGCGAGGGCGGGCACCTCGCGCGGCTCGATGTCCACGCCCGCGGCGGCGCAGCGCTCGCGCAGCCAGGGCAGATAGCGGCTGGTGTCGACGAGCGGGACGCTCGCGACGGTGCCATGGCGGTATCCGGGGGGCAGCTCGTCGGCCCTCGCCTCGCGCAGCGGCGGCGTGAAGCCGCGCGTCCACGGGTCGGGCGCGGCCGGGCCGACGCCGACCGTGCGCGCCTCCTGTTCGCGCACGCCGGTGTGGGGTCCGGCGTCGCGGCGCAGCCGGGCGAGCGTGGCGTAGGCCCACTCCCGCACCCGCTCGCTCCGCTCGACGAGCGGCACCGCCCACAGCGCCGCCGCCGCGGCTGAGGCCGTCCGCTCGCCGCTCTCGCGCGCGAGCACGCGCACCGCGTGTCCGCGCTCGGCGAGCACCAGCGCGCAGCTGAGGCCGATGACCCCGGCCCCGATGACCGTCACGGGGCGACGCGTCACGGGGCGCCCTCCCCGCGGTCGAGGAGGCGCCGCGGCTCGTCCACGAGCATCCCGGTCAGGCGCCCCGCCGGGATGCCGCGCTCGCGCAGCGCGGGCGCGATCCGCGCCATCAGGTGGCCATAGCCGTGGCCGCCGTGCGTGCGCAGCTGGGCCTTCGTCCACAGCGATCCGCCCAGGACGTGCCGCGCCCGCGGGTGTGCGGCGCAGAACCGCGCGAAGAACTCGAGGCGTTGGGCGTCCGAGGGGTTGTGGACGCGGCCGACGTGGCTGTCCTCCGTCCCGAAGCACATCTCGAGCACGGCGCCCTCGGCCGCGAGGTCCGCCCAGTAGGCGGCGTCCATGTACTCGTCGGCGTTGGTGAGGACGACGCGCTCGGCGGGCAGCCCCTCGGCGGCGCACAGCGCCAGCACCTCGGGGCCGCGGGTCGCGCCGGGGTCGAGCCGCACCGCGACGGCGGCGCCGGCGCGGATGGCCGCCCGCGCGGCGGAGCGCAGCATGGAGCGCTCGGCCTCGGGCAGGTCGGCCGTCGTGCCCATGATGCCGAGGATCCCGGCGCGGTAGCCGGTGCCGGGCACCCGGTCGAGCAGCGCACCGGCCAGGTGGCGTTCGAGGCCGTCCTCGTCGAGCTCGGCGATCCACGCGGGGAGCGTGGCGCGGATGTAGGCGCCGTAGGCGCACACGATGGTCATTCCCGAGCGCCGCGCGACGTCGGGCAGGCCGGCGTGGTCGGGCCCGAGGCCCCACGAGGTGTCCTCGACGAGCGAGCGCTGCCCGAGGGCGACGGCGGCCGCCAGCTCGGTCACGGCGACATCGGGCTCGTCGAGGCGCAGGTTGTCGGCCAACGCCAGCATGTTCAGGCGCAGATGGCCGATCGTCCCCGGGCCCACACGGTCGCCCGAAGGGCCTGGCGCCGAGCCGTCGCGCCGGAGCGCGGAGGCGTCGCTGAGGACGTGGTCGTGCATCGACGTCACGCCAAGGCGCTCCGCGGGTATGGGCCCGAGCACCGTCTCGATCATCGCTCCGCCTCGATCCCGGGTCTCGACCACCCCTACGGTGGATCCAAAGAAGATAGTATCGGATACACATCGAACGCGGGAGGGTCCATGGCCGGTGCCGAAGAGAGAGTCAGGGAGCTGGGGCTCGACATCCCCGACTACGCGGATCCGCCCTATGGGCGGCGTTATGGCCCCATGAAGCCGTTCCACCGCGTCGGCGACCTGCTCCAGCTCAGCGGGCTAACCCCCGAGACCCGCGCCGGTGAGCGGCTGCACCCCGGCGTCGTCGGCGTCGACGTGACGGTCGCCCAGGGCTACGCGGCCGCGCGGCTGACCGCGATCCACGCGCTCGGCATGATCCGCTACGCGATCGGCTCGCTCGACAACGTCGCGAGCCTGTCGCGGGCCCTGTGCTTCGTGGTCTGCCCGCCGGGGTTCGAGCTGCCGCACGAGGTCTCCAACGGCGCGAGCGATCTCTTTATCGAGGTCTTCGGCGACGAGATCGGCAGCATGGGCCGCGCGTCGATCGGCGCGACGGCGCTCTCCCGGCACAACTGCTTCGAGCTCTGGCTCGACCTGGAATGCCTTCCCGAGCCGACCGCGTGAGGGGAGCAGCCCGCGACATCACCAGGACGGTCCCGTTCTGGCTCGTCTTCGCCGCCTCGACGCTGGGCGCGATGACCAACGCGGCGAGCACGCCCGTCATCCCCGTGTACGTCGAGCGCGTCCTGGGCGGCGGCACGACGCTGTCGGGGCTGGTCATCGCGCTCGCGGCGGCCGCCTCGGTGATCGCCATGCCGGTCGCCGGGATGCTGGGCGACCGGCGCGGATACCGGGTGGTCGCCCTGGCGGGCGGCGCGGTGGCGGCGCTCGGCATGGTCCTGCTCGCCGTCGTTCCCTCGTTCCTCGGGGCGGGCATCGGGCGCGTGCTGTTCGGGCTCGGCAACGCCGCCGCGATGACGCTCGTGATGACCTGGCTCGTCGCGATGGCGCCCGTGGCGCAGCGCGGCAAGGCCCTGAGCGTCTTCGGCCTGAGCGTGTGGATCGGGCTCGCCCTCGGGCCGCAGATCGGCGCGGCCGTGAACCAGGCGATCGGTCCCGCCGCCGTCTTCGCCGTGTGCGCCGGTCTCGAACTGGCCACCGCCGCGCTCATCGCCTGCCTGCCGCGCCCGCCGCGGCCCGCGCCGTCGGCCAGGGGAGCGCCTGGGCCGCGGCGCGCGGTTGCCGTCAGGCGCGCGTTCCTCGCGGTGCGGGTGCCAGGCGCCGTCGCCGCGGCGGCCTGGTGCGGCGAAGGACTCATGCTCGGCTTTCTCATCGTCCACCTGGAGGCCGGGGGCGTCCCGGCGAGCGGCCTCACGGGCGCCGCCTCCGTCTTCGCGGTCTTCTCGGTCAGCGTCATCGGCGCGCGCATCGCCCTGGCGAGCCTGCCCGACCGCATCGGCCCCGTGCGCTCGACCGCGATCTCGCTGTGCGCGCTCGCCGCGGGCCTGGCCACGCTCGGGCTCGCGCGCGACTTCTGGGTCGCCGCGGCGGGCGTGGCGCTGACCGGCGTCGGCTTCTCACCGCTCTACCCGTCGCTGACGATGCTCGCCACGGGCGGCCTGACCGCGGGGAACAGGGCGCTCGGCCTGGGCATGTTCTCCAGCTTCACCAGCGTCGGGCACGCGGGCGGGGCCCTCGTCGGCGGGCTTGTCATCGCCGTCGCCTCGACGACGTGGGCGTTCGTGCTCGTCGCGGGGCTGCAACTGGGGGCGCTCGCCGTCGTGACGCCCTTCGGCCGCGACGACGCGCCGCGCGAGCGCCACGCCGGGGAGGCGCCGCGCGACCCCGCGGCATGAGCCCCCCGGCGCCGCGCGACGGGTTAGGCGGCGACCGGAACGGGCCGGGCGGGCGGCGTGTCGATGACATGGACGCGCTCCGGGTCGCGGCAGACGACCCGGACGCGCGTGCCCATCACGAGCGACGACGCGTCCACGGACGGGGGCAGCGAGCACACGACCTTGCGGCCCGCGTCGGTCATCAGCTCAAGGCGGAACCGCGTGCCCTGGAAGCTCAGGAGGTGGATCGTGCCCTCGACGTGCCACGCGGGACACGGCTCGTCGCCCGGGACCAGCTCGAGGTCCTCGGGGCGCAGCACGGCGGTGCCGTCGGCCTCGGCGCCCAGCGGGTCGTCGAGGATGCGCCCGCCCGAGGTGGGCAGCAGGTTCGCCTCCCCGAGGAAGCCCGCGACATACGCGTCGACGGGGTGGCGGTAGAGGTCCTCGGGCGAGTCCACCTGCACCAGGGTGCCGTCGCGCATGATCGCGACGCGGTCGGACATCGTCAGGGCCTCCGTCTGGTCGTGCGTCACCGACACCGTCGTGATGCCGACCTTGCGCTGGATGCGCGTGAGCTCGACCTGCATCTGCTCGCGCAGCTGCTTGTCGAGCGCCGCCATCGGCTCGTCGAGCAGGAGGATGCCGGGCCTGGCCGCCAACGCCCGGGCGAGCGCGACGCGTTGGCGCTGGCCGCCGGAGAGCGTCGCCGGGGCGCGGTCCGCCATGCCGGGCAGCTGGACGAGGGCCAGCATCTCCGTGGCGACGGCGCGCCGCTCCTTGGCGGGGCGCCGCGCCGCGAGGAGCGGGAACGAGACGTTCTCGCCGACCGTCATGTGCGGGAAGAGCGCGTAGGACTGGAAGACGACGCCGACGTTGCGCTTCTGCGGCGGCCGCCCGCCGACGTCCACGCCGTCGAACGCGACATGGCCGCTGTCGACCGCCTGGAGGCCCGCCACGACGTTCAGCAGCGTGGACTTGCCGCTGCCGCTCGCGCCGAGCAGCGTGACGAACTCCCCGGGGCGCACATCGAGGGACACGCCCTTGAGCACGTGGTTGTGGCCGAGCGTGACGTGCACATCCGAGATCGAGAGTGCGATGGTCATGGCGTGACTCCTTCGGGCGCGGCCGGGCCTTCGGCGCGGCGGGCGGGCACCGCGCGCCCCGCCCCCCGCCGCACGGCCTTGCTGACGGGGACGATGGCGAGCACGAGGAGGGCGAGTCCCGAGACGAGCGTCGAGGCCGCGGTCAGCTCGGGCGAGAACGCCTCCTGCGACGCGTTGAGCATCTGGAGGGGCAGCGTCTGCTGGCCCGGCGGCATCAGGAAGACCGCGAGGACGACCTCGTCGAAGATCACGACAAAGGCGAAGAGCGCACCCGACAGCAGATAGGGCAGGATCGCGGGCAGCTCGATCTTCCACAGGATCAGCGGCCACCGCGCGCCGAGGGTGCTCGCCGCGGGGCGCAGGGCCGGGTCGATGCGGGCGATGCCGCCGGAGACGATGACGAAGACATACGGCAGGGCGATGAGCGCGTGCCCGACGACCAGGGTCGCGAGCGTGCCGCGCAGGAAGGGCAGGTCCATGGTGACGCCGTGGAGCCCGACCGCGTAGGCGATCGGCGGGAGCGCGATCGGGACGATGAAGAGCGTGCGTATCCAGCGCTGCGCGGTCCTGTTGCGCACGCGGGTCAGCCCGAGCGCGGCCAGCGTGCCGAGGGCGGCCGCGATGACGGTGGAGAGCGCGGCCGTCCACAGGGACAGCCGGAACGACTCGGTCCACTCGGGGTCGGCGAGCACCTCGGCGTACCAGTCGAGGGAGAAGCCGTCGGGCGGGAACAGGATGAAGCTGCCCGACGTCCACGACGTCGCGACGAGCACCAGGAAGGGAACGATCAGGAGCAGGCTGGAGAGCATCGCCACGACGACGATGGGGGTCCGGTACCAGCCGAGGCTGCGGCCGAGGGTCGTGCTCATCGCGTCATCCCCACTTCTCGCTCACCCGGAACAGGCGGTCGGCGAGGAGATAGACGATCATCGTCCCGCCCACCAGGAGGATGCTCATCGCGGCCCCGATGTCCGGCCGGTTGGCCTGGTTCATCTGGGCGTTGATGACGCCGGACACGGTCATGTTGCCCGGGCCGCCGAGCAGCAGCGGCGTGACGTAGAAGCCGAGGGACATGACGAACACGAGCACTCCCCCGCTCAGCATGGACGGCAGGATCTGCGGCCAGGTCACGGCGCGGAACGTCAGCCACGGCCCGGCTCCGAAGATGGTCGCCGCGCTGAGCTGCTGCCGGTCGATCGACTGGAGGGCCGTCATCACGGGCAGCACCGCGAACGGCAGCATGACCGCCACCATGGCCGGATACATCCCGGCCGTCGTCTGGTACAGCTCGATCGGCTCGTCGGCCAGGCCGAGCAGGTCGAGGAACCAGTAGATGGCGCCCCGTGGCAGTTCGAGCAGCATCCATCCGAAGGAGCGCACCATGATGGACGTCCAGAGCGACAGGACGAGGGCCGCGAGCAGGGTGAAGCGCAGCCACGTGGGCGAGGCGACGACCGCGAGCGCGTAGAGCGTTCCCAGGACCATCGTCAGGGCCATGACGATGACCGCCATGACGACCGTGCGCGCGAGCGATCCGGTGAACGCGGGCACGTCGAAGGCGTCGGCATAGGCGGCGGTGCCGCCCTCGAAGGACCGTCTGACGAGCGTGAGGAGCGGGAACCCGAGCGCGAGCGCGAAGAAGGCGAGGGGTGGCCACAGGAGCCACCGGTGCTCGGCCCTCGACACTCCAAGCGGCTTGCGCCCGCGCGCGTCCGTCCGCGCTCTCGGCATGGTCAGCGATGGCATGCTCACTCCGTCATGCTCCGGAAACCCGACATGTGGATCCAATGTAGTTATTAATGGATGCCTTCCCTTGCGGTCGTGTTTCGGGAAGGTGACAAACGGCCGCGGCGGACAGCCCCTCCGCCGAGAAGGGGTGCTCAGCCCGCGAGCCAGGCCGTGTAGGAGTCGAGCAGCAGCTGCCTGTGGTCGGCACGCCACTGCTCGTCCCAGCGCAGGACCAGCTCCTCCTTGTCGGGCGAGTTCGCCAGCTGCTCGGTGACGTCGGCGGGGAGGTGGTCGAACACCTCGGAGTTCACGGGGCCGTAGAGCGTCCGCTCCACGAACGCCGCCTGCCGCTCGGGGTCGTCGATCCACTCGGCGAGCGCGACGACGGCGTCGGGATTGCCCGACTCGGCGGGGATCACAAAGCCGTTGGGGGTGATGAACGCCTGGTTCCACTGCACCGTGACGTCGGCCCCCGCGTTCCGCAGCGCGGTGAACTGACCGGTCACGGTCACGGCGATCGAGGCGCTGCCGCTGGTCAGCAGCTGCTGCACCTCGGGGTAGCTCTGGTAGAACACAAGCTCGTCGCGGATCGCGTCGAGCCTGGCCTCCGCGCGCTCGATGTCCAGCGGGTACAGGTCTTCGGGAGCGACGCCGTCGGCCAGCAGCGCGATCTCGTACGACGCGTCGAAGCTGCCGGGGGCGCCGGGCCAGGCGCGCTTGCCCGGATAGGTCTCCGTGTCGAAGAAGTCCGCCCAGTCCTCGGGCCCCCCTTCGGGGAACGTCTCCGTGAGCCAGCCCTGCGCGAGACCGGCGTAGAAGCCGCCGACGACATAGGGCCGCAGCCCCTCGGGCAGGAGGTCGCCGCGGATGTCCTCGGGCAGCTCGACCAGGTTCTCGGCGTTGGCGAGCGCGTCGGCGGCGGCGACCTGGAAGACGTCGTAGTCGCCCGCGTCGCCCCCGAGCATCCCGTTGAAGACGGCGTCCTCGATGGGGACCGACACCACGTCGACGCCGGTCTCGTCGGAGAAGCCGTCGAAGTAGGCGGCCTGGCGGCTCTCGTTGGTCGGTCCGCCGTAGTCGGCCCAGACGATGTCGCCGCCGATCCCCGACGCGCCGCCGTCGGACGGCGGGTCGCCGGAGTCGGCGCAGCCCGCCGCCAGGGCGGCCACCACGGCCATCGCCGCACCCATCATCGCGACGCGGCGTACTCGGATGATGGGTGCCATGCGATCCTCCTCGGGACGGCGCGATTCCACCGGATGGATCCAATCTAGATGAGAGTGGATCCTGGATGGTAGCGGGGATGTTTCGGGCCCGCAACCGTTGGCGCATCCGCTGGGGCGACGGGCGGGTGGGCGCGACGCCGGGGCCGCCGCGCGAGCTTCGCCGCGCGGGCGGCCCCGAGCTTGCGCCCTCCCGCCGAACCCCGTCGGCGGCTGCCGGGTTGCCCCCGGTGGGCGACCGCACCAGCACGACCCGGGCCCCGCCCGGCAGCCCGCGAGTCCGCGCGCTCACGCCCGTCGGTGGGCGACCGCATCGGCAGGACCGGCGCCCTGCCCGGCAGCTCCCGAATCCACGTGCTCCCGCCGAACTCCGTCGGCTGACCACCGCGCCAACGGCACCGGCCCCGTACTCCCGGGCCGGTGCGCGGGCTTCGCCGCGTGGGCAGCCCCCCGAAGCCCGCGCCATCACGCCCGTCGGCGGATGGCCGCCCCAGGAGCCGGGCCGCGCTCCCGGACGAATCCCGTTGGTGGGCGCCGGGTTGGCCCCGGTGCCCGCCCGTTGCTCAGGGGTCCAGGACGGGCGTGTCCGAGAGGAAGCGGTCGATGACGTTGCCGAGCAGGCGGCCCACGGGCGTCTCGCCGCCCGGGTCGCACAGGGCCCCGGCGAACGCGATCGACCCGGTCGAGAACACCGCGCCGCCACCCGCGCGCGGCACCAGGACCAGGTCGGATCGCACCCTCGGGTTGCGGGCGCCGCCCAGGATCCTGCTGGTCATGTTGAAGTTCTCCCTGGCCTCCAGCATGTCGTCGCCATGGCCGACCGAGGTCGCGAGAACGACGGCATCGGGCGACGTGCCGAGCTGCGGGCTGGCCGAGTCGATCTCCAGGCCCGCGGCCCCGCCCGAGACGCCGTGGCGCCCGAAGCCACGCGCGCCGCTGGCGTTGAGCACGCCGTCGAAGACCCAGGCCACCCGCGGGTCGTCCGTCGCGCGGCGGTACCCCGCGGAGGCGCCGGGATTGCCCGCCGCGACAAACCCGACGCCGAACGTCTTCTGCGGGGCACGCCCGCGGAAACGCCAGATGCCGCCCGGCTCGCCCGTGAACGACAGGTGGTACTCGCCAGGCTCAGCGCACCACGCCTGGGTGCCGCCCCACCTGCGGATCTCGATGACCTGCTCGTCGCACGGGTCGAACGCCGTGACCCAGTACATCCCGTTGCCGCCCAGGTAGAGCAGGCGCCCACCGGTCGAGGCGTACTCCTCGTAGGCGTCGAGCATGCGCCCGGTCGCGTACTCGGGGTGCGATCCCGTCATCACGGCCGCGTAGCGCGAGAGCAGGGCCGCGCCCTCGCGGTGCACGTCGGCGTCGGTGGCGATGTCGAAGGCGCGGCCGGTGCGATCAAGCCAGTCCACGATCTGCATGTCGCCGGTGAACTGCCACACCGGCGCGTTGTGGTCGTAGACGCGCTCGCGCATCGTGAGGATCGGGCGGCGCCAGCTGGAATAGAAGACCGGCGAGCCGTCGCCGTGCGCCTCGTACAGCGACAGGCCGAGCTCGCGGTGGGCGTCGCGGAACAGCTCGAAGTCGTCGAGCGTGGGCACCATCTGGCTCCACACCTGCGTGCGCGGACTGTCGACGCCCACGTGGTCGTTGGCGTACGCGAGGTAGGAGTTGGTCGGCAGGACGAGCAGCAGCGGCGCCGTGGCCGAGCCCTCGGGCGGCCCGACGAACACGGGCACGAGGTCTTCCGTGCCGTCGTCGGCCGTGAGGCGCGCCGCGTACACCCCGCTGCGCAGGTCCGGTGGGAGCGCGATCCCGCCCTGCGACACCCAGCCGCAGTCCGTCAGGTCGTCGCGGTGGAAGTGGATCGCCGCGTACGCGTCCGGCGCGAACCGCGCGTCGGTGACCTCGCCGCTCCAGCCGGACGCGGTGACGGCGCGGTGCGGGTGGTGCGCCGTCACGCCGTGGTGGCCGCGCCCGCTCGCGTCGGTGACGCGGGTGGTGGCGGCGATGCCCTCGGGTCCGATGTCCGCGCCCAGGTCCCAGGCCGCGACGACCGCGGGGTGCTCCGCGAGCCGCGCCCGTGGGCCGGTCGCCGAGGCGTCCGCGACGATCACGGGGTTCTCGACGCGGCCGTCGAAGCCGAGCTCGGGACGGCCCCCCGCGCCCAGCGAGCGGCACCCCCACAGCAGCGGCCCGGCCGCGGGCACGACGCGCGCGCCCAGGACCGCGGACGCGGTGGCCGTCCCGCCGGGCGGCCGCACGAAGCGGTTCGAGGCAACGGTCCCCGCGGGGGTGACCTCGATCCGAAGCCGCTCGCCTGGGCGGCCAGGGATCGCCGCCCTGACCTCGACCCAGCAGCCAGCGGCCAGCGGCTCGCCGACGGCGAGGCTCACCGGGCCCGCCGTCGTGCACACCCCGACGCACGCCCGCCCGTCAGGGCCGAGCCCCACCCACCAGCCGGTGCCGTCCGCGGCGTGCGCGATCGCGACCTGGGGGCCGAGCGCCGGGTCGCCCGGCGTCGTCGGCAGGAGCGCGAACGCGACGAGGAGCCCGCCCTGACCGATCGGTGGAACGCCGTCGAACCGCGCGTACGACCCGGTGGCCGTCGGCTGGTCGATGCCGCGCGCCGCCACGGGCGCGGCGCCAGGCACGTTCTCGATGCGGCGGCGGACGCCCGCCGACGGGATCTCCAACGCCGAGAGCCTGACCAACTCGCCGCGCCAGCTCGCCGCCGCCGTGCTCACATGCAGCGCGACCGTGTCGCCTGGGCGGTAGGAGATCCGGTCGGTGTAGCCCATCACGCGCCGCGGCACGACCACGCCGGGTGCCTCGTCGCCCATCAGTGCCCTCCCCCGCTCATGCGGCGAAGACCTCGCGCCCGCCGACGACGGTGCGCAGGACGGTCGCTTCCGCGAGCTCGTCGTCGTCGGCCTCGACCGGGTCGGCGCTCACCTCGACCCAGTCGGCCAGCTTGCCTGGCGCGAGGCTGCCGCGGGCTTCGTCGGCGAAGCAGTAGTAGGCGGAGCCGAGAGTCCACATGCGCAGCGCCTGGGCCGGGGTGAGCGCCCAGCGCGCGCCGAGCGCGCCGGTGCGCCCCCGCACGCGCCGGGTCCTCGCCTGCCACATGCCGAACAGCGGCGACATCGGGAAGTCGGGGCCGTCGGACCCCCCGGCCATGCACACGCCAGCGGCGGCCCACGCGCCCAGCGGGGCCAGGTCATCGGCGGCGGCGCCGAAGCGGTCGGCGATCCCGGCGCCGACCCGCCAGTGCATGGACGGCTGGGTCGACAGAACGACGCCGAGGCGGGCCGCGCGCTCCATCGACTCCGCCGAAGGCCACAGATAGGCGTGCATGATCGAGAAGCGCAGGTCGCGGATCGGGTGGCGCCGGTCGGCCCGGTGGAAGCAGTCGAGCACGATCCGCACCGCCTCGTCGCCGACGGTGTGCACGGCGAGCGACCAGCCGCGGGCCGCGCAGTGGTCGACGAGCGCCTGGAACGTCGCGGTCGAGCACACCTGGGTGCCGTGGTAGCCGGGCCTGCCTGGCCACTCGCGGCCGATGAGCGCGGTGCCGAAGCCCCCCGTTCCGTCGAAGTACACCTTGAGCGGGCCGATCCTCAGCCGCTCGTCGCCGAAGCCCGTGACGGTGCCGAGCCCGGCAAGGAACTCCTCGGGCGGGAGCGCGGTGTCGACCAGCGGCATCGCGAGGGTGCGAAGCGTCAACGTGCCGCGCGCCCACGCCTCTTGGTAGACCGCCAGCTCGGCAGGGACGAGCCCTGGCTCGGCGGCGCCCACGACGCCCAGGCTGTGCAGGTGCGCCTGCCCCTCGGCGAGCGCGGCGTGCAGCGCGTCGCGATCGACGGGCGGCACGTGTGAGAACACCAGGTCGGCCGCGGGCCGCTCGACGAGCACGCCGGTCGGCTCGCCTTCGGCGTCGCGCTCGATGGTGCCTCCGGGCGGGTCGGGCGTGGAGCGGTCGATCCCGCACCGCGCGAGCGCCGCCGAGTTCACGATGGCGTCGTGCGTGCGGCGGTCGAGGTAGAGGGCGGTCGTGCCCGAGACGGGATCGAGGTCGTGCCGGTCGGGCAGCCGCCCCTCCGCCAGGTCCTCGGCGTGGACGTGCAGGCCCGCGACCGCCCAGTCGAGGCCGGGGTGGCCCGCCAGCCAGTCGCGCACGCGCTCGACGATCTCGCGCACCGAACCGGCCTCGGAGATCGTCAGCCGCCGCCGTTCGAGGCCGACGACGAGCGTGTGCACATGGGCGTCGATGAAGCCGGGCAGCACCGTGCCGCGGGCCTGCTCGACCCGTGCCGACGGGCTGAGCGCGCGCAGCGTCGGCAGGTCGCCCGTCGCGGCGACCCGGTCACCGCGCACGAGCATCGCCTCGGCCGTCGGCCGCGCGGCGTCCATCGTGCGGACGCGGCCGCGGACGATCACGTCGCGATCGTCCGCGGCCTGGCCGTTCAGTCGGCCAGCCATGCCGTGTACCAGTTGAGCAGGTCCTCGGTCGCCTCGGCGCGCGCCTGTGAGTCCTGGTAGACCACGGCGGTGTGGCCTGGGGCGGTGACCAGCCCTTCCTGGATGTCCTCGGGGATGTACTCGTACGCCTCGGGGTTGCCTGGCCCGTAGCTGGTGCGCGCGGCGAACTCGGCCTGGCGCTCGGGGTCGTGGAAGTACTCGGTGAGCGCAAGGATGTTCTCGGCGTTGGGCGCCTGACTCGGGATCGCGATCACGTTGGGCGACACGACCGCCTGCTCCCACGAGACCGTGACGTCCTGGCCCGCGTTGCGCAGCGCCGTGAACTGACCGCTCGGCCCCATGGCGACGGCCGCGGTGCCCGAGACGAGCAGCTGCTGGATCTCCGGATAGGACGTGTAGAACACCATGTGCGGGCGCAGCTCGTCGAGCTTCGCCGAGCAGCGCTCGAAGTCGAGCGGGTACAGCGCGTCGGGGGCGACGCCGTCGGCGAGCAGGGCGATCTCGCACGAGCTGTCGTAGCTGCCTGGGGTGCCGGGCCAGGCGCGGTCGCCCGGATAGGTCTCGACGTCCCAGAAGTCCGCCCAGGTCTCGGGGCCGCCGTCGGGGAACGTGTCGCTGAGGTAGCCCTGGGCGTGGCCGACGTGGAACGTTCCGAACGCGTGGGCGCGGATGTCCTCGGGCAGCGCCTCGTCCTGGTACTCCTCGGGGATCTCAAGGAGGTTGTCCACGTTGGCGTACACCAGGTCGAGCCCGACGTGCGTCGCGTCGTAGTCGCCGGGGCCGCCCGACAGCATCTCCTCCTGCATCGCGTCGTTGACCACGACTGAGACGACGTCGACGCCGGTGTCCTCGGTGAACGGGGCGAAGTAGACCTCCTGGCGGGCCTCGTTGGTGGGGCCGCCGAAGTCGGACCAGATGATCTCCCCGCCGAGCCCGGACGCGTCGTCGCCCGCCCCCGATTCGTCCTCGGCACAGCCTGCGAGCAGCACCAGCGTCGCGGCGAAGGCGACGCCCGCGGCCTTGCGGCGTCGGCGTCGTGTGAAGGGTGAACGCATGGGACTCTACCTCCGAGCTCAGCATGATTGGATCCAAAGTATTTACTAGGGGATCCACTTGGGTTGCCTTCATGTGTCCGGCGCGTTGCCGGTTCGTGGGGCGGTGGAGCCGGGGGCGGCGCGGACATGGCCGATGACGGCTTCGACGGCGGCGCCGATCGCGAGCAGGCGCGCGTCCTCGCGGGACGGCCCCACGAGCTGCATCCCGACGGGCAGCCCCTCGGGGGTGAAGCCCGCGGGCGTCGTCAGCACGGGGTGCCCGGTGACGGTCAGCCGACAGGCCGTGCGCTGCCACGCGAAGTACCGCGCGAGGCGCACGCCGTCGATCTCGTCGACCCATTCCACGTCGGCTGGCGGCGCGGCCACGGGCGTCGCCGGGTAGGCGACGGCGTCCACGTCGTCGAGCACGGCGGCCGTGGCGCGGAATAGCTCCGTGCGCCTGGCCAGCGCGTTCGCCAGTGCGTCGGCGGAGATCGCGCGGCCTTCGGCGACGTTGCGGAGGTAGTCGTCGCGCAGCCCTGAACGCCCCGCGTGCGCCCCGCCGTCGGCGCCGAAGCCGAACAGCTCGATGGCCTCCCAGCACGCGTCCGCGCCCGCGAGGTCGGGCTCGACATCGACGACGGTGACGCCAGCGGCCTCAAGCGCCGCGCGCGCCCCGGCGTGCACCGCGCGGACATCGGGGGCGATCGGCAGCCCGCCGACGTCGGGGCTCCAGGCGATGCGCAGCCGGGCGGGGTCGAGGTCGGCCACGCGGCCGAGCGCGGCCGGGTCGTCCACCCAGGACAGCGGCCAGCGCCGGTCGCGGCCCGCGATGCCCGAGAGCAGCAGCGCGGCGTCCCTGGAGTCGCGCGCCATCGGGCCCAGCACGACATGGGGGTTCCACGCGTCGCCAGGCCGCCCGCTCGGCACCGTCCCCGGCGTGGGCCGCAGCCCCACGACGTTGCAGAACGCGGCCGGGAAGCGGATGCTGCCGCCGCTGTCCGAGCCGTCGGCGAGCGGCAGCAGCCCCGCGGCCAGCGCGGCGGCCGCGCCGCCGCTGCTGCCGCCCGCGTGGCGGCTGGGGTCCCAGGGGTTACGGGTGGTGCCGCGCACGGAGTTGAACGTCAGCGTGCCGAGACCGAACTCCGGGGTGTTCGTCTTCCCCACGATGAGCGCGCCGGACGCGCGCAGGCGCTCGGCGAGCACGCTGTCGCGAGCCGCGGGGCGCGCGTCGCGGTAGGCGGCGGAGCCATGCGTCGTCGGCAGCCCCGCGACATCCATCAGGTCCTTGACGGCGGTCGGCAGGCCATGGAGCGGGCCGAGGTCGTCGCCGCGCGCGACGGCGCGGTCGGCGTCCGCCGCCATGCGCAGCGCGAGGGACTCGGGGACGCGCGTGACAATCGCGCGCAGCCCATCGGCGCCCTCGTCGATCTCGTCGATGCGCGCGAGGTGGTGCCGCATCACCTCGACCGCCGACAGCTCGCGGCGGGCGATCGCGGCGGCCAGGTCCCGGGCGGGCCACCGGTGCAGGGGAAGGCCGCCGGGGTCGGCGGCCGCCGCCGAGGCCGTCACCGCCCGTCCCCCGCCCCGGCCTTGAACACCGTGCGCCCGCCGACCTCCGTACGCAGCACGCGCAGCGCGCGCAGCGCGTCCGCCCCGACGGCCAGCGGGTCCGCCGACCACAGGGCCCAGTCGGCGAGCGTGCCGACGCGCAGCATCCCCCGTTTCCCCTCGGCGAGGCTGGCATGGGCGGCGCCGACGGTGTACGCGGCCAGCGCCTCGTCCACCGTGATCGCCTCGTCCAGGCTGAGCGGCACGTCCGATCCCTCGATGCGCCGGGTGACCGCCTGCCACATCAGCAGGCGCGGGTCGAACGCGAAGAACGGCCCGTCCGAGCCGAACGCCACGACGGCCCCTGCGTCGATCCAGCTCCGGACGGGGTTGGCGCGCTCGGCGCGGTCCCCGAGCCGCTCGCGGAGCCCGCGCCCGTTGTGCCAGATGATCGAGGGCTGCAACGAGGCCACGACCCCGCAGCGCGCCGCCGCCGCCAGGTCCGCCTCGCGTGGTTCGAGGTAGGCGTGGATGAGCTGGAAGCGCCGCTCGCGCACCGCCGCGCCCGCGGCGGCGAACTCCCGCGTCACCGCCTCGATCGCCGCGCCGCCCACCGCGTGCGCGCCGACGCCCCAGCCGTGCTCGGCGCAGAAGCGCACCAGCCTGGCGAGGTCGTCGTCCGCCATCCGCCGCAGCCCGCGGTAGCCGGAGTCGTCCCAGGGCTCGTGGAGGAGCGCCTGGCCGCGCAGGCCCTCGCCGTCGACATAGATCTTGATCGGGCCGATCCGCAGCATGTCGTCACCGAAGCCGGTCGAGACGCCGGTGCCCGCCAGGTGCGCGATCACGGCGTCGATGTCGGGGGTCGGCGCCGAGCCGGGCTCGAGGTAGGGCATGGCCAGCGTGCGCATCGTCAACGCGCCGAGCCGGTGCGCCTCCTGGTAGCCGCGCATCTCGTCGATCGTCACCGCGGGGTCCACGACGCCGGTGAAGCCGAGCGCGTGCAGCAGCGGCTGCACGCGGCGCAGCCCGGCGACCCGCTGACCGAGCGCGGGCTCGCCGCCGGGCCATGTCGCGTCGCCCGCGGTGCGCCGCATCGCCGCGGCGTACGCGTCGGCGTCCGCGCCCGCGTCCAGGTACGCGAGCGCCTTCAGGCCGCCGCGCTGCATGTGCAGGTGCGCGTCGATGAGGCCGGGCAGGATCACGCCGTCGTGCGGGTGCTCGGGCGTGCCCGCGGGCACCGCGGCGCGCACGTGGTCGACGGTGCCGACGGCGAGGACCCGGCCGCCCGCGACCGCGAGCGCCGAGGCGCGCGGCCGCAGCGGGTCCATCGTCACGACGGGCGCGATGTGGACAACGGGCGCGGCGGCGTTCTCGCGAGGGGCGGTCACGCGACCACCGCCTGGGCGGGCTGGCGCGGGTCGGCGGCGGACGCGAGGAACCCCGTGCGGGCGTCCAGGTAGATCGCCTCGACGGCCGCCGCGTCCCGCGTGAAGGCGGGCCAGCGCCGCACATCGTGCCCTCGCCGCGCCAGCTCCGCGAGGACGGCCGGGTCGAAGCGGTCCTCGACGAAGACGTGCGCCGCGAGGTAGTCGAAGGGCGCGAATGAGTTGGGGAAGCTCCACGTCGAGAAGCGCGGCGCGTTCACGGCCTCCTGCACCTCCATGCCGAAGTGGAAGGCGTTGAGGAAGACCTGGAGCATCGCCTGCACCTGCATGTCGCCGCCGGGGCAGCCGAACGACAGCACGCTGCCGTCGTCGCGCACGGCGATCGCGGGGCTCGGCGTCAGGCGTGGCCGCTTGCCCGGCGCGACCCCCGCGGGGTGGGCGGGGTCGGGCCGCGACTGGAGGCCGCGCAGCGAGGGCACGATCCCGGTGCCGGGGATGACGGGCGATGTCGACGCGCCGTCGGACGGCGTCGCCGAGAAGGCGTTGCCCCAGCGGTCGATGACGCACACATAGCTCGTGCCGCCCTCGCCGATGTGGCGCACCTCGTCGGCGCTGATCGCCTCGGGCAGCGCCTGCGACGCGCCGAAGAGCGCGGGCGGCAGGCCGGGGAAGGCGCGCTCGGGGTCGATCGCCGCGGCACGCGCGGCGATGTGCTCGTCGCCCAGCAGCCGTTCGAGCGGCACATCGACGAACTCCGGGTCGCCGAAGTGGTGTTCGCGATCGGCGAAGACGCCCTTGAGCGCCTCGACGACCGTGTGCGCATACGCGGGGCTGTTGTGCGCGAGACCGCCGATGCCATGGCGTTCGAGGATGAGCAACGCCTCGGCCAGTATCGGGCCCTGGCACCAGGCGCCGCACGTGAGAAGGGTGAAGTCGCGCCAGCGGGCCTCGACGACCGGCTCACGGCGCGAGCGGAACTCCGCGAGGTCGTCATGGCGCAGATAGCCGCCGTTCGCCTCGTGGTAGGCCACGATGCGGTCGGCGATCTCGCCCTCGTAGAACGCCGCGCGCGCGGCCTCGAGACCGGCGACGCGGCCGCCGCCCGCGCGCTCCTCGGCGTCGATCATGATCTGGATCGTGCGGGCGAGGTCGGCCTGCACGAAGCGCTCCCCCACCCTCGGCGGGCGGCCGCCCGGCAGGTAGATCGCCGCGTTGGCCTCCCACCTGCGGTAGCCCGCCTGGCGCTTGGCGATGCCGTCGGCGAGCAGCGGGAAGACGGGGAAGCCGTCGCGCGCGAGGCGCGCCGCGGCGGCGGCGACCTGGGCGAAGGTCATCGTGCCGTGGTCGCGCAGCGCCGTGATCCAGGCGTCGGGCGCGGCCGGGACGACGGTGCGCAGGACGCCGGTGGGGATGGTGCCGCCGTGCTCGGCCATGAACAGGTCGGCCGGGAGGCGCCGCGGCCAGACGCCGAGCCCGTCGAGGCTCACGGCGGTGCCGTCGGCGAGGCGGATCATGAGGGGCGCGACCCCGGCGAAGTTGACCTCGTCGGCGTGCAGCACGGCGAGCGCCATGCCCGCGCAAGCGCCCGCGTCGACAGCGTTGCCGCCCGCCTCCAGGATCGCGAACGCCGCGGCCGAGGCCAGATGGTGCCCGGACGAGACCGAGTGCCGCGTGCCGACCAGCGCCGGATTCGGCGCCAGCCAGGTGGGTGACGTCATGGTCGGACCTTCCTCCATTGTTCGGTGGTCTCACGCCGCCGTGCGCGGGGGCTCACCAGTCGAGCCCGAGGTCGCGCAGCCGGCGTTCGAGGACGGCGTGTTCGGCCGCGCCCCTGTCGGGGTGGCGCCTGGCGTCGACGATCCGCGGCGGCCGCCCCCTGACCGCCGCTCGGGCGGCGATCGCGAACCCGTCGGGGAGCCGCACGATCGCGTAGCGGGGCAGCTCGGGGTCGGGGTTGCGGCGCACGAAGTCCAGCACCTCGGCGATGTCGGGGTCATAGGGCGGGGCGGGCGCGGCGCGGGCGCGCGCGATGAGCTCGGCGGTCACCAGGGCCCGCACCCGGGTCCGCAGGATCTCGGCGTCCTGGATCGACAGCGCCATCGCGGCCCTCACCCCGCCGCCGCGGGCGCGCGGTTCAGCTCGTCGCACGGCACGCGCCCGCCTCCTCGAGCAGCAGCCGGGCGACCTTCTCGCCCATCACGACCGCGGGCATCGCCGTCGTCGCGCGGGGGACCCTCGGCATGATCGAGCAGTCCGCGATCCGCAGCCCCTCGACGCCGTGCACCCGCGCCCGCTCGTCCACGACGGACAGGGCGTCGTCCTCCGTGCCCATGCGGCAGGTGCCCACGGGGTGCCAGTAGTTGTCGGGGCTGCGGTACAGGTGCGCGACGAGCGCGTCCCGGTCGAACGTCTCGGGTCCCGGGTGGATCTCCGCGCCGACGAGGGGGGCGAGAGCCGGGTCCGCCGCGAGCTCCCGCAGGATCGCGGCGCCCTCGGCGAGCACGGCGACGTCGACGCCCTCGGGGTCGGCGAGGAAGCGGTGGTCGATGAGGGGCTTCGCCTCGGGGTCGGCGTCGCGCAGCCGGACGAACCCCCGGGAGCGCGGCTGGAGCGCGGAGACGCCCACGCTCCAGCGCTTGCGCTCGATCAGGTGGGTCGGGCTGTACGGCAGGAAGTGCAGGTCGAACGCCTCCGTGTCGAAGCTCGACGCGGCCTTGCCCATCGCCTGCTCGTCGGGGCACCAGCCCGCCGCGCGGGCGCGTCGCATCGCGGCGGTCATCTCGTCGGAGCCCGCCCAGCTCATCAGCAGGAACGGCTGGTCGTGCAGGTTCTCGCCGACGCCGGGCAGGTGCAGCGTGAGCGGGATGCCGAGGACCGCGAGCTGCGCGTAGGGGCCGATGCCCGAACGCAGCAGGATCGTGGGCGAGTTGTAGGCGCCGCCCGCGAGCACGACCGTTCCGGCCCGCACGGTGGCCGCCTCGCCCCTGTGCCTGACCACGACGCCGGTCGCCCGCCCGTCGGCCACGGTGACGCGGTCGACGAGGGCGTCGCCGACGATGCGGATGTTGGGCAGGGCGCGCACGGGGTCGAGGTAGGCGAAGGCGGTGTTGACGCGCGTTCCGTCCACGATGTTGACCGCCTCGGGGGCGAATCCTGCGGCCTCGTCGACGTCGTTGAGATCGGCGAGCCGCGGCATCCCGACGGCGGGCGCCGCCTCGTACCAGGCGCGCTGCCACGGGGTGAGCTCGTCGGCCCGGTAAGTGCGCACGCGCATGCGCCGCGTGCCCTCGGCGAACAGCGGCAGCAGGTCGTCGGTCGACCAGCCGGTCAGCCCGGCCTCGGCCCACGCGTCGTAGTCGCGCCGGTGCCCCCAGGTCTGGGTGCAGCCGTTGACGTCGGAGCAGCCGCCGATGGCGCGGGCGCGCTCGAAGCCGACGGTCCAGGGGTAGCCGTCGCCCGAGTCGTAGCCCCAGTCGTGCGAGCGCCCCAGGCGCGTCGCGTCGACGAAGTCGGCGGGCCAGGCGGCGGCGCCCTCGGGCCCGAAGTCGGGGCCCGCCTCCAGGAGGAGCACGTCGAGACCGGCCTCGGCGAGCCGGGCGGCGACGACATTGCCCGACGTGCCGCCGCCGACGACGACATACTGGGCCTCTTCGGGCAACACGCCCGTGTCGCGGGCGCGTTCGGCGCCGGTGGGTGTTGGGGTGGTCGGGGTGGTCGTGGGTGTTGGGGTGGTCGGGGTGCTCATGGGCGGTCCAGGAGGCGTCGGGGCTGGTGGACGAGGATCGTGTCGACCACGGCGGTGTCCCCGCCCGCCAGGTCGGTGATCGCCGGGGCGATGCGGCGGAAGAGGTGGTCGTAGCCGTTGCCGCCGTTGCGGTGGAGGTTGGCCTGCGTCCAGACGTCGGCGCCGATGATCAGCTGCCCGCCGAACCCCTCGCCAAGAAGCCACTCGACCATCTGGAGCCGTTCCACGTCCGTGGGGTTGCGCAGCGCCGGGGAGCCGTAGCAGAAGTCCGAGCCGAACGTGTCATAGCCGAGCACGGCGCCCGCCTGGGCGATCTCGCGGTGGTATCCGCGGTCCCACCGCTCGTCGAGATGGCCGATGACGACCCGGTCGGCGGGCATCCCCTCGTCGAGGAGCGCGGCGAGCACCGCGGTGCCGCCCGCGCCGCGGAAGGACAGGTGCGCGTAGACAGCGGCGCCCGTGCGCGCCCCGGCGCGGCCCGCCGCCCGCACGAGCCGCCACTCGGCCGGGGTGATGGGCCAGCTGGTCCCGATCTCGCCGAGCAGGGCGGGCCTGATACCGCTGGCGCCGACGCCGTCCGTGAGCTGCGCCACCAGGATCTCGGTGAGCTCGTCCACGCCCGCCTCGCGCACATGCGCGGGCATCGTCTCCTCCACGTAGAAGCCCGCGCCGACCAAGACGTGCACGCCCGCGCGGCGCGAGATCGCCGGGAGTTCGTCGACGCGCCGGCCCATGCCCTCCAACGTGAGCTCCACGACGGCCGACGCGCCCGCCTCTCGCACCCAGCTCAGCTCGGCGGCGGCGACGTCCGGGTCGTCGAGCACCAGGTTGCCCGGCAGTGACAGCGCGTTCCAGCGCAGATAGGCCGCGAGCTCGGGGCCCATCGGCACCCCGGCGGGCGGCAGCTCCCCCGGCGGCTTGGCCCACAGGCGCAGGTCGCTCAGCAGGTGCTCGTGCATCGACGTCGGGCCGAGCCGCTCGGGCTCGATCGGTCCGAGCACGGTGTGAACGGGCACGGGATCACCGTCCGAAGATCGCGCGGCGCGGATTGGCGGTGTGGATGAGGTCGAGCACGTCGGGGTCGATGCCCGCGCTCGCGGCGAGCGCCCTGAACTCCTCGAACAGGAACGTGTACCCGGGCCCGCCGAGGGCGCGCATGTGGGAGCGCTGGCAGACGTCCTGCGAGAGCAGGATCCGGTCCTGGTACCCCTTCTCGATCAGCGTCCTCAGGTAGGAGAGCCGCCTGTCGATCTGGTGCGCGACAAGCGCGCCGCCGATGCGGCAGGTCATGAGGCAGTCGAACTGGACGAACGCGCCGCGCCTCGCCAGTTCGAGCGAGTAGTCGACGCTCTTGACGGTGTCGGCGTGGCCGATCACCACGCGCGCCGGGTCGACGCCCTCCTCGCGCAGGATCTCCAGCTGCGCCAGGCCGGTGGGGAACGACGCCGCGTGCGTGCTGACCAGGGCGCCGGTCTCGCGGCTGGCCCGCGCGGCGGCGCGGAACGAGCGCTCCTCTACGGCCGTGATGTGCGAGAGATCCGACGCGACCTCGCCGATGATGCCCGCGCGCACGCCCGTGCCGGGGATCTCGTCGAGCAGGTCGGCGATGAGGAAGTCCGCGATGGTGTTGGTCGCGTTGCGGTCGAACCAGCGCTTGTCGAGGTAGGTGTCGTAGTAGTGGCCCGTGCCGAGGATGACCTGGACCCCGGTCGCCTCGGCCATCGCCTTGGTGGCCAGGACGTTGGCGACCGAGCGCGACCCGGTCCTGGGGTTCTGCTGCATGTCGCGCGGGTCCTGGCTCCAGCCGACGGGAGCCGCGTAGTCGCTCAGCTCGCCGTTGGTGACGTCGATCAGCGTCGAGCCCCCGGCCGCGGTGAAAAGACCCAGCTCGGCCTCGGCCTCCGACCACACGTTGAGGTAGCCGTCCTGGGGCGTCGTCCTCGTCATGTTGATGAAGATGTGCTCATGCGTCAGCGTGACCCCCAGCTGCTCGGGAAGCAGGGGGCCCGTGACGCTCTGGACCGTCTCGGCCATGGTCGTCCTCTCCGCTCGGATCGCCTGGATCGCCTGGATCGCCTCAGGGCGCCTGGATCGCCATGACGACGCTCTTGGGTTCGCAGAAGCCGCGCAGCCCCTCGTCCCCGAGGTCCCTGCCGAGGCCCGAGGCGCCGACGCCGCCGAAGGAGAGGGCCGGGTCGAACACGTTGTAGGTGTTCACCCAGACCGTTCCGGCGCGCAGCGCCGCCGCCATCCGGTGCGCCCTCGACAGGTCGCGGGTCCAGACGCCCGCGGCGAGGCCATAGGCGGTGTCGTTGGCGATGCGGATCGCGTCGTCCTCGTCGTCGAACGGGATGACCCCCACCACGGGCCCGAAGATCTCCTCGCGCGCGATGGTCATGTCGTTCGTGACCCCGGTGAAGAGGGTCGGCTCAACATAGAACCCCGGGCCGCGCGTTCCTCCGCCGACGGCCAGGGTCGCGCCCTCGTCGACGCCCTTCGCGATGTATCCGAGGACCCGGGCGCGCTGCTCCTCGGACACCAGCGGCCCGACGGTGACGCCGCCCGCGAGGCCGTCGCCGACCGGCACCGCCGCGACCGCGTCGACCAGGCGCCGCGTCATCGCGTCGGCGACGGACCGCTGCACGAGCAGGCGGCTGCCCGCCGTGCACATCTGGCCCGAGTGCCCGAACGACGCCCGCATCGCGGTCACGACGGCGGCGTCGAGGTCGGCGTCGGCGAAGACGATGTTCGGGCTCTTGCCGCCGAGTTCGAGCGTGAGGCGCGTGAAGCCGTCGGCGGCGGCGTGCGCGACGGCGCGCCCGACCTCCGTCGATCCCGTGAACGACACCTTGGCGATGCCGGGGTGGCGGCTGAGCGCGGCGCCGACGCGGCCGTCGCCGGTGAGGACGCTCACGGTGCCGTCGGGGACGCCGGCCGCGAGCAGGATCCGCGCGAGGCGCAGCAGCGTCAGGGGCGTGTCCTCGGCGGGCTTGGCGACCACCGTGCAGCCCGCGGCGAGCGCGGGGGCGAGCTTGAACGCCGCCGTCATGAGGGGGAAGTTCCACGGCAGGATGACGGCGACCGGGCCCACGGGTTCGAGCACGGTGTAGGCGTGGTGGCTTGCGCCGTCGACGGGGACGACGGTGCCGCCCAGGCGCGAGGGCGCCCCGGCGAAGTGGCGGAACGCGCGCGCCGCGCTGGCCGTGTCGGCGCGGGAGCGCTCGATGGGCTTGCCGTTGTCGCGTGTCTCGAGGATCGCGAGCTCTTCGATGTCGTCCTCGATTCCGTCGGCGACGCGGTGCAGGATCCGCGCCCGTTCGAGGGGGGCGAGCCCGCGCCAGCGGCGGTCCTCGTGGGCCGCCACCGCGACCGCGACGGCCGCGTCGACGTCGGCGTCGGTGGCCTGGGCGACGGTGGTGAGCACGTCCTCGGTGGCCGGGTCGACGACGGCGCGGGCCTCGCGGCCGCCCAGGGCGACCCACTCGCCGCCGCACAGGAACGGCTCGTAGCCCGGCAGCGCCGTCACGGTGGTCCTGATGGTCATGTGCGTCCTTCCGGTGGCGCCGGCTCTAGAAGATCCCGAAGTACTCGCGCTGCTCCCAGTCGGAGACATGGCGCAGATACCGGTCGAACTCGGCGCGCTTGATCGTGGCGTACCACTCCACGACCGTGTCGCCGAGCGCCGCCCTGAACGCCGCGTCGCCTTCGAGGGCGTCGACGGCGGCGCCGAGGCTGGACGGCAGGCGTGGGGCGTCATCGGCGTAGGGCGTGGCCGTCGGCGCCGGGGGGACGAGGCCGCGGTCGATCCCGTCCATCCCGCTGACGAGCTGGGACGCGATGTACAGGTAGGGGTTGGCGGCGGGCTCGCCCGAGCGGTTCTCAAGGCGCGTCGCGGGGTCGCCCTGGCCCCCGACGGCGCGGATCATGGCGCCCTTGTTGTCGATGCCCCACGCGACCCGGTCGGGCGCGAGCGAGTACGGCTGGTAGCGCTTGTAGCCGTTCACGGTCGGCGTCGTGAACGCCGCGGCGGCGAGCGCGTGGTCGAGCAGCCCGGCGAGATAGCGCGCCCCGAGGGGCGAGAGCGCGTCACCCGGCGCGTCGGGTAGGAACGCGCCCGCGCCCGTCGCGAGGTCGTGGAGCGACTGGTGCAGGTGCCACCCGGTGGAGGCGCCTTCCGCGCCCTGCGGCCGTGACATGAACGTCGCGTGATAGCCGAGTCCCGCGCTGATGCGGCGCACGGCCGTGCGGCACAGGACGACCGCGTCGGCGATGGCGGCGGCGTCACCCGCCTCCATCGTCAGCTCGAACTGGCTTGGCCCGAACTCCAGCTCGATCGAGCGCAGCGGCAGGTCGAGCAGCGTCAGTCCGCGGTAGAGGGCGTCCACGAGCGGCTGCATCGCGTCTAGGCCCTCGTCGTGGAGCAGTTGCGCGCCGCGCGTCGTGGGCAGGGCGGCGGGCGCGGCGCCAGGCCGCCCCGGGCCGCCGACGTGCTCGGGGCCGACCTCGGCGCCGGCGGCGCGGAACACGTGGAACTCCAGCTCGGCGCCCACCGTCATGCCGTAGCCGCGGGCGGCGAGCGCCGCGAGCCCGTCGCGCAGGATCGAGCGCGTGCAGAACGGCACCCTGGCGCCGTCGGGGAAGCGCACGTCGCACAGGAGCGTCGCGGTGCGCTCGGTCCAGGGCAGGACGCGGAACGTCGTCGGGTCGGGGACGAGCACGATGTCGCCCGCGCCACTGAAGCCGCCGACGCCCACGCCGGTGTCGGCGGCGAAGACCGCGAAGACCGAGAGGCCCGAGGTGTCCTTGAGCAGCAGCGAGCTGGGCGCCGTGACGCCGGAGCGCAGCGCCGCGGGCACCGCGGCCCTGGTGAGGGTCTTGCCGCGCAGGACGCCGTGCTGGTCGACGAACGAGAAGCGCACCATCTCGATGCCGAGCTCGTCGATGACGCGGCGCATCTGGCCCGCTGCCGCGTACTGCGCCTCGCTCCACAGGCCGTGCCGCTCGATGAAGCCGCCCCGGTCCTGGCTGAGCATCGGCCGGGCGGACACGCCTCCGCCCGCCGCCGCGACGGGGCGCTCGTCCGCGTTGCGCTCACGCATCGGCCGGGACCTCGGCCCGCTCGGTGCCCGAGGCCCACGGCGACGCGCGCCTGCGCTCGCGGTCCCGCTCGACCCACCGGGTCTGCCACCCGGCGTCGGGGGCGATCGTGTCGACGGCGAGCGGCCCGGTGAGGGCCGCGGCCTCCGCCTCGCTGACGGGGCGCGCCGGGGTCGGGGCGCCCGCGGCGAACGCGTCGATGGCGCGCAGCAGCAGGCGCCGGTTGGCCGTGACGGCGCGGTCGGAGGCGCCGAGGCGCTCGACCGTGCGGTCCTGGATGCGGCCCATGCTCTCGACGGCCCACTGGTCGTGGACGTTGATGTCGAGGCCCATCCCGGTGTAGGTCAGCTCCCGCTGCTCCCGCGGGTCGAAGCCCCAGTCGTTGCCCCGGTTCCGCAGGGGCCGGTAGTCGGGGAGGCTGACGCCTTCGAGGCGCTGCCTGAGCAGGGTCTCCTTGTCGGTGCGCTCGGCGAAGTCGTACCAGATCATGTACCAGTGGTGGTTCTCGTCGTCGATGGGCACGTGCCACTGGGTGAAGACCTTGGAGGTGCCGAAGGGGACGACAAAGGCGTTGGGGAAGAGCAGATTGGTCACCCTGACGTGCTTGATGTCCTCGGCGAGCTGCCGCAGCGCGTAGACGCGCAGGCCGTGGTCGGCCCTCTCCACCTCGATGTCGGGGCGGTGGTTCTCGCCGACGAGCGTCGAGAGCTTGCGGCCCGTGCCCTCGACCTCCTCGCTGAACTGCTGGCCGTAGACCTCGCGCGGGTCCTCCTGGATGAAGCGGTGGAGAAAGGAGACATGGCTCGGGTCGATGCCGCCTTCGAGTCCCTGGAGCCAGTTGCACTCCCACAGGCCCTTGAAGGCGAACGTGAACTCCTCGGGCGCGACAAAGCAGTCGTAGTGCGGGAAGGGCGGCGGGTCGCCCGCGCCGAGGTAGGCGAAGACGATCCCGTTGCGCTCGACACAGGGGTAGTTGGCGATCCTGACCTTGCCGAGGAACCGGCTGTGCTCGGGCTCGGCGGGCTGCTCGACGCAGCGCCCCTCGCCGTCGTAGAGCCAGCCGTGGTAGAGGCACCTGATGCCGTCGTCCTCGAGCCGTCCGAAGGACAGGTCGACGCCGCGGTGGGCGCAGAACCGGCTGATCAGGCCCCAGCCCTTGGGCCTGCGGAACAGCACAAGGTCCTCGCCGAGCAGCCTGATCGCCTTGACGGGGCGCTCGGCCGGCATCTCCGAGACGAGCGCCGCGGGCTGCCAGTAGGAGCGGAGCAGCGCGCCGAGCGGCGTGCCGGGACCCGAGCGGGTGATCTTGTCGTTGTCTTCCTGCTTCAGCATGCCGCGCGACTCCCTCGCTTCCGACCACCTGATCAGGTATCCGATCTGGATACTATTGGATCCAATGCTTGCGTGTCGAGGGCGGCGACTGTGTGCGCCGCCCGGAGACGCAGGCCATCACGGGGGCGTTGCAGGCGCGTTCCCTTCGCATGAGCAGGATGTCGCGCCGCCCCCGTGGCAGTGCCCGGAAGGCCGCGACGGCGGGACGTCGAGCGAGGGGTTGCGGTCGAAGAAGCCGTCGGGCTCAAGGCGCAGCCCTATGCGCTGCACGGGCATGATCGGCCAGTCCTCGGGGCGCGCGTAGTGGTGCGAGGCGATCACGGGCCACAGGACGAGCTCGGCGCCGTCGAGGGGGCGGTCGGCGCGCTGCCACGCCGTGATGCCCTCCTCGCCCAGCGGCGCCTGGTTGGGGTACTCCCCCGCGATGAAACGTTCGGCCGGGTCGTATGCCGTCGCCCACAGGTGCTTCGCGACGAACGGCGCCTTGCGCTCGACGACGCTGCCGGGGCGCGCGAACAGGCGCGTGGTGTCCGGCAGCGCGAGCCTGAAGGCGGTGGGGTCGCCGAACCGGTTGACGCGCTCCGCGCTCTCGACGCGCCAGTGCACGGCGCGCGACGGGTCGTTGGCGCGGGCGGCGGTCCGCTCGGACGCGATGACCGTCGGCACCATGCGGCACGCGTTGCCGTAGGGGTTGAGCGTCTCGTCCTCCTCGACCTCGGCGTGCACCTCGACGAGGCGGTTGAGCGGCCCGTCGACGGCGGTGTCCAGGCGGATCGCGAAGTAGTGCTGGTGCGTGGGCGCCTGGACGCCTGGGCTCATCAGGCGCCCGAACGGCGGCGTCGCGCCGTCGGCCGTGCCCGACACCGAGAGGATCCCCGTGAGCTTGACCTCGAGCTCGATCGCGCCGTCCTGGTAGAGGGACCAGTAGAAGCCGTAGTCGTAGTTGGCGACCGTCGCGAAGAACGAGATGACCAGCCGCCGCGAGCGGCGCACATCGGCCTCGCCGGTCCGCGTGTTGACGTGCTTCCACAGGACGGAGAAGTCCTCCTCGTGCAGGCACACGCCGTTCTTGACCGTCTTGACCTCGCCGAGGCCGTCGAGCACGTGGGCGTCGAAGTAGTGGATCTCGCCCAGGCAGTCGCAGCCCAGCTCGAGCGAGGCGGTGAGCGGCCCCGCGCCGTACTCGCCCCAGTCGAAGAAGTTCTTGCGGTAGGCCGTCGGGTCGGAGTCGAGGTAGGGCACATACATCTCGTTGACGGCGGCGCGCCGCAGCACGGGCCGCGCCGTGCCGCCCTCGCGATAGGTCAGGTCGTGCAGCACCAGCCCCTCGCGGTGGGTGAAGCCGACGCGGAACGACCAGTTCTGCCACGTGACCTCGTGCCCGTCCACGGTGAAGCCCGGGCCATCGGGCTGGGTGATCTCCAGCGGCGCGACGTCGCGGTCCGCGCCCCAGGTGCCCGAGCGGTACACGCCGGTCTCGCCCGCCATCGGCACCACGCCGTGGTCCTCGATACGGACGACGTCAAGCGTCTCCAGGTCGACGATGGGCACAAGCCCCGCCACGGGGCGCGCATAGCCGTTGTCGTCCTCCGACTCGCGGTGCCACACGGTGCCCCAGCTGAGCCTTCTGTCCTTCAGGTCCTCGGGCTCGAAGCCCGTGATCGACTCGGGGTCGACCCACACGAGCGAGGTGTCGTGGATCCCGCGCCTGGCCAGGGCCTCCTTCAGCAGCGGGTGCTCGCGGGCGGCCCGCGCGACGAGGCGGGCCTCCTCGGACGAGACGCCGGGCCGCTTGGCGTCGACGGGCCGCCATCCGACCAGGGACGCGGGGCGGTCGGTGCCCGCCGTCCACGCGGTGACCTCCCACGCCTCGTGCGCGTCGGGGTTCATGACGACGAGCCGCGCCGGGCGGCCCTGGCCCGGCGCGAGGCCCCTGGCGAGTCCTTCGTCGACGGCCATCCCCCAGAAGCGGGGACGGGCGCCGATGCGCTCGTCGCGCCGGACAAGGGCGACGACGCCTGCGATCTCCTCGGGGTCGAGCGGGTCGCTCCACCGACGTGCCGTGATCATGTCTCCTCCTCGGGGTGGCGGGTGCGGGACGGGCCGACGACGACGCTCACGCCGTCGGCGCGGGGGTCGCTCGCCCCTTCGAGCACGGGCCCCGCGGGCCCCGCGCGCCGCCGCACGACCTGGACGTGGCCCGCGGCGTCGTCCCTTGCGGGGAACCGGGCCACGGGCAGCCCCGCCGCCCTGGCCGCCGCGGCGACGTCGTCGCCGACCCCGGGCTCGGCGACAAGGGTGAGCCCGGCGTGGCCGAGGTCCACGTCGCCGACCACCCAGCGCGGACGGGCCAGGATCCCGTCCAGCGGCCGGGCCGCGTCCGTCATCGCGGGGACCAGCTGGGCCAGGATCCAGGGCTGGGCCCGCCCGCCCTGGCAGCCGGCGACGACCGTGGCCCCCGCCGCGTGGACGATGACGGGGCACAGCGTGTGCGGGGGCCGCGCCCCCGGGGCGAGGCGAGCGGGCGACGCGGGGTCAAGGCTGAACGCCGCGCCGCGGTTGTGCAGTACGACGCCGGTTCGGGGGTCGAGCAGCCCGGCCCCGAAGCTCTGGAAGACGCTCTGGACAAGGGTGACGCCCCAGCCCTCGTCGTCGATCGCCGCCACCGCCACGGTGTCCCCCGCGGCGCGCGGCTCGGGCCCGACGGCGGCGGGCGCCGCGTCGAGCCGCAGCAGGGCGCCGAGGTCGGCGCCGCCCGAGCGCGGGTCGCCGAGGTGCGCGGCCCTGGCCGCGACACCCGCCAGGCTGGCCTCGACCACGCGCGCAGGTGCGGGTTCGAATCCCGCATGCGCCGCGGCGCGCGCGACGCCCAGGAGCACGGGGCCCACGGAGGGCGGCGGCGCGACCGACCAGGCGCGCCCGGCGACCTCGCGGGTCACGGCGGGGGACGTCTCGGGCCGGTAGCGGGCGAAGTCGGCGAGCGTGTGCACGCCGCCCCGCGCGCGCAGCGCCCCGACCAACGCCCGCGCGGTGTCGCCCTCGTAGGCGTCGCGCGGATCGGCGGCGAGCCGCCGCAGCGTCGCCCCGAGTGCGGGCTGGCGCAGCGTCGCCCCGCGCGTCAGTGGCTCCCCGCCTGGCGCGAACACCGCGCGCAGGCCCGGGTCGGCCAGGACCGCGGCGCGGCGGGCGCGCAGCGCGCGGTCGAGGCCCGCGCTCACCCGGGTGCCGTCGTCGGCCGCGCCCGCCGCGTCGCCGAACGCCGCGCGGAGCGGCACGTTGCCGCCCAGGCGGGCCAGTTCGAGCCACCCGGCGACGATCCCCGGCACGGTCACCGCGTGCGCGCCCTGCCGGGGGACGGCGGTCCAGGTGGCCGCCGCGCGGTCGATGGCGCGGGGCGCCGTGCCCGCCGCGACGACCGCCGTGGTCGTTCCCCCCGGCGAGCGGACCAGGGCGACGAGGTCACCGCCGAGCGCGCACTGGTGCGGGTAGACGACCGTGAGCATGACGGCGGCGGCGAGGGCGGCGTCGAGCGCGTTGCCGCCCGCCGCGACGGCGCGCTCGCCCGCGGCGACGGCGTCGCGGTGCGGGGCGGCGAGGGCGACGGCCATATCAGAACCCCCGCCTGGCCGTCGAGACGAAGTCGAGGTCGGGGCGCGGAACGCCGTCGCACAGGTCGGCGGCCGCGTCGCCGAGGGCGGGCCCGAACTTGAAGCCGTGCCCCGAGCAGGCCGCCACGACCACGACCTCGGGGGCGTCGGCGAGCGGGCCGATGACGAAACGCCGGTCCTCCGTCATCGTGTAAAGGCACGCGGCGGCCTCGACGGGCGTCGTGTCGAGCCCCGGCACACAGGAGGCCAGGAGCTCGCGCAGCTCCGCGACCTCCCGCCGGCTCGGCGGGGCCTGTGGCTCCTCGGGGTCCCAGCGCGGGCCCGCGTCGACGCCGATCTTCACGCCGTTTCCCCCGGCGTCGGGGATGCCGAAGACCAGTCCTTCGGGGCGGTCGACGGAGAAGGCGCCCAGGCGCGGCGGCATGCCGACGGGCTGGCCCGCCCGAACGGTCACCGTGAGGATGCGCCAGACCTCGAACAGGGGCGCGAGCGACGGCACGAGCGCGCCCGACCAGGACCCGGCCGCGATCACCAGGCGGGCCGCCGTCAGCACACCGTCGTCGGTCGCGACGCGGACGCCCGCCCCCGTGGGCTCCCAGCCGCGCACCCGCGCGCCGTGCCGCAGCTGCGCGCCATGGGCGAGCGCGGCACGGCGCAGCGCCGCCAGCGCGCCCGCGGCCTCGATGACTCCGGCGGCGGGGTCGTGGACCGCCCCGTATCCCTCGGGCACGGCGAGCCCGGGCATGCGGCGGGCCAGCTCGGCCGGGTCGTCGACGGTCTCGCAGCCAGGACCCTGGAGCCGTGACGTGCCGCGGTGCGCGTAGAGCCCGCCCGTGCGGCGCACGAGCCGCTGGCCCGACTCCGCCTCGAGGGCGGCCCAGGCCGCGAACGCGCGCTCGACGAGGCCGTTCCACGCGGGGTGGGGGTAGGCGCGGCGGATCATGCGGGTCCTGCCGTGCGATGACCCCCTGGCGTGTCCGGGGAGGAAGCGTTCGAGCGCGATTACGCGCCGCCCGCGGCGCGCCAGGCTCGCGGCCGCGGCGCTGCCGTGCACGCCGAGCCCGATGACGACGACATCCGCGTCGTTCGCGCTGTTCGTGTCGTTCGTGTCGTTCGCGCGCCGGGTCATCCGTTCGCCTCCCCGCCGCGTCCCGCGGCGACCGCGCGGACGGCGTCGACGAGCGCGCCGATGTCGGCCTCGTCGTTGTAGACGTGGACCGACGCCCTGACGACCGAGGGCAGCGCCCGCGCGCCGAGGTCCCACTGGCCGTGGGTGGCTGGCACCGAGACGACGCGGACGTTCCTCGCGGCGAGCGCGTCGACCACGGCGGGGCTCTCCACGCCGTCGACGACGAACGTCACGATCGCGGACACGGGGCCCTCCGGGTCGGCGATCCGCACGCCGGGGAGGTCCGCGAGCGCGGAGCGCAGCAGCGCGGCGCGTGCGCGCAGCCATCGCTCGGTGCGCCGCGGCGAGCGGGCGATGGCCTCGCGCAGCGCGGCCCCCAGGCCGAGCCGCGCGGCCACCGCGCTCTCCCACGACTCGAACCGCCGTGCGTTCCGGCTGAGTTCCCAGCCGGAGGCCGACACCCAACGGGCCCCGCGCACATCGGGGGCGGTCGGCGTCAGCCGCTCGAACAGCGGCTCGCCGACATAGGCGAAGCCGGTGCCGCGCGGGCCGCGCAGGAACTTGCGGCCCGTCGTGACGAGCGCGTCGCAGCCGATGGCCCCCACGTCGACGTTCAGGTGCCCCACGGACTGCGTCGCGTCCAGGATGTAGGTGGCCCGGTGGCGCCTGGCGATCGCGCCGATGCCCTCCACGGGCTCGACGAGCCCGGAGGACGTGGGGATGTGCGAGACCGTGAGGATCGAGGGCCGCCCGTCCGCGAGCAGGGCGTCGAGCGCGTCGAGGTCGACCCTCCGGCGGCCGTCGACGGGCGCGACGACCAGCTCGACGCCGCGCTCCCCCGCCATCGCCATGAGGTGCAGCGCGTGGCTGACATAGGTCGTGCTCGACGCGATGACGCGCTCGCCGCGCCCTGGCCTGAGCGCGTCGACGAGCACGCGCAGGCCCGTGGACGCGCTGTCGAACAGGGCGATCTCGTGCGCCCTGGCGCCGATGAGCTCGGCGGCCGCCGCGTACACGTCCTCGGTCCGCTCGCGGGCCGCCGCCGCGGCCTCGTAGCCGCCGTGCCGCTCCTCAAGACGCAGATGGTCGACGACGGCGGCCATGACGCCGTGTGAGGGCAACGCGGAGCCCGCGGCGTTGAAATGGTGCGACAGACCCGCGCCGACGGTGCGCGCGCGCTCGGCGGCGACGTCGGTCTCCGCCCCCGTGCCGGAGGAGGTGACAGGTGCCGCCTCGATCGAATCCATCACGCATCACCCTTCCGTGGGGATCCAAAACTAACACGAGTGGATCCAACACGGCCACGGAAGCGTGCGCGGAACGCCTCGGGGCGGGTGAGACGCCAAACGGCGGGCGTTCTAGGCCGCCGGGACTCCGCCCCGGCCGCGGAAGACCGTCGACGAGCGCTTCTCGTACCACTCGGCCAGCTGCTCGCCCGCCTTCACGACGTGCTCACGCATGTGGGCCGCCGCGGCCTCGGCGTCCCCCGCGGCGAGGGCGGCCACGATGCGCTCGTGCTCGCGGAAGTTCTCGTCGCGATGGCGCGTGTCGTTGACGATGAGCTGGGCCGAGACATTGCGGGGAAACGTCTCGTTGACGTCGTTGACCACCTTGGCGAGACGGGCGTTGCCCGAGATCTCGGCGATCAGGGTGTGGAAGCGGTCGTTGTCCCGCTGGCTGACCGGCAGACCGGCCGGTTCGCCCCTGCTCTCCGCGACGGAGTGGTCGTACATCTCCTGGTTGACGCGGCGCAGCTCCTCCATCTGCTCGCCGGTGATCCGGCTGACCGCCCGCGCGGCGGCGAGCGCCTCGAGCTCCGCGCGCACCTCGTAGGCTTCGCGCACCTCCCAGGGCGCGGGGACCCGCACGACCGCGCCGCGATTGGGCAGCACCTCGATGAGGCCGCCGCTCTGCAACTGGCGCAACGCCTCGCGCACCGGCGTTCTGCTGACGCCAAAGTCGGCGGCGAGCTCCGCCTGGCGCAGCTGGGCGCCGATGGCGATCTCGCCGGACATGATCCGACCGCGGATGCGGCCTGCGAGGTCGTCGACGAGCGCGTGACCGTTCTTGGCCTCGGCATTCAGGCCAGCGGTGTCGGACATCCGCGGACTCGCTCCCTTCAACTCACCTGGAATCCACCTGGAACGGACGGGGACGCAGGGGCGCACGGCGGCGGCTCCGTGAGCGCGGAGTCTCCTCGCGCCCGTGCGATCGCCAGGAAAGCCTAGCGAATCCGAAACGAGGGGTCCTGGATCCAGCCACCGGGGGGCGGGGCGGGCGGCGGCCGAAACGGCCGTTTAACGCCCGGCTCACGCCCCCGAGACGCGGGCGGCGCCCAATTCTGTCGATCGACCGAAAGAAATATCCTCCGCGGGAGATGACCATGGCCGCACCCGCTTCACGACCTGACCCCGCCGCCCCACCGGCGCCTACCACGGCCCCCACGCCCACCACGGCCACGACCCGGGCCGCCCGCGCACACGCCCGCGCGCAGGGGGGCGCCCGCGTCACCGACATGCCGACGGTGCCCGCGACCGACCACCCGAGCCCGCGGCCCGGCGTGCCCTCCAGCCTTCTGACCTGGGCCGAGACCATCGGCGGCGGCAACTACAGCCACCGGGTCCTGGCCCGTGGCACCGCCGTCGAGCTGACCGACACCGAGGGCGACGCCTGCGCCCATGTGCCAGCAACGTCAACTGGTTCTTGACTTCCTGCCCCGTCTAAAGGTGGGGGGTTCCAGCGGTCGCCCGCTGGCGTTCCTGCTTCACCGACGACTGCCCTGTCCGGGAGGACTCCCGTTGAGGTCTTACACCGTCTCCACAGGCTGCTGCCGCCAGCCCGGCGGCCAGGATGGCGCGTGCCGCGTTCACATCACGGTCATGCACCGCGCCGCACTCGCACGTCCACGTCCGGACGTTCAGCGGCATCTCCGCCGCGACCCTGCCGCAGGCCCCGCACAGCTTCGAGCTGGGGAACCACCGGTCGATCACCACGAGGTCACACCCGCGCACGCCAGCCGCGCACGGTCACGCCCCTCATGCCGGGGATTGGCGATCTTCTCCCCGGTGGACAGGGTCACCAGGGACGTGATGCCCACGTCGACACCGACCGCCGCACCCGTGGCGGGGCCCTCGGTGATGGTGTCCTGGCACAGCAGGGAAACGAACCAGCGGCCCGCCGCGTCACGGGAGACGGTCACCGTGGACGGCTCCACTCCCTGAGGCAGCGGACGCGACCAGCGGATATCCAAAGGCCCGCTCATCTTCGCCAGCGTCAGCCGCCCATCACGCCAGGTGAAGGCGCTCCGGGTGTACTCGGCCGACGCCCTCGACCTCTTCAGCGACTTGTAACGGGGGTACCTGGCCCGCTTGGCAAAGAAGTTCCCGAACGCGGCTTGAAGGTGGCGCAGCGCCTGCTGGAGCGGAACGCAGGACACCTCGCCCAGGAAGGCGAGCTCCCCGGTCTTCTTCCATTCCGTGAGCGCGGCGGACGACTGCGCGTAGGAGATCCGGCGCTGCTCGCCGTACCAGGCCCGGGTGCGCTCCTCAAGCGCCTTGTTGTACACCAGACGGACACAGCCGAACGTCCGCGACAGCTCAGCCGCCTGCCCGTCCGTGGGGTAGAAGCGGTACTGAACGCCCGCTTGACCTGCCGCGCCACACCTCACAACCCATCAGCTCCCGCGTGAATGGCAGGCGTCGGCCGGTGCGCGGCGCACACCGCTCCGCCCCGACGGCCAACCGGCCCTCCCCGCCCCGCTCCACCGGAGCCTCGTCCCCTCCCCGGCCCGAAAACCGGGGCATCCACGAAGGAAAGCTCTGATGACGCCCTGAGGGCCGCTCAGGTGGCGCGCGCGGCGAGGTGGGTGCGATCGGCGACGGCCACCTCGGGGTTGGCGGGCGCGGTGGCCAACCAGCCGAGCACATCGGCCTGTTCGACGAGCGCGTCCCGTTGCAGATAGCGGATCGCCCGCAGGGCGGCGTCGTGGGCCTGGCTGGTGGACCCCGCGACGCAGTCGGTGACCACCCTGACCCGGTAGTCGTGCTGGTGGGCGTCGACGGCGGTGTAGTGCACGCACACGTCCGTCAGGCCGCCGATGAGGATCACCGTCCCCGCCTTGTACGCCTTGAGCACGATCTCCAACTCGGTGCCGAAGAAGGCCGAGTAGCGGCGCTTGCGGATCAGGAACTCGTCGGGCCTCGGCCTCAGCCCCGGCGCGAGCTCCGTCTCGGGGCGGCCCTCGACGCAGTGCGGCCCCTCGGAGCCGTCAAGCTCGCGCCCTATGTCGATGAGGTTGGGCTTGTGCACCTCCTGGATCCACACCACGGGGATGCCACGCTCCCGCGCGCGGTCGACGAGGTGGCGCTGCCGCGGGGCGCGTTCGCCACGGCCCGGCATGTGCGGGATCCCGGTGCCGGGCTCGGGCCTTTCCACCCCGCCGCCCTGGATGTCCACGACGATCAGCACGGCGTTGCCGACGACGTTCATGAGCAGGGATCCCCTCGCTCGGCTTGCTGATTTCTGTCAACGACAGAAACCTAACCCGGGGAAGCCGGGCGGAGCATGACCGGGGCGTAAATTCTGTCAACGACAGAAACCCGGGCGGCCTCTGGTACGGTGACCGCGCCGACGCGGTGCCCGCGCGCCGTCGGCGACCCGGAGGGAGGGACCATGCCGCATGCCGAGCACGCCAAGGGCGCGCGCCGCGGCCCCGGACGCCCGCGCGCCGCCCCCAAGCGGCACAACGGCCTCAGCACGCGCGACGAGATCCTCGCGGCGGCGTCCGCGCTGTTCGCCGCGCGGGGGTACGAGGCGACGAGCACGCGGCAGATCGCCGACGCGGCGGGCGTCAGACAGGCCACGCTGTACTACCACTTCACCGACAAGCAGGCGATCCTCATGTCCCTGCTGTCCAGCACCGTCACGCCCGCGCTCGCCCTCGCCCGGTGGCTTGACGCGGCGGACCTCACGCCCGAGGTCCGGATGTGCGCGCTCGTCCGCTACGACGTGCACACCCTGCTGCGGGACCGGCTCAACCTCCATGTCATCTACCACTTGCCCGGGCTGGTGTCCCACGACTTCGAGCCCACCCGCGCGGCCCAGGCCAGCCTGCGCGACACCTATCGCCGATTCGGCCGCGCGGTGCTCGACGCCATGCACAGGCCCGACCGCGCCGACCTGCTGGCCCGCGACCTCGACCTCGTCTTCGCCCTGGTGGAGGCGGCCGTGCCACAGCGCCAGTGGGGCGGCGACGAGAGCCGGTCCGCCTATGCCGCGTCGGTGGTGCGCGGCTCCCTGCGGCTCCTGGGGATCGAGGAGGCCCGCATCCCCGGGATCATCGCGTCCGCCGCCGAAGCGCTCGACGCCTACCCCGGCGCGCCGGGGCCGAAGGCGCCGTAGGCGGACCGGTCGGCGATGCCGCGGGCCCTTAAGCCCTCGCTTCCAGACGTCGAAGAGGCTGGCCCGGTCGGTGTAGGCGCCTGCCAGGCACGAGACGATCACGATCGGGGCCAGCAGGCCGTAGGGGATGCGGGCGATGCGCACCCAGATGCCGACCAGCGGGAGGTTGAGGATCAGCGGATGACGTTGGCGACGAAGAAGCTGGCGATGATCGCGGCCGTGCCGCGCCGCAGCTCGTCGCGGTCGGGGAGGATCCGGCCTGTGGGCCGCGTGGCCAGCCGCGGGGTGCCGCCGCGCAGCGCGCTCAGGACCGCGCTCCGCCACGACGACCGTCCTGCCGGGGCCCGCCTCGGCGGCCACGGCCGCGCCCCTCACGATGAACGGGCGCGACGCCCGCCCGAGGCGCCGGGAGGGCGGCGCCTTCCCCACATCGCCCGCGCGGTGCACAGCCTCCGCGCGCTGACGGGGGGTCATGCGGGGCCCGGGGAACGAGGGACCTCTGGCCGAGCGGCGCGTGCCGCGCATCCGCCGCATGGGCGCGAACAAGCCCTGGGACGCGGTCGTCTCGGCCATCGAGATCGCGCCGTGGGGCAGGGCCGGTGCCAGCAGCACGCCCGCGGGCAGCGCCTCGGTCGCAAAGGTGACGAACGCGGCGGTGGTCAACGCCAACAGCGGGCGCAGCGGTAGCCGTTGACCGGTGACGCGGGCATCGGCCAGGGGTGGGAAAGGGCAGTCGCCCTTCATGCGCCTATCGTGAAATCATCACACCGATGTGCGGGTCAAGCGGACCTTTCCCCCGCGCGGCTCCACGGTGCGGCGCGCCAGGCTCTACGGTGTAACGGGGCGACCGCGGCGTTCTCCCCGCGTCCGACGGAAGGGCGACCGAGACGGATGATCGAGGCAGTTGTCCGGGGAGAGACCTGTGGTGTCGCGTGAACGGTAGCGGCCCTCCCGCGGACATCACCGCGGCGCGGTGGAAGACGTTCGCCACCGAGCGCGCCGTCCTCGCGGTGGCGAGGACGGTGACGTCGACCGCGCGCCTCCTCGAAGTCCTCCCCGGCGTCTTCGGAGGGGATCCACGCGTCGAGGTGACCTTCGGCCAGGACCGCTCGTCGGCGTTCCACGCGGGGGTCGGCGACCTCCTGCGGGCGAGCGGGGTGCGCGTCATCCCCTGGGAGAACGCCACCGACCAGCCGTCCGACCTGGTCATCACCGCGAGCGAGAACGCCCGCTTCGACCACGTCGACGCCCCCGTTTTGATCCTGCCGCACGGCATCGGGTTCCAGAAGCTCGTCCCGGACGCCCGGGGCCCCGAGCGGCGGCTCTCCGGCGTGGTGCCGCCCTCGCTCCTGGCGCCCGAGCGCTCCTGGTACGCCGTGTCCCACCCCGCCCAGACCGAACAACTCGCCAGCGTCCGGCCTGACTTGGCCGACCGGACGGTGGTGGTCGGCGACCCGTGCCACGACCGGCTGCTGGCCAGCCTGCCGCTGCGCGACCGTTACCGGCGCGCCCTCGGGCTCCCCGAGGGGCGCGTTCCCCGGCTGGTCCTGCTGGCGTCGACCTGGGGCGGGGAGTCGCTGATCGGCAGCGCCCCGGAGCTTCCCCGCCGCCTGCTGGCCGAGCTGCCGCTCGACGAGTACCGGGTGGCCGCGACGCTGCACCCGAACGTGTGGTTCGGCCACAGCCCGTGGCAGCTGCGCACGATCCAGCGGGACGCCCTGGACGCGGGGCTCATCCTGATCCCGCCGTTCGCCGGGTGGCAGGCGGCCCTGGCCGCGGCCGACGTGGTGGTGGGCGACCACGGCTCGCTCTCGCTCTACGCGGCGGCGGCGGGAAAGCCGCTGCTGCTGGCCGCGTTCGGCCGGGAGTCGGTGCCGGGAACGGCGATGGCCGCGCTCGGCAGGGCCGCGCCACCGCTCGATCCCGGCAAGGGGATGCGCGAGCAGATCGAGGAGGCGTCTCAGCGGCATCGGCTCCAACAGTACGAGGATGTCGTCCGGGGGGCGTTCCACGAGCCGGGCCGCTCGCTGCCCCGCCTGCGCTCGGCCGTCTACGACCTGCTCGAACTCGCCGAGCCGCCGCTGCCGGTGGCGGCCGCGCGCCCGTTTCCCGCTCCCGAGCCCGAGCGCTCGGAGAGCATCGCCGAGGTGGTCGTCACCCGGCTCGCGCGGGAGGAGGGCGCCTGGGTCGTCGACGTGCGCCGCCACCCGGTGGCCTCACGGCCCGAACGCCCCGATTCCGCGCGGTGCTTCAGCCATCTGGCGAGCGAGGCGACGGGCCCCGAACGGTCCTGGGCGGAGAGCGCGTCCGTGCTCACCGTCGACGCGGCGCACCGTTCGCCCGACGAGGCCGAGCGGCGGATCGGGGACGTGCTGCGGCGCCACCCGTTCTGCCGCGTCGCGGCCGTGGCCCTCGCGGACGGCGTGCTGCTCGGCTGGCCCGACGGGCAGCGGGTCTTGGCGGACATGGCGGGCGTGACGGGCGCCCTGGCGCAGCCGCGGCTGGTCGCGGCGATCGGGTACGCCTGCCTTCGCGCGGGCATCCCGGCCGATGGCGTCTTCGTGCTGCGGGTCGGGGAGCGTTCGGCCGAGGTGACCCTGCGCCCCTGGCCCGCGCGCTGAGGGGCGCGGGGCCCGGGCGCGTCGGGCGAACGCTCAGCCGCCGCCCTCGCCGAGCAGCGCGTCGAGGCGCGCCCGCAGGGCCGCGGCCTCGGGGCCGCCACCGGCCTCGGTGATCTCAAGGGCGCGGCGAAGGTGCGCGCGGAGCGCGGCGGTGTCGCCCTCCGCCTCGGCGATCTCGGCGAGGGCCCGGCGCGCGGGCAGCTCGTAGTGCGGGGCCTCCACGGCCTCGAGGTCATCGGCGCCTTGGACGAGCGCGGCCCTGGCCTGGGCCGTCCGCCCCTCGGCCCGGTGGGCCATGCCCATGGCCACCCGCACCCGCCCGCCCATCCGCCGGTCGCCCGCGCCGGTCTCCTCGTCCACGAGCAGGCGCAGCGCCGAGGCCAGGGTGGACAGCGCGTCGCCTGGGCGGCCGTCGGCGGTCTCGGCGCAGCCGGTGAAGAAGAGGGCGATCGCCACGCCGCGCCGGGAACCGGCCCGCTCGCTCAGCTCGGCGCACTGCCGGAAGAGCGCGATGGCCCGCGCCGGGTCGTCGGCCTCCCACAGCCGCCCATGGAACTCCCGCACGGACGCCCGGAGCAGCAGGTTGTCCGTGGTGTCGGCCTCCGCGACGGCGGTCTCCAACTCGGCCCGCGCGCGGGCCACTTCGCCGAGGTCGAGCAGGGGCCGCGACAGCAGGGACCGCAGCCGGGCACGGGCCGCCGCGTTGCCCCCTTCCCCGTCGCGCGACGCGGCAACGATTCCCAGCTCGGCCGACTCGATCCAGTCGCGGACATGACGGTGGTGCAGGTAGAGGGCGCTGAGGGCCTCGGCCATCCGCCATGCCTCGGCGAAGAACCCCCGCGCCACCGCCGCGCGCAGCACGGCGAGCGCGTTGGCGCGCTCCGCGCTCAGCCAAGCGAGGGCTTCCCGCTTGCCTTTCGCGCCGCCGAACGGGTCGTCGGCGCCGCTCGGCAGGTCGTCGTGCGGGGAGATCCGCAGCCTGTCCCCCATCAGCGCCCGGTCCGCGCACGCGGTCCATCGCGCATAACGCCGCGTCACGCGCAGCGCCAGGGCCTCCTGCTCGGCCTCCGGGTCCTGGGCGGCGAGGCGCGCGGCGTGCAGCCGCACCAGCGCGTGGAAGCGGTAACGGCCCGGGGTGTCGTCGGCGGTCAGCAGGCTGCTGTCGTGGAGCGCGCGCAGCAGCTTCCGCGCGGTGGCCCTGGGCACCTCGGCGACGACGGCGGCGAGATCGGCGTCGAAGACGTCGCCAGGGAACAGCGCGAGCCGCCGGTAGAGCAGCTGGGACTCCTGGGCTAATGCCTGGTAAGCGAGCGTCAGAGCGGCGGCCACGCTCCGAGTCTGCCCCGCGAAGAACCCGTCAAGCCGGGCGCGTTCGTCCTCGAGGTCGCTCACCAGGTCCGAGAGCGACTGGTCCGTGTGGAGCGCCAGCTGACCCGCGACGACCCCGAGCGCCAGGGGCAGCCCGCCGCACCAGGAGATCAGCAGCTCCGCCGCCTCGCGCTCCGCGGCGATGGCCTCCTCGCCGCAGCGGGCGGTCAGCAGGCCGAGGGCGTCGGGCGCGTCCAGCGGATCCACAGGAAGGGAGTGGGCGCCGTCGATGACGACCAGCTCGGCGAGCCTGCCGTCGCTCACGGCGACGACCACGCTGCCCTCGGCCTTGGGGATGAACGGCCTGACCTCGGCGGGCTCCGTCGCCTCCTCCACGACGACCAGGACGCTCTGCCCTTCGGTGCGGGTGCGGAAGTCGTTGACCAGGTCGGGCAGCTCGGCGGGCAGGAACCCCTCGTCGACCCCGAGGGAGCGCAGGCACCCGCGCAGGGCGCCCGAGACATCCACGCGCCCCGCCGTGTCCCGCCAGCGGCTCAGGTCCACATAGAGCTGCCCCCCGGCGAACCGGCCCTCGGCCTCCTCCGCCATGCGGCGCGCGAGCTCGCTCTTGCCGACGCCGTGCATCCCGCTGAGCACCGCCACGGCGGGGCGCGTGGCCGTCCCGTCCAGCCAACGCCGCCACTCGTCCAGCGCCCCCGAGCGGTTCACCCACCACCGGGTGCTGGGAGGCACCTGCGCGGGACGCCTGAGCGGCGGGCGGGTCACCGTCGTGACGACATCGCCGTGCACGACGCCCACCTGGGTCAGCGCCCCCGTGTGAACGCCCGACGCCTCGTTGCGGACGTCCCGCGCCCGCGGCTCCCCGGCACCGCCCCCGGACTCGCTGCCCATCGCCACCCCCGTCACCCACGACCGGCGCCACTGCCGCTCTCGCTTCAGGAACTCCTCTGTAGGTTATGCCTCCTCACTCCGCTCGGGGGCAAGGGCCCTTCGGGACGGGCACCGCTCGGGTGGGCGGCGGGCGTCAAGGGTGGCGGGCGTCAAGGGTGGCGGGCGTCAAGGGTGGCGGGCGTCAAGGGTGGCGGAACCGTTTCACGCGGTCGTGGGAAGCACCCGGGCGGCAAGTTCTTGCAGGAGCCCTTTCGGGCTTTCGACCACGAGGACCACGGGTTCTGCGCGAAGCCTTGACCGACACCCGGGCCGGTTCTACGGTCCCCCATGAAATCACTTGCTGCAAGAACCGCCCTGGTTCTGCGGCACCACAGGCACGGCGCGTTGCCCTGGTATCGGTGTGACACTCCCTCTCCCCCTGGAGGCGTACGTGCGCAGCAGTCCCCGTAGACCCTCACACGCGAGAAGAACATGGAGCGCGGGCCGCCGAGGCAACGGCATCCGCAGGATCGGTCACGCGCTCCTCGCGGGCCTGGTGGCCGTCGCCGGATCCGTTGTCGCCCTGACGACGGCCGCTCCCGCCCAGGCCGCCCCGCCCGGCGGCAAGGACGTCACCGCCGTCCTGTTCAACTGGACGTTCGACTCGATCGCCCGCGAGTGCACCGAGCGCCTCGGCCCCGCGGGCTACGGCCAGGTGCAGGTCTCGCCGCCGCAGGAGCAGATCCAGGGCGGCCAGTGGTGGACGGCCTACCAGCCGGTCAGCTACCAGATCAACAGCCGCCTGGGCAACCGCGCCCAGTTCCAGAGCATGGTCAGCACGTGCCGGGACGCGGGCGTCGGCGTCATCGTGGACGCGGTCGTCAACCACATGTCCGCGGGCTCGGGCACCGGCACGGGCGGCTCCTCCTACACCAAGTACGACTACCCGGCCGCGCCCTACAGCGACGGGGACTTCAACAGCTGCCGCCGCGAGATCGGGAACAACTACGGCGACCGGTACAACGTGCAGAACTGCGAGCTGGTGGGCCTCGCGGACCTCAACACCGGCAAGGACTACGTCCGCCAGCGCATCGCCGACTATCTCAACGACCTGCTGTCGATGGGCGTGGCGGGCTTCCGCATCGACGCGGTCAAGCACATCCCGGCCGCCGACCTCGCCGACATCCGCTCGCGGCTTTCCGACCCGGGCGTCTACTGGAAGCAGGAGGTGATCTACGGCGCGGGCGAGGCGGTCATGCCCGACGAGTACCGCGGCACGGGCGACGTGCAGGAGTTCCGCTACGGCCGCGACCTCAAGCGCGTCTTCGAGAGCGAGAACCTGGCCTATCTGCGCAACTTCGGCGAGGGCTGGGGCTATATGCCGAGCGACGGCACGGCCGTCTTCGTCGACAACCACGACACCGAGCGCAACGGCTCCACCCTCACCTACAAGAGCGGCGCCGACTACACCCTGGCCCATGTCTTCATGCTGGCCTGGCCCTATGGCTCCCCCGATGTCCACTCGGGCTACGAGTTCACCGACCATGACGCGGGCCCGCCCAACAACGGCCAGGTGAACGCCTGTTGGCAGGACGGCTGGAAGTGCCAGCACGCCTGGCCCGAGATCGAGTCCATGGTCGCCTTCCGCAACGCCACCCGGGGCCAGCCCGTCACCGACTGGTGGGACAACGGAGGCGACGCCATCGCGTTCGGCCGCGGCGGCCAGGGCTTTGTCGCCATCAACCACGAGAGCGCCCCGCTGACCCGAACGTTCCAGACCTCGCTCGCCGCTGGCACCTACTGCGACGTGCAGGGCGACCGGGCGGTCACGGTCGACGGCTCGGGCCGGTTCACGGCCACCCTCGGCACCGACACGGCGCTCGCCCTGCACACCGGAGCCCGCGCCTGCGACGGCGGCGGCGACCCCGTCCCGCAGTCCGGAGCGGCGTTCCAGGTCAACGCGACCACCCAGCCGGGCGAGCACATCTACGCCACGGGCAACCTGCCGCAGCTCGGCGACTGGAACCCCGAGCGGGCGGTCCGCCTCGACGCCGCCGCCTACCCGGTGTGGCGCGCGGCCGTCTCCCTTCCGGCCGGCACCACGTTCCAGTACAAGTACATCCGCAGAGCCGAAGGGGCCACCGGCGTCACCTGGGAGAGCGGCGGGAACCGGACCGCCACCGTGCCACCGGGCGGGGTCGTCACCCTGAACGACACCTGGCGCTGAGGCGCCCTCAGGGGAACGGATGCGGGTGGGGGTTGATCTCGGCGTCGGTCAGCGGGCGCTCGCGCAGGCCCAGCAGGTGGGGCACCCGGTGCAGCCTGGGCAGCCCGGTCACCCGGCGGTTGCGGTGGCCGAACGTCATCGGGAGCGTCCCGGAGATCAGCACCTTGACGCAGCGCAGCCCGCCCGCCCTGTGCTCGGCGGCCGTCTGGTCGACGACGAGGCCGACGATGACGACGAGGCCGACGAGGCCGCTCGCGGCGTATCGGGCCACCGCCTCGTGGACGTTGTCCCGCAGGTCGTCGGCGGCGAAGCCGCCCCGCTCCCGGCGGCCGACGTCGGCGACCCGGCGGCTCGGCGCGGCTCCCGTGAGGAAGCCGAGCCGGGCCGCCGCCTCGGGCGCGGCGTGCAGGAGCACGCGGCCGGTCAGCATCCGCACCTCGAACGGGTCCGCCAGCATGCGGCGGACCCGTTCCGCCGCCCCTGGCTCGGCCCAGCGGCGGCGGACGTGCGGGACGCCGGGGCCGACCTCGTACAGGGCGCTGCGCAGGGCCGTCTCCGGGTCGGGGTGGGCCGCCGCCGCGCACGGCAGCGCGGGCTCGCCGTCCCCGGCGCGCTCGGGCGCCAGGGCGAGCGCGAGGACGGCGGGGATGCCCTGCTCCATCGTCATGTCGAAGGCCCGCGGCCGGTAGCCCTTCTCCGCCGTGATCGCCGCGGCCAGCAGCCCGACGCGGCGGTCGGCGGCCGTGGACAGGTCGGTCTCGGGCACCGGAAGCCGCCCGTACCAGGTGAGCAGGAACGCGTCACGCTCGGCGACCTCGAGCAGGCCGTGCGGGATCGCCTCCTCCACGCTGCCGCCGAGCGCGCAGCCACTCGATGTCTCGTAGGCGACGCCGTGCCCCGTGACGGGGTGGTGCCCCGTGCCGTAGAACGCCATCGCCTCGGGGACCAGGATCAGCTCGCCGCGGCCGAACGACCTGCCCCACACCCAGCGTTGCGGCTCGTCGGGCACGGCGGTCGCGATCATGCCGTGGCCCATGGTCAGGGGATGACGCTGACCGGGACGACCGAGATCAGCACAAAACCCGTCAGCACGGTGCCCGCGATCCCACCCGCCGTACCGATCCCCGAGAGCCGCCCCATCACCGTGCCTGTCGTGCCGAGGTCGACGAGCAGCAGCTTGGTGACCATGGGCGTCACGGCCGTGAGCAGCGCGGCGGGCACGAACAGGCAGCTGCCGCCGACGAAAAGCGCCAGCTCGCCGTCGGCCGCGCCGACGAGGCGCACCAGGGTGGGCGTGGCCGCCACGACCATGCCCGACAGCACGAGCAGCGGGCCGAGCGCCCGGCGCGGCGCCACGACGTCGGCGGCCCGTCCGCCCGCCCACGCCCGGTGGCGATCGCGGACAGGGCGATGCCGATCACCGTGGTGTTCATCTCCATGGTGAGCCCGACGTAGGGCGCCATCAGCCGCAGCGCGACCAGCTCGACGACGAGCACCGCCGACGACGAGCCGAAGACGAGGACGGCGCCGGTGCGCGGGCCGATCCCCGTCGCACGCGCCGCGTTCGGCGCGTTCGGCGCGCCGGTCGCGCCCGCCGTCTCCTCCGTAAGACCGCGCATGGTGCTCCCGTGACTCTCGTTCAGGACATGTGGGTGGCGAACCAGTCAAGCATCGGGCGGGGCCTGCGCTGGAACTCCAGGTAGCCGTCCCACCGCGCCGTCGTGCCCTCGATCCACAGGAGCCTCTTCTCGGCGACGGGGATGTTGTCGAACATCGCCTGGACATCGCTCGGGTGGGTGAGCACGTCGTCGCGCACCTGGTAGAGGAACGTCGGGACGCTGACGTTTCTCGCCCACTCCCTGGGGCTGCGGGCGGCGAAGTCGATGCCGGTGCGCCGGACGATCCGCCGCTCCAGGTCGTCGATCCGGTCGGGGACGCCGAGCGCCGCGAGCCGCCGCCCCATGATCGTGCGCGCGGTCACCGGCTGCGGCCCCACGAGGCGGCGCACCCGGTCGAACGCCTCGGGGAACTGCGTCATCGCGGCGAAGGTCGAGCTACAGCCGAGGCACCGGCTGAACAGGCCGACCGCCATGTCGCGGGTGTCGGGGCGCTCGCGCGCGTAGGCGAGGGCGCCGACGACGTCGCGGGCCTCGAAGATCCCGCTGGAGCTGATGCCGCCGTTGGCGGCGCCGCTCAGGCCGTGGTTGCGCAGGTCGTAGGCGAGGACGTGGTACCCGGCCCGGTGCAGGATCGCGTAGTCGCGGACGAAGTCGACCTCGAACCCGTTGCCGCTCGGCGCCCAGATCGAGTGCCATGGCTCGAGGTGCGTGGGCAGCCCTGCGCGGGTGAAGCCCGGCCATGGCGTCCTCGACCGTGGCCGCGCGGGCGAACGCGAACTCACGCACCGTGGCCGCCCCGCACGTGACGAATCGCGGCGACGATGTTCGGGTAGGCGCCGCAGCGGCACAGGTTCCCTGACATGAACTCCCGGATGGCCGCGGGGTCGTCGAGCCCCGGCCGGTCGAGCGCAGCGAGCGCCGACATCAGCTGGCCCGGCGTGCAGAACCCGCGCTGGAAGGCGTCGTGCGCGACAAACGCCTCCCGCAGCCGCGCCCCGCGCGGCTGGTCCGCCAGCGCGTGGACGGTGTGGGCGTCGGCGCCCTCGGCGACGACCACGCCGTCGTCGCCGCCCAGTTCGAGCAGCAGCGGGGTCAGGTGCGGGGCGCAGTCGGCGGCGACGGCCCGGCCGGAGCGGACGCTCCCGGTGAAGGCGACCTTGTCCACCCCCGCGGCGACCAGGGCCCGGCCCGTGGCGGCGTATCCGACGAGGCTCTGGAGGACATCGGGCAGGTCGGGCACCGCCCGCGCCCAGGAGCGCGCCAGCCACTCGCCCACGCCGGGCGTGAGCTCGCTGGGCTTCTGGATGACGGCGTTGCCCGCGGCCAGGGCGCGCACATGGACGTCCCCGTCGACGCAGCCGCCCGAGACGCCGCCGACCACCCCGCCCTCCGCCGTGACAAGCATGGGCGTGCCGGGGGGCCGCGGCGCCGAGCCGAAGGTGGCGACGACGGTGGCGAGGCCCGCGGTGCCGCCCGAGCGCCACACCCGGTGCAGGGCCTCCCAGGCCGCCGCGCGCGCACCGGTCACCGGCCGTCACCCAGCGTGCCGATGAGCTCGTGGAGCGCCCGCTGGACGAGTTCGACCTTGAACGCGTTGTGCGCGCGTGGCCTGGCGTCCGCGACGAGCGCGCGGCCCGCCGCGGCGACGGTCTCGTCCGTCAGCCGCCGACCGCGCAGCGCGTCCTCGGCCTCGGCCGAGCGCCAGGGGCGGGTCGCGATGCCGCCGAACGCCAGCGCGATGTCGCGGACCATGCGCCCCTCCCCGCGCAGCACGGCCGCAATGGAGACGACGGCGAACTCGAACGTGGCCCGGTCGCGCACCTTCAGATAGCCGGAGCGCGTGCCGCGCCGGGGCAGCGGCACCTCGACGGCCGTGATCAGCTCCCCGTGCCGCAGCGCCGTCTCGCGCTCGGGCGCCGAGCCGGGCTCGCGGTGGAGGTCGCCGATGGGGATGGCGCGCCGCCCTCGGGGGCCGAGGGTGTGGACGGTCGCGTCGAGCGCGCGCAGCGCGACGGCCAGGTCGGAGGGGTGGACGGCGATGCAGTGGTCGCTGCCGCCGAGGATGGCGTGCCAGCGGTTCTGGCCGTCCCGCGCGGGGCAGCCGCTGCCCGGCTCCCGCTTGTTGCAGGCGAAGCCGGGATCGCGGAAGTACCAGCAGCGCGTGCGTTGCAGGAGATTGCCGCCCACGGTGGCCATGTTGCGCACCTGGGGCGACGCGGTGGCCAGCAACGCCTGGGCCAGGACCGGAAGTTCGCGGCTCACCCTCGGGTGCGCGGCGACGTCGGCCAGCCTGGCGAGCGCGCCGATCCTCAGCCGTTCCCGCCCCGCGTCCCCCGCCACCTCGACATCGGCGAGGGGCAGGTCGTTGATGTCGACGACGAGGTCGTGTGCCTCGGCGCCGTCCTTCATCAGGTTGAGCAGGTCGGTGCCGCCCGCCACGAACGCCCCCGCGGGCTCGCCCGCGACGAGGTCCACCGCCTCGCCCGCCCGGCTCGTACGCGCGTAGTCGAAACGCCTCATCGCCGCGCCTCCTCAGCCTCGGCCGCGTCCCGCACGGCGTACACGATGTTCGGGTAGCAGCCGCACCGGCACAGGTTGCCGCTCATCCACTCGCGGATCTCGTCCCGTGAGCCGGTGTGGCCCTCCTGGACGCAGGCGACCGCCGAGACGATCTGGCCCGGGGTGCAGAACCCGCACTGGAAGGCGTCGCGCCGCACGAACGCCTCCTGCGCGGGGTGCGGTTCACCGCCGCGCGACAGCCCCTCGACGGTGGTGACCTCGCGGCCCTCCTGCATCACCGCGAGCGTGGTGCAGGACTTCACGCGCCGCCCGTCCACCAGCACGGTGCACGCCCCGCACTCGCCCCGGTCGCAGCCCTTCTTGGCGCCGGTCAGCCCGAGCCGTTCACGCAGGGCGTCGAGCAGCGTGACCCTGGCCTCGACGGACAGCGGGTGGTCGGCGCCGTTGACGCGCAGCGTGATGTCGGCGACGGGGCGCGGCAAGGCCGTGGGGCCGCCCGCGGCGGTGGCGGCGGTGGCGGGTCCCGCGGCCACGGCGACGGCGGCCGTGGCCCCGCCCGCCTTGAGCACGCTGCGGCGCGCGGGGCCCGCGGTGGCGGGCGCGTTCTGCTCTTCTTCGGACACGGGTTCCTCTCCCGGACGGCGGTGCGCCGAGCCCGGTGCACCCGGACCGGCTCGGGAACCACAGTCTCGGCGCGGGTCCGGCCGGTGAGGAGAGGGACGCCAACCCCAGGGTCGCCACCCCGCCCTCCGCTCAGCGCCTCTCGGACGGAGCGGTGGACGGAGCCGTGGACGGGGCGGTGCGCAGGGCCAGTTGGAGGGCCAGGCGGGTGGCGGGGTCGGCGAGGTCGAGGCGGAGGTCGTCCTGCACCCGGCGCAGCCGGTTCATGACGGTGTTGCGGTGAACGCCGAGCCGCGCGGCCGTCGCGCTGACCGAGCACATCAGGTCGAGATAGGTGCGCAGCGTCTCCTCCGACGGCGTTCCGGCCACCGGGCCGATGAGGGCCGCGGCCTCCCTGCGCGCGAGGTCGTCGCCCGACCAGGACGCGAGCACCCGCTCCACGGAGTGCCCCGCGTGGGCGCGCACCCGGTCCTTGCCGGGATGGGGGCTGGCCAGCAGGGCCGACCTGCGGGCGTCCTCGATGCCGCGCAGCAGCCCGTCGGCGCCGCTCTGCGGCGAGCCGACGCCGACGACCACGTCGCCCGGCTCGCCGCGCCGGGTCAGCTCGGCGATGGCGGCCCGCACGCCGCGCACCGTCGCCGCGACCGTGGGCAGCCCGTCGCTCGACGCCGCCGTCATCCACCCGGCCGCGCCTCCGGCGCGGGGCACAAGGCCCTCGACGGGCAGCCCCGCCGAGCGCAGCTCCTCCTCGAGCGCGGCCATCTCCCCCAGGTCGAGCGGCGCGTCGCTGACCGGGCGGACGAAGAGCGCCAGGTGCCAGCCGCGCGGCTGCCAGCCGAGCTGGAGCGCGAGGGCGAGCGCCTGGGCGGAGAGCTGGCCGCCCGCCGCGGCGATCTCGTCGAGCACGGCGGACGCCGCGTGCCTGCGGCGTTCCTCCGACAGGCGCTCGAAGCCGAGCCACGCGGCCACCGGGTGCTGCGCCACGGTGAGGGCGTCGAGGGCCATGGAGCGCCAGGCGGGGCCGCCGCGGCGGTTGGCCGCGACGAGGACCAGCTGGCCCGAGCCCTGGTCCGGGGTCCTGATGGGGAGAACGGCCGTGCCGCGCCCGTTGATCACATCGGTGAACGGGGCGGGCACCTCCCCCAGCGGAACGACCGTCGGCACGGTGGTCGCGCCAGGGTCGGCCGCGGGGTCGTGCGGCCTGCTGCGGGCGGCGTGGAGGATGCGGTTGCCCAACTGGAGCTGGACGACCCCTTGCAGCGCGTTGGCGACGATGTCGAGGACGGCCGTGGGCTCGCGCGGGGCGCGGCCCAGGCGGTCGGCGACCGCGCAGACCACCTCGGCGTGCCTGACCCGTGGGCTTCTGACCTGGAGCATCATCTCCGATATCGCCGAGGTGGCGCGGGCCCTCGGCAGGGCGAGCAGGGGGACGCCGAGCCGCAGGGCCAGGACGCGGGTGGCCTCGGGCAGCCGCGGGGCGCCGACCGCCACCAGGGCGTGGGCGCGCTGGCGCGCGGCGGCGCGCAGCGCCACGTCCACGTCCGTCCCCGCGAGCGCCCCCGGGGCGCCGTCGGCGCAGTCCACCACGGCGAGGCCGCCCACGACGCCGTGCGGCGGCGGCTCGCCGGGGGCGGCGGCCAGCCGCGCGCGGTCGAGCACGCGCACGTCGCCGACGGCGCGGTCGAGGTCGTCGTCGTGCGCGACGACCGGCACATCCGCGAGGTCGGGCAGCGCGAGAAGGTCACGCACGGTCACCGTCAACGGCCAGGAGTCCACCGCTCACCTCGCCCTTGCCCCGCCGACGGCGTGCCACGCGGGGTCCGCGGGCAGCCGCAGCACCAGCAGCGGGCGGCCCACGTGGAGCTCGTCCGCCATCACGACCTGCCAGGAGCGCACGTCCATTGCGACGATGACGTCGGGGTCACGCGCAACGACCTCGCCGTCGACGAGCGCCTCGGTGAACTCCTCGCTCGCGTCAAGCCGCAGGACCGCGCCCGAGCGGGCGTCGACGGCCGTCACCACCATCGCGGGTGAGCCGGTCGGCACATGCTCGATCCGCCGCACGACCCCTTCGAACAGGGCGGTGGCGGCGCCCGTGCGCAGGAAGTCGCCGAGGGGCGCCCTGCGCTCCTGGACGCGGCGCAGGGCGCGGCCGATCGCGGCCGCGCGGGAGAGCGAGCCGTCGATGACGGCGCCGCGCAGCCGACCGGCCGGGGCCGCGTACAGGACGGCCGCCGCCGAGCCGCCGAGCCCGGGGAGGGCGGCGCGCAGCACGTCCTCGGCCCGCCCGTGGTCGGCGTCGCCGACCAGCACCCATGTGCCGGTCGGGGAGGCGAGCGCGAGGGGCGCGGCGGGGATGCCACGCAGCGCCATCGTGGTCTGGTCGATGCGGGGGTAGGCGCGGCCCATGCCGTCGGCGTCGACGATCGGCACCCCGAAGGCCGCGGCGACCGGGACGGACACCAGGGCGTTGGATCCGCCGATCTCCAGGCTGGCGAACGCCACGGGCCCGGCGCCCAGGTGCCGGATCAGCGCGGTGGCGGCGGTGCGGGCCTCGTGCGCGGGCGGCCGCTCGCGCAGGATCTGCGGGGCGCCGACCTGGGCGACGAACATCACAACGCCATCCGCTGGCAGATCCGCCAACCCCACCACGGGGATCGGCCCGCCCGTCCCGACGACCGCGCGGGCGAGGGCGGCGAGCGTCTGCGGCGAGCCGCCGCCGCCCGAGCCCAACACCCGGGCGCCCAGGGCGACATCGTCGATCGCGCCGGCGTCGAGCGACGTCAGGCGGTCGGCGGCGCCGGTGGGCGCGCTCCCGGCGTCGAGTGGGATGGCCATGGGACAGCCTCTCACACGGCCCTCCCACCGGCCCGCGCCGGTTGTGCACGGTGCCCAGGCCGGGGGCCGGGATTGGGCGTTCCGCTCATTGTGGGCCCCGGCGGCGCCGTCCTAGGTTCGAGTCTCCCCACCACCCTCTTCCCGATATTTGGTGCCGAACCCGCACAAAGCACCGTCAACGAGAAGCACAGCCGTCAACGAGAAGCACGGCCGTCAACGAGAAGCACAAGAGGCCATCCAAGCACCGGGAGTACTGATGACCCGAACCCTCAGCGGCGGCGGGCGGCGCACGAGCGCCGTCGCCGCGGCGCTCGCCTTCATGTCGTTGGGTCTCGCCGCCTGTTCCTCGGACTCGTCAGGTTCGGACTCCGGCACCACCGAGCTGACCTGGTACATGTGGAGCAGCTCAGAGGCGGAGGTCGACGCCTGGAACCACGTGGGCGACCTCGTCACCGAGCGGTACCCCGACATCACCATGTCGTTCGAGACCGCGAGCTGGGCGGACTACTGGACGCGCCTCGCGACCCAGGCGGGCAGCTCGTCGGGCCCGTGCATCGTCGGGGTGCAGTCGCTGCGCGTGACAGGCGTCGCCGATCTCCTCCAGCCGCTGGGGGACGTGCTGCCCGACGACGTGGACCTCGGGGACTTCGACCCCTCGATCCTGGACGCGATGACCGTGGACGGGCAACAGCTGGCGCTGCCCTACGACTTCGGCCCGCTGGTCGTCTACTACAACAGGGACGCGTTCGCCGACGCGGGGCTCGCCGAGCCCGAACCCGACTGGACCGTCGACGACTTCACCGCGGCGGCGCGGACCCTCACCAGCGGCGACCGGTACGGGTTCGCGGCGTTCCCCAACATCGACTACTTCCTGCCGTGGGCGGTCAACATGACGGGCAAGCAGGCGGTCGACGCCTCGGGCGAGCTAAACCTGACCGACCCCGACTTCGTCGAGGCGTTCCAGTGGTATGCCGACCTGGTGGGCACCGAGGGGGTGGCCGCCGAGGTGCCCGCGACGTCGAACTCCTCCGCGCTCGACCAGTTCCTCGCGGGCAACGCCGCCATGACCGTCGACGGCCCGTGGAACCTGATCAACGCCCAGTCCACCGCGGGCTTCGACGTGGGCATCGCGCCGGTCCCCGCCGGTGAGGCGGGCCAGACGTCGGTCACCTCGGGCTCGGGCTTCGGCATCACCCAGGGCTGCTCGGACGCCGAAGCCGCCGCGCGGGCCCTGTCGGTGATCACGGGGCCCGAGGCCGGGGAGTACCTGGCGAGCAGCGGCCGCGCGTACTCGGCGCGCACCGCGCAGCAGCAGTCCTGGTACGACAACGCCGTCGAGGGCGCCCAGGAGACCCTGGAGGCCGCGGCGGCGTCCGCCGAGGCCGAGCGGACGACGGCCGACTGGACGAGCGTGGTCAGCGCGTTCCAGCAGTACGGCACGCAGGCCATCAACGGGGAGACCTCGGCCGAGGAGTTCCTGAACACCGTCGCGGAGCAGGCGGGTTCGTGACGTGAGCTCTCACCTCGCCGCCCGCCGGTCCCGGGCGCGCGCCCGGGACGGGTGGGCGGCGCTCGGCTTCCTCAGCCCGATGGTCGTCGGATTCGGCATCTTCATGGTCTACCCGCTGGTCGCCTCGGTCGTGGTGAGCCTGTACGACTGGCCGGTGTTCGGGGAGCGGACCTTTGTCGGGCTCGACAACTACCGTGCGCTGCTGGACGCGTCGACGTTCTGGACGGTCCTGCGCAACACCATGGTCTTCGTGCTGGCCTATGTCCCGGCGAACATCGCGATCTCGCTCGGCCTCGCGGTGTGGATCTCCCCCCGGATCCGCGGACGCGGCCTGTACCGCGCGCTGTTCTTCCTCCCCGCGGTCACGCCCCTCGTGGCCAACGCCGTGGTGTGGCAGGTGATCTTCTCGCCCGGCGGCTTCGCCGCGTCCACGTGGTCGTCCGTGACGGGCGGGGACGCCCCCAACTTCCTGGGGTCGAGCACGTGGGCCATGGCCATCGTCGTCCTGCTGTCGCTGTGGCAGGGCATCGGCTACAACCTGCTGATCTTCTCGGCCGGGCTCGACGCGCTCCCCGAGGACGTCATGGAAGCGGCGACCCTGGACGGCGCGGGAGTGGTGCGCCGCTTCCGGTCGATCGTGCTGCCGCTGCTGTCCCCGAGCCTGTTCTTCGCGCTGGTGATGACGCTGATCTCGTCGTTCCAGGTCTTCGCCCAGCCGTTCGTCCTGACCGGGGGCGGCCCTGGCGACGCCACGGAGACGCTGGTGACGTATCTGTACCGGACGGGCTTCGAGCGCTTCGACATGGGGATGGCGAGCGCCATCGCCTGGGTGGTGTTCGGGCTGATCATGCTCGTGACCGCGCTCCAGTTCCTCGGCCAGCGCCGGTGGGTGCACTATGGCGACTGACCGCGCGCCACGCCCTCGCCCGGCGTGGGTGTCCCAGATCCTGCTCACCCTGGTGCTGCTGTGCTACCTGTTCCCCTTCGTGTGGATGGTGGCCACCGCGCTCAAGCCCGCCGACGAGATCTTCCGCAAGCCGCCCACGCTGGTCGGATCCCGGCTCGAGTGGGCCAACTTCGCGGGCGCCCTCGACCATCTGCCGCTGTGGCGGCTGCTGTGGAACTCGGTGCTCACCTCGGCCCTCGGCGCGCTCCTTGTGGTCGCGGTCTCGGTGCCCGCCGCCTATGCCTTCGCCCGGCTGCGATTCCGCGGCAGCAACGCGCTGTTCGTGTGCTTCCTCGGCACCCTGATGGTGCCGCAGGAGGTCGTCGTCACCCCGATGTTCCTGCTGACGCGCGAGCTGGGCTGGGACAACTCCTACCAGGCGCTCATCCTGCCGTGGGCGTTCACGGCCTTCGGAACGTTCCTGCTGAGGCAGTTCTTCCGGACGATCCCGGTGGAGCTTGAGGAGGCCGCGAGGCTGGACGGCGCGAGCAGGCCGCGCGTCCTGTGGTCGGTCATCGTGCCCATCGCCAGGCCCGCAATCGCGGTGCTCGCGGTGTTCACGTTCCTGACCTACTGGAACAGCTTCCTGTGGCCCCTGGTCATCGTCAGCAGCATGGACATGGCCACCGTGCCCCTCGGCCTCCAGATGTTCCTCGGGCAGAGCGGCAACCGCTGGGACCTGCTGATGGCCGCCGCGACGCTGGCCGTCGTCCCCATGGTCGTGGTGGTCCTGCTGCTCCAGCGCCACCTGGTGCGCGGCATCGCCCTGTCGGGACTCGGCGGGCGCTGAGACCGTTCCCCCGAATCTGAGTTCCCCCGAATCTGAGCTTCCCCGGACATCTGAGCATCGGTTAGGTCGGAGAAACCATGTCCAAGAACGTCACCGTGCACGTCGTCAGGCCCGTCGTCGGCGCCGGTATCCCCTCGCTCGCCGACGGGGCCGAGGTCGCGCCCGGCGTCACCGTGCGCACCCGGCGGGTCGCCTCGGGCCCCGAGTCGATCGAGTCCGCCTACGACGAGGCGCTGGCGGGCCCCGGCACCCTGCTCGCCGCGGTAGAGGCCGAACGCGAGGGCGCCGACGCCGTCGTCATCGACTGCATGGGCGACCCGGCGCTCGAAGCGGCCCGCGAGCGGCTGACCGTTCCCGTCCTGGGCCCTGGACAGACCGGGATGCACCTCTCCGCGCTGCTCGGCCACCGCTTCACCGTGCTCGCCGTGCTGCCCCGGCTGACGAGCCGCTTCGAGGCCGCGGCGGCGCGGTACGGGCTGGCGTCGGCGCTCGCCTCGGTGCGCGCCGTCGACGTCCCGGTGCTGGCCATCGAGTCGACGGGGGACGAGCTGGTCGCGCGCATGGCCGAGCAGGCGCTCGCCGCGGTCCGCGAGGACGGCGCCCATGTGCTGCTGCTCGGCTGCACCGGGATGCTGGGCCTGGCCGAGCGGCTGCGCCCCGCGCTCGACGCCGCGGGGCTCGGCGGCGTCCCGGTCGTCGACCCCGTGCCCGCCACCGTGCAGGTGGCCGCAGGGCTGGTGCGCAACGGGCTGCGCGCCTCGGGCCTCTCGTATCCGCCGCCCCCGCGCAAGCGGTACGTCGGGGTGCCCGCCGCCTGAGCGCGGCACGGGACCCAAGCCCTCTCCCCACAGGAACGCCCCCCCCCACAGGAACGCCTCCCCACGGGAACGCCCCCCCACGGGAACGACAAGGAGCAACGTGCACATCGGGATCGACGTCGGCGGGACCAACACGGACGCCGTCCTCATGTCGGGCGAGACCATGCTGGCCTCGGTCAAGCGGCCCACCAGCGCCAATGTGACGGACGGCATCGTCGCCGCGCTGGCGGGGCTGGCCGAGGCCGGGCCCCTCGACGCCTCGGCCGTCGCCGCGGTGATGATCGGAACGACGCAGTTCACCAACGCCGTCGTCGAGCGCCGCCAGCTGTCGCGCACCGGCGTGGTGCGGCTCGGGCTGCCCGCGGGCACGGGCGTGCCGCCCATGTCGGACTGGCCGCGCGACCTCGCGGCCACCGTGGGCCACCACGTTCACCAGGCGCACGGCGGCAACGAGTTCGACGGCCGCGTGCTGTCCCCGCTGCGGCCCGACGAGCTGCGGGCGATCGGCGAGCGGCTGGCCGCCGACGGCGTGGAGGCGGTCGCCATCAGCTCGATCTTCTCCCCCGTCTCGCAGGACGCGGAGCTCGCCGCCGAGTCCCTGCTGCGGGAGGCGCTTCCGGGTGCCCGCTACTCGCTCTCCCACCGCATCGGCAGGCTCGGGCTGCTCGAACGGGAGAACGCCACCATCCTCAACGCCGCCCTCCTGGCGTTCGCCGAGACCGTCACGGAGGCGTTCACCGCGGCGCTCACCTCGAGCGGCATCGACGCCCCGCTGTATCTGTCGCAGAACGACGGCACGCTTATGGACGTCATGTACGCGCGCAGCTACCCCGTCTCCACGTTCGCCTCGGGGCCCACCAACTCCATGCGCGGCGCCGCCCTGCTGACCGGGCTCGCGGACTGCGTCGTCATCGACGTCGGCGGGACGACGTCCGACATCGGCATGCTGGCGGGCGGGTTCCCGCGCCAGGCGGGCAGCGAGGTGGACATCGGCGGGGTGCGCTCCAACTTCCGCATGCCCGACGTCGTCTCGGTGGGCATCGGCGGCGGCAGCCGCGTCCGCGCCGAGGGCCAGGGCGCGGCGGGGCCCGTCACGGTGGGCCCCGACAGCGTCGGGCACGCGCTGCGGGAGCGCGCCCTGGTGTTCGGCGGCGACACCCTCACCGCCACGGACGTGGCCGTCGCCGCTGGCCTGGCCGAGATCGGCGACCCGGCGCTGGTGCGCGGCCTCGACCGGCACCTGGTGCGCCACGCGCTGGAACGGATCACCCACCGCATCGCCGAGACCGCCGACCTGATGCGGGTGACGCCCGACCCGCTGCCCGCCGTGCTCGTCGGCGGCGGCAGCGTCCTGCTCGGCGACCGGCTGCCGGGGTTCGACACGGTGTCGCGGCCGAAGGACGCGGGCGTGGCCAACGCCATCGGCGCCTCGATCGCCCAGGCGGGGGGCGAGGTGGACCGGATCTACACGCTCGGCGCCGGCGGCAGGGCCGGGGCCACCGAGGCGGCCAGGACCGAGGCCGCCGAACGCGCCGTCGCCGCGGGCGCCGACCCCGCCACCGTGGAGGTCGTCGACATCGACGAGCTGCCCATCTCCTATCTGCCGGGCAACTCGGTGCGCATCCGCGCCAAGGCCGTCGGCAACCTGCTCCTTGGAGAGTCCCGATGACCTCGATCCACGCCCCGCTCACCCGCGTCGACCTCGGGCACCTGCCCGCCATCGCGCGCGGCTCGGCCCTCCTCGGCACCGGCGGGGGCGGCGACCCCTACATCGGCCGCCTGCTCGCGGCGCGGGCGATCGAGGAGCACGGGCCCGTTCCCGTGACGGCCCTGTCCGATGTGCCCGACGACGCCCTGGTCGTCGTGGTGGGCGGCATCGGGGCGCCCACGGTGATGGTGGAGAAGATCCCGGCCGTCACCGAGGTGACCCGGGCCATCGACCGGCTGCGCCCCGCGCTGCCCCGGCCGATCACCCATATCGCCTGCACCGAGATCGGCGGCGTCAACTCCATGCTGCCCATCGCCGCCGCCGCCCGGGCCGGGCTGCCGCTGGTGGACGCGGACGGCATGGGCCGGGCGTTCCCCGAGCTCCAGATGCTCACCCCCGCGCTGAGGGGCGTCACCGCCTGCCCGCTGACGGTCGTCGACGACAAGGGCAACGCGATGCTGCTCGACGCGGTGGACAACCTCACCGCCGAGCGGCTGGCCCGCGCGGTCACGGTCGAGATGGGCTGCTCCGCCACCTACACGATGTACCCGATGCGGGGCGCCCAGGCCAGGGAGGGGCTGATCCCCGCGACCCTGTCGCAGGCCCACGACCTGGGCCTGCGGATGGCCGCGGCCCGCGGGGAGCACCGCGACATCGTCGCCGAGGCGTGCGCGGCGCTCGCGGGCTGGGAGCTGTTCCGCGGCAAGGTCACCGCGATCGAGCGGGCCACGGTCGGGGGATTCGCCCGCGGACGCGCGTCCCTCGACGGCACGGGCGGCCACCAGGGGCGGCGGCTCGACCTGGAGTTCCAGAACGAGTACGTGGTGGCCCGCGTCGACGACCGCGTGGCCGCGAGCGTTCCCGACCTGGTGTGCGTGCTCGACGCCGAGACCGGGACGCCGGTGACCACCGAGGGCATGCGGTTCGGCGCCAGGGTCGCGGTCATCGGCGCACCGGCCGACCCGCGGTGGCGCACGCCCGAGGGGCTGCGCCTCGTCGGCCCCACCAGCTTCGGCTACGACTTCCCCTTCCGCCCGGTCGAGGAGCTGGCGGCCGAAGAGTTGGCGGCCGAGAAGCTGGCGCCCCGCTGACCGCGTCGGCGGCGAACGCCGCCTCCACCGGCTCGCGCGTCACCGCCGCCCTCTCCGTAACGGTGTGTTACTTCCCGGTGTCGGGGCGCCCATCTCCTGGCGTGACGAAGCGCCCCCGCCCGCCTCGCGCGATGCGGCAACGCGGCGAGGCTCCGTAGCGAGGGGCGCGGACCCGGGGAAGACGGCCAGGACAGGCCCTATCGCAGGCCCTCGCCGCGGGTGTCGATCACCTTCTCCGTGAGCAGGCGCAGCAACTCCCAGTCGTCCTCGGCGGGGCGGCGCAGCCGTGCGTCCCCGACGTCCACGTTGAGGACCGTGTATCGCGCGCCGAGCTTCGCAAGCAGGCTCAGGTCCTCGTGAAGCTGCTCCAGGGTCCCCTGGCCGAGCAGGCGCCGCCCCCGCGGCACGGGCCGCTGAGTGAGGGCCAGCGGGATGGTCGGGCAGAAGTCGGGGACCCGGCGCCCCGCCGCCGCGGCGGTGTCGGCCAGCACCCGGAGCGCCGGGGCCAGTTCGGGGCCGCGCGGCCACAGCGGGAACCACGCGTCGGCGTGCAGGGCGGCCCGGCGCAGCGCGCCGGGGCTGCTGCCGCCGACCCAGATGGGCGGGTGGGGTCGGCGCGCCGGGAGGGGCGCGGTCCGCACCGCGTCGAAGTGGAAGAACTCGCCGTGGAAGCTCGCGATCTCCTCCGTGAACAGCGTCCGCAGCGCGGCCAGCACCTCGTCGGTCATCGCGCCGCGCCGGTGGAACGGCAGCCCCAGCGCGTCGAAGCCCTGGCGCGCCCAGCCGACCCCCACGCCCAACACCAGCCGCCCCTGGGAGAGTTGGTCGAGAGTGGTGGCGATCCTCGCCAGCTGCACCGGGTGCCGCTGCGGCCCGATGACCACCCCCGTGGCCAGCTCGACGGTGCTCGTGTGCGCCGCCAGCCACGTCAACGTGGTGAACGCCTCGTAGAACGGCGCGGGCGAGCGCCGGTGCGCGTCCGGGGTGAGGGCGATGTGGTCGGACACCGTCAGGATGTGGAAGCCGAGATCCTCGGTGGTGCGCGCCCAGCCGCTCAGGGTCTCCGGGGTGGTGTGGGCGCCGAAGTTGGGGAGGTTGATGCCGTAGCGCACGGCCTTGCCTTTCGCGGCGTGTGTCGGTTCCGGGTGGTCAGGAGTGCCGGTCGGTCAGGGGCGCAGGTCGGTCGGCAGCGCGGGGACGGGTGGCGGCCCCGTGGGCCGCCGCGCCGTCTCCGGCGCCATGGCGCGTGGGCGCCGCCCCGACCACCTGCGCATGGCGGGGCGTTCCACCCCGATGTACAGCAGCCAGGCCAGCAGGAGGCTGACGGCGAAGCAGAGCGCCACCAGTGCCGTGCCCATGGGCAGTGAGTATTGCCTGCCCTCGCCGAGCAGGCGCTGCCCGTAGTTGAGAACCGGCCAGTGCACCAGGTAGAAGGCGAACGACACCTCCCCGAGCCAGGTCATGGTCCGGCCGCGCAGCACCGTGTGTCTCCCGCGCACGTCGAGGGTCGCCACGGCGGGTATGAGCAGCGCGAAGGGGACGACGCTCGTCGCCGTGAGCGCGTACAGGCCCGGCAGGTGGAGGGACAGGGCGTAGCAGGCCAGCAGGAGGGCGAGCACGGGGGCGAGGGGAAGGCGCGGCCAACGGCCCTCCAGCACGACGCGGGCCATCACGATGCCCAGCGTGAAGTCGAGCAGCCGGGTGATGGGGAAGATGTAGACGAGCCAGAAGCCGAGGGCCGGGACCGGGGTGTCGGGCGCCATCATGGACGGCTCGCCGGGGACGGCCGCGTACGCCACGGCGGGCAGGGCGATGATCGCGCCCATCAGGCCCGCGGCCCACCACCACAGGCGCCCGGCGGGGACGGCGGCGATCCACCGGTGCAGCAGCGGGAACATCAGGTAGAAGAACAGCTCGCAACCGAGCGACCAGCTGGGGTTGTTGACGCTGAAGAAGACGGGCTCCCCGGTCGCCCACGGCTGGAGCAGCACCAGGTTGAGCAAGGCCGTTCCCAGCGAGACCGAGGCGATGGCGTAGAGCGCCATGGTCAGCGCGTAGGTCACCAGGTGGTTGGGGAACAGCTTGAGCAGCCGTCGGCGCCAGAAGGCCGTCACGGGGTCGCCCGGCCTGGCGGCCCAGGTCAGGACGTAGCCGCTGAGCAGGAAGAAGAACGAGACGCCCGCCCAGCCCGCCTTGCTGAAGGCGGTGAAGAGGGCGTCGGAGACGCCGGTGTGGGAGAACGGCCGGAAGATCGCGATGTGGAACAGGAAGACGGCGAGGGCCGCGAGGAACCTGAGCCCGGTGATCGAGGCCAGCCGGGGGCGGGCGCTGGCCGATGGGGCGTCCGTGGGCGCGGTGCTCATGGGCGCGGTCGCTTTCTCGTGGTGAACGGCGGGGTGGGCGGAGTCAGTTGGCGCGCGCCTCGGTGGCCTGGGACGCCTCGGTGGCGGGCGCGGGGGCCTCGACGCGCCGGTCGCGCAGCAGTTCGCCGATGCCGAGGGCGAGTCCGCACAGGGTGACGCAGGCCCCGGCGAGCGCGATCCAGCGCAGCCCGGCGTTGTCGAGGACGACGCCGCCGAGCCAGGAGCCGCCCGCGTTGGCCAGCTGGAAGGCGGAGATGTTAACGGCGAGGGCCAGCGTGGGGGCGCCTGCGGCGGCGCTCAGGATGCGGGCCTGAAGGCCGGGGATGATGGAGAACGACGCGGCGCCGAAGACGAACACCGCCACGGCGGTGACCCAGCGGACCGGGGCGATGGCCCCGAAGAGCACCAGGATCAGCGTCAGCGCGGCGAGCAGCAGGCAGAGCGAGGGCATCAGGGAGCGGTCGGCGAGCCGCCCGCCGAGGATGGTGCCCACGACGGAGCCGACGCCGAAGACGATGAGCAGGACGGCCACCGCGTTCTCCGAGAAGCCGGTCACATCGGTCAGCAGCGGAGAGATGTAGGTGAAGACCGTGCCGAATCCGGCGCTGCCGAGCACGGTCATCAGGATGGCCATGCGCACGCGCCTGACGCCGAGCACCCGCAGCTCGGCGACGCCGCCGCCATCGGGCGCGGTCGCCGCGGGGCGCACCACGGCGGCCACCAGGAGGGTGGCGCCCGCGGTGATGGCCGCGACCGCCCAGAAGGTGGCGCGCCAGCCGTGGCGCTCGCCGATGAATGTGCCGAGCGGAACGCCGAGCACGGTCGCGAGGTTGAGCCCGAGGGAGACCCGGGCGACGGCCGAGCCCGCCTTGCCCTCGGGCACCATGGCGACCGCGAGGGTGATCCCGACCGCGACGAACGTGCTGTGGATCAGGGCGGCGAAGACGCGCGCGACCACGGCCACCCAGTAGGTCGGGGCGAGCGCCGCGACCACGTTGCCCAGGATGAACACGCCCATCAGCAGGAGCAGCAGCGTCTTGCGGGGGACGCGCCCCGTGGTGAGGGTGACGATCGGCCCACCGATCACGACGCCCATGGCATAGGCCGTGACCAGCAGCCCGGCGGCCGAGATGCCGACGCCCAGGTCGTCGGCGATGCCGGGCAGGATGCCCGCCACGACGTACTCGGACGTGCCGACGCCGAAGACGCACAGCATCAGTGCGAAGAGCGGGATGGGCATGACTGATCCTTCGTTCCGGGTCGGGACGCGGGCGAGGACGTGCGGGGAACGACGCGCCACGAGGAGGGCAGCGCGGCGGCATCTCACCGTAACCCATGCTTGTGCATTTTAAAATCCTTGACTCTGCATACATTCTGGTTCAGGGTGTGCGGAGAGTGCCGGACGGCTCACGCCGTCCGGCCCGGGGCGAGCCATCGCCGTCTTCCGTCCCTCCCACCCCGGCCCTCTCACCCGTCTCACCCGCGATCCCGCGGAAACCCAGCGTCTGAGGTGTGCGATGACCACGTTCGACGTCCCGCGCCCGACCACGGCGGCGCCCACCGCCGACCACGTCGCGGAGCCTTCCGGACTCTTCACCTACAGCAGCCAGGTGGACTCCTGGGTCGTGCGGACGGTCAAGCCCGTCCGCTACGAGATCCGCCTGTGCGACGACCTGTTCGAGCCCTCACGTACCGACCTGCTCGAAGCGGGCAGCGGCGGCCCCGCCGCCCCCGGCACCAGGCCGCGGCGCTTCGTCGTCGTGGACGCCCGCGTGGACCTGCTGCACGGCGACCGCATCCGCTCCTACCTCGACCACCACGACATCGATCACCACCTGTGCGTCGTGCGCGCCGACGAGTCCGTCAAGAGCTTCGAGACCGCGGCGCACATCGTCCGCGAGATCGACGCGTTCGGCATCGCCAGGCGCCGCGAGCCGGTGATCGTCATCGGCGGCGGCGTCCTGATGGACATCGTCGGCCTGGTCGGCAGCCTCTACCGGCGCGGCACCCCGTTCGTGCGCGTGCCCACCACCCTGATCGGGCTCGTCGACGCCGGAGTCGGGGCCAAGACCGGCGTCAACTTCAACGGCCACAAGAACCGCCTCGGCACCTACTTCCCCGCTGACCTCACCCTTCTCGACCGCCGTTTCCTCACCACCCTCGACCGGCGCCACCTCAGCAACGGGCTGGCGGAGATCCTCAAGATCGGCCTGATCAAGGACCGGGGCCTCTTCGAACTCCTGGAGCAGCAGGGCCCGTTGCTGCTGGAGGAAAAGCTCCAGGGCCTCTCGGGCGCCGGGGAGCTCGCGGCGGCCGAGGTGCTGCGCCGCGCCATCCACGGGATGCTCGAGGAGCTTCAGCCCAACCTCTGGGAGACCGAGTTGGAGCGGGTGGTGGACTACGGGCACACCTTCAGCCCCACCGTCGAGATGCGTGCCCTGCCCGAGCTGCTGCACGGCGAGGCCGTCTGCGTGGACATGGCGCTGACCACCGTGCTCGGCGAGCGCCGCGGCCTGGTGAGCGTCGCCGAAAGGGAGCGGGTGCTCGCCGTGATGGCGTCCCTGGGGCTGCCGTCCTGGAACGACCTGCTGACCGGCGAGATCCTGGACGCCGCCCTCCGCGACACCGTCAGGCACCGCGACGGCCAGCAGCGCCTGCCGCTGCCCGTGGGCATCGGCTCGGCCCTCTTCGTCAACGACGTCACCGCCCACGAACTCGCCGCCGCCGTGGACGTCCTGCGCGCGCTCCACGGGGCGGGTGACCGCCGATGACCCCCGCGGGACGGCTCGGCACCGCCGTGCTGCTGGCCGACACCACGTCGCCGTCGGGAGTCCACGGCGTGCACGGCGCCGCGGGGCTCTCCCACTGGAAGTGCCTGGCGGGCCAGCACGATCTGACGGGCCAGTGGGAGGCCGTCGAGTGGGCGAGCGTGCCACCGGGCGGCGTCAGCGGCGAGCACCGGCACACCCGCACCGAGGAGCTGTACTTCATCCTCGCGGGCGAGGGCGAGATGGCGCTCGACGGCACGCTCCACCCCGTTACCCCGCGCTCGCTCGTCCTGACGGGGCTCGGCACCGTGCACGGCCTGCGGAACACCGGGGACACCCGCCTCGACTGGCTCGTGGTGGAGGTCAGATCCCCCCACACCACCCGCGTCCTGACGGGGCGGACCGCCGACCGGGCCGCCCCCTTCCCGCCACGGAACGAGGATGACGTGAACGCCACCGTCCTGCACCTGACCGACGACCAGGGCGTCGACCCGGGCACGCTGCTCACCGGCCCCCTGCGCCTCGTCGAGACCCGCTCCCTCCCGCCCTCCGCCCACCTCGACCTGGAGTCCGACGCGGTGGAGCACACCGTGTTCGTCCTGGGCGGCTCGGGCAGGGCGCTGACCGGCGACACCGGGGCCGACCTCGCCCCCGGCGTCGCCGTCACCCTGCCAAGGGGCACCGGGGCACGGCTGCTCGCCGGAGACGAGGGGCTGCGGCTCTTCCACGCCGAGCTGTCCCTGAACACGCCCGCGGAGGGGGAACGTTGATCGTCACCGGCACCGGAACACCGACCCGCACGCTGCCGCTTGACGGCGCCGAGCGCACCTGGCGCTGCCTCGCCCGGCGCGGGATGCTGCACAGCGAGTGCGAGAGCTTCGACCATGTCGTCCTGGCGCCGGGGCAGCGGCGGGATTTCGACACCGAAGGGGTCGAGCACGCCGTCCTCCTGCTGGCCGGAGGCGCGGCCCTCGCGGGGCCCGAAGCGCCCCGCCCGCTCGGCGCCGGGGACCTCGCCCTGGTGCCCGGCACCGCCGACGCCTCGGTGGTCGCCGGGGAGAACGGCGCCGAGGCCCTTGTCCTGAGCGTGCTCTCCGAGGCCGCCCGCCTCCTGCTGCCCGCCAGGATCCCCGAGATCCCGCCCGGGCGGCGCAGCATCGGCGTCCCGGCCGACGCGGGCGCGGAGGTGGGGTGAGATGGCGACCGCGCTCACCCCCCGCGCCGCCGCCGTGGACGGCGGCTGGCCCACCGGCACCATGCGCGCGGCCGTCCTCACCGCGGAGCACCGGGCCGAGGAGGCCACGCTGCCCGTCCCCGCGCCCGCCGCGGGCGAGGCGCTGATCGCCCCGCTGCTCGTGGGCCTGTGCGGCACCGACCTGGAGCTGCTGCACGGCACCGCGACCTATGTCAGGGACGGGCGGGCGCCCTATCCCCATGTGTTCGGCCACGAGTGGGTGGGCCGCGTGGTGGCGCTCCCGCCGCAGGACGCCGACGCCCCCTCGGCCGGGCGCCCCGTGGTCGGCGACCGCGTGGTCGGCCACACCATGATCTCCTGCGGGAGCTGCCGCGCCTGCCACCGGGGCCGCCGCAACGAGTGCGGCGATCTGCGCGAGGTCGGCCTCTACGGCCAGCAGGGCGCCGCCGCACAGTATCTGCGCATGCCCACACGGGCGTTGACCGTCGTGCCCGACGAGGTCGGCGACGCGCAGGCGGTGCTTGTCGAGCCCACCGTGACGGTGCTCGAAGGACTGGCCAGGACAGGCCGCTCGGCAGGCGACCGGGCGCTGGTCCTGGGCACCGGCACCATCGGGCTCCTCGCGGTGCAGCTGGTCGCGCGGCTGACCGGCGCCGTCGACGTCGTCGGGGTGGCGGAGAACGGCCTGCGCACGGCCGCCGCGTTCGGCGCCCGGCGCCTCTTCCGCCCGGGGCAGGCGCCGGGCGGCCACTACGACCTGGTGGTGGAGGCGTCGGGGGCGCCCGAGGCGTTCCACGACGCGGTGCGCGCCGCGGCCGTGGGCGGCGACATCGCCGTGGTCGGGGTCGCGGGGCACCTGGTCGACGGCGTGGACGTGGGCGACCTGACGCTGCGCGGCATCACCGTCCACGGCGTCCGCCACGGCCTCGACCACTACGACCGCGCCCTGCGCCTCTTCGCCGAAGGCGCGCTCACCGCGGACGGGATGATCGCCCGGCGCGTGCCCCTGCGCCGGGTACCCGACGCCTTCCGCCTGCTCCAGGACGGCGACCGCGCCGCGCCCAAGGTCACGCTCGACCTCACGGCGGCCTGAGCCCCGATCCCCGAAGGCTTCCCGATCCCGAAGCCCCCCGCACTCCAGCACCACACTCCCCGCACCGCACTCCAGCACCACACTCCCCGCAACGACCGCGATCGAAAGGATCCGCCATGTCCCGGAGCATCAGCCTCGTCACCGGTGCCTCGTCCGGCATCGGCACGGAGACCGCCCGCGCCCTGGCCGCCGCGGGCCACGACGTGCTCGTCGGGTACGGCGGCAACGAGAAGTCGGCCAGGGACCTCGCGGCCGAGCTCGCCCAGACGCACGGCGTGCGGGCCGAGCCGGTCGCGTTCGACCTGGGAGACCCCGAGGCCGCCGTGGCCCGGCTGCGCTCGGCGGCGCGCGACGCCGGGGGCCTGGACGTGCTGGTGAACAATGCAGGCGTCAACCGCCGCGCCCACGCCGTCGACGAGGACCTGGCGTCTTGGTCGCGCGTGCTCACCGTCAACCTCACCAGCCCCTTCGCGCTCGCCCAGGCCGCCGCCCGGCTGATGGTCGAGCAGGGCAGGGGCGGTCGCATCATCAACGTCACCAGCGTCCACGAGCACATCCCCATCACCGGCGGCAGCGCCTACTGCGTCTCCAAGGGCGGCCTCGGCATGCTCACCAGGGTGATGGCCGTCGAGCTCGCCCCCCACGGCATCACCGTCAACGCGGTCGCCCCCGGCGAGACCGCGACCCCCATGAACGGGGTGCCCCCGGGCCACCCCGTCACCGCCATCGCCAGGCCCAACATCCCCGTGGGACGCCCCGGCGCCCCCGACGAGGTCGCGGTGCTCATCCGGCACCTCGCCTCCCCCGAGGCGCGCTACACCACCGGCACCTCCGTCGTGGTCGACGGCGGGCTCAGCCTCGTGGCCGCCGAGGCCAACGCCGCCCACGCGGGCCGGCTCTGATCCCGCGCGGCGGCCCCAGGAGCACCGACAGAAGCACCGACACAAGCCCCATCCGCTCGAGGAGTTGACGTGACCTCAGCCCCAGGCCGGACGACGACCGGCATCCCCACCGCCCGCAATGTCGACCACCACGCCTTCACCGTCCCCGACCTCGACCAGGCCATCGACTTCTTCGTCGACGTCCTCGGCGCCGAGGAGCTGTACCGCATCGGCCCGGTGCGGGACGACGGCGACTGGATGGCGCGCCAGCTCGGCGTCCACCCCAGGGCCAGCGCGCACATCGCGCTGCTGAGGCTGGCCGAGACCAACATCGAGCTGTTCCGTTACACCGCCCCAGGGCAGCGCACCGAACTCCCCCGCAACAGCGACGTCGGCGGCCACCACCTCGCCATCGGCGTCAGGGACATCGACGAGGCCGCCGCCCATCTGCGCACCGTCCCCGGCGTCACCGTGCTCGGGGACGTGCAGCACATCACCGAAGGACCGATCAGCGGAAACCGCTGGATCTACTTCACGGCGCCCTGGGGCCTCCAGATGGAGCTCCAGCAGGTCAGCGACGCGTTGCCCTACGAGAAGGAGACGGCCGAACGGCTCTACCGCCCCGAAGGGCGCTGGCTCACCACCCGGCGTGGCATTCCCGGCACCCTCGGCGTCGACCACGTCTGCTACACCGTCCCCGACCTCGACCAGGCCATCGACTTCTTCACGGGCCCGCTCGGCGGACGGCTCCTCTACCGGGTGGAGCTCGCGGCCCCCGCCGACTACTGCGCACGCCAGCTCGCCGTTCACCAGGACATCGAGGTGGACGCGGCCATGCTGCGCCTCGGCCCGGTGACCAACGTCGAGCTGTTCCGCTACACGGTGCCCGACCAGCGCACCCGGCTCCCGCTCAACAGCGACGTCGGGGGGCATCACCTCGCGTTCTTCGTGGACGACATCGACGAGGCCGCCGCCCATCTGCGCACCGTCCCCGGCGTCGAACTGCTCGGCGAGCCACAGCTGATCGACGACGGCGGCCCCATCCACGGCGACCGGTGGATGTACTTCAGGGCGCCCTGGGGCCTCCAGATGGAAATCCTCCACATGCCCGACGGCATGCCCTACGAACGGCACACCACCGCCCGCAGGTTCGGGCCGAGCCCGGCCTGGCACGAGGGCGGCGCCGCCGCCTGAGCCGCGGCCCATCGGCCAGGACCCCCATCAGGACGGAAGGACGTCATGCGCTGGGACGACCTGTACATCGCAGGACTCGGCACCCATCTGCCCGCCCCCGAGAGCGCGCGGAAGGCCGCCGCCGAGGGGCGTTATCCCGCGGACGAGCTGGCGGAGAACCAGCTGCTGTCCGCGCTCCACACCGACGACATGAGCGCGGTGGACATGGCGGTCGCCGCCGGGCGGCAGGCCATCGCGCGCGGCGGCCACGCCCCCGAGGACGTGGCGTTGGTGCTGCACGCCGCCATGTACCACCAGGGCGAGGACTTCTGGACCCCCGCCTCCTATGTCCAACGCCACACCGTCGCGGGCTCGGCCCCCGCGATCCGCATCGACCACGCCTCCAACGGCGGCATGGCCGCGCTTGAGCTCGGCGCCTCCTGGCTCGCCGCGAGGGACGCGGCGCGGGCGGTGCTGATCACCACGGGCGACCGCTACGCGCTGCCCGGCTTCGATCGCTGGCTGAGCGACAGCGGGCAGGTCTTCGCCGACGGCGCCACCGGGCTGCTGCTGTCGCGGCGCGGCGGCTTCGCCCGGCTGCTGGCCTCGACCTCCACGTCCGACCCCGAGCTCGAGGACGCGTACCGGGACGTGGACGGCGGGTTCACCCTGGTCCCGCACGGCTCGGGCGCCCCGTTGGACCTGCGGGGCCGCAAGCGCCGCTACATGAAGCGCGTCGGGTTCGACTTCGTCGAGGAGCGGCTGGTGACGGGGCTGCTGGCGAACACCGAGCGCACGCTGGCCGAGGCCGACACCTCGCTCGACCGCGTGGCCCGTGTCGTGGTCCCCAACGTCGGCCGCGAGCTGCTGGGTTGGGAGTTCTTGGCCCCCTACAAGATCGGCGTCGAGCGCACGGTGTGGGAGTGGGGGCGCCGCACGTCGCACATCGGAGGCGGGGACCAGCTCGCCGGGCTCACCTATCTCCTGGAGTCCGGGGCGCTGCGCCCCGGTGACCAGGTGCTGCTCGTGGGCGTCGGCATCGGCTTCAGCTGGACCACGGCCGTGGTCACCGTGGACGAGCCGCCCGTGTGGAACGGGGCGGACGCCGGCACGCTCCGCATCGAGGCTTGGGAGGACGACCATGAGGTGGACGGGGATATACGTTGACGCCGTGGCCGCCCGCCTCGGCGAGCCCGTGCCGACATCATGGGCGGTGGCCGATGGCCGCTACGACGAGGAGGAGGCGGCCAGGTCGCGGCAGCGCGCCGCGCGGGTCAGCGCTCGGCCCGCGCCCGACCTGGCCGTCGCGGCGGGACTGGCGGCCCTGGCCCGCTCCGGCAGGCCGCCCACCGACATCGGGCTTCTGCTGCACGCCAACTGCTACGACCAGGGCGTGACGTTCTCCAACGTCGCCTCCTACATCCAGCGCGAAGTGCTCGGGCACGGCGACGTGACGGCGATGGAGCTCCGGCAGATGTCCAACGGCGGCATGTGCGCGATCGAGACGGCCGCCATCCACCTCAGCGCCGTGCCCGCGCTCAGGGCGGCGCTTGTGACCACGGGGGACCGGTTCGCCGAGCCGCGCTTCCCCCGCTGGAGCGCGGACAAGGGCCTGGTGTTCGGCGACGGCGGCACCGCGGCCGTGCTCTCCCGCCGCCCGGGGCCCCTGCGCCTGGTGGCCACCGCCACCTACTCGGCCCCCGAGTTGGAGGGGCTGCACCGGGGCGACGACCTGCACGATCCCCCGGAGCCAGGGGCCCCGCTCGACCTGGCCGCGCGCAAGAGGGCGTTCCTCGCGGGCTTCCCCGTCGCGGAGACCATCACCCGCAACGCCGAGGGGATGCTCACGGCCGTCAAGCGCTGCGTGCAGGACGCCGACGGCGACGTGTCGGACATGGCGGCGGTCCTGGTCCCCTTCTTCGGCGCCGACCTGTCCCACAAGCAGTGCGTGGACCCGCTGGGCATCGGCGCCGACGACACGCTCCTCGACTACGGCCTCGACATCGGGCACCTCGGCTCGGGCGACCAGGTCGCCGGGCTCGCCCACCTGCTGGGGACGGGGCGCCTGCGCCCCGGGCAGCGGGCGCTGCTCGTGGGCGTGGGCGCGGGGTTCAGCTGGACATGCGCCGTCGTCGAGGTCACGGACGAGGCCGCCGAACGCGCTGATGCGGCGGGGGAGGTGGGGAGCGCATGACCGAGTCACCGTGCGTCGTGCTCATCGGCGCCGACGGCGCGGGGAAGTCGTCCGTGCTGCGCGACCTCGCCACCCGGCTGCCGCACTGGCGGATCGCCTCGACGGACGACACGTTCCTCGGGGAGTCCCACCGCCTCATCGCCGACCTGCGCGGGCGGCTGGCCACCGACGTCCTCCCCGGCCTCGGCACCACGTACTCGCCGGAGTTCCTGGCCTGCTTCCTCCAGACCGCGGTGGTCTACCTCAGGGACCTGCTGCGCGAGCGGGACCCGGCCACCCCCCTGCTCATGGACTCCTACTACTACAAGATCCTCGCCAAGTGCCGGCTCGCCGGCGTGGACGAGAACCCCATGTACTCCTGGTGGCGTTCCTTCCCCCGGCCGCACGCCGTGGTCCACCTCGACGTCTCGCCCAGGACCGCCTGGCTCCGCTCCGGCCGCGGAGCGCGCCTCAACCCCCTGGAGCACTTCGGAGAACGCCCGGACTGGCCGGCGTTCGACAGCTACCAGAAGGGGCTGCGCAAGCTCATGCTCGAAGAGGTCCAGGACCTGCCCGTCACCGTCGTCCCCGAACAGCCGAGCGTGGCACGGGCCTCGAACGCCGTGCTGGGGGTGCTGCCCCGATGACCGCGCCATCCGACTGGACGGATCCCGGGCACGCCCGACGCCACCGGGCCAGGGTCATCGCCGAGCGCGACACCCCGCGCACCGCCATCGACGACGCGCCGCACGCCCAACAGCGGGTCCTTGAAGACCTGTTGGCGGCCAACGCGGGCACGCTGTTCGGCCGTCGGCACGGCTTCGCGGGCATCAGGACGCCGGACGACTTCCGCGCCGCGGTCCCCGTCCAGGACTACCGGGCCCACGCCCCGCTGATCGAGCGGACCGCCGCGGGCGAGCCCAACCTGCTCACGGCCGACGCGCCGAAGGTGTACTTCACCGGCAGCGGCAGCACGGGCGCCACAAGAGCGCACGGCGCCGCGTCTACGCCGACCCGCACGCCGAGCTGCTGTCGGGGGACGAGGGCCCCGCGCTGCTCGCCGAGGTGCGGCGGGCGACCTTCCCACCCGGCGGCCGCCGCACGCCGCCCTGAGGGTGGCCGCCGACGCCCACCGCCCGCGCGCGCCGCCCCGAACTGCTCGCGCGCGTCGCCGAGATGGCCGAGGCCGCGTCCCCCGAGGCCACCGCCTGGGCGCAGCGCGCCATCGCCGCCAGGCTCAACGCGCAGGTGGTCCTGCGCGCCTCGAACGTCCCGACGGTGGTCATGGTGGGCGCGGAGGACGCGTTGGTCTCCCTCGACGAGGCGCGCTCGGCGGCCGAGCTGGGGCGCGCGCGGCTGGTCCACGTCGCCGAACGGGGGCATCTGCTCCCGCTGGAGGCCCCGGACGAGGTGACCGCGGAGCTGGTCGGCCTGGCCGACCGGGTGGCCGCGCACCACGCCCCGCACCACGCCCCGCACCACGCGGCCGGGGCGGGGAAGGGCGGGGCGGCCGGATGAACGAGGACCACGCGCGGTGGGGCCACACCGCGTCGACAGGGCTGGGCTTCACCCACCCCGACATCGTGGAGGCCCACTTCGCCGCGTGCGCGGACGCGTACCGCGCGGCCTTCGACGAGGCGGGCATCGAGCCGGGCTGGCGGGTGCTCGACGCAGGCTGCGGCAGCGGGGCGTTCCTGCCCTGGATCGCCGAACAGGCCATCGCCCTCGGCCTCGACGGCGACTGGAAGGCGTTTCTCGACCCCGAGGCGCCCGACCACCCGCTGACCGCCCCTGGCGGCTCGGTCAGCGAGGGGAACACCGTCGCCATCGGCACCGTGCCCTGAAATCCAGGGGCTTCGGAGCCCTCCGGGGTCACGCGGGAGCTCGGGCGCTGAGCGGAAGGGCCTGGTCCTCGGGGTCCCGCCATCCCTCGATGACGCTCTCCAGCATGGCGCGGGAGGACTGGAGGTCGGCCATCGCGCGGGTGATCCGCTCGTGCTCGGCCCGCAGCTCGGCGACCAGGTCGGAGCAGATGGGCACCAGGCGCCTGCCCTCGTCCCTGACACAGGGCAGGACCCGGCCGATGGTCTGCGTGGTCAGCCCCGCCGCCAGGAGCGCGCGGATGCGGCGCACCGTGTCGATGTCCTGCTCGCGGTAGACGCGGTACCCGCTCGGCATCCGGGTGGGCTCGAGCAGCCCCTGCTTCTCGTAGTACCGCAGCATGCGCTCGCTGACGCCCGTACGCGCGACCATCTCACCGATCCGCATGGCCAACTCCTCCGGCTCGCAGGGCGGTTGCCCGCCCGCTTGACTCTCACACTGATGTCAGACTCTAGCTTTCCACGCATGAGGAAAAGCACCGTCATTCTTGTCACGCTCTGTGTGTCGGTCTTCGTGGTCGGCACCTCCGAGTACCTCATCGCGGGGCTGCTCTCGCAGGTCGCCGATGATCTCGACGTCTCCGTGAGCGCGGCCGGGCAGACCGTGACCGCCTACGGCCTCGGGGTGGTGATCGGGGGGCCGCTGGTGACGCTGCTGACAGCGCGGCGGCCGCGCAAGGGGCTCGCCCTGTCGCTGATGCTGGTCTTCGCGGCGGGCAGCGCCATCAGCGCCCTGGCCCCCACCTACGAGATCCTGCTGCTCGGCCGGATCGTCTCCTCGCTCAGCCACGCCGCGTTCTTCGCGCTCTCCCTGGTGGTCGCCAGCCGGGTCGTCCCACCCGACCGGGTGGGCAAGGCGACCGCGGCCGTGGTGTCCGGGCTCACCGTGGCCACCCTCCTCGGCGTGCCGCTCGGCGCCCTGCTCGGCGAGAGGACCCACTGGCGCACGCCGTTCGTCGTGCTGACCGCCCTGTCCCTGGTGGGCACCGCGATGCTCGCGCTGTGGCTGCCCCGCCAGGAGGGCGAGTCCGCGGGCGCCCGCGCGGAGATCCGCGTCATGGCCCAGCGGACGGTGCTGCTCGCCATCGCCACCACCGCGGTCGGCTTCGCCGGCGTGGCCACCGTCTTCACCTATGTCGCGCCGCTGCTCACGGATATCACGGGCTTCGCCGCCTTCGTGGTGTCCATCCTGCTGCTCGCCTACGGCGCGGGCAGCTTCCTCGGCAACATCATCGCGGGCCGCCTCACCGACCGGGCCCCGGCCGCCACCCTGCGCGGGGTCTTCGCCGCCCTGGCGATCCTCCTGGCCTGCACGCCCTTCGCGATCACCTGGAAGCCGACGGCCGTGCTCGCGATCCTGCTGCTCGGCCTGCTCGCCACCGCGACCATCGCCCCGCTCCAGGGCCTGATCCTGCGGCACGCCGCCGAGGCCCCCACGTTGGCCGTGTCCGTCAACGTCGGCGCCTTCCAGCTCGCCACCGCGCTCGGCTCCGTGGTCGGCGGCGTCATCGTCGCCGCCGACGGGCTGCGCTGGACCGGCCTCGCGGGCGCGGTACTGAGCGGCCTCGGCCTGCTGATCTCCTGCTACGCCCTGCCGCTGCGCGCCCAGCACCGGGCGAACGAGCCGGGCGCGGCCGACACCGAGGAGACCGCGCCGCTCTCCGCGGCGCCGTCCCCCGCGTCGCCCGCCTGACCGGGCCGACCGACACCTCCGCACACAGACACACAGACACACAGCCACACAGACACACAGACACACAGACCGAGCATCAAACGAAGGGACGCCCGCCATGCGAGCCGTTCAGATCGACGCCCACGGTGGCCCCGAGCGCCTCACCGTCCGGGAGGTGCCCGAGCCGAAGGCCGTCGAGGGGGAGCTGCTGGTCCGCACCGTCGCCAGCACCCTGAACCCGGTGGACTGGAAGACCCGCGCCTGGGAGAGCGTGGGCATCGAGCCGCCCGCCACCCTGGGCTGGGACTCCGCGGGGGTCGTGGTGGGCGGTGCGGTCGACGGCTTCGCCGTCGGGGACCGGGTGTTCGCCATGTCCGCGCAGGTCGCCACGGGTCTGGGCACATGGGCCGAGCTGGTCTCCCTGCCCGCCAGGCTGGTGGCCCACGCCCCGGCCACCCTCACGCTCCCCGAGGCCGCCACCCTGCCACTGGCGGGGGTCACCGCCGTCCAGGCCCTGGAAAAACTCCGGCTCAAGGAGGGCCAACGGCTGCTGGTCACAGGCGGGGTCGGCGCCGTGGGCGGCCTGGCGATCCAGCTGGCCAGGCACGCCGGGATCGTGGTCGACACGCTGGTCTCCCGGGCCGAGCACGTCGCGGAGGCGCGCGCGCTCGGCGCCGAGCTCGTCATCGACCGGCCGGTGAACCTGCCGCACGACAGCTATGACGGGGCGTTGGACACCGCGGGCGTGGACGTCTCGGCGGCCGTGGCGCCGGGCGGCGCGTATGTCTCCGTCTCGGACGAACCGCTGCCCGACCTGCCGGGGGCCGCCAAGAGCTATGTCCAGGAGGACAACCAGGCGCTGGCCCGGCTGGCCGCCCTCGTCGACGCGGGCGAGCTGCGCACCAGGGTCGCCGCGTACCACCCGGTCGATGAGGTGCGCCTCGCCCATGAGCGCTTCGAGGCGGGCGGCCTGCTCGGCAAGGTCGTCCTGCTCTTCTGACCCGGCGCGCCGCCCCCGCCCGGCCCCCCGCCCGGCCCCCCGCCCGATCCCCCGTCGGCCCCGTCCCGCTCGCGTCGCGGCGAGCGGGACGGGGGCCGGTCACGACCTGATCTTGATCAGCAGCGGGGCCAGGTCAGGCGAGACGGCGGCCATCTCAAGGGCCGTGTGCAGCTCGGCGTTGAACGTGTCGGTGTACTCGCCAAGCCGCTCGCGGCCCGTGTCGGTCAGCCGGATCATGGTGCAGCGCCGGTCGTGCTCGCTGGTGTAGCGCTCGACCAGGGCGCCCTTCTCGAGCCGGGTCGCCACCCGGCTCAGCGTCGACTGGTTGACGCCGAGCTCGTCCGCGAGCTCCTGCATCCGGTAGCTCTTGGGCTCCCGCTCGCGCATGGCGTCGAGGGCCATGTAGTCGGTGAGACCGATGCCGTGCGAACGCATCAGTCTGCGTTCGAGCGTCTGTGCCACATAGGAAGACAGCTTGAAGAGATTCCGCCACAGGCCGAGGTCCTGTTCCTGCTGGCGAGACAACATGACCATGGCTAACCCTCCGGACGCCGTCGAGCACCCTCGCCCAACCTGCCCCCTTGACCAAAGGTACCATCGATCAAGCATTAGTACATGAACATGCAACGATTAGTTCGGGCATTCGACAGGCGGGCTATTGGCGCGCGTGCGCGGATCGCCAACTCCCGTAGTTCTCGCGCTCGCGCAGAAAGGACACCGGTAGCCGCGCGACGTCAAAGCCGGGGCCCTCGCCGTCCGGCAGCCGTTCGTCCGGCGCCACCGTCGGCTTCCACCCCCGGAACATGCGCCGCTCGACGCCGCTCGGCACGGGCGTGCGGGCGAACTCGCAGATGCGCCGGACGGCAAGCAGCGGCGTCTGGACGATCTCGGAGTAGTCCATGTCGAGCACGTCGACCCCTGGCCACGGCACGGGGCCGTACCACTCCCCCGAGGAGAGCGCGCTCGCCATGCAGGCGGCCCACTCCCCCGCGGCCTCCCGCGACCCCGCGGTGGACGACCAGGCGCGGCGCAGGCGCGAGGACGTGTCGGCCAGCCGGGACAGCGAGACCAGCGGATCGCGGTGGACCCTGACGATCCGGGCGTCGGGATAGGCGTGGAGAAGGTCGGAGAGCCGGAACGAGTGGAACTCGTTGACCAGCAGGGGAATCCCCCCGCTCACCCGGTCGAGAATGGCCGCGAGCGCATACCGGTGGAACGTGTAGGCAAGCCGTGCGTCCTGCTTCATGAGCCAGGCGAGATAGCCGGGTATCCGGTATTCGAGCCCGACGGAGAAGGAGGAGAAGCAGTATCCGAGCAGCAGATGGTCACCGTAGGGGCGACCGAGATCGGGACCGCGCACTCCGGAGAACGGCCACAGCGCTCTCCACAGAGCGCCCTCGAATGGATCGGCAGGCTCCCGCGCCTCCGCCCAAGGAGCCCCGTCCGCCGTCGGCGAAAGAACCTCCCACAGGGAGGGAACGCTGAATTCCGGATGCTGGCTCAGCATGCCCTGGAGGAACCTGATACCGGTGCCGGGAAGTCCGGTGATGACCACGGGGCGGAACCCCTCGGGCTCGGCGCTCACATGCCCGGGCTCCACAAGAGCGCGCACCTTGATCTGGTTCGTCAGGGCGAGCACGAGCCGGTCGAGCGTGACGGAACGCCCCTGCGGCGTCAGATCGGCCTCGGTCTCCAGCGCCTCCGCCAGCTTCTCGTAAGCGGCGACGAAGCACCGGGGTAACCGGGGGACGGCGGGCTCGCGTTCATGCACCAGGTCGAGCACCCGGTGCATGGCGAACGACGGCTGCCCCGCTCGGGGCCCCCGCTCGTCCGGCTCCCTGGTGTCCGTGCCGACGCAGGCTTCGGAATACTGCCGCAAGATCCCCCCATGGCCGAGATACCGTGCACCCGCCGAAACGTGTCCCGCTCCCGGCCCGAATAGCGGTCGTCTCGGGCGAGAGAAGTCCGGTGGTCAAGGCGCCTGCAACATCATGGCAAACTCCACCCTCTCCAGGAAAGTCGTTCGCCCCACGCGTAGATCCGGCGGACGCGCGCTCCGGCCACGCGGCACATCGGGATAATCCCCTGCAATCAACTGATTGCAGACAGCCGCATCACATCGGAGATCCCGCGCATCCGCGCCCGAGGCCGCGACCCGAATCGCTTTCCCCTTCGAGAAGCGTCACACGACGCACTCGCTCATCGGCCGCATCCCCTTTGCCGACGTGCCGTGCCGACATCGCGGGAACGGGAGTTCGCCGGATTTTTCAGCGTGGCGGTCCGTTCACCCGGCGCGTGGGCTTCTTTCCCCTGTCGGTCCCGGAGTCGTCGACGCGGTAGGCGAGGCGGTTGACGACGGCGATCACGCCGTCCGTCTGGGCCGTCATGCGCAGGGCGATCGGGACGTCGCCGCTGCGTTCCACCCGGCCCCTGAGCGTCACCACGCCGTCGGCGACGGTGACCTCGACGGCGCCGGGGGGCAGCAGGAGCGCCCTGGCCATGACGTGGTCAAGCACCTCGGCCCGCAGCTCCGCGTCCGTCCGCAGGAACACGCTCAGCAGGTCCCTGCGGCTGACGATGCCCACGAGCCGGTCCTCCTCGTCGAGCACCGGCAGGCGCCGCACCTGGTGGCGGGCCATGGCGCGGGCCGCGAGGACGAGGGGGTCCCTGGCGTGGACGGTGATCGCGGGGGCCGACATCAGCTCGCCCGCGGTCCTGGCGCCCGCCTCCCCCGCCGCCCGGCGCTCGGCGCGCCGACGCCCAGGGCGCCACCGGCCCCCCGCGCCCCGCGGCGCCAGGAGGTCGGCCTCGGACACGACGCCGACGACCTTCTCATCATCGTCCACGATCGGCAGCCCGCTGACGCGGTGCTCGGCGAGCAGGGCGGCGATCCTCTTGAACGGCGTGCTGGGCGTGGCCCTGACGACGTCGTGCGTCATGACGCCGCCGACCATGCGCTGCTTCATGGCGTTGCCTCCTTGTGTCCCGCGCTCGCTCCACCCTCCGCCCCCGCCCCCTCGGCTCCCAGGGCCGAACGGGGCCGATCCGCGGGGCCGTCCGGCTCCCCCGAGGAGCCGGACGGCCCCACGCGTGAACGCGCGCGTCAGCTTTCGATGGTGCAGCGGGTGAGCTCGATCACCAG
>NZ_QEST01000064.1 GCF_003311645.1 Streptomyces sp. PT12 | reverse complement strand
GTCCTCGGGCATGCGGGCCCGGCCGATGTGGATCCCGAACGGGCCTTTACCGACCTGGGCTTTGACTCGTTGAGCGCGCTGGAGCTGCGGAACCGCCTCAACGCGGCGACCGGCCTGCGCCTGCCCGCGACCCTTGTCTTCGACTATCCGACGGCCCTGGTGCTCGTCGACCATCTGCTTCAGCAACTCTTTGGCGCCGCCGAGGAGTTCGCGAACGCCGCCCCGGTGGCCACCGTGGACGATGAGCCGATCGCGATTGTGGGGATGGCGTGCCGCTTCCCTGGTGGTGTGGCCTCGCCGGAGGACCTGTGGCGGCTCGTCGCGGACGAGGCCGACGCCATCACCGGCTTTCCGACGGACCGTGGTTGGGATGTCGAGCGGCTGTATCACCC
>NZ_QEST01000284.1 GCF_003311645.1 Streptomyces sp. PT12 | reverse complement strand
AAGGCCCCGAACGCTCCACCCCCAACAACCCCACCACACGCACCACCTCCGCATGCGTGTCCGGGATGACGGTGCCGTCCTCGGCGGCACCGGCGACGACAATCTCCGTGCCCTCGACGGGGGTTGCCGCCTCGGGAAGCGGGTGGGGCGTCCAGGTGACCTGGAACAGCGACTCGTGGTGGCCGGTGCGCAGGGCGCCCGGCTGGAACTGGCGGAGCACCAGCGACTCGACGGTGGCCACGGGGGCGCCCGTGGTGTCGGCGAGCGTAAGCGTCACCGCGTCGCTGCCCCCGGCCGCGGCCACGCGCACGCGGAGGGATGTCGCTCCCTCGGCGGTCAGCGAGACGCCCGACCAGGCGAACGGCAAACGCCCGGTGTCGGAGAAGTAGTCGC
>NZ_QEST01000029.1 GCF_003311645.1 Streptomyces sp. PT12 | reverse complement strand
GAGGAGCTGACCCCGGGCGCGGGCGCGGTCACCGCGAGCACCCATGACGGCAACGCCCCCGCGAACGCCGTCGACGGCGATCTCGGCACCCGTTGGTCGGGTGAAGGCGATGGCGCCTGGCTTCAGTTGGACCTCGGGTCGACGCGGTCGGTGAGCCATGTGAAGCTGGCGGTGCACCGGGGGACGACGCGGCAGAACGTGTTCGAGCTCCAGCACTGGGACGGCTCGCGCTGGGTCACCGCCTATGAGGGGCGCAGCGGTGGCAGGACGGCGGCGCTTGAGACGTTCACGTTCGACGATCCCGTCGAGACCTCCCGCATCCGCTATCTCGGCCACGGCTACGAGGGCGATGGCGAGGGCGACTGGAACAGCCTCACCGAGGTCGAGATCTGG
>NZ_QEST01000273.1 GCF_003311645.1 Streptomyces sp. PT12 | reverse complement strand
CCTCATACAACTCCCGGCCCATCCCGAGCCGTTGACTGCCCTGCCCCGAGAACAGGAAGGCGACGCGCCCCGGCGCCGGGAGGGCGGGGGTCGTTCCTTCGGCGACCTCGGCGAGTTCGGTGAGCAGCCGGTCACGGTCCTGGCCCGCGACAACGGCGCGGCGCTCCCACGAGGGGCGGGACAGCAGGGTGTGCGCGATGTCGTTGAGCGGAACGTCGGGCCGCTCGATGACGAACGCGCGCAGGCGCTCGGCCTGTTGGCGCAAGGACTCCTCGGTGCGGGCCGACAGGACCCAGGGGACCACCAGCGCGGCGGGCGCGGTGCGTTCGGCGGGCTCGTCGGCGGGGGGCTCTTCGATGATGGTGTGGGCGTTGGTGCCGCTGATCCCGAAGGA
>NZ_QEST01000270.1 GCF_003311645.1 Streptomyces sp. PT12 | reverse complement strand
GTGCTGGCGGTGGTGCGCGGCATGGCCGTCAACCAGGACGGCGCGAGCAATGGCCTCACGGCGCCCAACGGCCCGGCCCAACGCCGGGTGATCAGGCAGGCGTTGGCCAACGCGCGGCTGTCCGCCGACCAGATCGACATGGTCGAGGGGCATGGCACCGGCACGACCCTGGGCGACCCGATCGAGGCGCAGGCGCTGCTTGCCACCTATGGCCAGGACCGCTCCGATGGACGTCCGCTGTGGCTTGGCTCGATCAAGTCCAACATCGGCCACACCCAGGCCGCCGCGGGCGTCGCCGGGATCATCAAGGTCATCGAGGCGATGCGGCACGGCGTCATGCCCAAGACGCTGCACGTGGACGAGCCCACGCCCCAGGTGGACTGGGAGGCGGGCGA
>NZ_QEST01000269.1 GCF_003311645.1 Streptomyces sp. PT12 | reverse complement strand
GCGTGGCAGCACGCGCCGCGTCTGGCCGTGGTCGGTCCGGCCAAGCGTTGCGGCAAGTCCCGGCTGCTCGATGTCGTGACCGAGACGGTGCACTCTCCGCTGATCACGGTCAACGCCAGCCCGGCCGCGATCTTCCGCTCGATCACCGACGACGATCCGCCGACGTTCCTGGTCGACGAGGCCGACACCCTCTTCGGCACCGCCAAGGCGGCCGAGCGCAACGAGGACCTGCGCGGCCTGCTCAACGCCGGGCACCAGCGCAACCGGCCCACCCTGCGCGTCACCGGCCCCGAGCACACCCCGGTCGCATTCCCCACCTTCGCCATGGCCGCCCTCGCCGGCATCGGCGACCTGCCCGACACGATCATGGACCGCTCCGTGGTCATCCGCATGCGCCGCCG
>NZ_QEST01000292.1 GCF_003311645.1 Streptomyces sp. PT12 | reverse complement strand
CCGTTGGGCGAATCCCCCGCGCTCGCCGCCCCGGTCGGGCGGCTGCTGGCCGCCGCGGCCCGCACAAAGGACCACACGCCTGCCCCCGCTGCGTACGCCGCCGCTACGCGATGGCCCGCGCGGACGAGAGCGAACGCGACCGCCCACCGCATCTTCCCGAGCAGCCGCACCACCGCCCCTGACCCCTGCTGTCATCCCTGAGGCCGCCCCACCGGCGAACGTGCGCGGCCCGGGTGGCAGCGGGCCCAAGCCCGCCCGGCCCAGGACCGGGCGGACATCCCCGGAGCCGCTTCCTCCTCCGCGCGCCCCGGGGCACCCGCCCGCCCCGTCCTGGTCACGACCGGGGCGTGCGGCCAGTCCTTCACCCACCACCATGTTCTGGAGCCTGTCATCTTCTGGCCGTT
>NZ_QEST01000204.1 GCF_003311645.1 Streptomyces sp. PT12 | reverse complement strand
TCGGCGCGGAGGTCGGGGGTCAGAACGGTACCGGCGCGATCCACCAGCAACGCCATCTCATAACCCACCAGACCGATATCAGCCTCAGGATGCGCCAACACCGCCAACGACGAACCATCCGAAATCGACATGATGAAGAGAAACCCCCGCTCCATCTCCACCACCGTCTGATTCACCGCACCACCCTCGAAGATCCGCGACGCACCAGCCGTCAACGACGTCAACCCCGACGCCACCGCAGCCAACTGATCCGCACGATCCCGCGGAAACCCCTCGGACAACGCCAGAAGCAGACCATCAGCCGACACCACCACCGTGTGCGACACACCCGGAGTGCTGTCCACAAAGCTGGTGATCAACCAGTTCAGGTTCTGCGCCGCCTGGCTCATCGGGCTCACACTAACGCTCCT
>NZ_QEST01000178.1 GCF_003311645.1 Streptomyces sp. PT12 | reverse complement strand
GATCTCGAGATGAAGTAGTTGAAGTTGATGCGCACCCAACCGGGCTTGATGCCCTCGCATCCGCGGTCGACCTCACGCCCGAACTCCTGCGACCGCTCGAGGTCGATGCCGAGCAGGTGGTGGCCGTAGGGGCCGGCGCACGAGCAGCCCCCGCGGCTCTGGATGCCGAACAGGTCGCTCAGCACTGCGACGACGAAGTTGTGGTGCAGGTAGCTGCCGCTGGGAGCTCGCACGACGAAGGAGACGATCGAGAGCCGTTCGGCCTCGAGGTTGCCCAGGATCTCGATGGCCGGTTCGTGCCGCCAGGCCTCAACTGCACGCCGGAGGAAGCGCTCCTCGTTGGCGCGGATCGTGTCGACCCCGACCGCCTCCTTGAGGGCGAAGACCAGGCCGGCGCGGATCGACTCGATGATGGCC
>NZ_QEST01000006.1 GCF_003311645.1 Streptomyces sp. PT12 | reverse complement strand
GATCCCAATCTTTTGGTACCGGTTGAGACCTGATTTATGACCTAGGATGTGATCGATTCTGGAGAATGTTCCATGGGCACTAGAGAAGAATGTGTATTCCGTTGCTTTGGGATGGAATGTTCTGAATATATCTGTGAAGTCCATTTGGTCCAGTGTGTCATTTAAAGTCTTTATTTCCTTGTTGATCTTTTGCTTAGATGATCTGTCCATTTCAGTGAGGGGGGTGTTAAAGTCCCCCACTATTATTGTATTGTTGTCGATGCATTTCTTTGCTTTGGTTATTAATTGCCTTATATAATTGGCTGCTCCCATGTTAGGGGCATAGATATTTACAATTGTTAGATCTTCTTGTTGGATAGACCCTTTAAGTAGGATATAGTGTCCTTC
>NZ_QEST01000081.1 GCF_003311645.1 Streptomyces sp. PT12 | reverse complement strand
GGCTGTTGATCGAGGAGGGGCACTCCCTCTTCGTCGAGGCGAGCGCCCACCCCGTGCTCGCCATGGCCATCCAGGAGAACGCCGACGCCGACATCGCCGCGGTCGGCACCCTGCGCCGCGACGACGGGGGCAGGGAGCGCTTCCTCACCTCGATCGCCGAGGCCCACGCGCACGGCGCCGACGTCGCGTGGTCGGCCGCGTTCGCCGGGTCGGGCGCGCGCACGGTCGAGCTGCCCACCTACGCCTTCCAGCACCGGCGTTACTGGATGGACGCCCCCGCGAGGACCGGCGTCGAACGCGTCCACCCGCTGGCCGAGACCGCCGTGCCGCTCGCGGGCGCCGAGGGCGCGCTGCTCACCGCGACGCTCTCGCCGCGCGACACCCCGTGGCTCGCCGACCACGCCGTCTCGGGCAGCGTCCTGCTGCCGGGCACCGCGTTTGTCGAGCTGGCCCTGCGCGCCGGGGAGGAGGCGGGCTGCGACCGGCTGGATGAGATGACGCTCCAGGCGCCCCTGCCGCTCCCCGCACGCGGCCGCGTCCACCTCCAGATCGCCGTGGGCGGCCCCCGCGACGCGGACAACCCCGCCGCGGGGCGCCCGTTCACCGTCCACGCGCGCCCCGCGGACGCCGAGGGGGAGCCCTGGACCACGCACGCCACGGGCGTTCTCGCCCCCGGCAGGGGCGCCGGGGCTCTGGACAACGACGGTGCGAGCGGCGACCTCGCCGTGTGGCCACCGCGGGGCGCCGTGCCCGTCGCGCTCGACAAGCTCTATCCCCAACTCGCCGCCCTCGGCTACGAGTACGGGCCCGTCTTCCGCGGCCTGCGGGCCGCGTGGCGGCGCGGCGACGAGGTGTTCGCCGAGGTGGCCCTGCCCGCCGAGCAGCGGGCCGACGCCGCGGGGTACGGGCTCCACCCGGCGCTGCTCGACGCGTGCCTGCACGGCGCCCTGCTCGACCGCGCGGGCGAGGACGCGGCCGGGCTCGCGCTGCCCTTCGCCTGGTCGGGGGTCGAGATCCACGCCGCGGGCGCGTCCGCCGCGCGCGTCCGCGTCACCCCTGACGGCGAGGACTCCGTGCGGATCCTGGTGGCCGATGTGACGGGCCGCCCGCTGGCCGCCGTCGAGGCGCTTGCGCTGCGCGAGGTGCCGCGCGGGGCGGCGGGCGCCGCCCCCGTGGTCGGCGGGCTCCACCGCGTCGAATGGGTGCCGTCCCCGGCCGCCGAGCGCCCCGACTCCCCCGAGGGCGCGGCGCGTTGGTGCGTCCTTGGCCGCGACGTGCCCACGCTCGACGCCCTGCCCGCCGCGGTGCCCGACGTGGTCGTGGCGCTCGTCGACGAGGGGCCCGACATCCAGGAGGCCGTGACGGCGGCCCTCGCGCTGGCCCAGGAGTGGCTGGCCTGTGAGAAGTCCGGCGCTGAGAAGTTCGGCGCTGAGAAGTTCGGCGCCGAGAGGTCGGGTGACGAGCGGTTCGGCGCCGCGCGGCTGGCGTTCGCGCTGCTGGGCGACGGGCCCGCGCAGGCCGCGGTGGCTGGGCTGCTGCGCAGCGCCCAGACGGAGAACCCCGGGCGCTTCGCGCTGGTCCACCTGGTGGGCGGCGCCGACGACGCGGCCGTCGGGTCGGCCGCCGCCGCGGTGGCGGCCCGCCCGGGCGAGCCCGAACTGCGCCTGCGCGCCGGGGAGATCGCCGTTCCCCGGCTGGCCAGGGCCGTCCGCAGGGTGCTGCCGCCGCCGCCCGCGGGGCACTGGCGGGTCGATGTCACCGCCGTGGGCACGCTCGACAACCTGGCCGCGCTGCCCTCGCCCGCCGCGGGCGAGGACCTGGCCCCTGGGCGGGTCCGCGTCGCCATGGGCGCGGCCGGGCTCAACTTCCGCGACGTGGTGATCGGGCTCGGCATGTTCCCCGGCGAGGCCGAGATGGGCGTCGAGGGCGCGGGCACCGTGGTCGAGGTCGGCCCTGGGGTGACCCGATTCGCCGTAGGGGACCGGGTGTTGGGGATGATCCCGGGCGCCATGGGCCCGGTGGCGGTGGCCGACGCCAGGACGCTGGTGCCGCTGCCCGACGGCTGGACGTTCGAGCGCGGCGCCGCCGTTCCCGTGATCTTCCTGACCGCCTGGATGGGCCTGGTCGAGCTCGGCGGCCTCGGCCGCGGCGACCGGATCCTCGTCCACGCCGCCACGGGCGGCCTCGGCCTGGCCGCCCTCCAGGTCGCCCGGCACGTCGGCGCCGAGGTCTTCGCCACCGCGAGCCCGGCCAAGCAGCATGTGCTGCGCCGCCTTGGCCTTGACGACGACCACATCGCCTCCACCCGCGACGTGCGCTTCCGCGACGCCTTCCTGGCCGCGACGGGAGGCGAGGGCATGGACGTGGTGATGAACGCCCTCAGCGGCGAGTTCACCGACGCCTCCCTCGCGCTGCTGCCGCGCGGCGGGCGGTTCGTGGAGATGGGCAAGACCGATGTGCGCGACGCCGAGGCCGTCGCCCGCGAACACCCGGGCGTGCGCTACCAGTTCTTCGACCTGATGAGCGAGGACGCCGAGCGCGTGGGCCTGGTGCTGCCGCGGCTCATGGAGCTCTTCGCCGAAGGCGCCCTGACCCCGCCGCCGCTGCGCGGCTGGCCGCTGGCGCAGGCGCCCGACGCGTTCGACACCATGCGCCGCGCCGAGCACATCGGCAAGATCGTGCTCACCGCGCCACGCCCGCTCGACCCGTCCCGCACCGTCCTGCTCACCGGCGGCACGGGAACGCTGGGCGCCCTGCTGGCCCGCCACCTGGTCACCCGGCACGGCGTGCGGCATCTGCTGCTGACCAGCAGGCGCGGCGAGGCGGCGGACGGCGCGGGCGCCCTCGTCGACGAGCTCACCGGTCTCGGCGCCGAGGCGCGGGTCGCCGCGTGCGACGCGAGCGACCGCGACGCGCTGGCCGCGCTGCTCGACGGCATCCCGGGCACGCGGCCCCTTGGCGCGGTGTTCCACCTCGCGGGGCTGCTCGACGACGCGGTGCTCGACGACCTGACGCCCGCGCGGGTCGAGCGCGTGCTGCGGGCCAAGACGCGCTCGGCGCAGCTGCTCGACGAGCTGACGGAGCGCGCGGACCTGGACGCGTTCGTGCTGTTCTCCTCGGTCGCCGGGGTGCTGGGCACCGCGGGGCAGGCCAACTACGCCGCGGCCAACGCCGCGCTCGACGCGCTCGCCCGCCGCCGCCGCGAACGAGGGCTGCCCGCCGTCTCGCTGGCCTGGGGCCTGTGGCGGGAGGCGAGCGGCATGACGGGGCACCTGGACGCGCGGGACATCGGCCGCCTGGCCCGCACCGGGGTGGCCCCGCTGGAGACGGACGAGGGCCTGGCGCTGTTCGACGCGGCGTTCGCGGGCGGCGAGCCCGCGCTCGTCGCGGCCCGCCTCGACCCCGAGGGGCTGCGCGAGCAGGCCGCGGCCGGTGCGCTGCCCGCGGTGCTCACCGGGCTCGGCGGCGCCGTGCCGCGGCGCAGGGCCGCCGCGGCGGCGGCCGAGCCGCCCGCGTCCCAGGACGGCTCGCTCAAGGGCAGGCTGGCGGATGCCGCGCCAGAGGAGCGGCGGCGCGCGCTGCTCGACCTGGTGCGTTCCCACGCGGCGACCGTGCTGCGGCACGGCACGGCGGCCGACGTCGGCCCCGACCGCTCCTTCCGCGAGGTGGGCTTCGACTCGCTCACCGCCGTCGAGCTGCGCAACCGGATCAACGCCGCGACCGGTCTTCGCCTGCCCAGCACGGTGATCTTCCGGCACCCCACGCCCGCGCTGCTCGCGGAGCGGCTGCACGGCGAGCTGTTCGAGCGGGAAGGCGACGCGGCGGCGGGCGACGCGGCGGCCGTGCTCGGCGAGTTGGACCGGTTGCGGGCCGCGGTGTCCGCGCTGGGCGCCGACCAGGACGGGCGGCTCGCGGTCGCGGCCCGGCTGCGGTCGCTGCTCGGCGAGGTCGAGGGGGGCGCGCAGGGCGGCGCGGGGGCGCCGGGGGGCGGCGACGAGCTGGGCTCGGCGAGCGACGACGAGATGTTCGCGCTCATCGACATGGAGCTTGGCATCGAGTGACCGCGCGCTCCCGGGGCCCCGGGTCAGCCCCCGGGGCCCCGGTTCAGCCCGCGTGGTCGTGCCCGTGTGGGCGGGCGCGTTCGTGCCCGTGCGGGCGGCTGAGGGGCCGCCACCACGCCCGGTCCCCGAGCAGGGTCATCAGCGCGGGGGACCAGCACCATGCGGATGAGCGTCGCGTCGATGACGACGGCGGTCGCCAGGCCGATCCCGGCCATCTTGACCAGGGTGTCGGGCACCGTGGAGAAGGAGAAGAAGACGACCGCCATGATGATCGTCGCGCACGTGATGACGCGGGCGGTCGAGCCGATGCCGGAGACCATCGCGCGGTGCGCGTCATTGCCGCCGTCGTAGGACTCGCGGATGGCCGAGAGGAGAAACACCTCGTAGTCCATCGAGAGCCCGAACAGCACCGCGAACAGCAGCATCGGCACCGCCGAGACGATCGGCACGCTCTTGTCGAGACCGAGCAGCTCGATGCCCCAGCCCCACTGGAAGACGGCCGTGACCACGCCGAACGACACCCCGATGGACAGCGGCGTCATCAGCGCCGCCTTGAGCGCGATCAACGGCGCCCTGAACATGGCGAACAGCAGCATCCCCGCGCCGACCACCGCGAGGACCCCCCACGGCAGCCGCTCCCCGATGACCTCGGCCAGGTCGATGACCACCGCGGTCGGGCCGCCCACCAGCACCTCGCCGCCGGAGGCCGCGAGCGTCGCGGGCCCGGTGTCGTCGCGGATGCGTTCGACCAGCTCGGTCACGGCCTCGTCCTGCGGCGCGCTGTGCGGGGTGGCGGTCACGATGGCCACCTCGCCGTCCTCGCTGGGCCGCGGCTCGTCGACCAGCCGCACCTCGGGATCGTCCTCGAGCGCCGCGGCCAAGTCCCGCGGCCCGGCCTCGTCGGCGCCCCTGACGGTCATGACAAGCGGCGCGTTCCAGCCCGCGCCCCAGCGCTCGGTGACGATGTCGTAGGCGCGGCGCTGCGTCAGCTCGCCCGGCTGGCTGCCGTCGTCGGGCGTGCCGAGCCGCAACGACAGCAGCGGCGGCGTCATCAGCAGGAGCAGGGCCGTCGATCCGATTCGGCCCTGTGCTGGTCATCGTCGACCAGCCCGCCTCGATCGGCGCCCTGCCGCTGACGGTCGCGTGGGACGTCGGCTGTCACGAACGCCTACCTGCCCGGGCTGGCGATGCGCCGGATCGCCGACCTCTATCCCGGCGAGGCCAAGACCGATGCCCGTGACGCTGACCGCCGCCGAGGTGGACGCGGTCGAGGCGCACGGCACGGGCACCAGGCTCGGCGACCCGTCGAGGCGCACGCCCTGATGGCCACCTACGGCCGGGGCAGGGACGCCGAACGGCCGCTGTGGCTGGGCTCGTTGAAGTCCAACATCGGCCATGCCCAGGCCGCGCCCGGGGTGGCTGGCGTCATCAAGACGGTAATGGCGCTGCGCCACGCGGTGCTGCCGAAGACCCTGCACGCCGAACGCCGTTCGACCCATGTGGACTGGGAGGCGGGCGCGCCGGGCCGCTCGCGGGCGTCGAGGCGCTGGCGGCGGGGAACGCCGCGCCGGGCGTGGTCAGCGGCGAGGTGCGCGCCGACGCGGGGCGGGTGGGCCTGGCCTGTGCGGCCCGATGTCGTGCTCGGGCACTCGGTCGGCGAGATCGCCGCGGCCCATGGCGTGGGGATCCTGTCGCTGCCCGACGCGTGCGACCTGGGCGCGGCGCGCGGCGGGCTGATGGACCGGCTGCCACCCGGCGGCGCGATGGTGGCCATCGTCGCGCCCGAGGCCGCGGTGCTGCCCGAACTCGCGGGCCACGAGGGCGTCGCGGGCATCGCGGCGGTCAACGCCCCCTCGTCCGTGGTGGTTTCGGGCCCCGAAGAGGTGGTGACCGCGGTCGCCGATGCGCTGGCCGCCGGGGGCGCGAGGACCAAGCGGCTGCCGGGCGCCACGCGTTCCACTCCCCGCTGATGGACCCGATGCTCGCGGAGTTCCGCGCGATGGCCGAGGGCATCGCCTCACGCGACCAGCTGCCCGAGGCGCTCGCGCGCTGCTGACCCCCGACGGGGCCCTCGCGGCCCCGACCGCCCCGCGGCGGCGCCTCGTTTGACGGGCGCCGCCGCGGTGTCGCGCCACGGGCGCGCGTGACCGCGCGGCCCGGACGTGGGGTTTCCGGGCCGCGCGGGGGTGGCGAGGGCGTCGCGGGGTCAGCAGTAGAGGTTGCCGCCGGGGTCGACGCCCAGGATGCCGGTGAACTGCTGGTAGCGGCTCACCCTGCTCTGCACGGTGCCGGGGTTGCGCCCGTCGCACTCGAGGGAGCCGTTGATGGCGCGGATCGTGTGGCCGAAGCCCGCCTGGTTCACCATCGCGTTGTGCGGCGTCATGGTGCCAGGCCCGCTCTGGGTGTTCCAGTACCACAGCCCCGTGGCCCAGGCCACGGCCGACTCGCGCTCCACGCGCCAGGGGTTGTTCAGCAGGTCCATGCCGAGCGCGTCACCCGCGGCCTTGTAGTTGAAGTTCCAGCTGAGCTGGATCGGGCCACGGCCGTAGTACGCCGCCTGACCGGCCGGGCAGCCGTAGGGCTGGCCCCAGTCGCAGTAGTTCGGGTAGTTGGCCTGGTTCTGCTCGACGATGTGGACCAGGCCGCCGGTCTCGTGGTGGACGTTGGCGAGGAACGCCGCCGCCTCCTGCCTGCGCACGGTCTCGCTGCCGGTGTTGGCGAAGCCAGGGTAGGAGCTGAGTGCCTGGACGAGGCCGCCGTAGGTGTAGAAGGGGTTCCTGTTCGGGAACATCTGGTTGAACTGGGCCTCGCTCACCACGAACGCCGCGGGGTTGGGGCCGCCGCCCGCGCCCGGCGCCGTCCACTTCTGGTTCGACGCGCCGGTGCAGGTCCACAGCTGGAGCCGCGTCCCGTTGGCCGTGCTGCGGTCGCGCACGTCAAGGCACTTGTCGGCCTGCGGGTTCACGATGTCGCCGGCGGCGGTGACCACCCACCGCTGGTTGGGGCTGCCGGTGCAGTCCCACAGCTGGATGGGCGTGCCGTCGGTGCGCCCGCCGCTGGTGACGTCGAGGCACTTGCCCAGCGCGCGGATGGTGCCGTCGCCGCCGACGTTCCAGCGCTGGGCGGCCGTGCCGTTGCAGTCGTAGAGCTGCACGGGCGTGCCGTTGGCGGTGTCCGCCGCCGCGACGTCGACGCACTTGCCGCCGAGGCCGCGGATCGGGCCCTCGGCGGCGTGCGCGGGCGGCGCGACGAACAGGGTGGCGACGATCGCCGCGAGCGCGACGACGATCGCCGAACGTCCGAGCGGAAGACGTTTCAGGAAGCTGATGGACATGGTGAGTTGTCCCCTTCGCATCAAAGGGCGCCTGTGAGGTGAGGAGCGGTGATCAGCGCGCGCCGAGCGTCGCCTGGTTTAGTGGAGCGTTCATGACAATTCGCTCGGCGAGGGAGCATGCGGGGCCGTGGGGGAGCGGGGGGTGGCGCGCACCGGTCCAAGGTCTAGACCATGTCCGCGTCATGTCTAGACCATGGCAGCCGCCGGTGACGCCGTCAATACGGGAGCCGTTCCGGTACCGCGATTTTGTACCGTGGCCGGTGAACGAGAGATGGGGTGATCGCTCATGGCGGTCGAGATCGTGGACGTCCCCGAGGCACGGCGCTTCGAGGCCAGGCTCACCGGCGAGGGCGGCGAGGATGGCGAGGATGGCGAGGGCGGCGAGGGCGCGGGCGAGAAGCCGAGGGTCGCGGGATACGCGGAGTATCTGCGCACCCCGGAGTTGATCGTTTTTGTCCACACCGAGGTCGATCCGGACCGCGAGGGCCAGGGCATCGGCTCGTCGCTCGCCCGCGTGTCGCTCGACGCCGCGCGCGAGGCGGGGCTGCGGGTGCTGGCCACCTGCCCGTTCTACGCGGGCTGGATCGGGCGCCACCCCGAGTACGCCGACCTCCTCTACCAGAGCAGGAGCAGGGTCACCGACTGAGGCGCCCCGCGCCCGGGGCGCGCGTTGGGCCGTTGCGCGCTCCCCTGGCGGGCGGCTGGCGAGCCTTGTTGCGCGGCGCCGGGGTGGCTGCGACTCTTTCGCGTCGTCGCACGCGCCCACAGGCAGGAGGCCGGAATATGACCGCCGTGCACCACAGGACGGACATGGTGAACGGGCAGCGGATCTTCTACCGGGAGGCCGGGCCCTCCGGGGCTCCCGTGATCGTGCTGCTCCATGGATTCCCCACCAGCTCGCACATGTTCCGGCAGCTCATCCCGGAACTCGCCGACCGCTATCGCGTCATCGCGCCCGACCACCTCGGCTTCGGATACTCCGGCATGCCCACGGTCGAGGAATTCGACTATGGCTTCGACGCGCTGACCGACCTCACCGACGGCCTGCTCGACAGCCTCGGCGTGGGGCGTTACTCGCTGTATGTCCAGGACTACGGCGCCCCCATCGGCTGGCGGCTCGCCCTCAGGGCGCCCGAGCGCGTCACGGCGATCGTCTCCCAGAACGGCAACGCCTACGAGGAGGGGTTCGTCCAGGAATTCTGGCGGGGCCTCAACTCCTATGCCGCAGACCCCTCCCCGGAGAACGAGACGGCCGCGCGCCAGGCGTTCACCGAGGACGAGATCCGCTGGCAGTACCTGAACGGCGTCGAGGACCCCTCCCTGGTGAGCCCCGACACCTGGAGCCACGATCTCGGCCTGCTCGCACGGCCAGGCAACGACCTCGTCCAGCTCGCCCTCTTCCGCGACTATCCGACGAACATCGCCCTCTACCCGCGGGTCCAGGAGTACTTCCGCTCAAGCCGCGTACCGCTGCTCGCGGTGTGGGGCGCCAACGACGGGATCTTCGGACCCGAGGGCGCCAGGGCGTTCCGGCGCGACCTGCCCGACGCCGAGGTGCACCTCCTGCCGACGGGGCACTTCGCGCTGGAGAGCCACCTCGACGCCATCGCGGGCTACATGCGCGGCTTCCTCGGCCGCGTCATCGACCAGCCGGTGCTCAGCGCGGCGTGAGCGAAGGGCCCGCGAAGGACCCCCGGGGCGCGCGGCGCCGTCACGACGGCCACCAGGGGCTCCGCTCCCGCGGCGCCGCCTGGGCCCGCGAGACCAGCCCCGGGTAGGACTTGCCCGGGTACCAGGGCGCGGTCTCGAGGTCGGCGAAGCCCGGCAGCTCGGCCAGCAGCGCCGCCAACCGCTCGCGGGTCTCAGGGTCGGGCGGCGCGCCGCGCATCGCCCGCACGTTCTCCTCCAGGTGCTCGGGGCGCGAGGTCGCGGGCAGCGCGCAGGTGACCGCGGGGTGGGCGACCACCCACGTGAGGAACAGCTCGGCCCAGCTGTCGATCCCCAGCTTCAGGGCCTCGTCCGGCGGGGGCCTGTCGCCGACGACCGCGTGCAGACGCCCCTTCTCCAGCGGCATGTTGACCATCACGGCCGTGCCGTGGTCGGCCGCGGCGGGCAGCACCCTTCGCTCGGCGTCGCGGGTGCGGATCGAGTAGCGCACCTGGAGGGAGTCGAGGGCGCCGCGCTCGACCCAGTGGGCGAGCAGGTCGAAGTAGGCGATGTCGTGGTGGGTCACCCCGAGGTGGCGGATGCGGCCCTCCTTCCTCCAGGCGTGCAGGAGCGGCAGGACGACATCGACATTGACCAGGTTGTGGCAGGTCACGACGGACAGCGGGCGGTCGCGGGAAAGCCGCTCCATCGAGCGCTCCAGGGAGCGCAGCGCGTGGCTGTCGTCCCACAGGTGCTCGCCCGTGGACCAGATCTTGTCGGTGAGGAAGACATCGTCGGCTGATCCGGCGATCGCCCAGCCGGTGTTCGCCTCGGCGGCGCCGTAGAGCGGCGACGTGTCGATCACCGCGCCCCCGGCCCGCCTGAAGCACCGCACGATGTCGCGGATGTGACCACGGGGGGCGCCGGGCAGGGTGTCGAAGGTCATGAACGTGCCAAGGCCGATCACCGGGATCCGCTCACCGGTGGCCGGGAACGGCCTGGTGATCAACGCTCCGCCGCCGCGGCCCCGCGCCCCCGACGCGGCGGCCGAGCCGGTCGCGCCCGGCGTCAGGGCCCCGGCTCCGACCCCGGCGGCTGCGGCGGCGGCGAGGCCGCCCGCCCCGAGCGCATGGCGGCGCGTGGCGCCCGACGCTTCGGTACTGTCCGTTTCAGACATGTTTTTAGCTCTCTTCTTTGGCGTATGCCCTGCGCATCAGGGCGTTGAGAGCGTTTCCCGGTCACTTCCGAAACGAACAGTCCCTTTATGTCTGCCGACATACCCTCGGGGCATGGCCGTTGATCTGAGACTGATGCGGTATGTGATCGCGATCGCGGACACCGGGAGCTTCCAGGCCGCCGCCGCGCGGCTGCACATGAGCCAGCCCCCGCTCAGCCGCCAGATCGGCGCGCTCGAGCGGGAGTTGGGGCTCGCCCTCTTCCTGCGCAGGCCCACGCGGCTCACCGCGGCGGGCGAGGTCTTCGTGGCGGAGGCGCGCGACGTGCTGCACCGCGCCGAGCGCGCCGTGGCCCGCACCCGGCAGGCGGGCCGCGCGGCGGGCGGCACGGTCCGCGTCGCCTACGGCCCGAGCGTGGCCCACGCCGAGCTTCCGCAGCTGATAGCCGCCCTGGCCGAGCGCCACCCGGAGATACGCGTGGCCCCCAGGGAGACCTGGGACGCGGAGCTGCCCGCCGCCCTGGCCGACGGTGCGTTCGACCTCGCCATCGGCCGGTATTCGCCCGTGCCCGACGGCTGGGTCGCCGAGGTGCTGCGGGAGGAGGAGTGCGTCGTCGTGGTCCACGCCGGGCACCGGCTGGCCGGGCGCCCGTCCGTGGCGCTGTCCGAGCTGCGCGGCGAGACGTTCCGCTTCCTGGCCAGGGAGCTGGCGCCCGGCTATGTGGACGCGGTGCTCTCCGCCCTGCGCGCGACCGGCGAGACGTTCCCCGTCTGGGAGAATCCCGTGCCGGGGCTGCGCCACCACCGGGAGATCCTGCGTGGCGGCTTCATGCTGCTGCCCCGCTCCGTCGCCGAGCACCTTCTGCCCGCCGCCGCCCACCTGCCGGTCAGCGACCCGCTGCCCCGCGTCCCGCTCGCCCTCGTCCGCCCGCGTGGCAGCGCCCCGCCCGCCGTCGCCGCGCTGGTCCACACCGCGAGGCGGCTGGCGGCAGGGCAGGGCTGGCTCGCCCCCGCGCCCGCCCCCGCCGCCGGGTGACCCGTTCGCTCGCCAGGGCCGCGCCCCGCCCCGTGCGCTACCCTGTCGGCATGCGTGCCGTACGCCTTCTGCTTACGCGGCCGCGCTGACGAGCGTCAGGACGACGTCAGCGTGGCTACCCCTCCCTGTGCGAGGGGTTTTTTCATGGCGTGGCGGATGACGACCGATGGAGCTTCGAAGACGATGAGCGAGACACACAGGTACGACGCCGCCCTGGCAGCGGACATCGAGGCACGCTGGCAGGACTACTGGGAGCGGCACGGCACGTACCAGACGCCCAACCCCACGGGGGACCTCGCGGACGACAGCGGGCGGGCGGCCAGGCCCAAGAAGTTCATCATGGACATGTTCCCCTACCCCTCGGGGGCGGGGCTGCACGTGGGCCACCCGCTGGGGTACATCGCCACCGACGTCTACGCCCGCTTCCAGCGCATGAGCGGGCACAACGTCCTGCACACCCTGGGCTTCGACGCGTTCGGCCTGCCCGCCGAGCAGTACGCCGTGCAGACCGGCACCCACCCGCGCGTCTCCACCGAGGCGAACATCAGGACCTACCGCACCCAGCTGCGGCGGCTGGGCCTGGGCTACGACACGCGGCGCTCGTTCGCCACCATCGACCCCGACTACTACCGCTGGACGCAGTGGATCTTCCTGCGCGTCTTCAACGCGTGGTACGACGCCGAGGCGGGCGGGGCCAGGCCGATCGACGAGCTGGTCGAGCTGTTCGCGTCGGGCGAGCGGCCCACCCCCGATGGGCGTCCCTGGGCCGAGCTGTCGCCCGCCGAGCGCGCCGACGTGCTGAGCGCCCACCGCCTGGCGTACGCCGCCGACGCCCCGGTCAACTGGTGCCCCGGCCTCGGCACCGTCCTGGCGAACGAGGAAGTGACCGCCGAAGGGCGCTCCGAGCGCGGGAACTTCCCGGTGTTCAAGGCCCGCCTGCGCCAGTGGAACATGCGGATCACCGCCTATGCCGACCGCCTGATCGACGACCTGGACACCGTCGACTGGCCCGAGGCCATCAAGATCCAGCAGCGGAACTGGATCGGTCGCTCCCACGGCGCCAGGGTCCACTTCCCCGTCGCCGACGACGCCTCGGTGACCGTCTTCACCACGCGCCAGGACACGCTGTTCGGCGCCACCTACATGGTGCTGGCGCCCGAGCACCCGCTGGTCGAGGACGTCGTCCCCGCCGCCTGGCCCGAGGGCACGCCCCAGGAGTGGACCGGAGGGCACGCCACGCCGGCCGAGGCGGTCGCGGCCTACCGCAAGCAGGCCGCCGCCAAGTCGGACGTCGAGCGCCAGGCCGAGGCCAAGGAGAAGACCGGCGTCTTCACCGGCGCCCACGCGACCAACCCCGTCAACGGCGAGCGGATCCCCGTCTTCATCGCCGACTATGTCCTGCTCGGATACGGCACCGGCGCGATCATGGCCGTCCCCGCGCACGACAGCCGCGACTTCGCGTTCGCCCGCGCCTTCGGGCTGCCCATGCGCTGCGTGGTCGAGCCGACGGACGGGCGTGGCACCGACCCCGCCACGTGGGACGGGTCGTTCACCTCGGGTGAAGCAAGCCTGATCAACTCCTCGGCGCCCGGCATCTCGTTGGACGGCCTGGGCGTCGCCGAGGCCAAGGAGCGGATCAACGCCTGGCTGGCCGAGCGCGGCGCGGGCGAGGGCACGGTCACCTACCGGCTGCGCGACTGGCTGTTCAGCCGCCAGCGGTACTGGGGCGAGCCGTTCCCCATCGTCTACGACGAGGACGGCGTGGCGCACGCGCTGCCCGACGAGATGCTGCCCCTGGAGCTGCCGGAGGTCGACGACTACTCCCCGCGCACGTTCGACCCCGACGACGCGGACACCCAGCCCGAGACGCCCCTGTCGCGCAACCACGACTGGGTCCATGTCGAGCTCGACCTGGGCGACGGGCCGCGGAAGTACCGCCGCGAGACCAACACCATGCCCAACTGGGCGGGTTCGTGCTGGTACCAGCTGCGCTACCTGGACCCGTTCAACGACCGCGCGCTGGTCGACCCCGAGATCGAGCGGTACTGGATGGGCCCGCGCGACGGCATGAGCACGGGCGGCGTCGACCTGTATGTCGGCGGCGCCGAGCACGCCGTTCTGCACCTGCTGTACGCCCGCTTCTGGCAGAAGGTGCTGTTCGACCTGGGGCATGTCTCATCGGCCGAGCCGTACCACAAGCTGTTCAACCAGGGCATGATCCAGGCGTATGTCTACCGCGACAGCCGCGGCTTCCCCGTGCCCGCAGCCGAGGTCGAGGAGGTCGGCGACGGCTGGGTCCACCGGGGCGAGCCGGTGCGGCGCGAGCTGGGCAAGATCGGCAAGTCGTTGAAGAACGTCGTCTCACCTGACGAGGTGTTCGCCGCCTACGGCGCCGACACCCTGCGGCTCTACGAGATGGCGATGGGGCCGCTCGACGTGTCGAGGCCCTGGGAGACCCGCGCGGTCGTCGGCCAGTTCCGGCTGCTGCAACGGCTGTGGCGCAACGTCCTGGACGAGACGACCGGCGAGGTCTCGGTCGTCGACGACGCCCCGGACGACGCGACGCTGCGCGCGATGCACAAGGCGATCCACGGCGTGGCCCAGGACCTGGAACAGCTCCGGTTCAACACGGCGATCGCCAAGATCACCGAGCTGAACAACCACGTCACCAAGATCGACCGGGTGCCGAGGGCCGCCGCCGAGACGCTGGTGACGCTGATCGCCCCGCTGGCGCCGCACATCGCCGAGGAGCTGTGGAGCAGGCTTGGACACGAGGAGAGCGTGGTGTACACGCCCTTCCCCGTCGCCGATCCCGCGTATGTCACGGACGAGACGGTGACCTGTGTGGTGCAGGTCAAGGGCAAGGTCAGGGCCCGTCTCGAGGTGGCACCCGACATCTCCGACACGGAGTTGGAGGAGCTGGCGCTGGCCGCCCCCGGGATCACCGAGGCGCTGGGCGGGGCGGCGATCCGCAAGGTCATCGTGCGGGCGCCCAAGCTGGTGAACGTCGTTCCTGGCTGACATCCTGGCCCGCCCCGGGCCCGAGGGCTCTACTCTGGAGATTTATGGAGATAGCTATCGCGCTCGCCGTGCTGTCCCTGCTGTTCTTCACGGTGTTCGTGCTCGCGGTCGCCCGCGGCGTGCGGGCCACCCGGCGCGGGATCGACCGCGCCAGGCGGGAGGTGCGCCGCGCGGTGACCGACGCGTCGCTCACCGCGCGCTCGGCCCAGCCTGGCCTGATCGGCGATGTGGCGCGCACGCGCAGGGAGTTGCGCGCCAGCCTCGACAGCACGCGCGGCACGCTCGCGGCGGGCGCCCAGCGCGACCCCGCGCTGGGCGAGGCGCTTGCCCTCCTCGACCAGCTCGCGGGCCACGCCGATCGCTTGGACGGCGAGCTCGCGTCGTTGATGACCGGCGAGCCCGACCGGGCCAGGATCGCCGGTCGGCTGCCCGACCTGCGCGTGCGCGCCGACCGGATCAAGGCGTCGGCGGACTCGCTGCGCATGGCGGCCCAGGACCGCGCCAGGCACGACAACGTCGAAGGGCTCGACGCGCTCCAGGACCAGATCGCCATCGAGGCCAAGGCCCTTCGGCACTGGTCGCCGTCCGAGCCGCCGCCGTCCGGTGGCCACTCCCTGCCTCCGCGGGAGCGGCCGAGGAAGGCCGTGGAGGACGCGGACTGATCCGTGCAGGGCTCACGTAGTCTCCGTCCCATGCCCCGGTCCCGCTCCGTCGCCATCGTCACCGACTCCACGGCCTATCTGCCGACAGAGGCGGTTGAACGGCATCGGATCATCGTCGTTCCGCTCACGGTGGTGCTCGGCGGCACGGCGTTCGAGGACGGCACGGACGAGGCGGCGCGGGAGCTGACGAACGCGCTCCAGCAGCGGCGTCCTGTGACCACGTCGCGGCCCGGGCCCGCGACATTCGCGGCGGCCTACCTCGCGGCTGCCGACGCGGGCGCCGAAGGCATCGTGTCGCTCCACCTGTCGTCCGAGATCTCGGGCACGTACGACGCGGCGGTCGTGGCGGCGCGCGAGGCGCCCGTGCCGGTGCGCGTGGTGGACAGCGCGATGATCGCGATGGCGCTCGGCTTCAGCGTGGTGGCCGCGGCTGAGGCGGTCGCGGCGGGCGGCACCCCCGACGACGCGGTGGCCGCCGCGGTGAAACGGGCTGGGTCAACCCGCGCGTACTTCTATGTCGACACTCTGGAGCACCTGCGGCGCGGCGGCCGGATCGGCCCTGCCCAGGCGCTGCTGGGCTCGGCGCTCGCCGTCAAGCCGCTGCTCGAGCTGCGCGAGGGCCGGATCGAGCCGCTTGAGCGGGTGCGCACCGCGTCGCGGGCGATCGCCCGCCTCGAAGCGCTCGCGGTGGAGCACGCGGGCGCTGGCCCCGTCGATGTGGCGGTGCACCACCTGGACTCGGAGGAACGCGCCACCCAGCTCGGGGAGCGGCTGCGGGGGCGCCTGCCGGGGCTGGTGGACCTGCATGTGAGCGAGGTGGGCGCGGTGATCGGCGCGCACACGGGGCCGGGGCTGCTCGGCGCGGTGGTGGCGCCGCGCTGAGGGGCGCGCTGGTCGGTGGGGTCGCTCGTGTGGGGGACGGGGTTTTCCACAGGGCGGTGGTTGTCCACAGATTTCGGCGGGGGCCGTTCGGGGGCCGTGGTGGCGCCTACCGTCGGGGGCATGGAGATCATCCGAGGACATGGGCGTGGCATCGGTGCTGGTGCTGGTGCTGGTGCGCCGGCTGGTGCAGGGGCTGGCGCTGGGGTCGGGCGTGGATCGGCGGGGCGAGGGGACGGCGGGCCCGGTCGGCACCGCGCGGCGAGGCGGCGGCCGGTGCGCGAGGCGGTGGCGCGGGGGCGGGCCGCCGCGCTGTTCACCGGCGAACGGTCCGGTGCACAAGGGGAGTTGACGATCGCGGCGGGGGCGAGGGCGCGCCCCATGACCCCGCCGCCCGAGGCGCCGCCTCCCGTGCCGCCGACCGAGTCACCGCCCGATGTGGCGGCCGAGGCCACGGCCGCTGAGGAGGCGCCGCGGCTTTCGCGGTGGGCGCGGGCACGGCTCGCCGTGGGCGAGCGCTGCGGGATCGAGCCCAGGGCGCTGGTGGCCCTCGCGGTGGTGCTGGTCGTGGCGTTGGCCTTCGCCGTGCACCACGTCTGGACCGGGCGGCCCCGCGCCGCGGCCGTCGCCGAGCGCGTGACGGCCGCCGAGTCGGACCGGGCGGCCGAGGAGGGCGACCCTTCGGCGGCGCCGGACGGCGCGGTCGGCTCGGGCGGATCGGCTGCCCCGGCCGGCGTGGGGGGCTCGGCCGGTGCGGCGGGCGAGGTCGTGATCGACGTGGCGGGCGAGGTCGCCGAGCCCGGGCTGTACACGCTGCCCGCCGGATCGCGCGTGGCCGACGCCATCGAGGCGGCGGGCGGCAGCGAGCCGGGCACCCCGACCGAGGGGCTGAATCGCGCCAGGCCCCTGGTGGACGGCGAGCAGATCGTGGTCGGCGGAGAGCCGGTGGCGCCCGGCCCCGCGGCGGGCCCTCCGGGGGCCGAGGGCGGCCTGATCAGCCTCAACTCCGCGACGGCCGAGCAGCTTGAGACCCTTCCCGGCATCGGTCCCGTGCTGGCGGGCCACATCGTTACCCACCGGGAGACGCACGGCCCGTTCACCGCCATCGACGAGCTGGGCGACGTCACCGGCATCGGCGAGCGGCGGCTCGCGGATCTGAGGGACCGTGTCACCCTCTGAGGCGCCAAGCGGCGGCTCCCGCCATCCCGTCCACCTCGCCTCGGGCCACCGGCTCGGCGATCCCGCGCCCCGCCAGGCCGGGCCGGTCGACCTGCGGCTGCTGGCCCCCGCGGGCGCCGCGTGGGCGGCGGCGGCCCTGGCCCTTGGCGTGCCTCCGAGGATCGCCGCGCTCTGCTCCTTCGGCTGCTGCGCCGCGGCGGGCGCGCTGCTGTGCGGGGCGGCCGTGCCCTCGGCCCGGCGCGGCGCCCGGCCGCTGCTCGTGGCCGTGGCGCTGGCGCTGCTGTCCGCGGCCGCGGGTTCGGCGGTGGCGGGGCTGCACCGGGCCGCGGTCTCCGCGGGGCCGCTCGACGCGCTGGCGGGGCGGCGGGTCACTGTCGAGGTGACGCTGACCGGCGATCCCCGGCTGGCGCGGGAGCGGCCCGGTGCCCCCGCGGGCGCGCCCCGGCCGGTGCTCGTGGCGGCCGAGGCCACCCGCGTCCTGACCCCCGACGGCGGCGCGCGGCGCGTGGAGTCGCCGGTCCTGCTGGTCGCCGAGACCCCACGTGCCGAGGAGTGGCTGCGGTTGCTGCCCTCCACCCGGCTGCGCGTAGAGGCCCGCGCCGAGCGGCCGATGCCGGGGCGGGCGTGGGAGCTGACGGCGGTGCTGGTCGCCCCCGACGCCGGGGCGCCTGAGGTGACGGGCGGGCCAGGGGCGCACCACCGGTTCACGGGGCGGCTGAGGGCCGGGCTGCGGGAGGCCGCGGCTGGGGTGCCGGGCGATGCGGGCGCGCTGCTCCCCGCGCTGGTCATCGGCGACGACTCGGGCATCACTCCCGATCTTGACGCGGCCGTCGAGGCCACAGGGCTCACCCATCTCGTGGTGGTCAGCGGGAGCCAGGTGGCCATCGTGCTGGCGCTGTTGATCGGCAGCCCCGGCACCGCGGCGCGGGCCGAGCGTGGCGGGCTGGCCGCGCGCCTCGGCATACCGCTGCGCCTCACCGCCGTGCTGGGCGGCGGGCTGCTGCTCGCCTTCGTGCTGGTGTGCCGCCCCGACCCCAGCGTGCTGCGCGCGGCGGTGTGCGGCGGGATCGCGCTGCTCGCCCTGGCCACAGGACGGCGCCGCGCGCTGCTGTCGACGCTGGCAGGGGCGGTGCTGCTGCTGATCCTGTTCGACCCGGCGCTGGCCCGCTCCTTCGGCTTCCTGCTCTCGGTGCTCGCCACCGGCGCGCTGCTGACCGTGGCGCCGCGGTGGAGCGTGGCGCTGCGGGCACGTGGGGTGCCGGGGCGGGTGAGCGAGGCGCTGGCCGCCGCGGCCGCGGCCCATGTGGTGTGCGCGCCGGTGATCACGGTGTTCGCCGAGGGCACCAGCCTGGTGGCCATCCCGTGCAACGTCCTGGCGGCTCCGGTCGTCGCGCCCGCCGTGGTGCTGGGGTGGCTCGCCCTGGCGACTGCCCCGGTGGCAATGCCGGTCGCGGAGGCACTGGCCTGGTGCGCGGGGTGGCCAGCCCGGTGGATCGCGGCCGTGGCCAGGACCGGGGCGGGGCTGCCGGGCGCCGAGCTGGCCTGGCCGGGCGGCTGGTCGGGTGCCGCGCTGCTGGCCGCGGTGACCCCGGGCGTGCTCGTGCTCGCGCGGCGCGTGCCCCGCCGCCCGTGGCTCGCCGCGGTCTGCGCCCTCCTGGTGCTGCTCGCCCTGCTGCGCCCGCCCCCGCTGACCCGGCTGCTGACGGGCTGGCCACCCCCGGGGTGGCGGCTGGTGGCGTGCGACGTCGGGCAGGGCGACGCCCTGGTGCTGGCGGCGGGAGGGGGTTCGGCGCTCGTGGTGGACGCGGGGCCCGAGCCCGCCGCCGTGGACGGGTGTCTGCGGGAGCTTGGCGTGCGCCATGTGCCGCTCGTGGTGCTGAGCCACTTCCACGCCGACCATGTCGGCGGTCTCGCCGGGGTGTTGAGGGGCCGCACGGTGGGGGCCGTCCAGGTCTCCCCGGTGCGCGACCCCCCGGAGGGTGCCGCGCTGGTCGAGCGGGTGGCGCGGGAGGCGGGGGTCCCCGTGGTGCCCGCGGCGCCGGGCGAGCGCGGCCGGATGGGGGAGGGGCTGAGCTGGCGGGTGCTGTGGCCGCCCGCCGACGCGGCGAGCGCGGGCCTCGGGGCCAACGACGGAAGCGTCACCCTGCTGGTGCGCGCCGGGCCGCTGACCGTGCTGCTGCCGGGGGACCTGGAGCCGACGGCCCAGGAGCGGCTGCTGGCCGAGAGCCAGGACCTCGGGGAGGTGGACGTGGTGAAGGTCGCCCACCATGGCTCGGCCGGTCAGCACCCCCCGCTCCTCGATCGGCTCAGCCCCGAGCTGGCGCTGATCTCCTGCGGCCCTGACAACCTCTACGGCCACCCGGCGCCGCGCACGGTCGCCGCCCTGGAGTCGGCGGGGGCGACGGTGCTGCGGACCGACACCCAGGGGGCGCTGGCCGTGACCGCGGAGCGAAACGGCCCGCGCGGGATCGTCCGGGGGGCGTCGGCTCCCTGACCAGGTCGCCGTCGAACGCCACGAGCAGCCGCTCTCGCGCGGGCGGCATCCGGACCGCCGGTCCGGTACGGGGTGGCGGCCGCCGCCGTGGCAAGCCGTGGCGTGGTGGGCGGGGCGAGGTCGTCCCTGGCAGGGAACTCCCCGATCTGGCGGAAGACGTCGCCGCCGCGCCGTGGCAGGTTCCAGTCGACGAACAGCTCGGCGGCCGCCTTGTGGCGCGCCGACGACGTCTTGCCGACGAAGTAGTCGTAGGCCGCCATGCCCTCGTCGGGGATCACGACGTTCACCGGCGCGTTCTTGCTCGCGGCGATGTGGATGCTGCTGACGACGCCGGTCGCGACGGCGACCTCGCCCCTGGCCAGGGATTCGAGGGCGGCGGACGACGAGTCGAAGATGCGGGGCTCCTGGTCGGCGAGTGCGGGCAGGAAGGCGGGGACCAGGGTCCCCACTGGCGGCGGACGGCCTGTTCAGGGCGGCCTCGGCCCAACTGGCTGTCCCGGCACAGGACTGAAGGGCCACCCATCCATCTAAAGAAGGCTTGCTAAAGAAAGCTTGCTAAAGGTCCCTTTCTAAAGCTAGCTTTACTTCATGGACGACGCCACGCCACCCTCACGGCCGCCCGAGCCACCCCGGCCCTCGCGGGGCTCGGGGCCCTCGCGGGTCCACCTGTCCGATGTGCAGGCGCTGCGGGCCTACGCCCACCCCACCCGGATGCGGCTGGTCGGCCTGCTCCGCATCCGCGGACCCCTGACGGCCACCCAGGCCGCCGACCTCCTGGGCCAGTCGGTCGCCAGCTGCTCCTACCACCTGCGGATGCTCGCCAAGTACGGTCTTGTCGAGGAGGCCGATGGCGGGACCGGGCGCGAGAAGCCCTGGCGCGCCACGGCCCGTTACACCTCGTGGCCCGACCACTCGGACGACCCGGCCGTGGACGAGGCGACGGCGGCGTTGAGCACGGTCGTCGCGGAGCACTGGTTCGAGCGGATCACCCGCGCGATCGAGACCCGGCACGCGCTGCCGCGCGCGTGGCAGGAGGCCGAGGAGTTCGGCGACTCGGTCGTCTATCTCACCCCGGCCGAGCTGACCGAGCTGCGCGACCGGTTCAGGGAGCTGGTCGAGCGGTACGGGCCGCGCGCGGACGATCCGGGACTGCGGCCGGAGGGCGCCGAGTTGGTGCAGGTCCTCAGGATCGCCTACAGGTACCGCGACGAGCCGCCGGGCGCCCCGGGGTGAGCCGCCTCGCCGCGCGCGTTCCTGCGCTGCTGGCCGAGCGCGGCTTCCGCCGTTACTGGACGGGCCAGTCCATCTCCCTGGCCGGCGACCAGATATCGCTCATCGCGATCCCGCTCGCGGCCGTTCTCGTCCTCGACGCCGACGCCGCCCAGATGGGCCTGCTCAAGACCCTGGAGCTGCTGCCCGCCCTGCTGCTCTCGCTCCCCGCGGGCGCCTGGGCCGACCGGCGCTCCAGGCGGCGCCACGTCATGATCGCCACCGATGTCGGCCGCGCCCTGCTGATCGCCTCGATCCCCGCCGCCCACCTGCTTGGCCTGCTGACGCTCGCCCAGCTCTACTGCGTGGCGTTTGCGATCGGCGTGCTGACGGTGCTGTTCGACGTGTGCAACGCGACGCTGTTCGTGTCGCTTGTCCCCACCGGGCAGTTTGTGCAGGGGCAGTCGCTGCTCAACGGCAGCCGCGCCGTCTCGTTCGTCGGCGGCCCCAGCGCAGGGGGCATCCTCGTCCAGCAGCTCACCGCGCCGCTCGCCCTGGTGGCCACAGGGCTGACCTATCTGCTCTCGGCCGGGTTCCTGGCCCGGGTCTCCCCGGCCGAGCCGCCCGCCGCCACGCCCACCAGGGGGTACTTCACCGAGGGCCTGCGCTGGGTGCTGCACAACCCGTATATGCGGGCGATGTTCGCCGCGTCGGGGACGGTGCAGTTCTTCAATTTCATCTTCCACACCCTCTTCGTCCTCTACGCCACCCAGGAGTTGGGCCTGGCCCCCGGCCTGTTGGGGCTCGTCCTGGGCGTCGGCGCCCTCGGCGGGCTGATCGGCGCCGCCCTCACGGGCGGCGTGGTGCGCCGAATCGGGATCGGGAGAACGACGGTGGTCGGCCTCGTCGCGTTCGCCGTTCCGCTCATGCTGATCCCGCTGGCCGCGGGGCCGACGTGGCTGGTCGTCGGGCTGCTGTGCCTGGCGGAGTTCGTCTCCTGCGTCGGCGTCATGCTCGTCGACATCGCGGGCGGCTCGATCCAGGCCGCCCTCATCCCTTCCGCCATGCGCGCCCGGGTCACCGGCGCCTACCGCATGCTCAACCACGGCTTCCGACCGCTCGGCGCCCTCGCCGGGGGAGCGCTCGGCAGCTCCATCGGCCTGCACGCGGGGCTGTGGATCGGCACCGCGGGCGCCGTGCTCAGCGTCCTGTGGCTGCTCCCCTCGCCCGTCCCGCGCCTGCGTGACCTCCCCGAACTCCCCGCCCCCGAGCCCGACGACGTCACCACGGCGGCGTGAGCGGCCCCCGGCCCCCGGGCAGGGCATGGATGGTCTCGACCGCCTCGCCGCCGTGCGCCGTCACGTGGTGAGGGGACCCGCCCGCCGCGGCGAGACGCGTCGTGGGGGACGCCGCGGGCGCGCCTCCCGCCACCCACCCGGTCAGGACAACGCCACCCGCCCGGTCGGGGCCCCGGTCAACCCGCCAAGTCAGGGCCCCCGTTCGAGCCATCCGTCGTATGCCTCGGCCAGCGCCGCCAGGGACTCGGGGTGCCAGGCCGCCTCGTCCGTTCCGCCCTCGGGGGCGTCGAGCACCACGAGCCACTGCGCGTCTTCCGCGTCGTCCTCGCCCGCGAGGGCCTCCCGCACGGGCCGTGGCTCCTCGGGCAGCCCGAGCCGCTCGGCCAGCTCGGCCGCCACCTCGTCCGCCGCGTCGCGGTCGGGCAGCACCAGAACGTGTCGCTCAGGGGTCACCCCGCCATTCTGCCGATCCGCCGACTGTCACAGGCACATGGGATGCTGGCCGCATGGCTGCAAGAACGACCGGTGCGGGCGACCCGCTCGCCCCCGTGACCCTCGCCGTGGGCCAGGAGGAGCTGCTGCTCGACCGGGCCGTCGCCGAGGTGGTCGCGGCGGCGCGCGCCGCCGACCCCGACACCGACGTGCGCGACCTCGGCCCAGGCGAGCTCCAGCCCGGCACGCTCGCCGGGCTGACCAGCCCGTCCCTGTTCGCCGAGCGCAAGGTCATCGTGGTCCGCGCCGCCCAGGACCTGGGCGCGGACACGATCAAGGACGTCAAGGCGTATGTGGCCGCCCCCGCCGACGAGATCACCCTGGTCCTCGTGCACGCGGGCGGGGCGCGGGGGAAGGGGCTGCTCGACGCCGCCCGCAAGGCGGGGGCCCGCGAGGTCGCCTGCCCGAAGATGACCAAGCCCGCCGACCGGCTGGCGTTCGTGCGCGGGGAGTTCCGCCAGGCCGGGCGCAGCGCCACGCCCGCCGCCTGCCAGGCCCTCGTCGACGCCATCGGCAGCGACCTGCGCGAGCTGGCCTCGGCCTGCTCCCAACTCGCCGCGGACGAGCCCGGCACGATCGACGAGGCCGTCGTCGCGCGGTATTACACCGGCCGCGCCGAGGCGTCCAGTTTCACCGTCGCCGACCGAGCGGTCGAGGGCCGCACCGCCGACGCCCTCGAGGCGCTGCGCTGGGCGCTGGCCACCGGCGTCGCGCCCGTGCTGATCACCAGCGCCCTCGCCCAAGGGGTGCGCGCCATCGGCAAGTTGGCCTCGGCCCCCGGCGGGACGCGCCCCGCCGACCTGGCGCGCGAGCTGGGCATGCCGCCGTGGAAGGTCGACCGCGTCCGGCAGCAGATGCGCGGCTGGTCGGCGAACGGCGTGGCCACCGCCCTCACCGCCGTCGCCGCCGCGGACGCCGCCGTCAAGGGCGGGGGCGACGACCCCGGGTACGCGCTGGAGCGGGCGGTGGTGACGATCGCGGCCTCGGCGCGCTCCCGTTGAGCCCACTCCCGCCCAGCTCTCTTCCGCCCAGGATCTCTTCCGCCCGGCCCGCTCCCGCCCAGCTCTCTTCCGCCCAGGATCTCTGCTGCCCGGATCTCTCCCGCTCAGACCGAGTCCCCCGGGGTGTCCGCCTCGTCCGCGGGCCGCTGGAGCGTCGCCAGCGTCTCCTCCGTCGCCGCGACGAGCATGTCCCGCACGCGGTCGGGCTCGGTCAGGTGCTCGTTGTCCGGCTCCGTGAGGAACGCGTTCCACGTCAGCCCGTACTCGAACCAGCCGTCCCGCACCATCAGGCTCACCCACGAAAGCTCGCCCGTGGACGCGTCGTCGCCGTAGACGATGAACGCCTCCTCGCCCAGGCTCTCCAGGGGCTCGGTGCGGTACTCGTAGAACCCGTCGAACTCGTTGTACTGGTCGTACGACTCGGCCGCCGCCGCGAACTCCCCCTCGGGATCGGTGGCTTTGTGCCAAGTGATCTCGTACGTCATGTACGCCGTCTCGTAGCCGCTCGGGTCCGCGCCCCGCGGCTCGAGGGAGAACTCACAGCTGCTCAGGTCGAGATCGTCGCTCCGCGCCGACTGGGGACGCGGCTCGCTGTCCGCGTAGGGCTGGTAGTCCTCCTCGAACGCGGTCATGTCGCCCGTCTCGCACATGTCCCGCGCGAACCGGTACCCGGCCAGGTCGGCGTCCTCCTCGCCCGAGCCGAGACCCCCCGTGGCCACCACGACCCCGCCCCATGCGGCCGACGCGAGCAGCGCGCCCGCGAAGCCCGCGACCCACACCGCCGAACGGCCCCCGCCGCGCGGCGGCGGCCCCGGCGGCACCATCGGCCCGAACCCGCCGGGCCCCTGCGGATAGCCGTAGGACGCGGGCGGCGCGCCATACGGCTGCGGCTGCTGATAAGGGTTCGAGCCCCCCGGCATCGACATACGGCGAATCTACCCGCTCAACTGCCGCCGCTCCCTCGCGTTTCCGGAACTTCCCCCGGAACGCGCGCGACATGGAAGGGCCCCCGGCCACCCACGAGGGGTGGCCAGGGGCCCTGGAAACGTTCACAAGGACAGCGTTCACAAGGACAAGCGTTCACAAGGACACCGCACCCGCGTGGCGAACGGTGATCGGTGCGGTGTCGCGACCGGCAGCGGCGGAGAGAGGGGCCGCCGAGCCGTACCGGCGCGCGGGCGTCAGCCCTGGAGCGCGTTGACCTGCTGGGCGAGCGCCGACTTCTTGTTGGCGGCGTTGTTCTTGTGCAGAACGCCCTTGCTCACGGCCTTGTCGAGCTTGCGGGACGCCTCGCGCCGCGCCGCCTCGGCCTTCTCGGCGTCGCCGGTGGCCACGGCCTCGCGCGCCCGGCGCACCGCCGTCTTGACCTCGGACTTGATCGCCTGGTTCCGCAGGCGGGCCTTCTCGTTTGTCTTGATGCGCTTGATCTGGGACTTGATGTTCGCCACGAAGTGAGCCTTCTCGGTGGAGATGGAGAGAAAAAGAACGCGCCCTCACCGGACACAGTGGGCCAGCCTACCAGCGGCCGACCCCGCGCTCCCAATCCGGGGCGCCCCCCGTCCGCATGGGACGATGGACAGCGACCACACGACCCACAGCCATGACCCGACAGGATCCCGCGTGCCCGCGATCTCATCGAACGCGCCGGAGCCGAGCCGCACCGACCCGGCTCTCATCCGCAACTTCTGCATCATCGCGCACATCGACCACGGCAAGTCGACCCTTGCCGACCGGATGCTCCAGCTCACCGGCGTCGTCGAACAGCGCCAGATGCGTGCCCAGTATCTCGACCGGATGGACATCGAGCGCGAGCGGGGCATCACGATCAAGTCCCAGGCGGTCAGGATGCCCTGGGCCGCGGGGGACACCGCCCATGTGCTGAACATGATCGACACCCCGGGGCACGTCGACTTCACCTACGAGGTCTCCCGCTCCCTCGCCGCGTGCGAGGGCTGCGTCCTGCTGGTGGACGCCGCCCAGGGCATCGAGGCCCAGACCCTCGCCAACCTCTACCTGGCGATGGAGAACGACCTCACGATCGTCCCCGTGCTCAACAAGATCGACCTGCCCGCCGCCCAGCCCGACAAGTTCGCGGCCGAGCTCGCGCACCTCATCGGCTGTGACCCCGGCGACGTGCTGCGCGTCTCCGCCAAGACGGGCGAGGGCGTCGAGGCGCTGCTCGACGAGGTGGTCCGCCAGGTCCCCGCCCCGGTCGGCGTCGCCGACGCCCCGGCCCGCGCGATGATCTTCGACTCGGTCTACGACGCCTACCGCGGCGTGGTCACCTATGTGAAGGTCGTCGACGGCCGCCTCGGCCACCGCGACCGCATCGCGATGATGTCCACGGGCGCCACCCACGAGCTGCTGGAGATCGGCGTCAACTCCCCCGAGATGACCCCCGCCGACGGCCTCGCCGTGGGCGAGGTCGGCTATCTCATCACCGGAGTGAAGGACGTCCGCCAGTCCAGGGTCGGCGACACCGTCACCTTCCAGCGCGGCGGCGCCACCGAGGCCCTTGGCGGGTACAAGGACCCCAAGCCGATGGTGTTCTCGGGGATCTATCCCATCGACGGCTCCGACTACCCCGCGCTGCGCGACGCCCTGGAGAAGCTCCAGCTCAACGACGCGGCCCTGGTGTACGAGCCGGAGACCTCCGCCGCCCTCGGCTTCGGCTTCCGCGTGGGCTTCCTCGGCCTGCTGCACCTGGAGGTCATCAGGGAACGCCTCGAGCGGGAGTTCGGCCTCGACCTGATCGCCACCGCGCCCAACGTCGTCTACGGCGTGACCATGGAGGACGGCGCCGAGCACACGGTCACCAACCCCAGCGAGTTCCCCGCGGGCAAGGTGGCGGACGTGCGCGAGCCGGTCGTGCGCGCGACGTTGATCGCCCCGAGCGAGTACATCGGCGCGATCATGGAGCTGTGCCAGACCAGGCGCGGCGTCATGAAGGGTATGGACTACCTCTCCGAGGAGCGCGTCGAGCTGCGCTACACCCTGCCGCTCGCCGAGATCGTCTTCGACTTCTTCGACGCCCTGAAGTCCAAGACCCGCGGCTACGCCTCCCTCGACTACGAGCCCACGGGCGAGCAGGCCGCGGCCCTGGTCAAGGTCGACATCCTGCTGCACGGCGACAAGGTGGACGCGTTCTCCGCGATCGTGCACAAGGACAAGGCGTACGCGTACGGCGTCAAGATGGCCGCGAAGCTGCGCGAGCTCATCCCGCGGCAGCAGTTCGAGGTGCCGATCCAGGCCGCCATCGGCTCCCGGGTGATCGCCAGGGAGACCGTGCGGGCGATCCGCAAGGACGTGCTCTCCAAGTGCTACGGCGGCGACATCTCGCGGAAGCGGAAGCTGCTGGAGAAGCAGAAGGAGGGGAAGAAGCGCATGAAGATGGTCGGCCGCGTCGAGGTGCCTCAGGAGGCGTTCATCGCCGCGCTCTCCTCCGACGCGGACGGTGGCGAGGCGAAGAGCAAGAAATGACGGGCGGGAAGACCCTTACGCGCCGGGGCCCGGGCGCTTAGTCTGATCGCCACCCATGGGTTACCCGGCAGTTACGTCCGTTGCAGTGCGGCCCCCGGAGGAAGTCGTGACCGAGACACAGCCGTCGATCACCTCGATCAGCGACCGTCCGCCCTCCGTGGCGCATCTGCTCCTCGATCGCGTGGCGGAGACCCCCGACCTGGAGGCGTTCCGCTACCCGGTCGCCACGGAAGGGGGCCCCGACGCGTGGCACAGCTACACGTGGGCGCAGGCCGCGCAGCGCGTGTACGCCATCGCCGCCGGGCTGATGGGCCTCGGCATACGCCCCGAGGAGCGCGTCGCCATCGCCTCGACGACGCGCGTCGACTGGATCCTGGCCGACTTCGGCATCATGTGCGCGGGCGCCGCGACCACCACGGTCTACCCGCAGACGAACGCCGACGAGACCGCGTTCATCCTGGCCGACTCCGGCAGCCGCGTGCTCATAGCCGAGGACGCCGCGCAGCTTGCCAAGGTCCGTGAGAAGCGCGGCGACCTGCCCGGCCTGGCGCACGTCGTCGTGATCGACCCGGCCGGGGTCGAGCCAGCGGCGGACGACCCGGAGGGGTGGGTGCTCTCGCTGGCCGAGTTGGCCGAGCGGGGCGCCGCATACCTGGAGGCCAAGCCCGACTGCGTCACCGACACGATAGCGGCGCTGGGCAGCGACCAGCTGGCGACGTTGATCTACACGTCGGGCACCACGGGCAGCCCCAAGGGCGTGCGGCTGAGCCAGGACACATGGTCCTACATGGCCCTGGCCATCGAGGCCGTCAACGTCGTGCACGAGGACGACATCCAGTACCTGTGGCTGCCGCTCGCGCACGTCTTCGGCAAGGTGCTCCTCGCCGGGCACATCAAGGTCGGCCATGTGATGGCCGTGGACGGCCGGGTCGACAAGATCATCGAGAACCTTCCCGCGGTCAAGCCCACCTACATGTGCGGCGTGCCGCGCATCTTCGAGCGCGTCTACAACGGCGTCGCGGCCAAGGCCAGGGCGGGCGGGGCGGCGAGGCTCAGAATATTCAACTGGTCCGCCGACGTGGCCCGCGCCCACGCCCGCGCCTCCCAGGAGAGCTTCCGCCGCACCGGCAAGGCGTCCGTGCCCGCCGGGCTCGCGGTGAAGCACGCGGTCGCCGACCGGCTGGTCTACAAGAAGCTGCGGGCGGCGTTCGGCGGGAACATGCGGGCGTGCGTCTCAGGCTCCGCCGCGCTCACCCCGGACATCGGATTCTTCTTCGCGGGCGCGGGGATACCGATCCTGGAGGGCTACGGGCTGACCGAGTCGGCCGCGGCCAGCTTCATCAACCCCAGCGACGCGCTGCGCACCGGGACGGTCGGCAAGGCGTTCCCCGGCAACGAGGTGCGGATAGCCGAGGACGGCGAGATCCTGCTGCGCGGGCCCGGCATCATGCAGGGCTATCACGGGCTGCCCGAGCAGACGGAGAAGGTGCTCGCACCCGACGGCTGGTTCCACACCGGGGACATCGGGGAGCTGTCCGACGACGGGTATCTGCGGGTCACCGACCGGAAGAAGGACCTGTTCAAGACGTCGGTCGGGAAGTATGTCGCGCCCACGGAGATCGAGGGCCGCTTCAAGGTGGTGTGCCCCTACGCCTCGACGATGGTGGTGATCGGCGCGGGCCGCAAGTACTGCGCGGCGCTCATCGCGTTGGACGAGGCGGCGATCCTGGGGTGGGCCAAGGAGGAGGGCCTGACCGGCGGTTACGCGGAGGTCGTGGCCCACGAGCGGACCCGGCGGCTGATCGAGGGCTATGTCGACACGCTCAACGCGGGGTTGCAGCGGTGGCAGACGATCAAGAAGTTCGAGCTGTTGCCGCGCGAGCTCGACGTCGAACACGGTGACCTGACGCCGAGCCTGAAGCTCAAGCGGCCCGCGGTGGAGCGGGAGTTCGAGCCACTGATCGAGGGGATGTTCGCGGAGTAGCCCTCGCCGGGCCTCACCCGCGCGCCCACCCACCCCGGTCCGCGGAGGCGCACGGGCGCCCTCCGGACCCGCCCCGGGCTCCGCCCGGACCCGTCGCGGCGGGTCAACCGGGCTTCGCCCGGGCCCGCGGGTCCGCGGCGCTGCTGCGCGCCGGGCTTCGCCCGGACACGCACCGCGCGGTGGCGAGTCAACGGTGCTGGTGCCGGTGCGTTTCGGGCTGCGCCGGGTCTCTTGCTGCGCGGCGGCCGGTTGTTGGCCCGCGCGGGGGCGCGTCCGCTCGTTGTCCTGCGTGGGTCCGTGGCGTTCGCGCGCGGGTGGGCACCGGGGTGTGCCTGGGTCCGTACCGTGCAGGTGCGGGCGGCGTTGGCGCGCCGGTGCGCCCCGGGCTGCGCCCGGAACGCGCACCTGGGTGGCGTGGCGGGCCGCAGGCCGTTTCGCGGGCCGCGGGCCGTCCCGTTGGGGGCTTCCCGGAGGGGCGGATCAGTCCACCAGGTCGCGGACGATCGCGTCCGCCACGAGGCGGCCGTTCAGGGTCAGGCGTGCGTGGGTCGGGGTCAGGTGGAGGAGGCCGTTGCGTTCCGCCTGCCTGGCCGCCGTGAGTCCCGCGGGGCGCAGCAGCGACAGCGGGCAGCCTTCGGCGAGGCGGAGTTCGAGGAGGATCCGCTCCACCCTGCGGTCCTCGGCCGTCAGGACCTCCCGGCCCGCGCCGGGGGAGCGGCCCGCCGCGAGGGCCGCCGCGTAGGCGCCGGGGTGCTTGGCGTTCCACCAGCGGGTGCCGCCCACATGGCTGTGGGCGCCGGGGCCCGCGCCCCACCAGTCGGCGCCCGTCCAGTACAGCTCGTTGTGGTGGCAGCGGGCGGCGGGTGACGTCGCCCAGTTGGAGACCTCGTACCAGGCGAAGCCCGCCGCCGACAGCGTCTCGTCCGCGATCAGGTAACGGTCCGCGTGCTCGTCCTCGTCCGTCATCGGGACCTCGCCCCGCCGCACCCTGGCGGCCAGCCGCGTCCCCTCCTCGACGATCAGCGAGTACGCCGAGACATGGTCGGGGCTCGCGCCGATCGCCGCGTCAAGCGAGGCGCGCCAGTCGTCGTCGGTCTCGCCGGGCGTTCCGTAGATCAGGTCGAGGTTCACATGGTCGAACCCCGCGGCGCGCGCCTCGGCCACGCACGCCTCCGGGCGCCCCGGCGTGTGGGTGCGTTCCAGCAGCGCGAGCACATGGGGGCGCGCGCTCTGCATGCCGAACGAGATCCGGTTGAAGCCCGCCGCGCGCAGCGCCGCGAGGGACGCGGGGGCGACGGAGTCGGGGTTCGCCTCCGTGGTCACCTCGGCCCCCGGGGCGAGACCGAACTCGCTCCGCACCGCGTCGAGCATCCGCGCCAGCGCCTCGGGCGGCAGCAGCGTGGGCGTTCCGCCGCCGACGAACACCGTGCTCGCCGGGCGCGGGTCGTCGCCCAGCACCTTGCGCGCCAGCCTGACCTCGAGCTCGAGCGTCTCGGCGTACCGCTCGCGGGAGGCCAGGACGCCGCCCGAGCCGCGCAGCTCGCTCGCCGTGTAGGTGTTGAAGTCGCAGTAGCCGCAGCGGGACGCGCAGTACGGCACATGCAGATAGAACGCGAGCGGCCGGTCGGCGGCGCCCGAGCGGGCCGACGCGGGGAGCGCGCCGTCGTCGGGGACGGGCTCGCCTTCGGGGAGGGCGGAGGGCATGGCCCCCATTGTCCGCCACCCGGGCGCGGCTGCCCGGCTCAGGCGGAGGTGCCGACCGTCACATGGTCGATCAGGTGCTCGACCGGGCCGAGCAGCCCCGGGTCGAGGTCGCGGTAGTCGCGCACCCGCGACAGGATCCGCTGCCAGGCCGCGCCCGTGGGCCCAGGCCAGCCCAGCGCCCGGCACACGCCCGTCTTCCAGTCCTGGCCGCGGGGCACGTCGGGCCACGCGTCGATCCCGACCGCCGACGGCTTGACCGCCGCCCAGATGTCGATGAACGGGTGGCCCACGACCAGCACATGCGGGTCGTCGATCCCCGCGGCGATCCGCCACTCCTTCGACCCCGGCACCAGGTGGTCCACCAGCACCCCGAGCCTGGCGTCGGCCGAGGGGCCGAACTCCGCGACGACGGCTCCGAGATCGTCGATGCCCGCCAGGTACTCCACGACCACGCCCTCCACGCGCAGGTCGTCGCCCCACACCTTCTCGACCAGCTCGGCGTCGTGGCGCCCCTCCACATAGATGCGCCCGGCGCGCGCCACTCGCGCGCGGGCGCCCGGCACGGCGATCGACCCGGAGGCCGTCCTCGTGGGGCGCCCCCGCCCCGCGGGAGGCGTCGCCCGGGGGCGGACCAGCGTGACGGGCCCGCCTTCGAGCAGGAAGCCGCGCGGCTCGAGCGGGAAGACCCGATGGGCGCCGAAACGGTCCTCCAGCGTCACGGTCGCCTTGTCGCACGCGATCACCGCGCCGCAGAACCCCGTGGTGACCTCCTCGACCACCAGGTCGGGCTCGGCAGGCACCTCGGGGGCGGGCGCCGATCGCTTCCATGGCGGCGTGAGATCGGGGCCGCCGAGATCCGGTCCGTACCGTCTGCTGCGCATGCGCCCATCAGATCATGGGCGGGGGCGGCCGATCCCGAAGCGCCGGGCGAGCGCGGCCCGTTGGGCCCCGACGAACGCCGCGTCCACCACCGCCCCGTGGCCCGGCACATACCGCGCGGCGGGGCCGCCGATGGCGAGCAGCCGGTCGAGGGCGGCGGGCCAGCGTTCGGGCGACGCGTCATCGCCCGCCTGGGGCTCGCCCGACTCCTCGACGAGGTCGCCGCAGAACACCACGGGCGGCGTTCCCGGCACCAGCACCGCCAGGTCACCGGGGGAGTGCGCGGCGCCGAGGGACGCCAGCACCACGCTCCGCGCGCCCCCGAGCGACACCGTCAGTCCCCCGCGTACCTCACGCCACTGCCCGGGAACGGCGCGCGCGTCCGCCTCAGCCGCCGCCCGGTCCGCCCCGTGGCGCGCGGCGTCGGCGGCCAGCGCCGCGCGCGCCCCCCGCGCCAGCGAAGCGGCGAGACCGGCCGCCGCGTACCGTTCGGCCCCGGGGAACGCGCCCGCGCCCAGCGCGTGGTCGAAGTGCGCGTGCGTGAGGACGAGGCGCGTCACGGGTGCCCCGAGCCGCCTGCGCAGCCCTTCGGCCAGCGCGGCGGCCGCCGAACGCGACGGGCCCGCGTCCACCAGCAGCACCCCGTCGCCGCCCACGACCGCCCCGACCGTCTCGTCCCACCCGGGCAGCCGACGGCGCAGCACCCCGGGAGCGGGCTCGTCCCAGCCCGCGGGGTCCCCCATGTCCCTTGCGTCCCGCGTGTCCATGCCACGACCGTAACGTGCCCCCCAGTTCTCCCCGATCTCTCCCGGCTGCTCGTTCCCTGGCCGTGCTACCCGGCCGTACACTGGGACAGGGCTTGGCACTCAGCCCAGCGGAGTGCCAGGACGGCAGCCAGACAGGTGACCGCCGGACGGGAGGTGTGCGACATGCTCAGTGAACGCAGGCTCGAGGTGTTGCGAGCCATCGTCCAGGACTACGTCGGCACGGAGGAGCCGGTCGGCTCCAAGGCGTTGACCGAGCGGCACAACCTCCAGGTGTCCCCCGCGACCGTGCGCAACGACATGGCCGCGCTCGAGGAGGAGGGGTACATCGCCCAGCCGCACACCAGCGCGGGGCGCGTGCCCACGGACAAGGGCTATCGGCTGTTCGTCGACAAGCTGGCCGACGTCAAGCCCCTGTCGACGCCCGAGCGCCGTGCCATCCAGAGCTTCCTGGAGAGCGCCGTGGACCTGGACGACGTGGTGGGCCGCACGGTCCGCCTCCTCGCCCAGCTCACCCGGCAGGTCGCGGTCGTGCAGTACCCCTCGCTGAGCCGTTCCACGGTGCGCCATGTGGAGCTGCTCTCCCTGGCCCCGGCCCGCCTCATGCTGGTGCTGATCACGGACACGGGCCGCGTCGAGCAGCGCGTGGTGGACTGCCCCGCGCCGTTCGGCGAGACGTCGCTCGCCGATCTCCGCGCCCGGCTGAACAGCAGGATCGTCGGGGAGCGCTTCACCGACGTGCCGCCGCTCGTGGCGGACCTGCCCGACTCGTTCGACGCCGAGGACCGGGGGACGGTCTCGACGGTGCTGTCCTCCCTGCTCGAGACTCTGGTGGAGGAGACGGAGGAGCGGCTCATGATCGGCGGCACCGCCAATCTGACCCGCTTCGCGACCGACTTCCCCCTCACCATCCGTCCGGTGCTCGAGGCGCTCGAGGAGCAGGTCGTGCTCCTGAAGCTCCTGGGGGAGGCCAAGGACTCGGGAGTGACCGTGCGCATCGGCCACGAGAACGCCCATGAGGGGCTCACCTCCACATCGGTCGTCTCAGTCGGTTACGGTTCAGGGGACGAGGCGGTCGCTAAGCTCGGCGTGGTCGGACCGACCCGCATGGACTACCCCGGAACGATGGGAGCGGTGCGCGCAGTGGCACGGTACGTCGGACAGATCCTCGCGGAGAACTAAGTGGCGGCGGACTACTACGCGGTCCTGGGCGTGCAGCGCGATGCCTCGCAGGACGAGATCAAGAAGGCCTTTCGCAGGCTCGCGCGGGAGCTCCACCCGGACGTGAATCCGGACCCGAAGACGCAAGAGCGGTTCAAGGAGATCAACACCGCGTACGAGGTGCTCTCCGACCCGCAGAAGAAGCAGATGTACGACCTGGGCGGCGACCCCATGGGCGGCGCGTCGGCGGGCGCGGGCGCGGGCTTCGGCGCGGGCGGCTTCGGGAACTTCTCGGACATCATGGACGCCTTCTTCGGCACCGCGTCGCAGCGCGGCCCGAAGTCGCGCACGCGGCGCGGCCAGGACGCCATGATCCGTCTGGAGATCGACCTCAACGAGGCGGCGTTCGGCACCACCAAGGAGATCCAGGTCGACACGGCCACCGTCTGCACCACGTGCAACGGCGAGGGCGCGGCCCCCGGCACCTCCGCGCAGACGTGCGACATGTGCCGAGGGCGCGGCGAGGTCTCGCAGGTCACGCGCTCGTTCCTCGGCCAGGTCATGACGTCGCGGCCGTGCCCGCAGTGCCAGGGCTTCGGCACCGTGGTGCCGACCCCGTGCCCCGAGTGCGCGGGCGACGGGCGGGTCCGCACGCGCCGCACGCTGACGGTCAAGATCCCCGCGGGCGTGGACAACGGCACGCGCATCCAGCTCGCGGGCGAGGGCGAGGTCGGCCCTGGCGGCGGCCCCGCGGGCGACCTGTATGTCGAGATCCGCGAGAAGCCGCACCCGGTCTTCCAGCGTCGCGGCGACGACCTGCACTGCACGGTCACGATCCCGATGACGGCGGCCGCGCTGGGCACCAAGGTGCCGCTCGAAACGCTCGACGGCATGGAAGAGGTCGACATCAGGCCCGGCACGCAGTCGGGGCAGTCGATACCGCTGCACGGCCGCGGCGTCTCCCACCTGCGGAGCAACGGCCGGGGTGACCTCGTCGTCCATGTCGAGGTGCAGACCCCTGGCAAGCTCGACCCCGAGCAGGAGGAGCTGCTGCGCCGGCTGGCGAAGCTGAGGGGCGAGGAGCGTCCGCTCGGGCAGTTCCAGCCGGGGCAGCAGGGGCTGTTCTCCCGGCTGAAGGACGCCTTCAACGGCCGCTAGGCGGCGGTCATATGACGACCGCTCCGGTCTTTGTGCACGACTCGCTCACGGCCGTCGGGCGCGGCGCCGCGCTGCTGCTCGAAGGGCCCGAGGGGCGTCACGCGGTCTCCGTGCGGCGCCTGAGGGTCGGCGAGGCCGTGGTCCTCACCGACGGCGAGGGCACGGGCGCCTTCGGCACGGTCGCGGCCGTCGAGGGCAAGGACCGGCTGACCGTCGAGGTCGGCGAGGTCTGGCACGAGCCGCCGCCGCGGCCCTGGATCACGGTCGTGCAGGCGCTGCCCAAGGGGGACCGCGGCGAGCTGGCCGTGGAGACCATGACCGAGACGGGCGTGGACGCGATCATCCCCTGGTCCGCGGCCCGTTGCGTCACCCAGTGGCGGGGCGAGCGCGGCGCCAGGTCCCTGGCCAAGTGGCGCGCGACGGCGCGCGAGGCGGGCAAGCAGGCGCGCAGGACGCGTTTCCCCCGGGTGGCCGCGGCCATGCCCACCCGTGAGGTCGCCGAGTGGCTGGCCAAGGAGGCGGCGTTCGCCGCGGTCCTGCACGAGGGCGCCACGGCGCCGCTGGCCACCGCTCCGCTGCCCGACGCCGGGGAGCTGGTGCTGATCGTGGGCCCCGAGGGCGGGGTGACCCCCGACGAGCTGGCGGCGTTCACCGCGGCGGGCGCCACGCCCTACCGGCTCGGGCCCACCGTGCTGCGCACCTCGACCGCGGGGACCGCGGCGGCGGCGCTGCTCATGGGCCGCACGGGCCGCTGGGCCTGAACGCGCCCCGCGCGCGCCGGTGACGCCCGTCACGCGCCGGGGCGCTCCTCCCACTCCGTGCGGCGCCCGCGGCGCGGGCCAGGGAGCGGCGGGGGCAGGCGCGCGCCGGTCTCGGAGCGGCGCAGCCGACGGCGGGCCCAGGCGAGCGGGGCCCGGGGGACGCGGGGGTGCGGCATGTTCAGCTCGGTGCGCAGAAAGCGCTCCGCGGCCTCGGCCGCCGGGCCGCCCGCCGCGATGTCCTGGCCCGCGATCAGCAGCTGGGCCGTGGTGCGCGGCACCGGGTCGAGCGGCAGGGTGCGCTCGACCCGCAGCAGCTCCCTCGCCAGCGCGCAGTGCTCGTCGGTGATCTCGCCCGTGCCGACCAGCGCCCCGGCGAGCCGGGGGCGCAGCTGCGCCTCGGCGAGCAGCGCCGGGGGGCACGAGCGGATCAGCTCGAGCGCGCCCGCGACATCGGGGTCGTCCCTGCCCCACACCAGCTCGTAGAGCAGCACGAGGGACGCGGCGTCCCCGGGGCCGCCCGCGGGCAGCCGCCCGGCCAGCATCCGGAACAGACCGACGCCGCGCAGCTCGTGGGGGCGCCCGCGCAGCCGCTCCGCCGCAAGCCTCAGCCGCTCGTCGGCGGGGCGCAGCCACGAGCGCACCACCTGCTCCACCCAGGGGTCGGGCTCGGGCGGGCTGCCCTCGCCGCCGAGCCCGTCGTGCACCCGGTACCGGGCGCGCAGCAGCCGCGGGTCGGCGCGGTCGAACGGGCTGTCGGGGCCGATCCCCACGATCTGCTGGGGCGCGTCGTGGGGCCGGGGGGCGCGCGTGGTGAACGTCAGCGCCCCGGCGTTCGCGGGCTCGCCCGAGCGGTGCAGAAAGCGGCAGGCGAGCGCGATCCACAGCGCCACCGTCTCCTGCTCGTCCTCGGCGACGACGAGCGGCCGCCCGTCGAACGAGACGAACAGCCGCCGCACATCGGACAGGAACGGCACCACCCGGTCCGCCCGCTCCCTGGCGAACCGCGCCAGCCGCTCGTCGTCCGCCCACCCCGGCGGCCGCCACAGGTCGACGGGGTGCGGAACGGGCGCCCCCGCCGCGCCGTCCGGCACGAACAGCACCTCCGCGGTGCCGCCGCCCTCGGGCACATGGCACAGCACCGCGCCCCCGCCGCCCGGCACCCTGGAGTGGCCGAGCGATCCGCGGCCGGGGGCCGGGGCCGCCGCGGCGACCAGGTGCGCCAGCGCGGCGGGCACCCCCTCGAACGCCGCGCCCTCGAACGCCGCGCCCCCGCCCGGCGCGTCCACCGCCGTGGCCACGGGCCGCCCGGTGTCCGGGTCGGTGGCCAGCGAGAAACGGAGCCGGACGGCGTTACGAGGCCCGCTCATCGGGGTGGCCGCGCAGCTTGACGATCGCGGCCACCAGGCCGCCCCACACCACCCCGATGGTCACGATCAGCATCACCACGGCATCCGTGGACATCACAGGCTCCTCTCCGGCACCTGCTCAGGCTCGGCGGTGGGCGGGGGCGGGGCGGCCGGGGAGCGCCGCCACGGGACCAGCGAGAACACCACGCCGATCAGCAGCGCACCGCCCGCCACGGCCCACCCGGACCAGAGCAGGAACGACGAGTCGTATCCGGCGTAATTCTCCTCGAACTCGTCGGTCAGGCTGTCCACCATCATCCAGGTGAGCACGAGCGGCGTCACGGCCCCGAGGCACACGCGCCACCAGATGCCCAGGCCGATCGCCGACGTGGCGTCGGCGTCGCGCTGGAGCGCGGGCAGCTTGCGCAGCACCCAGCTGACCGTCACCACGAGGACGAGGCCCGCGAGGACGATGCCGTACTGGTTGATGAAGTGGTCGGCCACGTCGAGGAAGTGCAGCCCACTGCCGGTCGAGAACAGCAGCGTGGAGACCACGGCGACCGCCCCGCCGACCGTGAGCACGGCGGGGACGCGGCGCAGCCCCGTCCTGCCCTCGACCGCGGCGACGATCACCTGCACGATGCTGATCAGCGACGTGAGCCCGGCGATCACCAGCGAGGCGAAGAACAGCACGCCGAACAGCGCGCCCATCGGCATCTCGGAGATGATCTGCGGGAACGCCACGAACGCCAGCCCCACGCCGCTGTCCGTCACCTCGCCGACCCCGACCCCGGCCTGCGCCGCCATGAAGCCGAGCGTGGCGAAGACCGCGATGCCCGCCAGGATCTCGAACGAGCTGTTGGCGAACCCGGCGACCATGGCGGAGCCGGTGAGGTCGGACCCGCGATGGAGATACGAGGCGTAGGTGATCATGATGCCGAAGCCGACGGAGAGCGAGAAGAAGATCTGCCCGTAGGCCGCGACCCACACGCTGCCGTTCCCCAGGGCGCCCCAGTCGGGCGAGAACAGCGCGTCGAGGCCGAGGCCGGCGCCTTCGAGGGTGAGCGCCCGCACCACCAGGACGAGGAAGAACGCGACGAGCAGCGGGATGAACACGGTGTTCGCCCGCTCGATGCCGCGCCGCACGCCCAGGGCCAGGATGACCAGGACGGCGGCCCAGACCGCGATCAGCGGCCAGGCCACGCCCGGCACGAACGTCGAGACGTCGCCCGGGTCCTCGGAGACCTCGAGGAAGTCCCCCATGAGGAACGCCTCGGGGTCGTCGCCCCATGACCGGTCGAAGGAGAAGCCGACGTAGCGCACGGCCCACGCCAGGATCGCGGCGTAGTACGTGGCGACGACGAAGCAGATCGCCACCTGCCACCAGCCGATCGCCTCGGCGGGGCGGGCCAGCAGCCGGGTCGCGCCGGGCGGCGAGGAGCGGCGGCTGCGGCCGATGGCGTACTCGAGGATGAGCAGCGGGATCCCGGCCGTGAGCAGGGCGAGCAGATAGGGCAGCAGGAACGCCCCGCCGCCGTTCTCGTAGGCGACGGCGGGGAAGCGCCAGATGTTCCCGAGACCGATCGCCGAGCCGATGGCAGCCATGAGGAATCCGAGGCGTGAGCCCCACTGCTCCCGCTGCGGCTCTGCGGTCATGATCCCTTGTCCTCGGGTCGCGCGGTGTCGTTTCCATGCCCGCCGTCGGAGGTTACCAGCCGGTTCTGACAGTGCCCGGGCGAGCCGACGGAGCGCGTACCCGCATCCCCGCGTTCCAGGCACCCAGGTCAGCCGATAGCATCCGGGGGCGTACTCGTTGGACGACGCCCGCGAGGAGGGCCCCAAGGCGATGGCGGGAGAAGCCCAGGCCGACTGCCTGTTCTGCAAGATCGTGGCGGGCGAGGTCCCGGCGACGGTGGTCCGCGAGACGGACACGGTGGTCGCCTTCCAGGACATCAACCCCCAGGCGCCCTGCCATGTGCTGGTGATCCCCAAGGCGCACTACCGGGACGCCGTGACCCTCGCCACCGAGGCGCCCGCGCTGGCCGCCGACGTGCTGCGCGAGGCGGGCGCGGTGGCCGAGGGGGGGAAGGTGGACGAGACCGGGTACCGCATCGTGTTCAACACGGGGGTCGGGGCCGGTCAGACCGTCTTCCACGCGCACGCCCATGTGCTGGGCGGGCGCGGCCTCGCGTGGCCGCCCGGGTAGCGGGAGCCGCCGGTGCCCGCGCGTGAGCTCGTGGTGCTCGGCACCGCGAGCCAGGTGCCGACCCGGCTGCGCAACCACAACGGCTACGTCCTGCGCTGGGACTCCGACGCGATCCTGTTCGACCCCGGCGAGGGAACGCAGCGGCAGCTGCTGTACGCCGGGGTCACCGCGCACCAGCTGACCCGGATCTGCGTCACCCACTTCCACGGCGACCACGCACTCGGGCTCGCCGGGGTCCTCCAGCGCGTCAGCCTCGACCGCGTGCCGCACCCCGTGCCCGTGCACTACCCGGCCACCGGGCAGGCGTACTTCGACCGGCTGCGCCACGCCACCGCGTACCACGAGACGGCGAGGATCGAGCCGAGCCCCGTCGCGGGCGAGGGGGGCGCGTTGGCGCGAACGGAGGGGTACACGCTCCATGCGCGCCCCCTGTCGCACCCGATCGACTCCTACGGCTACCGGCTGACCGAACACGCGGGCCGCACGATGCTCCCCGACCGCCTCGCGGCCCACGGCATCGGCGGCCCCGACGTCGGGCGGCTGATGCGGGAGGGCTCGCTGCGCGGAGTGACCCTGGACGAGGTCAGCGTCGAACGCCGGGGCCAGCGCTTCGCGTTCATCATGGACACGCGGCTGTGCGACGGGGTCCACGAGCTGGCCGACGGGTGTGACCTGCTGGTCATCGAGTCCACCTTCCTCGACCGCGACGCGCGCCTGGCCGAGGAGTACGGCCACCTCACCGCCGCGCAGGCCGCGCGCGTCGCCGCGGGGGCCGGGGTGCGGCACCTGGTGCTGACGCACTTCTCGCAGCGCTACCAGGACCCCGCGGCGTTCGAGGACGAGGCGCGCGCCGCGGGCTTCACCGGCGCCCTCACGGTGGCCGGTGACCTGGACCGCGTCCCCGTCCCGCCCCGCGCCTGACGCCCCTCAGGGCGGCGCGGGCCCTAGAGCGGCGGGAACGCCACCGCCGCCAGGATCCTGGACGCCGTGTCCGCCGAGCCCACCAGGGGGTGCAGGGCCAGGGCGCGCAAGGCCGCGGGGCGCGAGCGCTTCACGGCCGCCTCGATCGTGGCGCGTTCGGCCGCCTTCACCTGGAGCATCAGGCCGAGCTCCGCCATGCCGGGGGACAGACAGGGCACCGGGTGGGCGCCCTTGGCGCCGACCTCGCACACCGTCTCGACGATCGCGTCATGGGGCAGGGCGGGACAGGCGTCGCCGTTGCGGACGTTGAGGATCAGCCGCGTGCGGCGGTCCTCGGCGATGGCGCGCATCAGGGCGAGCGCGACGCGTTCGTAGCCGCCCCCCTCCAGGTCCCACGGGTCGCGGTCCCCGCCGCCATAGGTCTCCTCGCGCTCCCGCCTGGCGCGCTCCCACAGCGCGCCCGCGCCCCCGGGGTCACGGGCCGCCGCGGCGAAGAACGCGCCCTGCTGGCGGTCGAGGAACTCCCCGCGCGTCTCGTCCGCCTCCCGCGCGGCCCCGAGCGTTTCCCGCGCGCGGTAGTAGTACTGGAGGTATTCGTTGGGCAGCGCGCCGAGCGCCCGCAGCAGCTCGCCGCCGAAGAGGCGCCCTTCCTCGAACGACGCGAGCGCCGCGTCGTCCGCGAGCAGCCCCGGCAGCAGATCACGGCCCCTGTGGGTCAACGAGCGCAGCCAGCCCAGGTGGTTGAGGCCCAGATAGCCGTAGCGCACCTCGTCGGGGTCCACGCCCGCCGCGCGCGCCGCGCGCCGCACCAGGCCCACGGGGGAGTCGCAGATGCCGATGACCCGGTGGCCCAGCTCCGCGGCCATCGCCTCGGTCACGAGACCCGCGGGGTTGGTGAAGTTGATCAGCCACGCGTCGGGGGCGAGCGCCCGCACGCGGGCCGCGATCCGCAGCGCCACCGGCACGGTGCGCAGCCCGTAGAGCACGCCGCCCGCGCCCACCGTCTCCTGCCCGAGCACCCCATGGGCCAGCGGCACCCGCTCGTCGCGCACCCGGCCCGCCGTGCCGCCCACCCGGATCGCGCTGAACACGAAGTCCGCGCCGCGCACCGCCTCGTCGAGCGACGGCGCGATCCGCACCGCCGGGGCGTCGCGGCGCCCGGCCGCCATGCCCGCGAGCACGTCGGCGATCACCCGCACCCTGGCCTCGTCGAGGTCGAACAGCGTGACCTCGCTCCCCGGCGTTGTCAGTAGCGCCCGGTATACCAGGGGGACACGGAAACCGCCGCCGCCGATGATCGTGAGCCTCATGAGGCGGAACGTACCGTAGGAAGGGACCGCCGCCATGACCGGGAGCGCCTCGTGACCACGGAGAACGTCGACCCACTCGCCAGGGCGCGCGCGCCCGGGGACCCCCCGTGGGACGTGTACCTGACCGGCACCGTCTTCCTCGACATCATCTTCACCGGGCTCGACTCCGCGCCCGTGTGCGGCACCGAGTCCTGGGCGCGCGGGATGGGGTCGAGCCCGGGCGGCGTCGCGAACATGGCCACCGCCCTCGCCAGGCTCGGCCTGCGCACGAGCCTCGCGGCGGCGTTCGGCGACGACCACTACGGCGAGTACTGCTGGGAGACGCTCGAGCGCGGCGAGGGCATCGACCTCTCCCGCTCGGCCACGCTCCCTGGCTGGCACTCGCCCGTCACCGTCTCCCTGGCCTACGACGGGGAGCGGACCATGATCTCGCACGGCCACGAGGCGCCCGTCTCGGCCGCCGACCCGAAGCCGCCGCCCGCCCGCTCGTGCGTCGCCTCGCTCACCCCCGGCCAGCCCCAGGAGTGGATCGGCGCCGCCGCCCGCGCGGGCAGCCTCGTCCTCGCGGACACCGGCTGGGACGACACCGGGCGCTGGGACCTGGCCGCGCTGCCCGACCTGGAGCACTGCGCGGCGTTCCTGCCCAACGCCACCGAGGCCATGCGCTACACCCGCGCCGACTCCCCGCGCGCGGCGGCCCACGCCCTCACCCGCACGGTGCCACTCGCCGTGGTGACCATGGGCGCGGACGGCGCGTACGCCGTGGACGGCGGCACGGGGGAGACGGCCGATGTGCCCGCGATCGTCGTCGAGGCCCTTGACACCACGGGCGCGGGCGACGTCTTCGTCGCAGGCTTCCTCACCGGGACGCTCGCGGGCTGGCCGCTGGCCGACCGGCTGGCGCTCGCCGGGCTCACGGCGGCGCTCTCGGTGCAGGAGTTCGGCGGCTCCCTGTCCGCGCCAGGGTGGGGCGAGATCGCCGCGTGGTGGCAGCGGGTGCGGCGGCTCACCCCGGAGAGCGGGCCGCTCGGGCAGGCCCTGGAGCGGTACGCGTTCCTGCGCGACGTGCTGCCCGAGGACCCCAGGCCCTGGCCGCGCCGCAGGGCGGTGCCGACCCTCGGCTTCCGCACCGCCACCTGACGATGCCAGGCCAGGGCCAGGGCTTGCCGCTCGTCCTGCTGATGGTGCTGACCTTCGCCGCGGGCATGGTCGACGCGGTCAGCTTTCTGTCCCTCGGCGGCGTCTTCGCCGGGAACATGACCGGGAACCTGATCATCCTCGGCGCCGCCGTGCCCGGCACGGGGAGCCTGCCGGTGCTCGGGCCCGCCGTGGTGCTCGCCGCCTTCGCGGCGGGCGCGGCGCTCGGCGGGCTCGCGCTGCGGTCGGCGCCGCCGAAGGTCTGGGCGGGCCGCCACACCGCGCTGCTGTGCGCCGTGGTGGCGCTGGTGGCCGGGTCGGCGCCCGCGCTGCTGGCGCGCGACCACCCGGGCGAGACGGGGGCGTTGCTCGTCTCGGGCGCGCTGGCGCTCGCCCTGGGCGGCCAGGCGGCGACCGCGCGCCACCTCGCCGTCCGCGACGTTCCCACGGTCGTGGTCACCTCCACGCTCACCGGGCTGATGGCCGACGGGCGCGGTCAGCCGTGGGTCAGGCGGGCGGTCGTGCTGGCCACGATGGGCGCGGGCGCGGCGGCCGGTGCGGGCCTGATCGGGCTCGGCGCGGCCTGGGCGCTGCTGGCCGCGGCGGCGCTCGCGCTGGCCGTCGCGGTGGTCGGCCAGTCGGCCGCGCGCGGCCGGTCCCGCACCGCTGCGCGCGTTGTCAAGAGCACGACGAACAGGGTCGATCGCGCTGGGTAATCTCCTGTGGCTCTGTCGGATCCGCGGCGTACCCTGGGCTTCACGGATACTCCAGCGCAGAGAGGGATGAGCAGGTCCGCAGTGGGCCGCCCATGACACAGACACCCACACACCAGCCAGCGGCCCGCGCCGAGGCCACCGCCCGGTTCACCGTGCCGGCCAAGCACCCCATGGTCACGGTGCTGGGTTCCGGGGACTCCCTGCTGCGCGTCATCGAGCGGGCTTTCCCCGGCACCGACATCCACGTCCGGGGGAACGAGATCAGCGCCACCGGCGAGGAGGACGATGTCCGCCTGGTTCAGCGCCTGTTCGACGAGATGATGCTCGTCCTGCGGACCGGGCAGCCGCTGAGCGAGGACGCCGTGGAGCGGTCGATCAGCATGCTGCGCGGCGAGGAGGGCTCGGGCGCCAGCCCGGCCCAGGTCCTGACGCAGAACATCCTGTCGAACCGCGGGAAGACCATCCGCCCCAAGACGCTCAACCAGAAGCGTTACGTGGACGCGATCGACACCCACACGATCGTCTTCGGCATCGGCCCCGCGGGCACGGGCAAGACCTATCTGGCGATGGCCAAGGCCGTGCAGGCGCTCCAGTCGAAGCAGGTCAACCGGATCATCCTCACCCGTCCCGCGGTCGAGGCGGGGGAGCGGCTCGGCTTCCTGCCGGGGACGCTCTACGAGAAGATCGACCCGTATCTGCGCCCCCTCTACGACGCGCTGCACGACATGCTCGACCCCGACTCGATCCCGCGGCTGCTCAGCGCGGGCACGATCGAGGTCGCGCCGCTCGCGTACATGCGCGGCCGGACGCTGAACGACGCGTTCATCATCCTGGACGAGGCACAGAACACCAACCCCGAGCAGATGAAGATGTTCCTCACGCGCCTGGGGTTCGAGTCCAAGATCGTGATCACGGGCGATGTGACCCAGGTCGACCTGCCGGGCGGCACCAAGAGTGGCCTGCGCCAGGTGCAGGAGATCCTTGACGGCGTCGACGACGTGCACTTCTCGCGCCTCACGAGCCAGGACGTGGTCCGCCACAAGCTGGTCGGCCGCATCGTGGACGCCTACGACCGCTTCGACGTCCGCAACAGCGAACGCACCGGCGACCGCGGCGGCGACCGGAACGGGAAGTAGCCTCTCCTCATCATGGCGATCGAGGTCAACAACGAATCCGGCCTGGAGATCGACGAACGGGCCATCCTCGACATCGCGCGCTACGCCCTGACCCGGATGCGGATCCATCCGCTTTCCGAGCTCTCGGTGATCGCGGTGGACGAGGCGGCGATGGAGCAGCTCCACCTCCAGTGGATGGAGCTGCCGGGACCCACCGATGTGATGTCGTTCCCGATGGACGAGCTGCGGCCGCCCTCGCGGGACGAGGAGGAGCCGGTCCAGGGCCTGCTCGGGGATGTCGTGCTCTGCCCCGAGGTGGCCCGTCGGCAGGGTGAGGCGGCCCCCACGGGCCACTCCATGGACGCCGAGCTCCAGCTGCTCACCGTGCACGGGGTGCTGCACCTGCTCGGGTACGACCACGAGGAGACGGTCGAGAAGGCGGAGATGTTCGGGCTCCAGAAGGCCATCGTGGACGGCTGGCGCGCCGAGCGCGGCCTGCCGGGACCGTCCCCAGCCCCCACCACCACATGACCGCCACCCTGCTCGTCTCCGTCGTCGGGCTGCTGATCGTGGCCTGGCTCTCCTCGTGCGCCGAGGCGGCGCTCGCGGTGATCACGGGCTTTCGCGCGGAGGAGGCGCAGCGCAAGGGGCGGCGCGGCGCGGAGCGGCTGGCGCTCGTGGCCGCCGACCCGGCGCGTTACCTGAACCTCGCGCTCCTGCTGCGCGTCGCCGGGGAGATGGCCGCGGCGGTGCTCGTGGCGTACGCGTTCCTCCAGGAGTTCGACGACGTGTGGCAGGCGCTGGCCGCGGCGTTCGGCGTGATGCTACTGCTGTCGTTCGTCGCCGTCGGCGTCTCGCCGCGCACGATCGGCCGCCAGCACCCGCTCAACACGGTCACGGCGGCGTCGTATGTCCTGATCCCGCTGGCGCGCGTGCTCGGCCCGCTGATCCAGGCGCTGATCATCCTGGGCAACGCCCTGACCCCGGGCAAGGGCTTCCGCAGGGGGCCCTTCGCGTCCGAGGCGGAGCTGCGGGCGATGGTGGACCTCGCGGAGCGCGAGTCGCTGATCGAGGACGAGGAACGCCGCATGGTGCACTCCGTCTTCGAGCTCGGCGACACCTTGGTGCGCGAGGTGATGGTGCCGCGCACCGACCTCGTCTCGCTCGACCGCCACAAGACGCTGCGGCAGGGCCTCTCGCTCGCGCTGCGCTCCGGCTTCTCGCGGATCCCGGTGACGGGGGAGAGCGACGACGACATCGTCGGCATCGTCTACCTCAAGGACCTGGCGCGGAAGGTGCACATCAGCCGCGAAGCCGAGTCCGAGCTGGTCGAGACGGTGATGCGACCCGCGGCGTTCGTGCCCGACACCAAGAACGCCGGGGATCTGCTGCGCGAGATGCAGCGCAACCGCACGCATGTCGCGGTCGTCATCGACGAGTACGGCGGCACGGCGGGACTGGTGACGATCGAGGACATCCTGGAAGAGATCGTCGGCGAGATCACCGACGAGTACGACGTGGAGCTGCCACCGGTGGAGTCGGTCGGCGACGGCGTCTACCGCGTGACGTCGCGTCTCGACCTCGGAGCGCTCGGGCAGTTGTACGGGCTGCGCCTGGAGGACGAGGACGTGGAGACGGTGGGTGGCCTGCTGGCCAAGGCGCTGGGGCGGGTGCCGATCGCGGGGGCGGTGGCCGAGGTGGACGTCTCGGCCGAGCAGGGCGGCACGGGCCTGTCCGCGCTGCGCCTGACGGCGGAGTCGCCCGCGGGACGGCGCAACAGGATCGACCGGGTGCTTGTCGAGCCGGTACGGCTCGCGTGAACGTCGCCTCCGGCGGGCCGTGACGCGCCGCGGCACGCCTCCGGCGGGGTACGACGCGCCGCCTTCGGCGGCGAGGGGCCGTTGGTCGGCGGGTGGTCCGTCGGGGGTGCCGGTGGTCGGTGGTGGGGTCGCGCCTTGGCGGGCGCGTCTCGGTCTGGGCGGTGGCGCCTTGGCGTCTCGCCGTCTCCCGTGGGGGCCAGGCGATGGGCCGGTGTGGCCCGTGCGGCGTTCGGCTGTCGCTTTCGTGGCACCGGCCCGCCCCGGTCACCGGTCCGGCCCCAGGGGCGCGGGGCGCGGGGCGCGGGGCGCGGGGCGGCCCCGGCCGCGGGCGGCGGGGCCCCTGGCAGTCGTGGCCCGTCTTCCCCCGTCCCGCCGCCGGAGGCCCCCGCTGCCCGCAGGGCGTCGCTCACTCGAATGGGGCGCACGTGGTGGCCGTACGGGCGTTCGGGGGGCGCCATGGGAGGCATGGACACGCACCTTCAGACAGCCGTGGTCGCGGGGATCGCCATGCTGAGCCTGGCCCTGGCGCCAGGGCGGCCCCTCGCCTCCGACGCGCTCAGCGAGCAGCAGCTCCGCGAGGCGCTGCTCGACGCCGTGGACTTTCCCGCCGGGTGGGCCAGCGACAGCGAGCGGTCAGCCGCCAGGCGCGGGTTCGGTGTGCCGGACCCGAGTGAGTCCCGCTGCCGTGAGTTGTTCGACACCGACGCCAAGACCGCCGCGCGGGCGGGGTTCGCGCGGACCCGCAGCGGGCCGTTCGTCACCACCGTGGCCGCCGCGCACCGCGACACCGACCGGGCGCGGCGTTCGCTCGACGCGCTGCGCGACGCCGTGGACGGCGCGTGCCGGACGTTCCACGCCACCGAGGGGCCCGAGGGCGGCGGGGTGCGCGTGGCCTATGACGCGGAACGCCTGGACGCCGCGTCCGTCGACGAGCTGGGCGAGGAGAGCCTGGCCGTTCGCTTCCAGCGGCGGGTCGAGGGGGAGTCGGCCACGGCGCCGGTCGTCGCCGATGTCGTGATCGCCCGCGTCGGCGCGCACACCGTGCGGGTTGCCCAGGCGGGCCGTGACGACTCGGACTCGGGCGACATCGTGGCGTTCGCCGAGCGGGCCGTGGAGAAGCTCGAGGAGGTCGCCGCGGGCCGCACCGCCGTGCCGCGGCCCGATCAGCCGGGCACCACGGACCTGTGAGGCCATGAGGCCATGAGGCCATGAGGCCGTGAGGCCCGTGGGGCCCTGCCCGCGCAGGGCCTAAGCTCGGGGCCATGACTGACGCCGTTGACCCGACCGGGCCCCTCGATCCCGAGGACAAGAAGATCATCACCCTGGCCCGTGGCGCGCGCGCCCGCAACGGCGTCGCCGAGGGGGCCGCGGTGCGGGACACCACGGGGCGGACCTATGTGGCGACCACGGTGGCGCTCGACTCGCTGCGGCTGAGCGCCCTGCGCCTCGCCGTCGCGATGGCGGTGGCCAGCGGCGCCGACGGCCTGGAGGCCGCCTCGGTCGTCAGCGAGGTCGGCACGCTGCCAGACGACGACCTGGCGGCGGTGCGGGACCTGGGCGGGGCGGGCGTTCCCGTGCTGCTGGCTGGCCCCGACGGCGTCCTCCGTGCGACGATCGCGGCCTCATGAGCATCCCCGCCTCCTCCTCCGCACCCGCCGGGCACCGCTCCGGCTTCGCGTGCTTCGTCGGCCGCCCCAACGCGGGCAAGTCCACGCTGACCAATGCCCTGGTCGGCACCAAGGTCGCGATCACCTCCAACCGCCCGCAGACCACGCGGCACACCGTGCGCGGCATCGTCCACCGCCCCGATGCCCAGCTCGTGCTCGTGGACACCCCGGGGCTGCACAAGCCCCGCACGCTGCTGGGCCAGCGGCTCAACGACGTGGTGCGCGCGACGTGGGCCGAGGTCGACGCGATCGGCTTCTGCCTCCCGGCGAACGAGAAGGTCGGCCCCGGCGACCGCTTCATCGCGAGCGAGCTCGCGCAGATCCGCCGCACCCCCAAGGTCGCGGTGGTCACCAAGACCGACCTGGCCGAACGGGACGCGCTCGCCGAGCAGCTGATCGCCGTGGACCGCCTCGGCAAGGAGGCGGGGTTCGAGTGGGCCGAGATCGTGCCCGTCTCGGCCGTCTCGGGCGCCCAGGTCGAGCTGCTCGCCGACCTGCTGGTGCCGCTGCTGCCCGAGGGGCCTCCGCTCTACCCCGAGGGCGACCTCACGGACGAGCCCGAGCAGGTCATGGTGGCCGAGCTGATCAGGGAGGCCGCGCTCGAGGGGGTGCGGGACGAGCTGCCGCACTCGATCGCCGTCGTGGTCGAGGAGATGCTGCCGCGCGACGACCGCCCGGCCGACCGCCCGCTGCTCGACATCCATGCGAACCTCTTCATCGAACGCCCCAGTCAGAAGGGCATCGTCATCGGGCCCAAGGGCGCGCGCCTGAAGCACGTCGGCAGCACCGCGCGCCGCCAGATCGAGGCCCTGCTCGGCACCCCGGTCTTCCTCGACCTGCATGTGAAGGTCGCCAAGGACTGGCAGCGCGACCCCAAGCAGCTGAGGCGCCTGGGCTTCTGACGTGGACCCCGGCGACGGGGCTGTCGGGGCTGTCGGGGCTGTCGGGGGCGTTGGCGTCGTTACGCCGAGAGCGCCGTCGCGAGCAGCCGTTCGGTGTCCGAGGGGGACAGGCGCAGCGCCTCGCCGACCGCGCCGAGCATGGCGCGTTCCGTGGCGTGGTACGGGCCGTCGGCCAGGGCGATGCGCGCGCCGTGCAGCAGCAGCGACTCGCGGCCCGGCGACGCCAGGTGCGGGGTCAGCTCCGAGAGGGTCGCCCTGACCTCGCGGTCGAGCAGCGGAAGGCTCTTCGCGCCGAGCGCGGCCTGGAGCGTCAGCAGGCGCTCCTCGGTGCAGTCGGGGAAGCCCGCCGCGCGGATCGATTCGACGGCCGCCCGCCGCGCGGCCGACCCCGCCGCGCCCGCGCCGCCGCCCGCGGCGAGCAGCGCCAGCGCTATCGTGTGGACGCCGTCGCGCAGCAGCGCGGAGAGCCGGGTCGTGGTGGGCCGGTCGAGGGCGGTGAGCGGGAAGTGGCCGCGGCACGAGACGCACTCGACGACGGGCTCGGCCCTGCCGCGCGGCAGCACCGGCACCCCGAGGACGGTCAGCCTGCGCCGCCCGCCGAGCCGCCGGTAGCAGCGGTCGCCGCCGCAGGCCGCGCAGAAGAAATCACCGTCGTCCAGCACGCGCCAGGCCGTGCGGACGCCCGCCACCCGGGGATGCACCACGCCGTACCTCCGTAACCCACCGGCGACTCTGCCGTGGGCGTGATGTTAACCACAGGCGGGCGTCCGCGTCAGTAGCGCGTCGGCACGAAGCGGGCGCCTCTGCTCTACCGCGAGGCCCTGTTGACCGCGGAGACCACGGCCTTGAGCGAGGCGCGCACGATGTTCGCGTCGATGCCGACGCCCCACAGCACCCGGTCCCCGATGGCGCACTCGATGTACGCGGCGGCCTGCGACCCCGCGCCCTCGCTCATCGTGTGCTCGACGTAGTCAAGCAGCCTGACCTCGTCCCCGACGACCCCCGCGGCGGCCAGCGCGTCGAAGAACGCCGCGATCGGGCCGTTCCCCGTGCCGGTCAGCGTGGTGCCGACGCCGTCGACCACGGCCGCGACGGTGAGCGCGTCCTGGCCCTCGCTCGTCGTCGAGGTCTGCGCCTCGCGCAGCGCCACCCGGCCCCAGCCGGAGCCCGGCGCGGGAAGGTACTCGTCGGTGAAGATCTCCCACATGAGCGCGGGGGTGATCTCGCCGCCCTCGGCGTCCGTCCTCTCCTGGATGATCTTCGAGAACTCCACCTGCATGCGGCGCGGCAGGTCCAGCTTGTGGTCGTTCTTGAGGACATAGGCCACGCCGCCCTTGCCCGACTGGGAGTTGACCCGGATCACGGCCTCGTAGGAGCGGCCCACGTCCTTGGGGTCGATCGGCAGATACGGCACGTCCCACACGTCGCCCGGCTCCTCGGCCATCGCCTCGAAGCCCTTCTTGATCGCGTCCTGGTGCGAGCCGGAGAAGGCGGTGTAGACGAGGTCGCCCACATACGGGTGGCGCGGGTGGACCTCCATCTGGTTGCAGTACTCCCATGTGCGGCGGATCTCGTCGATCTCGGAGAAGTCGATCTGCGGGTCGACGCCCTGCGAGAAGAGGTTCATGCCCAGGGTCACCAGGTCGACGTTCCCGGTGCGCTCGCCCTGCCCGAACAGGCAGCCCTCGATCCGGTCAGCGCCCGCCATCAGCGCGAGCTCGGCGGCGGCGACGGCGGTGCCGCGGTCGTTGTGCGGGTGGACGGACAGGCACACGTGCTCGCGGCGCGACAGGTGGCGGCCCATCCACTCGAAGCGGTCGGCGTGGGTGGAGGGCGTGGAGCGTTCGACCGTGGCGGGCAGGTTGAGGATGATCTCGCGGCCCTCGTCGGGCTGCCACACGTCCATGACGCCCTCGCAGACCTCGAGGGCGAAGTCCAGCTCGGTGTCGGTGAAGATCTCGGGGCTGTACTGGTACCCGAACACCGTGCGGTCGTCCAGCAGCTTCTCGGCGTACTTCATCACCAGCCTGGTGCCGTCCACCGCGATCCGCTTGACGTCCTCGCGGCTGCCGCGGAAGACGACGCGGCGGAACGTGGGGGCGGTCGCGTTGTACAGGTGGACGGTGGCGTGGTGGGCGCCCACGAGCGACTCGACGGTGCGCTCGATCAGCTCCTCGCGCGCCTGTGTCAGCACCGAGATGGTGACGTCGTCGGGGATGGCGCCCTCCTCGATGATGGAGCGCACGAAGTCGAAGTCGGTCTGCCCCGATGACGGGAAGCCGACCTCGATCTCCTTGTAGCCCATGCGCACCAGCAGGTCGAACATCGCGCGCTTGCGGGCCGGGGACATCGGGTCGATCAGGGCTTGGTTGCCGTCGCGCAGGTCCGTGGAGAGCCAGCGGGGGGCGGCGGTGAGGCGCCTGCTCGGCCAGGTGCGGTCGGGCAGGTCGACGGCCTCGAACGGGCGGTACTTGTGGATCGGCATCCCGGAGGGCCGCTGGCGTACGGAGGCGGCGGTCAACGGGGTCGGCTTGCTCATGAGGGGCGATTCTCCCGGGCGGACGGACGTGGGGGCCGACGGCAGCGCCGCACTCCGCGGGGAGGGGGTCGGCCTGACTACAGACCCTCGCCGCGGCGGCTAAGGAGAAGAATCCCGAAACGCATCGCCTGCCCAGCCTAATCCCCCCGGTGCCACACGCCTCGGCCGTATCAGCATCCGAGACGGCAGGGCCGAGACGGCAGGGCCGAGACGGCAGGGCCGAGACGGCAGGGCCGTGAGGGCTCAGCCGCGCGGCACCCCGGGCGGCGGCTCGGGGAACGCGTAGGGCGCGATGCCCTCGTCCCCCCGGTGCTCCGTCCTGCGCACCGCGAGAACCGCCGTGTCGTCGGCCAGGCGCCGCCTGGTGTGGTCGAGCACCGCCCGGCTGACCCGGTCCACCACGGTGGCGGGCGCGGTGTCGTCGTCTTCCTCGAGCCGGTCGGTCAGCGGCAGGAACGCGCCCGACCGGTCGCGCGCCTCCGTCACCCCGTCCGAGAACAGCAGCAGCGTCTCCCCCCGCCCGAACGGCACCCGTCGCGTCGGCGGCCACCCCGCCCACCTGTGCCCCTCCACCCCGGCCACCAGGTCGACCATGCCGAGCGGCGCCCCCTCGCCCTCGGGCAGCCGCCGCACGCGCTCCGCGCCGCCGAGGGCGAGCGGCCCGGGGTGCCCGAAGTTGACCAGCTCGATCCAGCCGGTGTCCGCCGGGGGGAACGACACCAGCACCGCCGTCGTGAAGCGCGCGTCGGGCTGGCCGAGCGCGGCGATGTAGTAGTTGTGCCGCCGCATCCTGGTCTCCAGGCGCCACGCCACCGCCGCGAGCTCCCGCTCGTAGTACGCGGCCTCCCTGAACGCGCTCAGCAGCGCCGCCGCCGCGTCCACCGCGGACGTTCCCTTGCCCTGCACATCGCCGAGCATCACGCGCGTGCCGTGCGGCGACGGCTGGATGTCGAAGAAGTCGCCGCCCACCCGGGCCGCGCTGTCCGCCGCCAGGTAGACGCTGGCCGACTCGAGGCCCCCCGCCCCCCGCGGGATCGGGCGCAGCACCGCGAGCCGGGTCGCGTCGGCCGCGTTCTCCACGCTCACCAGCAGGTCGCGGGCGCGGCGGCGCAGCCACGCGGCGAGCACGGCGAGCAGCCCGCCCGCCACCACGAGCCAGAAGTCGACGGCGCCGCGGTGGTAGCGGTACTCGTGGGCCTGGTCGAGGAGCGCGAAGAGGGCGGCGGCGCCCGCGGCGAACAGGGCCGTGGCCACCACCCCGCACAGCGCCGCCGCGATGCCGGGCACCAGCACGATCCAGGTGACGATCCTGAGGTCGCCCGAGGTCTGCGTGTCCACGGCGGCGATGGTGACGAGCAGCCCGGTCGGCAGCAGCCAGGCCAGGTTCAGGCGGCCGATCCGGAGCGCGGGCTCGCCCGACATGACCCAGCGGCGCCACCGTCTGCGACTTGGCGTCACCGAGGGGTCCACCCCTCCACCTTCCGGGAGCCGCCCCCGCCGCGCCCGGCGGGGGTCGGCCGAACGGGGCATGGGCCAGAATGGCCCGCATGACCCTGTTCCGCGACGACGGCATCGTGCTGCGCACCCAGAAGCTCGGGGAGGCGGATCGGATCATCACACTGCTGACCAGGACCCATGGGCGGGTGCGTGCGGTGGCGCGCGGGGTGCGGCGCACCAAGTCGCGCTTTGGCGCGCGCCTTGAGCCGTTCTCGCACGTGGACGTGCAGTTCTTCGCGCGGGGCGGCGCGCTCGTCGGGCGCGGGCTGCCGCTGTGCACGCAGACCGAGACGATCGCGCCGTACGGGCGGCACATCGTCGACGACTACGCGCGGTACACCGCGGGCACCGCGATGCTGGAGACCGCGGAGCGCTTCACCGACCACGAGGGCGAGCCGAACGTCCAGCAGTACCTCCTGCTCGTGGGCGGGCTGCGGACGCTGGCCGCCGGGGCGCACGCGCCGGGGCTCGTGCTGGACGCGTTCCTGCTGCGTTCGCTCGCGGTCGGCGGGTACGCGCCCACCTTTGTCGACTGCGCGAAGTGCGGGCTCCCGGGCCCGAACCGCTTCTTCTCGGTGGCCGCGGGGGGTTCGGTGTGCGGCGACTGCCGCGTTCCCGGCAGCGTGGTGCCGTCCCCCGAGGCGCTGCGGCTGCTTGGCGCGCTGCTCGCGGGCGACTGGGAGACGGCCGACGGGGCCGAGGCCCGGCACGTCAGGGAGGGCAGCGGGCTCGTCTCGGCGTATCTGCACTGGCATCTGGAACGGGGGCTGCGGTCCCTGCGGTTCGTCGAGAAGGGCTGAGAGGGATACCCTCGGCGGCAGGACAGCACCTACTCCTGGAGTTCGCCATGGCCCGCCGTGGAATCCTCGTGTCCCGGCCGCGTCGCGAGTACCGCGCCCCCGACCCGCACCCCTCGGGTGCGCGACCGCCCAAGCTCCCCGGCGAGTTGATCCCCCGCCATGTGGCGATCGTGATGGACGGGAACGGCCGCTGGGCCAAGCGGCGCGGGCTGCCACGTACCGAGGGGCACAAGGTCGGCGAGGGCGTCGTCCTCGAAGTGGTCAAGGGCTGCATCGAGATGGGCGTGCGGAACCTCTCGCTCTACGCCTTCTCCACGGAGAACTGGAAGCGTTCCCCCGACGAGGTCCGCTTCCTCATGGGCTTCAACCGCGACGTGATCGACCGGCGCACCGACGAGCTGGACGCCATGGGCGTGCGCGTGCGGTGGGCGGGGCGCGAGCCGCGCCTGTGGAAGTCGGTGATCCGCAAGCTCCAGGCGGCCGAGGAGCGCACGCGGGACAACGACGTGATGACGCTCTACATGTGCGTCAACTACGGTGGCCGCGCGGAGATCGCGGACGCGGCGGCGCGCCTGGCGGAGGACGCGCGGGCCGGGCGGATATCGCCGGAGAGGGTCGACGAGCGGACGTTCGCGCGGTATCTGTACCACTCCGACATGCCGGACGTGGACCTCTTCCTGCGCCCCTCGGGCGAGCAGCGCACGTCCAACTACCTGATCTGGCAGAGCGCTTACGCCGAGATGGTCTACCAGGACGTGCTGTGGCCCGACTTCGACCGGCGCAACCTGTGGGACGCCTGCGCCGAGTACGCCTCACGCGACCGCCGCTTCGGCGGCGCCCTCCCCAACGAGATCGCGGGCGGGGCCCCTGGTGGTGTCTCTGACGGTGTCTCTGGCGGTGCTTCGGGCGGCGCGCCCGCGGGGGGGCTAGCGGGCGGCGGCTAGCCTTCCTGCGCCCTGCGGGCGCAGTCGCCGCATGTGCCGAAGATCTCCACGGTGTGGTCCACGTCCACGAACCCGTGCTCGGCGGCGATCGCGTCCGCCCACTTCTCGACCGCGGGCCCCGCGACCTCCACCGCCTTGCCGCATGAGCGGCACACCAGGTGGTGGTGGTGCTCCTCGGTGCTGCACCTGCGGTAGACGGCCTCGCCGTCGTTGGTGCGCAGAACGTCCACCTCTCCCGCGTCGGCGAGCGACTGGAGGGTGCGGTAGACGGTGGTGAGGCCGACCGAGTCGCCGCGGTGCTTGAGCATGTCGTGCAGCTCCTGCGCGCTGCGGAACTCGTCCACCTCGGCCAGCGCCGCCGCGACCGCCGCGCGCTGGCGCGTCGACCGGCCGCGCACCGACGGTTCTGCCGTCCCCACGGAGAGCCTCCCGAGCGTCGTTCGTTCCTGCGTCGTCTGCTCGGCCAGGGTAGCCCCTTTCGCCATCGGTTTCGGGCGGCCTTCACGGGCGGGCCGCGAGCGCGGGGTCGCGATCGCTCCCGGCGCCGGGGGTCGCGGGCCGCGCGCGCCTGGCCCGCAGCCTGGCCAGCGGCACGGCGAGCAGGGCCGCGAGCACGAAGACGCCGATCGCCAGGAGCACGATGGTGGCCCCCGGCGGCACGTCCTGGTAGTACGACGTGGCGGTGCCGGAGACGGAGACCAGCACGCCGATCGTCAGGGCCGCGGCCAGCGTCGTCGCGAAGCCGCGGGTGACCTGCTGGGCGGCCACCACGGGGATCACCATCAGCGCGCTGACCAGCAGCAGGCCGACCACGCGCATCGCGACGGTGACGGTGGCGGCCGCGGTGACGGCGAGCAGCAGGTTGAGCGCCCGCACCGGCAGGCCCGTCACGCGGGCGAACTCCTCGTCCTGGCACACCGCGAACAGCTGCCTGCGCAGCCCGAGCGCCACCAGCACCACGAACGCCGAGAGCAGCGTGATCGCGGTGATGTCGTCGGGCGAGACGGTGGTCACCGAGCCCCACAGGTAGCTGGTGAGGTTGGCCGTCGAGCCGCCGGGCGCCAGGTTGATGATCATGACGCCGCCCGCCATGCCGCCGTAGAACAGCATGGCCAGCGCGATGTCGCCGCGCGCACGCCCCGAGGCGCGCAGCAGCTCCATCCCGACCGCGCCGAGCGCCGAGACGGCGACGGCCGTCCAGACGGGGCTGCTCTCGAACAGGAAGCCGAGGGCCACGCCCGTCAACGCGACATGCCCGATGCCGTCGCCCATGAGCGCCTGCCGCCGCTGCACGAGGTAGATGCCGACGGCGGGGGCGGCCACGCCGATCAACAGGGCGGCCAGCAGGGCCCGTTGCATGAAGGGGTAGTCGAGCAGCTCGAACATCACAGGATCCCCGTCTGGAGCGGCGACTCGGCCGACGGCTCAACGGCGTCGGCCGGATGGCATGCCTGGCTCTCGGGCAGCCCGGCCGGGTGCTCGACGGTGCGCTCCACCCGGCCGTGGGCCAGCACGACGGCCCGGTCGATCAATGGCTGGAGCGGGCCCGTCTCGTGCAGCACGAGCAGCACCGCGACCCCGTCGGCGACCAGCGTCCGCAGCGTCCCCGCGAGCACGCGCTGGCTGGCCAGGTCGACGCCCGCGAGTGGTTCGTCCATGATCAACGCCTCGGGCTCGGCCGTCAGCGCGCGCGCGATCAGCACGCGCTGGTGCTGGCCGCCCGAGAGCGCGTCCACCGCGTCGTGCGCCCGGTCGGCCAGGCCCACCAGGCCAAGGGCGCGGTCCACGGCGGCGTGGTCGGCGCGGCGCAGCGGGCGCAGGCCGCGGCGGGCCAGGCGCCCTGCCGCGACGACCTCGCGCACGGTGGCGGGCACGCCGCCCGCGGCGGTCGAGCGCTGCGGGACATAGCCGACCCTGGCCCAGTCGCGGAACCGCCGGACCGGGGTGCCGAACAGCGTCAACGTGCCCGCGCTGACCGGCACCTGCCCCACGGCGGCGCGCACGGCGGTGGACTTGCCCGAGCCGTTGGCGCCGAGCAGCGCGACCACCTCGCCGGGGCGCACGGCCAGGTCGACGCCGTGCAGGACCCGCTGCCCGCCGAGCTCGGCGCGGACCCCGGTCAGGGATATCACGGGCTCCATGGGGGACCTCTTCCGTCTCGTCGTGCGTCCGTGCGTGTGTCCGTGCGTCTGTCCGTGTGCGCGTCGGCCCGTGGGCCGCCGGGGTCAGGCGGCGCCGAGCGCGAGGCGCAGGGCCTCGAGGTTGGCGCGCATCACGGCGATGTAGTCAGCGCCGGGGGAGTCCTCGGTGATTCCCTCGAGCGGGTCGAGGACGGCCGTGTCGATCCCGAGGTCGTCGGCCAGGGTGCGCGCGGTCTCGTCGCTGACCAGGGTCTCGAAGAAGACGGTGGTCACGCCGTCCGCCTCGGCGATCTCCTGGAGATCGCGCATCCGGGCGGCGCTGGGCTCGGACTCGGGGTCGAGACCGGCGATGGACTCCTGGCGGAGGCCGTAGCGCTCGGCGAGGTAGCCGAACGCCGAGTGCGTCGTGATGAACGTGTCCGTCTCGGCCGCGGCCAGTCCCTCGCTGAACTCCTGGTCCAGCGCGGTCAGCTCCTCGGTGAGCTCGGCGGTGGCGCGCTCGTAGTCGGCGGCGTTGTCCGGGTCGGCCTCGGCAAGCGCGGCGCCGACGCCCTCGGCGACCTCGCCGTACTTCACGGGGTCGAGCCACACATGCGGGTCGAGCCCGCCCTCGTGCGCGTGGCCGTGCTCCTCCTCGTGGGCCTCGTCCTCGCCGTGGCCCTCGTCGGCGTGCTCGTCCTCGCCGTGCTCCTCCTCCTCGCCGTGCTCGCCGTGCTCGTCCCCGGCGTGGCCCTCGTCCTCGTGGAGGGTGGTGAACGACGTGGCCTCGGCGACGTGTTCGGCGCCCGACTGCTCGATCGCGTCGTCCACGGCGGGCTGGAGCCCGGCCAGGTAGACGACGAGGTCGGCCTCGTGGAGCGAGGCGGTCTGCTGGGGGCTGATCTCCAGGTCGTGCGGCTCGACGCCCGGCTCGGTGAGGGTTTCCACGGAGACATGGTCGCCGCCGATGCGCTCCACCAGGAACTCCATCGGATAGAACGACGCCACTACGCTCAACCGGCCGTCCCCGCCCTGCCCTTCGTCGCCCCCGCCCCCGCCGTCGTCCGAGCCGCAGGCCGAGAGGGCCAGCAGGCCGAGTGCCGTGGCACCGGCGGCCAGGGCGGGGATGCGTATCCGGGAGCGTGAACGGCGTCTTGTTGTCATGACAGCCATTTTCACTACAAGTGGAAATGATTGTCAAATGGGTCAATGTGGCCTGACGGCGGGCCCTGTGGGAGGGGTCGCCCCGGCCGGTCCGGATTCCCGTTACCGATTTGCTGCGGCCCCCTTGTACGCCGGTAACCTGAGGCAATTCCATGTCGTCCTTCGTCCTGAAGAGAGCACCGTGGCCGCCGACAAGATCGACACCATCGTCAGCCTCAGCAAGCGCCGTGGCTTCGTCTACCCCAGCAGCGAGATCTACGGCGGGCAGCGTGCCGCCTGGGACTACGGGCCGCTGGGCGTGGAGCTGAAGGAGAACATCAAGCGCCAGTGGTGGCGCGCCATGGTCACCTCGCGCGACGACGTCGTCGGGATCGACTCGTCGGTCATCCTGGCCACGGAGGTGTGGCAGGCGTCGGGGCACGTCGCCACCTTCACCGACCCGCTGACCGAGTGCACCTCCTGCCACAAGCGCTTCCGCGCGGACCACCTGGAGGAGGCGTACGAGGCGAAGCACGGCCACGCGCCCACCGGCGGCCTCGCCGACCTCAACTGCCCCAACTGCGGGAACAAGGGCACCTTCACCGAGCCCAAGCAGTTCTCCGGGCTGCTCTCCACCCACCTCGGCCCGACGCAGGACTCGGGCTCGGTGGCCTATCTGCGGCCCGAGACCGCGCAGGGCATTTTCACCAACTTCGCCGCCGTGCAGCAGACGTCGCGCCGCAAGCCGCCGTTCGGCATCGCGCAGATGGGCAAGTCCTTCAGGAACGAGATCACCCCCGGCAACTTCATCTTCCGCACCCGTGAGTTCGAGCAGATGGAGATGGAGTTCTTCGTCAAGCCAGGCGAGGACGAGCACTGGCACGGATACTGGATGGAGCAGCGCTGGAGCTGGTACCGCGACCTCGGCCTCTCCGAGGCGAACATGCGGTGGTACGAGCACCCCAAGGAGAAGCTGTCCCACTACTCCAAGCGCACCGCCGACATCGAGTACCGCTTCAACTTCCAGGGCTCGGAGTTCGGTGAGCTCGAGGGTGTCGCCAACCGCACCGACTACGACCTCAACGCCCACTCCAAGGCGTCGGGCCAGGACCTGAGCTACTTCGACCAGGAGGCGGGCGAGCGCTGGACGCCCTATGTCATCGAGCCCGCCGCGGGTGTCGGCCGCACGATGCTGGCGTTCCTCCTCGACGGGTACCGCGAGGACGAGGCACCCAACGCCAAGGGCAAGATGGAGAAGCGCGCCGTGCTCGGCCTCGACCCGCGCCTCGCCCCGGTCAAGGTCGGCGTGCTGCCGCTCTCCCGGAACCCCCAGCTCTCCCCGAAGGCCCGCGACCTGGCCACCGCGCTGCGCCGGAGCTGGAACATCGAGTTCGACGACGCGGGCGCCATCGGCCGCCGCTACCGTCGCCAGGACGAGATCGGCACGCCGTTTTGTGTGACGGTCGACTTCGACACCCTGGACGACAACGCCGTGACCGTGCGCGAGCGTGACTCGATGAAGCAGGAGCGGGTCTCGCTCGACCAGATCGAGTCCTACCTGGGGGCCCGCCTCGTGGGCTGCTGACCCCCGCCCTTCCCGACCGACGCCGGTCCGCCCCCACCCGGGAGCGACCGGCGTCGCTCACGAGATCAGCCGTCCCAGCCCGCGGTGTCCAGCGCGCGGCTAGCCCGCGGGCACGTCCATCCGCCGCGCCGGGGGCGCCCGTCGTGCCTGTGCCCGGGCACGGACGGCGATCGCCGGTGGATCAGCTGGTCAGTCCCCGCAGGATCAGGTCGCGCACCGCCTCGAAGTCCGCGTCCGCCGAGGGGTCGGACCACTGCGGGGCATACGAGGGGTCGTGGAAGCGGGCGGTGGCCTGGAAGACCGCGCGGGCCGCGGTGTCGGGCCCCGAGGACAGGCCGGTGAACGTCCCCTGCGCGCGGCCGTCCTCGATGATCCGGGCCAGCTGGCCCTCCAGGTCGGTGACATGCTGGTCGACGGCCTCGCTGTGCTCGCCGACGAGCGAGGTGTACGTCGCGAACAGCTCCGGGTCGTCGCCCGCCTTGCGCCGCTTCGCCGCGAACAGGCCCGTCAGCCAGTCGACGAGGCGTTCCTCGGCCGGGCCCTGGCGCTCGGCCACGGACTCCAGCTGCTCGGTGGTGCGGTCGAGCCAGCGCTTGGTGACGGCCTCGCGCAGCGCGGCCTTGGTCCTGAAGTGGCGGTAGACCGTGCCATGGCTGACGCCGAGGGCCCGCGCCACGTCCACCACGGTGGCCTTCGCCGGGCCGTAGCGCCGCAGCACCTCCTCCGTGGCCCGTAGGATCTGCTCGGGCGTCAGCGCTTCGGCCATACCGTCCCTACTTCACTTCTCGCTGTCCAGGTGCGCCATCTGGGCCGCCGGATACCGCTCGCCCGCTATGGAGCCGGGCGGGAGGGCCTTGCCTAGGGCGGCCAGCTCGTCGGCGTCGAGACTAACGCCCAGCGCCGCGAGCGATTCGTCCAGCCGCTGCCTGGTCCTGGCGCCGACGAGCGGGACGATGTCCTCGCCCTGGGCGAGCACCCACGCGATGGCCAGCTGCGCGACCGTCACGCCCTTGTCGTCGGCCATCTCCCGCAGGATCTCGACCAGGCCGAGATTGTGCTGGATGTTCTCCGGGGAGAAGCGCGGGGACATGGCGCGGAAGTCGGTCGGCGACAGGCGCCGGTCGGGCGTCCAGTGCCCGCTGATCAGGCCGCGGGAGAGCACGCCATAGGCCGTGACGCCGATGCCCAACTCCCGCACGGTGGGCAGGATCTCCGGCTCGATGCCGCGCGAGACCAGCGAGTACTCGATCTGGAGGTCCGCTATCGGCGCGGTGGCCGCGGCCCGCCTGATCGTGTCGGCCCCCAGCTCCGAGAGCCCTATGTGGCGCACATGCCCGCTCTCGACCAGCTCGGCGATCGCACCGACCGTCTCCTCGATGGGCACATCCGGGTCGGCCCGCGCGATGCGGTAGATGTCGATGTGGTCGGTGCCGAGCCGTTGCAGGGAGTACGCCGCGAAGCTCTTCACGGCGGCCGGGCGGCCGTCATAGCCGACGAAGGCGCCCTCAGGGGTGCGCAGCGCGCCGAACTTCACGCTGACCAGGGCCCGCTCCCGCGCCCCCGCGGGCGCCGTGCGCAGCGCCTCGCCGATCAGCAACTCGTTGTGCCCCATGCCGTAGAAGTCGCCGGTGTCCAGCAGGGTGACGCCCGCGTCGAGCGCGGCGTGGATCGTCGCCAGGGACTCGGCGCGGTCCGCCTCGCCGTAGAGCGCGGACATGCCCATGCAGCCCAGGCCGAGCGCCGAGACCTCCGGCCCGGTCGCCCCGAGCCGCCGGAGCGGCATCGCGGACGAAGCCGGAGAAGCAGCCGAAGCCGGAGAAGCAGCCGAAGTCGCAGAAGGAGCTGGAGAAGGAGCGGTCGTGGAGGAGGAAGTGGCCACCGGAGAAGAAGCCGTCTCTGAATGTGTCATGCCCCCAGAGTGACCCATCAACTGACAGATGTCAATATCTGTCAGGATCTCTTCTGTCCGCTCCCGCGCGGCCCCCGCCGCGCCGGGGGACAATGGGCTCCATGACGACTCCGCTCCACTACGGCCCGCACGCCGTGGACCCGCCCGTGGTGCTGGCCCCGATGGCGGGCATCACCAACGCGCCGTTCAGGACCCTGTGCCGCGAGTTCGCGGCCGGGCGCGGGCTGTTCGTCAGCGAGATGATCACCAGCAGGGCCCTGGTCGAGCGGAACGACAAGACGATGCGGCTCATCCACTTCGACGCCGCGGAGAAGCCCCGCTCCCTCCAGCTCTACGGCGTGGACCCGGCCACGGTCGGGCGCGCGGTGCGGATGATCGCCGACGAGGACCTGGCCGACCACATCGACCTGAACTTCGGCTGTCCCGTCCCCAAGGTGACCAGGCGCGGCGGGGGTTCGGCGCTCCCGTACAAGCGCCCGCTGCTGCGCGCGATCCTGCGCGAGGCGGTCGCGGGGGCGGGCGGCCTGCCGGTCACGGTAAAGATGCGCAAGGGCATCGACGACGACCACCTCACCCATCTCGACGCGGGCCGCATCGCCGTGGACGAGGGCGTCACCGCGATCGCCCTGCACGGCCGCACCGCGGCGCAGCACTACGGCGGCCGGGCCGACTGGTCCGCGATCGCCCGGCTCAAGGAGGCCGTGCCCGAGATCCCCGTGCTGGGCAACGGCGACATCTGGTCCGCCGACGACGCGGTGCGGATGATGCGCGAGACCGGCTGCGACGGCGTCGTGGTGGGCCGCGGCTGCCTGGGCCGCCCATGGCTGTTCGCCGACCTGGTGGCCGCGTTCGACGGGCGGGGACCCGAGGGCTATGCGCGCCCCTCGCTGCGCGAGGTCGCCGACGTGATGCTGCGGCACGCGAGGCTGCTGGGGGAGTGGCTCGGGGACGAGGCGCGCGGCGTGATCGACTTCCGCAAGCATGTCGCCTGGTACACCAAGGGGTTCTCGGTGGGCTCCGACCTGCGGGGCCGCCTGGCCGTGGTCGCCTCGCTCGCCGAGCTGGAGGACCTGCTGGGCACCCTTGACCTCTCCCAGGAGTGGCCCGCCGCGGCCGACGGTCCCCGTGGCCGCACCTCGGGCCGGAACAGAGTGGCGCTCCCCGACGGCTGGCTGGCCGACCCGTACGACGCGGGCGCCTGCGTCACCGCCGACGCGGAGTCCGCGACCTCGGGCGGCTGACCGCCCCGCGCGCGCCCCCGTCGAGACCGCGCCGCGCGCGCCGCCGCCCCGCACTCCGCCGCCCTGCCGCGGCCCCGACCGCCCGCCCCTCCCGGAAGGGGCGGGCGGGGCCCGGTCAGCGCGCCGCGGCCGCGACGTTCGAGACCGCCGTGCGCAGCGCGAGCGGCGAGGCCGCCGCCCACGCCTGCGGCGAGCACGCGTGGGGATAGGGGACGGGCTCGGGGTGTTCGGCGCGGGCGTAGCCCGCGATCACCTCGGGCATCCGGTAGCCGTGCCGCTCCGCCATCGCGAGCAGGCCACGCGTGAGCGTCGCCGCCTCCTCGTGCAGGCCGTACCGCGCGAGGCCGAGTGCCGCGATCGCGCTGTCGTGCGGCCACACGCTGCCCCGGTGGTACGACAGCGGGTGGTACGCCTCCTGGCCCGCCGCCAGCGTGCGCACGCCCCAGCCGGTGAAGAACGCGGGCGAGAGCAGGCGCCGCCCCACGGACTTGCCACGCTCCTCGTCGAGGATGCCCGTCCACAGCAGATGGCCCGCGTCCGAGCCGAGCGCGTCGACCCGTTCGCCCTCGCCGTCGAGGGCCAGCGCGGGGAAGTCCCGCTCGTCCAGCCAGAAGTCGGCGAGGAAACGCGCCCTGAGCCCGTCGGCCGCCGCGTCGAGGCGGTCGGCGTACCGGGGGTCGTCCCAGGTGGAACGCGCCAGGCGGGCCGTGCGGCGCAGCGCGTCATACGCGTAACCCTGTGCCGATGCCGCCGTGATGACGCCCTTGGCCGGGGTGCCGTCGGCGCGGCAGATCGCGCCGGGGGAGTCCTTCCAGCTCTGGTTCGCCAGGCCGCCCTCGTCGGCGCGGTAGCGCAGATAGCCGTGCTCGGCCAGGCCGCCCGAGTGGAACATCCAGTCCACCGCGGCCCGGGCGTTCCGTTCAAGGCGGTGGGCCAGCTTGTCGTCGCCCGTGGCCTGCGCGTGGGCGCCCAGCAGCACGAGGAAGAGCGGGGTGCTGTCCACCGAGCCGTAGTAACGCCCGTACGGCACCTGCCCGAAGTGGGCGAGCTCGCCGTGGCGCAGCTCGTGCACGATCTTGCCCGGCTGCGCGAGCCGGTCCGCGTCCTCGCCCGTGGCCTGCGCCGCGGCCAGCGCGAGCAGCGTCGCCGCGGCCGTCTCGGGGCGCGCGGGGAGCGCGAACAGCGAGGCGATCGCGGCATGGCGGCCGAGCAGCGTGAGGAACCACGGCACCCCCGCGGCCGGAACGCGCACCGGCTCGCCGTCGGGGCCGGTCGCGGTCATGCGCAGCGCGGTCAGGTCGGCCAGGCCCTGCGCGCACGCGCGGGCGAGCCCCGGCCAGCCATCGGGGACGTCGAGCTCGCGCGGCGCCGGGTCCTCGGGGAAGACCGCCGCCGACTCGGGCGCGCCGTACGGGTGCGCCGCCACGCGCAGCGTCAGCTCGGCCGAGCCGTGCGGCGGCAGCTCGACGCGCCAGCACAGCCGCCGCGCGCCGCTGCCGGTCTCCTCGACCGCCTCGGGCGCGGGCTCGGCCGTCACGGCCGTGCGCGAGTGCCACTCACGGCGCCGGTAGCCGAACTCGACCCCGTCGGGAAGTAACGACCTGGTGCGCACCGCGTGCGGCTTCTCGTACCAGCGGTGATCGGAACGCAGCTCGAACTGATCGGCGAAGTCCGCGTCGACGATCAGGGCGAGCAGCGTCTCGCAGGGCGCGCCTCGGTTGCTGCTGAGCCTGATGCGCTCCACCAGACCGCCGTCGCTCACGCGCTGCTCGCGGAAGACGGTCAGCGCGGGCGCCTCGGCGCGGCTGCCGGGCGGGGTCAGGACGCTGGTCGCGCTCGCGCCCGTGGACTCGGCGGGCATCAGGACGGTCGGCGTCGAGCCGTCGACGGTCAGCTGCCAGCGGCTGAGGTGCCGGGCGTCGCGCGCGAAGAGGCCGTGCGGATGGGCGCCGCGCTCGCCGGTGATGTCCCCCGAAGGACCGACCGCGAGAAACGTGCCGTCGTTGACGAGCAGGCAGTGCCCTGTCGTGATCAACGGTCCACCTCCGCGAGCAGGTCGATGGTGAGGGCCGCGGTCCAGCTGAAGTCGCGGCTCCCCCTGGCCTGGCCGGTGAACGGGTCCACATACTCGGCGAACCCGGAGTCCGCCGCGGCCCCCAGCAGGGTGGCGCGCAGCGCGTCGGCCCGGTCGGCGGCGCCGTGCAGGCGCAGCCCGCGCTCCAGCAGCCAGTTCACGTTGAACCACGCGGGCCCGCGCCAGTACCGGCAGGGGTCGAACGCGTGGCCCTTGAGGTCGTAGCTCGGCACGAGCCTGACCGAGCCGTCGAGGCCGAAGTGCTCGCCCGCCGCCGTGGCCAGCAGCGCCGTGGCGATCTCGTCGGGAAGGCCGGGGAGGATCAGCGGCAGCAGCCCCGCGGCGCTGCGCTCGCGCACCGTGCGCCCCGCGAGTACGTCGTGGCACAGGAAGAGGCCGTCGTCCTGGCTCCACAGCCGCTTGAGCAGCGCCGTCGTCAACTGCTCGGCGCGCACCTGGTGGTCGTAGGGGTCGGCGCCGATCGCGGCGGCGATGTCGGCGAGCGCGTGCTCCGAGGCGGCGAGCAGGGCGTTGAACCCGGGATCTTCCACGGCGAAGCGGTGGCGGCCCGCGTCGTCGGCGTACCCGTCGTCGCGGTACCGCTCGGCGAGGCGGACATAACGCCCGTAGTCCAGGTCGGTGGGCCGGTCGGTCGCGCAGCCGTGGTCGAGGTCGGCGCGCTGGAACGTCGCGGTGGCGGCGGGCTCGATGCGGGAGAGCGGCGGGTCCCAGCACGGGCTGTTGTCCATGCCGGACTCCCAGGGGTGGACGATGGACGCAAGGCCGCGGCCGCCGAGGTCGCGGCGCTCGGTGAGGTAGCGCTGCCAGGCGACGAGCCGGGGGTAGAGGCGGGCGAGGAAGCCGCGGCTCTCGGACGCGGCGGGGTCGGCCTGGTGCACGAGCCAGGCGGCCACCGCGTGGATGGGGGGCTGCACGATGCCGGAGGTCTCCACGGCGGTCGGCGCCCCGGCGCGGTCCCCCGCGAGGGAGGAGCGCCAGAAGTCGGGGCTCGGGAAGTACGCGGAGAGCGGGACCGCGGGGTTGAAGACGATGTGCGGGACCCGGCCGTCGGCCCACTGGGCGGCGAGCAGCGACTCCAGCTCGCTCTGCGCGCGGACGGGGGAGAGGTGACGCAGGCCGATGGCGACGAAGCCCGAGTCCCAGCTCCACTGGTGTGGGTACAGGGTGCGCGAGGGGACCGTGGAGCATCCGGTCCAGTTGCCCGAGAGGACGCGGCGGGCGTTGTTGTATGCGATCGACGAGGGGGACGCGATCGATGAGGGTCTCGGAAGCTGAAGGTGATCAGCGGTGTCCACGTGGGCTCCGGAGGAGGGCGGCGCGTTCGCTGCCTGGCGGACGCACCTGTCGTTTTGTCGAAGGTACCGCAGAGTTACGTCTACTTAACACGCAAAAGTACCGCTGTAATATCTCCTTCACAAGCTGAAGGGGGCGGGAATCCGAGATCCGGTGGGCGGGAAGGCAGTCCATGAACCAGGCGAGCGCGGGACACCTGCTGCGTCTGATCCGCGCGGGTCAGGCGTGCACCAGGGGAGAGCTGCAACGCGTCACGGGGCTCTCCCGCTCGACCGTCTCCCACCGCCTGGACCAGCTCTTCCGCGCGGGCTGGATCCGTGAGGCGGCGGGCGACCCGGTGGACGCGCCGACCGGAGGGCGCCCCTCGCTGCGCCTGACGTTCGACACGGGCCACGCGGTCGTCCTGTGCGCCGACCTCGAAACGCGCCACGCCCGCGCGGCCGTGCTCGACCTGGGCGGCACGGTGCTGGCCGAGCACGCGGGCGCGCTGATGATCAATCAGGGCCCCGACGAGGTGCTGGGGCGGCTGGCCCACTGGTTCGCGCTGCTGCTCGACAAGGCAGGGGTGCGCGTGGACGCGGTGTGCGGGATCGGCCTCTCGGTGCCAGGGCCCGTGCACCCGGTCTCGGGCGAGGTCGTGCAGCCGCCGATGATGCCGGGCTGGGACCGCTACCCCGTGGCGCGGCGGCTGCGGGAGGCGCTGGCCGCCGAGCTGCGCTTCGACGGCGCCTCACACATACCCGTCCTGCTCGAAAATGACGCGAACTTGATGGCTTTCGCCGAACAACGCCAGAATTTCGCCGATTGTTCGGCGTTTCTGCTGATCAAGGTGTCCACCGGCATAGGGGCGGGGGTCGTGGTCGGCGGCGAGATCTATCAGGGCATCGACGGCGCCGCTGGTGATATCGGTCACATCAGGCTGAGCCAATACGGGCACGCGCTGTGCCGCTGCGGCTCGTATGGCTGCCTGGCGGCGGTGGCCAGCGGGCGGGCGCTCGCCGAGCAGCTGACCGCGGCGGGCACGCCGACCGCGTCGGGCTCGGGGGTGCGCGACCAGCTGGCCGTCGGCCACCCGGACGCGGTGCGGCTCGCGCGCGAGGCCGGGCGCCTGGTGGGCGGGGTGCTGGCCACCGTGGTCACGCTGATCAACCCGGGCGTGCTGATGATCGCGGGCGACCTGGCGGGGCCGCCGTTCCTGACCGGGGTGCGCGAGACGCTCTACCAGCGGGCGATGCCAAGGACCACGGCGTATCTCCAGGTGGTCACCTCGCGCCTTGGCGACAGGGCGGGCCTGAGCGGGGCGGCGGCGATGGTGGTGGAGTCGCTCTACGCCCCCGACAGCGCGGACCGCCGCCTGGCCGCCCGTACGGCGACGAGCCCGGCCAGGGCGTAGGACTGGGCGTGTTGCGAGGAGATGTCGAACGTGTTTCTCCCGTGACGCGCCCGCGGCCCGCCCGTGACGCGCCCGCCGGGGCGCCGGGCCGACCGGCAGGAAGGGCGCATGGCCCGCCCGGGCAGGGCACCGCTAATCGAACTGCCACTCGCTCTGGGCGTATTCGAGCACCGCGGGGTCCATCAGCGTGCTCGGTCTGACGTCCCGCTCGCGGCGGTCCACCGGGAAGACCGTGGCCGCGCGCAGCACCGCGTCGTCGAGGAAACGCAGCTCCGGCGCGTCGGGCGCCAGCGCCAGCGGCGGCCCCGATGTCGCGGCCCCCGAGCTGAACCCCCCGCCCCGCCCGCCGCGCGCCTCGGCGGTGGCGAGCACGAAGCCCCAGTTCCCGAAGCTCGGCACGTCCACCTGGTACGGCGTCGTGCCAAGGCCCGCCTCGCGCAGCGTCGCGTCGATCGACCAGTAGGTGCGCGGCGCGAAGAACGGCGAGCCCGCCTGCACCACCACGCGCCCCTCGGGCGCGAGCACCCCGGAGAGCATCGCGTAGAACTCCACCGAGTACAGCTTCGCCGTCGCCATGTCCTCCGGGTCGGGGAAGTCGACCAGCGCCGCGTCGAAGCCGCCGGGCGCCTCGCGCAGCCACGTGAACGCGTCCTCGTTGACCACCGTGACCCTCGGGTCGGCCAGCGCGTCGCCGTTCAGCTCGCGCAGCGGGCCGTACTCCTCGGCAAGACCCGTCATCGCCCCGTCGAGCTCGACGAGCGTGACGCGTTCCACGTCGTCGTAACGCAGCACCTCCCGCAGCGCCAGCCCGTCGCCGCCGCCCAGGATCAGCACGTCGGAACGGTCACCCGCGAGCGCCGGGTGTGTCAGCGCCTCGTGGTAGCGATACTCGTCGAGCGATGAGAACTGGAGGTCGCCGTTGAGGAAGAGCCGCAGGTCCTCGGCCTGCGTGAAGCCGAGCGAGCGCGTGATCACGATCTCCTGGTACAGCGTGCGCTCCGCGTGCACGATCGGGTCGCGGTACAGCCGCTGCCGCGCGGTGACCTCGATGTCCTCCGCGTACGCGTACACCACGCCGAGGACCGTGAGCACGGTCGCCATCCCGGCGAGCAGCCCGCCGCGCACCACCGCGCGCAGCTGCCGCCTGAAGATCCACACGACGGCCGCGACGCCCACGACCGCGTTGACAGCGCCGACCACGAGCGCCCCCTTGAGCTGCCCGAACGTCGGCAGCAGCAGGAGCGGGAAGGACAGCCCGCCGACCAGCGCGCCCAGGTAGTCGACCGCGAACATGTCCGCGACCGCGCCGCCCGCCTCCTGCCGCCTGATGCGCTGGAGCATCGTCATCAGCAGCGGGATCTCCGCGCCGATCAGCAGCCCCACGACGGACGCCACGACGATCATCGCCGGGGTGTAGATGTTCAGCCACGCGAACATCACATAGAGCAGCAGCACGGAGAGGCCGCCGACCAGCGCGAGGATCCCCTCGACCACGGCGAACGCGCCGACCGCGCGCCGTTGCAGCGGCTTGGCCGCGAGCGAGCCGATGCCCATGGCGAAGACCATCACGGACAGCACGAGCGAGGTCTGGAAGACCGTGTTCCCGATGAGGTAGCCGCCCAGCGCGACCAGCGCGAGCTCGTACGCCAACCCGCAGGCGGCGCACAGGAACACGGTCAGCAGCAGGAGGAACCGCGCCACCCTGGGGCGCGGACTCACGAAAGCGCCGCGCCGACCATGAGCGCCGTGCCGAGGTACACCGCGCCCTGCACCCACGCGGCCGGGTGCGGGCGCCCGTCCTGGTCCTCGAGCACGCGCGCGCCCATCGGGCCGGGCGTGATAGCGCCGACCACGAGGAAGACCAGGGTCATCACCACGACGCCCGCCAGGCCGTAGAGCCCGGTGGAGAGCAGGCCGTAGTCCAGGCCCGCCTCGGACTCGCTCGCCCTGATCGCCTCGGCGACGATCCAGCCCACGCCCGCCATCTCCGAGCCGAGCACCACGGCCGCGCCCTTGTTGCGCTCGGACCAGACCACCTTGAACAGGTGCCCCGGCGTCACCAGGTCGAGCGCGACGAACGCCACCGCCATGACGGCGAAGCCGACCAGGCCGTAGAGCACGGCCTGCCCGGCGGACTCGACTATCTCTTCCACCATGTTGTTCCCACTCCGTACTCTCTCGTCGCTTCCTCGTTCGGTCCCTTGCGTTCCCTCTGCGTGCGCGGGCCGCTACTTGCCCGAGCCGGGGCCGCCGCCCCTGAAGTCGCCGCCGCTGCTGCTCTGCGAGACGGGCCACCGGCTGAGGTGGGTGCTGTAACGCGAGCGCATGCGGTCGTAGTCGCCGACCTCGATCTCGCTGCCGCCCACGGTGCGCGGGGCCACCGCCACGATGTCGTCGTCGTACCAGAGGAAGACCATGTCCTCGCTCGTGATGCGGTCCTCGGGGCCCCGCTCCTCGGCGATCTCCCCCGCGACGCGCGTCGGGGCGTCAGCGGGGTCCTCGTAGAGGTCGGTCCGCACCCGGTCGTATGTGCTGGCTATCCAGGCGCGCGGCGCGTCGTCGTCATCGTCGTCGCCACCGCCGCAGCCGCTCAGCAGCAGCGTGCCCGCCACGGCCGCCGCCGCGACGATCCTGGTGCGCTTCACGGGAGTTCGCTTCACGGGCCCTCCAGCCGAGTCCGGGTTTCCACGATCTGGCCGGTCCCCGGGTACGCGTGCCAGGTCTGCCAGATGATGACGTCCGCCTCCCGCCGCGCGGCGAGGGCGGTGATGGCGTCGGGCGAGCCGGGGAAGACGCCGCACAGCGCGCCGGGGCGCTCGGCCGTCGTGCGGCGCAGCCGCTCGGCCTCGGCCGCGAACGCCTCGGGCGCGTGGCGGTGGACGCGCGAGCCGAACCGGTAACGCCACCCCGCGATGTCCCGCTCCACCGCACGGGGCGGCCCCCCGCCCGGCTCGCCCGGCAGACACGCGAGCGTCTCGGCGACGGGCCCCGCGAACACCTGGTGCGACGCGCCGAGCAGCCGCAACTCCACGGAAACGCCGCGGAGTTCCAGCCGGGTGACGGCCAGGGCCGGGCGCGCGGGCAGCCCGATGGCGAACGACAACTCCTCGGCGCTGGTGTCCAAATAGGGCGTGACCAGGCGTATACCGCCCGCGCCGACGCCCCCGCCCTCGGCGGCCAACTCGACTCCCCCGCCACTCGTTCCCCGGTGTTTTCGGCGCCGAGTATGGCACGGGACCATGCCAACTCCGAGGGACGGTTACACCATTGGGACATGCCGGGGCCACAGTGGTGTCCGGCACGCGCCCGGAGGACGCGCCGTGGCCTCAAGAAAGGGTCCCTCAGCTACCCCCGGCGTGTCTGGTAAACAGCGGCGGCGAAGCGGAGCCGACGCTGTTCCCCCCGTACCGGGCGGTGCCGGACGGCCCCACCTTCGCGGACAACCGGGCCATCGGGCGAATCATTTCGGCGTAGGCTGAAACTCCGTGGTCAAGCGGGCGGGGTGATGCAAGGCTTGTTGCACAAGGAGGGCGCTCGGTGCTGCGGATCCATCTCACCGGCGAGGACCTGGCCCGCATCCGCGTCGCGGACCGTCCCGATCCGCTGTGGGAGACGGTGCTCAGCACGCACCGCTTCCGCGACCGGCGAGGGACGCACGTCTACGGCGGCTGGCGCGAGGGCGCGCGGCGGCGGCTCGGCGCCCTGCCCGGCACGTTGCGCGCCCTGATACCGCCGACGGGTTACTTTCCGGACTTCCTCAACCCCCCGCAGGCAGCGGAGAGTTGGGACAGCGGCCTGGACGCCCTGCGCGCCACGCCGCGCCGCCGCCTGGCCGCCGAGATATCCCGCCTCGACCCGGCGACGCCGTTCCACGGCTGGCTGCGCGCTCTCGCGGGCGGCGACCGCGAGGCCGTCGAGCAGCTGGCCACGGACCTGGCGCGTTACCACCGCACGGCGCTTCAGGCCGACGCGTCGGTGTGGGCCCGCGTGCACGCCGATGTGGCCGCGGACCGCGCGGTCCGCGCCCGCGACCTGATGGCGGGCGGCGCACAGGGCCTGCTCGAGGGCATGCGCCCGGTCCTGCGCTGGAACGCCCCCGTCCTCGAGGCGCCCTACCCCGTGGCGCGCGACCTCCACCCGGGCGGCCGGGGCCTGTTGCTCGTCCCTTCGTTCTTCTGCTCCCGCCGCCCCGTCACCTACGCGGACGACGGCCAGACCCCGGTGCTCGTGTACCCCATCGAGCACACGCCGCCAACTCCCGGCAGCCCGACGGCACTTCCCCGCCTCCTCGGCACGACCCGCGCCCGCGTCCTGCGCTGCATCGGCAATGGCACGACCACGGGCGAGCTGGCCCGCAGCGCGGCGGTGTCCCCCGCGTCGGCCAGCCAGCACGCCCGCGTCCTCCGCGACGCGGGCCTGATCCACTCCACGCGCCGCGGCAGCGAGGTGCTGCACACCCTGACCCCGCTGGGCCTCGAACTGCTGAGGTGAACGCTGTGCCCGCGGCGGGAGTGGCAACGGCGTGGACGGGGAGGGCGCAACGCCTCAGCCCTCGCCGTGCTCCTGGCACGGCGTCATTTCCAGTGCGCCTGCGAGGAAGGGGTGGATGATTTGGGAGAGTGCTTCCACGGACTCCTGGTCGTCACCTGGGTGTTCGGCTTCCACGATGACGCGCAGCTCTGTGATGGAGGGTTCGCCGCTTGGGCCTGGCACGGTGCAGGGCGCGATGGCCTTGGCCACGCCGGGCCAGACGAGCGCTTCGTGGTCGCCCGGCACGGTCTCGGCGTCGTCCAGGCTGAGATCACCCAGCTCCCACCGGTCGAACGAGACGGTACCGGACGCGTCCGCCGCCACGAAGACCTCGCCGTCGACGGACAGCCTGCACTGGCGCAGCGGGTCGGTTGTGAAGTCCTTGAACACCTGCTCGGCGTCCAACTCGGAGCCGTTGGGGAAAAGCGGCGCGTAGAGCTCCTGGTCCATGTCGACGCCGCAGAAGGTGTCGGGAAGTGTGTATTCCCGCTCCTCCGCTCCCGCGCAGGCGGACACCAGGAGTGCCGAGCCCAGGACGCCGAGCGCGCGCATGCCATTCCTCATCACGGATTTCCTGACGGTGGATCCCAAGGGAACGCGTCAGTCCTCGCCGTGCTCCTGGCACGGCGTCATTTCCATGGCCCCGGCCATCAACGGCTGGACGAGACCGGCGAGCACGTCCTTCGACTCCTCGTCGTCGCCGGGGTGTTCGGTCTCCAGGACGAGCTTCAGTGTCTCGATGGTGGGCTCGCCCCCAGGACCCGGGACGGTACAGGGTGCCAGGGCCATGGCCACGCCCGGCGAGACGCGCGCTCCGAACTCTCCCGGCACGGTCTCCGTGTCATCCGGGTCGAGTGGGCCCAGGTCCCACGATTCGGTGTCGCCGAATGAGCCGGTGCCGGTGGATTCCGCGGTCAGGATGATCTCGTCGTCCACCGACATGCGGCAGAAGCGGACCGCCAGATTGCCGAACTCGTCGAACGACCGGCTGACGCTCAGCTCGGAACCCCCCGGAAAGAGAGGCGCGTACAATTCCTCGGGCATGTCGACACCGCAGAAATCGCCGGGCAGCGCATAGTCACGCTCTTCCGAACCTCCGCACCCCACCGCCGTCACGGACACCGCCAGGGTGGCGCCCGCCAGGCACAATCTGCGCATGCCTCTCCTCGTTACTGCTGTGTTTCCGGAAGTTCCCACTCAATGCGCTCCGTGAAGTTCTCCAACGTGGCGATCTCCGCCGTGTTGCGCAGAATCCGCGCCCCGTCACTGTCGGGGCCGTACCGCGCCTCGGCCGCCACGGTCACGGAGTTGCCCGCTGAGGCGAGGGCCGAGCGGTAGTCCGCCATGTAGCCGCTCTCGGCGTCCCCAGCGGCCTGTTCGCTGTTGTCGCGTTCGAGGGTGGAGAAGATGGAGTCGGACAGCTCGCCCACGCCCCATTCGATGACCGGGCCCGCGACCGGATAGCGCTCGGCGGCCCGTCCCACGGCCTCGTCCAGGATCACCCCGGTCCAGTCCTGGACCATCGTCACTCGGTCGTTGTGTGCCTGGTCGCTCTCGATCACCTCCTCGAAGGCGGCGTTCGCACGGGCCTCGCTGAGGATTCCCGCCACCTGCGCCCCGGGGGCCACGGCCTGGTACACGACTTCCTCCCTGCTGATGTTCGGGGGGAGTTCCAGGCCCATCGCGTAATCCACCGCAAGCGTCGTGTATGCCTGCTGGGCGCCGGTGACGATGCCATGGGCCTCCTGATCGCCGCTCAGTTGCACCAGGAATGCCCGGATCTCCTCCGGCGATCCGAGAGCGACGTGCCCCTCGTTCGGGGGATTGATCTCAAGCCCGCTCAACTGCTGCTGAAAATCCCCCATGTACGCCCCCGTCATCCGTGCCAGCTCGGGGCGCAGGGGGGCGAACGGGCCTTCGTCGGCGATCAGTGACGCGTCGTTCTCCGCGAACTTCTCGAACGCCATCTCCATGATCCGGCGGCCGCCGTGCGTCAGGTGGAGCTGGGTCGGGCGTTCGTCGGCGGGGACGCCCGTCGTCGCGGCCTGGAGTGCCGCGCCGAAGCCGTCGAGCGTGGACGGGATGTCCACGGCGCCGGTCGGGCTGATCCGCATGCTGAGCTGGGACCACTCGCGGTCGTCGATGAGGTAGGCGAGGCGGCCGTTGTCGCCAGCCGGGTCGAGGTAGGCGGTGGCGATGCCCGGCTGGTCGGCCATGATGCCGAGGACCGTGTCCATCGGGTCGGTCCGCAGCCACTCCAGGTCCGACGCGTCGAGGCCGTCCACGCCGATGTCGTCCGTGCCATGGGCCCAGATGCCGGGGTCGCCGCCGAGGGACGGGTCCTCCGCGGCGCGGATGTTGTCGCCGAGGTCGTGCAGCAGCCGGGCCGACCAGGCCGCCTCGCCGCCGTCCATCACGCTCAGCAGCAGCTGGTACCCGCGCACCTCGTGGTCGGACAGGTCCTCCACCAGGTGACCCGCCCGACCGGCCTCGTCCAGCTCGGTCATGAACTCCCGGTAGAACGCGTCCTGTTGCGGCGTGGCCGGGCCCGGCAACGTGGTGCCCGTCGCCAGCAGCGTCCGCAGGTGGTCCTGGAGCGGCCCCGAGTCCTGCCAGGTGTGGGCCGCGAGGTCGACGAAGCCGTCCCCGCCGAGCCCGTCCAGCAGCTCACGGGCGAACTCCGGGTCGTGCGCCTCCAGTTCGAGCAGACGGTTCAGCTCGTCCCGCTCCGCCTCCGAGAGGGCGTCGCCCGCCGCGAGCCGGTCGGCCAACTCCCGTGCCCGGCCCGCCAGTACCTCGTCGGTCGTGTCGTCGGCCGCGCCGTTGAAGATGCCCGCGCGTCGGCCGTCGCGCTCCGTCGTGAGCCGGGTCAACGCCAGGTGCAGGCTCTCGTCGGCCTGGCACACGGCCTCCACGGCCCGGCTCAACTCGCCCTGCCAGGCGCTGCGTTCGCGTTCCAGGCGGGTGGACTCCGTGTCGTTGGCCCAGTCGGGGTCGAGCAGGACCCGACCGTCGCCGCTGACCCCGAAGCCCTCGGCCCTGATGTCGGCGGCCACGGACTCCAACGCGCCGCGCAGCCGCACCAGCTCGGCCTTGCCGTCGCGGAGCACCCGCGCGATCGCCAGGGCCTCGGCCTTCGCCGCGTCCAGCTCCTCCTCGGGCACCGAGAACCGGAAGCTGGCCGCCTCGGCGCTCTCCCCGACCCACAGGTCCTCGTGCCCCGGCAGGGAGGCGACCTCGCTGCGGTAGCGCCGCGCGACCTCGGCGAACCCCTCGGACGCGGCCTCCAGCTCGCTCGCCGCGGTCTCCAGGACCTCGAAGTCCTGCTCGATGATCTCGCCGTAGCCCGGCATGGCTCACTCGGTCCCGTCGACGAGGCCGAGCCGCGTGAGCTGGTGCGCGATCTCCAGCTCGCCGCCCGCGAAGTCGTTGGACGTGCCGCGCAGCGCCTCCGCCTCGGCGCCCAGCTGGGCGGTCAGCAGCTCCACCTTGCCCGCCCAGGTGTCGGCGACGGTCCGCAGGCCCGTGGCCGACGCCCACCCGCTCATGCGTGCCGACGCGGACTCCAACTCGCCCACGGGCCGGTCGCCTTCGCGGCGCGCGTCGGGCAGCAGCTCCGTCTGGAGGAAGTCGGCCGCCGCGCGCTGCGCGTCCGAACGCACCGTCAGCCGGTCCCCGCCCGTGCCGCCGCCTGGCAGCGGCAGCGGCTGATCACGGGCCTCGGCCTGTAACCTGGCCCACTCCTCGTCGAACGATCCCATCATCCCCCCACAGAACGACCCCACAGAACGACCCCACAGAACGACCCCACAGAACGAGCCCACAGAACGACCCCGCGCAACGCGCCGCGGAACGAGCCGCGTCCAGGGCGATGCTACGCCGTCGGGCGGGGCTCACCCCTCCCACCGCACCCCCGTCAGCTCCTCGGACGCCCGCCACAGGGAGGCCGCCGTCCTGGGGTTGCGGGTCCAGGGGGCGCGCCAGGGGCCGCCGGGGCCGCCCCTGGGGGTGCGCGCGCCCAGCACGCTCGGGCCCGTGAACGAGTCGGGGGCGATCGCCGGTGCCGTCGCCGCGTACAGCGACGGTGTCGCGCCCGCCTCGGGTGGCGCGGCCGCCAGGCGGTGGGCGAGCCGCGCGGGCCGCCTGCGCGGGCCCCGCGCGGGCAGCCCGGTGTCGGTCCAGCCAGGGTGGACGGCCCAGCCAGGGTGGACGGCCGCGGCCACCACGTCGCGGCCGCGCAGGCGGCGGGCCAGCTCGTGGGTGAAGAGGAGGTTGGCCGTCCTCGATCGGCCATAGGCCACCCAACGCCGGTAGCGGCGCTGGGAGTTGAGGTCGCGCAGATCGATGTTGGCGATGAGGTGGAGCAGGCTGGAGACGGTGACCACGCGGGAGCCCGGCGAGGCGACCAGGCGGTCGAGCAGCAGCCCGGTCAGGGCGAAGTGCCCCAAGTGGTTGACGCCGAAGTGCATTTCGAAGCCGTCGGCCGTCTCGGCATAGGGAACGGCCATCAGCCCTGCGTTGTTGATGAGCAGGTCGAGCCGCCGCTCGCCCCACTCCAGCGCGAACGCCCGTACGGAGGCCAGGTCGGCGAGGTCGAGGAGCTGTGTCTCGGCCCGGGCCTCGGGGACTTCGCCGAAGAGGCGTTCGAGCGCGTCCTGGCCGCTCCGCTGGCTGCGGCAGGCCAGGACGGTACGGGCGCCGCGCCGGGCGAGCTCGCGGGCGGTGACATAGCCGAGTCCGCTGCCCGCGCCCGTCACCACCGCGGTGCGGCCCTTGAGGTCGGGGATGTCGCGTACGGTCCAGCCCATTTCCCCAGGGTAGGCCGCGGCCGCGGTGGGTGGCGAGGCGCTTACGCTCCGTTTGTGCGCGCGGTCGTCCGCGCGGTGGCCCGCACGGTGGCGGGGCAGCGCAGGCGGCGGTCGTGGCCCACATGGCGCTCGGGTCCCGTCAGGGTGAGCGGGACCGAGTGCCGCAGGTCGCCGCTCGACGCGCCGAACCGCAGTTCGAGCGCGCCGGGTTCGACCACGTGGTGGCCGTTTCCGAGGCTGTAGCCCGCGAGTTCGGCGTGGAACGCGAACGCGACCTCGGCACAGGAGCCGGGCGCCAGGTCGACGCGGGCGTAGCCGATGAGCCGGTTGACCGGGCGCGCGGTCCTGGCGACCGGGTCGTGCAGATAGAGCTGGACGACCTCGGTCCCGGCCCGCTCGCCGGTGTTGGTGACGGTGACGCGCGCGGTCGTCGCCCCGTCGGTGTCCAGCGCGTCGGCGTCGGCCCCGGCGTCGCTCCAGGTGAACTCCGTGTAGGACAGGCCGTGTCCGAACGGGTAGAGCGCGCCGGGGTCGATGCTGCTGGCGTCGCCGCGCTGGCCGAGCGGCGGCGCGAGATACGTCCACGGCTGCGCGCCGGTGTGCCGTGGCACCCCGACCGGCAGCCGCCCCGACGGGTTGACCCGTCCGGAGAGGACCCCCGCGACCGCGCTGCCGCCCTCCTCGCCGGGGAAGAACGCCTGCACGCAGGCGGCGAGGCGATCGGCCCACCGGCCAAGCGCATAGGGTCGGCCGGTGAGCAGCACCAGGACCACAGGAACGCCGGTGGCCAGCAGCTCGTCGAGCAACGTCCCCTGGTCGTCGGGGAGTTCGAGGTCGGTGGCATCGCAGCCCTCGCCCGAGGTGCCGCGCCCGAAGAGCCCCGAGCGGTCCGCGGCGACCATGACGCACACATCCGCGCCCACCGCGTCCGCGGGCCGCGTCACGACGTCGATGTCCGCGTCGGGCAGCTCGGCGCGCAGCGCCTCGACCGGCGTCCTGATGGGGAGGCCCACGGGCAGCTCGGGGTGGCGGATCCCGACGTGCCGGGGGAAGGTGTAGCAGCCCATCAGGGGCGCGATGTCGTCGGCGAGCGGCCCGGCCACCGCGATGCGCCCGCGCGGCGCGAGCGGCAGCGCGCCCTGGTCGTTGGCCAGCAGCACCACGGACTCCTCGGCGATGCGCCGGGCCACCTCCCGCATCGCGGGCGGGTCGAGGTCGACGGTGCCGCCGTCCGCGAGCGCGGGCGGCACGGGCGACCAGTCCGGGTCGAGCAGGCCGAGCTCCGCCTTCTGGCGCAGCACGCGCAGCACCGCGCGGTCCACCAACTCCTCGGCGACCTCCCCGGATTGGACCGCCTTGAGCAGCGGGGTGCCGTAGCAGCGCTGCGCGGGCAGCTCGACGTCGACGCCCGCGGCGAGCGCGAGCACCGCGGCCTCGGCGGGGGAGCCCGCGACGCGGTGGGTCAGCTCGAGGAAGGAGACGGAGAAGTAGTCGGAGACGACCGTTCCCGTGAACCCCCAGTCCTCCCGCAGGAGTTGGGTGAGCAGCCGGGGGTCGCCGCTGGTCGGCACGCCGTCGATGTCGTGGTAGGCGGACATGACGGAGCGCGCCCCGCCCTCGCGCAGCGCCATCTCGAACGGCGGCAGCACGACATCGGCCAGCTCGCGCGGGCCCATCGAGACCGGGGCGTGGTTGCGGGCGCCGCGCGAGCTGGCGTGTCCGGCGAAGTGCTTGAGGGTGGAGACGATCCCGGCGGACTCCAGGCCCCTCACATAGGCGGTGCCGACGGTGGCCACCAGGTAGGGGTCCTCGCCGATGGTCTCCTCGGTGCGTCCCCAGCGCGGGTCGCGCGTGACGTCGAGGACGGGGGCCAGGCCCTGGTGGACGCCGACGGCGCGCATCGAGGCGCCGATCAGCCGGGCTGCCTCCTCGATCAGCTCGGGGTGGAAGGAGGCGCCCCAGGCCAGCGGGGTGGGGAAGATCGCGGCCCGCCAGGCGGCGAACCCGGTCAGGCACTCCTCGTGGACCAGCGCGGGGAGGGCGAAGCGGTTGGCGGCGGCGATCTTCCGCTGGTCGTCGGCGAGCGCCCGCGCCTTCTCGGACGGATCCACGGGGGCCGTGCCGAACGGGCGGGTCAGCTGGCCGAGTCCGTGCGGCAGCAGGGCCGACAGGTCGGGGGACCCGGAGTTGACCTGGCTCTGCATGGGCGCCACGTCGGCGTCGTCGTCGTGCCCGGCGTCCGAGCCCGGCCAGAGGCCGACGAGCTGGGCGAGCTTCTCCTCGAGGGTCATGGCGGACAGCAGCTCGGCGGCGCGGGTCTCGGCCGGGAGCGAGGTGTCCTGCCAGGGGCGGTGGTGCATAGGGCTCCTTGTCGGATGCGGACGGCGCTGGTCAGCGACCGCCGACGCCCATCAGGCCGTTGATCAGCTGCCTGCGGGCGAAGAGATAGGCGGTGAAGATCGGCACGATCGACAGGACCACGGCCGCGAGCAGCGAAGGGATGTCGGTGCGGAACTCGCCGACGAAGTCGTACAGGCCGAGGGTGAGTACCCGGGTCTCCGGTGACTGGGTGAGGATCAGGGGGAAGAGGAAGCCGTTCCACGCGTTGAGGGCGGAGAAGACCGCGACGGTGGAGATGCCCGCCCTGGAGACGGGCACCACGAGCTGGAGGAGCATGCGGACCTGGCTCGCGCCGTCGAGAGCCATGGACTCGTACAGCTCCTCGTCGATGTCGCGCATGGTGCCGACCAGGATGAGCACGCCCACCGGCAGGGAGAACGCCGCGGTGGGCAGGATGATCGCCAACAGCGTGTCGTAGAGCTGGAGTTCGGTGATGATGAGATAGACGGGGATGATCACGGCCTGGGAGGGGATCGCCAGGCCGAGCAGGAAGAGCTGGAACACCCGCCCCGACAGGCGCGACCGGGTGCGCACGACGCTGTAGGCGACGGTCACGGCGAGCGTCACCGCGATGGCGGCGCACGCGAGGGTGACGACCAGGGTGTTGAGCAGATAGCGCGGGAAGTCGCCCTCGAGCACGGTCCGGTAGGCGTCGAACGTGATGTCGTCGGGGAGGGAGAGCGGGCCGTTCTCCAGGTATGACTGGCGCGTCTGGATCGTGGAGACGATCAGCACATACAGCGGCACCACCACGATGCCCAGCCAGATCAACGCCGCGAGGGCGCCGGGGTAGTTGGCGCGCGGCAGGCGGAACGGCCGCCGCGCGCGGGGGCGTTCGTGCGGCGGGCGTTCGTCCCTCAGGCGCGCGGGGCGCTTGTCGACGGTGCTGGTCACATCCCCTCCCGGGTGCTGCGCATCCTGGTGAACCCGGTCAGCCGCACCAGCAGCAGGGACGCCGTGGTGGCCACGACGACCAGGGCGCAGGCGATCGCGCTCGCATAGCCGAGGTCGAACGCCGCGAAGCCGGTGTCGTACATCAGGTACGGCACGATCTCGGTGGCGTCCCCGGGGCCGCCGCGGGTGAGGATCAGGACGGTGTCGAAGTAGGTGAGGGCGCCGACGACCATCAACACCGTTGAGGTGACGATGGTGTTGCGCAACTGTGGCAGCGTGATGTGGAAGAACTGCCTGATGGTGCCCGCTCCGTCGATCGACGCGGCGTCGTAGAACGAGCGCGGGATCTGCCGGGCGCCGCCTTGGTAGATGAGCATGTGGAACGGGATGAATTGCCAGCCCGTGACGAAGAGGATCGCCGCGAAGGCGCCCTGCGAGCTGCCGAGCAGGTCGGCGCTCTCCAGGTCGAACCAGTCGGCGATGTCGGCGGCGAGGCCGAAGTTGGGGTCGAAGATGGTGCGCCACAGCAGGGCGAGCGCGACGGACGAGGCGAGCAGCGGCAGGAAGAAGATGGCCGAAAGCACGGCCCTGTTGCGCTGGCGCCCCGCCGCCCACACGCCGAGCAGCAGCGTGATCGGGGTCTGGGTGAGCCAGGTCAGCGCCGTCAGCAGCAGGCTCAGCCAGACGGCGTTGCGCATGCTGTCGTCCTCCCAGAGCCTGGTCCAGTTGTCCAGGCCCGTCCAGGAGGGGTCGCTCAGTCCGTCCCAGTCCGTGAAGGACAGGTAGGCGACGATGCCCATCGGCGCGGCGGCGAAGAACGCGAAGAAGAGCACGCCCGGGATCGCCCAGGCGATGCCTGGGCGACCGGCGCGCGGAGCTTTGGACGTCTGCTGCTTCACGGGGCGCCCTACAACTCCTGCATGGAATCGACGAATTCCTGGGGGCTCAGCTGTCCGCTGAACAGCTGGTCGATGGCGTCGATCATCGGGGCGGACTGGGAGGCGGGCAGTGCCTGGTCCCAGGAGAGGGTGAAGCTGGCGGCGTTCTCCACCATGTCGTACTGGAACTGGGCGAATTCGGGGTTGGGGCTGCTGCCGATCAGGTCCACGGCGTTGGAGGTGGTGGGGATGTCGCCGTTGTCGATGAGCGCCTGGGCGTAGTCCTCGTCGCCGTGCAGCTTGAGGAACTCCATGGCGGCGTCGAGGCGTTCGCCCTCCACCTGGGAGTTGACCGACCAGTAGTTGGTCGGGTTGCCGACCACGGCCGAGGGGTCGCCCACGCCCTCTGGCAGCGTCGGGAAGGTGGTCCAGGCGAGGTCGTTCTCGGCGAACTCCGGCTGGTTGGTGAGCTGGTTGGAGTACTCCCAGCTGCCCATCAGGTGCATCGCGGCCTCGCCCGACGCGAAGAACGTCGGGGCGCCGTCGTTGGTGGTGGCCACGGAGCGGAAGTCGTTGCCGAACGCGCCCGAGTCGACCAGCTCGACGACGGTCTCGGCGGCGTACAGCATCGCCGGGTCGCCCCATGCGCTCGCGTCGCCGTTGCGGATGCGGTCGAAGACCTCGGAGCCGCCCTGGCGGTCGAGCAGGTACTCGAGCCACATCATGTTGGGCCAGATGTCCGCGCCGCCGAGCACGACGGGGGTGATGTCGTCCCGCTGGAAGGCGTCCACAGCGGTGAGGAAGTCGTCCCAGGTCGCGGGGGCTTCGAGGCCCGCCTCGTCGAAGAGGGTCTGGTTGTAGAAGAGGATGACGGGCTGCACGCCGCGCATCGGGACGCCGTAGTAGCGCCCTTCCACCGCGCCCGCGTCGAGGATCGTCGGGATGAACGCGTCGCGGAACTCGGGGTCGTCATCGAAGTACGGCGTGAGGTCCACCAGCATGTCCTCGGCCACGAAGTCGCTGATGGAGCCGCCGCCCCAGTTGAAGAAGATGTCCGGCGCGTTGGGCGTGCCCATCGCCGTGCGCATGCGGTCCTGGTAGCTCTCGCCCGGTATCTGGGTGAGCTCGATGTCGATGTCGGACGTCTCGTTGAAGCGGTCCACGAACTCCTGCTGGATCGTGGACGAGCCGTCCTGGTAGACCCACACCTCGAGAGCGTCACCGCCGCCACCGGGTCCGTCGCTGCCGCACGCAGCGAGGGTGGGGGCGGCCAGCGCGAGAACGGCCGCCGCCGCCAGGGTTCTGGGCCGCCGGGGTCGCCACGGGTCAGAGCTTCGCATCGCACACCTTCCGGAAACTCGCCGAAAATTATCGGGCAGGTGCCGGGGAAGTTACGGGGGTGGTGCCCTTCGCGTCAACGGTGCGTGCGACAACAAGTCGATTAAGGCGCCGAGTCGGGCGCGGGCCGGGCGCGGGCGCGGGCGGCGAGCCGGGCGGGCCGTCGCGTCGGGCCCCTCGTCCCGGGGCCCTTGGCCCCTGTTGTGAAAGTCCCTCCTGCCCCGCGACGCCTGGCCCGCGCACTCGCTGCGTTGCCGAATCACCCACGTGCTCCCCCGGACTTCGTCCGGGAGGTGCCCCCGAGCACGAGGGCGATCCGGCGCCTTGCGATCGCACGCACCAGACGCCACAGGGCACGCCCTTCGGGCGGACGGCGCTACTTTCACGACAGGACCTGGCGGCGCTGGGGCGGCGCGGCGCTCGACGCCCTCACCACCAGCTCGGTCGCCAGCTCGAGCCTGGGCGAGTCAAGCTCCTCGCCGCGCGCCTGGCGCAGCACCGTGCGCGCCGCCACCTTGCCCATCTCGGCCAGCGGCTGGCGGACGGTCGTCAGCGGCGGAGCCGACCACCGCATTTCCGGAAGGTCGTCGAAGCCGACGATCGAGACATCCTGCGGAACGCGGAGTCCGCGCTGCCGCAGCGCCTCGATCGCGCCCATCGCCATCTGGTCGCTCGAGGCGAAGACGGCCGTGGGCGGGTCGTCGAGCTCCATCAGCCGCCCGCACCCGGTGAACCCGGTCTCGTGGTAGAAGTCGCCTGGCACCATGAGCGACTCGTCGATGGCCACCCCGGCCGACTCGAGCGCCGCGCGGTAGCCGTCGAGCCTGGCCCTGCTGCACAGCAGCCGCGGCGGGCCCGCGATGAACCCGATCCTGCGGTGGCCGAGTTGGAGCAGGTGCTCGGTGGCCGCGAGGCCGCCCGCCCAGTTGGTCGCCCCCACGGTCGGCGCGTCGAGCGCGAGCGTGCCAGCCGGGTCCACCACGACGATCGGCACCCCGAGCCGGTGCAGCTCCTTGTGGAGCACCGGCTCGAGCGCTGAGGTCACCAGGATCACGCCGTCGGAGGCGCGCGCCCGCAGGTTGGTCATCCACTGCCGCGCCGCCCCCGCCCTGTCGTGGATGGCCGAGACGACCGTGCCGACGCCCGAGGCGTGGGCGACCTCCTCGACGCCGCGGATGATCTCCACGGCCCACGGGCTGTCGAGGTCGTTGAAGACGAGGTCGAGCAGCGCCGCCCGGTCGCCAGGGGCGTGCGTGCGCCGTCGGTAGCCGTACTGCCGCAGCAGCTCCTCGACCTTGGCCCGCGTCTGGGGTGCCACGTCCGAGCGCCCGTTGACCACCCGGGACACGGTGGGCACGGAGACCCCCGCCTCCCTGGCGATGGCGGTGATCGTCACCTTGCGTTCCCCTGTCATGAGCACCTCTTCTGCTGGGCTCCGCTGTCCGGAAGTTTTTCAACATTATTCCGGAAGGGTTGACGCGTCCAAGAGCGCCCCATACAACGGTGATCGTCAGCCTGCGGGGGCATGACAGTGAAAGGGGTACTCATGCTATCCCTGGTGCGCAAAGCCGCGGTCGTCTTCGCGGCCGGGGCCTTGCTCTCCGGCGCGATGCACGCCAGCGCACAAGCCCAGGATCCGTCCACCACCCAGGCCGCCACGCTGCGCGAGGCGGCCGATGAGCAGGGGATATTCGTGGGGACCGCCGTCAACGACGGCCGCCTCGGCGACTCCCGTTACAGCGGCATCGCGCGTGACGAGTTCAGCAGCGTCACCGCGGAGAACGTCATGAAGTGGGAGTCGGTCCAGCCCTCCCGCGGCCAGTTCACCTACGCGGGCGGCGACCGTCTGGTCGACTTCGCGCAACAGAACGGCCAGCAGGTCTGGGGCCACACCCTCGTGTGGCACAGCCAGCTGCCCAGCTGGGTGTCCAACGGCGGCTTCAACGCCACCGAGCTCAACCAGATCATGGTCGACCACATCACCAACGTCGCGGGCCGCTGGGCGGGCGACATCGCCTACTGGGACGTGGTGAACGAGGCGTTCAACGAGGACGGCACCTTCCGCCAGTCGGTCTTCCAGACGACGATCGGCCAGCAGTACATCGCCAACGCCTTCCAAGCCGCGGACGCCGCCGACCCGAGTGCCAAGCTCTGCATCAACGACTACAACATCGAGGGCGACAACGCCAAGAGCGACGGCATGTACGCCCTGGTGCAGAGCCTGCTGAGCCAGGGCGTGCCGATCGACTGCGTCGGCATCCAGTCCCACCTCATCCTGGACCAGATCCCCGGCACGATGCAGCAGAACATGCAGCGCTTCGCCGACCTGGGCCTCGAAGTCGTGATCACCGAGCTCGACATCCGCATGGACACCCCGTCCGACGCGACCCGACTGGCCCGCCAGGCAACGCAGTTTGGGCAGGTCGTGGGCTACTGCCTGGCCGTGGACGGCTGCTCGGGCGTCACGGTGTGGGGCATCAGCGACGCCGACTCCTGGATCCCCGACGTGTTCCCCGGCGAGGGCGCGGCGTGCCTGTGGGACGACAACCTCAACCCCAAGCCCGCCTACAACGGCGTCCTCACCGCCCTCGGCGGCACACCAGGCGGCGGCGAGCCCGGCCCCGGCCCGGATCCCGAGCCTGGCGACTGCCGTGCCACCTACCAGGTGGCCAGCCGCTGGAACAACGGCTCCGTGGTCAACGTCAGCGTCACCGTCGCAGCGGCGGTGAACGGCTGGACGGTCGGCTTCGCCCTGCCATCCGGCTCGGTCACCAGCTCGTGGAACGCGGACGTCGCCCAGAGCGGCACCAATGTCACGGCGCGTAACCTGTCGCACAACGCGAACGTTGGCGCCGGACAGTCGCTGAGCTTCGGCTTCCAGACCAACAGCGGCACGCAGTACGCCACTCCCCAGGTCACCCTCAACGGAACGGCCTGCGCCGCCGCCTGACAGTGAGGATGTTCATGAGCGTTCCCCGGCGGGGTCTGACCCACCGCCTGACTGACTCAGGGTCCTCGACGGGATCTGTCGGCCCTGGCCGGGGGACGCTCGTGTGTATCCGCTGGACCGGGGGCGTGACTTCATAAGAGCCTGGCCAGAGGCCCCATCACTGTCTTGTCCGCCCTCCCGGCCGGTGGGTGCCTCCCGCCCGGTCGAATGGAGAGGACGGCACAGTCCACGATGGCACAGCACCAGGTCGAGGTCACCGGCCGCGTCGACACGCACAAGGACACCCATATCGCGGCGGCGGTCGACTCCGCGGGCCGCGTCCTGGGCTCGGCCCAGTTCCCCGCCACCGCGCTCGGCTACCGTCAGCTGCTGACCTGGCTCCGTTCCTTCGGAGTCCTGCTGATGGTCGGGGTCGAGGGGACCGGTGCCTACGGCGCCGGGCTCGCCCGCTACCTGCGCGAAAACGACGCCGCGGTGGTTGAGATCGACCGCCAGGACCGCAAGACCCGCCGCTGGCAGGGCAAGTCCGACCCGGTCGACGCGGAGGCGGCGGCCCGGGCCGCGCTGGCCGAACGCCGCACCGGTACACCGAAGTTCCTTGACGGCCGGGTCGAGGCCCTGCGGGCCCTGCGCGTGGCCCGCCGCAGCGCCATCCAGCAGCGCTCGGACGTGATGCGGCAGATCAAAGAACCTGATCGTCACCGCCCCGGAAGGCGTCCGCACCATGCTGCGGCACCTGAAGGACAAGGACCTCCTTGCCGTCTGCGCGGGCTTCCGCCCGAGCCTCGGGTAGGCCGGTGACCCGGTCACCGCGACGAAGATCGCTCTGCGGTCCCTCGCCCGCCGCCACCGCGACCTGGGCGAGGAGATCGACGAGCTGGACGAGCTGACAGCCCCGCTCACCAAGGAGATCAACCCGGCCCTGACCGAGCTGAACGGCGTCGGCCCGAACGTCGCCGGCCAGCTGCTTGTCACCGCCGGCGACAACCCCGGCCGGCTCCGTTCCGAGGTCGCGTTCGCGATGCTCTGCGGGGCCGCCCCACTGCCCGCCTCGTCAGGCCGCACCCACCGCCACCGCCTCAACCGCGGCGGCGACCGAGCCGCGAACGCGGCCCTCTACCGGATCGTGCTCTGCCGCCTGCGCTGGGATCAGCGCACCAAGGACTACATGGAACGACGCACCAAAGAGGGCCTGTCGAAGAAGGAGATCATCCGCTGCCTCAAGCGGCTCATCGCCCGCGAGATCTACCACGTCCTGACCACCACGAACGCCACAGCAACGGCCATGAGCCACCCCACAACCACTGCTTGACATCCGTAAAAGCATCAGTGACGACACTTCCTCCTACCCAGCTTGCTGAGGGTCTTCCGGAGGGAGAAATCTCCCGGAATCCCGCGCTCCGCAAGGGCCGTCAGGCCCGTTTCCGGGTCGTACACGACCTGAACGAGGAGCCCCTCGGCGAGATGAGTCCCCGTCCCCGGCCGCAAGCCCTGGCGGACGAACGCATCGAAGGGTTGAACGCCGACCCCCGGTGTCACGTGCAGCCAGGTGTCGTACCAGTCCCGCCGGGGGGCGTCCTCGCTGCCTTCACCCCACGACCCACGGTATTTCGTTTGATTGATCTCCGCGGTGGCGGGGAGACCATTGCGATACAGGTGGACACGGATGCGACCGCCGACCTGCCAGCGTGCCAGGAAGAACACTCCACTTACGACGGGAAGGAACAACATGCGCGTCCCGGACGCGGGCGAATCCGCTGGGATCACCATGAGGATAGGAAGGAGGAACAGCACGGCCCAGGAGACGAGAATTCCCCATGCCAGCCAGGAGAATGATCGCCACATCCAGACTTCGGCCATCGCGCCGAGTCCCCCTCTCGTGCGCCACTCTGCTGGAGCTGTGCGGAGTCCACCGCATCGCCCGAGCCGACGCGCGATCACGAGCGCCGCCCCGACCGGGCACAGTACCAGCGCCGTTTGTGCCACACCAGATGAAGCCCTCGTTCCCCGCGGGGCAGGCCCCGTGGCCGGGTGAGGGCCCGGCCCTTCACCCGCACGACGGCCAGGCCGTCCAGGTCCAGCAGCACCGTCGCGTCGCTATCGTTGTCCAAGCCCGTGGTTCCGTGGTGATCGTTCTGCGTCGAGAACAGAAATGATCACTCACGACCTCGGCCGGGCGATTCCGTGCTGGTCCAGGTAGCTCTGGAAGGCGGTCGGCGGTCGGGACGAAGGTGCTTCTCCGGCCGTCGGCTGAGGCGCTCGATGTTCGCGGCGATGGCTGTGAACACATGCTGTCAGTGGGCCTTGTGCTGTCCTCGGTAGCGGCAGCGGCGCATGCCGTGTCCGTGAGCGAGCTCGTTGATGGTGCCTTCCACTCCGGAGCGGACCGCATAGCGGGCCTGCCTTTCGGGTGTCTGCTGCTCGGCGCGGACTTGGAGTTGCAGGTCACGGAGTTCTCGCGGGGGAAAGCCCACGCCTCGGGCGCTGTCGGCGGTGGTCGTGCAGCGGGTGCGGACCGGGCAGGGACGGCACTGGCTCTTGGTGAACCGTGCCACGATCAGAGGTGCCGCGGTGGGTGAGGAGGTCGGATAGGGGCCGTGCCATCCCGCGCTGGTCTCGCCCTGCGGGCAGGTGACCTGACCGCGGTCGAAGTCGATGCGGAAGTCGTCGCGGCCGAAGCCGTTGTTCCTGCGGTTCTGCGGGTGGTGTTGACCGGCAGTGGGCCGGTGACCGTGACCTGGTGTTCGCGGGCTGCCTGTTCCAGACGGACCAGGGAGGTGTAGCCGCCGTCGACCAGGTGCTCGGCGGGCAGCAGCCCGTGGCGCTTGAGCCGGGTGTGGATGCCGGGCAGCGCCTTCGCGTCATAGCCGGTGGCGTCGGTGGTGGCCACATCCGTGATCACGTTGACGCCGTCAGGGGCACAGGTCTCGGTGAGATGTGCGACGAACCCTTTCCAGCGGGTGACGTGTCCGCGACGTGCGTAGCGGGCGGTCGGGTCGCAGGGCGAGACGACCGCGACGGCCGAGGGCGGCAGCCCGCCGTCCTCGGCGGTGCGCCAGCGAAGGCGCCCGGCCCCTTCGCGGTAGTAGTTCTGCACCATAACGGGCACCTCGACAACTGCATCGGTCCTTGAACAGGGTCGAGCATGCCCGTTGATCACGCGCCCGCCGGGGATCCTCAAGATCCCCGACAGAGTCAAGCTCAGACGCAGCGGAGGGTGGTATCAGTCGGTGGAAGCGATTGAGCTGGTCAGTAGCGCGGTGAAGACTTCGGATGGGGTGCGGTAGCCCAGGATACGGCGGGGGCGGGCGTTGAGTTCGGCGGCAGCCCCGCACCCTCCGCCAGCCTCCGCGCCTGGTGCGCGAACAGCTCGGCGCGCGAACGCTCGATCACCCCCGTGAACTGGCCGAACACCTCGAAGCCCACCAGGCCGACCAGCTGCGCCCAGCTCGCCACGACCGCCGCCATCACGGGCGCGGACACCCCCGGCGCATGCTCCTCGACCAGGGCTCGCGCCTCATCCGCCAGCGCGTCGGGCAGCGGCCCGCCGGGCACGGGGCCCAGCAGCCCGTCCTCCGCCGCCTCCCTCGCGACCCGGGCCAGCGCGAACGGAACGCGCCCACCGGGGGCGTTGGTGTCGGGCGGTGCCGCGTACCCGGGCACGGGCGTGCCATGGATCAGCGCGAACTCGTGCGGATGCGCCAGCGCCCAGGCGCGCACGCCCACGCACACCGCGACCCAGCGCTCGGCGGGCGCCGAGCGCGGCGCCGCGTCGAGCGCCCCCTCGGCCGCCTCGCCCAGCGCGTCGTACGCCTCCACGATGAGCGCGGTCAACAGGTCGTCGCGGCTGGGGAAGTAGCGGTAGAGCGCCGACGACACCATGCCGAGCTCGCGCGCCACGGCGCGCAGCGACAGCTTGGCCGCCCCGTCCACGGCGAGTCTGCGTCGCGCCTCGTCCATGATCGCCGCGGTCACCTCGCGCCTGGCCCGCTCCCTGGCCCCCTGGATCGCCGTCATGGGGCGCAGTCTAGCCAGCGGGTGGAGCAACGTTCAAAAAGGAGAGCGGTGCTCTTGCTTTTGGCCACCGCTTCCGGCAGGCTTCCCGGCAGAAGAGAGAGCACCGCTCTCGCAAACAGCGCGACCGAGGAGCCATGCCATGGGCGAGCGCCCGTACACCAAGAAGCCCGGCCGTCTCACCACCCACGTCCTCAACCGCGCCGTGGCCTTTCTCACCCGGCGCGGGATCAGCCTGTGGGGCTCGCGCGTCCTGGCCGTGCGCGGGCGCACATCGGGTGCCTGGCGCACCACCCCCGTCAACCTGCTGACGTTCGGCGGCGCCCAGTACCTCGTCGCCCCGCGCGGCCATGTGCAGTGGACGCACAACATGCGGGCCGCGGGCGGCGGTCGGCTGATCCTCGGCGGAAAGGCGGACGCCTTCACGGCCGACGAGGTCGCCGACGCCGACAAGCCCGAGCTGCTGCGCGCCTACCTCAGACGCTGGAAGTGGGAGGTCGGCGCGTTCTTCCGGGGCGTCGGGCCCGACTCGTCGGACGAGGAGCTGCGCCGCATCGCCCCCGACCACCCGGTCTTCCGCGTCACGCTGACCGGACCGGCCGACGTCCCGCGCCCCTGACCGCCCCGCCCCCGTCCACCGCGTTACTCCGCGGCCTCGCCGGGCGGCAGCTCCGTCTCGGCGCCGAGCGCCGCCGCGCGCGGCCCCCGCGCCTCCCGCGCGGCGGAGCGCCGCCACGCCGCCGCGATCTCCGGGGGGTAACGCCGCGCGCTGCGCGTCACGGTCACCCCCGGCGTCAGCTCGGCGACATCGCCCAGGTTGAAGTGTGTCGGCTCATCCGCGTTCAACGGCCGCCACCGCGCCGTCCCATGCCGCAGCAGCCGCGTGCCGCCCCGGCCCAGGTCCCGCAGCAGCAGGCCGCTGTCCGATGCCGTGACCTCCAGGTGGCTGCGGCTGATCCTCCGCAGCAGCGGCTCGGGCACCACGCCGTGCAGCCCGATCCCCTCGGGCGTGGGCGCGCGCCCCAGCGCTACCCGCGTTCCGACGTCGAGCGTGAAGCGGCGCACGCACTCGCCCCGCACATGCAGCTTGAGCTGCGCGATCCCCGTGCGCGGCCCGTCGTCCACGAGCGGGACGCGGTGCAGCTCGCACAGCGGCGTCCCGCCCCGCAGCAGCGGCAGCCGCACGGCGCTGCCCCGCGAGCGGTCGTACAGCTGGCAGCCGCGGTGCGGACAGGACCAGTACCGCTTGAGCACCGCGGTCATCGGCTTGCGCCCGCGCCCCTGGAGCAGGCCGTGCGCCTTGAGGTCGGACTCCTCCAGCTTCCGCGAGATCTGCGCCGGGGTGCGCACGCCCATGGCGCGCGGCCGCAGCGCGACCGCGGTGCCGCCGAGGATGGGCACGACGCCGAGGAACCGCGTCGTGTCCCCCTGGATCCACGGGTGGGCGGTGCGGAAGTCGGCGAAGTCGTCGTTGGAGATGACGGGCAGGCCCGTGACCTCGGCGAGTTCGAGCAGGGGGCCGTCCGCGTCGGGCGCCTCATCGACCAGGCCCCGCTCGATCCAGCGCCGCAGCAGACGCGGCTCGGCCGGGTCGGCGTACTCGTGCCGGGCGAGCGCCAGGCTGCCGTCGGCGATCGCGTACACCGTCGCGGCGCTGTCGCTGGTGTGCCGGGCCAGGGCCTCGATCACCAGGCGCAGCCGGTGGAGGGAGCGGGGCGGGCGCGCGCCGCGTTCGCCGACGCGGGTGTCGCGCACCACGTTGGAGAGGTCGACGAGCGCGTCGGCCTCCTGGTGCCCCGCGGCCAGGTGCGGCTCGATTCCTTCCAGCGCCTCGGTGCTCATGGCTGGTTGACCGCCCACACGGTCAGCACGGTCGAGACGTCGTAGAGGTTGTCGTAGTCGCCGGAGACGGTCAGCCCCGTGATCTCCAGCTGGGCCAGATTGCCCGAGGTGGTGATGAAGCACAGCCGGGTGCCGACCGGCAGGGTGTCCGCGAAGTCGTCGAAGTTGATCTCGGGGCTCATGACGTTGAACTGCGTCGCGTCCTGGCACTCCTCGGGGGAGGTGCCCGCCGAGATCCCGGCCGTGGTCTCCAGGGACCAGGCGTCGGAGTAGCCCGAGATGGACAGCTCGTCGTCGTCGCTGTCGTCCGAGTCGGCGCTCACCCGCGCCTCGTCGAGGTCGACGAAGATGATGTCGTAGAGCACCGCCCTGATCTCGAACGGCTGGCCCTCCATGAGGGGTTCGAAGCGCGGCTCGGGCTCGGGCTCCGATGTCGAGGGCTCCGGCTCGGGTTCGGGGGTGCCGGGGGTTTCCCCGTCCCCGTCGTCCGCCGGAGGATCCTCCGGCGACTCGCCCGCCTCGTTCCCCTCCGCGCCCGCCCCCGAGTCGTCGGACCACAGGTCGGCCACCACGGGCGCGAGCAGCACCAGGGCCACGGCCGCCGCCGCGGCCACCGCGCCGCCCCACGCCCAACGCGCCCGCCCCGACCGCTTCTTCGGCCGCGGCGGCTCCGGTGGAGCGGGCCGCGCCGCCCTGCCCGTCGCCGCGAGCGCCGACCCGGGCGGGGGCGGCAACGGGGGCAGCGGCGCGGACGAGGCGGGCGGAGGGGGCGCGGGCGCGCGCACCAACCGCTCGACCTCGGCGGCCCGTTCGGCGAGGGAACGCGCCAACTCCCCCGGCAGCCACCCGCCGAAGTCGTCGAGCGGCCGCTCGGCGGCCCCCGCGCACAGCGCCTCCACCTCGCCCGGCGTGATCCGCTCGTCGGGCGAGGCGGTCAGAGCCCGCTCAAGCAGCGGCCGCAGCGCGTCCGGATAGCCCGAGAGATCGGGCGGGCGCACGGCCGTGTTGGCGATCTGCGTGGCCACGGTGATCCCGCCGCCGTCCCCGTAGGGGTGGCGCCCCGTCGCCGCGACCGCCGCGACGAGCCCCAGCGCGAACACGTCGCCAGCCGGTCCCACCGGATCGCCGAGCGCCTGCTCGGGCGACATGTAGTGCGGGGTCCCGATCAGCCCGCCCGTGGTGGTGAGCTGGGTCGCGTCGGCCGCGCGGGCGATGCCGAAGTCGATGACAAAAGGGCCCGAGGCGGCGAGCATGATGTTGCTCGGCTTGAGGTCGCGGTGGACGACGCCCGCCGCGTGGATCGTCGCCAACGCCCGCGCCACGCACGCCGTCACCTTGAGCACGGCGTCCAGCGGCAGCGGGCCACGCGCGGCCAGCGCCTCGTCGAGGCCCACGCCCGCCACATACTCCGAGGCCAGCCAGGGCGCCGCCGCCTCGCTGTCGTGGTCGACGACCGCCACCAGGTGGTATCCCCGCACCCGGCTCGCCGCCCGCACCTCCTGCGCGAAGCGCCGCCGGAACGCCGCGTCCCGCGCGTACTCCCGCCGCACGACCTTGATGGCGACGGGCTGACCGCCCCTGGTCCTCGAAAGATAGACGGCGCCCATGCCGCCCTCGCCGAGGCGCGCGAGCAGCCGCTGGCCCGCCACCTCGGAAGGATCCTCCGGCGACAACGGCTTGAACACCGGCCCCTGTTGGGCACCCACCGCAGCAACCTCCCCCAAGTCGACGCGGCAACAGGGTACTTACACATGCCGCTGCGTGCGAGGCGGTCAGTGCAACAGAATGTGCGCGGCGGCCCGTGGCGCCCTGCCGTACGGGTGCGGCCCCGGCTCGCGCGCGGGGGCGAGGAAGCGCCCGCCCACCGGGTCATAGGGCCGGGTCGCCGGATCCCCGCCAGCTTCGTGCTGGAACGACAGGCCCGTTGCCGCGTCGTACAGCGCGTGCGGCCCGTCGAGCGCGCACCAGGGGCCGGGGCGCCCGCCCGGAGCCTCGTCGTCGGCCGACCGCCGCGCGCCGAGCGCCGAGGCCCTGCGCTGCCAGGCAACGCCCCCGTGCCCGTTGACCAGTTCGAGCGGCGTGCCGGTGGGGTCGGTCACGATCGCATGGCAGCGGGGGACCGCCCCCGGGGCGGCCGTCGACTGGGCCACCGGGCGGCCGCCGTCGGGCGTCCAGTGCCATGTGGTGGCCGTGCCGTCGGGCGCGATCTCCTCGGCGGGCCGCGCGCCCGCCCACACGAGCGCGGTCTCCTCGACCACAGAACCGTAGTCGTCGAGGAGTTGGCGCGCGATGCGGCGGCCGAGCGCGTCGTACACCAGGTGCCAGTGCCGCCCGTCGCGGGAGACCACATCGGTGAGCCTGTCATGGGCGTCCCAGCTCAAGCTCAGCTCGCCGCCGCCGAGTTGGACGACGCGGCCCTGGGTGTCATAGCGGTACCCCGACGCCGCGCCCGACGGGCCGCCGTCGGCGTCGTAGCCGAGCTCCTCGTCGCCACCGGGCCCGTTGACCCTCAGCGGCCGCCCCAGGGGGTCGGGCGTCAGCTCGGTGATCCCCGCCCCCGAGTCCACCACCCGGGTGAGAAAGCCGTCCTCGCGATAGCGGTACGTCCTGCGCCGCGCGCCACCGGGGAGCACCTGCTCGATCAGCCGCCCCGCCGCGTCCCAGCGCTGCCGCAGCGTGACCCCGGGGCGGCCCAGATGCCGGGCCGTCTCACGCCCGTGCGCGTCGTGGTCGAAGCCGAACTCCCGGTCCCCCGCCCGCAGTCCGATCATGAACGAGCCCGCGTCATAGGTCCACGACGTCACCGCGCCCGAGGGCGTGCGCCGCTCGACGGGCCGCCCCAGCGCGTCATACGCGAACCGCACGGTGCGCTCGCCGCACGACTCGCTCACCACCGCGCCCGTGGCGTCGAGGACCCGCGTCACCGACGCCTCGCCGCCCACCGCCCCCACCAGGCGCCCGACCGGGTCGTAGCGGAACCGCGCGATGTCGGTGTCCGAGCGCTGCTCGACCAGCCGCCCGCGCCCGTCGTAGGTCTGGGACACGCGCTGCCCCGCGCCGTTCGTCCGGCGCGCCAGCTGCCCCGCCGCGTCGAACCTGTACCGCACCGAGCCGCCGCCAGGTCCCGTCTCCTCGCTCAGCCGCCCCGCCGCGTCGTACCGGTACGTCCACACGGTGCCCCTGCCGTCCCTGACCTCGGTGACCCGAAGCGCCGCGTCGAAGGTCCTGGTGAGGCTTGAGCCGTCGGGGCGGCTGACCCGGGTGACCACGCCGAAGGGGCCGATCGCCCGGCGCGTCACGTGCCCCGCCGCGTCCACGTGCTCGACCAGGTGCCCCGCCGCGTCGTGGTGGAACCGCTCGCCCGTCCCGTCCGCCCACGTCACCTCGGCGGGCGCGCCGCTGTCGTGCCACCCCACCGCCACGCTCGCACCCCCCGGGCCCGTCACGCGGATGACCCGGCCGCGCGCGTCGCGTTCATACCGCGTCGCGCGGCCCATCGGGTCGGCGACCTCGACGGGAAGGCCCGCGGCGTCGCACGTCACCCGCCAGAGCCCGCCGAGCGCGTCGGTCACCGAGGCCAGCGCGCCACGCCCGTCGTGGGTGCGGACGGTCACCGCGCCCCCCGGCGCGGTCCGGCGCAGGGGGTTGCCCAGGTCGTCGCGGGCGATCTCGCTCACGGCCCCGTCCTCGGCCGTGAACGACGTGATGAGCCCATGCTCGTCATAGGTGGCCGAGACCCCGGTGCCGTCGGCGTAGGCCACCGACACCAGCGCGCCGCGCTCGTCGTACCCATACCACGTCGTGCGGCCCAACGGGTCGGTGACGGCGGCGATCCGGCCCTCGGCGGTCCACTCCTTACGCGTCACGGCGCCCAGCGGATCCGTCGCGGAGAGAGCCAAGCCCCGTTCATCGAAGGCCAGCACGGTCGTGGCGCCGAGCCCGTCCGTGATCGCCGTCGTGCGGCCCGCCCCCTCGCCCTCGTACGCGATCGTCGCCGAGAGCAGCCCGTCGGTGCCCTCGGTCGCGACCACGTGGCCGCCCTCCCACACATAGGAGTAGCGCGTCGTCCCCGTGGGGTCCTCCCACCCGGTGACCCGGTGCGCGGCGTCGTGGTGGAGGCGCCCACCGGGGGCGCGGACCAGGTCCCCGGCCTCGCCGTAGGCATAGCGGGCGAGCACCACGTCGTCGTCGCCGAGCAGCCGCAGCTCGGTGACGCGCCCCGCCTCGGACACCACCCCGACCCGCTGCCCGCCGCTGTGCACCAGCTCCATGACCGTGCCCTTGTCATGCGCGAGCGCCACGCCGTTGCCGTGCCGGTCGGTCACCTCGACGAGCGGCAACTCGGACCCGGGCACCCCGGGCACGGGCCGGTAGTGCCACGTCATCCCGCTCCCTGTCCTGGTGACCGTCATGGGCCCGCCCGCCGTGCCGTCCCAACGCAGCGGCCAGTGCGGCCCATTGACCGGAAGCACGGCCACGCCGCCCGTGGGCACCGGGTACTCCACCAGCGTGCCGTCCTCAGCGACGAGCCGCACGCCGTCCGCGCGTAGCTCAAGGCGCTGGTCGAGCGTCGAGGTCCAGGCGGGCCCGAAGTGCCTGCCCCTGGGCCCGCCGCTCCTGTGGCGGCGGCCGATCACCAGCGGCAGCACGCCGGGCAGCCGCACGTCCTCGGCGGACAGGTCGACCCCGCCCGTGGCCGGGTCGAACCCCGGCAGCGGCTCGGGGGCGGCCCCCGCCCGCCGCCACTCCTTGGACACGGCGTGCCAGGGCGTCCGTTCGCCGCCCGCCTCGTCACCGGCGACCCGGGGGGTGACCAGCGCGATCACCGCGTCGCGCACGTCGGTCATGAATCTCCCGGTCGTCGCTCGTTCCTGTGCCCACCGACCGTAGTTGTGTGCCGGGTGCGGTTCAACTGGCGCCCCGCGCACGGGAGACGGATCCGCTACCGAGCTGTTACGGAGCGCATATGTGCCATCCCTACGATACGGAGTGGGGCACGACACATACGACGGGCGACCACGCGGGGGAAGGGGCTGTGGCCGTGGACGGCACCGGGGAGTACGGGCGGCAGGCACAGCACGGACAGCAGGGACAGCACGGACAGCAGGGACCGCGGGGCGAACGGCGGGAGGCCGCGGGCTGGGGAACGCCACCGTCTGCCGCGCCGCTCCAGTCGTGGGACCCGCGCGAGATCTCCGGCTACCAGCTCATGGGCCGCCTCGGCGCGGGCGGCATGGGAACGGTCTATCTCTCGGCCACGCGCGGCGGCCAGCCCGTCGCGCTAAAGGTCGTCCACCCCGACCTGGCGGGCGAGCCGCGCTTCCGCAGGCGCTTCCAGCAGGAGGTGAACGCCGCGCGGCAGGTGCGCGGCCGCTATGTCGCCGCCGTGGTGGACAGCAACACCGAGGGCCCGGTGCCGTGGCTCGCCACCGAGTATGTCCAAGGGCCTTCGCTCTCCTGGGTGTTGAACGCCGACGGCGGCCCCCTCGACCCGCCCACGGTGCTGCGCCTGGTCGCCGGGGTCGCCTCCGCGCTCGCCGACATCCACGCCGCGCGCGTGGTCCACCGCGACCTCAAGCCGGGCAATGTCATGCTGGCCGCCGAGGGGCCCGTGGTCATCGACTTCGGCATCGCGCAGGCCGCCGACGCCACGTCGTTGACGGGCACCGGGATCCGGGTGGGCACGCCCGGGTTCATGGCCCCCGAGCAGGCGACGGGCGGCGCGATCACCGCCGCGACCGACCTGTTCACGCTCGGCCTCACGGCCCATGTGGCCGCCACCGCGACCCACCCGTTCGGCGAGGGCCCCGCGGATGTCCTCCTCTACCGCATCGCGCACGCCGAGCCCGAACTGTCCGCGTGCCCCGCCCCGTTGCGCCGCATCGTCGAGCCCTGTCTGCGCCGGGAGCCGGGCGAACGCCCCACGGCCGCCGAAGTCCTCGCGCTCTGCGGCGAGTTAGCGGGCGAGCTGGGCCTTGACCGCGCCCTGCCCGCCGCGGGGTGGCTGCCGTTCGACATCCCCGAGCCCACCGTGCCATCCGGCACCGACTCCTCCCCGACGGCGACCGCCACCACGCCCCTGCCCCCGTCCGCGCCGCCGATGCCCGTGTCGGGGCACCCGCGTTACCTGTCCGCGCCGGTCCCCGCCCCGCTCACGGCCGCCCCCGACCGGAGCGTCCCCGGGCCCTCGACGGGCGAACACCGCGACCGCAGGCCGTGGTTGGTCGTCGCCCTGGCCGGGCTGCTGGTCGCCGCGCTGGGCGGCGGGTTCGTCTACGCCAGCACCACGGGGGACAACGGGGCGGGCGACACCGCGCAGGAGTCGCCCGCCGACGACGGGGGTTCGAGCGAGGACGAGCCGAGCGGCGATGCCACGCCCGAGGACGCCGGGCCGGACGGGCCGGACGAGTCGGGGCCCGACGGCGGCGCGCCGGAGGAGCCCGAGTGGGACGAGCCGGAGCGCGACGAGCCGGAGCCGGACGACACCGGCACGGCCGACGAGCCGATCCCGGACTTCTTCCTCGGCGAATGGACGGCCACCGCCGACTGGTTCGGCTACGCGCACACCCGCACCCTTGAGGTGCGGCAGGCGGCGCCCGGCGAGACCGCGATCTGGCTGACGGCCGTGGGCACGAGCGAGGACGGGCAGCCTTACCACTGCGAGTTCGAGGGTGACCTCATCGGCGTGGTGAATGGCGAGGTCCATCTCGAAGGGACGCGGCTGACGGCGCAGGAGGGGGCGTGCGCCTCCGGCGACCCGACGTTCCTGGTCCGTGACGGGGATAGGCTCGTCCGCGAGAACACCACGGACGAGGCCCCCCTCATCTATACGCGGGCGTTCTAGGAACGTTCACGGGAACGCCTCGCGGGACCGTTGCGCGGGAACGCCTCGGGGGACCGTTGGGGGGCCGGGCGGCGAGCAACGGTGGGCAGGTGGGGCGCGGGGACTTCGACGAGGACACGGCGGCCGACCATCTGTCCGTGCTCACCGGCCGGTTGGTCGACGAGGTGGCCGAGGCGATGGCCGGTGACCCGGTCGGGCTCGAGCCCGACGAGTACGACGGCGTGGCCGTCCCGTGCAACCTCGAACTGCTCCACCTGCTCGGAACGCGCGGCTACGTCGGCGTCACCCTGCCGTCGGGCGACACGGTCAGGGAGTGGAAGAAGAGGTATCTCGCCGTCTGGGACGAGGCGATCGACGGCCTCGCCCCCACGCCCGACTTCCGCGCCCGCCGCCGCGAGACCCTTGTCCGCACGTTCGATCAGCTCGCCGCGCTGGCCGACAGCCGCGCCTAGAGTGCTGTGACCGCATGGGTTCGCCGGGTTGGAGACGGCGTCGGACGGCGGCCTGATCGTCGGGTGGCTCGTCTGGATTGGTGACCGTGGTCGTACGTGACTACGACGAGGCGATCACCTTCTCCGTGGACGTGCTCGGGTTCGACCTGTTGGGGGATGTACCTGGCGGCGACGGAAAGCGCTGGGTGGTCGTTCGTCCTCCTGGCAAGGGTGGTGACTGATGACCAGGCCACCCGGGCCGGGGACCAGACCGGAGGGCGTGTCGGCTGGTTCCTGAACACCGAAGACGTCGACCGCGATGATGCGCGCACGGAGGAGGCCGGTGTTGTGTGCGAAGAGGCCCCACGTCGCGAGCGTTACGATGCGCGGATCCATCCTCGGATCCCAGGCGGGTCGGCACCCGGCCGCGATGAGTTCTGCGGCGTCGGGCGGTCGTACTGTCCGAGCCCGTTACCGAGGAGGACCTCTGATGCGCAGCGTGACCTATTCGATGAGCGCCTCGCTCGACGGCTACATCGTGGGCCCTGATGGCGGCTTCAACTGGACGCCGACCCCCGAGGCGGTCCGCCGCTTCGCCACGGACGAGGTGCGCGGCGTCGGCGTGCACCTGCTGGGGCGGCGGCTGTACGAGACGATGCTGTGCTGGGAGGACGCCGATGTCCGCACGTTCGACGCCTCGATGCGCGAGTTCGCCGAGGTCTGGAATCCCCTTCCCAAGGTGGTGTTCTCCACCACGCTCTCCGAGGTGCGGGGCAACGCCCGCCTGGCGTCGGGCAGCCTGGCGGAGGAGATCGAGCGGCTGCGGGCCGAGCCGGGGGAGGGCGGCATCGCGATCGGTGGCGCGACTCTCGCCGCCGAGGCGGCCGCGCTTGATCTGATCGACGAGTACCGGGTCAGGGTCTACCCGGTGCTGGTCGGCGGCGGCATTCCGTTCCTCCTGCAGGCCGAGCGCCAGGTGGATCTCGAGCTCGTCGAGACCCGCACTTTCGACTCGGCCATCGTCTACCTCCGCTACCGAGTGGTGCGTGAGCGGCGCGTTCCCTCGTAACGTCCCGGGCAGGGCGCGCGATGAAGCCGGGAAGCCGGGGGATGGGGCGGCTGGCCCACAGGGCCGTGGGGCGAGGCGACCGACGGCCTCGCCCCACACCCGAGTTCGGCGCCCGCCGCCGCGCGAGCCCGGTGGCGCGTGTGTCGTGGGCCGCTGACGGCACATTGTTCGTGGCACACCGCCCCTCTAGCATGGACGCAGAGTGATGGCCTGTAGGTCTGACGGTGAGAGGGAGTGGTTGACCATGGCCCCCTGGGAGCCCGATCCTGCCGCATTATTCTCGCGGCGTCTTGGGAGGTCGGCAGCGGATGACAAGCTGACCACGGGAGACAAGACCTGCCCGGATATCTGGCAGTTGAGCAACGGTGACGTGGCGGTAATCGGCCGGGATCTCACAGACCATTATGCCGAGCAGCTGCCCAAGGGTGTCTCGATAGCGCCCGGCGAGCGACTTGTGGTCATCCCGGGAATCATGCTCCGCAACGCGAAGAAAGACATCCCTGATGCTTGACGTCAGCGTTCCAGGCCTTGATCTGTCGGACGGGGATCGGCTCACATTCGCCGAGTACGACAGCGATTTCGACACCTACGAGGGGAAGATTCGGGAGCACGATTCCTGGAAGCTGGAGCGAAATCAAGACTTCGACGAAAGCGGCAATCCGGGCTATGACGCCTTCCGTCGGGGCGAGTGGGATGAGGCTCTGAGCTTCGCGAAGGCCCAGGAGCCAGCCCTGCGAGAGGCGGCCGCGAGGAACCGCGAGCGAGGCACGGTCATGCGCCGTGTCCGCATCGTTGAGGAGCCCCTGTCGCCCTACGTGCAGTGGGAGCTTCACTTTCTTCGGGTCCGTGCGCGCAGCGGGTCTCCCGTTCGGGTGCTCACCTCGGATCAGGTCGGGCGGTCGGAGAGCGATGGCCCGCTTCCCGAGCTGGTGTCTCTCGGGGGGCAAGTGCTGTATCACATCCTCTATTCGGACGCCGGGATTGCCGAGGGGGCCGTACGCTTCGTCGACCCTCCTCTCATTCGCGAGTGGGAGCGTTTCATCGCCGCCCTCTTCGACGCTGGCGAGGAGCTGGATTCCTATATGGAGCGGTACGCGGCCCACCTTCCGCCGCCGACCGCGTAACTGGTCGAGGGGTGCGCCATCGGCAGTCAGGACAGGGAACCCTCGGAGAGGGAGAACGACCCCAGCGGCACCAGCAACGAGCTGGCGGCACCCTCCCGGGACGTCGTCCAGGCAGGATCCTTGAGTGGTGGTGTGCACTTCCACCGGTACGGACAGGGGCCCGACGCTCATCCGCCCCGGCAGTTGCCGGGAGACGACCAAGGATTCGTCAACCGCACCGACGAGCTTCAGCAGTTGAATGCGGTCCTGCCCAGCGATGGCGACGCTCCCCTTGTCGTGTCTGTCTATGTGATCGCGGGCACGGCAGGGGTAGGCAAGACCTCGCTCGCATTGCGCTGGGCACACAAGGTGCGAGATCGGTTTCCCCATGGCCAGCTTTATGTCAACCTCCGCGGCTACGACCCCCGAGAGCCGGTCACTGCCCAGTCGGCGCTCCAGGGCTTCTTGACGGCTCTGGGGGTTCCTCCCCGGGCCATCCCCCAGAACATCGAGGAGGCCGCCGCCCTCTACCGCTCACGCCTGGCCGACCGCCGAGTCCTCGTCGTCCTGGACAACGCCGCCACCACCAGGCAGGTCCGTCCGCTCCTGCCCGGCTCCACCGGCAGCCTCGCCCTCGTGACCAGTCGCAGTCGCCTGTCCGGGCTCGCCATACGAGACGGAGCCCGACGCCTGACCCTTGGCACCCTCCCCGAACGCGATGCCGTGGAACTCATCCGTGTGGTCACGGCGGGCTACCGTCCCGGGGAAGACACGGACAAACTATTCGAGTTGGCCCAGCTTTGCGCCCGTCTGCCCTTGGCCTTACGCATCGCCGCCGAACGTGCGGCAACGAGACCATATGTGGGACTGGACGATCTCATCGCCGACCTGCGCGACGAGTCGGCACTGTGGACCACTCTCAGCACGGATGACGATGACGACGCCGACAGTGTCCGGACGGTATTCGCGTGGTCCTACCGGGCTCTCTCCGCGTCAGCCGCCCGTGTCTTCCGACTGCTCGGCATTCATCCTGGTCCCGAAATCGGCATCCATGCCGCCGCGGCACTCACCGGCCTTGCCGTCAGAATGGCCCGCCAATCGCTCGACAGCCTGGTGGGAGGGCATCTGGTGGAGCAGTCCGGGCCGGATCGGTACGAGTTCCACGACCTCTTGCGGGCCTACGCCAACGACGAGGCTCTTCGACAGGAAACGGTGGCGGAGCGGGAAAGAGCGCTCCGCCGAGTCCTCGACTGGTACCTCCATACGTTGGACGCGGCCCACGGCTGGATCGAACCAGAGGAGGACAGGCTGCCTCTTGATCCACCCACTGACGGCATCGCGCCCATCACCTTCACCGACCGTGATCAAGCAGTCGATTGGGTGGAACGAGAACACGTGAACCTGCTGGCCGCTGTGCGCGCCGCGCGTGCTGAAGGTCTGGATCGGCACGTCTGGCGGATGTCAGCCCTCCTGTATTACGCCATGGCCCCCAGCGCGCCCCTTGGCGATCGCCTGGCCATGACGCGTGAAGGGCTGGACGCCGTGCGCAGGCTGGGTGACCGTGCGGGAGAGGCGAGCATGCTGGAACGTCTTGGCATGGCCCGCAATCAGATGCATCAGCTGGCGGAGGCTCGGGAATGCCACGAGCGCGCGCTGGCGATTCGTCGTGAACTCGGTGACCGGGACGGCGAAGCCCAGAGCCTGAACGTCCTCGGCCTCGTCCACTTCCGAGGTCGTGAACTGGCACTCGCGGAGCGATACTTCACGCGAGCGCGCACCGCCTTCGCCGAACTGCGCCAGAGGCACTGGGAGATCATCTGCCTGACGAACCTCTCGGCGACACGCTATGAGGGCGGTCGCCTCGACGAGGCTCTCGAAGACGTGGATCAGGCCCTCGCCGCCCACCGGCAGCGTGGAAGCCGAGCCGGGATGGGGGAGGCACTGAGGCTGCTGAGCCTGATCCGTCTCGAACAGGGCGATCTCGCCGGAGCGAAACGTGCCGCGACGGAGTCGGTGAGTATCGCGCTCGAGCTCCGAGAGCCCGTGATGGAGGCGTTCTGGTTGCTGTCCTTGGGGAATGCCCAGCGTGCCCTGGGCGACCACGGGGAAGCTCTCGCCTCCTTTCAACGGTCCGCGCTGCTGCACCGCCGTCTCGGCGACCGGAGCCGCGAGGCACTGGCCTGGAGCGGCGCGGGGGAGACCTACCGGGCCATGAACCGCCCCTCGGAGGCCGCGGACTTTCACCGCCGCGCCGCGGCGGTTCACCGGGAGACCCGAGAGCACTGGCACGAGGCGTCCGCCCTTCTCGCCCTGGCCGACGCGCTGGCCGAGACCGACCCCGACGAGGCGCGCCACCACCGGGCCAGGGCGCGTGAGCTGGTCGGCGGATACGACGACCCCAGGGCTTCGGCACTGCGCGCCGCACTCGACCGGTGAGGGGTTTTCCCCACACGGGCCGCGATGAGCTCCGCTACCGCGTGACGCGCTGGTGGCGCGCTGCCTCGTAGCGTCGCGGGCGGGGCGCGATGAAGCCGGGGAGTTGGGAGATGTGGCGGCTGGCCCACAGGACCGTGAAGCAGCCCATGTGGAACGACTCGCCCCCGTGGAAGTGCAGCAGCTTGCCGCCGCTGGCGAGCGCGCTCATGTCGCACACGGTGTAGGGCCGTCCCCCGACGACCAGTTGGTCGCAACTTCGGCCCTAAGGGGGGCCTCTGACCTGCGGTTTTGCGGCGTCTGAGACCGTTGTGGGATCGTGACCTTAGGTGGGTGGGCGGGTCGGGTGCGGTCGCGGGTGGCGTGCGGGGTGGTGGGCGGCGGCCGGTTTGGCGTGAGGGAGCGGGGCCGTACGCTGGCCGCGAACCGGGCAGCCCTTGGCCTGCCCGCAACAGCCCGGTTGGGCCCCGCTCCGGAGGCTCGCGCCAAACCGGCCGCCCCTGCCGCGCCGTATGCCGCCCGCCCCAGCCACGTCAACGGCCGTAGGAGGACGCTGTGAGCGACGGGGCGCTGACAGGGTTTTCCCGTGATCAGGTCCCGGTAGCTCAGAATGGGCTCCAGGGTCCCTCCGGCGCGCTCGGGGCAAGGCGCCTCTCCCGGTTCTCGGGTGTTGCGACGATCACTAGAACTCGGGCCACCGGGCCGCGCGCGGGGGCTTCGTCATGCCGCAGCACAACGGCCCTGGCTCACCGATCGGGTGAGGCAGGGCCGTTCGCTGTTCCCCAGCACTACCGGGGCGTACCGTTGTGGTTGCCAAGACACACAACGGAGTTCAGCATGCCACACGGCCCTGAAGATCACACGGGTGCCCGAGTTGCGGATTACCGCAAGCTCCGGCATCTCACACAAGACGGGCTCGCCCAGCGGGCGTTCGTCTCTCGAGGAATGATCGCCAAGGTGGAAGCGGGCCTGTCACCCGCCTCCCCGTCGTTCGTCGCGGCCGTGGGGCGCGCCCTCGGAATGGACGTGAGCGTCTTGTACGGGCAGCCGTACATCTCCGAGATGCGCAAGGACCAGATCGACCAGCTCATCTCGCCGCTCTCCGAGGCGCTGGACCTGTACGACATCGAGCCCGATCCCGACATCGTCCCGCGCCCCACAGCGGCGCTGACGGGCAATGCCGAGCAGTTGATCCGGCAGTTCCGTCACACTGACTACGCCGATGTCGGGCGCCAGCTGCCGGGCCTGCTCGGGGAGCTGACTACGGTGCTGCACACGACGCGGCGCACGGACGAGCGGCGCCGGGCAGCTGGCGCCCTCGCGAACACCTACTGGATCGCGCACCAGTTCGCCGCACGACTGGGATTTCCCGATCTCGCGTCGGTGGCCCTGGACCGCATGGGGTGGGTAGCCGCACAGGCAGAAGATCCGTTGCTCCAGGCCGTGCGTCTGTACACACGGAGTCTCGCCTACGTGCGTCGTGGTACGCCTGAGGTAGGGCTGAAGCTGGTGACTCGCGGTCAGCGGCTCGTTGAGCAAGCGGACGATCCGAGGTCGGTACCGGCCCTGGCAGTGGCGGGGAAGCTGCATCTGCGTGCCTCTTTCATCGCGGCGCGCGCCAAGGATCAGACGCGCTCGGAGGAGTTCCTGGCCATGGGCGAAGAGGCGGCGGTGCGTATCGGGCGGGATGTGCCTGACGTCTACTGGCTGTCGTTCGGGCCCACGGATGTTCAGCAATACCGTGTCGAGACGAACGTAGACTTGGAGCAGATGCCCGAGGCGGTCGAGGCTGCGCGAGGGATTCGGTTCCCTGCCAGCTACTCGCCAACGAGGGTCGGGCGCCACCACATCGACCTATCGCGGGCGTATGCCGAGATGGGGCGCAACGAGCAGGCGCTGAAGACGTTGCGGAAGGCGCGGGAGACGGCGGGACAGCTGGTGCGGTACCACCCGACAGCGCGGGAGGTAGTGGGCACTCTCGTTCGCCGTCAGCGGCGGCTGTCGGAGGAGCTGACGTCGCTCGCTCGCTGGGTCGGGATGACCTGACGTACCGACAGGGGCCCTATATTCCAAATCTTGGAACGTTGGGGGCCTGTCTGCGCGCCAGGCTCGTGACTGTCAGCATTGAGACGGTCACTGGAGCTCGATCATGGCTAGGACCCCCCGCACGCCCCCGCCCGAACCCGCGCCGCCGCCGTTGAGCGACGACCAGCCGATGACGGTGATTGTCGGGCGGGACTGCCCGCCCGCGATGCCGCTTGATTTGTGTCTGGGCTGCCGGGAGCGGGTGCGAGACCGCGCCGCCCGCGTGGGTTCGGGCGGTGGGTTGTGACGGAGCGCTGTGCGTCGTGCGGGACGACGGTGCCGCCGTTAACCGTGGTGGCGGTGCACCATGCCGGGTCGGGGGGCGGGTGGACGCATCGCGCGTGCGCGAGCTGCCTGGCCCGTGAGCGGCTGATCCCGCTCGCCTTCCACCCGCTGCGCCACGACGGGGCACGGCTGACGTACCCGGAGATCGTTCCGGGTGAACTGGTTGCCGCACTTGCGCCGTTGGGCGAGTCGCCCGTGCTTGCCGCGCCGGTCGGGCGGCTGCTGGCGGCCGTGGCCCGCACGAAGGACCGCACGCTGGACGCCGACGCGCGGCACGCGGCTCACGACGCCGCCCGCGCGGCCGTCGCGCGGCTGCGGGAGGCAGCTCGGCAGGGGAGTGGCACCACCTGGGAGGCGCGGTGAACGGCGCGATCGACCTCTATCTCCGCGACCCCGACCGAGGCAACGACCGGCCCGTGAACGGCCGCTGCTGGCTGGGCTGCGACCCGCAGGTCGTTCAGCCGGTGGTCTGGATCGGGCCTGTCTCCATCGCGGGGCCGAACGGGATCGCGACCGCGCCCGCCTACGCCTGCCTCCGGTGTGTGCGTCGCCTGTACGCCATGGCGCGGGCGGACGAGATCGAACGCGACCGCCCGCCGCACCTGACCGAGCAGGCGCGCGGCCACCTCTGATCCCCCCTGTCGCCGTGTGTGAGGCCGTCCCGCTGGGGACGGGTGCGGCCCGGACGGTGGCAGGGGCTCCCACCCGCCTGGGCGGTCCCGGGCGGTCCTCCCAGCGCTCGATTCCCTTCCGAGCGCGGGGACATCCGGCCCGGCACCCACTGGCTGGGGTGCCGGGCCGCCCTCGCCCGCCCCGGAGGGTGCTCGCAGGACCGGGGCGGGCGGCCAGTCCTTCACCCACCACCATGTTCTGGAGTCTGTCATCTTCTGGCCGTT
>NZ_QEST01000205.1 GCF_003311645.1 Streptomyces sp. PT12 | reverse complement strand
CCAAACCGCCACCCACACGTTCGAGCCACTCCTCGACCTCACCCACCGGCAGCCCCACCGACACCATGCCGCCACGACCCGCCAGCCCCTCAGCGATCACCCGGGACCGCACCGCGGCCACCCGAGCCCCCTCCCCGACCGACAGCACACCCGCCACGACCGCCGCGGCGATCTCACCCTGGGAGTGCCCCACCACGGCCGAAGGCCGCACACCGAACGACTCCCACAGCCGCGCAAGCGACACCATCACCGCCCACAACACCGGCTGCACCACATCCACCCGCCCAAGCAACCCCCCCTCACCCAACGCCTCATAAAGATCCCACCCCACCCAAGGCCCCAACGCCTCACCACACTCCGCCAAAGAATCCGCGAACACCGAGAACTCCCCCGCCAGTTCACGCCCCATCCCCACCCACTGCCACCCCTGCCCCGG
>NZ_QEST01000117.1 GCF_003311645.1 Streptomyces sp. PT12 | reverse complement strand
GGCCTGCATGGCGTGCAAGTCGGTCGCGAGTGCGGGCGAGATGTGTGCTCCCGCCGCGCGTAGCCCGGCCTCGGCAAACGCCACGGCCTGACGGTACTCCTTCATGTAAACGGACTGGTTGACCAGGAGAGCCATGATGTAGCCGCCGAAGGCCCGGTCGCCGGACGCCTTCGCCAGGCGTAGAGCCTGGTGGAAGTAGCGCTGAGCCAGCCCTTGTCGGTCGGAGTCGTAGGAGCAGATCCCAGCGACCGCGACGAGGCTGCCGACGGCTCGGTGCGGCTCCCGGCCCGTGGAGTCCGAGTACGAGCCGCGCGGCAGGAGCGCCGCCTCACCGTTGAGAAAGGCGAGGATACGCCCTCGGGCGGCGACCCCACCGGCCTTGCGATACATCTCCTCGTAGTGGGTACGCGCGGCGCGTAGTACAGCGACATCATCCCCGTTGACGTG
>NZ_QEST01000296.1 GCF_003311645.1 Streptomyces sp. PT12 | reverse complement strand
AACCGGCGTGCGGTTGGCACCTCTGGAGCTGGGCAGGTGCCGACCGCGCACCAGCCGAGCGAGACTCACCCCGTCGAGTGGCCAGTTTCGTTCATAGTCAATCGGTTTCGGTGGCGGGGCAGTGTCGGTGGTGGCCTCTAGGGTTTGAGTTATGAACACCAAGGGTTCGCTTCTCGAGAGACTCCGGCAGCAGCTGGCCGACCTCGAGTCGAGCCAGCGTCGAACTGGCGGAACCGGCTGAGCCACCTCCGCCAAGGGCAGCCGGCGTTCGCCGTTGAAGCGGGTGCCGACTCGACCTACTCCACCTACGCGACTGCTGGGCGCGCCTGAGTGCCGGCGAACATCGCGCTGAGGTTGAGCGAGCGCACGTGGCGCTGGGAGGCCAGCGACACATAGGTCCGCGCCAGGACGTCCTTGCCGAAGCCGAGCACCGTGCTGAGCAACCCGGTCGCT
>NZ_QEST01000104.1 GCF_003311645.1 Streptomyces sp. PT12 | reverse complement strand
GGCGTCGTGGAAGCGGACGGCCTGGCGGACGTGGCGGACCCAGTAGGCGGCGTCGATCCTCTCCGGCTGTCCCGCGATGGGGAGTTGGGCGGGGTGGTAGGTCAACGACTCGGCGACCGCGCAAAAGTCCTCCAGCATGGGGTCCATCAGGTGCGAGTGGAACGCATGGCTGACCGTGAGCCGCTTGTGCTTCCACCGCTGGGCGAGGGCCACCACGGCCTGTTCGTCGCCCGAAAGCACCGTCGCGTCGGGGCCGTTGACCGCGGCGATGTTCACTCCCTCGGTCAGGTGCGGCAGCACCTCGGACTCCGGGGCCTGCACCGCCACCATCGCACCGCCCTCGGGCAGGGCACCCATCAGGCGGCCACGCGCGGCGACCAACGTGCAGGCGTCCTCAAGGGACATAACCCCGGCGACATGGGCCGCGGCGATCTCGCCGATCGAGTGACCGGCAAGGACGTCGGG
>NZ_QEST01000213.1 GCF_003311645.1 Streptomyces sp. PT12 | reverse complement strand
CCACCTCCCGCACCGGGAGTTCAAAGCGCTCACACACCGCGTCGAACGCCCCCGCATACGCCGGGAACGCCTCATACAACTCCCGGCCCATCCCGAGCCGTTGACTGCCCTGCCCCGAGAACAGAAACGCCAGGCGCCCGCTGGAGCGAACTCCCCTGGTGGCCGTGGAGCGGTCCTCGGCAAGGGCGGTGAGTTCATCGACCAGCTCGTCGCGGCTGGAGACGGTCAGGACCGCGCGGTGTTCGAGGGCGGCGCGGGAGGTCGCGGTGGAGTAGGCCACATCGAGCAGCGGCCCATCCACGCGGGCCAGGCGCGCGGCCTGCTCGCGCAGGGCGGCCGGGGTCGCGCCGGAGACGACGACCGGCACCAGCGGGGGCTCAACCCGTTCGGGCTCCGGCTCCTCGACGGCGGGGGGCTCTTCGATGATGGTGTGGGCGTTGGTGCCGCTGATCCCGAAGGAGGAGATACCC
>NZ_QEST01000176.1 GCF_003311645.1 Streptomyces sp. PT12 | reverse complement strand
GGGTATCTCCTCCTTCGGGATCAGCGGCACCAACGCCCACACCATCATCGAAGAGGCCCCCTACCAGGAGGCGGCACCCGCCGAGGTCACCGCTACCCTGCCCATCCGGCCCCTCCCGCTGTCCGCCCGCAACGCGGATGCCCTCACCGCTCAGGCCGGGCAACTGGCGGAGCACCAAGGCGCCTTGTCGGACATCGGCTTCTCCCTCGCGACCACGCGCGCCACGCTTGACCACCGCGCCGTCGTCATCGCGGCCGACCGGGACGAGGCCAACGAGGCCCTGCGCGCCTTCGCCGAGGGCCGCACCACGGCCAACGTCGTCCAAGGCACCCGTACACCGGGCCGCCTTGCCTTCCTCTTCACCGGCCAGGGCAGTCAACGGCTCGGGATGGGCCGGGAGGTGTATGAGGCGTTCCCGGCGTATGCGGGGGCGTTCGACGCGGTGTGTGAGCGCTTTGAACTGCCGGTGCGGGAGGTGG
>NZ_QEST01000268.1 GCF_003311645.1 Streptomyces sp. PT12 | reverse complement strand
GGCTTCGACTCCCTCACGGCCGTCGAGCTGCGGAACCGGCTCGCCGAGGAGACGGGGCTCCGCCTCCCCGCCACCCTCGTCTTCGACTACCCCAACGCCGACATCCTCGTCGAGCACCTCACGACCACCCTCTCCGGAACCGACAAGACGCCCCAACACGCCCTTCCCGCAGCGGCGTTGACCACCGATGACCCGATTGTGATCGTCGGCATGGCGTGCCGTTATCCGGGTGGGGTGCGTTCGCCGGAGGATCTGTGGGATCTGGTGGACTCGGGTGGTGACGCGGTGGGGTCCTTCCCCGCCGACCGAGGCTGGGACCTCGACGCCCTGTTCGCGGGCGACGGTTCGGGCACCAGCGCCGCGACCGAGGGCGGATTCCTCGATGGCGCTGGGGACTTTGACCCTGGCCTGTTCGGGATCTCTCCGCGTGAGGCGCTGGCCATGGACCCTCAGCAGCGCCTCCTCCTCGAAACCGCCTGGGAAACGTT
>NZ_QEST01000160.1 GCF_003311645.1 Streptomyces sp. PT12 | reverse complement strand
GGCGACCCGATCGAGGCGCAGGCGCTGCTTGCCACCTATGGCCAGGGCCGCCCCGAGGGCGAGCCGCTGTGGCTTGGCTCGATCAAGTCCAACATCGGCCACACCCAGGCGGCGGCTGGCGTGGCGGGGATCATCAAGATGGTGCAGGCGATGCGGCACGGCGTGCTGCCCAGGACGCTGCACGTGGACGAGCCGACCCGGCAGGTCGACTGGGAGGCGGGCGACGTCAGGCTGTTGACCGAGGCGCGCGCGTGGCCGGTGGGCGGTCGCCCGCGCCGCGCGGCCGTGTCGTCGTTCGGGATCAGCGGGACCAACGCGCACGTCATCCTGGAAGAGGCGCCGAGGGTTGAGGAAACGCCCGTGGAGCGGCGGGAGTTGCCGGTCGTTCCGCTGGTGCTCTCGGCCAGGACCCCCGATGCGCTCGATCGGCAGATCGAGCGCGTCACCTCGGTGGAGGGCGACGCGCTGGACGTGGCGTTCTCGGCCGCGAC
>NZ_QEST01000233.1 GCF_003311645.1 Streptomyces sp. PT12 | reverse complement strand
CGCGCGGGTGACCAGGTGGGCTGTGAGCTGGTCGAGGAGCTGACCCTTGAAGCGCCGCTCGTCCTTCCCGAACGAGGCGGCGTCGCCGTTCAGTTGAGCGTTGGACCCCTCAACGAAGACGACGGCCTGAGGACCGTGCAGCTCTACTCGCGCACACGCGACGACGAGGTGTGGACGCGGCATGCGAGTGGTGTGCTGGCGTCGTCGCCGTCGGGTGGGGTGTCGGGTGAGGGGTTGGTGGAGTGGCCTCCTGCGGGTGCGGTGGCTGTTGATCTGGGTGGGTTCTACGAGGGCTTGGAGTATGGGCCTGCGTTCCAGGGGCTTCGGGCGGCGTGGCGGCGTGGGGATGAGGTGTTTGCCGAGGTCGCCGTTGATGAGGTGGCGGGGTTTGGGCTGCATCCGGTGTTGCTGGACTCGGCCCTGCACGCCATCGGCCTCGGCGACTACTTCTCCGACACCGGGCGTTTGCCGTTCGCCTGGTCGGGCGTCTCGCT
>NZ_QEST01000194.1 GCF_003311645.1 Streptomyces sp. PT12 | reverse complement strand
TCCCCACCCCACACCACATCCCTCAACGGCAGCCCCGCCGCCTCACACACCGCGTCGAACGCCCCCGCGAACACCGGAAACGCCTCATACAACTCCCGCCCCATACCCAGACGTTGACTCCCCTGCCCGGTAAACAGAAACGCCACCCTGCCCTCGGCGCGCTTGCCCGTGACCAGGGACGGCGCTGTGGCTCCGTCCGCGAGCGCGGCAAGACCGGCCAGAAGGCCCGTGCGGTCGTCGCCCACGATCGTGGCGCGGTGCTCGAGGGCGGCGCGCCCGGTCGCCAGCGACAGGGCCACATCGGCGGCGGCAAGCTCGGGGCGTTCGACCAGGTGAGAGTGGAGGCGTTCAGCCTGGGCCCGCAGCGCCTCCTGGCTCCTCGCCGACAGCGTCCACAGCACCGGGCCCGAGACGGTGACGTCCTCCGGGGCCCGCTCCTCGGCCTCGGGCGCCTCCTCGATGATCACGTGCGCGTTGGTGCCGCTGATCCCGAACGA
>NZ_QEST01000184.1 GCF_003311645.1 Streptomyces sp. PT12 | reverse complement strand
TTGCAGCCAACAGGACCCTCAGCAAGTCCTATCGTTGCAGGTCAAGAGCACTTTCTGTCTTCGTGATCAACCTCTGGACAGCCCACCTCGTGAAAGCACGAGGCTAGTGACGGGAGTACGGCTCACCCAGCGTCGTCGGGTGCGCAGCAAGCATGTCAGCCGCACGTTCCGCCTTGTCGTAGTGCGCATCCGGGAGCAGCTCAACGACGCGAAAGCCCGGCGGACGGCGAACACCACCGGACCCTCCGTAGCCGCACCCCACACCCAACAACGCCGCACCCCGCACCCACCAGCACAGCGCGGGACGCCCGGCCGGGGAAGGAACCCCGACCGGGCGCCCGCGTCGAACGACAGCGGCGGGAAACGCCGTTGCTACTCCTCCGCCCCGAACAGGTGCGTGTACGTGGCGAGGGCGATGGCGATGTCCGCCTGGGCCCAGAAGCGGTGGTACTCGAACGTCGGCACCTCGCCGCCGTTCAGGTACGCCTCGACCTGCGGCCAGTTCTCGTCGTCCTCGTAGAAGGTGCGGATCGAGGAGAACGTCGAACCCTGCTCGATCGGGTCGCCGTTGGGCATCGTGCCGCTCCAGCCCGCCGGGATGTAGATCTCGTCGGCGAAGCGCGCGTAGTCCTCGCGCGGCTCGGGGACCGAGATGCCCTGCCCGTCCTGGAGCGCGAGCAGCGCGTCGAGCAGGCCGGAGGCCGTCTCCTGCGCCGCGGTGTCACCGCTGGCCGCGGCGTAGAACGACAGCGCGTTGGCCAGCGAGCCGGTCACGCCCACGTCCTGCGAGTACGTGGTGACCTCGACGTGCAGGCCCGCGTTGTCGCCGGGGTTGGCCGGGTCCCACGTGTCGGGGGCGCCGGTCCACTCCAGGGTGGCCGGGATCTGGAAGTCCCCGCCCTCGCCGATGGTGACCTCGCTCACGACCCAGTCGGCCCACTTGTCGAGGACCGCACCGGCACGCTCGTCGTTGGTCGTGTAGTAGTACTCGGCAAGCCGCTGCATCGACCACGCCTGCATGCCGAACCAGCGGTTCGACGGCGGGTCGTGGTAGACGGGCTGCTCGTCGTAGAACATCCCGTAGAACGTCGGGGTACCGGCCGGGGGCTCGCCGTAGTGGCCCTCCCAGCTGTTGGTCGCGCCACCCGCGATCGCGCCCTCGGCGGACTGGAGCCACGTGTAGAACTCGATCATCCGCTCAAGGCTGTTGCCCCAGTCCTCCACCGCGGTGGGCGACTGCGGCTGGAGCGCCGCGTCGGTGGACAGGACGTGCGCGGCCATGGGGTTCTGGTAGCCGAAGTGCGCGTAGCTTGAGCCGATGCGCCAGGCCCACGGGGCCGAGGTGTCCAGCGCGCCGCCCCACGCGTAGTACCAGGACATCAGCTGGTGGTTGCTGCTCTTGCCGCTGCCCGCGGGGCACTCGGACGCGCCGACGCAGTCGCCGACCTCCTTGAAGTACTTGTCGTACATGGAGTAGCGCAGATAGTCGCCCATCATCGCGGCCTTCTCGACCGTCGCGGCGACCTGGCTCGCGTTGCCCTGCTCGCCCGCCCAGACATTGGCCCAGTAGGCGGCCTGCACCGCGCGGGCGTCGGCGTCGGGGGCGTTGGTGTAACGCCACTGCTGCGAGTACGCCTCGTCCCCGGTGAACAGGTCGAGGAAGCCGTTCTCGCCGCCGCTGCTGAAGTCCTCGCACGACGGGTGCGTGACGGTCTCCCAGGTCGACTCCTGCGGGCCGCGCTGGAAGGTGTTGATGAAGGTCGGATCACCGGCCGTTCCGCCGCAGGCCGCACCGTAGCCGTAGACGTCGTCCACGTCCTGGAGCCAGTGCATGCCGTAGATGTCGTCGGTGCCATACGTCGACGACAGCTCGTCGGCCAGCGGGTCGTCGCCCACCGGCACGTTCGGGTCGAGCGGCGCCGGGTAGTCCTCGGGGCTCGTGGACTCCGGCGCGTAGGTGGCGGGCGACGAGGGGTTGTACCCGCTGTTGGTCGGCTGCTCGTCGGCGCTGGGGATCATCCACTCTTCCATGAGCGCCCAGGCGTCGTTGAACGGCTGCCAGTCACCGGTGACCTGGCCGTACTGCGCCTCCAGCCAGATCAGATACGAGTACGCCTCCGATGTCGTCTCGTGCCCGTGGTCGGGCGCCTCGACGATCATCGTCTCGACGGAGTGGTAGGGGATGCCCTCGTCCGAGAAGTACCCGTTGGCCGGGTCCTTGATCGTCTCGTAGAGGGTGAGGAACTGCTCCTCGTACTGGAGGAGTTCGGGCTCGTCGCCGAAGGGCGAGCTGGCGTTGCCCTGGGCCGCGGCCGTGAGGCCGAGCGGCAGTGAAAGGGCGACGGCGCCGGCGACCCAGAGGCGCCGGGACGTGCGGTGTCTTGTTCTGGTCGGGATCTCGATGTCTGATCCACGGCGGATCCGCATCGTGTCCTCCTCGCGGCTCGTGGGGTGAGGAGCGGTTCGGACCAGTGGGAGCGCTCCCAAGCTTTGAGCAATGGACTGCACACGTCAAGTGGCACGACAAATCCCGCTCTTGCGTGGCAGGTCAGCGGTAATTTCTCGAACGACCCCTTGGCGAAAGGGGTCGTTGTGGCCTACGGTCCATTCAACCAGTGGGAGCGGTCCCAAACTGTCAGGCGCCGGGGACGGCGCGCTGTGACGACCCGGAGCCGCTCCGAGCATGCACCCCCACAACCCCCACATACCCCCACACAACTCCCAGGTGCTCCGTTGAACGAGCAGTGGCGAGAATCCCCGTGCCCTCGGCCGGTCGCGCTCCGGCGCCCCGGCCGATCGGACCCGTCATCGGTCTGTCCCCCGGTCCCGCCCGTGGCCGGTGGTATCGGCACGTGTGGGCATGCGGCGGGACCCGTGGAGACATCTCGGCAGTGGCTACCGGGTCGCCATGGCGGCCTGTCCCCGAGCCGCGACGGCATCCGACGCCGTTCGGCATCGGCCGTACGCAACCATCCGGAGGATCAACAGCGATGAGCCGCACCAACCCCCCACCCCGTCGGTCGCGCCGCAGGGCGTATCTGGTCGCCGGAGCCCTGGTCGGGGCTGCCGCCATGACCGTGAGCACGCTGAGCACCGCGTCGGCGGGCGATGACCCGCAGGTGTTGCAGCGCGTCGACAACCCGTACGAGGGCGCCCAGCTCTACGTCAACCCCGACTGGTCCGCCGCGGCCACCGAGGGCGGCGGCGCCGCGATCGCCGACCAGCCCACCGCGGTGTGGCTGGACAGCAGGGCCGCCATCGAGGGCGGCTCCGCGGGCTCGAACACCATGGGCCTGCGCGAGCACCTGGACGAGGCGCTGGCCCAGGGCGCCGACGCGATCCAGATCGTCACCTACAACCTGCCGGGCCGCGACTGCGCCGCGCTCGCCTCCAACGGCGAGCTGGGCCCGGAGGAGATCGACGTCTACAAGACCGAGTTCATCGATCCCATCAACGCGATCGTGTCGGACCCGGCCTACGCCGGACTCCGCATCATCAACATCGTGGAGATCGACTCGCTGCCGAACCTCATCACCAACGTCGGCAGCCGCGAGACCGCCACCCCCGAGTGCGACGAGATGCTGGCCAACGGCAACTACGTCGAGGGCGTGGGCTACAACATCGGGACGCTCGGCGACAACGAGAACGTCTACAACTACATCGACATCGGCCACCACGGCTGGATCGGCTGGGAGGACAACTTCCAGGCCACCGCCGACCTGCTGTTCGAGGCGGCCAACGCCGGGGGCGCCACCCCCGACGACGTCGCGGGCTTCGCGGCCAACACCGCCAACTACAGCGCGACGGTGGAGGACAACTTCTCCATCAGCGACACCATCAACGGCCAGCCCATCCGCGGCGAGAGCTCGTGGATCGACTGGAACAACTACGTCGACGAGCAGTCGTTCGCCCAGGACTTCGCCGCCGTCGCGGCCCCGGCCGCTGGCTTCCCCCAGGGCCTCGGCGTGGTCATCGACACCTCGCGCAACGGCTGGGGCGGCCCCGACCGCCCGACCGGGCCCGGGCCGCAGACCTCCGCCGACGAGTACGTCGACGGCGGGCGCTACGACCGCAGGATCCACCTCGGCAACTGGTGCAACCAGGCGGGCGCTGGCCTCGGCGAGCGGCCCACCGCGGCCCCCGCGGCCAACATCGACGCCTACTCGTGGATCAAGCCCCCGGGGGAGTCGGACGGCTCGAGCGAGGAGATCCCGAACGACGAGGGCAAGGGCTTCGACCGGATGTGCGACCCCACCTACGAGGGGAACCCGCGCAACCAGAACAACCCGTCGGGCGCCCTGCCGGACGCCCCGATCTCGGGTCACTGGTTCCAGGCCCAGTTCGAGGAGCTGCTGGCGAACGCCTACCCGCCCCTGTGAGCTGACGGTCTTCGCGATCCGGCGGTCTTCGTCCCTTGAGACGGAGGGGACGGATCGGATCGGATCGGCGTGAACCCCCCACGCGCCCGCCCCCGGTGCCCGCCAGGCGCCGGGGGCGCGGTGCGTCGCCGACCCCCTTGCTCAGTCGGGGAGTTCAACGTCGCGGTACTCCTCGCAGCCCTCGTACCCCTCGCCCTCGGCACCCCCGCCCCGGTCGACGTAGTGGACGCGGAGGGGGCGCCCGGCCTCGGGGCCCTCGTCGACGAGGTCAATGTCGACGCGGTCGTGGGCCCCGTCCTCGCGCACGCCGAGCGCGCCCGCGGGCTGCTCCCCGATCGTGGGCGCGCCCTCGGCCCACGAGCTCTGGTGCGCCTCGTCGTTGAGCGGTTCCGCTTCAACGGCGGTGCCATTCTCGACGGTGATGCGCCAGGCGCCCTTGGACGCGGCGCCGCAGTCCCCGTCGAACAGCTCCAGCGTGTAGGCGTAGTCGTCGGGCTCGTCCCACGCCCCGGACCCGGGCCCCGCCCCTGCCCCGTCGCCGCACCCGGCGAGCGCGGACACGGCCAACGCGAGCACGGCGGCGCTGCGCCGCCCGCTTCCTGTTCTTCTTCCCGTCATGTGTCAGGGACGGAGAAGCGGGCCCGAACGTTCGGCCGCGCCGTCATCCACTGCCGGAAACGGCCAGCGCCGGGCGCCGAACTGCGTCACCGTCACCAGCGTCCCGCCGTCGGGCGAGAGCGCCACGGCCCCGTCGGCCCGCCCGAACGGCACCTCGGCAACGACCGTTCCGCCGCGCGCCTCCCACACCGCGCCCCAGCCGTGGCTGCCGGGGAAGGAGGCGCGGGGCCCGCCGGTGGCCGACCACACGAGCGCGCCCTCGGGCTGGTCGTGCATCGGGAGGTCGGGCACGGCGAGCCGGGGGCGTTCCGCCCCTTCCCCCGCCGTGCCGCCAAGCGGCAGCAGCCACAGCGCGGCATGGCCCCGGTCGGTCGCGCCCGCCACAGCCAGCTCACCGCCATCGGGCGAGAACGCGAGCCCGGTGATCTGGCGCAGGCCCGCGGGCTCGGCCCGCAGCAGGGTCGCGCCGGTCGCCACGTCGCGGACGACGACGCGGCTCGCCGCGTCCTTGGCGCCCAGGGCGACCCGCGCGCCCGCGCGGTCGAGCGCCGCGGCCTCCATCCGCACGCCGCGCCAGTGACCCGGGCGCGCCTCGGGCTCGTCGATCGTCCGCACCGCGTCGCCCGTCGCCGCGTCGATGACGGTGGCCGAGCCCGCCGTGTGCAGCGCGCACACCAGCCGGGAGCCGTCGCCGCTGAACGCCAGCCGCAGCCGTTCCTCCCCGTGCGGCGCGGTTGACGGCAGAACGTGGCGCCAGCGCGTGGTGGCGCCCGGCACGTCGTCGAGGACGACGCACGACCGCTCGCCGAGGAGCGCCCGCGCGAGCGCGGAGCCGTCGGGGGCGAAGGCCAGATCGGAGAGATAGGCGGCCTCGGCGACGCGCGGCAGCGTGACGACGCGGGGGTCGCCCGCCCCGTCCCAGGTGCACAGGATCTGCGGGCGGTCGGCCGAGTCGCGGTCGAGCTTGGCGCCGAACGCGAGGGCGCGCGCGTCGTCGGCCACCGCGGCCACCGGTATGGACCAGTGGGAGCAGGGCAGCGGGGGCGCTCCCGCGGGGGCGCCCACGAGCGTGGCGGGGAGCCCGGTGAGCAGCACGCGCCCCGGGCCTGGCTCGGGCGGCGCGGCGGTGGCGTCGCCCGGCGGGGCGAGCCCCGCGAGGAACCACGCCTCGATGTCGTCCTGCACCGTGACCAGCGCGGCGCCGTCGGGGGTGAACGCCGCGATGGCCGGGGCCGGGTCGGCCCACAGCGTCCGCCCCTGGCCGTCGAAGAGGAGCGAGCCGAAGTCCGCGCCGATGAACCCGTAGGGCCCGTCGCCCGTCCAGATGGCGCGCGTGGTCAGGGCGGCGCTCGGCGCGTCCGCGTCAAGGCCCTCGGCAAAGCCCTCGGGGCGCGGCAACGCGCCGGGCTCCAGGGTCAGTTCGTCGTCGGACGAGCGGCGCACGGCCAGCAGCCGCGCGGCCGGGCAGGCCGCGGTGGCCAGCCCGGCGCGCTCGGGGGCCCCGCCCACCGCGCCGCCGACCGCGAACACCCCGCGCCCGTCGGGCGACACGGCCAGCGCGCCGACCGATGTGAGCCCGGTCTCGGCGGTCGCCAGCACCGCGCCCGTCACCACCTCGCGCACCACCACGCGCCCCGCGGGGCCCGCGTGCGCGAGCAGCCGCCCCTCGCCGTCGAGCGCCACGGGCCCGAACGCGTCCTGCCCCTCGGGCACCCGCAGCAGCACCTTGCCCGTGGACACCTCGACCACCGCGACCACATCGGTCGAACCCGTCCCGACGGCCAGCCGCTCCCCGTCGCCCGAGAACGCGAACCGCACCACGTCGTCGCGCCCGAAGCACACGTCGTCGTCCTCGTCGCCCAGCCACGGGCGGACCTGCCACAACGGCTCGCCCGTCGCCGCCGACCACGCGTGCCACGCGCCCTCGACGGCCGTCACCACCGTGGCGCCGTCCGGGCTGACGGCGATGTCGTACGCCTCGTCGTCGTACTCGCCACCCGAGAGGTACCACACCAGCGGGGCGTCCCTCGTGGTGTGCCAGCGGACGATGTCGCCGCCGTTGTGGTGCCACTCCGCCGCGGCGGCCAGCGCGAGCCAGCGCAGCCCGGGGGGCGCGGCGACGGCGCTCGCACCGCTGACGAAGTACGCGCCCTCGCTGCCGTCCGCGTCCTCGCGGTCGTCCTCGACCGGGACGGGCACGGTGCCGGTCTCCACGCTGTCGAGGCGCCCCAGGCGGCGGGTGCCCGCGAGCGCGTGGCACGGGCGGATGTCCCCCGCGACCCAGCGGGCCCACCAGCCGTCCGGCATCGGGCGCTGCCCGGCGGGCCAGCGCAGCACGCGCGGGGCGACAGCGGCGAGCGCCGCGTCGTCGAGCCCTTCGAGCAGGCGGCAGATCTCGCGCCAGCCCGCCTCGCTCGGCCGGGCGGCGAGCAGGGTGTCCAACGGTGTCATCGCGTCGTTCCTCGCCATGTCGTTCGTCGCCCCGTTCCCCCGTGCCCCGTTCCCTCGCGCTCCGCTCTCCGATGCCCCGTTCCCTCGCGCTCCGCTCTCCGATGCCCCGTTCCCCGGCGCCCCGTTGTCCATCGCCCGTCCTCACACCGCGTGGGCGCGCACCCGCTCGGGGCTCGCGACGACCAGCGCGCGCCCCTCGGGGCTCAGCGCCCAGGCCGTCGAACGGCCCAGGTCGGAGACCGCGAGCAGGGGCGCGCCCACGGCCAGGTCCCACACCGTCACCGTGCGCCCGGCCCGCACCGCCGCGCGCGGACCCGCCGCGCCCCACACCGGGCGGACCACCTGCCGCCGCGCCTCGCCCGGGAGTTCGGCGAGCGCGACGGTGGAGGGCGCGCCGCCGTCCAGGTCGACGAGCACCGCGACCGCGGCCGACTCGGCGGCGCCGACCACCGCGAGGGAGCGCCCCTCGGGCGAGAAGGCCAGGCCCGCGCACCAGTCGAGGCCCGTCGGGTGGGTGGCGAGCGCCCCGTCGCGCAGGTCGAGCACGGCGATCGCGCCTTCGGGCGCGCGCTCGTACGGGCGGCAGAGCCGGAACGCCAGGCGCGAGCCGTCCGCGTCCACGGCGATGGCCTCGCTGCCGCCGATCCCCGCGGGGTCGGCGACCTGCTCGCCGTCCGCGGCGCGCCAGGCCACCACGCTGCGGCTGCTCTGGTCGCAGCCCGCCACCGTCGCCCCGTCGCCGCTGACCGCGAGCCGCACGCCGCCGAAGTCGCCGTACCCCGCGTAGAACGGGCGGCTGATGGAGCGCCGCCACCGCTCGCGCGCGCCGAGCCGCGTCCAGTGCGCGACCTGGCCGACGTGCTGCTCCTCGGTCCCGCCGAACGACGCGCTCAACGCCGTGCCCCCCGGGCTGAACAGCAGGTCCCTGATCGCCACTCCCGGCGTGCGGCGCGACACCCCGAGGCGCACGGGATCGCTGCCCTGCCCGCCGTGGGAGGCGTTCTCCCACAGCAGCAGCTCGCCAAAGCCGGGGAACCACGGAGCGGCGGTGGCCACCGCGACCCGCTCGACGCCCTCCGAGACGGCCACCGCGGTCACGCGCTGCGCCACGGCGGGCCGCCCGGGGAGCGGCCTGCGGATGTCCAGTTTCCCGGGATCGCACAGGTGCCGAACAGCCATGACAGGGACCTTAAACCGCTCCGCCGCCCGCGGAGACCGTCCTTGCACGGGCCGACGGGCACAGTTCGGCCACGCCGCGTCAGGCCGTTGACGACAAGCCTCGGGGCCACGAGCGCCACGGGGCGCGAGGGACGCGAGGGACGGGGGGCGTTGCGTTCAACGCATGGAGTCAGCGGCCACCGCGCGCCCCCCCGAGGGCCCAGGGCGCGCCCGGCCGCTCCCCGCGCGGCCGTGGCGGGGCCGGGCCGGGGCGGAACGCCGCCCGTTTCGTGGGCAGTTGGGCGGGGTGCCGGGGCAGGGCGGCGCGACCGCCCCACGCGGCCCGCGGGAGCCCTCCCGTGGAGCCGCGCGCGCCGACGCGGCAACGCCTCGGCGTTCAAGAGGTGAACGTATCGATCCGGCAACGGCGCGCCGCGCGGGGCCACTTCACGCCCCGTCACCCGCCCGCGCACACGCGCCTCGCCCACGACCGCCCGCGAATCTCCGCGCGTCACACACCCCGAACGCGCCCCGGTCCGACGCCCTTCACGCCCCCCGTCACGACGACGCGCGCCGCACCAGCTCGGTCGGCAACACCAGGCGCGGCCGCTCGGGCGGCCCGTCGGCGATCTCGGCGAGCAGCGCCCGCGTCATCGCGCGCCCCATGCCCTCCATCGGCTGCCGCACGCTGGTCAGCGGCGGGTCCATGTGCCGGGCGAGCGCCGAGTCGTCGAAGCCGACGAGCGCCACGTCGTCCGGTACCGAACGCCCCATCTCCCGCAGCGCGCGCCTGGCCCCGATGGCCATCAGGTCGGAGGCGCAGAACACCGCGTCGAGCCCCGGCCGCCTGATCAGCAGCTCGCGCATGGCCGAGTGGCCGCTCTCCTCGGTGAAGTCACCGCGCCCGACCAGCTCCTCGCCCTGCTTGCGGCCCGCCGCCCGCAGCGCCTCCCGGTAGCCGTCGAGGCGGCACCTGGCCACATACATGTCGGCGGGGCCCGTGATCGTCGCCACGCTCGTCCTGCCGCGCCCGAGCAGGTGCTCGACCGCGAGCTGGGCGCCGCCGATGTTGTCGCAGTCGACGTGCGGGACCAGCTCGTCGGCCGACCTGCGCCCGTTCATCACCAGCGGGATGCCCATCTCGGCCAGCTGGTCGGGCAGCGGGTCGTCGCCGTGCACCGACACCAGCAGCACGCCGTCCACGCGGTGGCTCGCGGCGTACTGCGCGAACCGCGCCCGCTCCTTCGGGGTGCGGATCAGCGTCAGCAGCAGCTGGATGTCGGTGTCCGCGAGCTCCGCCGAGACGCCCCTGAGGATGCCGGAGAAGTACGGCTCGGCGAACAGCCTGGTCTCCGCCTCGGGGACGACCATCGCGATGGCGTCGGAGCGGTTCGCGGCCAGCGCCCTCGCGGCCCGGTGCGGTACGTAGCCGAGGTCGGCGATGGCCTGCTCGACGGCGGCCCGCGTGCGATCGCTCACCCGAGGCGAACCGTTGATCACGCGCGACACCGTGCCGCGCCCCACCCCCGCGCGGGCCGCGACTTGTTCAAGTGTCGGTCTTCCGTCGCGACCGGTGCCGCGCCTTGCCATTGCCATCGCTTCCTCCCGTTTCCGCCCCAGGATCCAACTACATCACGGAATCCGAGACGAACGGTTCTACGCCTTGACACCCGCTCAGCACTCGGGAACCCTTCAACCCATCACGCCTGGGAGCGCTCCCATGGCTAGCAAACCCTACAGAACCCGTACGTTCCGAGCCCAGGCCCCCATCCCCACGTGTCGCAACCACCCGGCTGGGAAGGCAACGTCAGTGCGCCAGGAGGACGACGACGTCATGCGCAACACACCACGTACCACCCTTCGATCGCGCCGGCGCGCGGGCAGAGCGCTCGCCGTCGGCCTCGCCGCCGTCATGTCCACGGCGTTGCTCGGCGCGTGTTCGAGCGACGACGACGACAACGGCGGCGGCAACGGAGACGAGGAGATCACTCTCCGGGTCGGCGTCTTCGGCCAGTTCGGCTTCGAGGAGGCCGGACTCTACGACGAGTACGAGCGGCTGAACCCGCACATCACTATCGAGCAGGACTCGATCACGGACAACGGCGACTACATCACACAGCTGCGCACGCGCCTCTCGCAGAACAGCGGGCTGCTCGACGTCCAGGCCATCGAGATCGGCAACATCGCCGAGATGACCACCGAGCTGTCCGACCGCTGGGTGGACTTCAACGAGTACCCCGACGTCGACGCGAGCCACTTCCTGGAGTGGAAGAACCAGCAGGCGACCGACCCCGACGGGCGGCTCATCGGCCTGGGCACGGACATCGGCCCGACCGGCATCTGCTACCGCACCGACTTCTTCGAGGAGGCCGGGCTGCCCACCGACCGCGAAGAGGTGACCGAGCTGTTCGCGGGCGGCTGGGAGGACTACCTCGCGGTCGGCGAGCAGTTCGCGGCCGACGGGCCCGATGGCGTCGCGTTCCTCGACTCCGCGGGCGGCATGTTCAACGCCGTGGTCTCGGGCTACGAGGAGCGCTACTACAACGCCGAAGGCGAGATCGCCTACGAGGACTCCGAGGCGGTCGCCACCGGCTGGGACCTGGCCACGCAGGCCGCCGAGGCGGGCCTGTCCAGCGGCCTCCAGCAGTTCCAGCCCGACTGGAACCAGGCCATGGCCAACGGCGACTTCGCGACCCTGCCCTCCTGCCCCGCCTGGATGCTCGGCTACATCCAGTCCCAGGCCGGTGAGGGCGGCGAGGACGTGTGGGACGTCGCCCAGTCCCCCGTCCCGTCCAACTGGGGCGGCGCGTTCTTCGGCGTCCCCGAGGCCGGTGAGAACAAGGACGAGGCCGTCGCCCTGGTCGCGTGGCTGACCGCCCCCGAGCAGCTGGCCACGTTCTTCACCGAGCGCGGCAGCTACCCCAGCTCCGCCGAGGCCCAGCAGCTGCCCGAGGTGCTTGAGGCCACCCACCCGTACTTCAACGACGCTCCGATCGGCCAGATCTTCTCGCAGGCCTCCGCTGACGTGCCCACGACCGTGATCGGCCCGTACGACCAGCAGATCCAGGAGGGCATCACGGACGGCCTGGTCGCCCTCGAGCAGAACGACCTGTCCCCCGACGACGCCTGGGACGACGTGGTCAGCGCGCTGGACAACGCGGTCGCCGAGTGAGCAGGACGGATCCATGACGACTGAACACCGTCAGGCCGCGCCCCCCGGTACCCCGGGGGGCGCGGCCCCGCGCCTTGACAAGCCGCCCCGCGGCGAGGCGCCCGCACCCGACCCCAAGGAGGCGCGCCGCCAGGCGCGCCGCTCCCGGCGCTACCGCTGGGACATCACGTACAGCCCCTACGGCTTCATCGCGCCGTTCTTCCTCTTCTTCGCGGCGTTCGGCCTCTTCCCGCTCCTCTACACGGGCTGGTCGTCCCTCCACCAGGTCAACCTGAACAACCCCAACGACCTGGAGTGGGTGGGCTTCGAGAACTTCACGCGCCTGTGGGACGACGAGTTCTTCTGGAACGCCCTCGGGAACACGTTCACCATCGGCGTCATCTCCACCGTGCCGCAGCTCGCGATGGCGCTGGGCCTGGCCCACCTGCTCAACTACCGGATGCGCGGCAGCATGTTCTTCCGCGTCGCCATCCTCACCCCGTACGCGACCTCGATCGCGGCGGCGACGCTCGTCTTCGTCATGCTCTTCGGGCAGGGCGACTACGGCGTCATCAACTGGGGCCTCGGCCTCATCGGCATCGACGGCGTCGCCTGGGAGGCGGGCCACTGGAGCTCCCAGTTCGCCGTGTCGACCATCGTCATCTGGCGCTGGACCGGCTACAACACGCTGATCTACCTCGCCGCCATGCAGGCCATCCCCAACGACCTGTACGAGTCCGCCTCGCTCGACGGGGCGTCCCGCTGGCAGCAGTTCGTGCATGTGACGCTGCCCTCGCTGCGCCCGACCATCCTGTTCACCGTCGTGGTCTCGACCATCGGCGCCACGCAGCTCTTCGGCGAGCCCATGCTGTTCGGCGGCGACGAGGCGGGCGGCGCCCAGGGCCAGTACCAGACGCTCGGCCTCTACATGTACGAGACGGGCTGGACCAACCGGCACCTCGGCCGGGCCGCGGCCATCGCCTGGACGATGTTCCTGCTGCTGATCGTCATCGGGCTGCTCTACGCGTTCATCACCCGGTGGGTGGGGCGCAGCACAGGAGAGGAGGAGTGATGGCCACCGCGACGCGGACCCACCCCGAGAAGGCCGCCGACGCCCCCGCTCCCCGAACGGCCAAGCGCCGCAGGGGGGTTAGGGCCGCGGGGCAGCAGCACAGGGCCGGGTGGCTCACCTATCTGATCCTGGTCGTCTTCGCCGTCGGGTCGATCCTCCCGCTGCTCTACTCGGCGATCGCCGCGTCCCACGACAACGCCAGGCTGAGCGAGCGCACCCCGCCGTTCTGGTTCGGCGACCGGCTCTTCGACAACCTCGAGGCCGCGTGGAACGACGCCAATCTGGTCAAGGCCATGACCAACACCATCTTCGTGGCCGGGGCGATCACCGTGTCCACGGTGCTGTTCGCGACGCTCGCGGGCTTCGCGTTCGCCAAGCTGCGGTTCCGGGCGAAGAACTTCATGATGCTGCTGGTCATCGGCACCATGATGGTGCCGCCGCAGCTCACCGTGGTGCCGCTGTTCATGGCGATCGCCGAGATCGAGTGGACGGGCCACCTCCAGGCGGTCATCCTGCCCACGATGGTCAGCGCCTTTGGCGTGTTCTTCATGCGCCAGTACCTCATACAGGCGCTGCCCACCGAGCTGATCGAGGCCGCGCGCGTCGACGGCGCGAGCAGCCTGCGCGTCGTGTGGCACGTCGTCTTCCCCGCGGCCAGACCGGCCATGGCCGTGCTGGGGATGCTCACGTTCGTGGCGGCGTGGAACGAGTTCTTCTGGCCGATCATCGCGCTCACCCAGCAGAACCCGACCGTCCAGGTCGCCCTCACCAACCTCGGCCGCGGCTACATCCCCGACCAGGGCGTGATCATGGCTGGCGCCTTCCTCGGCACGCTGCCGCTGCTGATCGCGTTCGTCCTGTTCGGCAAGCAGATCGTGGGCGGCATCATGCACGGAGCGCTCAAGGGCTGAGCACCCCGGCACCGCGGTTGATACCTTCTCTACGAGCAAGAATGGGAGCGCTTCCATGACTGAAAACCAACCCAGGGTCTTCCCACCGGACTTCCTGTGGGGCTCGGCCACCGCGTCGTACCAGATCGAGGGTGCCGCCGCCGAGGACGGCCGCACCCCCTCCATCTGGGACACCTTCGCCCGCACCCCGGGCAAGGTGCACGCCGGTGACACGGGCGATGTGGCCTGCGACCACTACCACCGGTGGCAGGACGACATCCGCCTCATGGCCGAACTCGGCCTGGGCGCCTACCGCTTCTCGGTGTCCTGGTCGCGCGTCCAGCCCACCGGGCGTGGCCCGGCCGTCCAGCGCGGCCTTGACTTCTACCGGGGCCTGGCCGACGGCCTGCTCGAGCGGGGCATCACCCCGGCCATCACCCTCTACCACTGGGACCTGCCCCAGGAGCTGGAGGACGCGGGCGGCTGGCCGGAGCGCGAGACGGCCGAACGCTACGCCGAGTACGCCCAGATCGTGGGCGAGGCCCTGGGCGACCGGGTCTCGATGTGGACCACGCTCAACGAGCCCTTCTGCAGCGCGTTCCTGGGCTATGGCTCCGGCGTGCACGCCCCGGGGCGCACGGAGCCGGAGTCCGTGCTCAAGGCGTCGCACCACCTCAACGTCGCCCACGGCCTCGGCGTCCAGGCCCTCCGCTCGGTCCTGCCGCGCAACGCGGAGATCGGGATCACGTTCAACCCCGGCGTCATCAGGCCCCGCACGGACTCCCCCGACGACGTGGACGCGGCGCGGCGCATCGACGCGCTCCAGACCCGGATCTACACGGGCCCGGTGCTGCACGGCGGCTACCCCGACGACCTGCGCCGGGACACCGCCCGCGCCTCGGACTGGTCGTTCCTGCGCGACGGCGACGAGGCGCTGATCCACCAGCCGATCGACTTCCTCGGGCTGAACTACTACAACCCCACCGTCGTCTCCGCCCCCACGGGCGGCGAGGTGGTCTCGCGCAACGACGGCCACGGCTCGTCCGCGCACTCCCCCTGGGTGGGCTCCGAGGACGTCGAGTTCCACCTGGCGGCCGGGCAGCTCACGGACATGGGCTGGGTCATCGACCCGACCGGCATGGTCGAGATGCTGACCCGCTTCAGGACCGAGGTGCCCAACCTCCCGCTGTACATCACCGAGAACGGCGCCGCGTTCGAGGACAAGGTCGACGCCGCGGGCGCGGTGCACGACCCGGATCGGATCGCCTACCTCCACGGCCACCTCGCCGCCGTCCACCAGGCCATCGAGCAGGGCGCCGACGTGCGCGGCTACTTCCTGTGGTCGCTGCTCGACAACTTCGAGTGGGCCTACGGCTACAGCAAGCGCTTCGGCGTCGTCCACGTCGACTTCGACACCCTCCAGCGCACCCCCAAGGCCAGCGCCCGCTGGTACGCGGGGGTCGCCGCCTCGGGACGCCTGCCCGCCACCAGCTGAGGCGCGCGGGCCCACGACTCCCCGCGTCCGCCCGGAAGCCCTTCCGGCATCCCTCCCGGAAGGGGGGACAGGGGAAGCCAGGCCCCCGGCCCCTCGCGGGGCCGGGGGCGGGTCGGCGCCGGGCGCCCCGCGGGCGGCTGGCGGGCGCCCCGCGGGCGGCTGGCGGGCGGCTACGGTGGGTCCGGTGGCGCGGGAACGGCTACTCGGTCTTCCTCGGATGCCGCAGAGAGGCCAGCTTCAGCCAGCAGGCCCGCCTCTCCCGGTCGAACAGATACCAGACACGCCCGCCACCGGTGACCTCTCGCGCACATCACTCGGGGGGGCTCGACCGGCCCCAGGTCATCATCCGTCGACTGCCGGAGCTGGTCAGCCGGTTCGGGATCAGCGTAGACCTCAGCGGTCGACTTCCACGAAGCGATCAGCGGGACGAGGGGACTGATCGAACCCAGGTCCGAAGCCGCGCGCGCCGTCTCCATGAGCTCGGCCAAGAACTCCAACGACGCGCGACCCCGGCCCCGCACCGGCCCGCCACCTCAGCTCAACGTGCGCGCGGTGAACGACGGGAGCGGCGGCCAGGGCAGGCCCGAAGGGTGCGCGCTACCTCAGCCGACCACCGGCGAAACGGCCGCCAACGAGGGACGCGGCCGCGCCCGTTCGGCGAACGGCCCCCGCCCCAGCCGACCGGTGACCGCGACGACCGCCACCCACCACCCTCCCTCCCGTAGGTGCCCATCGGTGACCGGCACCGCCCCACCCCCGACACCCGGCCGACGGCGAACGGGAGGACGTCAGGACCGTAGCCGCCCCGCAAAGCGAGCGCAGCCCGCAAAGCCAGCGCAGCCCGCCCCTCACACGTCGAACGTCCCCGCGGGCGGGGGCGGCGACGGCAGGGCCGTGGCATCGGTGACCGGCAGGGCCCCCGCCGCGAAGTCGGCCAGGTCGCGGCCCGCGAGCAGCCGCGCGGGAGACGGGTCCGCGGCGCAGCGGTGGCCGAGCTCGACGAGGGGCAACGGGCGGTCGGCGGCCCACAGGACGCCGTTGCCGTAGCGCCGCCCGCTGAGCACGGGCGGCTCGGCCATGAGCACCACATCCGTGAAACGGCTGCGGACCGTGGCCACTTGGCCGCGCAGGTGCGGAAAGGGCGGCCCGTCCGTGACATTGGCCGCGTAGGTGCCGCCGGGGCGCAGAACCCTGCGGACCTCGTCAAGGAACTCCCCGCTGGTCACATGCGCGGGCGTGCGCGCCTCGTCGAAGACATCCGTGATGACCAGGTCGGCCCAGCCGTCCGCGATCCTGCCAAGCACCTCGCGCGCGTCCCCGGCGCGCACCCGGATCCGCGCGCCGTGCGGCAGCGGCAGCTCGCGCCTGACCAGGTCGGTGAGCCGGACGTCGGGCTCGGCGACCTGCTGGGTCGAACGCGGCCTGGTGACCGCGACATAGCGCGCGATGCTCAGCGCCCCGCCGCCCAGGTGCACCACCGCGAGCGGCCGCCCCGGGGGCGCGGCGAGGTCGGCCATGTGGCCAAGGCGCCGCTGGTACTCGAAGACCAGCCGCGTCGGGTCGGCCAGATCGACATGGGACTGCGGGGCGCCGTCGATCAACAGCTCCCAGCTCTCGGCGCGTTGGGGGTCGGGAACGAGCCGCGCCAGCCCACCGCCCACCGGCTCCTCGACGCTCTCGGGGCCCCGCGCGCGCCGCGCTCTGTTTCTCACGCCCTCCAGTGTGACGGGCGGCCGGCGAAGGCTCGGCAGCGGTCCACGACGCGCAGCATCGACACGGCCTCGTTGAGCGCGGCGCGCAGCCGGTCGGGCTCGGTGGCGGCGATGACCGCGCCCTCGGGGGGCACGAGCCAGCCGCTCCCCGTCACCGGCGGTTGCGTGCCCCGGCGTGCGCCGGTGTAGGTCTGGGTGCACGCGCTCCCCGGCAGGTCCCAGCGTTCGGCGGTCCCCGGTGGAACGATGAAACCCAGGGTGTCGCCCTCCCTGTCGTGCAGCACCGGGCCCACGCCGTGCCGCAGCCGCAGGATGTCGACGGCTTCGAGTCCTTCCCGGGCAGGCACGGTGACCAGATCACAGGGCGCCGCATCGCCGGTGTCCGCCATGGCTCCTCCTTCAACCAGTCGCGCTTCAACCAGTCGTGTGCCGTGTACAACGCGCGTGCGCCGTCAACGGGTACGGCCGATGACCGCCGCAAAGGGTGGCACTTCATGGCGGATCGAGGGTGGGATATCCGGTTTGTAGCGAAACTCACCGTAGCGGCCCCCGCACAGCGGGTACCTTCCGGCCATGGTGACGTCACCCCCCGCGCCCCGACCCGGCGCCCCCAACCGGGTCTTCAGGCAGCTGCGCGGAGACAGGTCCCAGGGGGAGTTCGCGGCCGCGGTGCGGCGCGCCGCGCGGGAGATCGGCGAACGCGTCAGCTGCGACGCCCGGTACATCGGCCGCGTCGAGGCGGGCGAGATCCGATGCCCTAACTACGCGTATGAACGGGTATTCCTTCACATGTTCCCCGGTCGTTCCCTGGGCGAGCTGGGGTTCGAGCCGCGCCAGGTGGTGCGCGGGCGGCGGCCGCGCGTCCGTTCGCTGTCCGCCGATCCCGCCTTACCGGCCGCGGGCCTCGGCGGCGTTCCCGACGACGACACCCCGGATGACACCATGGAGGAGGGCGACGTGCTGCGTCGCGCGTTCATGACCGGCGGCCCGGCCGCCATCGCGTCCCTTGCGGCCCTGGGCGAACGCCCCGCGTCCGCAGGGTCCTTGCCCCGCCCCGGCGCGCGCGAGGCCGCCGCGGTGTGGCAGGCGGTCCGCGACATCCGCCTGCTCGACGACCGGCAGGGCGCCGACGCGCTCTACCGCCCGGCGTGCCGCGCCCTGCGCACGGCCTACGCGCTGCTCGACTCGGGGGCGCGCACCGCATCGGTGAACGAGCGGCTGCACGCGGGCGCGGGCGAGTTGGCGCTCTCGGTGGGCTGGCTCGCGCATGACTCGGACCGCCTCGACGAGGCGCGTTCCCACTATGCCGAGGCCCTGGCCACGGCGCGCGTGGGCGGGAGCGCGGCGCTTGAGGCGCACGCGTTCTGCAACGCCGCCTTCCTGGCCGGGGACGCGGGGCGGCCCCGCGAGGCGGTGCGCGCCGCGCAGGCGGGCGGCCACGCGGCGCGCGCGCTGGGCTCGCACCACCTGCGCGCGCTGCTCGCGCTGCGCGAGGCGGGCGGGTGGGCGCGCATGGGCGACCGCGCATCCGCGCAGGAGGCGCTCACGCGGGCGCGCAGCCACTACGGGCGGGGCGCCAACGACGCGGACCCGGAGTGGATGTCGTTCTTCGGGGAGGCGGAATTCGCCGATCTGGAGGCCACGGCCTGGGCGTCGCTCGGCGACGCGCGGCGGGCCGCCGACCACTCGCGCGCAGCGGTGGACGCGGCGCTCGCCGAGCCGCACTTCGCGCGCAACATCGCGCTCTACTCCGCCCAGTTGGCCGCGCGCCTGGTCGAGGACGGCGAGCCTGAGGAGGCCGCGGCGCACGGCCATCGCGCGCTCGACCTGCTGGAGCACGTCCGCTCGACGCGGATCAGGGGCCGCCTGGCCCACACCGCGCGACGGCTGCGCCCGGCCCGGCACGACGCGACGGTCGCGGCGTTCCTCGACCGGGGCTCCCGCGGGGCGCTCGCGGCATAGGGGCCGCCGGGGGCCCCGGCGCCGAAGGGCGCGGAACAGGCCGCGAAACAGGCCGCGAAACAGGGCGAAACGGCGCGAATCGGTCGTTTCAGCCGCGGGACTCGAAGTGGGCGGTGTCGTTCCAGCGTTCGAGGGCAGGTTCGCCATAGGCCCACCCGAGGGCCGAGACGGCCGCGGCGTCAAGCCGGAGGCGGGCGGCGAAGCGGACGTCGAGGCCGAGCCAGCGGGCCGCGACGGCGCGGAGGACATGGCCATGCGCGAACAGGACGGCGCTGCGGTCCTCGGCGCGCACCGAACGCGCCCACGCGGCCACCTCGTCGGCGCGGTCGGAGAGCTGCTGAAGGGTCTCGCCCCCCGTGACGCCGTCGCGCCAGATGACCCACTCGCCCCCGCGGCGTTCGGCGATCTGGTCGGTGGTCAGGCCCTCTTGCTCGCCGTAGTCCCACTCGCACAGGGCGTCCCACTCGGTGGCCTTGGCGTCGAGGCCGACCAACTCGCACGTCTCGCGCGCCCTGGACAGCGGGCTGGTGCGCACCTCGGCGCCCGCCAGGCCGTTCCACGGCGCGCGGCGCAGCCGGGCGCCGAGCGCCCTGGCCTGGTCGCGGCCCTCGTCGAGGAGCGGGACATCCGTGCGTCCTGTGTGGCGCCCGGCGACCGACCACGCGGTCTTTCCGTGGCGGATCAGCAGGATGTGCGCGGCCATGCGGGTCCCCTCTTCTGTCTCTTCCGTCACTCATCATCCCGTACGCAACCGGTGGGGGCGCCCCGGGCGTCCGTTCTGGTGGAGTTCGCCGTACGGTGGACTCACCACAAGCTGGTCCTGTCACCGACGACGAGACGAATCAGGAGTCTTCGCGCATGTCCCGAGACCGGCCACGCTGGTGGACCGAGCTGCTACTCATCGTGGTCGTCTACGGGGCCTACTCGGGCGCCAGGCTGCTGGCCCGCGGCGACGTGGGGACGGCGGTGGACAACGGCCTGGCCATCCTGCGCCTCGAAAGCTCGCTGTGGCTGCACCCCGAGGACCCGCTGAACGAGCTGTTCACGCAGGAGAAGTGGCTCGGCGTTCCCTCGTCGTTCGCGTACGCGTCGCTGCACTACATCGTCACGCCCGCGGTGCTGCTGTGGCTCTACCGCAGGCGGCCCCTGCACTACCGGTTGATGCGCACCTGGCTGCTGGCGTCCACGGTGCTCGGTCTCGTCGGCTTCACGCTGATGCCCACGAGCCCGCCGCGGCTGCTGCCGGGGGACTACGGCTTCGTGGACAGCCTGGCGCAGTACGCCGGGTACGGCTGGTGGGCGGACGACGCGAGCGCGCCGAGCGGCATGGGCGACTTCACCAACCAGTACGCCGCGATGCCGAGCCTGCACGTCGGCTGGTCGCTGTGGTGCGGCGTGGCGCTGTGGCACTACGGGCGGCGCACGCCGTTCATCCGCGCGCTGGCCGTGGGGTATCCGCTGATGACGACGATCGTCGTGATGGGCACGGGGAACCACTACTTCCTCGACGCCGTCGCGGGCGCCGCCGTGATGACGGCGGGGCTGCTGCTGGCGCGCCCGCTGTTGCGCACGGGCGACCGGATCAAGGGCTCCCTGGGGATGAGCGGGCCCGAGCCCGGCACCGAGCACGACAGCCTGTCCGCGCCGGAGCGGCAGCGGCGGTGGACGCGCTCGGGGCGCGGCCCCGGGCGCCCCGGCACGGCCGCGCGGCACAATGGGAGGTCGGCGCGGCGCCAGCTCGCGTCGCCGTCGTGAGGCGGCGCGGCGAACGGCGCGAAGGACAGCGCCGAGGACAGGGCCGAGGACAGGGCCGAGGACAGGAAGGCTGACAGACCCATGGGCGACTCAGGGCCCGCTTCCGAGCCACAGGGCGGTGGGCCGCAGGGCGGTGGGCCGCCGCGGCACCGCCGCCCGGCCGCGCTGTTCTTCGACCCGCCCGCGGACCAGGACCGGGAGGAGCACTTCTTCGCCCTGGAGTCGATCACGGACCCCAGGACGCTGCTCGACCGCGCCACGGAGCTCGCGGTCGCGTTCCAGGCGGCGGCGGACCGCTCCGTCGAGTACCAGGCGATGGCCGCGGCGCAGCTGGCCGACCCCGGCAGGTTCGACGCCCTCCCGGCCGCCGCGATCGCCGACCGCGCGGGCTGGACCGAGGACTACGCCGTCAAGATGATCGAGTACGGCCGTGAGCTGCTGCGGGACCGCCCCTAACCGATTTTCGCTCCGGCGGGGCGGAGTGCTAAGGTCTACGACGTCAGCAGGCGCCGCTAGCTCAGTTGGTTAGAGCAGCTGACTCTTAATCAGCGGGTCCGGGGTTCGAGTCCCTGGCGGCGCACCGACAGCCGAAGAGGCCCCCATCGACAGGTGGGGGCCTCTTCGCGTGGGCGCGGGGGCTGTTCAGCCGCGGACGATCTTGATGTTCCAGCCGCCTGTCACCGTGCGCTCGCCGACCTCGACGCGGACGGCGGCGTCGGCGTCGTAGTAGCTCTCCCCCGTCTCAAGCGGGGCGTCGGCCAGGCGTGGGTGGACGGACGCGGCGTGGCAGGCGCCCGTGTCGGGATGGCCGTCGACGACGTCGATGGGCCCGTCGGCCGAGGCGATGTCGCTGCGCACGCGGTAGAGGAGAACGCCCCTGGTGCAGCTGCGGGAGTCGTTGCCCACGGGGGTGCGGGCCTCGGCGACCAGGGCCTCGGCCGGGCCGGTGCGGACGACGGCGAGGCGCGTGTCGGCCTCGGGGTCGCCGTCCTGGAGGGGGGCGCCGATGGGCTGGAGGGTGTGCAGCGTGGTGCCGGTGGAGCGGACGCAGTCCACGTGCCCGTGGTCGAGCCAGCCGAGCTTCCACTTGTGCCAGCCGAACAGCTCGGGGGCGAGCCCGAACTGGCTGCCCATCAGGTCCCAGTCGCCGACGTGGGTGTCCCAGTCGCCGTGCGGGTCGTCGGGGCGGTGGTAGAGGTCGGGCAGGTCGAAGACGTGGCCTGTCTCGTGGGCCAGGACGTTGCGGTCGGGGCGGCGGTGCTCGAAGACCGTGACGAGGCGGCGGATCTCGGCGTCCCCGACGGTGACGGGCTCGTCGAAGTTGACGACCTTGGTGGCGTCCGGGTCGACGCCGGGGGCGTCGGGGTCGGCGACCAGGTAGACGACGTCGTAGTCGGCGAGGTCGACGCGGGGGGTGACCACCTTCAGCGCGTCGCGCACATAGGCCGAGCGCAGCGAGGCGTCCCAGTCGCGCCGTATGCCGTAGTCGCCCGAGTCGGCGGGCATGCGCAGCCACGCGGCCTCGATGTCGGCGCGCAGGTCGAGCTTGCCGTAGGAGGCGTCGCGGAAGAAGTCGCTCGTGGCGGGGAAGTAGTCGTCGGCGATGCGCCGCGGGGAGAGCCTGGGCTTCGCGTCGGGGAAGGAGAGGAAGAGCATCACCGCGCGCAGGGTGCCCACCGGCTCGGGGTACTCCTCGTTCCACGTGTCCAGGCCCTCGGAGTGGTGGAGGGGGGCGCGCGGCAGGGTGCAGGGCTCGTCGGCGCTCGCGGTGGTGGCGGGGCCCGAGGTCATGGTGGCGCCGAGCAGGACGGCCAGCGCGGCGAGCACGGCGGCGGGTCTGCGGGGTGAGCGGCGCACGGAGACCTCCGATCGGGGCTGATGAGGGCACCGCCACCACTCTGTTCAGATATGAGGGGGATCGCCCTGTTTCGGTACGCCGCCCGAGTCATGGGCAATACGATTACCCTGCGTATACATCAGTCGGAATCAATCCATAGGGCACACCGACGAGCAGAAACGATCAGGTTGGCGTCGGGTTGTCGAATGCCTGTCGGAAGCACATGTTTCGGGTTCAGGGACAGGCCACCAGACCACTGGCTCCACGCGCGCCACTGCCTCTATGATCGCCACATTTCCAGCGCGGATACGCCAAGCGGGCAGCCGGGGAGCGCCCGACAGCACCATCGGGAGCGATCGGTGAACGGACCCCACACAGCACCGGACCACGGCCCCGGGAGCGCCCCTGACGCGAGCCGGGCCGCGGTCACCCAGGGTGAGCATCAGGCCGAACAGCTTGCCGACTACCGGGCCGCCTTCCAGATCGCGGGGCTCCCGATGGCGCTCGTCGGCGGCTCGGGGGAAATCCTCGCGGCCAACGCCGCGCTCGGCGTCCTCCTCGGCATCGAGCCCGGCACGCTGGCCGGGCTGCGGGCCGACACCCTCACCGGGCTCGGCCTCGACGGCCGCGCGCGCGGCTCGTACCACGCGGTGCTGCGCGGGCAGAGCGAGCGCATGCGCTGCACGCGCCGCCTCAAGCACGCCGACGGGCACACCCTGTGGGCCGAGGTCACCGTGGCGCCGGTGCCGGGGCGCCGCTCCGCCGCGCTGCTCACCGTGTCCGATATCAGCGAGCGGCGCGACCTCCAGGACCGGCTGCGCCACATCCAGATGCACGACCCGGTGACGCGCCTGCCCAACCGCGCGCTCTTCTTCGAGCGCCTCACCAGCGCGCTCGCCGACTCCGCGACCGGGCGGATCGGGCTGTGCTACCTGGGCCTCGACGGGTTCAAGGCGGTCAACGACACCCTCGGCCACCGCGTCGGCGACCAGCTGCTCGGCGCCACCGCCCAGCGCCTGGCCCAGTGCGCGACGGGCGCGGGCGGGCACCTGGTGGCGCGGCTCGGCGGCGACGAGTTCGCGGTGCTGGTCGAGGGGTCGACGGGCACCGAGCAGCTGACCGGGCTCGCCGAGACGATGCTGGCCGCGCTCCAGCGCCCCTTCGACCTGGCGGGGCAGCGGCTCGCCGTCTCGGCCAGCATCGGCGTGGTCGAGCGGGAGTCCGCCGACACGACGGCCACCGGGCTCATGCAGGCCGCGGACACGACGCTGTACTGGGCGAAGGCGGACGGCAAGGCCCGCTGGACGCTGTTCGACCCCGAGCGCAACGCGCACCGCATGACCCGGCAGTCGCTCTCGTCCACGCTGCGCAGGGGCGTGGACCGGGGCGAGTTCACGCTGGAGTACCAGCCGATCGTGGGCCTCGCCGACGACATCGTGCGGGGCGCCGAGGCGCTGGTGCGGTGGCGCCACCCGCAGTTCGGCACGCTGGGCCCCGACCGTTTCATCGGCCTGGCCGAGGAGAACGGCGCGATCGTGCCGCTCGGCCGCTGGGTGCTCGCCGAGGCGTGCCGCCAGGCGCGGCGCTGGCAGCGCGAACACCCGGGCCCGCCGCTGTTCGTGAGCGTCAACGTCGCGGTGCGGCAGGTGTGGGACTCGGACCTGGTGCGCGACGTGGCCAGCGCGCTGCGGGAGTCGGGGCTGCCGTCGGGGCTGCTCCAGCTCGAGCTGACCGAGTCGGCGGTGATGGGCTCGGCGGGGCGGCCGTTGCAGGCGTTGCAGGCGCTGTCCGACATGGGCGTGCGGATCGCGATCGACGACTTCGGCACCGGGTACTCGAACCTCGCCTATCTCAGCAGACTACCGGTGCGGGCGCTCAAGCTGGACGGGATGTTCGTGCGGGGGTTCCGCACCGCGCGCCACCTCAACCCCGCGGACGAGACGATCGTCACCTCGCTCGTCCAGCTCGCCCACAAGCTCGGGCTGACCGTGACCGCGGAGTGCGTCGAGGGCCCCGCGCAGGCCGAGCGGCTGCGGCGCATCGGGTGCGACACGGGCCAGGGCTGGCACTACGCGCGGCCCATGTCCGCCGACCACCTGGCCGCGCTGCTCGCCGACCGCGCCTGAGCCCCGAGGGGCGCCCGGCGCCTGGGCCCGAGAGGCGAGTACCTGTCAACGGGGCCTTCCGGGGTGTACGCGGCACCGGCGGGAACGGGATACTCCCGGGCCATGACGATCATGGCTGATTCCGTGTCCTTCGAACGGTTCGAGCGCCTTCTCGACGACGAGTCGATCCCGGTGGTCCACCGCGCCCTGTGGCTGCTGCTGTGGCAGAGCGACGTGCGCGTGCTCGACCTGCTCACCCTCGAGGTCACGGACGCGGAGCGGATAAGACCCGTGGCGGCGGGGGCCGACCTTCAGCTGGCTGAACGCGCCGACGCGCTGCTCGCGCGGCTCGTCGGCGACCGCACGGCGGGGCCGCTGTTCGCGGTGGGGAGCAGGGCGCTGTCATGGGACGAGGCCGTGCGCGTGGCGAAGGAGCAGGGCCACGCCATCCACGCGTTCCGCACGAGCGGCCGACAGCGCCGCTGAGCGCGGCGCACGCCCAGCGCGGGGGCGCGTTCAGCTGAACAGGCGCCCCAGCGCCGGGCAGCGCGCCGTGTGGTCGAGGAGCCTCAGGCCCTCCCACGCGGTGACCTGGTTCGCGGTGAGCACCGGCTTGCCCGCCGCCGCTTCGAGCTCCGGCAGCCACGCGGCCGTGTGCAGCGCGGTGTCGGGGAGGAGGACCGCGTCGGCGTCGGGGTGGTCACCCTCGGCGACCAGGCGCAGCACCTCGTCCCGGCCCCATGTGCCCACCTCGGCGGCCGTGATGATGCCGCTGCCGCGCATCGCCACCACCTCGAGGCCCGCGGCCTTGAGGAAGTCGGCGAAGAGGCCCGCGACGTCGTCGGGGTAGGTCGCGGCGACGGCCACCCGCTGGGCGCCGATCGCGCGCGCCGCCCTGGCGAACGCGAACGACGTGCTGGACGCCGGGCGCTCCGCCGCGGTCGCCAGCCGCCGCACCTGGTCGGCCGCGCCGTCCCAGCCGAAGACGAAGCTCGCGCTCGTGCACGCCCAGACGACGGCCTCGGCGCCCCGCTCGAACAGCTCGCGAAGGCCAGGGGTGAGCCGGTCGACCGAGCCCATCTCCAGCAGCGCGTCCACGCGGTGGGCGTCCGTGCCGATGTCCGTGTGGACCAGCGGCAGCCCCACGTCGGCGCCCGCGGCGTTCAGCAGGGACTCCATGCGCGGGAACTCGTCCTCGGCCGAGTGGCCGGGGTAGAGGAATCCGACTGTCGCGACCATCGTGGGCTCACACTTCCTCTTCGGGGACGGCCGGTGGCGCCTCCGCCGCCAGGGGCATCGGCTCGACCGCCACGGCGGGCGCCTCGGCGGCCAGCGAGGCCGGTCCTCGGCGGGCCACCGGGTCGAGCAGCGCCTGATAGGGCCCGACGGCGGTCTTCCCTATCGACCGTAGCGCGGACCACATCGTCACCTGGTTCGCCGAGATGACGGGCATGCGCAGCTCGGCCTCGAGCTGCGGGATGACGTCGTAGGTCGGGAGGTTGGTGCACGAGATAAACAGCGCGTCGGGCGCGTCGGCAACGGCCTCGCGCGCCATGTCCACCACATCCCGGTAGGGAACGCGCCAGATCTCCCTGGTCAGCCCCAGATAGCTGCGCCCACACACCTGGACGCCCGCCTCGCTCAGATACTCCTCGAGCGCGTCGGTCACCGACCTCGTGTAGGGCGTCACCACCGCGATCCGCTGGGCGCCCAGCTCCACGAGCGCGTCGAGGAGCGCCCCCGACGTCGTCAGCGCGGGCAGCTCGCCCGCCTGCTCCATCGCGCCCTTCATGGCCCGCTCGCCCGCGACCCCGCTGACGAAGCTGCCCGACGTGCAGGCGTAGGCGACGACCTCGGGACTGACGGCGGTCAGCGCGCGCACGGCCTCGCGCAGCGTCTCGTGCTCGCTGACCAGCCGGGCCAGGTCGAGGCTGACCTCGACAGGGACGAAAGGCGTTCGCGTCAGATGGAGCGAGACGTCGTCGGGCACCCAGCGCCACAGCTCGCGGTCGAGGGCGAAGTCGAACGGCGCGACGACACCGATGCCACGCTGGGGCACCGGGCCGCCGAGGAAGGAGACATCCATGGGGACACCCCGATCGAACGGGCCGGCAGAGGCGAATGTGGGGAGATGAGAGAAGCAGATGCCTTCGTTGACGAAGGTAGATACGGCTTCCTACCGTGGTCAATCCTTGGCTTCCAGCCAACCAGCGGCTCGTTGCGGAACGGTTTCCCCCATGTCTGACCCTTGTGTCCTCGTCCTCGACGCCGACCCCCCGCCGCGGCTCGACCGGCTGGCGGGGAGAGCGGTGATCACCCACTCCGACGAGTCCTCGCTGCCCGGCCTGCTGCCCGGGGCCGATGTGCTGCTGGTGTGGGACTTCCTGTCCGACGCGGTGCGCGCCGCCTGGCCGGGCCCGGGGCCGCGGCCGCGCTGGGTGCACACCGCCAGCGCGGGCGTGGACCGGCTGCTGATCCCCGAGCTGCTGGCCTCCGACACCGTGGTGACCAACGCGCGCGGCACGTTCGACGGGCCCATCGCCGAGTATGTGGCGGGGGTGATTCTGGCCATGGCGAAGGACCTTCCCGGGCGGTGGGAGGCCCAGCGGGAGCGGCGCTGGGCGTATCGCGAGACGGAGAAGGTCGCGGGCACGCGCGCCGTGGTGGTGGGCTCTGGGCCGATCGGGCGACGCATCGGAGAGACGCTGCGGGCGCTCGGCCTCGAGGTGGAGCTGGTGGGCCGCACCGCGCGCGCGGCGGACCCGGAGTTCGGGCGCGTGCACGGGAACGACGCGCTCCCCGGTCTGCTGCGGGGCGCGGACTGGGTGGTGTGCGCCGCGCCGCTCACGCCGGAGACGGCGGGCATGTTCGACGCGGACGCGTTCGCGCTGATGAGGCCCACGGCGCGGTTCGTCAACGTCGGGCGCGGGCCGCACGTGGTCGAGGACGACCTGGCCGGGGCGCTGCGCGAGGGGAGGCTCGCGGGGGCGGCGCTCGACGTCTTCGCCGACGAGCCGCTGCCCGCGGACAGCCCGCTGTGGGAGCTGCCTGGGCTGCTGATCTCGCCGCACATGAGCGGGGACACCGTGGGCTGGCGCGACGACCTGGCCGCGCAGTTCTGCGACAACTTCGACCGGTGGATCGCGGGCGAGCCGCTGTTCAACGTGGTGGACAAGGAGCGTGGCTATGTCCCTGGGGAGGCACTGTGAGTGACGTGGGCGACCTGTGCGCGCTGTCCGCCGCCGAGTTGACCGCCCGCTACGCGGCGGGGGACCTCTCCCCCGTCGCGGTGACCGAGGCGGCGCTGCGGCGGGCCGAGGCGGCGGCAACGGCCGTCAACGCCTTCGTCCTGATCGACGACGCGGGGGCGCTCGGCGACGCGCTGGCATCGGAGGAGCGCTGGGGGCGCGGGGAGCCCGCGGGGCCCGTGGACGGCGTGCCGGTGACGGTGAAGGACATCCTGCTCCAGCGCGGCCACCCCACCCTGCGGGGCGCGCGGCCCGTGCCAGGGGACGTCGGGCCGTGGACGGAGGACGCGCCATCGGTGGCGCGGCTGCGCGAGGCGGGCGCGGTGTTCCTCGGCAAGACGACGACGCCCGAGTTCGGCTGGAAGGGCGTCACGGACTCCCCCGCGTCCGGCGCGACCGGCAACCCGTACGCCCCGGAGCGCACATCCGGCGGTTCGAGCGGGGGGAGCGCGGCGGCGGTGGCGCTGGGCGCGGGGCCGCTCAGCCTGGGCACGGACGGCGGGGGCTCGGTGCGGATCCCGGCGTCGTTCTGCGGGATCTTCGCGCTCAAGCCGACGTATGGGCGCGTTCCGCTCTATCCTGCGAGCGCGTTCGGCACGCTCGCGCACGTGGGGCCGATGACGCGGGACGCGCGGGACGCGGCGCTGCTGCTCGACGTGATCGGGCGGCCCGATCCGCGCGACTGGTCGCACCTCGGGCCCGCGCCCGGCGCGTTCGGCGAGGCGCTGCGCGCCGGGGCCGAGGGCGTGGCGGGGCTGCGCGTGGCGTTCTCCCCCGCGCTCGGCGAGGTGGCCGTGGAGCCCGCGGTGGCGGCGGCGGTGCGGCGCGCGGTGGACCGGCTGGCCGACCTGGGGGCGCGCGTCACCGAGACGGATCCGCCGCTGCCGCCGCTCGACGGGGTGCGGGAGGCGTTCCACACGCTGTGGTTCAGCGGGGCGGCGCGCGTGACGCAGCCGTTCGACGAGGAACGGCGCGCGGCGCTCGACCCGGGATTGCGCGAGATCTGCGCGCGGGGCGCGCGCTACTCGGCGCTCGACTACCTGGCGGCGGTGGATGTGCGGATGGCGATGGGGCGCGCGATGGGCGCGTTCCACGAGGAGTTCGACCTGCTGGTGACGCCGACGATGCCGAGGACGGCGTTCGCCAAGGGCGTCGAGGTGCCCGAGGGCTCGGGGATGGAGCGGTGGACGGAGTGGACGCCGTTCACCTACCCGTTCAACATGACGCAGCAGCCCGCCGCGTCGCTGCCGTGCGGCGTGGACGCGGACGGGCTGCCGATCGGCCTCCACCTGGTCGGCGCGCGCCACGCGGACGCGCTGGTCCTGCGCGCCGCGCACGCCCTGTACGAGGCGGGTGCGGCAGTTCTGCCTCCGGCGGTTCTGCGCGACGTCCCCCCGGGTTGAGGTCCGTCGCGGGAGTCCGGGGCCCGGGTCCTGCGGCCCCGGGCCCGGCGTCGGCCGCAGGGGGCGGTGCGGGCCCTCGGGGCCCGCGAGCCCGGAGCGCGGGCGTACAACCGCCGCGCGCCCGGCGCCAGCCGGGCCACGAACACCCGCGCGAGCGCCGCAGGCGCGGCGCGGCCACCAAGCGGAAGGCGCCACCGCCGCGTCCGCGCGCCTCGCGCCAGCACCGACCGCCGCACATCTGACGGCAGCCCACCCGCGCGAGCACCAGGCCGGGGAAGGCGGGGCGCCCTCGCCCCCCGGCCACCCGGCCACCCCGCCACCCCGGCGCCCCGCCGCACCCGCGCGAGGCGCGCGCGTACCGGCCGTCGGACGGCCGCAGGGGGCCCGCCCCGCGGGGCGCGCACCGGATGGGTCCGCGCCCACGACCACGGACCCGGCGTCCGCTGCCTCCCCGGAGGGGACGGCTCACGCCCGGCGGAAGTTGAGCGTTTCGCCCAGTGCTCCCGCGCGCCACAGGTCCTGGCAGGCGTCGGCCATGCGCTCCAAGCCGTCCACCACCGTGCCCCACACGATGCCGGGGACCCAGCCCGCGTCGCCGTTGATCAGCAGGTTGTTGCGCTCGTAGAACAGCGCCAGGTCGACCACCGTGGCCTTCCCCTGGTGCTTGGCCTGGCTCTCGTAGCCGTAGGACGCCGTGCCGAGCTGGGTGTCGGAGAACGTGAAGTAGCACAGGTCGCCGGGGATCGGGGTGACCGTGGGGTTCTCCAGGGGCGGCTCCTGAGGCGCGAACGGCGGGACGAGGGCGTAGATCTCGTTGCGCGCGTACTTGGCGTGGTAGACGTCGCCGCCGAGCGGCAGGGCGTTCCACACGGCGTCGCACGTGATCGGCGCCCGGTCGCCCAGCAGGCGGGCGGTGCAGCTGACGCCCCGCTTGTCGAGCGAGACGGTGATGAACCTGTCGTCGGTGCTGGTCATGGGATGCCTCCTGCCGTGGGGGTGTGGCGCGGGATGGGCCGCGGCTGCCACCATGCCACGGAAGGCCGCGGCGCCGTCATGCCGCGTGCGCCCGGTACCTGGCCACCGTCTCGGCCAGCACCTCGCGCCCGTCGCGCGCCCACATCCCGTCATTGAAGAGCTCCACCTCAACGGGCCCCCGGTACCCGGCCGCCGCGACCGCCGCCGTGAACCAGCGGAAGTCCACGGCCCCGTCGCCGAGTTGGCCGCGCCCGGTGAGAACGCCCGCGGGCAGCGGGGTCGTCCAGTCGGCGAGCTGGAACGTGTGGATCCGGCCGCCGCGCCCCGCGCGTTCGATGCCCTCGCCCACGCGGTCGTCCCACCACAGGTGGTAGGTGTCCACGGCGACGCCGACGCGGTCCGCGGGGAAGCGCTCCGCCAGGTCGAGCGCCTGGGAGAGCGTCGAGACCACGCACCGGTCGGCCGCGAACATCGGGTGCAGCGGCTCGATCGCCAGACGCACGCCCCGCTCGGCCGCGTACGGCGCGAGCTCGGCCAGCGCGTCGGCGATCCGCTCGCGCGCCCCCGCCAGGTCGCGGCTGCCCGGGGGGAGCCCGCCTGAGACCAGCACCAGGGTGTCCGTGCCCAGCGTGGCCGCCTCGTCGACCGCGGCGCGGTTGTCGTCCAACGCGGCGGCGCGCTCGGCCGGTTCGACGGCGGTGAGGAAGCCGCCCCGGCACAGCGTCGTCACCGCGAGGCCCGCGTCCCGCACCAGGCGCGCGGCGGCGGCGAGGCCGTAGTCGGCCACCGGCTCCCGCCACAGGCCGACCCCGGGAACGCCCAACTCCAGGCATCCGTCGACAAGATCGGGCAACGACAGCTGCTTGACGGTCATCTGGTTGATCGAGAACCCCGTGAGATCGGACGTCACCGGTCCACCCCCTGCACCGCGAGCAGCCGCGCCATCCGGTCGGCGGCGCGTTCGGGGTCGGGGAAGAGCCCCAGCTCGTCGGCCAGCCGGTAGGCGGTCGCCAGGTGCGGCAGCGAACGGGCCGACTGGAGGCCGCCGACCATCGTGAAGTGGTCCTGGTGCCCGGCCAGCCAGGCGAGGAACACCACGCCCGTCTTGTAGAAGCGCGTCGGCGCCCTGAAGAGGTGCCGCGAGAGCGCGACCGTCGGGTCGAGCAGCGCCCTGAAGCCCGCCGCGTCGCCCGTGTCGAGCGTGCGCACCGCGCGGGCGGCCAGCGGGCCGAGCGGGTCGAAGATGCCGAGCAGGGCGTGGCTGAAGCCGCGCTCGTCGCCCTCGATCAGCTCGGGGTAGTGGAAGTCGTCGCCCGTGTAGCAGCGCACGCCCCCGGGCAGGCGCCGGCGCAACGCGACCTCGCGCCCGGCGTCGAGCAGCGACACCTTCACGCCGTCCACCTTGTCGGGGTGCGCGGCAATGATGTCGAGGAACGTGCCGGTCGCGGCGTCCAGGTCGCCGCTCCCCCAGTAGCCCTCGAGCGCCGGATCGAACATCGGCCCGAGCCAGTGCAGGATCACGGGCTCGGCGGACTGCCGCAGCAGATGCCCGTACACCTCCGCGTAGTCCTCCGGGCCCTTGGCCACGGCGGCGAGCGCGCGCGAGGCCATCAGGATCACCTGGGCGCCCGACTCCTCGACGACGGCGAGCTGTTCCTCGTACGCCGCCCGCACATCGGCCAGCGTCGCGGCGCCTGGCCCGGTCAGCTGGTCCGTCCCCGCGCCCGACGCGATGCGCCCGCCGGTCGCGCGCGCCTCGGCGCCCGAGCGGCGGATCAGCTCGGCGGCGCGCGCCCAGTCAAGGCCCATGCCGCGCTGCGCGGTGTCCATCGCCTCGGCGACGCCGAGGCCGTGCGCCCACAGGTGGCGGCGGAACGCCAGCGTGGCGTCCCAGTCCACGGCCGCGGGGTCGTCGGGCGCGACGTCGGCGAACGGGTCGGCCACCACATGGGCGGCCGAGAACACCACGCGCGACGCGAGGGGCGCGCGCCCCGGCGCGAGGGGCACCGGCTCGGCGCGCGGCCGGTACTCGGTCAACCGGCCTTCGCCGTCGGGCAGTCGGATCACGGACATGGCGCGTTTCCCTTCTCTCGTCCCTTCTCGCACGGTGCTCACAGGGTCAGCTCGGGGACGGGCAGGCGGCGGCCCTCGGCCGACGAGGCGAGCCCGAGCTCGGCCAGCTGCACGCCCCGCGCCCCGGCGAGCAGATCCCAGGTGTACGGCTCGTCGAGCACCACATGGCGCAGGAAAAGCTCCCACTGCGCCTTGAAGCCGTTGTCGAACACGCCGTTGTCGGGGACCTCCTGCCACTGGTCGCGGAAGACCTCGGTGGCGGGCAGGTCGGGGTTCCACACGGGCTTGGGCGTGGCCGAACGGTGCTGCGCGCGGCAGTTGCGCAGACCGGCGACCGCCGAGCCCTCGGTGCCGTCCACCTGGAACTCCACCAGCTCGTCGCGGTTGACGCGCACCGCCCACGAGGAGTTGATCTGCGCGATCGCGCCCCCGGCCAGCTCGAAGATGCCGTAGGCCGCGTCGTCCGCGGTGGCGTCGTAGGGCGCGCCACTCTCGTCCCAGCGCCGCGGGATGTGCGTGGTGACCAGCGCCTGCACGGACTCGACGCGCCCGAACAGCTCGTGCAGCACATACTCCCAGTGCGGGAACATGTCCACGACGATGCCGCCGCCGTCCTGGGAGCGGTAGTTCCACGAGGGGCGCTGCGCCTCCTGCCAGTCGCCCTCGAAGACCCAGTAGCCGAACTCGCCGCGCACCGAGAGCACGCGGCCGAAGAAGCCGCCGTCGAGCAACCGCTTGAGCTTCAGCAGCCCCGGCAGGAACAGCTTGTCCTGCACGACGCCGTGCTTGACCCCGGCGTCCGCCGCCTGCCTGGCCAGCGCGAGCGCGCCGTCGAGGCCCGTGGCGGTGGGCTTCTCGGTGTAGATGTGCTTGCCCGCGGCGATCGCCTTGGCGATGGCCTCCTCGCGGGCCAGCGTGATCTGGGAGTCGAAGTAGATGTCGACGGCGTCGTCGCCGAGCACCGCGTCCAGGTCGGTGGAGACCGCGGTGGCCGGGTCGAGGCCGTGGCGCTCGGCCAGGGCGCGCAGCGCGTGCTCGCGCCTGCCGACCAGCACGGGCTCGGGCCAGATCACGGTGCCGTCGCCCACATCCAGGCCGCCCTCCTCGCGGATGGCGAGGAGCGAACGCACCAGGTGCTGGCGGTAGCCCATCCGTCCGGTCACGCCGTTCATGGCGATCCGGACGGTCCTCTTCGTCGTCATGCCCTTCCCTCCGGAGCAGTAAGCGCTTTCTATCCGGAGAGAAGCTAACCTCTCCCCACCGGCTAGGACAAGTGGAGCAGAGGATGTCAGTGACGCTTGCGGATGTCGCGGCGCGCGCGGGCGTCTCCGCGGCGACCGTTTCCCGGGTGCTGAACGGGAACTATCCCGTGGCGGGGGCGACCAGGGCGCGCGTGCTGCGGGCGGTCGAGGAGCTGGAGTACGTCGTCAACGGCCCGGCGAGCGCGCTGGCCGCCGCCACGTCCGACCTGGTGGGGGTGCTGGTCAACGACATCGCCGACCCGTTCTTCGGAATCATGGCCAGCGCGGTGCAGTCGGAGATGAGCCCCGTGCCGGGCGGGGGCGGCGGGGCGGGGCGCGCGGACGGACCTGGCAAGCTCGCGGTCGTGTGCAACACGGGAGGCTCCCCCGGGCGCGAGCTGACCTATCTCACGCTCCTCCAGCGCCAGCGCGCCGCCGCGGTGGTGCTGACGGGGGGCACGGTGGAGGACGAGGCGCACACGGGGGCGCTCGCCGCGCGTCTGCGCAGGCTCGAGGCGGCGGGCACGCGGGTGGTGCTGTGCGGGCGCCCGCCCCTTGACGCGGGCGAGGCGGGCCCGCACCCGCTGACGGTCGCGTTCGACAACAGGGGCGGCGCGCGCCGCCTGACGGACCACCTGCTGTCGCTCGGCCACCGCTCGCTCGGCTACCTCGCGGGCCCCGCGGCGCGCACGACCACCCGCCACCGCCTCGAGGGCCATCGTGCCGCGCTCTCCGCGGCGGGCCTGGGCGGCGACGCGGAACGCCTGACGGTGCACGGCGCGTACGACCGGGCGTCCGGCTACGACGGCGCGCGCGAACTGCTGCGGCGGGAGCCGTCGTTGACCGCGATCCTGGCGGCGAACGACACGGTGGCGCTCGGCGTGTGCGCGGCACTGCGCGAGCAGGGCCTGCGGATCCCGCAGGACGTCTCGGTGACCGGCTTCGACGACCTGCCGTTCGCGGTGGACGCGATGCCCGCGCTGACGACCGTGCGGCTGCCGCTGTACGACGCGGGCGCGAAGGCGGGGCGCTTGGCGCTGGGCCGCGAGGAGGGGCCTCCCGGCGGGGTGGCCACGTTCCGCGGGGACCTGATGGTGCGGGAGTCGACGGGCGCGCCTCGGTAGGTTGCGCTTGCCTTACGGGCTGCGCGGGCTTTACGGGCTGCGCGGGCTTTACGGGCTGCGCGGGCTTCGCGGACTGCGCTCGCTTCGCGGGCGCCAAAGCCCCCCGAAGCGCCCGCTAGGGTTCCCGCATGGGGAGTCAAAAGGAACGCATGCTCGCCGGTGAGCCGTACATCGCCGACGATCCCGACCTGGCCGCCGACGCGCTGCGCGGGGCGCGGCTCGCGGAGCGGTTCAACGCGACGGGAGCCGCCGACCGGGCGGTGCGGCTCGCGGCGCTGACCGAGCTGCTCGGGGAGGTCGGCGAGGGCGTCGAGGTGCGGCCGCCGTTGCAGGTGGACTACGGGTACCAGATCTCGATCGGCCCCCGCACGTTCGTCAACTGCGGAGCGGTCATGCTCGATGTCGCCCGCATCACCATCGGCGCCGACGTCCAGATCGGCCCGAACGTCCAGCTGCTCACCCCCACCCATCCGGTCGATCCCGAGCCGCGCCGCCAGAAGTGGGAGGCGGCCAAGCCGATCACGATCGGTGACAACGTCTGGCTCGGCGGCGGCGTCATCGTGTGCCCCGGGGTCACCATCGGCGAGAACACCGTGGTCGGCGCGGGTGCCGTCGTCACGCGTGACTTGCCGCCCAACGTCGTCGCCATGGGCAACCCCGCCCGGGTGAGCCGCACCATCTGAGGCCGTCGACAGGCCGGGCGTGCCGCCACCCTCCGTCACGTCCGCCAGTCGCGGGGTGGTACCTCCCCCGCTACGGTGGCCGCAAGGTCTCGACGCTGGAGGTGCCACGTGGTCTTCCTCCGCCGCGGCATGAAGGGCGGCATCTTCCCGCTGGTGCTCGCCTATCTCGTCCTGCTGACGTGCGTCCAGATCCTTTCCACCCGCCACTTCGGGCTGGCGGGCTGGTCCGGGTTCTCGATGCTGGCGCCCGTGGTGGCCGGGGCGCTGCTCTCGATACGGCAGACCGTCATCGTCGGCCTGGTCAATGCCGCGTCGGTCGGCCTGAGCTACGGCTACGCCATCCCCGACCTCGAGATGGGGGTCCGCGTCCTGGTCAACATCGCGTCGCTCTGCTCGTTCGCGCTCGCCGTGCTCGTGTGCCGCATCCGCCTCGACCGCGAGGCCAGGGTGCGGCGGCTGACCATCGCGCGGGAACGGCTCACCCTGCTGCGCGTCGCCAGCCAGCACATCGGGTCCACGCTCGATGTGTCGCGGACGGCGGGCGAGGTGGCCGAGGTGGCCGTGCCGCGGTTCGCCGACCTGGTCACCGTCGACCTCTACGAGTCCGTGCTGCGCGGCGACGAGCCGCCGGATCCCGAGCAGGGCCGCGGCACGCTGCGCCGGATCGCGCAGCGGTCGACGAGCGGGGACGGGGAGGGGCACGGGGACGGGGAGGGGCACGGGAGGGGTGAGGGCGGGGGCGAGTGGGCCGCGCCCGGGCCCGCCTTGGGGGAGGCGCACGCGAACGACGCCGTTCCGGTGCGCTGCCTGATCGAGGGCGCCTCGTGCCGGGCCACGCTGCTCGACGGCGAGGACGTGCCCGGCTGGCTCGGCGGCGACGGGCGGCACGCGGGGCCGCCGGGGCCGCCGGGGCTCCCGGAGGCGCACTCGGGGATCGCCGTGCCGCTGCGGGCCAGGGGCGCGACGCTCGGCGTGGCCGTGTTCGTCAGGAACCGGCGCGAGGAGCCGTTCGACGCCGACGACCTGCTGCTCGCCGAGGAGATCGGCGTGCAGGCCGCGGTCTGCGTGGACAACGCCCGCAGGTACACGCACGAGCACCGCATGTCCCTGGCGCTCCAGCGCAGCCTGCTCCCGCGGCGGCTGCCCCGGATCGCCGCGGTGGAGGTGGCCACGCGCTATCTGCCCGCGGACTCGACGGTGGGCGTGGGCGGGGACTGGTTCGACGTGATCCAGCTGTCGGGGGCGCGGGTCGCGCTCGTGGTGGGGGACGTCGTGGGGCACGGCCTGTACGCCACGGCCACGATGGGCAGGCTGCGTTCCGCCGTGCGCACGCTGGCCGACATCGACCTGGCGCCCGACGAGCTGCTCACCCATCTGGACGATGTGGTGATCCGGCTCGGCTCGGAGACCGAGGAGAGCGCCGAGGAGCAGGAGATCCCCGGGGGCGCGGTGGGCGCGACATGCCTGTACGCGGTGTACGACCCGGTGGGGCGCACGTGTGTCATGGCCCGCGCGGGCCATCCGGCGCCCGTGCTCGTGCGGCCCGACGGGCGCGCCGAGCTGCTTGAGGCGCCCGCGGGGCCGCCGCTCGGGCTCGGCGGGCTGCCGTTCGAGGCGACCGAGCTCTCGCTGCCCGAGGGCAGCCTGCTCGCGCTGTACACCAATGGCCTGGTGGACGTGGACCACGACATGGCGCGCGGCCAGGAGAGCCTGCGGCAGGCGCTCGCCGGGCGCTCGCCGTCGCTCGAGGCGACGTGTGACGAGGTGCTCGGCACGGTGCTCGATGGCGTGGTGCCGACCGACGACATCGCGCTGCTGGTCGCGCGCACGCGGGCGCTCGACGCGTCGCACGTGGCGACCTGGGACATCGCGGACGAGCCGACGGCGGTGGGCCGGGCGCGCGAGCTGGCCGACCGGCAGCTGGCGGCGTGGGACCTGAGCGACGCGGCGTTCGCCACCGAGCTCGTGGTGAGCGAGCTGGTGACCAACGCCATCAGGCACGCGGACGGGCCGTTGCAGCTGCGGCTGATCCGGGAGCCTTCGGCGTTGATCTGCGAGGTCTCGGACAGCAGCAGCACGTCGCCGCACCTGCGCAGGGCGCGGATCCTGGACGAGAGCGGGCGCGGCCTGTTCATCGTGGCCAACCTGACGGAGCGCTGGGGGACGCGGCACGGCCGGTACGGCAAGACGATCTGGGCCGAGCTGTCCCCCGCGCAGCAGCGGGGCACGGAGCTCGCCAGCCTCTGAGCGCCGCGCCCCAGGCCATAGCCTGGCCGTATGACGAACGTGCCGGACGACGAAATGGCCCTGGCCACCGGGCCCTTGGGGATGCGGCTGCTGGCGTTCGAGCGGCTGCCCGAGGACAGCGTGTTCGACGAGGCGCCGGTGGCGTACGCCCTGGTCGCGCTGTGGAACGCCGGGCGCCTGCTGATGGTGAACGTCCGCGACCGCGGCTGCTGGGAGCTGCCCGGCGGCGGGATCGACCCGGGGGAGAGCGCGCGGGAGGCGGCCGTGCGGGAGCTGTGGGAGGAGTCGGGCCAGTCGGCCGCGCCCGACGCGCTGGACTTCGTCGGCTTCGCCAGGACGTCGCTGCCCGACCGCAGGGTGCTGCGCGGGGCGCTGTACCGGGCGGAGACGGCGGATCCCGTGGCGTTCGCGCCGACCGACGAGATCGCCGCGATCCACTGGTGGAACCTCGCGGACCCGCTGGCCGGAGGGCGGGTGCAGACGGTGGACGCCTATCTGGCGGCACTCGCCAGGGTCTGAGCGGCACGGTCCCGGCACGGGGACGCGCCCCGGGGCGACGAACGCGCCGCGCGCCGCCGTTCGTGACGCCGCCCGTCAGTAGCGCCGCCCGTCAGCAGCGCCGCACACGGTGCGCGACAAGGTCGCCCGACGGCCAGGTACACGACCGCGGCGAGGCCGTAGCCGCAGACCACGCGCGCCCATTCCTCGTCGAACGTGAACAGGTCGTGCGACCAGCTGGCCAGCCAGCGGGCCGCGTCACAAACCGGGCTGACGCCCGTTCAGCCCTCGATGCCGCTCGGCTCGCCCGCGTAGGTGCGCCACAGCTCGGCGTAACGGCCCTCCGCGGCGAGGAGCCGGGCGTGCGGGCCGTCCTCGACGACGCGGCCCCTCTCCAGCACGACCACGCGGTCGGCGCGGGCCGCGGTGGTGAGGCGGTGCGCGACGACGAGGGTGGTGCGGTCCCCCGCGAGCCGGTCGGTGGCCTGGTTGACCAGGGCCTCGGTGGCCAGGTCGAGGGCGGCCGTCGCCTCGTCGAGCAGCAGGATGTCAGGGTTGACCAGCTCGGCCCTGGCCAGCGCGATCAACTGCCGCTGCCCCGCCGACAGGTTGCGGCCGCGCTCGCCGACCTCGTGGTGGTAGCCGCCGGAGAGCGCGGCGATCATCGCGTGCGCCCCCACGGTGCGCGCCGCCTCCTCCACCTCGGCGTCGGTCGCGCCGGGGCGCCCGTAGGCGATGGCGTCGCGGACCGTTCCCGGGAACAGATAGGGCTCCTGCGGCACCACGCCGAGGCGGTGGCGGTAGCCCGCGAGGTCGAGGGAGCGCAGGTCGTGGCCGTCGACGCGGACGGCGCCCGCGGTGGGGTCGTAGAACCGCGCGACCAGCTTGACCAGCGTGGACTTGCCCGCGCCCGTCTCGCCGACGAACGCCACGGTCTGCCCGGCGGGGATCGTGAGGGAGATCCCGGCAAGCGCCTCCGCGCCGTCCCCGTCGCCGTCGCCGCCGTACGAGAACCGCACGCCGTCGAACTCCACGGCTCCTTCGAGGCGTTCGACCGGCAGCGGGTCGGCGGCCTCGGGCGTGGTGGTGGGCTCGCGCAGCAGCTCCTGGATGCGGCGCAGCGACACCACGGCCTGCTGATAGCCGTCGAAGACCTGCGACAGCTGCTGCACGGGCGCGAAGAACAGCTCGATGTAGAGCAGATACGCCACCAGCGCGCCCGCGGTGAGCGTTCCCTCGCCCACGCGCCCCGCGCCCACCACCAGCACGCCCGCGGTCGCCAGGGTGGCGAGCAGCTGGACGAAGGGGAAGTAGACCGAGATGAGCCACTGGCCGTGCACACGCGCCTGGCGGTAGCCGTCGGACCTGGCGGTGAAGCGCTCGTGCCCGTCCCGCTCGCGGCGAAACGCCTGCACCATGCGCAGTCCCGCGACGGACTCCTGGAGGTCGGCGTTGACGCCGCTGACCCGCTCGCGCGCCAGCTCGTAGGCGCGCGTGGAGTGGCGGCGGAAGTACACGGTCCCGATGGCGAGCGGAACCAGGGTGGCCAGGACGACCAGCGCGAGCTGGAGGTCGATGACGAGCAGGACGCCCATGATCCCGAAGAACGTCATGAGCGCGACCAGCGCCTGGGTGAGCCCGGTCTGGAGAAACGTCGTCAGCGCGTCGACGTCGGTGGTCATCCGGGTCATCACGCGCCCGGTCAGCTCGCGCTCGTAGTAGGCGAGGCCGAGGCGCTGGAGGTGGGCGAAGATCTTGACGCGCAGCGCGTACAGGGCGCGTTCGCCCGTGCGGCCCACCGCGCGCAGCGCCGCGAACTGGGCGGCCCACTGGACCAGTACGACGGCCAGGGCCAGCGCGGACGCGGTCCAGACGGCGCCGAGCGCGGCGCGTTGCACGCCCTCGTCGATGCCGTGCCGGATCAGCACCGGCAGCAGCAGGGACGCGAGGGCGTCGGCGACGACGAGCGCGAGGGCAAGGGCGAGGGGCACGCCGAGGCCGCCGAGCAGCCGCCGCAGGCCGTAGCTCTCCTCGGGGCGCGCGGCGCGCTCCTCGTCGACGGCGGGCTCGTCGGTGGCCGGGGGCAGGGCGGCGACCTGGGCGAGCAGCTCGGGCGTCGCGCCCTCGGGCCCGCCCTCGGGCCCGCCGTCGCGCCGGTCGTCGCGCCCGTCGTCGCGCCGGTCGCCGGCCGGGCGTTCGGGCCAGGCGGCCGGGTCGAGGCCCCCTGCGCCCTGCCGCGCGTCGGCGTCGGCGAGGCCCGCGGGGTCGCGTTCGACGCCGCCGAGCTCGCCGGGGTCGGCGAGCAGCCTCCGGTAGAGCCCGCAGCGGGCGACCAGCTCCTCGTGGGTGCCGGTGTCGACCAGGCGGCCGCCGCCCAGGACGGCGATGCGGTCGGCGAGTTGGAGGGTTGACCCGCGGTGGGCGATCAGCAGCGTGGTCCGCCCCGCCATGACGGAGCGCAGCGCGCCGTGGATCTCGTGCTCGACGCGGGCGTCGACGGCCGAGGTCGCGTCGTCGAGGATCAGCAGCCTGGGGTCGGTGAGGATCGCGCGGGCCAGGGCGATGCGCTGGCGCTGGCCGCCGGAGAGCGTGAGGCCCTGCTCGCCCACGCGGGTGTCGTAGCCGTCGGGCAGCGCGCGGATGAAGCCGTCGGCCTGGGCGGCGCGCGCGGCGGCGAGGATCTGCTCGTCGGTGGCCTCGGGGTGGCCATAGGCGAGGTTGGCGCGGATCGTGTCGGAGAACAGGAAGCTGTCCTCGGGCACGAGGCCGATCGCGGCGCGCAGGGACGCGTAGGTGAGCCCTCGCACGTCCTGGCCTCCGACGCGCACCGCGCCGCCGTCCGGGTCGTAGAAGCGGGGCAGCAGCAGGGAGACGGTGGACTTGCCGCTGCCCGAAGGGCCGACGACGGCCAGGGTCTCGCCGGGCTCGACCCGCAGGCTCAGCTCGTCGAGGACCGGGGCGCCCTGGCCGTAGCCGAAGCTGACGCGGTCGAACTCGACGGTGGCGGGGGCGTCGGCGGGCAGGTCGCGGGCGTCGGGCGCCTCGCGTATCTCGGGCTCGGTGTCGATCAGCTCCATGACGCGTTCGACGCCCGCCCTGGCCTGCTGGCCCACGGTGAGGATGACGGTCATCATCCTGACCGGGCCGACGAGCTGGGCCAGATAGGTGGAGAACGCCACGAACGTGCCCAGCGTGATCTGCCCGCGGGTGGCCATCCAGCCGCCGAGCGCGAGCATCCCGACCTGGCCGAGCGAGGGCACGGCCTGGAGCGCCGGGGTGTAGCGCGCGGAGAGCCGCACCGTGCGCATCCGGGCGGCGAACAGCCGCCGCCCCGCCGCGCGCAGCTTGCCGGTCTCCTGCGCCTCCTGCCCGAAGCCCTTGACGACGCGCACGCCGGTGAGGGCGCCGTCCACGACGCCCGCGACGGCGCCCGCCTCGTTCTGCGCGACCCACGTGGCGGGGAAGAGGCGGGTGCGGCTGCGCCGGGCGACGAACCACAGCGCGGGCGCCACGGCGAGCGCCACCAGGGTCAGCGGCGGGGACAGCGTGAGCATGACGACCAGCGAGATGGCGAACAGCATGAGGTTGCCGATGGTCATCGGCATCATGAAGAGCAGGCCCTGGACGAGCTGGAGGTCGCTCGTGGCGCGGCCGACGACCTGCCCCGTGCTGAGCTGGTCCTGGCGGCGCCCGTCGAGCCTGGTGATGGTCGCGAACATGTCCGTGCGCAGGTCGTGCTGCACGTCGATGCCGAGGCGGCCGCCGTAGTAGCGGCGGATGAACGTCAGGGCGTAGACGACGACGGCCGCGGCGATCAGCAGCCCGATCCACAGGCCGAGGCCGCCCTCCTGGCCGATCACCACGTCGTCGATGACCACCTTGATGATCAACGGCATCAGGGCCATGACGCCCATGCCGACGAGCGAGGAGCCGACGGAGAGGAGCAGATTGCGGCGGTAGCGCCAGCAGTAGGCCGTCAGCCGCCGTATCCATCCACCGTTCCGTGCCGTCACGCCGTCTCCTCCCGTGCCGCGGAATGTCGCCGTCGGCACCTCCGCCGTCGCCGCAGTTCAGCGGCGCCGCAGTGCCAACATCGAGCGTCGGTCATTTCATCCCACCGCAACAACCGCTTAATGATGTGCCCGGCCTCCGCGCGCCGGTGTACGCTCGCGCCATGGGAACGCTGAACAACGGCGGTCTGTGCGTCGGTGCACAGGGCGCCTCCTGGAGCCCCGGGCTCCACTCCCGTCGCCCGCGTGCTCGGCGCCAGGCCCTGGTCCCGATGGACTCGCCCGGCACCTGAGCAGCCGCTCCCCCTGCCCTTTCGCGTCCCGGCCAGGGCCCGTCCGTGTCCCCACACGACCCGGACAGGCCGACGGCATCGCGTCTCCCTGATCCCCGCGGATCCCCTTGTCGCCGCACCGGCCTGTCCTCAAGCCCGAGGACGACGCCCGTGGCCTCCCGCCGCAAGTCCCTTTCGCAGAACTTCCTCCACAACGCCGCCGTGCTCCGCCGCATCGTGGCCGCGGCGCACCTCAACGCCGGTGACCTGGTGCTCGAGCCGGGCCCTGGCGAGGGCACGCTCACCAGGGTGCTGGCCCGCACGGTCCGCGAGGTCGTGGCCTACGAGCTCGACCCCGAGCTGGCCGCGCGCCTGCCGGGTCGGCTGCGCGCCGAGCGCAACGTCCGCGTGGTGCACGGCGACTTCCTGACCGCCCACCCGCCCCGAACGCCGTTCGCCGTGGTCGGCAACATCCCCTACTCCCGCACGACCGACATCGTGCGCTGGTGCCTCGACGCCCGCGCGATGACCGCGGCGACGCTGGTCACGCAGCTGGAGTTCGCCCGCAGGCGCACCGGCGACTTCGGCACATGGCCGCTGCTGACGGTGCGGAGCTGGCCGTCGCACGACTGGCGCCTCGGGATGCGGATCGGGCGGCGGCAGTTCACGCCGGTGCCGCGCACCGACGCGGCGGTGCTGCGCATCGTGCGCCGCCCCGCGCCCCTGCTGCCCCCCGGCGACCTGGCCGCGTGGCGCGCGCTGGTCACCGAGGGCTTCACCGGCGTCGGCGGCTCGCTGCGCGCCACCCTGTCCAGAAGCCACGGGGGCTCCCGGGTGCGCGACGCCCTGCGGGCCGCCGGGGTCGGGGACGACACCCCCGTGGGCCTGGTCACGCCGCCCCAGTGGCTCACGATCCACACCCGGCTGCGCCAACGCCGCTGAGGCCCGACGCGCGGGCCGGTCCCGTGGGCGATCGCGGCCCCTCCGCGGCCGCGGCCTTCGGGGAGGGACGAGGACATCGAGGGCCACCGGGCGTTCAGCGGGTTCGTCATGACGAGTCGACCGGCGCGGGGTGGCGTCCGGGCGGTCCCGCGACCCCGCGACCCCGCGACCCCGCGGCCCCGCGGCCCCGCGGCGAGCCTCCCTTCGGTGCTCAGCGACGGACGGGGGCAGCGGGGGCCGGAAAGGGAACTCGGAGTCATTGGGGGGCGCTCGGCCGTTCGGTGCGCCCCGGCTTGCGCCGGGGCGCGCGGTGGTCACGATGGCAAAGGACGCGACCGCACGACGCGAACCGGCAGGACAGGAGCGCCCGATGACCGACCCCGCCCCCCTCCCCCACCCCGTCCTTGAGTCCGCCGCCACCGCGCTGGCCGACGCGACCGCGCCGCACCCGAGGATCTACGAGGTGCCACCGGTCCAGGGCCGCGACATCCTGGCGGGGCTCCAGGGCGGCGACGGGGTGGAGCGGCCGCGCGCCGACGAGGAGTGGGTCACGGTCGACGGCGGGGCCGCGGGCCGGGTGCGGGTGCGGATCCTGCGCCCCGACGGCGTCAGCGGCACCCTGCCCGCGGTGCTGTATCTGCACGGCGGTGGCTGGGTGTTCGGCGACGAGCTGACCCATGACCGGCTGGTGCGTGAGCTGGTCGCGGGCGCCGGGGTGGCGGCCGCGTTCCCGCTGTACGACCGCGCCCCCGAGGCGCGTTACCCCACCGCGCTCGAGCAGTGCTACGCCGTGGCCCACTGGCTCGCCGAAGAGGGCGGGCGGCACGGCATCGACGGCTCGCGGATCGCGGTGTGCGGCGACTCCGAGGGCGGCACCCTCGCCGCGGGCGTGGCCCTGCTCGCCGCCGAGCGCCGCGACGTGCGCCTGCGCGGCCAGGTGCTGCTCTACCCGGTCCTGGACGCGACGTTCGAGACGGCGTCCTACCTGGAGTTCGCCGACGGCTACTACCTCACAAGGGACGCCATGATGTGGTACTGGGACCAGTACGCGCCGGAGCGCGAGCAGCGCGCGGAGATCCACGCGTGCCCCCTGCGCGCGCCCGTCGAGCGCCTTGGCGACCTGCCGCCCACGCTGCTGATCACCGCCGAGGCGGACGTGGTGCGCGACGAGGGCGAGGGGTACGCGGCGAAGCTGCGCGCCGCCGAGGTCGACGTCACGGCGGTGCGGGTGCTCGGCACGGTGCACGACTTCCTGATGCTCGACAGCCTGCGCGACCACAACGCCGCCCGCGTCGCCCGCCACCTCGCGATCGACGCGCTCCGCGAGGCGCTGCACGGCTGACGCCCGCCGCGGCCGGGGGCGTTCACCCCCGGGCGCGTTCATCCAGGGACGCGCAGCGCGAGCAGCGCGATGTCGTCCGCGCCGCCGGGCGGCATCCGCTCCAGGATGCCGTCGCACAGCTCGTCGAGCGGCCGGGACGCCAGCGCCATCGCGTGGCGGCGCAGGCGGTTGAGCCCGGTGTCCAGGTCGCTGGTCGCCATCTCGACGAGGCCGTCGGTGTACAGCAGCACGGTGGCCCCGCGCGGCAGGGGCTCAAGGCCGTCGGGGCGCAGCGGTGGCTTGCCGAGCCTGGCGCCGAGCAGCAGCTCCTGCCCCTCCTCCAGATACTGCGCCCTGCCCTCGCCCGTGACCAGCAGCGGAGGCGGGTGGCCCGCGCTGGTCCACCGCACCTGCCAGCCCTCGGGCGTGGCGGCCTCGTCGGTCGCGCCCGATCCGGCGCGTTCGATCCGGCGCGTTCGATCCTGGCCAGGATCAGGGTCGCCATCTGCACATCCGTGATCTCCTGCATCGACTCGTCCAGGCGGCTGACGATCGCGCTCGGCGGCTCGGCGCGGTCCCACGCGAGGGCCCTCAGCATGTTCCGCAGCTCGGCCATCCCCGCGGCGGCCGACAGGTCGTGCCCCACGACGTCGCCGATCGCCAGGCCGATCGCGCCGTCCGGCAGGATCAGCGCGTCGTACCAGTCGCCGCCGACCTGGGAGCCGCGCGGCGCTGGCTGGTAGCGCGCGGAGAGCTTGAGCGGGGCGATGTCGGGCAGCTTGGGCAGCAGGTTGCGCTGCATCGTGGCCGCGATGTCCCGCTGCCGCTCGAACAGCCGGGCGTTGTCGATGGCCAGGCCAGCCCTGCGCCCGATGTCCCGGATCAGCGGCAGGTCATCGGCGGACAGCGGGCGTTCCTCGTCCGTGCGCGCCACGGTGAGCGCGCCCATCACCTGCCGCGGCGTGCTCAGCGGGACGACGACCGCGGATGTGGCGCCCAGGGCGTGCAGAAACGTCGTGTGCACCACCGCGAGCGGGCTGTCGGGCGGCGCGGCGATCTCGTCGGGCCCCAGCACCACGGCCTCGCTGCCGCGCAGCACCCGCACCAGCACCGAACGCGACGTCTCGGGGATCGCGGAGAGCGCGCCCTGCCCGCCCTCACGCCCCACGTCGCGCCCCTGGGGGCCCACGACGGCGACGCGGCGCACCTCGTCGTCGGCGACGCGCAGGTCGACGGCGGCCCAGTCGGCCAGCCGGGGGACGAGCAGGCGCCCAAGCCGGTTGAGCGCTTCCTCGGCCTCCAGCGTCTGGGTCAGCACCTCGGTGATCTCCCCGACCAGGGTGAGCCGCTGCGCCAGGTCCTCCACCGCGGCCAGGTGGGCGGACTGGTGGTCCTGGGCGGCGCGGTGCTCGGTGGCGTCCTCGAACAGCGTGACCACGCCGATCGTCTCGTCGTCGACGGTCACGGGCGCCGCCGACCAGGAGACCGGCAGCAGCTCGCCGTCGCCGCGCAGGAAGCTGTCGGTGTCCACCCTGGCCATGCGCGTGTCGTCGAAGACGCCGAGCAGCGGGCACTCCTCGCGCGCCTCGAGGGTGCCGTCGGCGCGGCGGTGCAGCAGGTCGTGGAAGTCCTTGCCGAGCATGTCGCGGGCGGGGAGCGCCAGCAGCTCCCCGGCGTGCGGGTTGACGGCGTTGATGCGGGCGTCGCGGTCGGTGAAGATCATCCCGGCGTTGAGATTGACGAAGACAGCGCGCAGGACGTCCGGCTCGGCCGCCAGGAACTCAACCATCGCGTATCGCCGCCTTCGCTCGGCTTCTGCTCCCATTCACGGGCAGCTGAGGGCCGCTCGCAACCTCCCGGGGGCGCCCGCGGTGGGCCGCCCCGGCGCGGCGCACTCCCCCGAGCCGCCGCCCTGGTGATCCCCCGCCGCCGCCCGCCCCATACGGCACAATTGTCGCGTTTCATCCCATGACCGACGGGCGGGCGAGACGCATCGATGGCCGTGCACCAGCCGTGGCACCGCACCATGGCACCCCGCGACACCACCGAGGAGAACCGCTCCGCCACCCCGCTCGAGCTGTTCTTCGACCTCTGCTTCGTCGTCTCCGTCGCCTCCCTCGCGGCCGAGCTGCACCACGGGCTGTCCGGCGACCACGTCTCCACCGCCGTCCCCAGCTATGTCGCGGCGTTCTTCGCGATCTGGTGGGCCTGGATGGGCTTCACGTGGTTCGCCTCGGCCTACGACACCGACGACGTGCCCTACCGGCTCGCCGTCCTGGTCACCATCACCGGCGCCCTGGTGCTCGCGGCCGGGGTGCGGCGGGCGTTCGAGGAACAGGACTACGCCCTGGTCACCGCGGGCTACACCATCATGCGGCTGGCGCAGATCAGCCAGTGGCTGCGCGCGGGCCACTCCCACCCCGAAGGCCGCCCCGCCGCGCGCCGCTTCGCGCTCGGCCTCGCCTGCGTCCAGACGCTGTGGCTGCTGTGGCTCGCCGTGCCGCACGACTGGCGCCTGCCGCTCTTCCCCGTGATCGCCGCGCTCGACCTGGCCGTGCCGGTCCTGGCCGAACGCGCCCACCCCACGCCGTGGCACGCGCACCACATCGCCGAGCGCTACGGCCTGTTCACCATGATCGTGCTGAGCGAGTCCGTGCTCGCCGCCACCACCGCCGTGCGCACCGCCGTGGACGAGGACCGGGGCGACGCCCCGCTCTACGCGGTCGCCGCCGGCGGCCTGGTGACCGTGTTCGCGATGTGGTGGCTGTACTTCGCCAAGCCCGCCGAGCGCTTCCTCGCCTCCACGCGCGCGGGGTTCGTGTGGGGCTACGGCCACTACCTGGTGTTCGGCTCGGCCGCGGCCGTCGGCGCGGGGATCGCGGTCAACGTCGACCGCGTCACCCACCACTCCGAGCTCTCCGCAACGGTCGCGGCCGCGTCGTTCACCCTTCCGGTGGCCCTCTATCTGCTGACCCTGTGGCTGCTGCACCTGCGCCCCCACCACGTGGGCCACTGGTCGGCGGCGTCCTTCCCCGCCGCCGCCCTCGCGGTCCTGGCCAGCACGTTCACCGGCGCCCCCGTGGCGCTCACCGGCGCCGTGATGATCGCGCTGGTGATCGCGGGCTTCGCCGCCGCCCGCCGCGTGGCCTGAACGCGCCACCCCGGGCCACCGCCACCGCACCGCCACCGCACGGCCGCGCCTCCCGGAGATCACAGGTCGGCGACGCCCCCGCCGCAATCCCACCATCCGGGCGATACTTGCCGTATGCCGACCACCGCCGTCCCCTCCCGATCGGAACTGATCGCTCATCTCCTGCACACCCGCATCGCGGGCGAGGTCGCGACCCCCCGGGAGAACAACCTCTCCCACTACCGGGAGCTGGCCAACGGCAATCGGTACTTCTGGCTCGGCCTCGAGTTCGGCGACCGCTGGACGGACGAGCAGGACGTCCTCTCCGAGATGGCCGAGCGCTGCGGCGTGGACGCCGACCCCCAGCACCGGCAGGGCCAGGACACGATCGACCCCGAGCTGACCCTCGACGGGCTCGACCGCGCGGCCACGCTCCTGCGCAAGGCCGCCCTCGGCCGCCAGCGCGTGCTCGTGGCCACGGGCCACCCCGGCGGCCTGCTCGACGTGCACGCCCAGACGGCCGCCGCCCTGAAGGCCGCGGGCTGCGAGCTCGTCAGGGTGCCGATCGGCCTGAGCGCCGACGAGGGCGTGGTGGCCCAGCTCGCCGGGGTCGCGATGTACGAGCGGGGCGCGACGCTGTGGCACACGCACTCGCCGCTGCCCATGGCGGAGATCCTGGACGCCCTGCCGCAGGAGGGCGAGGACCTGCCCGACCTGGTGGTCGCCGACCACGGCTGGGCGGGATACGCGGCCCAGGCGGGCATCGACACCATCGGCTACGCCGACTGCAACGACCCCGCGCTCTTCCTCGGCGAGGCCGAGGGCACCCTCTCCGTGTGCGTGCCCCTCGACGACAACGTCGTCAACCCCCGCTACTACGAGCCCATGACCGCCTACCTCCTCGACGCGGCGGGCCTGACCCCGGCCTGATCCCCGCCTGAGCCCCCGCCGCGGCCCCGCGGGGCGGCGCGGACCCGCCCCGCGCACCCCGGGCCCCGCCGAAGGCGGACCCCTCAGCGGGGCACCCGCATCAGGCCCTCCTGGATCACCGACACCGCGAGCCGCCCGTCCCGCGTGAACATCCGCCCGTGCGCAAGGCCGCGCCCCGACTGCGACGTCGGCGAGTCCGTGTCGTACAGCAGCCACTCGTCCGCGCGGAACGGGCGGTGGAACCACATCGCGTGGTCAAGGCTCGCCCCCACCGTGTCCCCCGTCATCCAGCCGCCGCGCCCGTGCGCGAGCAGCACCGAGTCGAGCAGCGTCATGTCCGAGACATAGGTGCCGAGGCACAGGTGCGACACGGGCGTGTCCTGCTCCCCCGCCAGCTTCCCGTTGACGCGGAACCACACCTGCGAGCGCGCCTCGCGCACCCTCCCCGCGGTGGCGAACGGCGGCTCGTTGACATAGCGCAGATCGATCGCCTGGCGCGCCTGGAGCAGCAGCTCGAGCACGGCGCGGTCCCTGAAGAGGTCGGCGTAGCGCGGCAGCAGCTCCTCGGCGGGCGGCAGGGTCTCGGGGTCGGGCGCCGCGGGCATCGGCTCCTGGTGCGCAAGCCCCTCCTCGGCGCGCGCGAACGACGCCGACAGCGTGAAGATGGGCTGCCCGTGCTGCACCGCCACCACCCGCCGCGTGGTGAACGACCGCCCGTCGCGGATGCGGTCGACCGTGTAGACGATGCGCGCCCCCGGGTCGCCGGGGCGCAGGAAGTAGGAGTGCAACGAGTGCGGCAGCCGCTCGTCGTCGACCGTGCGGCAGGCCGCGACCAGCGCCTGCGCGGCCACCTGCCCGCCGAACACGCGGGGAACGACGGAGGCGTGGCTGTCGCCCCGGAAGATGTCCCGCTCGATGGGCTCGATGTCGAGCAGCTTCAGGAGGTACTGGAGAGTAGGGTCCATGGGGCGATTCTCCATGGCCCGCACGGGCGTTCAGCGCGAAGGCCCGGATCTTGGAGGATCCGGGCCTTCGCCGACAGTAGCGGGGACAGGATTTGAACCTGCGACCTCTGGGTTATGAGCCCAGCGAGCTACCGAGCTGCTCCACCCCGCGGCGTGTGTCTTCACCTTAACCCCGCGCGTACGGCGGGTGCAAATCAGGAGGCGGCGACGCAGTCGGGACAGCGGCCGTAGTACGTGACGTTGACCTGCGAGACCGCGAAGCCGAAGCGTTCCTCCTCGGGAAGCGCGGCCAGCGGATCGCCCGTCAGCCGCACGTCACGCATGGTCCCGCAGCCCGAGCAGACCAGGTGCTGGTGCGGCTGGTGGGCGTTCGGGTCGTAACGCTTCGCACGCCCGTCCGTCGTCACCTCCAGGACCTCGCCCAGCGCCACAAGCTCACCCAGCGTGTTGTAAACAGAGGCGCGGGAGATCTCAGGAAGCCGCTCGACGGCCCTGGCGTGGACCTCGTCGGCCGTGAAGTGGACATGCTCCCCGTCCAGCACCTCGGCGATCACCCGCCGCTGGGCGGTCAGCCGCCAGCCGCGGTCGCGGAGTCGCTGAAGCAGGTCACTCATGGCATCCACCCTAGCGTGGCGGCCTCGCTGGGCCGACGGTGTACAGATTCATCGCGCGTCTTGACTTGGACAAAGTCCAATATAGGATCTGGTTGAGCGCTGGCCAAGGGCCGGAGCGGCACCAAGGAGCTGGACAGCTGAAGGGCGTGACAGGTAAATGACCGATCAGATCGCTGCGGGACCACTCACCACCGAGGCGGGCGCGCCGGTCGCGGACAATCAGAACAGCCAGTCCGCCGGCGTCGGCGGGCCCGTGCTGATCCAGGACCAGCACCTCATCGAGAAGCTGGCCCACTTCAACCGGGAGCGCATCCCGGAGCGCATCGTGCACGCGCGGGGCGCCGGCGCGTACGGCACGTTCACCGTCACCGCGGACGTGACCCCGTACACCCGGGCGAAGTTCCTGTCCGAGATCGGCAAGGAGACCGAGGTCTTCCTCCGCTTCTCGACGGTCGCCGGGAACCTCGGCTCGGCCGACGCCGTGCGCGACCCGCGTGGCTTCGCGCTCAAGTTCTATACCGAAGAGGGCAATTACGACCTGGTCGGCAATAACACCCCGATCTTCTTCATTAAGGACGCGATCAAGTTCCCCGACTTCATCCACACCCAGAAGCGGGACCCGTACACGGGCTCGCAGGAGGCGGACAACGTCTGGGACTTCTGGGGCCTCTCGCCCGAGTCCACGCACCAGGTGACCTGGCTGTTCGGCGACCGCGGCATCCCCGCCTCCTACCGCCACATGAACGGGTACGGCTCGCACACGTTCCAGTGGACCAACGAGGCGGGCGAGGCGTTCTGGGTCAAGTACCACTTCAAGACCGACCAGGGCATCAAGAACCTCACCGCCGCCGAGGCCGCGAAGCTCGCGGGCGAGGACGCGGACAGCCACCAGCGCGACCTGCGCACCTCGATCGAGAACGGCGACTTCCCGAGCTGGACCGTTCAGGTCCAGATCATGCCCGTCGCCGAAGCGGCCACCTACCGCTTCAACCCGTTCGACCTGACCAAGGTCTGGCCACACGCGGACTACCCCCCGATCGAGATCGGCAAGCTCGAGCTCAACCGCAACCCCGAGAACATCTTCGCGGAGGTCGAGCAGTCCATCTTCTCGCCGCACCACTTCGTGCCCGGCATCGGCCCCTCGCCCGACAAGATGCTCCAGGGCCGCCTGTTCGCCTACGGCGACGCCCACCGGTACCGCGTCGGGATCAACGCCGACCACCTCCCGGTGAACCGGCCGCACGCCACCGAGGCGCGCACCCACGGCCGTGACGGCGCCGCGTACGACGGCCGCCACGGCGGCGCGAAGAACTACGAGCCGAACAGCTTCGGCGGCCCCGTCCAGACCGACAGGCCCCTGTGGGAGCCGCTGGCCGTCACCGGGTACACCGGCGACCACGTGGCCCCCTCGCACGCCGAGGACAACGACTTCGTGCAGGCCGGGAACCTCTACCGGCTGATGTCCGATGACGAGAAGGACCGCCTCATCGAGAACCTCGCGGGCTTCATCGCCCAGGTCTCCCGCGACGACATCGCCGAGCGGGCGATCGAGAACTTCCGCAAGGCGGACGAGGACTACGGCAAGCGGCTCCAAGCCGCGGTCCAGGCCCTCCGCGGCTGATCCCGCAAAGGGCCGCTTGCCGTACACCCCGGAGCGGCCGGAGGCCCCAGGTCCCCGGCCGCTCCGGACTACACGGACGCCGTGCCGACAACCGGCGTCCAGCAGTTGATGATGTCGCGCACCGAGACGATCCCGACCGGGCCCGGCTCGTCCTCGTCGAGGACCACGAGGTGCCGGAAGCCGCCCTGCGCCATCGCCGTCGCGGCGTCGGCCAGGGTCCACCGCGGGTCCGCGTAGACCACGTCGGTGGTGGTGTGCGCCCCGGCCCGCTCGCGGTCGGGGTCCTGGCCCCGGCCGACCGAGGCCAGCACATCCCGCTCGGTGAGGATGCCCACCCCCGAGGTGTCGGGGTCGAGCACGACGGCCGCGCCCACCCGCCGGGACGACATCAGCCGCGCGGCCTGCCTGAGCGTGTGATCGGGACCGATGGTGAGGACGACGGAGCTCATCGCGTCGCGTACCAACATGAGGAGTCAGCCACCTTCTGCGGGGACTCAGAGGGAGCTCGAGAGACTTTTCACAAAGTCACAAGCGCTGGGATTCTCATGTTCACATGGCCCTGGGTGACCATCAAGGGTCCGAGCCAGGACATTTTCGCCCGGATGTGATCGGTCAACGCCCCGCCTCAGCCGCCGAGATAGCCGAGCAGCTCGTCGTGCAGCAGCCCGTTGGACGCCGCCGCGTCCCCCCCGTGCGGCCCGTCGCGGCCGTCGAGCCCCGTGAAACGGCCGCCCGCCTCCTGCACCACGATCGCGGGCGCCGCCATGTCCCACAGCGACAACTCCGGCTCCGCGCACAGGTCGACCGACCCCTCGGCGACCATCATGTACGACCAGAAGTCCCCGTAGGCCCGCGTCCGCCAGCAGTCGCGCGAAAGCCTCAACAGGCCGTCGAGCCGGTCGCGTTCCTCCCAGCCGGTCAGCGACGAGTACGAGAACGACGCGTCCGCGAGCCGTTCCACGCCCGAGACCCGCAGCCGGGTCGCCGAGGTGAGGCTGCGCCCGGTGTACGCGCCCGCGCCGAGCGCCGCCCACCAGCGGCGGCTGAGCGCCGGGGCGGAGACGACGCCCACGACGGGCCTGTCACCGCCCGCGCCGCGTTCGACCAGCGCGATCAGGGTGGCCCACACCGGGACGCCGCGCACATAGTTCTTGGTGCCGTCGATCGGGTCGATCACCCAACGCCGCGGCCCCTGGCCCTCGTTGCCGAACTCCTCGCCCAGCACGGCGTCGCGCGGCCTGGCCCGTTGCAGCACGGAGCGGATCACCTCCTCCGCCGCGCGGTCCGCCTCGGTCACCGGCGTCATGTCCGGCTTGGTCTCGACCGTGAGATCGAGCGCCTTGAAGCGCTCCATGGTCGCGGCGTCCGCGGCGTCGGCGAGCACGTGCGCGAGGCGGAGATCATCGTGGTAGTCCGGCATGCCCACATCTTGACACCCCCGCGGAGCGCGTCAATCCTGAGCCTGGAGGCGAGGAGGCGACGATGCCCACCGCGCGAGATTCCCTGCTGCGAGCCGCGAGCGAGGCCGTGGAACGGCGCTCCTGGCAGTGCGTCAGAATGGTCGAGGTCGCCGCGGCCGCGGGGGTGTCCCGGCAGACCCTCTACAACGAGTTCGGCGACAAGGCCGGGCTCGGCGCGGCGCTCGCCGAGCGGCAGACGACCGCGTTCCTCGACGGCTTCGCGGCGTTCTGCGCCGAGCGACGCGAGCGCCCGCCCGACGAGGCGCTGGCCTTGGCCGGGGAGTGGATCGTGCGGGCGGCCGGGGGCGACCGCGTGGTGCGCGCCGCGCTGACCGGCTGCCGCTGCGGCGGCCCGCCCTCCGCGGTCATCGGCCCCGGCGACCTGGTGGCCCGGCTGACCGAACGCGCCAGGCGCGCCCTGCCATCGGCCGGGCCCGCCCGCTGCGAGACGGCGATCCGCGTGGCGATCTCCCACCTGGTGGCCCCGCCCGGCTGAACGCGACGCCCCGCCCTCGGGCGCCTCAGTCGCCCTCGTGCCGCTCCCGCGTCGCCAGCAGGCGGCGCAGCGAGTACAGGCGCGCCGGGTCGGCGTGCCCCCCGGCCACCCAGTCGTCGAGCGCGCAGTCCGGCTCGTCGTGCCCGCACGCCCGCGGGCACCCCTCGGTGCCGGGCTCCAGGTCGGGAAAGGCGTGGATGACGCGCGAGGGGTCGATGTGGTGCAGCCCGAACGACCTGACGCCCGGGGTGTCGATCACCCACCCCGGCGTCCCCGGCAGCGGCAGCGCGAGGGCCGAGACCGTGGTGTGCCGCCCGCGCCCCGTCACGGCGTTGACCTCGCCCGTGGCGCGCTGCCGCTCCGGCACCAGCGCGTTGACCAGCGTCGTCTTGCCGACGCCGCTGTGCCCGACGAACGCGGTGACCCGCTCCGACAGCAGCTCCCGCACCCCCGCCACGGTGTCCTCGTCGAACTGCTCGCGCGTGGTGACCACATGGCGGATCCCCAGCGGCAGATAGGTCTCGAGCAGCGGCCCCGCGGGCGCCAGATCGGACTTGGTGAGGATCAGCAACGGGTCGAGCCCCGCGTCATACGCCGCCACCAGGCAGCGGTCGATCAGCCGGGGCCTGGGCTCGGGGTCGGCGAGCGCCGTGACGATGGCCAGCTGGTCGGCGTTGGCCACCACCACGCGTTCGAACGGGTCGTCGTCATCGGCCGTGCGCCGCAGCGCCGACGACCGCTCCTCGACCCTGACGATCCGCGCGAGCGTGTCCTTCTTCCCCGACAGGTCCCCGACCACCGCGACCCGGTCGCCGACCACCACGCTCTTGCGGCCCAGCTCCCTCGCCTTCATCGCGGTGACCACCCGCTCCCCCACCAGGCACGTCACCCGCCCGCGGTCCACCGTGACGACAAAGCCCTCCTCGGCGTCCTCGTGCGCCGGACGCCGGTGGGTGCGGGGCCTGCTGCGCCCACGGGCCCTGGTGCGGACGTCGTCCTCGTCGGGGTTCTTGCCGTAGCGGCGCATCGCGGCCCGCGCCCTACTCTCTCTCCCCGGCGAGCATCCGGTGCCACAGGTCGGGGAAGTCGGGCATGGTCTTGCCGGTCGTCGCGATGTTCTCGACCTCGACGTCCTTGACCACCAGGCCGAGCAGCGCGCCCGCGGTGGCGAGCCTGTGGTCCTCGTACGTGTGGAACACCCCGCCGCGCAGCGGCCTCGGCCGAATCCGCAGCCCGTCGTCGGTCTCGGTGACGTCGCCGCCCAGGGCGTTGATCTCCTTGGCGAGCGCGGCGAGCCGGTCCGTCTCGTGCAGCCGCAGGTGCGCGACGCCGCGCAGCACCGACTCCGAGTCGGCCAGCGCCGCGACCGCCGCGATCCCGGGCGTCAGCTCGCCCACCTCGCCCAGGTCCGCGTCGATCCCGCGCACCCGCCCACCGCCGGTGAGCGTCAGGCCGCGGTCGTCGAGGACACAGGTGCCGCCCATGTCCGTGAAGATGCGGCGCAGCGCGTCGCCAGGCTGCGTGGTGTGCGCGGGCCAGTCGGGGATGGTGACCGTGCCGCCCGTGACCAGCGCGGCGGCCAGGAACGGCTGCGCGTTCGACAGGTCGGGCTCGACCACGATGTCGCGGCCGAGCAGCGCGCCCGATGTGACCCGCCACACGTCGGGCTCGCCGCCCGAGTCGGGGGAGTCCACCTGAGCGCCCGCCTTGCGCAGCATGTCCACGGTCATCCTGATGTGCGGCATGGACGGCAGCCGCCGCCCCACGTGCCGGACCTCGACGCCCTGGTTGAACCGGGGCGCGGACAGCAGCAGCGCGCTGATGAACTGCGACGACGTCGACGCGTCCACCTCGACATGGCCGCCGTCGAGCGAGCCGACGCCGCGCACGGTGATCGGCAGGGCGCCGCGCCCCTCGTCGTCGATCCTGGCGCCCAGCGTGCGCAGCGCGCCGATGAGCCCGTCCAACGGCCGCTCGCGGGCCCGCGGATCGCCGTCGAAGCGGACCGGGCCGTCGGCGAGCGTGGCCAGCGGAGGCAGAAAGCGCATCACCGTCCCCGCGTTCCCCACGTCCACACCCGTGCCGCCCTGTGGCGCCCCCGGGATCACGCGCCAGGACTCGCCCCTGCCCTGTGGCATCCCCGAGACGGCGGAGCTCGACGAGACGGTCTCCTCGATCCCGATGCCGAGCGACCGCAGCGCGTCGGCCATCAGCAGGGTGTCGCGCGAGCGGAGGGGGCGGCGCAGCCAGCCGGGGTCCGCCGCGAGGGCGGCCAGGATGAGCGCTCGGTTGGTGACCGACTTGGAACCGGGCACCGTGACGATGGCGTCCACCGCGCCCGAGGCATACGGCGCGGGCCAAAGACTCTCGCTGTGGTCGGTCATGTTCTCACTCTAGTGCGCGCGACATGGCCAGGGCCCGCCCTCACAGGCCGAGCAGCATGGTGCCCGCGGCGAAGAGGGAGGTGAGCGTGACGGCGTGGAAGAAGAACAGCCACATCCACGCGGGAAGGCCCGTGAGCCGGGCCAGCTGGTCGGCGTCGGAGTCGCGGGCCGCGCCCACGCGCCGCTTGGCCTGGAGCTCGAAGACCGGCCTGACGCCGCCGAGTACGAGGAACCACACGACCAGATACGCGAACGCCGCCTGCACCTCGGGCTCGGTCAGCCAGGAGACCAGCAGAAAAGCGGCGCATGTGAGGACGACGGTGAGCATCCCGTAGGCGTTGCGCACCATCACGAGGAGGGCGAGCAGCAGCGCGGTGGCGCCCCACAGCAGGGCCGTGATGCGCCCGTCGGCCAGCAGCGCGGCGCCGCCGAGGCCGAGCAGGGAGGGGGCGATATAGCCGGCGGCGGCCGTCAGGACCATGCCGAGTCCGGTCGGCTTGCCGCGTGAGACGGTCAGGCCCGAGGTGTCGGAGTGCAGGCGTATGCCCTCAAGGCTGCGGCCTGTCAGCAGCGCCACCAGGCCGTGGCCGCCCTCGTGGGCGATCGTGATGGTGTTCCGCGCCAGGCGCCACACTCCGTACGGCGCGACCGCCGCCAGGGCGACGACGGCCGCGGCCACTATGAGCCACAGCTCGGGATCGGGCTGGGTGCCGGTCACCCGGTCCCACAGCTCCTCGAAGTCAGCGATATCCATGGTCCGCCCGATCCTACGAGTCCGGCCCCCGGCGAAGGGACGGTGTGAAGAAACGCTTTGTCAAGGTGCCGTGCCGGTCGCCACCCGTGCGACACCCATTCACTCAAATGCCGCACATCCCGCTCCGTCGCCCCTCGTTGGCGGAGCGTGACGTCTCTCAACGAGCAGATGCTGTACGACCCGACGGCGGGCACGCCGTTGTTCATCCCGCCTGAGCTGGTGATCGACGACACGGCCAGGATCCCGCGGCTGAACGACCCCCCAGGTCGGCGGCACCGCAGGGAGCGGCGCCGGATGCGCTGGCCCGGCAGCCCGGGGCCCTCGCTGTGGCTGCGCTGCGCGAGCCTGCTGATCGCCGGGGCCGCCGCGGCCCTGGTCGCCATGCTCAGCGTGCTCGGCGGCCTGGTCTCGTACGAGCCGCTGCGCGAGGCGGCCTCGTCCGGCGTTCCCGACAACCTCATCCCCTGGTGGCCGCTGCTGATCTACGGCCCCTGGCTCGTGGCCTCCCTGTCGATCCTGCGCGCGGCCCTGCACCAGCGCCAGGCCCTGCACTCGTGGGTCGTGGTCGTGATGTTCTGCGGGCTCGCCGTCGGGCTGTGCGTGGGCGAGGCGCCCAAGTCCGCGACGGGCGTCGCCGTCGCGGGGCTGCCCCCCGTGTCGGCGCTCGTGGCGTTCCACCAGATCGTGAGGCAGATCACCCTGATCCACCCGCCCCGCCACGCGCTTCCGCGCCAGCGGACGCCGCGCACGCGCCGCTGAGGGGGGCGCGGGGATGGGGCCGGGGGCGCGGGGGCGCACGACAGGGCGGGGCGGTGCCGCCGGTGCGCTCAATCCCCGCCGCTTGCGCTGGCGATCGCGCGTTCGATGCGCGCGACCAGGTCGTCCGCGTCCACCGAGTCGCTCCCCGCGGCGACCGCACTCGCCAGCTCCGCCACCGCGGCCCGCAGGGCGACCACCTCGGCGTGGGTGCGGCTGAGATACCCCCACGCGTCACGCTCGGCGCCCTCGGGCCTGAACTGCCACGTCGTGTGCGGGCTCGCCGCGTCGTCCCACATCTGCCTCGCGTCGCGGCGGTCGAGCCGTTCGTCCTTGTAGAGCGCAACCTGGCGCGCCGCGGCCACGGCCACCTTCCTGATGTCCTCGTCGCTCAGGGGCATGTCGTCCTCCTCGGGGTCCCAGTCGGCGGGGTGCCGCAGCCGCTCGGCCACGCGCCGTCGCACGTCGCTCATCGAAACGCCGGGCCCTCGCGGGTCGATCTTGCCCGGCTGCCACTCCAGGTGGCCGATCACGGAGGTCGTACCCTCCTTGCCCCAGCCGTGCGCGCGGCAGATGGCCGCCGATGCGCGCACGATCGCGTTCACCTGCTCAGGGGGCCAAGGGTCTTTGTTGTCCCCCATGTTGATGCACTCGAAGCCGTAGAAGTGGCGATTCCCGTCGGTGTCCGTCTCGTTATCGGAGGGAAGCGAGCGCTCGGCGATCACCGCGGCCAGGACGTCGCCGTCGCCCGCCCCCGCGTGGTTCGCCCGGCCGTGGCCCACCATGTACACCGTGCCGTCCTTGGCGATCACGCCGTGGCACAGCGGGCCCGGCAGTGACGCGTGCCCGTTGTAGCACAGCTCGACGGATGAGTCGGTGCCCCGGGTGACGGTGTGATGGATCATCACCCCGTGCACGGGGCCCCAGGATCCGGCGTGGTTCCTGTTGTGCGTGCGCCAGGAGCGGTGCTCGACGACGCGTACGCCCTCGGCCTTCAGCGCGCGCAGCAGCCGGTCCGCGGAGAGTGGAGATGCCATACCGGTACCCCTTCCCGAGAGTCGAGAGGCCATGACCGTCATCTACCGTCACCAGCGTGCCACGTTCCGTGCCCCGGGGTAAGCGCGGAACGCCAACTCCCGCCCCACCGGGAGCGCGTGCCCCTCCCCCGCACGCCCGCGCACGCCAGTCGCCAGCGGCGGGGAAGGGGGCAACGGGCCGCCGCGCGTGGGGCGTTCGGCCGCCCGTGTGCGGGGTCGGTCGCACCGCTGTCACGGGAGGGCCACAGCGGGTCGCCTGGGGCTGACCCGCCCCCGACGGGCGTGGCACGCTGCGTCCATGGCACCGTCCACGGGATCACGCACCCGCGTCAACCGCGCCCTGGCCGCGCTGCTCGCGGCCACGTTCCTCACCGTCACCGCGGCCGCGTGCGGCGACGGCAACGGCCGCAGGTCGGGCCGCGACGGCGGCGGAGGCGGCCACTCGGACGACGACTACGACGACTTTGACGACGATGACTTCGACGACGATGACTTCGACGACGACCGCTTCAACGGCTCGTCGGGCGGGGGCACTTCGAGCGGCGGCACGGGCTCGACGCCGACGGCCGACCCGGCGCAGCGCGCCGCGCTCGAAGAGGCCGTGGCCGCCTACGTCGCGGCCTCCTTCGTCCCCGCCCCCGACGACGCGGCCGGACTGCTGAGCCAGCGCTGCCGCGACCTTCTCGATCTCCAGGCGTTCACCGTGGAGTTGCTCGGGGCCGTCGACGAGCACGGCGCGGGGCTCGCGGCCAGGGACATTAGGCCGGTCATCACCGGGCACACCGCGACGGTCTCGTACGGCGTCGCCGACATCCCCGCGCTCGCCGTCGAGGGCGAGCCCTGGATCCGCGAGAACGGCGAGTGGTTCAACGACGGCTGCTGAGCCGCCCGTCGCGCGCCGCAAGGGGACCGGGGGACGCGCGGGGCACGGGGCGCCTCGCGTTCCGGACACGCGCGACCCCGCTCGGGGAAGGGCCCGCTACGAGCCCTCGTCCGAGGGAAGGCTTCGGGTATGCCGGATCTGCCACGAGTATGGTCCCCCCCACGGCACGAGGACAAGGAACACGAGGACAAGGAACACGAGGACAGGGGAACGGAACGCGACCCGACGAACGCCCCACCGCGGCCCGTCGGGTCGCCGGGAAACTCACCGGGGCACCGGCTCGGACACTGGCTGCGCAACGGGGTGGCCGAGCTGGTCCTGGTCCTCGCGGCCATCGCGGCCCTGATCGCGTTCGACGCCGCGACCGACGCGGAGCACCACCGCCCGCCGCGCGACCCGCCGCTCGTCCCTGTGGCGGGGTACACCGACCCCGCGCCCCCGCCCGCGAACCCCTGGCAGCCCCCGATGACCGGCAACTGACCGGCGCCGACCGGCCCTTGACCGACGCCACAGGGCCGGGACGACACGAAGGCCCGACCCCGCGTCCGCGGGCCGGGCCTCGATCGATTGGGGTGAGCGACGGGACTTGAACCCGCGGCCACCTGGACCACAACCAGGTGCTCTACCAGCTGAGCTACGCCCACCATGGGCCGGTCGTACCGGCCGAGTAAGAGTGTACAGGGTCCCCGGAGCCCGTCGCGCCAGGGTTTCCGGGCGCGCGGGGCGGCCGTCGGCTCAGCGCAGGACGTGCTGGGCCGCGATGCGCTTGGCGGCGTCGGAGTCGGGCCCCGGCAGCGGCACGAAGATCGCCTCGCGGTAGTAGCGCAGCTCGGCGATGGACTCCCTGATGTCGGCGAGCGCGCGGTGATTCCCGCTCTTCTGGGGGCTGTTGAAGTACACCCTGGGGTACCAGCGGCGGACCAGCTCCTTGAGCGACGAGACGTCGATCACGCGGTAGTGGAGGTGCGACTCCAGGCTGGGCATGTCCCGGGCGAGAAAGCCGCGGTCGGTGCCGATCGAGTTCCCGCAGAGCGGGGTCTTGCCCGCCTCGGGGGCGTGCTCCCTGACGTAGTCGAGAACCAGCCGCTCGGCCTCGGCCAGCGTGGTGCCCCCAGCCAGCTCCTCCAGGAGACCGGAGGCGGTGTGCATGCTCCGCACCACCTCCGGCATCGACGCGAGCGCCGCGTCCGGGGGGCGGATCACGATGTCCACCCCCTCCCCGAGGACGTTCAGCTCGGAGTCGGTCACCAGCGCGGCGACCTCGATGAGCGCGTCGTCGGCCAGCGAGAGACCGGTCATCTCGCAGTCGATCCACACCATGCGATCGTTCATGCGAACAACCTTACGTCGCTCAGCGCGACGGCCATGCGCGCCGTCGCTCACTGCCCGGGGCGGCTCCGCTGGCCGGGAACGCGCGGCGTGAAGCCGTCCCCCGCCGGCTTCCCCCGGTCGGGAGCGTCCTGTTGCCTGGCCCGGTACGCGGCCCGGTAGGCGGCGGGCGACGCGCCCAGCTGCCGCCTGAAGTGACCACGCAGCGCCACGGGCGAGCGGAAGCCACAGCGCCCCGCGACCTCGTCCACCGAGTAGTCCGAGACCTCGAGCAGCCGCTGCGCCTGGAGGACGCGCTGGGTGATGAGCCACTGGAGGGGAGCGCTGCCCGTGAGCGCCCTGAAGCGGCGGTCGAACGTCCGCCGGCTCATGTAGGCGCGGGCCGCGAGGGTCTCCACGTCGAACTGCTCGTGCAGGTGCTCCAGCGCCCAGGCCACCACCTCGGCGAGCGGATCGGCCCCGATGTCCTCGGGTAAAGACCGGTCGAGGTGCCGGTGCTGCGCGGCGTCGGCCCCGTTCCCCCTGCGCGGGGGCAGCACCAGGCGGCGGGCCAGCGCCGCTGCCGCCTCGGGGCCGTGGTCCTGGCGGACGATGTGCAGGCACAGGTCGATCCCGGCCGCGGTGCCCGCCGAGGTCAGGATGTCGCCGTCGTCGACGAACAGCTCCCTGGGGTCCACATGGACCGATGGATACCGCTTGGCGAGCGTCGGCGCGTACATCCAGTGCGTCGTGGCGGGCCGCCCGTCGAGCAGCCCCGCGGCCCCCAGGGCGAACGCCCCGGTGCACAGGCCGACGATCCTGGCGCCCTCGCTGTGCGCGCGCCGCAGCGCGGCCAGCGCGGCGGCGGGCGGTGGCCCCGTGATCGACCGCCACGCGGGAACGATCACGGTGCCCGCGCGCGCCACGGCGCCCAGGCCGTAGGGCGCGCGCAACTCGAGGCCGCCCGTGGTGCGCAGCGGCCCGTCCTCCCCCGCGCAGGCGAGCAGTCGGTAACGCGGCGCCCCGGCATCCTGGCGATCCACGCCGAAGACGGACAGCGGGATGGAGCTCTCGAACATCGGACTGCCACTGAACAGCAGCACCGCGACGACTTCGCGGCGGCGTCGGGCAGCCAGCCTGACGGCGGGCTCGGGGCCGTGCGTTGGGTCCTGGCTCATGCTCCTCAGTTCCCTCGGTCGTCGCATCCTCTCGGTCCTGCACTGTCCCCCGACGTGATTGCCAAGATCGAATCTACTGCGTCGGGTGAGGTGGACGAGACCAGTTCCTCACCCGGCGCTATATCGACATGACAACGTGGCGTGAAGCAGTCGATCAGGAAGCGTTACACGTAGGAGCAGTTGGGGGAAGTACGCCTCGCCCCGCCGCTCGCCCGTCGCGCCCCCGAAGGGGAGCCGTGGCTCATCTTCCCGGTATACAGGAGGTGTTGGCGAGACGGATGAGCAACGCGGTTCTGCTGAGGTGAAGTTGGCCGAAAATAAGAGCCGTCGTCACGGCCGTGACGCCGAGCCGGGGGCGTGCGCCCCGGGCGCGCGGCCTTCCGCGCGCGGTGATGCGCCGCGCACGGCCAGCGATCACCCGCTGCTCGTCGGCCACAGCGGGCGGCGCCAAGAAGGAAACGGACGGCGCCCCGGCGCGCGGTCACTCAGCGCCAGCACCTGTGTCGCAATGTGTCCGAAAGCATTGCGCTGCCCGTTCCGGGTAGGGCATGCTGCACGGCCACGGCGCCAGCGGATGGTTTCAGGGGTTGTACACACCGTCTCTGGGAACCAGCCCCTTGACGCCGTACCCTGGAGGTGGAGCCAGGAGAAGCACGAGAAACCTCCCCTGCTCCTCCACGCGCCACCCCCATCTTCGACACACTCACGAGGTTTCCTCACTGACCCACCGCTGAGGCACCGATGGCTGGATACGAGCTCCCCGAACCAGCGGATCGCCGGCGCGTCGCCGATCCCTCGTCCACGCCCGACCCGGCGGATGACGCGCGCGCGTCGCGTGATCCGGCGTTCCAGCACGGAGTGGTGGTCGGCTTCGACGGCTCCACGTCGAGCGAGCGTGCCCTGGCGTATGCCGTCGGCATGGCCCGCCGCTCCGGCTCGGGACTGATCATCGTCCATGTGGCCAACCGCCTGCCGACCACCGTCTGGGCCGGTTGCGAGCCGCCCGCGCTGGTCGACATCCCCGACCACCGCACCGAGGTGCTTGGCCTTGAGCTGGCCTGCGCCGAGCACCTCACCGACGTCCCCTGGGTGCTCCTCGAACGCGGCGGCGACATCTGCCACGAGCTGGAGGAGGTCGGCAGGGAGTACGAGGCGGACGCCATCGTCGTCGGCACGACCCACGGCCTGCTCGGCCGCGTCTTCGGCTCCGTCTCGGGGCGCCTGGCCCGCCGCGCGCAGCGCCCCGTCGTCGTCATCCCCTGAGGCGGCCCCGCGGCGTTCCCCCGGGGCCCGATCCCCGTGTCCCTCACCGAGCATTCACCAAATTCGTCGCCGGGGAAGGGTGGATTGTGCGTTTGTGATGGGCATAAAGGGGACATCGACACAGGCCAGGGTCGTTCGTCGGGAGGTGACGGACTCGACGGCGGCTTCTCCCGCCGGCGTAATGGGCGACGCCGGCGCATATGGCTGCCCCCGGGCGTGCGTTTGGTGGCACGCACCCCCGGGGGCCGCCGTGCGCCTCCCGGCGCTTCCATGCCCTCTCGGCTACTCGGCCGCGCTCACTCGACCGTGACGGACTTCGCGAGGTTCCGCGGCTTGTCGATGTCCCGGCCGAGCGCCAGCGCCGTGTGGTACGCCAGCAGCTGGAGCGGGATCCCCATGAGCACCGGGTCGAGCTCGGGCTCGTTGCGCGGGACCACGATCGTGTCGTCCGCCTTGGGCTGCTCCTCGTGCGCCACCGCCAGGATCCGGCCGCTGCGGGCCTTGATCTCCTCGAGCGTGGCACGGTTCTTGTCGAGCAGCTCGTCCGTCGGGACGATCGCGACCGTCGGCACCGCGGGCTCGATGAGCGCGAGCGGGCCGTGCTTCAGCTCGGAGGCCGGATACGCCTCGGCGTGGATGTAGGAGACCTCCTTGAGCTTGAGTGACGCCTCCCTCGCCACGGGGAAGCCGCGCACCCTGCCCACGAACATCAGGCTCTTGGCCTCCGCGAACGCCTCGGCCACCTTGGCGATCCTGTCCTCGTCCCGCAGGATCTCGCCGATCTGCTCGGGCAGCTTGCGCAGCCCCTCGATGATCCGCCTGCCGTCGGCGACCGAGAGGTCCCTGATGCGGCCGAGGTGCAGCGCGAGCAGCGCGAACGCGACCGCGGTGTTGGTGAAGCACTTGGTGGACACGACGCACACCTCGGGCCCGGCGTGCACATAGATCCCGCCGTCGGTCTCGCGCGCGATGGCCGAGCCGACGACGTTGACGACGCCCAGGACCATGGCGCCCTTGCGCTTGAGCTCCTGCACGGCGGCCAGGGTGTCGTAGGTCTCGCCGGACTGGCTCGTGGCGATGTACAGCGTGTCGGGGTCCACCACGGCGTTGCGGTAGCGGAACTCGCTCGCCGGCTCCGCGTCCGCCGGGATGCGCGCCAGCTCCTCGATCATCTGGGCGCCGATCAGGCCCGCGTGGTACGCCGAGCCGCAGCCGAGGATCTTGACGCGGCGCACGCCGCGCGCGGCCCTGGCGTCCAGGTTGAGGCCGCCGAGGCGGACGGTGGCGAAACGGTCGTCGATCCGGCCGCGCAGCACCCGGTCCACCGCGTCGGGCTGCTCGGCGATCTCCTTGTGCATGTACGTGTCGTGGCCGCCCATGTCGTAGCTCTCGGCCTCCCAGTCCACGGTGGTGGGGGAGGCCGCGGTGCGGCTGCCGTCGGTGGTGTACGTGCGGTAGTCGTCGGCCTTGATGGTGGCCATCTCGCCGTCGTCCAGGGTGATCACCTGGCGCGTGTGGCTGATGAGGGCGGCCACATCGGAGGCGACGAACATCTCCTTCTCGCCGATCCCCAGCACCACGGGCGAGCCGTTGCGGGCGACGACGATGCGGTCGGGGAAGTCCGCGTGCAGGACGGCGATCCCATAGGTGCCCTCGATGTACCGCAGGGCCTCGCGCACCTTCTCCTCCAGCGTCTCGGGCTGGGCGCGCGCGATCAGGTGGGCCAGCACCTCGGTGTCGGTGTCCGAGGCCAGCTCGACGCCGTCCGCGGCGAGCTTGGCGCGGAGGTCGGCGGAGTTGTCGATGATGCCGTTGTGCACGACGGCGACGCGGCCGAGGGCGTCCAGATGGGGGTGCGCGTTGGTGTCGTTGGGCGCGCCGTGCGTGGCCCAGCGGGTGTGGGCGATACCGCCGGTCCCGGCGAAACGGGCGGGCACCTTGCCCTCGAGGTCGCGGACCCGCCCGGCGTTCTTCACCGTCTTGAGCCCGCCGCCCTTGCCACTGCTGTGGATGGCGATGCCCGCGGAGTCGTAGCCTCGGTACTCGAGGCGCTGAAGGCCCTCGAGCAGGAGGGGCGCCACATCCCGTTTGCCGATATATCCGACGATTCCACACATAGACGTTCCTCCTGCTGGTCTCACACTTGCCGGGTCAGCCGCATCGGCCGTTTCGGCTGCATCAGCCGCGTCAGCCGTAGACGATCCGCCGCAGCTGCCGCAGGGACAGCTCGGGCGGCGCCACCGCGCGATGCGGCAGCTCGTCCGCGATCCGCTGGAAGATCGTCGCGTTGACCAGCCCCTGGGAGCGCAGCTCCCGGTGGCGCCTGCGGACGAACTCCTCGGCGGTCTCGTCGAAATATGCCAGCACGTCCATAATCACCCGGGCCGCCTCGCCTCGCGCGAGAGGAGTGCTGCGCACCAGGTGGTCCACGAGGTCGTCATGGGGCGTACGGCGTTCGAGCACCCTCCGATACTGCGGAGCGCGGTCGACTTTCGCAACAATCCTGCCCGATATCGGGCACGGGCGTGTCGAATCATGGCGCCCTGGCACCCGGCAAGGGGTGTGCCACCTAAAGGCCCTGCCCGGGCGCGCGGGTCGTTACCCCACGCCCAACGCGCGGGCGATCAGCATCCGTTGCACCTCGCTCGTGCCCTCGCCGATCTCCAGGATCTTGGCGTCGCGCCACATGCGGGCCACGGGGTACTCGTTCATGAAGCCGTAGCCGCCGTGGATCTGGGTGGCCTCGCGGGCGTTGGTCACGGCCACGTCGGACGAGTGCAGCTTGGCGATGGAGGCGGCCTTCTTGAACGGCTCGCCCGCCTGGAGCCTGGACGCCGCGTCGCGCCACGCGACGCGCGCGGTGTGGGCGCGGGCCTCCATGTCGGCGAGCTTGAACTGGATCGCCTGGTTGGCGCCGATCGGGCGGCCGAACGCCTCGCGCGTGCGCGCGTAGGCGACCGACTCGTCGACGCAGCCCTGCGCGAGACCCGTGGCCAGCGCGGAGATGGCGATGCGGCCCTCGTCGAGGATGCGCAGGAACTGGGCGTAGCCGCGGCCCTCGTCGCCCAGGAGGTTCGCGGCGGGGACGCGGACGTCGGCGAACGACAGCTCGCGCGTGTCGGAGGCGTTCCAGCCGACCTTGGAGTAGGGCGGGGCCACGGTGAGGCCGGGGGTGCGGGCGGGCACGATGATCGTGGAGATCCGCGGCGCCCCGTCGTCCTCGCGCCCGGTGACCGCCGTGACGGTGACGAGCCCGGTGATGTCGGTGCCCGAGTTGGTGATGAAGCTCTTGGTGCCGTTGATGACCCAGCTGTCGCCGTCCCGCACGGCCGTGGTGCGGGTGCCGCCCGCGTCCGAGCCGCAGCCGGGCTCGGTGAGGCCGAACGCGCCCAGGATCTCGCCCGAGCAGAGCCGGGGCAGCCAGTGGCGCTTCTGCTCCTCGGTGCCGAAGCGGTGGATCGGCATCGCGCCCAGCGAGACGCCCGCCTCCAGGGTGATCGCCACGGACGAGTCGACGCGCGCCAGCTCCTCAAGGGCCAGGCACAGCGCGAGGTAGTCGCCGCCCATGCCGCCGTACTCCTCGGGGAACGGCAGCCCGAACAGGCCCATGCGACCCATCTCGCGGACGATCTCGTAGGGGAACTCGTGGCGTTCGTAGAACGCGCCGATCTTGGGCGCCACCACGTCGTGCGCGAACGCCTCGACGGTGCGGCGCAGCTCCTCGTGCTCGGGGGTGAGGCGGTGGTCGAGTGGCATCGTCAGGACTCCTTCGGTGAAAGGGCGGAGACGGTGCGGGAGGGGCTCGGCCTGCCGAGGTGGGCGGCGAGCCACAGGCTGGTCTCGGTGAGCCGGTCGAGGTCGACGCCGGTCTCGATGCCGAGCCCCTGGAGCATCCAGAGCAGGTCCTCGGTGGCGAGGTTCCCGGTGGCGCTCTTCGCGAACGGGCAGCCGCCGAGGCCGCCCGCGCTGGCGTCGACGGTGGTGACGCCGTGGCGGAGCGCGGTCAGGGTGTTGGCCAACGCCTGGCCATAGGTGTCGTGGAAATGGACGGCGAGCCGCTCGGTGGGAATGCCCGCGGCGTTGAGCGCGGTGAGCAGGGCGGTCACCTGGCCAGGGGTGGCGACGCCGATCGTGTCGCCGAGGGACAGCTCGGCGCAGCCGAGGTCGATGAGGCGGCGGGCCACGCGCACCACCCGGTCGACGGGCACCTCGCCCTCCCAGGGGTCGCCGAAGCACATCGACAGATAGCCGCGCACGGGCACCTCGGCGTCGAGCGCGCGGGCGATCACCGGCGTGAACATGGCAAGCGACTCGTCGACCGTCCGGTTGAGGTTCGCGCGGGCGAACGACTCGGTGACGCTGGCGAACACGGCGACCTCGCGGGCGCCGAGGGCCAGCGCGCGGTCGAGGCCGCGCTCGTTGGGCACCAGGACGGGGAGGCGGACGCCGCCGAGGTCGCGCAGCAGCGGGAACAGCCGCTCGGCGTCAGCGAGTTGGGGGACCCACCTGGGGTGGACAAAGCTGGTGGCCTCGATCGTGGTGAGCCCGGCGGCGGCGAGGCGGTGGATGAACTCGGCCTTCACGTCGACCGGGACGAGCGCCTTCTCGTTCTGGAGGCCGTCGCGCGGGCCGACCTCGTGGACACGGACGCGGGCGGGCAGCCCCGGCTCGGGCGTGGGGCTCATGACGGCTCCCTCGGCGCCTCGGCGACGGGGGTGGCCCGCGTGATGGCGACCGTGGCCGGGGTGACCACGGCGAGGACCTGGTCCATGGCGACGGTGGCGCCGACCGACACGCCGAGCTCGGTGACGGTGCCGTCGTGCGGGGCCGCGATGACGTGCTCCATCTTCATGGCTTCCACCACGAGCAGGCTCTGGCCCGCCGTGACGGCGTCGCCCGCGGCGGCCTTGACGACGGTGACGGTGCCGGGCATGGGCGCGGTGAGGGCTTCGGCGCCCGGCGCCGCGGCGCCACCCGCGGCCGCGACCGGGTCGTACGCCTGGACATGCCACGCGTCGCCTTCGCGGCCCAGCCAGTGGGCGCCGGATGCCGGGGCGTTGGACGCGTTGGACGCGTTGGGCGTCAGGGGGTGGGCCGCCAGGGGGTGGGGCGCGTGCGCGAAGCGGTGCGCGACCCCGGCGTACTCGATCCGCAGCGCGCCGCCCCCGGGCCCTTCGAGCAGCCGCGCGGGCACGGGCCCGCCCTCATCGCCCACCCACGCCTCGCCTGGCCGCACCCTGACGGTCACGGGGTCGTGCCCGGGGACGCGCAGGCGGTGAACGGTCCACGCGGGCTCACCGCCCAGGCGCCACCCCGAGGGGACCGAGAACGGGTCGGTCCACTCCCCCGGCGCGGGCGCCGGGGCGAGCGCCGCCTGGCGCGCCAGCGCGACGGCGGCGTACACCTCGTCGGGCACACCGACGGGCAGCAGCCCGGGGGCCGCGCCGTCCACGAGACCCGTGTCCAACTCCCCCGAGACCACGGCGGGATGGGCCAGCAGGCGGCGCAGGAACCCGGTGTTGGTGTCGACGCCGAGCACGGTCGTGCGGGCCAGCGCGGCGCGCAGGCGCAGCAGCGCGGTCGCGCGGTCGGGGCCGTGGGCGACGACCTTGGCCAGCAGGGGGTCGTAGTCGGGCGAGACCTCGGTGCCCTCGGCGAGGCCCGAGTCGGTGCGCACGCCGTCGCCCTCGGGCTCGGCCAGCAGCAGCACGGTGCCCGCCGACGGCAGGAAGTCGACGCCCGCGCCGTCGGCCGCCCGCCTGGCCGTCTCGGCACACACGCGGGCCTCGACGGCGTGCCCCACCGTCGCGACGGCGTCCTGGCCGAACGGCAGCCGCTCGCCGCGCGCCACCCGCACCTGCCACTCCACCAGATCGAGCCCGGTGACCAGCTCGGTGACGGGGTGCTCGACCTGGAGGCGGGTGTTCATCTCCATGAAGTAGTGCGTGGCCTGGTCGTCGCCCGGCACGATGAACTCGACGGTTCCCGCGCCCACATACCCGCACGCGCGGGCCGCGCGCACCGCGGCCTCGCCCATCGCGGCGCGCGCGGCGGCGTCGAGGAACGGGCTTGGCGCCTCCTCGACGATCTTCTGGTGGCGGCGCTGGAGCGAGCACTCGCGCTCGCCGAGGTGGAGCACGGTGCCATGGCCGTCGGCGAGGATCTGGATCTCGATGTGCCGGGGGCGTTCGACCCAGCGCTCGGCCAGCAGCGTGCCGTCGCCGAACGCCGCGAGCGCCCCCCGCCGCGCCGCCTCGATCTCGTCGGCGAGCAGGGCGGCGTCGCGCACCAGGCGCATGCCCTTGCCGCCGCCGCCCGCCGATGGCTTGAGCAGCACCGGCAGGCCGAGCGCGCGGGCGGCGTCGGCCAGCTCGCCGTCGCCGTCCGCGTGCGCCCCCGGCACCACGGGAACGCCAGCGGCGGCGACCGTCTCCTTGGCGCGGATCTTGTCGCCCATGGCCTCGATGGCGTCGGCGGGCGGCCCGATGAACGTCAGGCCCGCGCCCGCGATCGCGCGCGCGAACCCGGCGTTCTCCGCGAGGAATCCATAGCCGGGGTGCACGGCGCCCGCGCCGGCGCGCGCGGCGGCGTCGAGCAACCGCTCGGCCGAGAGATAGCTCTTCGCGGCCTGCGCGGGGCCGAGGCGGACCGCCGCGTCGGCCTCGGCCACATGGCGCGCGCCCGCGTCCGCGTCGCTGTAGACGGCGACGGAGCGCAGGCCGAGGCGGCGCAGGGTGCGGATCACGCGAACGGCGATCTCGCCCCGGTTGGCGACCAGCACGGTGTCGAACATCGAGCCCCCCTCACATCCGGAAGACGCCATAGGCGGTGTCGGGCAGCGGCGCGTTGGCGCACGCGGTCAGCGCGAGACCCAGGACCGTGCGCGTCTGGAGCGGGTCGATCACGCCGTCGTCCCACAGCCGCGCGGTCGCGTAGTACGCGCTGCCCTGCGCCTCGTACCGCGCGCGGATGGGCGCCCTGAACGCCTCCTCCTCCGCCGCGCCCCACTCCTCGCCCGCGGCGGCCAGCTGGTCGCGCTTGACGGTGGCCAGCACGGCCGCGGCCTGCTCGCCGCCCATCACGGAGATCTTGGCGTTGGGCCACATCCACAGGAAGCGCGGCGAGTACGCGCGGCCGCACATCGAGTAGTTCCCGGCGCCGTAGGAGCCGCCGATGACCACGGTCAGCTTGGGAACGCGGGCGCAGGCCACGGCCGTCACCATCTTGGCGCCGTGCTTGGCGATGCCGCCCGCCTCGTAGTCGCGGCCGACCATGAAGCCCGAGACATTCTGGAGGAAGAGCAGCGGGATGCCGCGCTGGTCGCACAGCTCGACGAAGTGGGCGCCCTTCTGGGCGGACTCGGAGAACAGGATGCCGTTGTTGGCGACGATGCCCACCGGGTGGCCATGGATCCGCGCGAAGCCCGTGACCAGGGTCGCGCCGAACTCCGCCTTGAACTCCTGGAACCGCGACCCGTCCACCACCCGCGCGATCACCTCGCGCACGTCGTACGCCGTCCGCGAGTCCACCGGCACCACGCCGTAGAGCCCGCCCGGGTCGACGGCGGGCTCCTCGGGCGCCTCGACCGACCAGGGCAGCGGGCCGCGTTCGGGCAGGGTCGCCACGATGGACCGCACGATGCGCAGCGCGTGCGCGTCGTCGTCGGCGAGGTGGTCGGTGACCCCGGAGACCCGCGCGTGCACCTCGCCGCCGCCCAGCTCCTCGGCGGTCACCACCTCGCCCGTGGCGGCCTTCACCAGCGGCGGCCCGCCGAGGAAGATCGTGCCCTGGCCGCGCACGATGACCGCCTCGTCGCTCATCGCGGGGACATACGCGCCCCCCGCCGTGCACGAGCCGAGGACGGCGGCGATCTGGGGGATGCGGGCGGCGGAGAGCCTGGCCTGGTTGTAGAAGATTCGGCCGAAGTGGTCGCGGTCGGGGAAGACCTCGTCCTGCATCGGCAGGAACGCGCCCCCCGAGTCCACCAGGTAGAGGCAGGGCAGGCGGTTCTCCAGGGCGACTTCCTGGGCGCGCAGGTGCTTCTTGACGGTCATGGGGTAGTACGTGCCGCCCTTGACCGTCGCGTCGTTCGCCACGATGACGGCCTCCCGGCCGCTGACCCTGCCGATCCCGGCGATCACGCCCGCGGCCGGGGCGTCCCCGCCGTACAGGCCCTCGGCGGCCAGGGGCGCCAGCTCAAGGAACGGCGAGCCGGGGTCGAGCAGGGTGTCCACCCGGTCGCGCGGCAGCAGCTTGCCACGCGCGGTGTGCCGCGCGCGGGCGCGCTCGCCGCCGCCCACGCGGGCGGCGGCCAGCCGCTCGCGCAGCTCGGCGGCCAGCTCGCGGTGCGCCGCCTCGTTCGCCCGGTACGCGTCGGATGCCGGATCGGCGGTGCTGGTCAGCGTCGGTGCGTGGCCCATGACGGCAGGTTAACGCTCGCTAACCTCCGTTGTCTACAATGGGTTCTCATGACCACGCATGCCACGCCCCGCACCCGCCGCGAGCAGATCCTGCGCGAAGCGTCGCGGCTCTTCGCCGAGCGCGGCTTCCACGGGGTGGGCGTCGACGAGATAGGCGCCGCGGTGGGCATCAGCGGGCCCGCGCTGTACCGGCACTTCGCGGGGAAGGACGCGATGCTGACGGAGCTGCTCGTGGGGATCAGCAGCAGGCTGCGGGACGGGGGGCGTCGGCGCGTGGCGGAGGCGCGGGCGGCGGGGCGCGCGCCGTCGGAGGCGCTCGAGTCGTTGATCGCCGGGCACATCGACTTCGCCCTCGACGACCGGGCGCTCATCACCCTGCACGACCGGGAGCTCGACCGGCTGCCCGAGGCGGACCGCAAGCGGGTGCGGCAGTTGCAGCGGCAGTATGTGGAGCTGTGGGTCGAGGTGGTGCGCGAGACATACCCCCGGCTCCCGGAGGACGAGGCGAGGGCGGCGGTGCACGCGGTGTTCGGCCTGCTGAACTCGACGCCCCACCTCTCCCGCCCGAGCGCCCTCCCCGACCGCGCGACAACGGCGGCCCTGCTCCACCGCCAGGCGGTCGCGGCACTGGCCGCGGCGTGACGCTGGGCGCTGTGCCTGACCCGTTGTGGTACCGGTGGGCTGCCATGGCGCGGCACGGCACGCGGCTCCCGCCGAGGGCGCCGCTCCGCGGCGGGGCCGCGCCGGAGTACCGGCCCCCGTGTGGTGCGGCGCACCGGGACACGGCTCCCGCCAAAGGCACGGCTGCGCGGCGGGGCCGCGTCCGGGCACCGCGAGACGGCACCCCCGAACCCGGCCCCCGCCAAGGGGCGCCGCCGCGCGGCAAGGCCGCGCCGGAGCGCGGGGCCATGGCAGGACGCGGCGAAACGCTCCACACCACAACGCCGCCGAGCCGCACCGCACGCAGGACCCGGGCTCCCGCCAAGGGGCGCCGCCGCGCGGCGGTGAGCCCGACGTCTTGCACGGCCCCCTCCGCCGCAGGCACGCCCCCCGGGAGGTGATCCCTGAAGGGCCGGGCCCCTGCGCCATGGGCGCGCCCCGCGCAGAAAGGGGCCCCTGCGCCGAGACTGATCCTCTCCCGGGGACGGGCAACCACGCCCGGGGCGGCGGTCTTCCGCCACGGACACATCCCCCCGTCAACGGCGAGCACCGCAGGCAGGGCGCGACCCCGGGGCGCGTTCCCCCGACGGAGGTGCGACCCCACGCTGAAGCAGGCCCCGCGCCGGAGGCGCACACCAGCCGGAGGCAGGCCCCGCGCCGGAGGCGCGCGGCGGGGCACCGCCAAGGTGCGTACTCCCGGGGCGCGTTCACCCACCGAAGGCGCAACCCCCCGCCGACGCGCGCCCCGCGCCGGGAGGCGCAGACCGCGCCGGGAGGCGGGCTGCCGCTGGGGGGCGCGGTCCGTCGGGGGCTGGTGTCCCACAGCGGGAGCGTCCCTCAGGCCGTCAGCTCCTGCCGCAGCGCGTCGCGCAGACGGGCCGCCCGCGCCGTGACCTCCGGAGGACCAAGCTCCATCGCCCGCGTGCACCACGTGCCGCCGCCCGCCAGGTCGCCCCGGCGGGACGCGAGCAGGGCGAGGCGCAGCGCCGCCCTGCCGTGGCCCGCCTCGGCCGCGCGCGTCCACCACAGCGCCGCCTCGGGCTCGCTGCCCTCGCGGGCCAGGAGCAGGCCGAGGTTGAACGCGCCGTTCCTGCTGCCCGCCTCGGCCGCCGTGCGGTACCAGTGCGCCGCCTCGACCACGTCGCCGCGCCCCGCCGCCCGCGTGCCCAGGCGGACCTGCGCCCGCAGGTGCCCCTGCTCGGCCGCGCGCGTGAACCACTCCTCGGCCTCCGCCGCCTCGCCGCGCCGCTCGACCAGCACCGCGAGCCGGAAGGCGCCCTCGACGCTGCCGCCGTCGGCCGCCTGCCGCAGCTGCCCCTCGGCGCGGCCCTCGTCGCCCGAGCGCAGCAGCTCAACGGCGATCTGGAGCGCCGCCTCCGCGTGCCCCGCGGCCGCGGCCTGCTCGTACCAGCGCCTGGCCTGGGCCATTTCGCCGCGGCTCGCGTGCAGGATGCCGAGGTTGAACGCCGCGTCCACGCTGCCCGACTCGGCCGCCTTGGAGAACCACGGCTCGGCGCCGTCCGCGTCGCCGCGCTGCAACAGCAGCACGGCCAGCGCGTTCGCCGCGTCGCGGTGACCGGCGTAGGCCGCGCGGCGGTACCACTGCTCGGCCTCGGCCGTGCGGCCCTGACCCGTGCACAGCAGCGCGAGGTTGAACGCGCCGTTGATGTCCCCGGCCTCCAGGGCCGCGCGATACCAGCGCTGCGCCTCCTGCCGCTCGCCGCGCTCGGCGTGCAGGGCGCCAAGGGCGTTCGCCGCGGGCCCGTCGCCGTCCCTGGCCGCGCGCCGCCACCAGCGCTCGGCCGCGGGCCCGTCGCCCGCGTCGCGCAGCAGGAAGCCGAGCGCGCTCGCCGCGCGCGGCTCGCCCGCCTCGGCCGCCACCAGGTACCAGCGGCCCGCTTCCCGCGCCTCGCCGCGCCGCTCAAGCAGCGCGCCGAGGCCCAGCGCCGCGCGCCGGTGGCCGCGCGCCGCGGCCTGCCGGAACCACGGCTCGGCCGCCTCGTCGCCCTCGGCCGCAACCAGGCACGCGTACCGGTACGACGCCTCGCGGTGGCCGCGCTCGGCCGCCGTGCGGAACCACTCGTCCGCGCCCGGCGCGCCCCTGTGGTCGAGCAGGTCGGCCAGGGCGAAGGCGCCCGAGGCGTGGCCCGACTCGGCCGCCTGGCGCAGCCAGTACTCCGCCCCGGCCTCGTCCCCGCGCTCACGGCAGAAACGGCCAAGGGCGTGCGCCGCGGGCGCGGAACCTGCCACGGCCGCGATCCGCCACCACTCGGCGGCCTCGGCCCCCCGGCCCGACTGGTGCAGCAGGACCCCCAGATTGTTCGCCGCGGACCTCTCACCCTCGGCGGCGGCCGCCCGCAGCGGCGCCTCCGCCCGGTGCAGGTCACCGGCGCGCAGCAGTCGCGCGCCCTCCTCCGCGGCCGCGCGGCTCGTCTCGAACCTCGCTTTGTCCCCCATAAGGTCCATAGTCGCACCACCTGAAACCTGCGTACACCTGGTATACCGCAGCCAGTGAAGTCACTTCAGCGGTTTGTCGACTTCCCGATATGGATACACCCAAACACGTTGCGGCGGAGGGACTTTCCCCGATCCGACACGCAGTATGACGCCGCCCACGTCTCAGCAGGTCAGCGGGGCGCGCCGTCGGCCGCCGAACAACTGCCCAGGGCTAGCGGGCGGCGATCGATGTTTACGAGACCGTGACCTGCCCAACTCCCCCGCGCGCAGGGCACCGAGGGGTGCGGAGGGGCGCCGGGCGACCTCGGCGGGGCGACCTCGGCGAGGCACCCGCGAGACACCCGGCGCCGAACGCGAGGGGCCCGCGGGTCGGATCGTTCTCGACTCGCGGGCCCCTCGCCCGGGTGACACGGTGACGCCGGTGACGCCGGTGACGCGCCGCTTACCGCGCGGCGCGCGCTACGCGCCCGGGTCCTCCTGCCCCTGGTCGGGCGGCGTCTCCTCCTGCTCGTTGCGGCCTTCCTCCAGCTCGGCCAGCCGGTCGAGCGCCTCTTCGAGGCGGGCCTGGGCCTCGCCATAGGCGGTCCAGTCGCCCTCGGCCAGCGCGTCCTGCCCGGCCTCCCAGGCGTCCTGCGCCTCCTGGACGGCCTCCTCGGCGGTCGCCTCCTCGCCATCGGGTGGCGGCTCCTCGCCGCTGTCCGGCGGCGGTGGCGTCTCCTCGCCCGGGTCCTCGCCCTCTTCGGTGACCCCGAAGACCACGTCGAGGGCTCTGTCGAGCGACTCCTCGAAGACGATCTCCTCGCCGTACGCCACCAACACCCGTTGCAGCAGTGGGTAGTTCTGACCCGCGCCGCGGACGTACACCGGCTCGACGTAGAGCAGGCCGCCTTCGAGGGGCACGGTCAGGAGGTTGCCGTACTCCACCTCGGAGTCACCGCGTCTGAGGAGGTTGATCCGCTCGGCGATGTCCGGATCGGAGTTGAACCGGCTCTGCACCTGCTGTGGGCCCCAGACCGTGGTCGTGGACGGCAGCGTGAGGATTCTCATCGTGCCGTAGTCCTCGCTTCTGGCGTCCGCCTCGACCGCCATGTAGGCGGCGAGCGTATCCCTGTTCAACGGCGTGAACGTCGTCGTCAGCGAGAAGACCTGCTCGTCCTGGTCGGGCATCTTCATGCTGAGGTAGTACGGCGGGACGACCTCGTTCTCGTGCGTCGGGTCGTCCGGCACCTCCCAGCGCTCCGAACCCGAGTAGAACTGCCCGGCGTTCTGCACGTGGTAGCGCTGGAGCAGGTCGCGCTGGACCTTGAACAGGTCCTGCGGGTACCTGAGGTGGTCCATCAGCTCTTCGCTGATCTCGTCCCGGTCGGCGACGACGCCGGGGAACGCCTTGCGCCATGTCTCGAGCACCGGGTCGTTCTCGTCCCACTCGTACAGCTCGACCTCGCCGCTGTACGCGTCGACGGTCGCCTTCACGGAGTTGCGGATGTAGTTGACCCGGTTCTCCTGGGCGATGACCTCGCCCTGGTTCTCCGTGAGGGACGTCTCGGTCACATCGCCGAGCGTGGTGCGCGCCGAGTACGGATAGCCGCTGCTCGTGGTGTACGCGTCCACGATCCACTGGATCCTGCCGTCCACCACCGCCGGATACGGGTCGCCGTCGATCGTCAGCCACGGGGCGACGGCCTCGACGCGCTCCTTGGGCGTGCGATTGTACAGGATCTGGGAGTTCCCGTCGATCGCGCCCGAGTACAAGATCTGCGGCTCGCCCATGGTCAGGGCGTAGGCGGCGCGTTTGAACCAGTTGTCGAGCCCGACGCCCGCGTCGCCCGTGTAGCTGTACTCGACCTCGCCGTCCTCGCCCGCGTAGTCGATCTCCTGCTGGGGGCCGCCGACGATCGAGTACTGCGTGGTGTACTCGCCGAAGTAGATCCGCGGCTCGTAGTCGGGCAGCTCGCCCTCGGGCGGGAGGTTCTCCTCCGTGAACGCGGGCTCCCCGTCGTCGGTGACGCCCGTGCCGCTTGCCGCGACGATGCCGAAGCCGTGCGTGTAACGGAAGTGCTCGTTGATCCAGTTCCGCTCGGGGATCTCGTTGACGTTCATCTCGCGGAGGCCGATGACCGTGTCCTGGTCGCCGTTCTCCGTGGGGTAGCGGTCCACGTCGAGCGTCGCGGGGAACTGGTAGTACCCGCGGACCTGCTGGATCTGCTGGAACGCCGGGGAGACCACGCTCGGGTCGAGCAGCCGGATCGACGCGGTGTCGCCCACGGCGTTCCGCAGGGTCTCCGGCTCTGCCTCGCTCGTGCCCGGATAATCCTCGATCTGCGCATCCGCGATGCCATAGGCGTCCTTCGTGGACTCCATGTGCCGCTGGATGTACTCGGCCTCCCTGGCCTGCTCGTTGGGCCGCACCTGGAACTGCTGGACCAGCGCGGGGTAGACGCCACCGATCAGCACGGCGGAGAGCACCATCAGGCCGAGGCCGATCACCGGCAGCTGCCAGCCGCGCCGCCACAGCGTCGCGAAGAACAGCACGGCGCAGATCGCGGCGATGATCGTCAGGATCGTCTTGGCGGGGAGGTACGCGTTGGCGTCCACATAGCGAAGGCCCGTCCAGCCGTCGGCGTTCCTGAAGTCGCCGCTCTTGAGCGCGAGTCCGTAGCGGTCGAGCCAGTACGCCACGGCCTTGAGCGCGACGAAGAGGCCAAGCAGCACGGACAGGTGGCCGGTGGCGGCCGGGGTGATGCGGCTGCCGGGCGTGGTCAGCCTGACGCCGCCGTAGAGGTAGTGCGTCAGCGCGGCGGCCAGCGTCGAGAGCACCACGACGGCGAAGCCGAAGCCCAGCAGGAAGCGGTAGAACGGGTAGTCGAACGCGTAGAACCCCACGTCCATGCCGAACTGCGGGTCCGTCTCGCCGAACGACGTGCCGTTGACCCACTGGAGCCAGGTGCGCCACTGGCCCGAGGCCGAACCGCCCGCGATCAGGCCGATCACCACGGAGACGCCGAGCAGCACCCACCGCTTGTAGGGGGCGATCGACATCCGGTAACGATCGAGGTTCTGCTGCTCCATCGACATCGCGCTCAACGGCGGGCGCAGGCGGTGCGCGAGCCACACGTTGAACCCGACGGCGAGCGCCATCACCAGGCCGAAGACGGCGAACATGGTGACCCGGGTCAGCAACTGGGTCCGGTACACGCTCGTATAGTCAACCGAGCTGTACCAGAGCCAATCCGTCCAAAACCCGGCGAACATGGCGAAGAGGATGCCAAGTCCGGCCAGAATGGCCGCCGTGATCAACAGCGTCCTGGCCCCCCGCGACGGGCGGCCGACACTGAATCGTGGTCCGCCCGGACCTCGGGGACCTCTGGGCCCGTTCGGACCGTTGGGGCCACGCGAGCCCCGGTCCGGCATTTGGAAAGCCAACGCGCGCACCTCGACGATTCGCAGGGTTCGGAGCCAGGCCCTCCATGACAGAGGCCCCACAGGACTAACTTACTCAAGCTTTACTCGGTTCCCGTTTCCGGGGTGGAAGACGGCACGATAGGCCCATGGACAACACTCCGCCCCCCGGCCCCTCCTCCACCCGCCCCTCTGTGACGCCACTCACCTCGGCCGTCCTGGAGATCGACGCCTATGTGGCGGGGCTCGGCTGGGACCGGCCCGCCCAGCTGTTCGCGCTGGTCGACACCGAGCGGCTGCGCGCCGAAGAGCCCGAGCTCGCCGAGCGGCTCGACATCGACGCGGGCAGCGGGCTGACCCCGGTGGAACAGGACGAACTGCCCGCGGGGCAGGCCCTCGACGAGTTCCTGGCGACGATCGCCTGGCCCGAGGCGGTCGCGGGCTGCGCGCTCACGATCGAGCGGCTGATGCTGCCGCCTTCGGCCGAGGACTCGGTGCCCGATGGGCTGCCCGGCGCCGAGCTGACGCGCTGGGTGGCCGAGCACCCCGAGCGCCAGGAGGTGCGCATGACGGTGGCGGTGCTGAGGGACGGGGCGCGCGAGTCGGCGATCAGGCTGCGCGAGAAGGACGCGGAGACGGAGGTGCTGACCGGGCCCGACCTGGTGCCTGGGCTCGCCGACGCGCTGGCGGCGACGTTCGCGGAGTGAGGCCCCAGGCGCACCCCGCGTGCCCCGCGGTGCCAGGGCCCGCCGGGGGCGGCCCTCAGGGGGCCTCGCAGGCGGGGAGGTCGTCGGTGTCGCCCGCCCTGATGTCGGCCAGCGCGTCCAGGGCGTCGTCGAGCGTGCCGACCCTGACCAGGGTGAGCCCGCCCGGCACGTCCTCGGCGGCCACCGAGCAGTTCTCCTCGGGGGTCAGGAAGAACTCGGCGCCCGCGTCCCGCGCGGCGATGGTCTTCTGCGAGACGCCGCCGATCGGGCCCACGGTCCCCTCGGTGTCGATCGTGCCGGTGCCCGCGACGAACGCCCCGCCGGTCAGGTCGTCCTCGGTGAGCCGGTCGATGAGGCCGAGCGCGAACATCAGCCCCGCGCTCGGCCCGCCGACGTCGGCCAGCTCGATCTCTATCTCGAACGGGAAGCTGTGGCTGACGCCCGCCGTGATCCCGACGATGGCCCGCTGGTCGTCGGGCGCGGCCACGGTGGACACCGTGACCTCCTCGGTCTCCGCGGGCAGCTCGTCCCCCGCTTCGATGGCGGCCTGCGCCCGCTCGGCGGGCACCACGGTGAAGACCACGTCATCGCCCGCCTCGCGCCGGGTGACCAGGTCGGCCACCTCGCCCGGCTCGCCGATCTCCTCGCCGTCCACCGCCACGATCGCGTCCCCCGCGTGCAGCTCCCCCTGGGCCGGGCTGTCCTCGGCGACCGCGGCCACGATCGTCTGGGACCCCACGTCGTAGCCCAGCTCCTCGAGGGCCGCGACCTTGGCGCTCTCCTGGGAGGCGGTGAACTCCTCGGCGTTCTGCTCCTGGACCTGGTCGGCGGACAGGTCCTCGGGGTAGATCGACTCATACGGCACCACGGCGCTGTCGTCGGAGAGCCAGCCGCTGACCGCCTCCAGGAGGTTCATCCGGTAGTTGACACCGGTGACGCGGACCGTCGTCATGTTCAGGTGGCCGGAGGACTCGAACGTCTCCTCGCCGCTGATGTTCAGCACGGGCTCGCCGTCGTGCTCGCCCAGGGTGTTCACCGTGGGGCCCGGGGACATCTCCGCGTAGGGCACCCTGACCAGCACGGCGGCGCAGAGCAGACCTATGAGCAGCAGGGTCGACGTCAGCAGCGTCGCGGTGCGGCGTGGCATGCCTTGACAGTACGTGACGGGACTGTCAGCCGTCGGCCGGGGCCCGCTCCATCGCGGCCCTGAACGCCTCGTACCCCCGCACCCCCGCGGCGTCCTTGACCCCGCCCACCCCACTGCGGCGCCGCGTGGCCCACGTGCTCCACAGCCCGGCCACCACTGCCCCGGCGACGGGGATCAGCAGCCATACGAGGACCGCCATGACCTACCTCCCACCTCGGCGACGTAACACCAACGCTCTGACCTGGGAACGGGTTACGCAACCGGGGTGGTGCCCGCCACCGGATAACGATTGAGACAGCGCCCCGACTGCGGTGGCCGGGCTAGGTACCCGCTCCCACCCACTCGTTGGTGCCGTCCGTGAACGTTTGGTGTTTCCAGATGGGGACCTCGTGCTTCAGGTCGTCGATCAGGCGGCGGGAGGCGGCGAACGCCTCGCCTCGGTGGGCGCACGCGACCGCGACCACCACGGCCAGGTCGCCGATGGCGAGGTCGCCGACGCGGTGCACCGCGGCCAGCGCGCGGACGGGGAAGTCGGCGGCGACCCGCTCGGCGACGCGGCGCAGCTGGGCCTCGGCGGTGGGATGGGCGGAGTAGGCCAGTGAGGTGACGGCCGCCCCCTCGGCGTGCCCGTCGTGGTCGCGGACTGTCCCGGCGAACAGGGCGGTGCCGCCCGCCGCGTCGTCTCCGATCGCGGCGAAGACCTCGTCGACGGACAGCGGCGTCTCCCTGATGGCGATGAGCCGGATGGGGTCACGTTCGTTCATGGGCCCCATCCTCCGTCACCGGCGCCTGGCCCTGCGCGCCCGGCGTACCAGTGCGGCCGTGCCGACCAGCGCGACCGTGGCGCCCGCGGCCCCCAGCGTGGTCGCGGCGTCCTTGCGGCCCAGCCTGCGCCCCGCGACGGTGTGCCGCCCCGCGACCTCGGTCAGCAGCTCGGCCAGCACCTCCTCGTTGCTCCAGGAAGGCCGCCAGCCCGCCTCGTAGAGCTTGCTGCCGCTGACGACCCAGGGGTACATCGTGTACGCGAGGTCACCGGCGGGGGACGGGGTCAGGCCGAGGCGGTGCAGGCGGGCGGCGGCGCCGAGGGCGACCGAGGGCGGCAGCTCCATGCGGCGGATGCCGGTGAGCTCCTCGACCTCCTCCTGTTCGAGCCAGCCGTCGCAGCCGACCGCGAGCTCGCCGTCGACGCGCTCGCGCGCGGCGAACTCCAGGGCGCTGACCAGGTCGTCGACGTGGCAGAACTGCCAGCGCGGCCTGGAGCCAGCGACCACGAGCAGCCGGGGCGACTCGAAGTAGCGCGTGAGGGCCGTGTCCGTGCCGCCGACGAGGATGGCGGGGCGCAGCACGGTGACGTTGAGCCCTGGGTGGGCGCGCGGGGCGCGCCGCGCGAGCCGTTCGATCTCCAGAAGGTCGCCCACGCACGTGGCGTCGGCGGTGGCGCGCAGCTCGGCGTCCTCGGCGAGGGGGACGTCGTTGTCGGGCAGGGCGCCGTAGACCATCGCGGACGTGCAGAGCACGACCCGGCGCACTCCGGCGGCCGCGGCGGCGGTCAGCACGGTCTGCGCGCCCCTGACGTTGAACGCCGTGCGGGCGGCCGGGTCGGCCTCCAGGTCGAGGTCGAGGGCGAGGTGGACGACCACGTCGACGGGCCCCTCGTGGTCGCGGTCGCGCTCGGAGTGGGCCGAGGCGTCGCGGGAGGCGCCCGACGTGCGCAGCAGGTCGGCGATGGCGGGGTCGCGGATGTCGAGCGTGTGCCACTCGGCGCCCTTGGCGTCGCCGACGCGCTCGTCGAGGGCGAGCACCCGCTTGACGTCGGCGGCGGCAAGCAGCCGCTCGGTGAGCAGTGCGCCGACCCCTGTCGCCGCGCCGGTGACCGCGACGGTCAGCGGGGTGGCGGGGCCGTTTCGCGCTGCGCGAACGGCTGGCTCCGGGGAACTCACAGGACCTCTCCAGCGGTTGTTTCGGTACGACGTGCGCACGCCCATCCTGCCTGAGTGGTGTCTAGGCTGGAGGCACAGACCAGCGAATCACAGGCACGTTGGTTCCGTCCGACGACACAGACCCGAGGATTCCCGTGAGTGACATTCCATTCGGATTCGGTCTCCCGGAGGAGCCGGACGACGGCGAATCCGGCAATAAGAAGAAGAGGGGCGACGGCGGGCAGGGACCGGCCGACAATCCGCTGGCTGCCATGTTCGGCTTCGGCGCGGGCGGCGGCCCGGGCGGCGGCCCGGGCGGCGGCCCGGGCGGCGGGATGAACCCCCAGGACCTGGGGGCGGCGTTCCAGCAGCTCGGGCAGATGCTGTCGTACGAGGGCGGCCCGGTGAACTGGGACCTGGCCAAGAGCGTCGCCCGGCAGACCGTGGCGCAGGGCGGCCCCGACGAGTCGAAGGACCGCAGCGTCGGCGCGCACGACAGGGGCCAGGTCGAGGAGGCCCTGCGCCTTGCGGACCTGTGGCTCGACGACGTCACGGCCCTGCCGTCAGGCGCGGCCACGACCGCGGCGTGGAGCAGGGCGGAGTGGGTCGAGGCGACGCTGCCGGTGTGGCGCGAGCTGGTCGACCCCGTGGCGGAACGGGTCGGCGCGGCCATGGGGAACGTCCTGCCCGAGGAGATGCAGGCCATGGCGGGCCCGCTGCTGGGGATGATGCGCTCGATGGGCGGCGCCATGTTCGGCACGCAGATCGGGCAGGCCGTGGGCGTGCTCGCCGGTGAGGTGGTGGGCTCGACCGACATCGGGCTGCCGCTCGGCCCCGCGGGCAAGGCCGCGCTCCTCCCGCAGAACGTCCTGGCGTTCGGCGAGGGCCTCGGCATCCCCGCGGACGAGGTGCGGCTCTACCTCGCGCTGCGTGAGGCGGCGCACCAGCGGCTGTTCAGCCATGTGCCGTGGCTGCGCTCGCACCTGTTCGGCGCGGTCGACGGGTATGCGCGGGGCATCCAGGTGGACACGGCCAAGCTGGAGGACCTGGTCGGGCAGCTGGACCCGACGCGGCCCGAGGAGCTTCAGGAGAAGCTTCAGCAGGGGCTGTTCCAGCCGGAGGACACGCCGCAGCAGAAGGCGGCGCTCGCCCGGCTCGAGACGGCGCTCGCGCTGGTCGAGGGCTGGGTGGACGCGGTGGTGCACGCGGCGGCGGCGCCGCACCTGCCGTCGGCTGGCGCGCTGCGCGAGACGCTGCGGCGGCGCCGGGCGTCGGGCGGGCCCGCTGAGCAGACGTTCGCGACGCTGATCGGCCTTGAGCTGCGGCCCAGGCGGCTGCGGGACGCGGCGCGCCTGTGGGCTTCGCTGACGCACGCCAAGGGCGGGCAGGCGCGTGACGCGCTGTGGTCGCACCCCGACATGCTGCCGACCGCGGAGGACCTGGACGACCCCGACGGCTTTGTGCATCGCGAGCAGCTTGACTTCTCGGAGCTCGACGCGATGCTCGGCGACGCCGCCGGGGGCGGCGAGGGCGGCGGCCCGTCGGGGCCGCGGCTCGACAAGCCGGGCGACGGCGGGGGCGGCAAGGGCGGCGACGAAGGCAAGGACGGCGAAGGCAAGGGCGACGAAGGCAAGGGCGGCGAAGGCAAGGGCGGCGGCGCGGGAGAGGGCCGGGCGTGAGCCTGCACGAGGACGCGGCCAGGGTGCTCGACGCCTGGTCGCCGCCCGACGCGGCGCAGGAAGGGCTGCGCAAGGAGTACGCCGCGCACCTGGCGGCGCACGCCGACGGCGTGTGGAAGGCGTGCGCCGCTGGCCATGTGACGGCGAGCGCGCTGGTCGTGGACCCCGTGGGCGGGCGGGCGTTGCTCACGCTGCACCGGAAGCTGGGCATGTGGCTCCAGACCGGCGGGCACTGCGAGCCAGGCGATGCCACGCTGGCGGGCGCGGCGCTGCGCGAGGCGACGGAGGAGTCGGGCATCGAGGGGCTGCGGCTGCTGCCAGCGCCCGTGGCGCTCGACCGCCACCGCACGCCGTGCGCGGTGCACCTGGATGTGCAGTACGTGGCCGTGGCACCGGCCGGGGCCACGGAGCGGCGGAGCGAGGAGTCGCTGGACCTGCGCTGGTTCGCCTACGACGAGGTCGCCGACGTCGCCGACGCGTCGGTGGCGCGCCTGCTTGAGCGCGGCGCCGCGCGGCTCGCGGTCGACGGCTGACGGCTGACGGCTGACGGCTGACGGGCAACGTTTCAGGCTGACGGTCAACGTTTCAGCGGGGGCCCCAGGCGCCTCCCTGGCCGAGGCCCGGGCCCTGGCCCTGGCCGAACGGCAGCTGCTCGCCGTGCGACGTGTGCTGCGGCGGCAGCAGCTCGCTCGGCTGGACGACCACATGTCCCTCGCCCATGAAGCTCAGCTCCCAGCCCTCCCCTGTGTTCCCCCTGCGGCGCCAGATCGGCCTGCTGCTGGTCTGGGCCTGCATCTGCACCCGCAGCGACGACGACCACGCCACCACGGCGTCCGCGTCGGCGCTGCAATAGCGGTCCGGGGTGACGCGCATGGCCAGGGGCTGGCCCGAGGTGGTGATGGCGACCTTGCCCTGGCCCGAGATCATGAGGTTGTACGCGCCGACGCCCGGGATGCCGTACTGGCTCTCCACCGAGACGACGTCCCAGTGCAGATGGGCGTCCAGGGCCAGGACATACGAGCTGTCGACGGTCAGGCCCTCGTGGTCGACGTCGAGGACGTGGACGTGCTGCGCCAGGTTCGCGAAGTACACCTGGCCCTGGCCCGAGCAGCGCATCAGGGGCAGCACCTCACCGGCGAACTGCTGCATGTGCTGCTGCCCAGGCGACTGGTACTCCCCGTCGAACTCGACCATGCCCTCGAACGCGACCATGCTGCCCGCGCGGGCCACCACACCCTCGCCGTGGCCGAGGGTGACCTTGAGCATCTGGGAGCCCTGGAGGGCGAACCGCTCCTGGGACTGGGTCACGGTGTGGTTGAAGATCGGGCTCTGCATCGCGAGACTCCCCCGTCAGTTGTGCTGCTGTGCGTTGAGCCGGTCGGTGCTGTCCTCGCTGGGCTGGACGACGACGAAGCCCTGGCCCGAGAAGGCCAGCTGGAACGCCTCGCCGCTGCCCCTGCCGAGGAGCGAGGACGCCTTGAAGCTGCGCTTCCCCTTCATCTCCAGGCCACTTGACCAGGCGACGAGGGCGTCGGGGTCCACACACGTCTCGCCCGACAGGCCGCAGTCCACCACCACGGGGATGCCGCGGCTGGTGATCGCGACCCAACCGGTGCCGGAGATGCCCAGGTTGAACAGGCCCTGCCCCGCGAACTTGGCGATGCCCTTCACCCGCTGCACGCCCCACTCCAGGTGGGCGTCGAACGCGAGGACGTTGGTGGCGTTGACCGACAGGCTCTCGTTCTGGAGGGGGACGCACACGACCTCGGCGCCGTAGTCCGCGAGGTAGAGCAGCCCGTCGCCCGTGCACTTCATCAGGGGCACGCTCTCGCCCGTGAGCCGCCCGGCGAACGCCTGGCGCAGGGCCGTGGGGTTCGACTCGTACTGGATGAACCCCTCGTACGCCACCATCGAGCCGGTCCTGGCGAACAGGTCGTTCCCCGACTGCATGGCGATCCTGGCCATCGTGGAGCCATGGTTCTCCATGCGGGCGGTCGGGGTGGCGGTGGGCGCGAAGCCCGCAATCATCCGCTGATCCATCACGGGCTCCCGTCAGATCTCGTAGGGCTGGACAATGGCGAAGTTCCCTGGGGCTCCCCTGAACTGGAGCTGTGTGGTCTCCCCGCTGTGCCCGGGGAACGCCTGGCGGCGCACCCGCACCTGGTTGGCCACCAGAACCTGCGCGGCGGCGGACCAGGCGATCACGGAGTTGGCGTCGGCGAACGTCATCGGGGTGACGGGCAGGACCAGCGGCTCGCCCTGCGTCTTGACCACCAGCGTGCCGTGCCCCGAGAACTGGAGGGCGAAGAGCGAGCCACCCGGCAGCCCGTGCCCGTCGATGCGGCGCACCTCGTACTCGAGGGACTCGTCGAACGCGAGCACGTGCTGGGAGGCCACGCAGATCGCGTCACCCTGCAACTCGACGGGGTGCAGGCGGCTGGCCTCCTCGGCGAGATACACCTGGCCCTCACCGGTGCAGCGCATCATCGAGGGAAGGCCCTCGCCCGTGGCCCACGTGGTGACGCGGCGCATGAGGCCGCCGCCCTTGAAGCCGAAGTCGACGTCGCCCTGGTACAGCACCATGCTGCCCTGCCGTGCCATCACCGGCTGGCCGTCGATGCCCAGGTCGGCGCGGACGAGCTGGGGGTTCTGGAGGGTCCAGCGGCGCCGTTCGGTGCTGCCCCGGTACTTGTCGAGCGCGGCCATGACGCCGCCCGCGGCACCGGCGCCCGTCGGGACGCCCATGGCGGGCATGGGCATGGTCGGGCCCGCGCCTTGGCCGCCGCCCTGGCCCGGGGGCGGGAACCCGCCCTGGCCCGGGGGGAATCCGGGCTGGCCCGGGGGGAATCCGGGCTGGCCCGGGGGGTAGCCGCCCTGGCCTGGCGGGGGGAACGCGCCGGGCGGGCCCGGGTGCGGCGGGCCGGGGGTCACGGGCGGGGCGCCGAAGCCCTGGCCGGGGTGCACGGGGTAGCCACCGCCGCCACCCGGTGGGACGGGCGCGCCGGGCGGGGGCGCGTATCCGCCGCCGGGCGCGGAGGGCGCGGGCGCGCCGGGCGGCGGCGTGAAGGAGGGCGCGGGCTGGGGCATCGGTGCGGGCGGGGGCGCGGGCTGAGAAACGGGCGCCGGGGCGGGCGCGCCCTGCGGCGGAACCGCCCCACCGGGCGGCGCCGCTCCGCCCGGTGGCGGGGCGAAGCCGGGCGCCACGGGCTGGCCGCCGCCTGGCGGCGCGAATCCCGGGGCGGCCGCGGGGGCGGGCGCGGGCGGCTCCTCCTCGGTGACCTCGCCACCGAAGTGCCGCAGCAGCGCGGCGAGTCCGCCGTCGAAGCCCTGGCCGACGGCGGCGAAGCGCCAGCCGTCCTTGCGGTAGAAGTCGCCCAGCATCACGGCCCGCTCGGTGGTGAACTCCGAGCCGTCGAAGGCGTAACGGGCCACCTCGTCGCCACCCGCCACGATCCGCAGATAGCCGGGGCCGACCTGGGACATCGTGCCGTCGCCGTCGATGCTGGCGGTGAAGGTCAGCCGGTCGATGCTCGCGGGCACGGAGTCGAGGGTCACGCGGAACGACTCGGTGTCACCGGCCTGTGCGCCGAGGAGCTGAAGGGACTCCTCGGGCGACTTGGGCTGGTTGTAGAAGATGAAGTACCGGTCGTCCGACAGCTGTTCGGCCTGGTCAAGCCCGAAGCAGCTGATGTCGAAGACCAGTCCGGGACCCGCTATCTGCACCCCCACGTACAGATCGGTACCGAGCGTCAGGTCGCTGAGGCGGGCCTTCCGGCCGCGCTGGAAGTGCGTCACCATACGTAACGACCGTCCCCCATCCGATAAGACATACATTCGGTGGTGGCCAGACTAGCCGCTCCCGCGGACAGCGCGGAGGGTGACGGGGGACGAGGGGGCGCGAAGGGGCGCGGGCGCGGCCCGCGGTCACTCCGCGCGGAGCCAGGGGACGTAGGGCAGGCGCTCGGCGGCCACCACGCCCTCGAGGAAACCCCGGGCCCGCTCGGTGCGCGGATAGCGCTCGAGCAATTCCCAGAATCCGGGGCCATGGCCGGGAACCAGCAGGTGGGCCAGCTCGTGGAGCAGCACGTAGTCGATGACGTACTCGGGCATGCCCTGGAGGCGGTGGGAGAGGCGGATGCTGCCAAGGGCGGGCGTGCAGGAGCCCCAACGGGCGTTCTGGTTCGTGACCCAGCGCACGCTGTCGGGTCGCGCGCGCCCCTGGAGATAACGCTCCGAGAGCTCGGCGGCGCGGTGGGCGAGGGCGTCGTCCCCGATGATCCGCCTGTCCTCCTGGGCGGCGAGCTTGTCCAGCATCACCGAGACCCAGCGCCGCTCCTCGTCCGCGGTCATGCGGGCTGGGATGAGCACGATGGTGCGATCGCCCTCGCGATAGGCGGAAACGGTGCGCCTGCGGCGGGCGCTGCGGCGCACCTCGACGCGCTCATCCCGCTCCCCGTCCAGCACCGGTCGGCCCGCCGGGTGAATGCGCTGCGGCGGGCCGGCGCTGTTCAGCGGATCGGCGGGCACACCTCGACGTTACCCGCTGTGAGCCTGATATGTCCCGCCCGCCGAACGCCGGTGGGCGGGAGAGGGCGGTGCGGAGCGAGGTGCGGGCGCACAACATCCGCGCACAACGCCCTATTTGTAGGATTATCTCGGCTTCCTGTGGAAAACATCACACGCGTCGCCTCTGTCCGGCCCCATGATGACTCCATGCATCCGATGATCAAGCCCTCGCTGCGCCGGGGTTGGCGCGACCGGCAGACCGTGCGGTTCGGCGTGACGCCCGCGCACTCCGTGCTGCTCGGCCCGGTGGACAGCGCCACCCAGAGCTTTCTCGCCCTGCTCGACGGGACCCGCGCGCTGTCCGCGCTGCGGGACGCCGCCACGTCCCTCGGCCTGGGACGCGGGGCGGCCGACCGGCTGGCCGAGCGGCTCGCCGCGGCCGGGGTGCTCGACGACGCCACGGCCGACCGGGAGGCCGCGGCCCAGGTCACCGACGGGCTCAGACCCGATCTGGCCTCGCTCTCCCTGCTCCATCCACGGCCCGGCGCGGGGCTCGCCGCGCTCGTCGCCCGCCGCGGGATGCGGGTGCAGGTGCGCGGCGCGGGCCGGGTCGGCACTGCGGTCGCGACGGCGCTGTCCCAGGCGGGCGTCGGGACGGTCGATGTCGTGGACGGCGGCCGGGTCGAGCCCGAGGACACCGCCCCTGGCGGGCTGCGCGCCGAGCACATCGGCCGACGGCGGGCCGCCGCCGCGAGGAGCCTGGTCAGGACGGTGGTGCCCTGGCGGCGCGAGGGCGAAGGCAAGGGCGGGAACGCGGGCAAGGGCGGGGACGCGGGCGAGGCGGCGAAGGGCGGCGGCACCCGGCTGGTGATCCTGGCGCCCAGGGACGGCCTGGCCGCCTATGTCCCCGACCCGGCGGCGGCCGAGGAGTTGATCACGGCGGGGATGCCCCATCTGTACACGGGGGTGGTGGAGGCGACGGGCTTTGTCGGGCCGCTCGTGCTGCCGGGGGCGAGCGCGTGCGCGGGCTGCCTGCTGCGGCGGAGGGCCGCGCGCGAGCCGTGCTGGCCGCTGCTCGTGGCCCAGTGGCGGAACGCCCGATGGCCCGGCGTCCCCGCGTGCGACGGGCCGCTCGCCACCGCGGTGGCCGGGCTCGCGGCCTGCACCGCGCTCGGCTTCCTCGACGGCACGGTCCCGCCGTCGGCCAGCACCCGCACCGAGCTGGCGCTGCCCCGGCTCTCGGCCACCACGGAGACGATCGAGCCCCACCAGGAGTGTTCCTGTGGAGCGGCCACGACCACCCGGCCTCCGTAGCGTGCCCCGGGGTCCACAATGAACGGGTAGGGACGAACGGGCAGGGACGCGCTGTAGGGGAGTTGGAGGGGACGCCATGTCTGATCTACCCCGCAAGGCGGTGACCAGGACGGCCAAGCTGGCGACATTGCCGCTGAGCTTCGCGGGCCGGGCCACCTGGGGCCTGGGCAAGCGCATCGGTGGACGCTCCGCCGAGCTGGTGGGCAACGAGTTGCAGGAGCGCACCGCCGAGCAGCTGTTCTCGGTGTTCGGGGAGCTCAAGGGCGGCGCGATGAAGGTGGGGCAGGCGCTCTCGGTGTTCGAATCCGCGCTGCCCGAGGCGGTGGCCGGGCCCTACCGTGCGGCGCTGACCAAGCTCCAGGACGCGGCGCCCCCGCTGCCCACCGCGTCGGTGCGGGCCGCGCTGGCCGAGCGGATCGGGGAGGACTGGCCCGATCTCTTCACCGAGTTCGACGAGAAGCCCGCCGCAGCCGCCTCGATCGGCCAGGTGCACCGGGCGGTGTGGCACGACGGCCGCGAGGTCGCCGTCAAGATCCAGTACCCGGGCGCGGGCGAGGCGCTGCTCTCCGACCTGACCCAGCTGGGCCGGTTCGCGCGGCTGCTCGGCCCGTTGATACCCGGGATGGACATCAAGCCGCTCATCGAGGAGCTGCGGGAGCGGGTCTCCGAGGAGCTGGACTACGCCCTGGAGGCCGAGGCCCAGCGGGCGTACGCCGCGGCCTTCGCCGGGGACCCCGACGTGGTGGTGCCCGATGTCGTGCGCCAGAGCGACCAGGTGCTGATCACCGAGTGGCTCGACGGGGTGCCGCTGTCCCGGATCATCGGCGACGGCACGCGGGAGGAGCGGGATCGGGCGGGGCAGCTGCTGGCCAGGTTCCTGTTCTCCGGCACCGCGCGGACCGGGCTGCTGCACGCCGACGCCCACCCGGGGAACTTCAGGCTGGTGCCCGTCGAGAGCCGTCCCATGGCCGAGTGGCGCCTGGGCGTCATGGACTTCGGCGCGGTGAGCCGCCTGCCCGAGGGCCTGCCACCGGTCATCGGCAGGGCGCTGCGGACGACGCTCGACGGACGCGCCGACGAGGTGTACGCGCACCTGTGCGCCGAGGGCTTCGTGCGGCCCGACATCGATCTCGACCCGGTGGCCGTCATGGACTATCTGCGGCCGATCATCGAGCCGGCGGCGGTGGAGGAGTTCGCCTTCAGCAGGGAGTGGCTGCGGGAGCAGGCGGGCAGGATCGCCGATCCCCGGTCGGCGGCCCACCAGTTGGGGCGCCAGCTGAACCTTCCGCCGTCCTATCTGCTGATCCACCGCGTCACCCTGAGCACCATCGGGGTGCTGTGCCAGCTCGGCGCGACGGTGCGGATGCGGGACGAGCTGGAGGCGGGGCTCCCCGGCTTCGCCGACGAGGGGCCGTTCGACGAGAGGCCGCTGGAGGACGAGCCGCTGGAGGACGAGCCACGGGACGAGGACGCGCCGGGGAACGAAGCCGGGCGGGCCTGAGGGCCGAGGGTCTCGGCGCTCAAGCCCGCCCGGGCGGGACTCAGCGGATGACCGCCTGCGCCAGGGCGCGGCGGGCACGCCGTGAAGCGCGCTCCGCCCGCTCCTGGAGCCGACGGGACCTGCGCTGGAGCCGTGCGGCCCGGGCGATGTGCCAGGCCGCGCGTTGGGATTCGGCCTCCCTGACGCGCTCCGCCATATGGGAGCGCGCCAGGGCTTCTGGGATGAGTTGCAACTTCCTGGTCCTGTTCAGCTTCTGACGCGGCCGCCGGGCCGCCGTCGGTTCGTTCATGGTGGGTGCCGTGTCGAGATCGCGCACCGGCCCGTGGGGCGCGGGGCGGCCGATGGTGCCTGTGGTGTTCATGCCGTGACCGGGTTCTTGCGGGGACGGCCACGCGGCCTCTTCCGCGGGACCACCACGCCCTGGACGAACAGCTCGCCGCCCCAGACGCCCCACGGCTCACGGCGGTCCTTCGCACCGGCGAGGCAGGCGGCGCGCAGCGGGCAGGTGCCGCACAGCGACTTGGCGTACTCGACGTCCTCGGGGGTCTCGGCGAAGAACACCTCGGGGTCGTACGAACGGCAGGGCACGCCGTCGTCGAGCCTCTCGATGGCCTCGTCCAGCTCGTTGAGGGTGTACAGCGGGGTCACAGAAGTCTCCGGATCGGGGGGTGAGTTCAGGTCGGGTCGGGCGTACGGCGCGAGTGGCATGGTCTGGTCCTCGTGTCGTTGAGTCGTCGGTCTGCCCGGCTGGTGGCCGGGAGGGGGAAAACAGAAGGGCCGCGGATCCCGGTGTGGGTTCCGCGGCCCTGGAAGGTGCCGACCTGATCTCGCCGATCAGGCTGGATCACTCCAGGGATCGAGCCCGCGGAGGGCCCACATCGTGTGAAGCTGGGTCTTCTGCTGTCCGAAGATCTGGTGCCGGGCGCCGGAGACATCGGCGGTCGTCGCATAGGCACCGACACGTGCCTCTGCCGCGACTACCGCTGCCGCGGGCGCCGGAATCGGTCGCTCGCTCAGCGCGGCGCGCGAGCCGGCTGCCGCCGCACGCACGGCCGCGGCACCGGACACACCGGTGCCGGACAGGCGAGAACCACCAGGCACGCACAGGCGGACAGAGTCGAGGCCCACCAGCGTTTTGATGATCGGATTGGCCATGGGACTCGCCTCCTTTGCGGCGTCTCGGTGGGCCGGGCGTGGATGCCCGATGAACTCAACTGCCCAGATGAACTCAGTACAGCATGGCTCCGGGGGAAGGGGAACCCTCCCCCGGCGTCATGCAGAGCACGCTATGCGGATGTCTCCGGCGCGCGCAAACTATTTTTCGGCGGATTCCTCAGAAGTTTCCTCGGAGGCCGACGGCAGGGGCTCGCCGGCGCACAGCGCCAGCACATCGGGCCCGAACTGCCGCAGCTTGTGGGCCCCCACGCCCGAGATCCGGGACAGCTCACCCTCGCCACCAGGCACGGTCTCGGCGATCGCCATGAGCGTGACATCGGTGAAGACGGCGTACGCCGGCCTGCCCAACTCCCGCGCCCGGTCCACCCGCCACTCGCGCAGCCGCTCGTACAGCTCCTCGTCCATCGACGAGGGGCAGTCCTCGCAGCGCCGCAGCTTGACCTCGGTCGCCTCCGTCAACGTCTTGTCGCACACCCGGCACTTGACCGGCCCGCGTGGCTTCCTCCCGCGCGACCCGGGGCCCCGCTCCACGCCCCCGGCGCCGCCCTGGCCCCCCCGCGCGCCCCCCGCGCCCGACCCGGGCCGCAGCCCGTCGAGGAAACGCGTGGGCCGCCGCGTCGCCCGCCCTCCTGGCGAGCGCGCCACCGCCCAGGACAGCGTGAGCCGCAGCCGCGCCCGCGTGACCCCCACATACAGCAGCCGCCGCTCCTCCTCGACCTGCTCGGGCGTCTTGGCGTGGGTGATCGGCATCATCCCGTCGGTCAGCCCGACCAGGAACACCGCGTCCCACTCCAGGCCCTTGGCTGCGTGCAGCGACGCCAGCGTCACGCCCTCCACGGTGGGCGCGTGCTGCGCCGCGGCCCGCTCGTCCAGCTCGGCCACGAACGCACGCAGCCCCGCGTCGGGCCTGGCCCGCCCGAAGTCCTCGGCGAGCGTCACCAGCGAGCGCAGCGACTCCCAGCGGTCCCGCACGGCACCCGAGCCCGCCGGTGGCTCGGGCGTCCAGCCGGTGCTCGCCAGCACCGCGCCCACCTGCCCGGCGAGCCCTTCGACGTCGTCGAACGCCCCGTCGTTCCCCCCCGCGCGCGCAGCACCGCGCAGCGCCAGGCCCGCGGCGCGGATCTCGGGCCGGTCGAAGAACCGCTCGGCGCCCCGAAGCTGGTAGGGGACCCCCGCGTCGGCCAGCGCCTGCTCGTAGATCTCGGACTGGGCGTTCACCCGGAACAGCACGGCGACCTCGCTGGCCGGGATGCCCGCGCCGCCCTCGCCGACCGGCGCGATCAGCTCCCTGATCCGCTTCGCCGTGGCCTCCGCCTCCGCTGGCTCGTCGGGGTGCTCGGCGAAGACCGGCTCGGGCCCCGGCTGCCGCTGCGAGATCAGCTCAAGGCGGTGCTCGGCGGCGCGGCCGCGGGCCTGCCCGAGCAGTCCGTTCGCCAGGTGGACCACCTGGGGCGTGGAGCGGTAGTCCCGCACGAGCTTGACCATCGTCGCGTGCGGATGGCGCGTCCTGAAGTCCAGCAGGTGGTCGGGGGTGGCGCCGGTGAAGGAGTAGATCGTCTGGCTGGCGTCGCCCACGACGCACAGGCTGTCCCGCTCCCCGAGCCACTGCTGGAGCAGCCGCTGCTGGAGCGGGCTGACGTCCTGGTACTCGTCGACGGTGAAGTGCTGGTACTGGCCGCGGACCACCTCGGCGATGTCGGGCCGGTCGGCGAGGATGCCGACCGTCAGCAGCAGCACGTCCTCGAAGTCGATCGCGCCCCTGTCCCGCTTCAGCTGCTCATAGGTGGCGTAGATCCTGGCCGTCTCGGCGGGGTCGCGCGGCGGCTCACGGTCGGACTTGGCCACGGCCGCCGGATAGTCCTCCGGCACGGTCTGCGTGACCTTGGCCCACTCGATCTCGGAGATCACATCCCGCAGCTCGGCCCGCTCGAGGCGCAGCCTGCCGCGCGCCGCCGCCTCGGCGACCAGCGCGACCTTGCGCTCCATCAGCCGCGGCGGCTCCCCGCCGACCGCCTTGGGCCAGAAGTACTGGAGCTGCCGAAGCGCCGCCGAGTGGAACGTCCGCGTCTGCACCCCGCCCGCGCCCAACTGCCGCAGCCGCCCCCGCATCTCGCCCGCGGCCCGGGCGGTGAACGTCACGGCGAGCACCGTCGACGGCTGGAACACCCCGGCCCGCACGCCGTAGGCGATCCGGTGGGTGATCGCCCGCGTCTTGCCAGTGCCCGCCCCCGCGAGCACGCACACCGGTCCCTGGAGCGTGGTCGCCACGGCGCGCTGCTCGGGGTCGAGCCCTTCGAGCACGGCGTCGGCCGAGTCCGGCACCCGGGGAAACGGATCCTGGGGGAAAGGGGAGGCGTGCGTTGCTGATGTCACCCGGCCATGCTGCCAGGTTCGGCTGAGGGCGTGGGCTGGTTGTCCACAGCCCCCTGGAATTACTCATACCGCGGAATGACTCATACCGCCGCGTGTGTTCTCCTTGCGCGAGCGACAACCGCCGCCGCAACCCACCGAAGGAGCGGGAGACGATGTCCGGCACCGTGACGATGTACAGCACCACGTGGTGCGGCTACTGCCGTCGGCTCAAGAGCCAGCTGGAGCGCGAGGGCATCGCGTTCACCGAGATCAACATCGAGGAGGACCCGGACGCGGTCGCCCTGGTCGAGAAGGCCAACAACGGCAACCGCACCGTTCCGACCCTCGTCGTCGTCCCCGGTAGCGGCGGCCCCGAGGTGACCATGACCAACCCGTCCCTCGCCGAGGTCAAGCAGGCCCTCGCCGCCTGATCCCCGGCGCCCGGGCTGCCTGCCCCCCGGCGCCCGCGCCGAAGGATCCCCGAAGGAACGGCGTTCACCAGGGCGCGGACACCAGCGGCTTGCCGTACCACCGCGCCACCAGCCGCGCGGCGATGGAGACCCCCGAAGGGGCCAGCACCTCGCCGGACTCCATCGCCGCCCGCAGCTCCTCACGCGAGAACCAGCGCGCCTGTTCGATCTCGTCGCCGTCCACGACCGGCTCGGACGAGGCCGCGTGCGCCACGAACCCCAGCATCAGGCTCGAGGGGAACGGCCACGGCTGGGAGGCGATGTACTCGACCTCCTCCACCACGACGCCGACCTCCTCGGCCACCTCGCGGACCACGGCCTGCTCTATCGACTCCCCCGGCTCCACGAAGCCCGCGAGCGTCGAGAAGCGCCCCTTGGGCCAGTGCATCTGCCGTCCGAGCAGCGCCCTGTCCTCCTCGTCGACCACCAGCATGATCACGGCCGGGTCGGTCCGCGGATAGTGCTCGGCGCCGCACGCCGGGCAGCGCCTGATGTGCCCCGCGGCGGCGATCACCGTCCGCTCTCCGCAGCGGGAGCAGAAGCGGTGGAGGCGCTGCCAGTTCTCCAGGGCGACGGCGTGCACCAGCAGCTCGTTGTCCCGCTCGGACAGCAGCGGCGCCGCCTCCCGCAGCCCCGCGGGCCTGGCCGCCTCGTCCATGCGCCCCGGCAGGGCGTCCTTCTGGAGGGCGAAGTACCGCACGCCTTCGGCGTCCGAGCCGAGGAAGTACCGGTGGGCCTCGGTGAGCGGCGCGTCGAACGACGGCATCATCACCAGCTCGGTCCTGCCGTCGGCCGTCTCCTCGATCAGCGCCTGGCCGCCGGACACCACGAACACCCGGGTGGAAGGATGGCTCCAGGCCGCGCCCAGCCATGCCTCGTCGAGACGGTACCCGGCGCAGCGGTCGATGCCACCGGTGCCGGTGAGAGGAATCGGCTGGACCGCGTCGTCCGGGGTGGTGCGCATACCAAAAGCCTAACCGGGGTCGTTGGGCTCCCAGGACTCCTCCCCCATGAGCAGCCGCTCGAGCCCGCGCCGCCCCGGCAGCACGGTCGGCCGCACCAGCTCGCCGCTGCGGACGTAGAGGAACGCGGCCGACACGGCGGACAGCGGCAGCTCGTGCCGCTCGGCCCACGCCAGCCGGTAGATCGCCAGCTGGAGCGGGTCGGCGTCCTGGCGGCGCGCCGTCTTCCAGTCGATGATCTCGAAGCCCCCGCGCGCCGTCCGGTAGACCGCGTCGATGCGCCCGCGGATGACGCGCCCCGCCAGCTGGATCTGGAACGGCGCCTCGATGCGGTACGGCCTGCGCGCGGCGTAGGGCGTGCGGGAGAACGCCTCCTTCAACGCCGCGAGCTCCCGCTCGTCGCGGATCTCGGCCTCCTCGTCGGGATCGCCGCCCGGGAGCTCGTCAGGGCCGAGCATCGGCAGCGCCAGCGTCTCGAACCTGGACTCCACCCACGCGTGGAACCTCGTCCCGCGCCGCGCCGCGGGCTGCGGCGGGCGCGGCATCGGCCGGGCCAGGTCGCGCGCGAACCCCTCGGGGTCGGCCGCGAGCCGCTGCACCTGCGAAGCGGACAGCGAGAGCGGCAGCTCGACGTCGCGCACCACGGCCCGCGACCGCCGCAACTCCCCGGCAAGCGCGGCCAGATCCCGGTCCCATGACTCCACGGTCCGCCGCTCCTCGGGAGTCAGCCCCGCGGAATCCCCCGAGCCACCCGAGCCACCCGAGCCACCCGCGTCACCCGAGCCACCCGCATCGTTCGCATCGTTCGAAACGCCGGAGGCGCCGTCCCCCCGCGGCCCCGGCACCCCCGCGCGCAGCCGCGCCAGCACCGCGTCGGCCGCCGCGCGCCGCCGGGCCAGCGCCGCCGGGTCGAGCGGCAGCGGCCACGCCTCCTCGCGCGCGGACCCGGCGAGCGCGGGGTTCTCCACGTCCTCGGGCGGGGGGTCGGCCCACTGCTCCACCTCGCCGTGCGCCGGATCGCGCTCGCAGTGGGCGCGCAGCGCCGCCAGAAACGCCGAGGGCCCGCGCCGTCTCTTCTGGCTCGGCCCCCACCAGTGCCCCGAGCCGAGCAGCAGCGACCGCGGCCTGGTGAACGTGACATAGCCGAGCCGCAGCTCCTCGAGCTCCAGGTGCTCGGCCGTCGCCGCCGCGTACTCCTTGTGGCCCGCGGCCGTCCACTCGGGCGGCTCGGGCAGCGTTCCGGCGTCGCCGCGCAGCGGGTGCGGCAGCGCGCGGGGGTGCCGCAGCCACGAATCGCGCGACGGCTTGGCGGGAAACGCCCCCGCGACCAGCCCCGGCACCACGACGACGTCCCACTCCAGGCCCTTGGCCTTGTGCGCGGTGAGCACCTTCACGGTGTCGTCCGCGCCGGGCAGCGAGCTGTCGAGGCCCTTGTCGTACTGCGCGGCGGCCCGCAGGAAGGCGAGGAACGCGGGCAGCGTCGCCTCCCCGTCCACCGCCGTGCCGCTGCGCCCCGCCGCGAACGCCGCGGCCACGTCGAGGAACGCGCCCAGCGTCTCCCTGCGCCGCGCCGCCAGCGCGCGCGGGGACGCGGACAGCTCGACCTCGAGGCCCGTCGCGGACAGCACGCGGTGCAGCACATCCATCAGCGGATCGCCCAGCGAACGCCGCAACTCCCGGATCTCGGCGGCCAGATGGGCGAACCGCACCCGCGCCTCCGGCGAGAACGGCAGCCCGTCGGCGGGCTCCCCCGCGCCCTCGACGAACGTGTCGAGCGCGTCCGCGAGCGACGTGACCTCCGCGGGGTCGGTGCCCTCGACCGCCGCCGCGAGCCGCGCGTCCTCGCCGCCGTCCGAGCCGCCGTCCGTGCCGCCGTCCGAGCCGCCGTCCGTGCCTGCGCCCCCGGCCCGCCGCACCAGCACCCTGGCGCGCCGCCCGAGCAGCGCCAGGTCGCGCGGGCCGATCCGCCAGCGAGGGCCCGTGAGCAGCCGGACGAGGGCGGCGTTGGCCGTGGGATCGACCAGCACCTCGCACACCGCGACGAGGTCGGCGACCTCGGGCAGGTGCACAAGCCCTGAGAGCCCGACCACCTCGACGGGCACGTCGCGGGCCACCAGCGCGCCCTGGATCGCCGCGAAGTCGCCCGCCGTGCGGCACAGCACCGCGATCTCACGCGGCGGCGTCCCGGTCCGCGTCAGGTGCGCGATCGAGTCGGCGAGCCAGGCCAGCTCATCGGCGTGCGTGGGCAGCAGCGCGCAGCGCACGCGCCCGGCCAGCTCGGCGCCGTCGGCGGGCCGCAGCGGAACGACCGCGGGGTGGCGCGCGCGCAGCGGCGCGGCCAGGTCGTTGGCCAGCGAGAGCAGCCGCCCGCCGCTGCGGCGGTTCTCGCTGAGGCTGTCGCGGCGCGCGGGGGTGCCGTCGCGGTGCGGGAAGTGGTCGGGGAAGTCGTCGAGGTTGGCCACGGACGCGCCGCGCCAGCCGTAGATCGCCTGGCACGGGTCGCCGACCGCGGTGACGGCGTGTCCCGTGCCGCCGCCGAACAGCCCGGCGAGCAGGATCCGTTGGGCCACGGACGTGTCCTGATACTCGTCGAGGAGCACGACGGAGAACGCCTCCCGCATCGCCCTGCCCACCTCCGGCACGTCGCGGGCGAGGGCCGCGGCGAGCGCGATCTGGTCGCCGAAGTCGAGCAGGTCGCGGGCGCGCTTGCGCCTGCGGTACTCCTCGACCATGTCGAGCAGCCGCCCGCGCCCCGCGGCGGCCTCGGGGACGCGGCGCAGCTCCGCGTTGGTCAGCTCGGCCCCTGCCAGCTCGGCGAGCAGCCCCGCGTCGAACGCGCGCAGCGCCGCAGGGGTCACCAGATGCTCCGACAGCTCGGCGTCGAGCGCGACGAGATCGGTGACCAGCGCGGTGAACGTCGCGGCCGGGGGGTCGAACTCGGCGGGCGCCGACCGCAGCACCTCGGCGGCCAGCTGGAACCGCCCGGCGTCGGCCAGCAGCCGCGAGGCGGGCTCGACGCCGAGCCGCAGCCCGTGCTCGGCAAGCAGCCGCCCCGCGAACGCGTGATAGGTGGACACCTGGGGCTCGCCGTCCTCCGCCGTCTCGACGCCCGCGCCCGCGAGGGCGGCGCGGATCCGCTCGGCCAGCTCGCCCGCCGCCTTGTTGGTGAAGGTGAGGCCGAGCACCTGCCCCGGGGAGACCTGGCCCGTGGCGGTGAGCCACACGACGCGCGCGGCCATCACCGTCGTCTTGCCCGAGCCCGCCCCCGCGACGATGGCCTGGGGCGCGGGGGGCGCGGTGACACAGGCCAGCTGCTCCGCGGTGAACGGGATCCCCAGCAGCTCCCTGAGCTGTTCGGGGCGGCTGAGTCGGACGGGCACCCGAGTGAGCCTAACCCCCGCCTCCGACAGTCCCGTTCCGCCGCGGGTGACTCGCGGCTCGGTCGCGGCTCGGTCGCGGCTCGGTCGCGGCTCGGTCGCGGGTCAGTCGCGGGTCAGTCGACGACGTGGCGGCCCTCGGGGCGCGCGCTGCACGCGCCGCGGAACGAGCACGAGCCGCAGTGCTGGCCCGAGTGCGGCGTGAAGCGCTCGTCGAGGACGCGGCCCGCGGCGTTGGCCAGCAGGTCACCGACCCAGTCGCCGTTCACGTCACCGTTCGCGTCGCCGCTCCCCTCCCGGCCCAGCGGCTCCTGGCGCTGCACCGCGGGGAGCGCGTCGCCGCCCTCGCGCGCCGGGGCGCCCTGCCGCAGATGCACCAGCGCGGCGCCCGCCGGGTCCCCCGCGCCCGGGACCTCGCCGTGCCGCAGCGCGAGCTGGTAGACGGCGAGCTGCGGGTGGCGTTCCACCTCGCGGCGGGTGGGGCGCGTGCGGCCCGTCTTGAAGTCGACGACATACGCGCGGCCTTCGGCGTCCCGCTCGACCCGGTCGAGCACGCCGCGGATCCGGACGCTGTGCGGCCCCGCCTGAAGGGTGACGTCGAACTCGGCCTCGCTGGCGACGGGTTGGCACCCGTCGGCGCGTTGGAGCACATGCCAGCGCAGAAAGCGCTCCAGGGCCGCGCGGGCCTCGGCCTGCTCCCTGCGCGACTGCCAGGGCGCCTCGAACGCGAGCGAGTCCCACACGGTGTCGAGGCGTTCCATCAGCACGGACAGGTCGGCCGGTGTGGTGCCCGATGCGACCTCGTCGGCGAGGACGTGCAGGACGTTGCCGAAGCCCTGCGCGGTGGTGGCGGGCGCGTCGGCGTGCACCTCGCGGCCCAGGAACCACTGGAGCGCGCACGTGTTGACCAGCTGGTCGAGCGCGCTGCCCGACAGCGCGACGGGCGCGGCGGGGTCGCGCACGGGCGCGGCGGAACGGGTCGGCTCGCGCAGCCCCCACCAGCGCTCGGGGTGGGCGGCGGGCGCCAGGGCGTGGCCCTCGTCGTCGGTGAGCGCGGCCAGCTCGGCCAGGCGCTCGGCGGCGGCGCGGCGCAGCGCGGGTGAGGCGTCGGGGTCCACGGTGGTGGCGCGCAGCTCGGCGATGAGCGCGGCGAGCGCGAGCGGGCGGCGCGGGCGGCCGCTCACCTCCTCGGGCTCGACGCCGAGTTCGCGCAGGAAACGCGACGGCTGGTCGCCGTCGTCCGCGCCGCGCACGGCCGTGACGACCAGGCGGTCCCTCGCGCGCGTGGCGGCCACGTAGAACAGCCGCCGCTCCTCGGCGAGCAGCGCGGCCTGGCTCAGCGGCTCGGCGAGCCCGTCGCGGCCGATCCGGTCGGCCTCGAGGAGCGAGCCACGGCGCCGCAGGTCGGGCCAGAGCCCCTCCTGCACCCCGGCGACCACGACGAGAGACCACTCCAGGCCCTTGGCGCGATGGGCCGTCATGAGCCGCACCGCCTCGGGGCGCACGGCGCGCGGCGCGAGCGTGTCGGCGGCGATGTCGTGCGCCTCCAGCTCGGCAAGGAAGTTGCGCGCCCCTCGCCCTCCGGTGCGCTCCTCGGCGCGCGCCGCCGCGTCGAACAGCGCGCACATCGCGTCGAGGTCGCGGTCGGCGTTGCGCCCCGCGGCTCCCCCGCGCCTGGCGGCCCGTTCGAGCCGCCCAGGCCAGGGCGTGCCCTCCCACAGCATCCACAGCGCCTCCTCGGCGCTGCCGCCGCCCGCGAGCAGCTCGCGGGCCTTGCGCAGCAGCAGCCCAAGGCGCTGCGCGCCCCCCGCGTACGCCGGGTCGTGGGTGACCAGCCGCTCGGGCTCGGCCAGCGCCCTGGCGATCAGCTCGTCGGAGGGGCGCGGGGTGGCGACGCCCGCGGCGCGCTCCTCGTTGCGCAGGGCGCGGCCGAGGCGGCGCAGCTCTGCGGCGTCCATGCCGCCGAGCGGCGAGGCCAGCAGCGCGAGCGCGTCGTCGGGCGCGAGCGCGGCGCCCTCGCCGGGGCCGGGCCCCGCGACCGCGCGCAGCGCCATCAGCAGCGGGGCGACCGCGGGCTCCTGACGCAGGGGCAGGTCGTCGCCGTCCACCTCGAGGGGCACGCCCGCCGCCGTCAGCGCCCGGCGCACGACCGGGATGGACCGCGCGCCGGCGCGCACCAGGACGGCCATCTCGCCCCAGGGCACGCCCTCCTCCAGGTGGGCTCGGCGCAGCAGATCCGCGATGTTGTCCAGCTCGGCGCCCGGCGTGGGATAGGTGCGCACCTCGACGCGGCCGCCGTCCCGCTCGGCCGTCAGCGCCCGGTGCCCGCGCACCGCCTCGGCGGGCAGCCTGGACAGCGGCATGCGCTGGGTGAGCAGGCGCGTGGCGGCGAGCAGCGCGGCCCCGCTGCGCCTGCCGGTGCGCAGCACCGCGACGGGCGCCGGGGCGCCCGCGCGGGTGCGGAACGCGTCGGGGAAGCCGAGGATCCCGTTCACGTCGCCGCCCCTGAAGGCGTAGATGGCCTGGTCGGGGTCGCCGAACACCACCAGGTCGCGCCCGCCCCCGGCCAGCGCCCGCAGGAGCGCGACCTGGGCGGGGTCGGTGTCCTGGTACTCGTCGACGAACACCGCGTCGTACCGCGCCCTGACCGCGGCGGCGACGCCCGGGTCATCGGCGAGCCGCGCCGCGCCGCGCACCAGCTCGGTGTAGTCGAGCACGCCCTGGGCCTCGGTGACGTCCAGGTACTCGGCGAGGAAGTGGGCCGCCGCCTCCCAGTCGGGCCGCCCGGTGCGGCGGGCGAACCCGGCCAGCGTGTCGGGCGCCAGGCCGATCTCGCGGCTGCGCGCGAGCACCGCGCGCAGCTCGTCGGCGAAGCCCCTGGTGGTCAGGCAGGCGCGCAGCTCGTCCGGCCAGTCGACGCCGGAGCCCGCGCCCCCGGGGTCGCGGTGGCCCGCGAGCAGCTCGCGCAGGTAGAGGTCCTGCTCGGGCCCCGAGAGCAGCCGCAGCGGCTCGGCGAACAGGTCGCGGTCCTGATGCGCCCGTACGAACGCGTAAGCGAAGGAGTGAAACGTGGTCGCCTGCGGGGAGGCTCCTCCCAGGCGCGCGGTCAGCCGGTCCCTCAGCTCGGCGGCCGCCTTCCTGCTGAACGTCAGCACCAGGACGCGTTCGGGATCCGCGCCGTCCGCCACGCGGCGGGCCACGGCCTCCACCAGCGTGGTGGTCTTCCCCGTGCCGGGACCCGCGAGCACCAGCAGCGGCCCGCCCGGGTGGTCAACCACCCGACGCTGGCTGGCGTCCACAGCTACAACCCGTGCGTCGCCGACCGGGGCGCGCACCAGTCGGTACGCTCCCGGGGCGGGCGGCCGGTCAGTGAAGGGGACGGAGAGGCTCACGTGCATCGCGCATTCTCGGGGACGTTGGAGGAGACGGTACGCCAGACGGCTCCCGGGGCGCAGCGTTTCGCATCCGTCCCCCGGACGGACGGCGCACGCTGGTGAGCGTGAGCCGAAGCTCAGCCGCGCCCGGGCGCCGGCGCTCCCGAGCCGTCCGCGCCCCCGTCCCACACCGCGCGCCGGAGGTCGAGCCGTGGCGTCGCGCCGGGGTCCGCGCCGGCGCGCAGGGGGGTGCCCTCGATGCGGTAGTGCTCCAACGCGCGCCGCTCGTGCCCGGGGAGGAGCCGCCCGTCCGCGCGCACCACGCGCCACCACGGCACCGCGCCGCCGTACCGCGCCATCACCCTGCCGACCTGCCGCGGCCCGCCGCCGCCGAGGCGCCGCGCGATGTCCCCGTATGTCAGCACCCGCCCTGGCGGGATGCGTTCGACCTCGGTGAGGACCCGGTCGGCGTACTCGGGCAGCCGGTGCGCGCCACCGCGGCCGGTCGCCCCTTCCGCGCCTTCCGCGCCTTCCTCGTCGTCGGTGGGGTCAGCGGGGTCAGCGGGGTCAGCCATGGCGTTCATGGTGCCGTATCTCACGGACGGCCCACCCGCGGCCGTCTCTCGTGTCACTATCGTCCCAGCACGGGGGAGGGCTGGTCGGCAGTTCCAGCACGAGGAGAATCCTGGGGAAGCGACCAGTGATACGGGGCGAAGAAGAGGCACAGCGCGTGGACGGGCGCACGGCGCGCCGACGGGACGAGCCGGACGGCGCCGACGAGCCGCTCGACGCGCTGCTGCGCGCGGACCCGACGCGCGCGGACCACCTGGAGGTGGACGAGCCGATCCTGGCCGCCCGCGTCCACCGGCCGAGTGATCTGCTGCGCGTGCTCCTCGGGGTGCTCGGCATCGCCCTCGTGGTGGCGCTCGCGACATTCGCGATCGGCACCACCCAGGGCATCGAGGACGACGTCGACAAGGGCGCGGACCAGGCGCCCTCGCTCCTGATCAACTTCGCGGGCTTCGCGTCGAGCGTGGCCGTGCTGGTGATCCCGGTGGCGTTCGCGATCGAGCGACTGGTGAAACGGGACGGGCTGCGCATCGCCGACGGCGTCCTCGCCGCGGTGCTCGCGCACGGGGTGTCGCTGTCGTTCAGCCTGTGGGTGGCCAGGCTCTCGCCCGACTCGGTGCAGGACGCGCTGACCCGCATCGCGCCGAGCGGCGCGGTGACCGAGCCGGTGCACGGCTATCTGGCCCCTGTCATCGCCTATGCCACGGCCGTCGGCATGAACCACCGCCCGCGCTGGCGGCTCGCCATGTGGGCCGTGCTGCTGCTCGACGCGCTCTCGATGCTCGTGGCGGGCTACACCACGCCGTTCTCCATCGTCGTCACGGTCCTGATCGGCTGGACCATCGCCTACGGCACGCTCTACGCCGTCGGCTCGCCCAACGTCCGCGCCACCGGCCAGCAGTTGCTCGCCGGGCTGCGGAACGTCGGCTTCCGCCCGGTCAGCGCGCTGCGCGCCGAGCACCTGGGCGAGCGGGACGGCGGCAAGGACACAGGGGACCGCCAGCAGCGCACGCGCCGCTACCTGGTCACCCTGGAGACCGGGCCGCCGCTCGACGTCACCGTGGTGGACAGGGCGCAGCAGGCGCAGGGCTTCTTCTACCGGCTCTGGCGGCGGCTCGCGCTGCGCGGCATCACCCAGCGCCGCAGCCTGCCGTCGCTGCGCCAGACGCTCGAACAGGAGGCGCTGCTGGCCTACGCCGCGGGAGCCGCGGGCGCGCGCGCCCCCAAGCTGATCGCCACCTCCGAGCTGGGCCCCGACGCGGTGATGCTGGTCTACGAGCACATCGGCGGCCGCGACCTGGACGCGCTGCCCGACGACGAGGTCACCGACGCGCTGATGGAGGCGGCCTGGCGGCAGCTCGCCATCCTCCAGGCGCGCCGCATCGCGCACCGCAGGCTGGACGGCGGCTCGCTCCTGGTCGACCGGGAAGGCGAGGTGTACCTGACCGAGCTGCGCGGCGGCGAGATCGCGGCGGGCGACCTGCTGCTGCGGATGGATGTGGCGCAGCTGCTCACGACGTTCGGGCTGCGGGTGGGCGCCGAGCGCGCCGTCTCGGCCGCCGTCGCCGTGCTCGGCCCCGACGCGGTGGCGGCCAGCCTGCCGATGCTCCAGCCGATCGCGCTCAGCCGCACCACGAGGACCGCGCTGCGGCAGCTGTCGCGCGAACGGTCGCAGCGCGAGCGGCAGATCGTCCTCGACGCGGCCCGCGCGTACCGCGAGGCGCGCGGCAGCCTGCCCGAGGACGCCGACCGCAGGACGGTCAAGGCGGCCAAGCAGGCGGAGAAGCGCGCGATGGAGGAGGCCCTTGACAACGCCAGGGAGCCCGACCTGCTCTCCAAGATCCGCCAGCAGGTGCTGCTCGTCCGCCCCCAGGCGCCGATAGAGCCCGCGCGCATCGAACGAATCAGGCCGCGCACGCTGGTCACCATCATCGCCGCCGCGTTCGCCGCGTACTTCCTGCTGTCGCAGCTGATCCAGCCGGAGTTCCAGCGGGTGTGGGAGAACGCCAACTGGGGCTGGGTCCTGGTCGCCGCGGGCTTCTCCGCGCTGACGTACTTCGCCGCGGCGCTGAGCCTCCTGGGGTTCGTGCCCGAGAAGGTGTCCTACAAGCGCACGGTGACGGCGCAGGTCGCGGGCTCGTTCGTCAAGCTGGTCGCCCCCGCGGCGATCGGCGGCGCGGCGCTCAACGCCCGCTTCCTGCAACGCCAGGGCCTGCGCCCCGGGCACGCGGTGGCCAGCGTGGGCGCGTCGCAGCTGTTCGGCGCCACCTCGCACATCGGGCTGCTGCTCCTCTTCGGCTATCTCACGGGGACCGAGCGCACCCCGACGTTCTCGGCGTCGAGAACGGTCATCGCGGGCCTGCTCACGGTGGCCGTGATCGTGCTGATCATCACGGCGGTGCCCAGCCTGAGGAAGGCGATCCTCGACCGGGTCCGCAGCCTGTTCGCCGGGGTGGTGCCGCGCATGCTCGACGTCGTGCAGCGGCCGAGGAAGCTGCTCGCGGGCGTCGGCGGGATGCTGCTGATGACGACGGCGTTCGTCCTGTGCCTCGACGCGTCGCTGCGGGCGTTCGGCGAGGACGTGCACTACCCCACGCTCGCGGTGGTCTTCCTCGCGGGCAACGCCCTGGGCTCCGCCGCCCCCACCCCCGGGGGCATCGGCGCGATCGAGATCACGCTGACCGGCGCGCTCGTGGCGTTCGGCGTGCCGGACAGCTCGGCGCTCGGCGCGGTGGTGCTGTTCCGGATGATGACGTTCTGGCTGCCGGTGCTCCCTGGGTGGCTCGCGTTCACCCAGCTCACCCGCAAGGAAGCGATCTAGGGTCCCCTGCCCCGCAGTTGCGAGCCCAGGATCCGGAGTCCCCTTGTGTCTGCGGGTCCGAAACGCCTAGGGTCCCGCACATGCGGTCCTACAGCATGGGGCGGGCGGCGCGGCTGCTCGGGGTGAGCCCCGACACGGTGCGGCGCTGGGCGGACGCCGGGCGGCTGCCCACCCGGCGCGACGAGGCGGGGCGGCGGCTGATAGACGGCCCCGACCTCGCGACGTTCGCCGTCGCGCTCGCGGGCGAGGCGCCGAGCGGCAGGGGTGCCGAAGGGGACGAGCCCTACACCACAGCGCGCAACGCCTTCCCCGGCATCATCACCGCCGTCACGCTCGGCGACGTCGCCGCGCAGGTCGAGATCCAGGCCGGTCCCCACCGGCTGGTCTCGCTGCTGACGCGCGAGGCCGTCGAGGAGCTGGGCCTTGCCGTCGGCATGGAGGCCGTGGCCCGCGTCAAGGCCACGAGCGTGCACATCGACAGGGCCTGAGAAGGCCGGAGGGGATCAGTCACGTGTCCACGCGCATCCCGCGGCGCCTGGCCGCCGCACTGCTGCTCGTGCCGCTCGCGCTGCCGCTCGCGGCCTGCGGCTCCGACGACGCGGACGACGACGAGGGCGAGGGAGGCGGCGCGGGCGGCGAGACGACGCTGACCGTGCTGGCCGCGGCCTCGCTGACCGACGTGTTCGAGGTGGCGGGCGCGCTCTACGAGGAGGCCAGCCCCGGCGTCACCGTGCGCTTCTCCTTCGCGGGCTCCCAGGAGCTCGCGGCCCAGGTCACCCAGGGCGTGCCCGCCGATGTGCTGGTCACCGCCGACACCGAGACCATGGCGGGCGTCGAGGGCGAGACCGGCGAGCCCACCGTGATCGCCCGCAACGAGCTGACGATCGTCACCCCGCCCGGCAACCCCGCGGGCATCGACGCCATCGACGACCTCGCCGACCCCGCCATCAACCTGGTGCTCGCCGCCCCCGAGGTCCCCGCGGGCCGCTACGGGCGCGAGATCCTCGACCGCGCGGGCGTCGACGCGCGGCCCGACTCCGAGGAGCCCAACGTCAGGGCCGTGCTCGGCAAGGTCCAGCTGGGCGAGGCGGACGCGGGCCTCGTCTATGTCACCGACGCCGCATCGGCGGGGGACGACGTGCTCACCGTGCCGATCCCCGAGGAGCAGAACACCGTCGCCGAGTACCCCGCCGCCACCCTCGACGGCGCGGACAGCCCCGACGAGGCGGCCGCGTTCGTGGAATGGCTCAACGGCGCCGAGGCCCAGGCCCTGCTGAACGACGCGGGCTTCCTCGCCCCGTGAGCCGCCACGAGCCACCCGTGAGCCCTTGCGTGAGCCCCCGCGTGAGCCCCCCGTGAGGCGCAGCCCACCCCTCACCCTGGCCGTCCCCGCGCTGCTCGGGGTGGCGTTCCTGCTGACGCCGCTGCTCGGCATCGTGGCCGACGCGCCCTGGTCGGGCCTTCGCGAACGGCTCACCGACCCCGCGGTGACCGAGGCGCTGCGCCTGTCGCTGCTGGTGTCGGGGTGGGCGCTGGTGATCTCGCTGGCGTTCGGCGTGCCGCTCGCCTGGCTGCTGGCCCGGGCCGAGTTTCGCGGCAAGACGCTCGTGCGCTCCCTGGTGCTGCTGCCGATGGTGCTGCCGCCGACGGTCGCCGGGGTCGCGCTGCTCCAGGGCCTGGGGCGGCGCGGGCTGCTCGGCGGGCCGCTCGAATCGCTCGGCGTGCGGCTGCCGTTCTCGACCGCGGGGGCGGTGGTCGCGGCCGTCTTCGTGTCCATGCCGTTCCTGGTGATCAGCCTGGAGGGCGCGCTCTCCGGGCTCGAGCCGCACTACGAGGAGGCCGCCGCCACCATGGGCGCCGGTCCGCTGACCACGCTGCGCCTGGTCACCCTGCCCATGGTCGGCCCGGCGCTCGCCGCGGGCGCGGCGCTGTGCTGGGCGCGCGCGCTGGGCGAGTTCGGGGCGACGATCACCTTCGCGGGGAACCTGCCTGGCGCCACCCAGACGCTGCCCCTCAAGGTGTACCTGCTGCTCCAGGACGACCCCGCGGGCGCCACCGCCGTCTCGCTCGTGCTGCTCGCGGTGGCGGCCGCGGTGCTGATCGCGCTGCGCGGGCGCTGGCTCGCGCCGGGGCGCACATCACCCGGTTGACGCCGCCCGCGTGCGAACGCGCCGGGCGCGCGCCGACGATGTGGCTGAAGGACCTGTCGGCGCGAAGGATGGGAGCCCGCCTCATGATCCGAGCCCGACTGGCCCTCCCCTGCGCCGCCCTGGCGACCGCCTGCGCGCTGCTGGCCGTTCCCGCGTGCTCGGGGATCGAACGCGGCGGGCGCGGACTCGGCTCGGCGCCCGCGGCCAGGTCGGAGCCCGCCGACACCTCGGACCTGCCCGACTCCCTCACGGGGCAGTCCCTCGACTGGTCGCGCTGCGAGGCGCCCGACGCGTCCCAGGGCGACGAGCAGATGTCGCCCAGCCCGCTGCCCGACGGCACCGAGTGGGAGTGCGCCACGATGCGGGCGCCCGTGGACTACCGCTCCCCCGAGGGCGACACCCTCGACATCGCGCTGATCAGGTCGAAGGCCCACGAGCGCGGCGACGAACGGATCGGCTCCCTGATCTTCAACTTCGGCGGGCCCGGGGGCTCCGGCGTTCTCACGCTGCCCGCGTTCGGCCAGGACTACCGCGATCTGCACCGGCGTTACGACCTCGTCAGCTTCGACCCGCGCGGCGTCGGCGACAGCGAGGGCGTCAACTGCCTCGACCCCAAGGGCCTCGACCGCTACTTCGCGGCCGACCCCGTGCCCGAGAACGCCAATCAGCGGCGCCAGCTCAACGACCGGCTCAGGGAGTTCGCCCAGGGCTGCGAGGAGTCGGCGGGCGACCTGCTGCCGCACCTCACCACCGAGGCCACCGCGCGCGACATGGACCTGCTGCGCCGGGTGCTCGGCGACCGCAGGCTGCACTACTTCGGCGTCAGTTACGGCACCGAGCTCGGCGCCGTCTACGCGCACCTCTTCCCGCGCCGCGTCGGCCGCGCCGTCTTCGACGCCGTCGTCGACCCCACAGGCACGGCCGAACAGGGCGCGCTGGCCCAGACGAAGGGCTTCCAGCTGGCCCTCGACACCTACATCGACCGCTGCGCCGAGAGCGAGAACTGCCCCCTGGGCGACGACCGCGACGAGGCCGAGGACCGGCTGAGCGACCTGCTGCACCGGCTGCGCGAACGCCCCATGCGCACCCAGGACCCCGACGACAGGCGGCTGACCGAGTCGCTGGCCTGGGGCGGCATCGCGCAGTCGCTCTACTCCGAGGACTTCTGGCCCTATCTCACCCAGGGCCTCGACGACGCGCTGTCCGAGGAGCGGCCCGACGGCACCGTGCTGCTTGCCCTCGGCGACGCGATGAACGGCCGCAACCCCGACGGCACCTACAGCACCCTCCAGTCCTCCCTCACCGCGATCAACTGCGCCGACTCCAGCGAGCGCTACACGGACGCCGATGTCAGGCGCGTGCGCGACGCGTTCGACGACGCGTCGGCCGTCTTCGGCCCCCCGATGGCCTGGTCGCTGCTCAACTGCACGCACTGGCCGGTCAGGGGCGACCGCCCGCACCCGGCGGTCAAGGCCGAGGGCGCGCGCACGATGCTGCTGATCGGCACGACGGGCGACCCCGCGACCCCGTTCCAGGGCACCGAGCACATGCAGAAGGCGCTGGGCGGCGAGGACGTCGCCGTCGCCCTCACGTTCGACGGCGAGGGCCATGGCGCGTACACGAGCGGCAACGACTGCGTCGTCGACAAGACCAACGCCTACCTCCTGCGCGGCGACCTCCCCGACAACGGCGACACGTGTGACTGACACGTGTGACTGACAGGTGTGACTGACCCCTCCGGCGCGGGCGAACGCGCCCCGCGCCCCTGACCGTTCGCGACCGCGACGCGCCGGTGCGGGTAGCCTCGCAGGGGAACGTGGCGTGCGAGGGGGTTGGCGAATGCGCCGGGGTGGGACACGGGCGGCGGCCCTGGCCGTGGCCATGGCGGTCGCGGTGGGGGCGTGCAGCGGAGGGGGCGAGCCCCCCGCGGCGCTCGGGATACCCGAGGCGGACGCGACGCCCGGGCCCGATGCGGCCTTCGAGCCCGCGCTGCCCGCCGAGTTCACCGAGCAGACCCTGCGCTGGTCGACGTGCCCAGCGCCCAGCGCGCTCCAGGGCGCGGGCGAGGCCCCTGGCGAGGGCTGGGAGTGCGCGCGGCTGTCCGTGCCGCTCGACTACGCCGACCCCGAGGGCAGCGAAACGATCGGCATCGCGGTCATTCGCGCCCGCACCACCGCGGAGGCCGACCGGGTCGGATCGCTCGTGTTCAACTTCGGGGGCCCGGGCGGCTCGGGGGTGGCCACGCTCCCCCGCGCCGCCGCCCGTTACGAGGCCCTGCGCGCCGGGGGCTTCGACCTGGTGAGCTTCGACCCGCGTGGCGTGGGCGAGAGCGCGGGCGTCGTGTGCCGCTCGGACGCCGAGATCGACGCCGCGGGCCAGCGGGACGACGGCCCCCCGCGCACCCCCGACGAGGAGGCCGCCCACCTGGCCGACGGCCGCGACTACGCCCAGGACTGCGCGGCCAACGCCGGTCGCCTGCTGCCGCACGTCACCACGCGCGACGCCGCCCGCGACCTCGACCTGCTGCGCGCCGCGCTCGGCGACGAGGCGCTGCACTACTTCGGCGTCTCCTACGGCACCAAGCTGGGCGCCGTCTACGCGCACCTGTTCCCCGAGCGCGTGGGCCGCGCCGTCTTCGACGCCGTCGTCGACCCCACGAGGGATGTCACCGAGCGGGCGCTGCTCCAGGCCGAGGGCTTCCAGCTCGCCCTCGACAACTACCTGGCCGACTGCGCCGCCACCGAGCCCGACTGCCCCACGGGCGGCGGGGGGCAGCCCGCGTACGACGCCATCAACGGCCTCCTCGACGCGCTGCGCGAACGCCCCCTGCCCACCGCGACCGAGCGCGAGCTGACCGCGGGCCTGGCGCTGACCGCCCTGCTCTCCGCGCTCTACTCCGAGGCGTCCTGGCCCTATCTGACCGATGCGCTGCGCCAGGCGCTCGACGAGGGCCGCGGCGACCTGCTGCTCGCCGCCGCCGAGGAGTACAACGGCCGCGACGCCCAAGGCCGTTACCGCAACCTCCACGCCGCCAACAACGCCATCAACTGCGCCGACTTCGCCTCCCGCCTCACCGTGGACGACGTGGCGGAGCACCGCGCGGAGTTCGAGGCGGCCTCACCCGTCTTCGGCCCCCAGCTGGTGTGGTCGGTGCTGGCGTGCGCCCACTGGCCCGTGGCGGGCGAGAGCGACCGGCCCGAGGTGTCGGCCGAGGGCGCCGCGCCCATCCTGCTGCTGGCCACCACAGGCGACCCGGCCACGCCCTACGCGGGCGCCGAGCGCATGCGGCAGGCGCTCGGCGAGGGCGTCGGGGTGCTGCTCACCTACGAGGGCGAGGGCCATGGCGCCTATGGCAGCGGCGACCCGTGCGTCACCGCGGTCACCGACCGCTACCTGCTCGACGGCACGGTCCCCGAGCCCGGGCTGACCTGCGGCGGCTGAGCCACGCCGCAGGCCGCCCCGCCCTCCGTGGGACACCGCTCAGTAGACGGGCTTCTGCGGCTCGATCTGGTTCACCCAGCCGATGACGCCGCCGCCCACGTGCACCGCGTCCGCGAACCCGGCGTTCTTGAGCACCGCGAGGACTTCCGCGGAGCGGACACCCGTCTTGCAGTGCAAGACGATCCGCCGGTCCTGCGGCAGGTCGCTGAGGGCGTTGCCCATCAGGAACTCGTTCTTGGGAACGAGCCGCGCGCCGGGGATGGACACGATCTCGTACTCGTTGGGCTCGCGGACGTCGATGATGTCGATCTTCTCGTCGGCGTCGATCCACTCCTTGAGCTGCGCCGGGGTGATCGTGGACCCCGCGGCGGCGGCCTGGGCCTCGTCCGAGACCACGCCGCAGAACGCCTCGTAGTCGATCAGCTCGGTGACCGTGGGGTTCTCGCCGCACACCGCGCAGTCGGGGTCCTTGCGGACCTTGACCTGCCGGTACGCCATCTCCAGGGCGTCATAGATCATCAGCCGCCCGACCAGCGAATCGCCCGTGCCGGTCAGCACCTTGATGGCCTCGGTGACCTGGATCGAGCCGACGGACGCGCACAGCACGCCAAGCACGCCGCCCTCGGCGCACGAGGGCACCATGCCGGGCGGCGGGGGCTCGGGGTAGAGGCAGCGGTAGCACGGGCCGTGCTCGGACCAGAAGACCGAGGCCTGGCCGTCGAAGCGGTAGATGGAGCCCCACACATACGGCTTGTTCAGCAGCACGCACGCGTCGTTGACCAGGTAGCGGGTCGCGAAGTTGTCGGTGCCGTCGACGATCAGGTCGTACCCGGCGAACAGCTCCATGACGTTGGAGGAGTCAAGGCGCTCCTCGTGCACGTTGACCCGGACATACGGGTTGATGCCGAGGACGGTCTCCTTGGCCGAGAGCGCCTTGGACTTCCCGATGTCGGCCTGGCTGTGGATGATCTGCCGCTGGAGGTTCGACTCGTCCACCTCGTCGAACTCGACGATGCCGAGCGTGCCGACCCCGGCCGCGGCCAGGTACATGAGCGCGGGAGACCCCAGGCCGCCCGCGCCCACGCACAGCACCTTGGCGTTCTTCAGCCGCTTCTGCCCGTCCATCCCGACGTCCGGAATGATCAGATGGCGCGAATACCTGCGGACCTCGTCGACGGTGAGCTCGGCGGCCGGCTCTACCAGGGGTGGCAGCGACACGGTGACTCCGTGGGGTCTTGAGGGACAGTCCTTCGTGGTTCAACACTGCCACGGCCCGTCCCATTCCGAGACACCCGTTCCACCCTGTGGGCAGACGGCCGCCACCCCCCTCGGTCAACGGCCTCACATCCGGCAGGCCGCCTCCATCCAGATGTCGGCAAGCGACTCCTCAAGGCCGATGCGGGCCCGCCAGCCGAGCCGGTCGCGCGCGGTGCGCACATCGGCCTGCTGCCAGCCGCCGCAGCCGTCGGGGTAGGGAACGACCGCCACCCCTTCGGGGTGCCGGGGCGCGGGCGGCCCATCGAGCTCGTGCAGCGTCCCGGTGTACCCCGAGATCCTGGCCAGCGCGCTCGCGGCGTCGCGCAGCCGAACGGCGTGGCCCGTGCCGATGTTGACCACCCCCTGCGCGGCGGACAGCGTGGCCGCGTGTGCGGCCCTCGCCACATCGCGCACGTCCACGAAGTCGCGCTGCACGCCGAGCCCGCCGACCTTCAGCTCGCTGTCGCCGTGCTGCATCGCGCGGCGCAGCGAGTCCGCGAGGCGGCCGAGCGGCGACCCCGCGGGCGTGCCGGGCCCGGTCGGCGAGAACACCCGCAGCACGATCGCGTCGAGGCCCGAGCCGAGCACGAGCTCGGTGGCGGCCAGCTTGCTCACGCCATAGGGGCCGCCCGGCCTGGCCACCGCGTCCTCGGCGATCGACGAGCCGTTCTGCGAGGGGCCGTACTCCGCGGCGCAGCCCAGGTGCACGAGCCGCGCCCTGCACCCGCTGCGCCGCAGCGACTCGCACAGGGTCGCGGTGGCCACGGTGTTGTGCCGGGTCAGCTCGCTCGCCGTGCCGCGGATGGCGCCCGCGCAGTTGACGACGACGCCGGGGTGGACGGCGTCGAGGAAACGCGTCAGGGCGCCGGGGCTCCCGGTGGACAGGTCGAAGCGCACATCCGCGTCGTCGCCCCGGCCGAGCGCGGTGAGCTGGACGGCGGGGTCGGCGAGCAGCCGGTCGGCCACGAACCGGCCCAGGTACCCGCCGGCGCCCAGAAGCAGCACTCTCATCGGACGGCCTCCCTGGGGGCGACGGCGCGAACGCCGGGCAGCTGTCGGGTCATCGGTTCTCGAACTCCTCGTGTCGCATCGGAACGGGTCTCGTGGGGGGACGGGCTCACAGGGTGGTGGCGGCGCGGGTCAGGGTGCGGATGGTGGGGACGAGCAGCGCGGCCGCCGCTCCCCCGCACGCGAGCGCGGGAACGGCGGCCGTGCCGTGCGCCGCGACCAGCGCCTCGACGGGCGCGGCCAGGCCCGCGCAGCCGGGCAGCCACGCGCCGCTCGCCAGCGCGAGCGCGAGCAGCTCGGCCGCGCCCGCCGCCGCGAACCCCGCGGCCGCGGCGCCCGTGCGGCCATGGCCGACCAGCAGGACGCCGAGGCCGAGCAGCAGCCCCAGCGCGGTCGTGGCGGCGAACGCGCCGGGCGTGCCCGGCAAGGGAAGCAGCCGCGCCGCGCCCTGCACGGCCAGCAGCCCGGCCAGCACGAGGGCCAGCGCGGCGGCGAGCAAAGGCCGTGCCCCCGCGGCGAATTCGCGCAGCCCGCGGCTCGCGGCCAGCAGCCGCCCACGGCGCACCGCGAACCAGCCGCGGCACCACGCGGTGGGCGCCGCGGCGAACGCCAGGGTGAGCGCGGTCGCGGTCGCCACGTCCTGGGGCGCGGACTGCCGCCCCGGCAGCAGCTCGGCCAGCGCCGCGTCGCCGAACAGCGCGTAGCCGACCGGGGGGAGCGCGCAGATCCCGGCGAGCCTCGGTGGGCCGAGCGGCGAGAGCACCAGGCGCGCCGCGGCGAGCGTCAGCGCGGCCAGCGCGACCGCGAGCACCACCGCGGCGAACGGGCGGGCGCGGCCCGCGGCCACCGTGGCGGCGCACAGCACGCCGGGCAGCAGCGGGGACAGCAGGCGCGCGGCCCGCCGTCGGCGCCGGGGCGCGCGCCCGGCACCGACGCCCTCGGCGCACTCGGGGGGCGTGACGCGCGCGAACAGCTCCTCGGCGAGCGAGAACACGTCGCGGTGCCGGAAACGCGCGGCCGCCCGGTCGGTGACGCCGCTGGCCTCGAGCCCCGCGGCGATCTCCAGCGGGTCGACGGCCCGTTCGCACAGGGCGCGGTGGTCGGTCAGCAGCGCGCGCACGGGATCGGGTGAGCCGGTCACGCCCGCTCGCCTCCTCCCCGGACGGCGGTCAGGCGTATGGTCTCCTCCACCCGAGCGGGCCGCCGCGCCGCCGCGGGCCGCTCCCCGCCGAGCTCGCGGTAGATGGCACCGAACGCCGCGACGTTCCGCTCGACGGTGAACAGCTCAAGCGCCCTGGCGCGCGCCGCCGCCCCCAGGCGCGCCCGGCGCTCGGGGTCGCGCAGCAGCGCGAGACACGCGTCGGCGAGCGCCCTCGGGTCGCGTGGCGGCACGACGAGCCCGGTGCCGCCGACCACCTCGGCGACCGCGCCCACGTCGGTCGACACCGTCGCCCCGCCGCTGAACATCGCCTCGATCAGCGGCACGGGAAAGCCCTCGACCGCGCTGGAGAGCACCGCGACCCCGCCGCGGGCGTAGGCGTCGGCGAGCCCGGGCACCTCCGCGTCCCCCACCTCGGCGAACGCCACGGGCCCCGGCCCGCCGTCGGGCGCGGGGAAGAGCCTGGCCGCCAGCGCGCGACACCGCGCGAGATAGGCGCCATCGCCCCGGCCGTGCGCCGGCGCGCTCACGATCCACAGCCGCGCCCCCGGCTCGGCGGCACGCACCAGGTGGAACGCGTGCAGCAGGCCGACCAGGTCCTTCTCCGGCACGGGCCGCCCCACCCACACGAGCGCGGGCGGCGCGGCCCCGCCCCGCGCGTCGGCCACCGCGTCGAACGGGCGCGCGTCGAGCCCGGGATAGACGGTGCGCAGCCGCTCGGGCGCGGCCCCGCACCGCTCCTGCCAGCGCCTGGCGAGCGCGTCGCCCGGCGTGATCAGCGCGGCCGACGCGTAGATCTCGCGGGCCAGCCGAACCTGGAACGCGCCGAGTAGCGCCCGCACCGCCGCCCCAGCCCCCGCCGCGCCCGCCGCCACCCCCGCGAGATAGTGCTCGCGCACGCGCACCCGCCGCTCGGTGACGAGCAGCGGCGTGCCGTGGCGGCGCCTGGCAAGCAGCCCGGCGAGCGCGGCTGGCCCGCCGCCCACGGCGTGGCACAGGTCGGCCGCGTCGAGACCGTCGGGGCCGTACCAGTCGAGGGACAGCGGGCGCAGGGCCCGTTCGAGCCGCTCGGCGACCGCGAGCAGGTCGGCCACCCGCGCGAACCGCACGGCGCGCGGCGCGCCCCGCGCGCGGCACGCGGCCTCCAGGATCCGCAAGGCCCGCTCGGAGCGCAGCCAGCCGCCGAGCCCGCCATGGGCGTCGGCGGCGTCGGCGAGTCCGTGCAGGCCACTGGCGAAACGGTCCGCCTGTCGCCTGGTGCCCTCGTCGCCCAGGAGCTGATGCCCGGGGCACAGGGCGGCGGTCAACTCGGCGAAGTGCTCGGCGAACCGCCGCGCGCCCGCGCGCGAGGCGCGCCCGGCGGGCGGCGGACCCCACAGCGGCGCGGTGCGCACCCGGCGCACGTGCGGCGGCAGCGGGCGCCAGGGCCCGCGCTCCTGCCGCCCGCCGCGGCTGAGGGCGCCGATGTCGAAGTCGTGGCCGGTCAGGCCGTGCAGCAGCCGGTCACACCAGGCGACCGACTCGCCCCGCGCATACGGGTACCCACCCTCCGTGAGCAATGCGACGCGCACCCGCGCACCCCCTCTCTCCGTGTCACTGACAGGTCACTGACGGAAAGACGGTATGTCTACATGTGCCCGACGCGGCGGACGGTTGTCCGCCGCACCATCAGAAGGGGTGAATATTCGTGACGTCGCGCGACCCGGCGTCGTTACCGCGCGCCCGCGCGGTCAGTTGCCGGGGTGCGGCCAGGGGTTGGGCAGGCAGGTGACGCCCTCGGTCTCGAGGAACTTGGTCTGCTGCATCATCACGGGCGCGGGCTCGCCCTCCGCGGGACAGGTCACATGGCCGTAGCCGAGGCGGTGGCCCACCTCGTGGTTGATGAGCATCTGCCGATAGCCCGCGATGTCGTCCCCGTAGGTCTCCGAGCCCTGCGCCCAGCGCCAGGCGTTGATGATGACCCGCTCGGTGCTCGACGAGTTGCAGGAGACGTTGTCCTCGGTGATGTCGAGCCCCGACATCGCACACCAGTCCGCGGCCGTACCCGGGCTGGCCAGGGTGACGACGAAGTCGTGGTCGCCGCCCGAGACCCGGGCGAACGAGCGCTCTCCGCGGTTGCCCCAGCCGCGGCTGTCGTTGAGCGTGCGCTGCACCGCCTCGGCGAAGAACTCCGGGTCCACGCCCAGCCCTTCCTCCACGTCCACGCGGTAGCGCACGAGCGTCGTCGCGTCGGGGTTGGCCGCCTCTTCGCTGCCGCCGACCGGCACAAGCTCGCCCGAGCCGTCCAGGTCGGCCGCCATCTCCACGCGCTGCCCGAGCAGTTCCTCATAGGTCGGCTCGGGCGCGGGACCGCGCTCGGGGGGCGCGTCCCCGGGGATCCTGGGGCGCGTGTCGGGCTCGGCCGCGCCGCCCCCGGCCTGGCCCTCGGGCGCCGGGTGCTCGGCGTCGGCCACGTCGGCGCCGCCCGAGCCCGGGTCGGCCACGCGGACGGCGACCGCGATGCCGAGCACGGTCACGACCGCGGCCGCGGCCATCCCGCTGAGCGTCCTGCCCCAGCCACCGGGCGAGCGGCGGCGCCGCCTATCCCCGAGCACGGACCCGCGCTTGCGCGGCGACGCGTGGCGCCCGCCCGACTGCGTCCTCGGACGCCCCTCCCGCCCTTCCGGGCGGCGCTGTTCGGGGATGGCGCGCCCGATCTGTCTGTCGTCGAAGGCATCGAGATACTCCTGACGGGGTCCTTGTCCGCGGCCACCGGGACCCGGCAGCGGCTCCGCGCGCCATGCGGTCGGTGCGGCGGCGTCTCGGTGGTCCATACGCTCCCTCAGCCGGCCCCGGCCGGCGTGGTCAGGGGCAGGAAGTCCCGGAAGGCCGTGGCCACTTCCTCCGGGTACTCCATCATGGCCATGTGCCCCGCCTCGGGAAGCACGACGAGCCGCGACCAGGCGAACGCCCGACTGGCCCGACGCGCCACCCGGAAGGACACCAGGCGGTCCCGGACGCCGTACATCAGCAGCGTGGGCGCGAGCACCCGTTCGGCCTGCCGCCACAGCGAGTGCTGGCCGCCCAGGGTGTAGGCGTTGACCAGCCCGCGGGTGCTGCGGGTGAGCGAGTCCCAGAAGTACGGGAGCGACTGCCGCCGTTCGAGCTCGGCCTCGGCCGCGGTGAACTCCTCGAGCGTGATCCGCGCCGGGTCGCCGTAGCACAGGCGCAGCACCTGGCGGGCGCGCTGCCCGGGCGGCTGGTCCCGCGTGACGCGGCGCAGCAGCCGCGTGACGCCGGGGACGCCGAGCAGCCCGGTGGGCAGCGCGGTGCGCTGGGGGTTCAGCTCGGGCAGGGCGGGCGAGATCAGGGTCAGGCTGCGCACGAGGTCGGGCCGCAGCGCGGCGACCCGGGTGGCGACGGCGCCGCCCAGGGAGTTCCCGAACAGGTGGACAGGGCCGCGCTCGCTGACTTCGAGGCAGCGGATCACCGCCCTGGCGTGCCCGTAGAGGGAGTAGTCGGCCCTCCGCGCGGGGGGCGAGGCGCCGAAGCCCGGAAGGTCGACGGCCTCACACTCCACATGGGACGAAAGGCGCTCCATCAGCGCCGACCAGTTGCGCGACGAGCCGCCGAGGCCGTGCACGAAGAGGGCCGGCTCCAGGCCGTCGAGCGCTGCCGCCCGGCGGCGGATCGCCAGCGTCATCCCCGGGAGCGCGACCGAGCGCATCGTCTCCCCGTCCCGCACCCCGGGCCAGCCCTCCGCGGCGGCGAGCGCGGCATGGGTGCGCAGCTCCTCGGTGGTTGGCATGGCGCCATAGTAGGAGCCCCCCGCGGCCCTGGCACGCGCCCCTCCGCGACCGGTCCCGAATCGGTGGGTTCGCCTCCCCGGAGGGACGCACCTACGCTGGGAGGGCCGGAAGGTGCCAGGCGGACCGGAGAGGACCACGAGGAGGTGGCGGCCATGACGCAGGATCCGGCCGATCCCGAGTCGTTCGACGAGTTCCTCGACGACGAGCAGGCGGAGGAGCGCTACGAGGAGGGCCTCGACGAGGAGGCGCCCGAGGCGGACGCCGCGGAGCAGCGCTTCGATCTGCTGCGGCTGCGGGACACCCCGCTCGCCGAGCGCACCGCCGATGAGGCGGACCCCGCGGACGCCGCCGAGCAGGCGCGGGTCGTGGACCCGGGCGACGACGAGTACCGCTGAGCCGGGTTGTCCGAGGAGTGAAATCCTCCCCTCGCGATGCACGCCGTGCGACGGCTCGAACGTACGATGTCGGCACGGCGTACGACTAGGAGCGGTGTACCACCAGGATGTGTGCACGGTACGGGGGCACACCACAACCACCGGGAGGCGGCGTGACAGCCACCGAGCAGACCGAGGCGCGCCCACGCGGCCAGCGCCTGCCCCGCCGGGCCCGGCGCAACCAGCTGCTGGGCGCCGCACAGGAAGTCTTCGTCGCCCAGGGGTACCACGCGGCGGCCATGGACGACATCGCCGACCGGGCGGGGGTCAGCAAGCCGGTGCTGTACCAGCACTTCCCCGGCAAGCTCGAGCTGTATCTGGCGCTGCTCGACCAGCAGTGCCAGGCGCTCGTGCAGGCGGTGCGTGAGGCGCTCGCCTCGACGAACGACAACAAGCAGCGCATCGCCGCCACGATGGACGCGTACTTCTCCTATGTGGAGCACGAGGGCGGCGCGTTCCGGCTGGTCTTCGAGTCCGACCTGACCAACGAGCCCTCGGTGCGCGAGCGCGTGGACCAGGTGGCGCTCGACTGCGCCAAGATGGTCTCGCCGCTCATCGCCGAGGACGCCGACCTGCCGGAGGAGCAGGCGATGCTGCTCGCGGTCAGCCTGTGCGGGATGGCCCAGATCACCGCGCGGCACTGGCTCAGCTCGGGCCAGCAGATCCCCGGGGACATGGCCCGCAGGCTCACCGCGTCGCTGGCCTGGCGCGGCATCGCGGGCTTCCCCATGCAGCACTGAGACACAGCACTGAGGCGGGGTACGTCATCCGCTGTTCGCTCTGGGCGTGGCCGCCCGTGGCGGGAGGGGCCGACCGGCGCGGATAACCTGTGCGGGTACGGCGCGGACCATCGCGCACGTCATGGACCAGCGGAGGGACAAGCCGTGGAGATCAAGATCGGCGTTCAGCACACGCCACGCGAGATCGTTCTCGAGAGCGGGCAGTCTGCCGAGGAGGTGGAGACCGCCGTCGGCGAGGCCCTGTCGGGTGGCGCCAAGGTGCTCACGCTGGTGGACGAGCGCGGCCGCAAGGTGCTGGTGCCCGCCGACCGCGTCGCCTATGTGGAGATCGGCCAGCCGACCGCGCGCCGCGTGGGCTTCGGTGCCCTGTAGCACCCGTGGCGAGGGCGCGCCCCTCGCACCCGCCGGCGGCCGGAGCTGATCCCGGCCGCCGTTCGCTTTCCCCGCCGTCGTAGGAGGAGCGCGTGGCCGCCACCGCCGTGCCGTCGGGCGCGCGCCTCGACGCGCTGCTGCTGACGGTCGCGTTGACCACCGTCTCGGTCTCCGGCCCCCTGATAGCCGCCACCGCCGCGCCCGCGCTGGCCATCGCGTTCTGGCGCAACGCCCTGGCCGTCGCCGGGCTCGCGCCTGTGATCGCGCTGCGGCGGCGGCTGCGTGCCGAGCTGGCCGCCATGAGCCGCCGCACGGTCCTGCTCTCGCTGGCCTCGGGCGCCGCGCTCGCCGCGCACTTCGGTCTTTGGCTGCCCAGCCTGCACCTGACGTCGGTCGCCTCGTCCGTCGCGCTGGTGACCACCACCCCCATCTGGACCACCCTGCTGCTGCGGATGACCGGCCACAGGCCGCCCGCCACGGTGTGGGGCGGCGCGGCGATCGCGTTCGCCGGGGTGCTCGTGCTGACCGGCGTGGATCTGTCGCTCTCCGCCGAGGCGCTGGCCGGGGACGCGCTCGCGCTCGGCGGCGGAATCGCCGCGGCCGGGTATGTGCTGATCGGCGCCGAGGTGCGCAGGACGACGAGCACCACGACGTACACGTTCCTGTGCTACGGCGCGGCAGCCGCGCCGCTGCTCGCGGCGTGCCTGCTGGCCGGGGCGTCGCTCGGCGGCGGGTACTCGGGCGTGACCTGGCTCAAGCTGCTCGCGCTCACCGCCACCGCGCAGCTGCTCGGCCACTCGCTCATCAACCGCGTCGTGCGCGGCCTCGGCCCCTCGATCACGTCGACGGCGCTGCTGCTCGAGACGCCGGGCGCGGCGCTGATCGCGGCCGTGTGGCTCGGCCAGCTGCCGCCCGCCGCCGCCTACCCCGCGCTCGCGCTGATCGTCCTCGGCCTCGCGCTGGTGATCAGGGCCGAGCGGAGCGAAGCGCCCGAGGGCGCGCCCGTGCGGGCGCCCCTGGAGGAACGCGCGGAGCCCGTCCGGTGACCGGCGTCCTGGCGGGGGTGGAGGAGCGGCTGCGGACGGCGTTCGGCGAGCCCGACGCGCGCGCCGCCGTGACGTTCGTGGGCGCGGACCGCATCGAGGTGCTGCGCTTCCCCGACGCGGCCGCCGGGCTCGTGCGCTATGCCACGCTCGGCATGTCGGCCGCGCCCATGGCCGACCCGACCGCGCCGGTCGCCGATCCCGAACGAGGGCCGCGCGCCGAGCTGTTGCTCACCCTGCGCGCCGGGCGCGCCACCACCGACGCGGTGCTGCGCCCGCTGGCCGTGGTGGCGGCCTCGCCGCAGGTGGAGGGCGTCGTGGTGGCCCCTGGCGGCTCGCTCGACCTGGGGGAGCCGCTGTGGCCAGGGGCGCGGTTCACCGCCGTGCTGGTCGGCCGACCCGACGGATCCGTACCGGAGTTGGCGCTTCCCGCGCCCCGCGACCCGGTGCGCTTCCTGCCGCTGCTGCCCATGACCCCGAACGAGGCGGCCTGGCAACGGGCGCACGGCGCGGACGCGTTGACCGAGCGCTGGGCCGGTCATGGCGCCGATCCCCGTGACCCGGCGCGCGCCCAGGTCCCGCTCGGCCCGTGAATCGCCTTGACTCACGGGCGGCGCGGAGGGACTGTTGTTCCCCATGAGGGGCGAACCCAGTTGCCCGAGATGCGGTGGGCGGGTCCGGGCGCCCGGGCTCTTCGCCGACTCCTGGCAGTGCGCCGTCCACGGCGCGGTGCACCCGCTCCAGCCCGTCGTCCCGCCCAGCGTCAACGCGCTGACGGTGGCCGTCGAACGCGCCCGCGTCCCCGTGTGGATGCCGTGGCCGCTGCCCGTGGGCTGGCTGTTCACGGGCATCGCCCACGCCGGGGACGACCGCGGCGGCGGCCGGGCCACCGCCGTCGCCTGCACGGGCCCTGGACCGCTCGGCGGCCCCGGCGAGCTGCTGCTGATCGCCGAGGAGCTTGGCGTCGGCCTGGGCGCCGGGTACGCGGGCGTGCGGGGCCCTGACCCGGGCCCTCGGCTCAACGTCGACGAGCCGCCGCGGGCCAAGGTGCTCGCCGCGGGGCGCCCCACCCCGCTGTGGCTCGTGCGGGACACCCCCGATGACCGCGCGGTGTTCGCGGGCGAGGCGATGGGGCTGTGGCTGTGGGCCGTGGTGTGGCCGCCCGAGTCGGGGATGCTGATGTACGACGAGCTGGTGCTGACCGATCTGCGCGACGCCGGGTCCGAGGTGGACCTGGTGCCCTGCGGCGCCCTCTCGCCACAGCTGCTGCCGCGGCTATCCTGACCCGGTGCGCATCGACCTGCACACCCACTCCACGGCATCCGACGGCACCGACACCCCCGACGAGCTGGTCGCGGCGGCCAGGGCCGCGGGGCTCGACGTCGTCGCCCTGACCGACCACGACACCGTAGCGGGCCACGCGGCCGCCGCCGCGGCGCTGCCCGCCGGGCTGACGCTGGTGACCGGCGCGGAGATCTCCTGCCGCCTCGACGGCGTCTCGCTGCACATGCTGGGGTACCTTTTCGACCCCACCGAGCCCGAGCTGGCCCGTGAGCGCGACCTGTTGCGCGACGACCGGGTGCCCAGGGCCAAGGGCATCGTGACCAAACTCCAGGAGATGGGCGTCCCGATCACCTGGGAGCGGGTCCGCGAGCTCGCGGCGGGCTCGGTGGGCCGCCCGCACGTCGCGGCGGCGATGGTCGAGGCGGGCGTCATCCCCGACATCCCGGCCGCGTTCACCGCCCAGTGGATCGGCGACGGCGGCGTGGCCTGGGTCGACAAGCACGAGCTCGACGCGTTCGACGCGATCCGCCTCATCCACAACGCCGGTGGCGTCGCCGTCTTCGCCCACCCGCTGGCCGAGCAGCGCGGCAGGTGCGTGCCCGACGGCGCGATCGTCCGGCTCGCCGAGGCGGGCCTCGACGGCGTCGAGGTGAACCACATGGACCACAACGCCGACGCCCACGCGAGGCTGCTCGGCTTGGCGGGCGACCTCGGCCTGCTGACCACGGGGTCGAGCGACTACCACGGCGCGCGCAAGGCGGTCGCCCTGGGCGAGTTCACGACGCCCCCTGAGGTCTACGCCGAGCTGCTCACCCGCGCGAAGGGCGCCGCGCCGCTGGTCGGCTGACCGGCCGCTCGACGGGCCCGAGCGCGTCGACGACGGCGCGCGGGGGGCGGCAGCGCGGTCACCGCGGGGTCGGTGAGCGTAGGCGCCAGCGCCCCCGTCAGCCCGCCGCCGAGCGGTCCCGTTCGGCGGGATCGGGGGACGCGGGCGGGCGGGGCGAGGGGAGGGCGGCCCAGAACGCGAGCAGGGCCGAGGCCGTGGCCGCCGGGGCCTGGGCGTTGGGCGAGTGCTCGGCGCCCGTGATCACCGTGCGGTGCGCGCCGAGGCGTTCGGCCATGCGGTCGATGGCGGGGATGGGCCAGATGCCGTCGCGCTCGCCCGACAGCACATGGATCGGCAGGCCCACCCGCGCCAGCAGGTCCACCCGGTCGGGCTCGTAGCACAGCGCGCGGCCCGTGGTCCGCAACTGCGTGGGCGCGTTGGCGAGCCAGCGGCGGCGGAGGAACGCCCCGACCTCGCCCGGCTCGACGCCGCGCTGGGTCAGCCGCCATATGCGCCGCGCGCCGAGCAGCGGCAGCCCCGCGCCAAGCGCCCGCGCGCGCCAGCGCTGGCGGCGCACGATCCGGCCTGGGCCCGAGCCGATGAGCGTGAGCGAGGCGAACGGCGGGGCGCTCCCCGCGGCCACCGCCCGCAGCACGGCGCCGCGCGAGATCAGCCCGCCGAGCGAGTGCCCCACCAGGTGCAGCGGCCCTTCGCCCAGCGCCTCCGCCTGCGCCAGCACGTCCTCGGCGAGCGCGCCGAGGCCGAACGCCGCGGGCCCGTCGGTGCACACCGACTCGTACTGGCCGCGGCCGTCGACCGCCACGGCCCTGATGCCCGCGTCGGCGAGCGGGACGAGCAGCGCGATGAAGTCCTCCTTGCTGCCGGTGTACCCGGGCACCAGCAGCGCCGTGGCGACGGGCTCGCGGTCGGCGGGAACGGCGTCGAGCACGGCGAACTCGCCCCTGCGGGTGGCGAGCCGGTGGGCCCGCACCTCGGCGGGCGGTTCACAGAAAGGCGGTCTGCTCACACCCCGACGGTACCGGCCGGGGAGGACGGCCGACGACATCGTTCCATCATCGAGGAGAAACGCCGAGGGGCTGTCGCCGAACGGGCGGCTCCGCCAGAATCTACGCGCGTTCCCAAGGCCCCACCCCCCGCGAGGAGTCACCCCCATGCCGCTCGACCGCCGGACATTCCTCGGCCGCACCGCGGCCACGAGCGCGGGCGTCGCGCTCACCACCGCCGCGGGCACCACCCCCGCCGCCGCGGAGTGGACGCCCGACCCCAGGCGCTTCTCGTTCTCCGTCATGGGCACGACCGACCTGCATGGCAATGTCCTGAACTGGGACTACTTCACCGACGCGGAGTACACCGACGGGGAGGGGAACGACATCGGCCTGGCCAAGCTCTCCACCCTGATCAACGCCATCCGCGACGAGCGCGGCCCCCACCGCACCCTGCTGATCGACGCGGGCGACACCATCCAGGGCACCCAACTCGCCTACTACTACGCCAAGATCGACCCCATCACGGGCGGGGACGGCGGCCCCGTGCACCCCATGGCGCTGGCCATGAACGCCATGGGCTACGACGCGGTCGCGCTGGGCAACCACGAGTTCAACTACGGCATCCCGCTGCTGCGCGCCTTCGAGGAGCAGTGCGACTTCCCCCTCCTCGCGGCCAACGCGCTGGACGCCGCGACCGAGCGGCCCGCGTTCCCCCCGTACTGGATCGGCACACTGCGCAACCCCTACGGCAGGGACGTCAGGGTCGGGGTCCTCGGCCTCACCAACCCCGGCATCGCCGTGTGGGACCGGGCGCATGTCGAGGGGCGGATGACGTTCCCCGGGCTGCCCGAGCAGGCCGCGCACTGGGTGCCGAGGATGCGCGCGGCGGGCGCCGACGTCGTCATCGTCTCCGCGCACTCCGGCACGAGCGGCACATCCTCGTACGGCGACCAGCTCCCGCACGTGGAGAACGCCGCGGCGCTGGTCGCCGAGCGGGTGCCCGGCATCGACGCGATCCTGGTGGGCCACGCGCACGAGGAGATCGCCGAGCGCCGGGTGGCCAACGCCGAGACGGGCCGCGACGTGGTGCTCTCGGAGCCGCTGCGCTGGGGCATGCGGCTAAGCGTGTTCGACTTCGAGCTGGTGTGGCGCCGAGGCCACTGGCAGGTCGACTCGGTCGGCTCGCGCGTGATCGACGCCAACACCGCCGACGAGGACCCGCGCGTCACCGCGCTCGTGGCCGAGCAGCACGCCAACGCCGTCGCCTATGTCAACCAGGTCATCGGCACCGCCTCCGAGGCGATGACGGCGGCCGAGGCGCCCTGGCGCGACACCCCGATCATCGACTTCATCAACCATGTGCAGGCCGAGACGGTGCGCGCGGCGGTGGCGGGCACGGAGTACGGGGACCTGCCGGTGCTGTCGCAGGCGGCCTGCTTCTCGCGCACCGCGGCGATTCCGGCGGGCGAGGTCACCATCCGCGACGTGGCGGGGATGTACGTCTTCGAGAACACGCTGGAGGCCAGGCTCGTCACGGGCGCGCAGCTGAGGGACTACCTGGAGTTCTCAGCCCGTTACTTCGCGCAGGTCCCGGCCGGTGCCCCGGTGGATCCTGAGGAGCTGACCAACGCGGACGGGACGCCCGACTACAACTACGACGTGGTCAGCGGGGTCACCTACGACATCGACATCGCCAGGCCCGCGGGCTCACGGATCACCGAGCTGGCGTTCGACGGCGAACCGGTCGCGGACACGGCGGAGTTCGTGCTCGCGGTGAACAACTACCGAGCCAACGGCGGCGGAAACTTTCCGCATGTGGCCGCGGCCGACCAGCTGTGGTCGAACTCGGACGAGATCCGCAACACGATCATCGCGTGGGTCCAGGCGAACGGCGAGATCGACCCCGCCGCGTTCGCCTCGGTCGACTGGCGCCTGACCCGGGACGGTGAGCCCGTCTTCTGAGTGCCCCGCCTCGAGGCGAGCCGTGTCAGGCGCCGAACCCTCAGGACCCAGAGGGCGCCGGGTCCGTCGCGGTGGCCGCGCCCCCCGCGCCCGCGGCCCCCGGCGCTCCCGCCTGGCCGCCGCGGGTCCTGCGGCGACGGCGGCGCGGGGTGCGCGGCGCTGCGGCGCCCTCGGCGCCGTCCCCGCCCGCCCCTGGCGCGGGGGCGGCCTTGGCCTTCGCGGGCCCGGTGGCCTGCCCCGCGGCCCGCGCCTCGGGCGCCTCGCCGCCCTCGTCCCCGACCGTGACCCCGCCGCGGGTGCGGCGGCGCTGGCGCGGGGTGCGGGTGGTCGTCGCGCGCTGCGGGCGCGCCTCGCGCCCTCGGCGCCGCGATCCGGGGCCGCCCAGGTCCTCGACCTCCTCGGCCGCGAGCCCCGCGCGGGTGCGCTCGGCGCGCGGCAGCGTGCCCTTGGTGCCCTCGGGGATCCGCAGCGCCTCGAAGAGGTGCGCGGAGGTGGAGTACGTCTCGGGCGGGTCGGGGAACGCCAGGCCGAGCGCCTTGTTGATCAGCTGCCAGCGCGGGATGTCGTCCCAGTCGACCAGGGTGACCGCGATGCCGGTGGCACCGGCGCGGCCCGTCCTGCCGATGCGATGCAGATAGGTCTTCTCGTCCTCGGGCGTCTGGTAGTTGATCACATGGGTGACGCCGTCCACGTCGATACCGCGGGCTGCGACGTCGGTACAGACGAGGACGTCGACCTTCCCGTTGCGGAACGCCCGCAGCGCCTGCTCGCGCGCCCCCTGCCCCAGGTCGCCGTGGACCGCGGCGGCGGCGAAGCCCCTGCGGCCCAGCTGCTCGGCCACGTCGGCGGCCGTGCGCTTGGTGCGGCAGAAGATCATCACCAGGCCCCTGCCCTCGGCCTGGAGCATGCGCGCGACCATCTCGGGCTTGTCGAGCGAGTGCGCCCTGAAGACGTGCTGCGTGATGTTGGCCACAGTGGCGCCCTCGTCGTCGGGCTCCGTGGCGCGGATGTGGGTGGGCTGGCTCATGTAGCGCCGGGCGAGGCCGATAACCTGCCCCGGCATGGTGGCGGAGAACAGCATCGTCTGCCGCTTCGCGGGCAGCAGCTCGATGATCTTCTCCACATCGGGCAGGAAGCCGAGGTCGAGCATCTCGTCGGCCTCGTCGAGGACGAGGCAGCGGATGTGCGACAGGTCGAGCTTGCGCTGGCCCGCCAGGTCGAGCAGCCGCCCCGGCGTGCCGACGACGACGTCCACGCCCCTGGCCAGCGCCTCGACCTGCGGCTCGTAGGCGCGGCCTCCGTAGATGGAGAGCACCCGGACGTTCCTCACCTTGCCCGCGGTCAGCAGGTCGTTGGTCACCTGCTGGCACAGCTCGCGCGTGGGCACGACGACGAGCGCCTGCGGGGCGTCGGTGAGCCCGGTGGTCTGGGCGCGCCCCGACTCCACGTCGGCGGGAACGGTGACCTTTTCGAGCAGGGGCAGGCCGAAGCCCAGCGTCTTGCCTGTGCCGGTCTTGGCCTGGCCGATGACGTCGGTGCCTGCCAGGGCGACCGGGAGGGTCATCTCCTGGATGGGGAACGGGGTGGTGATGCCGACGGCCTCCAGGGCCTCTGCCGTCTCGGCCAGGATCCCCAGATCCCGAAAGCTGGTGGGTGTGGTGGTAGCGGACAGGGTCGTTGCCTCTTCTGTGTGACGCGGCACCCGGCGGCGAGGCGGGTCGAATTGCACCGCGCCTGCGGGTGGCGGCCCTGTCGGGGGCCGCCCTTCGGGCGCGGGACCCGGTCGTCTCGCTCAAGCGCACGCACCGCGCGAGCGGGTCCCTCATGCCGCGGAGGGTGCGAACACCGCACCGCCGCGGAGGGCTGGTCAGGTCGGAGCCGATCGGGCCACCGACCGGGCATCCTCGGGGGTCTGGGCCTACGGCACATCCGGCCGAGGCGACGGCGGACGCGACCGGCCCAGGTCTCCGGCATGGGGATGGGCCCACCACATACGAGTGGGCCGCTATACCACTGTACCCCGGAACGGCGCACATGCGGCAGGCCCTGTCGTCCGGGTGATCGTCACACGGGACGGAGGGCCCCGCTCAGGGGCTATTGTGCACGGCGTGACCAGGAGAGGGCGGGGCCCACGACCGCCCGCGGAGGAGAGCTGATGGAGACGTCCGAGACCTCGACCCCCGCTCCCGAGGCGCCGCGGCTCGCGGCCGACTGGGCGGAGGCGTCAGCTGACCCGAGGTACCGGGCGGCCGTGGTGGACCTGCTCGGCGCCCTGGCCTACGGCGAGCTCGCGGCGTTCGAGCGGCTCGCCGAGGACGCCAAGCTGGCGCCCACCCTGGCCGACAAGGCGGCGCTGGCCCGGATGGCCGCGGCCGAGTTCCACCACTTCGAGCGGCTCACCGAGCGGCTGCGGCAGATCGACGAGGAGCCGACCGAGGCCATGGAGCCCTTCGCGTCGGCCCTGGAGGACTTCCACCGGCTGACCGCGCCGTCCGACTGGCTCGAGGGCCTGGTCAAGGCGTACGTCGGCGACGCGATCGCCGCCGACTTCTACCGCGAGGTCGCCTCACGGCTCGACTCCGACACCCGCTCGCTCGTGCTCGCGGTGCTCGACGACACCGGGCACGCCGAGTTCGCCGTGGAGAAGGTGCGCTCCGCGATTGCCGCCGAGCCCCCGGTGGGCGGGCGCCTCGCGCTGTGGGCGCGGCGGCTGATGGGCGAGGCGCTGTCGCAGGCCCAGCGGGTGGTCGCCGACCGGGACGCGCTCTCCACGATGCTCGTGGGCGGCGTCGCCGACGGCTTCGACCTGGCAGAGATCGGCCGGATGTTCTCGCGCATCACCGAGGCGCACACCCGGCGCATGGCGGCCCTCGGCCTGTCCGCCTGAGCGGCCCGCCGCTACGCTCCCAGGCATGACCTCCCACGCCGCCATCGCCGCGTTCGGACTGGCCCTGATCGAGGAGTCCGCGAAGAAGTCCGCACTGGTCTGGGTGCGCGGCCCCGAGGGACCGGCGAGAGCGCTGTGGCACGTGTGGTCGGGCGGCGCGGTGTGCCTCGTCGGGGGTCCTGGCGAGCAGCCGCTCGACGGACTCGGGCTGGCCGACGGCGCCGCCGCGACGGTCAGCAGCCGCAGCAAGGACAAGGGCGGGCGCCTGGTCGTATGGCCCGCCGTGGTCGCCGAGCCCGCCCCGGGGAGCGAGAGCTGGTCCGACGCGGTCGCCGAGCTGAAGGGGAAGCGGCTCAACGCCCCCGACGCCGACGGCATCGCCGAGCGCTGGGCCCGCGAGTGCCGCGTGCTGCGCCTCGAACCGGCCGGTGAGCCCACCCAGCACCCGGGCGCGATGCCCGTGGAGTCGCAGGCGGCGCCGCCGCTGCCGACCCCGGCGAGCACCCGCGTCGCCACGCCGAGCGGGCTGCCCGTGCGCAGGCGCGGCGCCTCGGGCCACCGGGCTACTCCTCGGGGTTGATCAGCGCGTCCCCGTAGTCGACGATCTCGTCCTCCTTGGGCTCGTTCAGCGAGAACTCCTGGCCCCAGTCGTCGAGCGTCAGCTGCCCCGCCGCGCCGCCGCGCTCCAGGCGCAGCGGGTAGGGCGTGCCCATGAGCGCCACCTCGATCACGCCCCCGGCGCCCCCGTCCGCCTCGACGCGGATGGTGGGGCTGCCATCGATCTCGCCCTCCTCGCCGGTCGCGCGCTCGCCGTCGAGCGTGAGCAGCCCGTCGAGCAGGGTGTTCTTGTCCGTGAAGCCGCTGAGCTGCTCATAGGCGGGGTCGTCGGGCACGACGCGGACATACTTGCCGTCCAGCTTCTCCGTCGGGTCCGTCTCCAGCTCATCGGGGATGCCCTCGCTCTCCCAGAACGTCTGGTCGGCCTTGATGTAGAGGTCGTCGCCGATCCGCAGCAGCTCGAACGTCGTCCCCTCCGTGGAGACCTCACCGACCCCGCCCTCGCCGCCGAGCCGCACATCGAGCCGGAACGTCCCCGCCTCGGTGATCACCGTTCCCGAGAGGCGGACGGACGACGCCTCGGCGGCGGCGGCTCTCGCGCGTTCCTCGATCTCCGCGGCGGGCAGCTCGTCGACGCCGTTCGTCTCGGGCTCGGGCTCGTCGGCACCGCAGGCGGTGAGGGCGACGACCAGGGCTCCCGCGGACGCCGCACCCCCCAGTGCACGGCGCCAGTTGGGACGGAGTGCGGGGGACTTCTCTGTCACGAGCCGCAGCGTACGGCACGCCCGCGACCCCCCGAAGGGGCGGTCCGCCGCGGCACCGGGAGCGCCGTACCATCGGGGACATGGCTACCGATACTCCCCCGCCCCCCGCGGGCGCGACCGGCACGCTGCCCGGCGAGGACGCGGTCCGGGCCGCCCTGTCCCGGGTGAACGACCCGGAGATCCACCGTCCGATCACCGATCTCGGCATGGTCAAGTCCGTGGAGATCGCCCCGGACGGCACGGTGGCGGTCGGGGTGTATCTGACGATCCAGGGCTGTCCGATGCGCGACTCGATCACGGCGAACGTCACGGACGCCGTGCGCGCGGTCCCCGGCGTAACCGGGGTGCGCGTCGAGCTCGACGTGATGAGCGACGAGCAGCGCAAGGAGCTGGCCACGTCGCTGCGCGGCGGGCAGGCCGAGCGTGAGGTGCCGTTCGCCAAGCCGGGCTCGCTGACCCGGGTCTACGCCGTCGCCTCGGGCAAGGGCGGCGTCGGCAAGTCGTCCGTGACGGTCAACCTCGCGGCGGCCATGGCCCGCGACGGGCTCAAGGTCGGCGTGGTGGACGCGGACATCTACGGCCACTCGGTGCCCCGCATGCTGGGCACGGACGCCCGCCCGACCCAGGTCGAGAACATGATCATGCCGCCGTCCGCGCACGGCGTGAAGGTGATCTCGATCGGCATGTTCACGCCCGGGAACGCCCCCGTGGTGTGGCGCGGGCCGATGCTGCACCGGGCGCTGCAGCAGTTCCTGGCCGACGTCTACTGGGGCGACCTCGACGTGCTGCTGCTCGATCTGCCCCCGGGGACGGGGGACATCGCGATCTCGGTGGCGCAGCTGGTGCCGGGCGCGGAGATCCTGGTGGTGACCACGCCGCAGCAGGCGGCGGCCGAGGTGGCCGAGCGGGCCGGGTCGATCGCGGTGCAGACGCACCAGAAGATCGTGGGCGTCGTGGAGAACATGGCGGGCCTGCCGTGCCCGCACTGCGGCGAGATGGTCGACGTGTTCGGCAGCGGCGGCGGCAAGCGGGTCGCCGACGGCCTGACCCGAACGACCGGGGCCGAGGTGCCGGTGCTCGGCACGATCCCGATCGATGTGCGGCTGCGCGAGGGCGGCGACGAGGGAAAGCCCGTCGTGCTGTCCGACCCCGACTCACCGGCCGGGGCGGCGCTGCGTGGCGTGGCGTCCTCGCTCTCAAGCCGGGCGCGGGGTCTCGCGGGGATGTCGCTCGGCCTCACGCCGAGCAACAAGTTCTGAAGGAGTGCCAGGCCCCGGGGTCCCGGCCCCGGGTGGGCGGCCTTCGCGGCGGCCCACCCGCGCCACCGGCGTCAGGCGTAGCTCTCGATGTCCTTGACGACGGCGAAGCCGAGGCCGTAGGCGCTCATCCCGCGGCCATAGGCCCCGATGTGCACCTCGTGCTGGGCGGCCCCGGCGAGCACCCAGCCGTACTCCGACTCCCGGTAGTGGAAGTCCGTCGGAACGCCGTCCACCGGCAGCGACAGCATCGTCCACGCGCCGCCGTGCAGGTCGTCGGCCAACTCCCAGGCGATGGCGGTCTGCTGTTCGAGCCAGTCCTGGCGCAGCGCGCGTTCCATCTGCGCGGGCCAGGTGCATGACAGCAGACCGGAGCCCGCGAGCCACGCGGCCGAGGAGACCGAGGTGGCCTCGAGCACGCCGTTCCCGTCGGGGCTGCGGCGCACCGGGCGGCTCGCGACGGTGACCACGACCGCGAACCGCTGCTCCTCCTCGCCCAACTCGCCCCGCAGCGACGGCTCGTCGCCGTGCCCCGTGGAGCCGTGCTCCACGGCGCCGTCGGCGGCGACGCCGACCTGCATCAGCCAGCGCGCGCCCGTGAACGCGTCATCGAGGCCGTACCAGGGGAAGCCCGCCATCAGGTAGCCTTCCACCGCCCGGCGAGCGCCGGGCACCCCCTGCGATGCGTCCTTCCCCCCGGACGCGCCTGGGCCGCCTGTCGCGTCCTGCGGCTCCGCCCGACTCGTCGTCTCCATCTAACGCGACGCCTCCTCATTGCCCTCGTCCTGGGCACACCCCGGACATAGGGAGGATAGCCATCCGGGTCCGGGGTGTCGGGCATGCCGGGAGATCGGGTGGTGTCATATGCCCCCGAAGGGCGCGAATCCACTCAGGTGGCGTCGGCGTCGAAGGGCGGCGGGGTCGCGGGCGCCGATGAGTCCGCCCCTGGGCCGTCCTTGTCGAGGCGCACCGCGCCCCCGCCCGCCGCCGCGGCACCCGCCGCGCCCGCGCCCTTGGCCAGCTTCGACGACGTGGCGCCCGGCTTGTCGAGGCTGGTGCGGCGCGCGGGCCGCCCGTTCACCGCGTCGGTGACCTCGGTCAGCTCCTTGCGCATGTCCAGACTGCTGGTCAGCTCCCTGAGCCCGAGGTCGTCGTTGTCCAGGAGGTGCTTCTTGGCGAACGTCCTGGGGTTGAGGTCCTCGAAATCGAAATCCTTGAACTCCGGTCCCAGCTCATTGCGGATATCCGCCTTGGCGCTGTCCGAGAACTCGCGGATCTTGCGCAGGAAGCGGGCGGCGTCCTGGATCATCTTCGGCAGCTTCTCCGGACCGAAGACGAGGATTGCCAGGATGAGCAGCACGATGAACTCGAGTGAGCCTATATCGAAGAACACCTGGCAGCTCCCTCACGCATTCGGTAGACGGCCACGGTACCCCGCCTCGGGGCGCCGAGGGGAGACGGCGGAGTGGACAACGCGGTGAACGCCAGGACATGCCCGCCGCCGCGGTCGTTCACTCACCGCTCGACTCGCCCAGGGTGACGGCAAGCTCGAGCTCGTCGCCCGAGCGCTCCACGGTCAGCTCAAGGCGGTCGCCGGGGCGGTAGCTGCGGATCCTGACGATCAACTCGTCGCTGCTGCGCACCCGTTCGCCGTCCACCGCCGTGATCACATCGCCGTCGGCCAGGCCCGCGTCGTCCGCGGGGCCGCCTGGCACCACGGCGGGGCCGCCGCCCGAGCTGCCGACGCGGGCGCCGTCGCCGAGATAGCCGGTGTCCAGGGTCACCCCGATGACCGGGTAGGTGGCGCGGCCTGTGTTGATCAGCTGCTCGGCGACGTCCTTCGCCTGGTTGACCGGGATGGCGAAGCCGAGGCCGACGCTGCCCGACTGGCCCGGGTCGAGGCCACCACCGCCGTCGGCGGTGCGGATCGCGCTGTTGACGCCGATGACGCGGCCGTTGATGTCGACGAGCGGGCCCCCCGAGTTCCCTGGGTTGATCGGGGCGTCGGTCTGGAGGGCGTTCACATAGCTGATGTCGGAGCCGTCGGCCTCCGCGCCGCCCGCGGTGATCGGGCGCTCGGTGGCACTGATGATCCCCGAGGTGACCGTGCCCGCCAGCTCGAACGGGGCGCCGATCGCCACCACCGGGTCGCCGACCCTGACGGCGTCGGAGTCGCCGAGCGTCAGCGGGCTGAGGCCCGAGAAGCCGTCGACCTTGACGACGGCGAGGTCATAGCCGGTGTCCTGGCCGACGACCTCGGCGCGCGCCGAGTCGCCGCTGCTGAACGTGACCTCTATCGCCCCGCCCTGTCCCGCGGGGCGAACCACGTGCGCGTTGGTGAGGATGTGGCCCTCGTCGTCGAGCACGAAGCCGGTGCCGCTGCCCGCCTCGCCCGAGCCCGAGACATGGAGGGTGACCACGCCGGGGAGCACGGTCTGGGCGATGCCCGCGATGCTGCCCTCGGGGGCGGGGGCGCCCTCGGTCACGGTCTGCGGGAGCCGCACGTCGCTGAACGTGCCGTGCCGCTCCAGATAGGAGCCGACGCCGCCGCCGATGAGGCCGGCGACCAGCGCGATCGCCGCGGCGCCCGCGATCAGCCTGCCGCCGCCCTGGCGGCCACGGGGCCCTTCGGGCCCGCCCGGCGCGGGGTGGTCGGACGGGGGCGGCGCGGCGGAACCCGCCGGGGCGGCCCAGGGGTCGTACCGGGGAGCGCCGCCCGATGGCGTCCCGTGCTGGGGAGGCGGCCCGGCCTGCGGCACATGGGTGCCGCCTGGCGGGGTCGGGCTCATGGGCGGGACATGGGTGCCGCCTGGCGGGGTGGGCTGGGGGCGCTGCACGGGGGGTGCCGGGGCCCACGGTCCGGGCTGACCGTAGGGCGGGGTGCCGTACGGGTCGTGTCCGGGCCGGGACTCCGGCTGGCCGGGCGCGCTGTTCGCCTTGTCCATGGCGGCTGTCCCCATCGTGTCGGCGACGTCCTCTTCCGGGCTGGAATTCAACCAGGTCAGCCACCAGGATTCAGCGGGGGCTCACGGCTCCCGTCGTACCGGCCCCCGTGGAGGGCGGCTCCACCGGGCCCACCGCGGGTGAAGGGCGCAGCTCGACGTTCAGCAGGGGGAACAGCTGGCTCGTCGCGCCGATGGGTCCCGCGGGGGCGCTGAGCAGGGAGAGCCCGACCGTGTGGGCGGTCAACGCGCCGGGTCTGCCCGTCTCTTCGTCCTGGGAACGGGCGCCCGACGAGCGAGCGGCCGCGGCCTGGGTGACGGCGGCGCCCGCGGCCACGGCCTCCGAGCCACCGGCGGCGGCCACACCCGGGCCCGCGGTGGTGACCGCTCCCCCGATGGCGACCGCGGCGAGCGAGACCGCACCGGCCGCCGCGAAGGCGAGGCGGTGGCCGCGGTGCAGGCGCGAGCCGCCGCCGTCGTGTATGCGGAAGCCGCGCTCCGAGCCGAGCCGGGGAGGGCCGAGCAGCGACTCGCGCCCCTTGCCGCCCGGCAGCTGGTCGAGGCGGAACGCCGTGCCGCCGCCGCGCCCCGCGGGGGGCTCGGGGGGCGTCCGCGTCCCCGGGGCCGAAGGCAGGCCACCGTCTGACGCGGGCAACCCCTGGAGCCTGGCCAGCAGCCCGTCGGACGGGCCGGGCGGCGGGCTCTCCGCGAACACGCTCTTGAGCTCGCGCTGGGCGTCCGCCTCCGCCTTGCAGCTGGGACACGTGGCGAGATGGGCCAGCACCCGGTCCCTCGTGTCGTGCGACAGCTCCCCGTCGACGAGAGCCGCCAGGCTCTCCCCGAGGTGGTGGTCGGCCGGGTCCGGCTGGGCGCTTGTCACTCCCGCCCGCCTTCCTCCGCGAACCCCCCAGCGGGCGCGCCCTGCGCGGCGGCGAGCACGGACTCCTCGCGCCCTCCCCGCTCGCGCGGGGAGCGGTGGCGCAGCGCCTTGCGTAGATGCGAGCGGCCCCGGTGGATCCGGCTGCGGACCGTGCCGAGCTTCACGCCGAGCGTCGTCGCGATCTCCTCGTAGCTCAGCCCCTCGATGTCACACAGCACCACGGCGGCGCGGAAGTCGGGGGCGAGGGTGTCCAGGGCCTGCTGGACGTCGGCGTCGAAGTGCGTGTCGTTGAAGTGCTGCTGAGGAGTGGGCTCGCGGCTCGGCAGCCGGTCGGCGGCGTCCTCGCCCAGGGCGTCGAACCTGATCCGCTGCTTGCGGCGCACCGAGTCGAGGAAGAGGTTGGTCGTGATGCGGTGCAGCCACCCCTCGAACGTGCCGGGGGTGTAGGTGGAGAGCGAGCGGAAGACCCGGACGAAGACCTCCTGGGTGAGGTCCTCGGCGTCGTGCTGGTTCCCCGTGAGGCGGTAGGCCAGGCGGTAGACCCGCGCGCTGTGCGTGCTGACGATCTCCTCCCAGCTCGGCGGGGCCCAAGTGGCGCCGTCAGACGGGGTGTTGAACGTGGCGACGGTGGTCTGCGGGCCGTCGGCCCCCTCGGTGGTGGACCGCTCCCTGTCGGTGTCAGCGATCTCTGTCACGGAATTCGGCCCGTCGGAAGACTTCAGGAAGCGTTTGAGCACCCCCCTGCCTGTGGACGCAGCCGCACCTCCCCTGTTGGCTCTGGTGGTGTCCAGTGGAGTCCTTACCATAGCCACCTGCCCCGTTAGCTCCGGATAAGCATTTCTTGACCGGCTTTCCTCCGCCGTCCATTGATCCAACGTGCGGTCCGGGCGCCCTGTTCCCCTGGGGAGTCGATACAGTCAAAGCGCGTGACAGACGGGGACAGGAGACGGCCATTACCGGCAACCGGCTGACGAGCTGGACGTTCGCCGAGGCGTATGGCGCACCGGACGCCGAGACCGCCGAGGGGGCGGCGCTGCGCTGGGCCCGTGAGCGGGCGCGCGAAGCCGGTGTGCGCTCCGTCTCGCCCGGCACAGGGGACGCCCTGCGCCTGCTCGCCACCGTCTCGGGGGCCAGGGCCGTGGTCGAGATCGGCACCGGCACCGGGGTCTCGGGCATCCACCTGCTCTCCGGCATGCGGCCCGACTCCGTGCTGACCACGGTGGACGTCGAGCCCGAGCGGCTCCAGTTCGCGAAGCAGGCGTTCGCCATGGCGGGCTTCGTCGCGAACCGCGCGCGGCTCATCCCCGGCCACGCGCTCGACGTCCTGCCCCGGCTGACCGACGGCGGCTATGACCTGGTGTTCTGCGACGGCGACCGGCTCGAGTGCCTGGAGTCGCTGGCAGAATCGTTGCGGCTGCTGCGGCCCGGCGGCCTGGTGTGCTTCGCGGGCGTCTTCGCCGGCGGCAGGACCGTGGACTCGGCCGCGGCGCCCACCGAGGTGCGCAAGCTGCGCGAGCTGCTGCGCACGATCCGCGAGAGCGACGCCCTGGTGCCCGCCCTGCTCCCGGTGGGCGACGGGCTCCTGTGCGCCGCCCGCGCCTGAGCCCTCGCCGCCCCGCGCCGACAGCGAGACGGCGCTGCCCCGGAGCGTCCGGGGCAGCGCCGAAGGGTAAGGCTCGGAGCGCGGCGGCCTCAGCCGGTCACCTTCTTCAGCTCCTCGTCGAGCGCGACCGCTTCGTCCGGGGTCAGCTCGACGACGAGTCGGCCACCACCTTCGAGCGGAACGCGCATGATGATGCCCCGCCCCTCCTTGGTCACCTCAAGCGGACCATCGCCCGTCCGCGGCTTCATGGCCGCCATGCTCGTTCCCCTTCCTGAACCAGCCTCGTCGGAGCCGACAACACGGGGGTCACCGGCCTCGAACACATTGCTTCACGCCATTATCCCGCATGGAACGTCCTCATGACCAACATTGGCCTGTATCCCTTCGGCAACGCGCACGCGCAAAACCACTCAATTCGCCGATTGTCCCGCGATAGCACGGATCTCTGCGTCATGCTGAGCGGCATGGCCGACACCGACACCGTGCTCTACGAGGTAACCGACGGTCTCGCGACTGTCACGCTCAATCGCCCCGACGCGATGAATGCCCTGAATGTGGAGGCGAAGGAAGCGCTGCGCGACTCTCTCCGGCGCGCGGCGATGGAATCCCAGGTGCGGGCCGTTCTCCTGACCGGGAAGGGCCGGGCGTTCTGCGTGGGACAGGATCTGAAGGAACACGTCGCGGCATTGGCGGGAGAAGAGGAGCCGACGCGCACCGTGGCGCTCCACTACAACCCCATCGTCAGCGCGATCGCGGGAATGCGGAAACCGGTCGTCGCGGCCGTCAACGGCGTGGCCGCTGGCGCGGGTTTCGGCTTCGCGCTGGCCGCCGACTACCGCGTGGTGGCCGAGAGCGCGTCTTTCAGCACGGCCTTCGCGGGAATTGCGCTCACCGCGGACTCCGGTCTGTCGTGGACCCTGCCGCGCTTCGTCGGACACGGGCGCGCGGCGGATCTCCTGCTCTTCCCGAGAAAGGTGGACGCGGCCGAGGCGGAACGGATCGGCATCGCACAGCGGGTGGTCCCCGACGCCGAACTCCCCGACGTGGCACGGGAGATCGCATTGGGTCTCGCGCACGGGCCGACGCTGGCGTTCGCCGCGATCAAGGAGTCGCTGGCGTTCGCCGCGGTGCATCCACTGACCGAGACCCTCGAGGTGGAGGAGCGGCTCCAGGCCGAGGCCGGGGCCTCGGACGACCACAGGGCGGCGGTGGAGGCGTTCACCAGGAAGGAGCGGCCTCGCTTCCACGGGCGGTGAGGCGCGCGTCCGCCCCGGGACCCGCTCAGGGGTCACGGGGCCTCGGGCGGCGCGGCGTTGGCGTTGGCCTCGGCGGCGCGCTCCGCGTCGTTGGGCGCGCCCGCGGTGCGGGCACCGGCAAGCGCCGTCTCGAGCTCGGTGATCCGCGCGTCCCGCTCGGCCAGCTCGGCCGCGAGCCGGTCGAGCACGTCGTCCACCTCGGCCATCCGGTATCCGCGGGGCGCCACGGGCAGCCGCACGCGCACGACATCGGCGGGCGCGACCGGGCGGTCGCCGGGCAGCGGGTCGTCGAGGCGGTCGGGCTCCGCGTCGGCCAGCCCGCCGGTGGCTGGCCCGCCGGTGCCGTCCCCGCTGCCCAGCACCGCCAGCGTGACCGCGGCGATCACCACGACCATCGCCGCCATCAGAAACCAGAACACGACCGTCTCCCCTTGCGCTCTTCCGTGCTGCCTCGCCGTACTCGCCGCCCACGTCGGCCGCTGTGCCGATGGTCGCATGCCGCACCGACAACGGGGGCGGGTAGTTTCGGGGGACAGGGTATGACGCGGGAGCGCTCACAGGGGCGAGATCGGGGAGCTGAACGGATGCTGCGGCTGGGGACGCGGGAGTTCGGCCCCGGCGAACCGGTGATCATGGCCATCGTCAACCGGACGCCGGACTCGTTCTACGACCAGGGCGCGACGTTCGCGGACGACGCGGCGTTGGCCCGCGTGGCGCGCGCGGTCGACGAGGGCGCGCAGATCATCGACATCGGCGGCGTGAAGGCCGGTCCCGGCGCCGAGGTGGACGCGGCCGAGGAGATCAGACGCACGGCGGGCTTCGTCGACGAGGTCAGAAGGCGCCACCCCTCCGTGGTGATCAGCGTGGACACCTGGCGGCACGAGGTGGCGGAGGCGGTGTGCGAGGCGGGCGCCGACCTGCTCAACGACGCCTGGGGCGGCGTGGATCCGCGCCTGGCCGAGGTGGCCGCCCGGCACGGCGTGGGCATCGTGTGCACGCACGCGGGGGGCGCGCGCCCGCGCACCCGGCCGCACCGGGTCAGATACGACGACGTGATGGCGGACATCCTGCGGGTCACCGTGGGGCTCGCGGAGCGGGCCGTCGCGCTCGGCGTGCGACGCGACGCGGTGCTGATCGATCCCGGGCACGACTTCGGGAAGTCGACGCGCCACTCCCTCGAGGCCACCAGGCGGCTCGATGAGATGGTGGTCACGGGCTGGCCGGTCCTGGTGTCCCTGTCCAACAAGGACTTCGTCGGCGAAACCCTCGACGCACCGGTCAAGGACCGCCTGATCGGCACGTTGGCCACGACCGCGGTCTCGGCCTGGCTCGGCGCCCGCGTCTACCGGGTGCACGAGGTCGCCGAGACGCGGCAGGTCCTGGACATGGTCACCTCGATCGCGGGCCACCGCCCCCCAACGGTCTCCCGCCGCGGCCTGGCATAACGCGGGGCGCCTGCCGCGGGCTCGGCGCCCGCAACGCGGCGGGGTGGCATCCATGAGTGGTGCGCCTGCGCCGTGCGCGCGTAGTTGACCCGCACGGCGCCCGAACGGCCCGCGTCGCGCCCGCTGCGGGCTCGATGACCGCAGCGCGGCCGGGCCGTTTCCGCGTACCACGTGTCTGCGGAACGGCCAGCGGCGTGGCAGGGGAGAGTTGACGTGCGTCGCGCGCCCGCGCGGTGACCGAGTGAGCGGCCTGCGGCCCGCTTGGTGCCTGCTGCATCGCCGAAGAGTTGGCGTACGCCGCGCATCCACGAGGGCGGGGCCCGACCCGGTGACACCGAGCGCTCGCTCCGCCGCAGGTGTACGCAACGCCCCATGCGCCGCAGGCGCGAGCGGGCCGCAGGCGCGTGAGGCGGTAGCACGCCGCAAGCCGTAACACCGTGCGCCCATCCCGCCGAAGGCAACTGTCCGTCCCAGGCGCATCCAACGCCCCCATGCGCCATGGCCGCGAGCGGGCCGCAAGCCGCGCCCGGTGACGCCAAGCGCCTGTTGCGCGCCCGCCGTTGCACCACGGGGTTCGAACGGGCCGCAGACCACAGGCCCGAGGCCGGTGATCCCGGGCGCCAGTCGCGCGACAGGCGCCAAGCGGGCCGCGGGCCCCCGCCCCCCGAAACCACCCACCGCGCCGCAGACGCCACGCGGGCCGCAGGCCACGCGTCCCCGCAACGCCGCCGCGGCGCAGGCGCGATCCCCGCCCCCCCGGGGGCCCCGGCGCGGGCAGCACGCCGGGGCCCGGGGGCGGTCGGCCTGGCTCCCCGCAGGGGCTACGGCTTGGTCACCCTCGCGATCGCGTCGTCCACGTCGTCCGTCACATGGAAGAGGGCGAGGTCCTTCTCCGACGCCTTGCCCTGGGCAATCACCGTCTCGCGCACCCAGTCGGCCAGGCCCCGCCAGTACGCCGTGCCCACCAGCACGATGGGAAAGCGCGTCACCTTCTGCGTCTGCACGAGCGTCAGCGCCTCGAACAGCTCGTCCAGCGTGCCGAGGCCGCCAGGCAGCACAAGGAAGCCCTGCGCGTACTTCACGAACATCGTCTTGCGCACGAAGAAGTAGCGGAAGTTGACGCCGATGTCGACATAGTCGTTGAGGCCCTGCTCGAAGGGCAGCTCGATCCCGAGCCCTACCGAGACGCCGCCGCCCTCGCTCGCGCCTCGGTTCGCGGCCTCCATCGCGCCGGGGCCGCCGCCCGTGATCACCGCGAAGCCCGCCTCGGCGAGCCCGCGCCCGATGCGCCGCCCCAGCTCGTACTCGGGCGCCCCGGGCGCCGTGCGGGCCGAGCCGAACACGCTGACGGCCGGGCCGAGTTCGGCCAGGGCGCCAAAGCCTTCCACGAACTCCGACTGGATCCGCAGCACGCGCCACGGGTCGCCGTGCACCCAGTCCGACGGGCCCCTGGTGTCGAGCAGCCGCTGGTCCGCCGTGCCCGACATCACCTGCCCTCGCCGCCGCACCACGGGGCCGAGGCGCTGCTCGTTGCGCTGGTGCCGCTCGGGGGACTCGGGACTGCCGCTCATGCCGTGCTCCTTGCCTCTTCTGCCGTCCTGAACGCCTGCTTGACCGTGCTTGAACCGCCTGCCCGCAGCGTACGTTCACGCGGCGGCTGACACGCCCGCGGTCAGCCAGGCGCGCAGGCGCTCCTCGCAGCGCGCGATCGCGTCGATGGCCACCCGCTCGTCCCGCTTGTGCGCGAGGTTCGGGTCGCCGGGGCCGTAGTTGACCGCGGGAACGCCGAGGGCGCTGAAGCGCGACACATCCGTCCAGCCGTACTTGGGCCGCGGCTCCCCGCCCACCGCCTCGATGAACGCGCGCGCCGCCGGGTGCGAGAGACCGGGCAGCGCGCCCGGCGAGTGGTCGGTCACCGTGAACTCCGTCACCCCACAGCCGTCGAAGACCTCCCGCACGTGCGCGATCGCCTCCTCCTGGGAACGATCCGGGGCATAACGGTAGTTGACGGTGACCAGGCAGACGTCGGGGATGACGTTCCCGGCCACGCCGCCCTCGATCCCCACGGCGTTGAGCCCCTCGCGGTACTCGAGCCCGTCGACCACCGGGTGGCGCGGGACATACGCCGCGAGCCGCTGAAGCACGGGCGCGGCGGCGTGGATGGCGTTGTCGCCCCGCCACGAGCGCGCCGAGTGCGCGCGCTGGCCCGGCAGGCGCAGCACCATCCGCAGCGTGCCCTGGCAGCCGCCCTCGACCTCGCCGCTCGATGGCTCGAGCAGCACCGCGAAGTCCCCGGCGAGCCAGTCGGGATGGTCGCGCACAAGGTGGCCGAGGCCGTTGCGCTCGGCCTCCACCTCCTCGTTGTCGTAGAAGACGAAGGTGAGGTCGCGGTTGGGCCGGGGCACCGTCGCCGCGATGCGCAGCTGCACCGCGACGCCCGCCTTCATGTCGCTCGTGCCGCAGCCCCACAGGACGCCGTCCGCGTCGAGGCGGGAGGGGACGTTGTCCGCGATGGGCACGGTGTCGAGGTGCCCGGCCAGGACGACCCGCTGCGCCAGGCCCGACTCGGTGCGCGCCACCACGTTGTTCCCGTGCCGGTCGACGTGCAGCCAGGGCAGCGTGGCCAGCGCGGCGGCCACGGCGTCGGCGAGCGGCTTCTCGGTCCCGCTGACCGAGGGGATGTCGACGAGCCGCGCGGTGAGGGCCGCGGCGTCGAGCGCGAGATCGAGGGCGGGCGGTTCCGCGGGGCGTTCCATGGGCCTCACCGTACCCGGGCGGGGCGGGCCGCGCGGGTGACCCGTTACCCTCGTCCAGTGCCCGAACGGACGACCGACAAGCGACGCCGCCCCTGGCTGCGCGGCGTATCGGCGACGCTGGTGCTCGTGGCGCTCGGGGCTTACGCCTGGGCGCAGTTCGGCCCCGATCCGACGGACGAGCCGCACTGCGCGGTGGCGGGCGCGGACGGCGAGACCGCGATGACGCTCGGGCTCGCGCAGGCGGCCAACGCCGCGACCATCGAGGCCGTCGCCTCGTCGCGCGGGCTGCCCGAGCGGGCGGTGACGATCGCGATCGCCACCGCGATGCAGGAGTCGAGCCTGCGGAACCTGGACTACGGCGACCGCGACTCCCTCGGCCTCTTCCAGCAGCGCCCCTCGCAGGGCTGGGGCACCCCCGAGCAGGTGACCGACCCGGTGTACGCGGCGGGCGCGTTCTACGAGCGGCTGGTCGAGATCGAGGGCTACGAGGAGATGCCGCTCACGGTGGCCGCGCAGGAGGTGCAACGCAGCGCGTTCCCCGACGAGTACGCCAAGCACGAGGAGGAGGCCGCGCTGCTCGCCGGGGCCCTGACCGGGCGCGAGGCGGCGGCGCTGAGCTGTGTGTGGCCCGTGGGCGAGCGGGCCGAGCGGGCCGAGGCCGCCGAACGGGCCGAGGGCGGCGAGCCGGTGGGCGGTCCCGACGAGGTGCACGCGCTCATGGTGCGGGAGTTCGGCGAGGGCGTGCGGCCGCTGGGCGGCGAGGGGTCGGTGACCGTTCCCCTCGACGAGGGCGGCGAGACGTCGCGCGGCTGGGAGCTGGCGCACTGGGCGATGGCGCACTCCGAGGAGCTGGGCATCGAGCGGATCGCCTACGGGGACCATGTGTGGGACGCCAGGAGCGCCGCCCAAGGGTGGCGGGAGAACGACGAGGAGAGCGCCGCCGACGAGGTGCGCCTCGCGCTCCTCTGAGCCGCCGACGCCTCCATCGGCCTGGGGCATTACCGATCCTTTACCGAAGGCGGCCGCAACCTCGGGCCGCCGCGGGGCGATAGGCAGGGCGTCCACAGCACTCTCGGCGAAGGAGCATCATGTCCCACCCCCTCACCCGCCACCTCACCAAGGCCGCGTTCCTGCTCGCCGCCGGTGCCGCACCCGTGCTCGGGGCGGCGGGCCAGGCGGCGGCGGTCGCGCCGTTGCCCTCGGGCCTGAGCGACCTGGTACTCGACGAGGAGGGCGTCAACCGAACGGTGAGCGACACGGTGGACAACGCCGCGCTCGCCGCCACGGGCGCCACCGAGACCATGGGCGGCGACGCCGTGAAGGCGGCCATGCCGGTGGTGGGCCCGCTGGCGCACGGCGCGGCCCACGAGACCGGGAAGACCGCGGGCGCGCTCGCCGGGGACCTGGCGCACACCACCCATGGCACCGGGCTGCTGCCCCTGGTCGACCAGGTCGGCAACGGCCGCTGAGCCGCCCCTCGGGCCTGATGGCGTCGCGAGCGCCGCCTCACGCGAGGCGGCGCACCGCCTCGGCGACGCGCTCGTCCGTCGCCGTGAACGCCACCCGCACGAACGACTCCCCCGCGGGCCCGTAGAACTCCCCTGGGGCCACCAGGATCCCGCGCTTGCTCAGCTCCGCGACCGTGTCCCAGCAGGGCTCGTCGCGCGTGGCCCACAGATACAGCGACGCCTCGCTGTGCTCGATCCGAAATCCCCGCCCGGTCAGGGCGCTTCGCAGCGCGTCCCGGCGCGCGGCGTAACGCGCCCGCTGCTCCGTCACATGCGCGCCGTCCCCGAGCGCCGCGATGATCGCCGCCTGCACCGGCGCGGGCATCATCATCCCCGCGTGCCTGCGGATCGCCAGCAGCTCCCCGAGGACGGCGGGGTCCCCGGCGAGGAACGCCGCGCGGTACCCGGCGAGGTTGGACCGCTTCGAGAGCGAGTGAACGGCGACAAGGCCCGTCATGTCGCCCCCGCACACGTCGGGGTGGAGGACCGAGACGGGGTCGGCCTCCCAGCCGAGCTCCAGATAGCACTCGTCGCTCACGACCAGCACCCCGTGCTCCCTGGCCCAGGCCACCACGGCCCGCAGCTCGTCGACCGTGAGCACCCGACCGGTCGGATTCGACGGGGAGTTGAGCCAGAGGAGCCGCAGCCGAGCCGGGTCGAGCCCGGTCGGCAGGTCGCGGTAGGGAACGGGCTCGGCGCCCGCGAGCCTGGCGCCCACCTCGTAGGTGGGGTAGGCGGGCTCGGGGAAGGCCACCCGGTCGCCCGCGCCGAGGCCGAGCTGGGCGGGCAGCGCCGCCACCAGCTCCTTGGAGCCGATGACGGGAAGCACATGGTGGTGGTCGAGCCCCACGGCGCCGGTCCGCCGCCCGCACCAGCCGACGAGGGCGTCGCGCAGCGCGGGGGTCCCCCACACCGTCGGATAGCCGGGGCTGTCGGAGGCCGCCGCCAGGGCGTCGCGCACGACCTCGGGAACGGGGTCGACGGGGGTGCCGATCGACAGATCGACGATGCCCGAGCGATGGGCGGCCGCGGCGGTCTTGTAGGGCTCGAGACGGTCCCAGGGGAAGACCGGCAGGCGGGCGGAGACGGGTGGCACGGTGGTGGCTCTCACTTCTCGCTGCGACGCGGTGACCGGCGCGACCGGCGCGACCGGCCGCGCGTCACTCGTCGTGGCTCCGCGAGGGAAGCGCGGCGATCATCGGGTGGTCCCGCTCGATCAGGCCGAGCTTACTCGCGCCGCCGGGCGAGCCGAGGTCGTCGAAGAACTCGACGTTCGCCTTGTAGTAGTCCTTCCACTCCTCGGGGGTGTCGTCCTCGTAGAAGATCGCCTCCACCGGGCAGACCGGCTCGCAGGCACCGCAGTCCACGCACTCGTCGGGGTGGATGTACAGGGCGCGCTGGCCCTCGTAGATGCAGTCGACGGGGCACTCCTCGATGCACGCCTTGTCCTTCAGGTCGACACAAGGCTCCGCGATGACGTAGGTCACGCTGTCAGTCCTCCTCGTTGGGGGCGGCAGATCCGCCGCGGTCGCGCGCGGAAGCGCGGCGTCGTCGATGCTCAGCCCTAGTATCGCCGGTTGAGGCTAAAGGGCGAACAAGAGGGGCCGAGAAGACGGTGCAGTTCTCCGCGGGCGCACACTTTATCGTTCGTATCACGGCTGATGACGTGGGGAGACGGGTCTCCGTACGGACCGTGACCGGCCCTGGGGAGGCGGGGGCGCGCTTCACCGACACCGTGGGCGTGCTGACGTCCTGGGCCGACGGCGTGCTCAGCGTCACACGGCGCGACGGGCGCGTGGTGGAGATCGCCGAGGCGGCGATGGTGGCGGCCAAGGCCGTGCCGCCCGCGCCCGCGCGGCGGCGCGGGCTGCCCTCCGCCGATGTGGCGGAGCTCACCGCGGTGGGCGTGCGCGCCTGGCCCGCGCCCGAGACCGAACGCTTCGGGGACTGGATCGCCAGGGCGGGAGGCGGCTGGACGCGCCGGGCCAACTCCGCGGTGGCGCCCGGCGGTCCGAGCGCGGGCGCGCCCGATCTGCCGGGGCTCATGGACTGGTATGCCGAACGCCGTCTGCCCGCCGTGCTCCACCTCGGGCCCGGGCACGAGGCGTTGGCCGCGGATCTCGACGGGCGCGGCTGGGCGGCGGGCGGACATGCCGTGCTCCTGGTGGGCCCGCTGGCCCCGCTCGCCGATCGCACACCCGACGAGCGGGTGGTGGTCAGCGAGGAGTTGACGGACGCGTGGCTCGCGGGGTGGCCACGGGCCGCCGAGGCGCCCGATGTGGCCCGCCGCGTACTGGCGGGCGGGCCACGGGTGTTCTTCGGAGTCGTGCCGGGCGCGGCCGTGGGCCGCTGCGTCGTCGACGGGCGCTGGGCTGGCTATGCCGCGGTGCGCGTGGCCCCCGACCACCACCGCACGGGCCTGGCCACCGCGGTGATGGCCGAGCTGGCCCGCGCCGCGCTCGGCGCGGGGGCGAGCGCGGCGTACCTCCAGGTGGAGACGGACAACGCCCCGGCTCGCGCGCTCTACGCCGCGCTCGGCTTCGGCGAACACCACGGGTACCACTACAGGACGGCGCCTCCGGGGCGTTGAACCGGGGCGTTGGCCGCGGGCGTTGAACCGGGGCGTTGGCCAGGGGCCCGGGGGCGTCGGGTGAGCGGCGTCAGCCCTCCGTCGCGCCCTCCACCACGGCCTCGCGGCGTCCGGGGCCGTCGTCCGTGGTGGCCGTCTCGCGCAGCACCGGGATCATGGCGGCGGCGACGTGCTCGGGCGTGATCGGCACCAGACCGGCGCCCGCGTCGATCATCAGCCCGTCGAACCTGCTGCCGTACAGCGTGGACAGCGCCTCGGTGTCGATGACCGGCTGGAGGTTGCCCTCGTCGCTCGGCTCCATGGTGAGGAGGCCGCTCAGGGTCTCGGGGCTGAGCGGCAGCGGCTCGCGCTCGGCGGCGACCAGCCAGATCCAGCCCGACATCGCGGGCTCGCCGAACTCCGTGAGCGCCCGCTGCACCTGCTCCTCGCCGACGAGCGGCTGCTGCTCGCTCGCGGTCAGCTCGACCGCGGGGTTGCGGCCCGTCGCCGCGCGCTCGCGGAAGGCCGACTCGACCCGGTCGGCCGCCTCGTTGAGGTCGATGGCGTTGCCGGGCTCGCCGTTGCGGCCGATGGCCTCGCCGTTCTCGAAGATGACCGTGCCGTCGACCGGGCCCGCGCCCGTGTCGCCCGTCAGGTCCTGGAGGGCGACGGTCAGCTTCTCGCGGTCCACGGCGAACTCCGCGTCGCGCGCCCGCTCGGCGCCCAGCAGCGAGCCATAGACCGAGACCGGGCTGTAGTCCTGGCCCGACGACGCGTCGACCGTGGCCTCGGTGTCCACGGCGAGGCCAGCGACGCTCGGCTTGAGCTCGAACTCCTGGTCGCCGATGAGCAGCGTCAACGGGTCGTTGTTGGCGCGCTGCAACTCCGCGTCGAGGCGGTCGACGGCCTCCTCCGAGCTGAGCCCGCCGATGTCGATGCCCAGCACGGTGGTGCCGCTCGGCACGTCCTCGGGGCTGAGGTAGAGGCCCGCGCCATAGGCCACGACGGCGATGCCGACGACGCCGACCGCGAGCAGCCTGACCTTCGAACGCCCCTTGGGCTTGGCCGACTTGGCGGCCTTCTGCGGCTTGGCCGCCTTCGGCTCGGGCGCGGGCTCACGGCCCTCGTCGACCGGGGCGGGCGGGCGGGGCCCGGGCGGGGGCACCACGGGGCTCGCGCCCGTGTCGTACGGGCCGCCCACCGCGGCCATCGGCCCGGTCGACGTCACCTCGGGCGGGGGCGGGGGCGGGAACGGGCCGCCGAGGTCCATCGTCGTGGAGACGGGGTCCTCATCGGCGGCGGGCGGCGCAGGGGAGCGCAGCGGCATGTCGCCGGTGGCGGGGCCAGCGGTGGGGCCCACGGGGCGCGGGGGCAGCCCGAGCGGGGTGCCGGCGGGGGGCGTCTGCGTGGACTGGCGGAGCCAGTCGGCGGCGATGCCACCCGAGGGGGTGTCGGTCATCGCCGGGTGGCCGCCGGGCGGGGTGTCGGGCCCCGGGGGGCGCTCGCGCTCCGGCTCGGGCGGCGCGCCCGCGGGGCCCTGGGTGGCCCTGGGCGTGGGCGGCTTCCTCGGCTCGAACCACGAGCTGGTCTTCTTGCCGGGGCCACCGGGGCCGCCCGAGCCACCGGCGCCCTGGCCCTGGGGGCCGCCGCGCGCGGCCATCGACTCGCCACCGGTGCGCATGGGCAGCGGCGGCGGGGCGGGCGCCTCCGCGACGGCGGGCCGCTCCACGGTCTCCCGCACCACGATGGGCGGAATGGGCCGGGAGCCCGGGATGTTGATCCGGGCCCGCGTCGTCATCGTGGTCTCGGTCTTCTTCTCCTCCGCCCGCGGGGCCCCGGGGCGGCCTTCGCCGTCCCGGTCCCCGTGCTGGGGCTCACCCCACCCCGCAGGCCCGGGGGGCGGATTGTCACTGTCACGACTCAAGGCAGATCTCCCGGTTGAGCTTCACCGGCCGGCCCGGGACAGGCCCTGCACCGAGCGGCGTGCCCCACGATACTGGGGTCCCGGGTGTGCTAGGCCGCCACCACAGTATTGCTACAGAGCGCGCGAGCTATGAACGAGCGCCCGCGGTCAGGCCCTACGGCACCGCGAACAGGGGGCGCTCGCTTGGCGCGAGCGTCGCACACAGCACGGCGATCACCATGCCGCCCAGCAGGAACAGATAACTGCCCGCGCCCGCCGCGAAGATGAAATCGCCCTGGGGGCGGGTGAACGTGAGCAACACCACGGCGACCGTCCAGCCGCCCGCCGGCGTACCGGCGCCAAGACGGGAGCGCGTGGCCAGCGCCCCGCCCCAGAAAAGCGCCGCCGCGCCCCCCAGGGCCAGCAGCAGCCCCCCGGGGAACCAGCCGCCCTGGATCAACGCGCCCGCCACCCCCGCCGCGGCGCCGAGCAGCGCGAGAACGCCATGGACGACCGCCCTCATGGGCGTTCCCCCTCCCCTTGCGACTCTTGGGGCCCTTCCGGCGCCGGGTCGAGGCCAGCGAAGATGTCGTCCGCGCCAGGCGGGAGCGGCGCCCCCGCGGCCAGCCGGTAGAACTCCGTGTCCCACAGCGGCTGGGCCAGGCCGTTGGAGAGCGCGAAGACCGGCCCCGGCGGGGTGTCGGCGACCTCGATCTGGGTGGCGTGCGCGGCCATCGCCGCGGCCTTGGCGGCCACCTGCCCCGGGGTGCCGGTGACGGCGAGCGCCACCTCGTCGTCCTCGACGACACCCGGCAGGTCGCCGATCGCGGCCACCCCGGCGAACGGCCCGGGGCCCGCCGCGCGCAGGGCGTCGAGGCGCCGCTCGGCGGCGGAGCGCGGCAGGCAGCACCACAGGACGCGGGCGACGCGGTGCGGCGCGGCGGGGTGGGACGCGGCGAGCTCGGCGCCGCGCATGGCGACCCGGTGGGCCATGATGTGGTCGGGGTGGCCGTAACCGCCCTCGGGGTCATAGGTAATGAGAACCGCGGGCCTGACCTCGGCGATGATCTCGGCGAGCGCGGCGCCCGCCTCGTCGAGGTCGGCGCGCAGGAAGGCGGTGGGCGCGTCGTTGGACGGCAGGCCCCTCATCCCCGAGTCGCGCCAGCGGCCCGCGCCGCCGAGGACGCGGTGGTCGGTGACGCCGACGGCGCGCAGGGCGGCGGCCAACTCGGTGGCGCGGAACGGGCCGAGCGCGTCGTCCCGGTCGGCCGCCAGGTGCCGGAGCCCTTCGGGGATGACCTCGCCCTCCTCGCCGAGCGTGCAGGTGACAAGGGTGACGGCGTGCCCGGCGTCGCGCGCGGCGGCCATGGTCACGCCGTTGCCGATGGACTCGTCGTCGGGATGGGCGTGCACGAGAAGCACACGCGCCGGTCCTGAACTCATGGGGCGAGCTTACGTCCCGGCGCGGGCGCGTTCGATCGGTGGCCGAAGTGGCCGGTCAGAAGCTCAGCTCGCTGATCATGTCGGAGAGGCTGGTCGAGAAGTCGTCGATCGTAGGGGCCATGTTGGACCCGGCGAGGTAGAAGCCCAGGAGCACGCAGACCGCGGCGTGCACGACCTTGAGGCCGTTCTTCCTGACCAACAGGACGACGATGACCGCGAGGAGCAGCACCGCAGAGACGGTCACCAGGATCACCTCCATCGAGTCGCACCCGTGTTCCGGGCAGGCCAGAGGGACCTTCCATCTCTGGAAGCACCCGCCCACCCCGCGTGACGAATCATAACGATCAACAGGCCGAGCACGGCTCGGTGCACGGGTGCAGAAGAGGGGCGCACGCCCCCGGCTCAGTGGGCGAGCGTCGTGCCCTCCTCGGGGAAGTGGCAGGCCGTGAGGTGCCCTTCGGCGTTGCCCCCGATCCTGATCAGCGGGGGTGTCTCGGCCGCGCAGCGCTCCTGGGCCTTCCAGCAGCGGGTGCGGAAGCGGCAGCCCGACGGCGGGTCGGTGGGCGAGGGCACATCACCCTCCAGGCGTATCCGCTCACGGACCGGCGCGGCATCGTCCGCGCCGTCCGTGTCACCCGCGCCGTCCGTGTCACCCGTGTCACCCGTGTCCACCTCGGGCACGGCGGACAGCAGCGCGTGGGTGTAGGGGTGGCGGGGGCGCTCGTAGATATCGGCGCGCTCCCCTACCTCGACGATGCGGCCCAGGTACATCACGGCGATGCGCTGCGAGAAGTGCCGCACCACGGCGAGGTCGTGGGCGATGAAGAGGAACGCGATGCCGAGCTCGCGCTGGACGCGCCTGAGGAGGTTGACGACCTGGGCCTGGATGGAGACATCGAGCGCCGAGACCGGCTCGTCGGCGATGATCAGCTTGGGTTCGAGGGCCAGCGCCCTCGCCACCCCGATGCGCTGCCGCTGACCGCCTGAGAACTCGTGGGGGAAGCGGTTGTAGTGCTCGGGATTGAGGCCGACGGTCTCGAGCAGCTCGCGGACGCGGGCCTCGCGGCCTCCCGGCGGGTCGATGCCGTTGATCTCCATGGGCCCGCGGATGATCGTGCCCACGGTCTGGCGGGGGTTGAGCGACGAGTAGGGGTCCTGGAAGATCATCTGGATCTCGGAGCGGATGGGCGCCATCTCCCTGCGCCCCGCGCGCGTGATGTCGCGGTCCCGGTAGGTGATCGTGCCCGCGGTGGGGTCGATCAGCCGGGCGAGCAGGCGCCCCGTGGTGGACTTGCCGCAGCCCGACTCGCCGACCAGGCCGAAGCTCTCACCCTCGTGGACGGTGAAGTCCAGCCCGTCGACCGCCCGTACGGCGCCAACCGTGCGCTTGAACGGGAATCCGGCCCTGACGGGGAAGTGCTTGGTCAGGTCCCTGACGGTCATCAGGGGCGTCCCGTCCCCCGCCCCTTGGCCGCCCGGGCCCTTGGTGGCGCCGTCCTTGCTCAGCGTGCCGCTGGTCATCAGGGCTTCCTTACCTTTCTTCGTGGATGCCCCGGCCTCCGGGCCGGGGAAGAAACGAAGCTCCTGCGGAGCAGGGCGGGAAAGGCCGGTTGACCGCCGGGGCGGAGCGGCGTGCGCCGCTCATCGGCCGACAACCGCCACTCACACGGGAGCTGATGGGTTGTGAGGTGTGGCGCGGCAGGTCAAGCGGGCGTTCAGGTACCACTTTTACCCTGCGGACGGGCAGGCGGCGGAGCTGTCGCGGACGTTCGGCTGTGTCCGTCTGGTGTACAACAAGGCGCTTGAGGAGCGCACCCGGCTGTCGACTCGACTCGTCCACGAGAACCAAGTGGTAGGGATCGAGGACCTCTCCGTCCGCAACCCGCCGAAGAACGGCCGTCTCGCGCGCGCCATCTCGGACGCTTCCTGGACGGAGCTTCGCTCCATGCTGGAGTACAAGTGCGCCTGGTACGGGCGTGACCTCGTGGTGATCGACCGACGGTTCCCCAGCTCGAAGCTGTGCGGGGCCCGCGGCACGGTCCGCGAGAAACTGCCGCTGAACGTCCGGACGTGGACGTGCGAACGCGGCGCGGCGCATGACCGTGACGTGAACGCGGCACGCGCCATCCTGGCCGCCGGGCTGGCGGCAGCAGCCTGGGGAGACGGTGTAAGACCTCAACGGGAGTCCTCCCGGACAGGGCAGTCGTCGATGAAGCAGGAACCCCAGCGGGCAACCGCTGGAACCCCCCGCCTCTAGGCGGGGGAGAAAGTCAACGTGTCGTCCGTTCTCAACTCGTGTGCTCGAAGGCGTCGGTCGGCGGGGCGCCCGCGGGGGTCAGCGGAGCCTGGGCCGGATCCGCTCGGCGAAGATGGTCCGCTTCTGCTCCGCGGTGAGATGGCACGCGGCGCCGCGCTCCTCGGGGAGGGCGGGCCGGTCGGTGGCGCAGTCGAGCGGGCCTGCGACCCGGTCGGAGAACGCGCACCGCGGCTCGAACGGGCAGCCTGGCGGGGGCGCGAGCAGGCTGGGCGGGGTGCCAGCGATGGGCACGAGGTCACGCCCGACGTCGCCGCGCAGCCGCGGCATCGAGCTCAACAGGCCCCAGGTGTACGGGTGTCGGGGGCTGCCGAGCACCTCGCGCGCGGTGCCACGCTCGACCGCTCGGCCCGCGTACATCACGAGGACATCGTCGGAGACGCGGGAGACCACGCCGAGGTCGTGGGTGATCATGATGATCGCGGAGCCGAACTCCTCCTGGAGCTCCATCAGCAGATCCAGGATCTGCGCCTGGACGGTGACGTCGAGTGCCGTGGTCGGCTCGTCGGCGATCAGCAGGTCGGGGTCGCACACGAGGGCCATCGCGATCATGGCGCGCTGCCGCATGCCGCCCGAGAACTGGTGGGGGTAGTCGTCCACGCGCCGGGCGGGGTGCGGGATGCCGACGCGGGCGAGCATGTCGATCGTCCGCTCCCTCGCCTCCTTGCGCGAGGCGCCGCGGTGCTTGCGGAACGGCTCGCCGATCTGCCGCCCCACGGTGTAGTAGGGCGACAGGGCGGTCAGCGGGTCCTGGAAGATCATCGCGACCCTGTTGCCGCGCAGGTGCTCGAGGCGGCGTTCGGGCGCGGTGGTCAGCTCCTGGTCCTCCAGGTGGATCTCCCCCGACACGCGGGTGTGCTTGGGGTTGTGCAGGCCCAGAATGGCCTGGTTGGCCACGGACTTGCCCGAGCCCGACTCGCCCACGATGCCGAGGGTCTTGCCGCGCCACACGTCGAACGAAAGGCCGTCCACGGCCTTGACGACCCCGTCGTCGGTGGGGAAGTGGACGCGCAGGTCACGCACGGAGAGGAACGGCCCGCTTTCCGAAGTGCTCATCCCGTGGCGCTCCTAGTCCAGCCTGACGCGCGGGTCGATCAGCGCGTAGCAGGCGTCGATGACGATGTTGAACAGGACGATCATCAGGGCGGCGAAGAGCATCACGCCCATCAGCATCGGGAGGTTGGACTGGGTCACCGACTCGACCGCGAGCCGCCCCAGGCCGTGCAGCGAGAACGTGTACTCGGTGATCATGGCGCCGCCGAAGAGCGCGCCCAGGTCGATGCCGAAGATCGTGACGATGGGGATCAACGAGCCGCGCCAGGCGTAGCGGAAGAAGACCGTGCGGGGCGCCATGCCCTTGGCCTTGGCGGTGCGGACGTGGTCCTCCTGGAGCTGTTCGATCAGCGTCGCGCGGGACATGCGCGTGTAGTTGGCGGTGAAGATCGTGGAGAGCACCAGCCAGGGCAGCAGCAGCCCCTGGAACCAGCCCCAGGGGTCCTCGCTGATCGGCACGTACTGCGGCTGGGGCAGCAGCTGGGTGTTGTGGACCAGCACCGCGAGGGCCAGCGGGCCGAGGAAGTAGATCTGCATCGAGCTGAGGACGAGCGACGTGGAGCTCATCGTCTTGTCGAGCAGCGTGCCGCGGCGGGCGGCGGCCAGCATGCCGAACGCCAGGCCGAGGACGAGGAAGACCAGCGCGCCGCCGACCGTCAGGGAGACGGTGGTGGGCAGCCGGTCGAGGATGGTGTCGAGCACCGGGCGGTTGTCGCGGAAGGAGAAGCCGAGGCAGGGCGCGGGGCAGCTGCCCGCGGGGAAGTCGCGGCCGGTGAAGAGCCCGGCCATGTACTCGATGTACTGCTGGGGGACCGGTTTGTCGATGCCCAGATTGTGCTCGACGACGGCCAGCTGCTCCTGGGTGCAGACGCCCTTGCCGCAGGCGAGCAGCGCGGGGTTGCGCGGGATCGCGTAGAAGAGGAAGAACGTCACGGCGCTGATCACCAGGAGAATGGCGATGGCGCCGAGCGTTCGCCTGAGGATGAATCGGAGCATCGGGGTAACAGCCTTTGGTCGAAAGCCGGTTCTCCGGGGACCGGGGCCGCGGCGGGGGTTGCCGCGGCCCCGGTCGGGTGGGACAGCGGCTACGGGATGACGTAGATCCGGTTCATGTCGACGCTGCCGATGTCGTCGTTGAAGACGGCCCCTCCGATGCGCGAGCCGTGCATGACCGTCTGCCGGTAGTAGAACGTCGGCACGCCGGGGATCAGCTCCTCCTGGATGTGCGCGGCGAGTTCGGCCCACTCGGCCGCGGCCTCGGCGGCGTCGGGGATCCGGCGGATCCGGTCGATCTCGGAGTTGACGTGCTCGTCGTTCAGGTGGCTGTAGTTGGAGGCGCCGTCCTGGATCTGGCGGCCGTCGAACTGCGGCGGGATCACCGTGGCGGCGGAGAGCCAGTCGTGGCCCCAGCTGCTGCGGTAGATGTCGTAGCCGCTGTCGACGACGCCGATGGTGTCGTAGTACGTCTCGGGCGGCACCTCGCTGCGGTTGACCTCGAAGCCCGCGGCCTCCAGGGCGTCGGCGATGGCGACCGCGGCCTCGGTGTCCTCGGGGACCGTGTTGTGCACGTAGTTGAGCTCGTAGCCGACGGCGTCGGCCTCTTCCAGGAGCTCACGCGCGCGCTCGACGTCGCCCCGGGGGTTGGCCAGCTTGCCGAACGGGTCGTAATCCGGGTCGAAGCCGGGCAGCAGCGGGCTGAGCAGGCCGCCCGCGTACTCGCCGCCGATCGAGCCGCCGTACGCGTTGAGCACGCCGTTGAGCGGCACCGCCTGGACGATCGCCTCGCGCACGGTGGGGTCGGTGACCCGGTCGAGGTTGATGGCGAGCTGGGCGACATAGGGCTGGAAGCCGTCCACCAGGCGCTCGCGGTACCGCTCGTCCTCCATGACGGTGGGGCCGTTGCCCGCGTCCAGGCCGTTGTTGAACGTCATGGCCGTCTGGTCGTCGCCGTTGTCCGCCATCAGGCGCGCGGTCGAGTCCTCCTGGCTGTGGCCGAAGCTGATCTCGAACCGGTCGGGGTAGGCGTTGCGCGCCGGGTCGGACTCGGGCTCCCAGTACTCGTTCCTGGTCAGGGTCATCGAGCGCCCCGGCCTGAACTCGTCGATCTGGTACGGGCCCGAGGTCATCGGCTCCTGGTCGTAGCGCTCCCTGGTGTCGCCCTCCTCGGAGACGACCGCGTAGCCCGCGATGGCCAGGGCGTAGGGCAGGTCGTTCTGGGGCTCTTCGAAGTGGAAGACGATGGTCTTCTCGTCCGGGGTCTCAAGGATCGAGTCGGGCAGGTGGTCGCCCTCGTAGGGGCCATCGGGCAGCAGGTCGCGGTAGTCGACGCCTTCGGTGCCCGCGAGCCACTGCTGGAGGTAGGTGGGGCCCTGGGCGATGAACGGGGCGAACTGCCGCTCGAACGTGTGCCGGAAGTCGGCCGATGTGATGGGCGACCCGTCGTTGAAGTAGATGTCGTCCTTGAGCGTGTACGTCCATGTCCTGCCGTCGTCGGACACCTGGCCCGAGTCGGTCGCCAGGTCGCCGACGACGGTGTAGTCGCCGTCGTTGCCAAGGCGGACGGCCGTGAGGCCGCGGTGGATCAGGCGGGCGATGTTGGACTCGTGGGAGACATAGATCTGCGCCGGGTCGAGGTGGTCGGGCGAGGTCTGCTGGAGCACGGTGACCGTGCCGCCGGGCTCGGCGCCCTCGACCGGCTCGGCGGGGCCCTGGGAGTCCTCGGCGGTGCCGAAGGATATGCTCGCCAGTTCCTCGGGGGCCGCGCTCTCCTCCTCGCCGCCGCCCTCGCCGTCGCCGCCGCCTCCGCCGCTGCTGCACGCGCTGAGGATCAGCGCCCCGGCCAGGGCGAGTGACACCCCGGCGGCGCGTTTCGCGCCCAGTGATCTCTTGCTCATCGGTTGCTGGCACCTGCCCGTCGTTGATCGGAACATCAGGAGCTGTCGGAACATCAGGGGTGGCGCGTCGAGCCGCGCCGCGCGTGGCCGTTCATCGGACGGTCTTGGGGTCGAAGGCGTCCCTGACCGAGTCCCCCAGGAGGTTGAAGGCGACCACGAAGATCACCATGGAGACCCCGGGGAAGAACATGTAGGTGATGTCGCTGCGGTAGACCTCGGCCGCGGTGGCGAACATCCGGCCCCAGTCGGGGGTCGGCTCGGTCAGGCCCACGCCGAGGAAGGACAGCGCCGCCGCGGTGGTCACGAAGTTGGGCAGCATATAGGTGGCCTGCACGAGCATCGGCGAGACGACGTTGGGCAGCAGCTCCTTGCGGATGATCCGCCAGGGCGAGGCCCCCGAGACCTTGGCCGCCTCGATGAACTCCCGCTCGCGCAGGGCGAGTGTCGCCCCGCGCAGGATCCGCCCCAGGGTCATCCAGCCGAGCGCCCAGAGCACGATGACGATGGAGACCACCTTCACGGAGGTCGGGGTCTCCTCCCTCGGGTCGACGAAGAGGGTGGCGATGATCGGCAGGAAGGCCACGAAGAACAGCTGCTGGGGGAACGCCATGAGCAGGTCGATCAGGCGGCTGATGGCATAGTCCCAGCGGCCCCCGAGATATCCGGCCGCGATGCCGAGCACGATCGCGGTGAGCGTGGCGAGAACGGTGACCGCGAGGGCGATGAGGAGGGATGTGCGTATTCCGTAGAGGAGTTCGGTGAGAACGTCGCGTCCCGTGCCGGGTTCGAGGCCGAACCAGAATTCGCCGTCGATGCCGCCATTGGGCTTGACCGGATAGCCGTACTCATTGAGCAGGCCGCTTTCGAGCTGCCCGTACCTGGTGTAGGGGTCCTTGCCGTAGAGCCAGGATATGACCGGCGCGAGCAGGCCGATCGCAAAGAAGAACAGCACGACACAGGCGGATATCACGCCCGTTCGGTCACGCCGGAAGCGCCGCCACATCAGCTGGCCGGGCGATCGGCCGACGGGCGGCGCCTCGGCGGCCTGGACTTCGCTGGACATCAAGTCCCCCCGACTGTGTGGTCATCCGGCATGCGATGCGAGTAGACCGGACTGTCGCAAGGCCCAGAGTTTCCCGTCAAGACATAGCAGTGGTATAAACCTATGACGATCATTTGGTGAGCCAAGGTTATGCGGATTGACGCAGAAACGTGCTTGACTCGGCCATCAGCGATCGGAAATGTGGGCATAAGAGGGGAAGCGGCCTGTTAACCGGTCCGCAACACCGTGGACCCTATACCGATATGCGAACGCCCCAGACTGAGGCGGTACGGCCGTGCGGGTGCCGTAGCCCGGGGCGGCGTGGCCATCTGGTCCACGCCGCCCCGGTGCCGTGCCGGGGCGGAGCCCCCGCCTCAGGCGCTGGCCACCTGCGGCTTCTCCTCGGCGAAGTGGCAGGCGGAGTCGTGCGCCACATGGCCGGGGGCCGCGGCGAACTCCACGGGCACCGCCAGCGGCGGCTCGACCTCGGCGCACAGCTCGCGCGCTTTCCAGCAGCGGGTGCGGAATCGGCACCCTGAGGGCGGATGGGCGGGCGAGGGCACATCCCCGGACAGAATGATGCGTTCGCGCCGCTCGCGCGCCTCGGGATCGGGCAAGGGAACGGCGGAAAGCAGGGCCTGGGTGTATGGATGGGTGGGGTGGTCGTAAATGGCTTGGTCCGTGCCGATTTCCACGATCTTTCCCAGGTACATCACCCCCACCCGATCGGAGATATGGCGCACGATCGACAAATCGTGCGCGATGAACACATAGGAGAGGCCGAACTCGTCCTGGAGCCGTTCCATCAGATTGACGACCTGCGCCTGGACCGAGACATCGAGCGCGGAGACGGGCTCGTCGGCGACGATGATCTCGGGATTGAGCGCGAGCCCCCGGGCGATCCCGATGCGCTGCCGCTGGCCTCCGGAGAACTGATGGGGATAGCGGTTGAGATATTCCGGATTGAGCCCCACCACATCGAGCAGATCCCGCACCCTGCGCCGCCTGTCTCCCTTGGGCGCGGCCTCGGGGTGGATGTCGAACGGCTCCCCGATGATGTCGCCCACGGTCATCCGGGGATTCAGCGACGTATAGGGGTCCTGGAACACCATCTGGATATTCCGGCGCACCGCCTTGAGCGCCCGCCCCGAGAGCGTGGAAATGTCCTCGCCCTTGTAGATGATCTCGCCGGCGGTGGGCCGTTCCAGGCTCACAAGCAGCTTGGCCACCGTGGACTTGCCGCAGCCCGACTCCCCCACCACGCCGAGCGTCTCGCCCCTGCGCAGGCTGAACGACACCCCGTCGACCGCCCTGACCGCGCCGACCTGGCGGCGCAGCAGGATGCCCCGGGTGAGCGGGAAGTGCTTGACCAGACCGCGGGCCTCAAGGATGACCTCACGCGCGGGCCCGGGGGCCCCGGCCTCATCGCCGATCGGCGTCACCGAGCGTCTCCTTCCAGAAGTGGCAGGCGCTTGACCGGCCTTGACCGATCTCGTACAGCGGGGGCCGCGGGTCCTTTCGGCAGACGTCCCGCACCTGGGGGCAGCGCGGGTGGAAAGGGCATCCGGACGGGACCCTCAGCAGATTGGGCGGCAGCCCCTTGATGGCGCTCAGCTGGGTGCCCTTGGCGTCCAGGCGCGGGATCGACTCCAGCAGGCCCTTGGTGTAGGGGTGCGCGGGGCGGGCGTACAGCTCCTTGACGGGCGCGTTCTCCACGATGCGCCCCGCGTACATCACCGCGATCCGGTCGGCGACATCGGCGACGACGCCCAGATCGTGGGTGATCAGGATCAGTCCCATCTGATACTCGCGGCGCAGCTCGTCGAGCAGATCCATCACCTGGGCCTGCACGGTGACATCGAGCGCGGTGGTCGGCTCGTCCGCGATGATCAGCGCGGGCTCGAGGGCGAGCGCCATCGCGATCATGATGCGCTGGCGCATGCCCCCCGAGAACTGGTGCGGGTAGTCGTTGACCCGCTGCGCCGCGCCCGGGATCCGCACCCGGTCCATCAGCTCGACCGCCCCCGCCCTCGCCTCGGCCCGCGAACTCCCGCGGTGCACGCGGAACATCTCGCCCAGCTGGTAGCCGACGGTGAGCACGGGGTTGAGCGAGGAGAGCGCGTCCTGGAAGATCATCGCCATCCGCTCGCCGCGCACCCTGCGGCGCTCCTCCCTGCCCATGGTGAGCAGGTCGTGCCCCTGGAAGAGGATCCGGCCCCCCGCGACGCGCCCCGGCGGGCTCTCCAGGATGCCCATCACGGCGAGCGCGGTCACCGACTTGCCCGAGCCCGACTCGCCGAGCACCGCCAGGGTCTCGCCCGCGTCCACGCCGTAGCTGACCCCGTTGACCGCGGAGACCACCCCGTCCCTGGTGGCGAACTCCACGCGGAGATCCTGGACTTCGAGCAGCATGCGCGGTCTCCCGTTCAGCGGAGCTTGGGGTCGATGGCGTCGCGCACGGCGTCGCCGAGCATGATGAAGGCCAGCACGGTCAGGCTGAGCGCCGCCGCGGGGTAGAGCAGGATGTGCGGCGCGTTGCGGAACTGCATGCCGTCGGAGGCGGCGGAGATGTCCACGCCCCAGGAGACGGTGGGCGGCCGCAGGCCCACGCCCAGGTAGCTGAGGGTGGCTTCGAGGGCGATGAACGTCCCCAGCGTGATCGTCGCCATCACGATCACGGGGGCCACCGCGTTGGGCAGGATGTGGCGCAGCAGCAGGCGCGCGTTGCCCGCGCCGAGCGCGCGGGCGGCCTGGACGTAGTCGTGCTGCTTGGCGGTGATGACCGCGCCGCGCGCGATGCGGGCCACCTGGGGCCAGCTGAGCGCGGCGATGACGAGCACGACGGGCCAGATGCCGGAGAGCGAGATCATCGACAGGAAGACGATGGCGCCGAGCACCACGGGGATGCCGAAGAAGACATCGGTCAGGCGCGAGAGCAGGGTGTCCCAGAGGCCGCCGAAGAAGCCCGCGAGGCCGCCGACCACCGCCCCGACCAGGGCGACCCCCGCGGTGGCGGTGAGGCCCACGGCGATGGAGGCGCGGGCGCCGTACACGGTGCGGGTATAGACGTCGCAGCCCTGGGTGTCGAAGCCGAACCAGTGCCCGGCGCTGGGGCCCTGGAGCGAGCGGGCCAGGTCGCAGCGCTGCGGGTCGCGGGTGGCGATCAGGCTCGGCCAGAGGGCGATCACGACCAAAAAGAGGATAAGCAACGCCGAGACCACGAAGATCGGATTGTGTCGCAGATCGTGCCAGGCGTCGCTCCACAGTCCGCGGGGGGCGTCCTTCTCGGGGGAGGAGGTGCCGGCCGTGAGGCCCTTGGCGGCGTTCTCCTCCTCCGCTTCCATCGGCGAGGGCGCTGAGGTGGCGTCAGACATAGCGGATCCTGGGGTCGAGCACGGCGTACAGGACGTCGACGAGCAGGTTCGCGAGCAGGAAGATCAGGACCAGGACGACGACAAAGCCGACGACCGTCGGGGAGTTCTGCCGCAGGATGCCCTGGAACAGCTGGTAGCCCACGCCCTGGATGTTGAAGATGCGCTCGGTGACGATGGCGCCCGCCATCAGGTTGCCGACGTCGGCGCCGAGGTAGGTGACCACGGGGATCAGGGAGTTGCGCAGCAGGTGGCGGACCGTGACGCGGCGGCGCGGCAGGCCCTTGGCGTGGGCGGTGCGGATGTAGTCGGCGCGGGTGTTCTCGGCGACGGACGTCCTGGTGAGCCGGGTGACATAGGCGAGCGAGACGAGCGACAGGATCAGCCCGGGGACCAGCAGCTCGTCCAGGCGCGGGTCGGGGCTGACGGCCGGGTCGATCCAGCCGAGCTTGACGCCGAGGACGTACTGGACGGTGGTGCCGAGGACAAAGGTGGGGACGGCGATCACCACGAGCGTTCCGACCAGGACCGTGGTGTCGAGGGAACGGCCGCGGCGCAGGCCGGTGATGACGCCGAGGGCGATGCCGAGGACCACTTCGAGCACGAGCGCGACCACCATCAGCCGGAAGCTGATCGGAAAGGCATGCTCCATGAGCTGGGTGACGGGCTGCCCGTTGAACGCGGTGCCAAAGTCGCCCGTGAAGATCTTGCCCATGTAGAGCAGGTACTGGAGCGGCAGCGGCTTGTCGAGGTCGAACTCCTCGCGCAGCGCCTGCGCGGTGGCGGGGTCGGGGCCCCGGTCGCCGAAGAGCCCCGAGACCGGGTCGCCGATCGCGTAGACCATCACGAAGATGAGGAACGTGGCCCCGAGGAAGACCGGGACCATCTGGATCAGGCGGCGGATGACATAGCGCCCCACGTCGCGTCAGCTCACCTTGATGTCGGTGAAGACCGGCACCGAGAAGGGATTGAGCCGGACGTCGCTGACCCGTTCGGAGAACCCCGCGGTGCCGTTCTGGTACCAGAGGGGGATGGCGGGCATGTCGTGCACCAGGACACGCTCGGCCTCCTTGAACGTGTCGATCGCCTCGCCCTCGTCGCCCTGCGCGTTGGCCCGGTCGATCAGGTCGTCGAACTCACCGCTGCTGTAGCCGGAGTCGTTGGACGAGGCGTCGGTGTAGTAGAGCGGCTGGAGGAAGTTCTGGATGAGCGGGTAGTCCATCTGCCACCCGGTGCGGAACATCCCGTTCATCTCGTGGCCCGTGACGCGGTTGCGGAAGTCGGCGAACGTGGGGACGGGGTTGACGGTGCAGGCGTCGCGCTGGTCGAGGGCGTTGTTGACGCTGTTGCACACCGCGTCCATCCACTGGCGGTGGGAGCCGGTGTCGACGTTGGAGGTGATCGTCACCGAGCCGCCTGGCAGGCCGCCCGCCTCCTCGACGAGCTCCTTGGCGCGCCTGGGGTCGTAGGAGCAGACGTCGCCGCACAGGCCCCGGTCGAAGCCCCCGTTGTCGCCGAGCACCGGGGAGGTGAAGTCGCCGGCCGGGGTGCGGGTGTCGTGGAAGATCCGGGAGGTGATCTGCTCCCGGTCGATCGCCATCGAGAGCCCCTGGCGCAGCTTGCGCCCGTCCTCGCCGCGCCAGCCGCTGTCGTAGAGGGGGAAGGAGAGCGTCTGGATGATCCCGGCCGGCTCGTTGATGTAGCGGTCGCCCAGGTCGTTCTCGACGTTGGCGAGCTGACCGGCGGGGACGTCGTCGATGACATCGAGGTTGCCCGCCTGGAGGTCGGTGTAGGCGGTGTTGTTGTCGGTGTAGACGCGCAGCTCGACGCCGTTGTTGCGGGGGCGGTCGGGGCCCGCGTAGTCCTCGTAGCGGGAGAGCGTCATGCCCTGGCTCTGCCGGTAGGAGTCGATCTTGTAGGGCCCGTTGCCCACGGGCTTGGCCAGCCAGCCCTCGTGGTCGTCGAAGAACGCCCGTGGCAGGGGCGCGTAGGCGGCGTAGCCCAGGGTCTCGGGCCACAGGGAGAACGGCTCGCTGAGGGTGACCTCGAAGGTGTGGTCGTCCTTGACGCGAAGGCCGCTGAGGGTGTCGGCGGTGGCCCGCTCCCCCTCCTCCGTGGGGTGGACCTCGTCATAGCCCTCGATGAACTGGAAGAAATAGCTGGCCACTTGGGCGTTGTCCACATGAGCGCCGTAGTTCCAGGCGTCCACATAGGACTCGGCCGTGACGGGCGTGCCGTCGGAGAACGTCCAGCCGTCCTCGATGGTGACCGTGAAGTGGCGCTGGTCGTCGGTCTCGATGGACTCGGCCATCGCGTCCTTGGCCTCGCCGGTCTCGGGGTCGTACCGCTTGAGGCCCCTGAAGATCATGTCGAGGACCTTGCCGCCCTGGACCTCGTTGGTGTTCGCCGGCTCGAGCGGGTGCTGGGGGTCGCCCCACGACGCACGGACCACGCCGTCGCCCCCGCCGCTCCCGCCGTCGCCCCCGCCGCAGGCCGCGGCCGCCAGGGCGAGGACCGCCGTGCCTGCGATGACGCCGCACAGGCGGGCACGTGGGCGCATGGGTGCCTCCTCGGGATTGGAGAGCCGTGCTCGGAGGCAATAAAACCGCTTATATCCCCTATGGGCGGCGGCGCCCCTCCCGAGCCCGGGCCACTCGTGCCCGAAAACCCCCCGAATGCCGGAGCCCGGCCGGACCAGTGGTCCGGCCGGGCTCTCCCCGCCGCGGCACGCGCGCCCCCCGGCGTTCGGGCACGCGTTCAGGCGCGCGTTCAGGCGTGGACGATGTCCTTGTCCTCGGCGAAGTGGCAGGCCGACTCGTGCTTCGCCCCGGTGTCGCTGTCCTTGTACCGCTCGGGCACGGCGAGCAGCGGCACCTCCTCGGCGCAGATGTCCTGCGCCTTCCAGCAGCGGGTGCGGAATCGGCAGCCGGACGGCGGGTTCGCGGGGGACGGCACGTCGCCCGCGAGGATGATCCGCTCCCTGGTGTCCCTGCCCTCGGGGTCGGGCTGCGGGACCGCGGAGAGCAGCGCCTGGGTGTAGGGGTGGGTGGGGTGGTCGTAGATCTGGGCGTCGGTGCCGACCTCGGCCAGCTTGCCCAGGTACATCACGCCGACCCGGTCGGAGATGTGCCGCACGATCGACAGGTCGTGCGCGATGAAGACATAGGCGAGGTTCAGCTCGTTCTGCAGCCGCTCCATCAGGTTGATGACCTGCGCCTGCACCGACACGTCGAGCGCGGAGACCGGCTCGTCGCACACGATGATCTCGGGGTTGAGCGCCAGCCCCCTGGCGATCCCGATGCGCTGCCGCTGGCCGCCCGAGAACTGGTGCGGGTAGCGGTTGATGTACTCGGGGTTGAGCCCGACCAGGTCGAGCAGCTCGCGCACCCGCTTGTCCCTGCTGCCCTTGGGCGCCGCGTCGGGGTGGATCGCGAACGGCTCCCCGATGATGTCGCCGACCGTCATGCGGGGGTTGAGCGAGGTGTAGGGGTCCTGGAAGACCATCTGGATGTTCCTGCGGACCGCCTTGAGCGCCCGGCGCGAGAGCTTGGAGATGTCCTCGCCCTTGTAGAAGATCTCGCCCGACGTGGGCTGCTCCAGGTTCATCAGGAGCTTGGCCACCGTGGACTTGCCGCAGCCCGACTCGCCCACGATGCCGAGCGTCTCGCCCTCGTACAGGTCGAACGAGACGTCGTCCACGGCCCGCACGGCGCCGATCTGCGACTTGAAGAGGATGCCTCGGGTGAGCGGGAAGTGCTTGACGAGATTGCGCACCCTGAGGATGGGCTCGCCCCGGTCAGCCATGGATCGTCTCCTTCCAGAAGTGGCACGCGCTGCTCCGGCCGCCCAGCGGGCTGCCGTCCCGCTCGGTGACATCCACCTGCGGCGGCACCTCGGTGCGGCAGATGTCCTGCGCCATGGCGCACCGGGGGTTGAACGCGCAGCCGCTGGGGATGGCCGTCAGGCTGGGCGGCAGCCCCTTGATCGCGTAGAGCTCCTTGCCCTTGTGGTCCAGGCGCGGGATCGACTCCAGCAGGCCCTTGGTGTAGGGGTGCGCGGGCCGCTTGTACAGCTCGTGCACGGGGGCGTTCTCGACGATGCGCCCCGCGTACATCACCGCGATCTTGTCCGCGACGTCGGCGACCACGCCGAGGTCGTGGGTGATCAGGATCAGGCCCATGTGGAAGTCGCGCTGGAGCTCGGCCAGCAGGTCCATCACCTGCGCCTGGACCGTCACGTCGAGCGCGGTGGTCGGCTCGTCGGCGATGATCACGTCGGGCTCGAGGGCCAGCGCCATGGCGATCATGATGCGCTGGCGCATGCCGCCGGAGAACTGGTGCGGGTAGTCGTTCACCCGCTCCTTGGCGGCCGGGATGCGGACCCGTTCCATCAGCTCGACGGCCTTGGCCTTGGCGGCCTTGCGGGAGAAGCCGCGGTGGACGCGGAACATCTCACCCAGCTGGCTCCCGACGGTGAGCACCGGGTTCAGGGCGGACAGCGCGTCCTGGAAGATCATCGCTATCTTGTCGCCGCGGACCCGGCGCCTGGCCTCCTCGGGGAGGGTCAGCAGGTCCTCGCCGCGGAAGAGGATCTGGCCGCCGGTGACACGCCCAGGCGGGGTGTCGAGGATGCCCATGATGGTCTGGGCGGTCACGGACTTGCCCGAGCCCGACTCACCGAGCACGGCAAGGGTCTCGCCGGCGTCCACGGAGTAGCTGACGCCGTTGACGGCCTTGGCCGCGCCCTCCCTCGTGCTGAACTCGACGTGCAGGTCCCGGACTTCGAGCAGCGGAACGCCGGGGGTCTCCGCCTTGGTCATTTCGATCGACACGTGCGTCTCCCTCAGCGCAGCTTGGGGTCGAGGGCGTCACGCACGGCGTCACCCAGCATCAGGAAGGACAGGATGGTGATGCCGAGCAGCAGCGACGGGTAGAGCAGCAGGAACGACGCGGTGCGGATCTGGCCGCCCGCCCTGTTGATGTCGCCGCCCCACGAGATCGCGGGCTCGGTGAGGCCGATGCCGAGGAACGACAGCACGGCCTCGGCGGTGATGTACCCGCCCAGGGCGATCATGGCCACGACGATCACCGGGGCCGCGGCGTTGGGCAGCACGTGGCGCAGCAGGATGCGCCAGGTGCCCGCGCCGAGCGAGCGGGCGGCGACCACGTAGTCGGACTGCTTGATGGAGATCACCGAGCCGCGCATGACCCTCGCGATGGTCGTCCAGCCGAGGAACGCCAGCGCCAGGATCACCGTCAACTCGGTCCTGGTGTCGAACGAGACCAGCACCACCATGGCGCCCAGCAGGAACGGGATGCCGAGGAAGATGTCGATGACCCGGGAGAGCAGCGCGTCGATCCAGCCGCCGAAGTACCCGGCGAGCATGCCCACCAGGCTGCCGAAGACCAGGACGAGGGCGGTGACCGAGATGCCGATGACGATCGAGGCGCGGGTGCCGTAGATCATCCGCGCGTAGATGCTCTGCCCCTGCTGGTTGTAGCCCAGCCACTCGGGCGAGAAGAAGTGGGTCAGCTCGGGCTCGCGCAGGAAGTTGTTGGCGAGGTCGGCCTCGCGCGGGCTCACCGAGGTGAACCAGCCGGGGAACGCGGCCATCACCAGCAGGATCGCGATCACGAAGGCCGGGATGACGAACGTCGGCTTGCGCCGCAGGTCGCGCCAGGCGTCCGACCACAGGCTGCGGGCCCTGCCGGGCGCGGGCCCCGACTCGACGACGGCCACGGCCGCGGGGGCGCCGGCGGTGGGCACGGCTTCCTTGTCCAGAGCGTCAGGCATAGCGAATCCTCGGGTCCAGGACCGCGTAGAGCAGGTCGACGATGAGGGCCACGACGAGATAGACGACGATCACAAAGCTGACGACGCCGACGACGGTGGCGCCCTCCCGCTCGTTCAGGGCGCTGTAGACCAGCCGCCCGATGCCGTGGATGTTGAAGATGCCCTCGGTGACGATGGCGCCCGTCATCAGCTCGCCCAGGTTGACGCCGAGGAAGGTGACCACCGGGATGAGGGAGTTGCGCAGCAGGTGCACCCGCACCGCGCGGGTCCGCGTGAGGCCCTTGGCCTTGGCGGTGCGCATGTAGTCGGCGCGCCGGTTCTCGACGATGGAGCTGCGGGTCAGGCGCGCGACATAGGCGAGGGAGAGCGACGCCAGCGCCAGGGCTGGCAGCAGCAGGTCCCCCCAGTTCTCCGAGTCCTGGACCACGGGGGTGATCCAGCCCCACTGCTGGCCAGGGTAGGTCTGGTACAGGTAGCCGATCACGAAGACGGGCAGCGAGATCAGCAGCAGGGTGACGAAGAGGATGGCCGTGTCGGTCTTCCGCCCGGCGCGGAGGCCGGCGACCAGGCCGAGGCCGATGCCCACCACCACGATGATCGAGAAGGCCATCACGGTGAGGCGCAGCGTGGCGGGGAGCGCGTCGCCGATGACCTCGGTGACCTCGCGTCTGCTGCGGATCTGGGTGCCGAAGTCGCCCTGGAGCAGCCCGAGGAGGTAGTCCCAGTACTGCTTCAGGATGTGGTCGTTGAGGCCGAGTTCTTCCCTCATCGCCGCCATCTGGGCCTGGTCGGGGGCGCGTTCGCCCCACAGGGCCCTGATCGGGTCACCGGGCAGGGCGTACATCATCATGAAGATGATGAACGTGGAGCCGATGAACACCGGGATCATCTGGAGCAGTCGCCGCGCGACATAGCGCCCCATTTTTCCTCCATGTCATGTGGACGGGGCCGACAGGCCGTTCCGGTCGATGGAACGGCCCGTCGGCCCCCCTTTCACTGCTTACTCGCGGCCAGCCGTGTTACTCGCTGACCGTGACGTCGGTCAGGATCGGCTGACCGGCGCTGTTGAAGGCCACATTGTCCACATTGGGGCCCCAGCCGCCGTTGACGGCGTTGAACCACAGCGGGATGCTCGGCATCTCCTGGAAGAGCAGCTGCTCCGCCTCCTGGTAGGCGGCCACGGTGGCGTCCAGGTCGGCGGCCGCGTCGCCCTCGGCGAACAGCGCGTCCACCTCGGGGGAGTCGAACTGACCGTAGTTGCTGTGCGCGTAGGAGGCGTACAGCTCCTTCAGGAAGTTCACGTTGAGCGGGTAGTCGGCGAACCAGCCACCGCGGTACATGCTCTGGACCTCGCCGGCCTCACGGGCCTCCAGGTCGGTGGCGAAGTCGACCAGCGGGTCGCCGACGCACTCGATGTCCAGGACCTCGATCACGCTGTTGCAGACGGCCTCGACCCACTCCTGGTGGTCGGCGTCGGCGTTGTACTGGATGACCAGGCGGTCGTTGGGAACGCCGCCGCCCTCCTCGACCAGCCGCCGCGCCTCTTCGGGGTTGAAGTCCGTGATGGTGCCGTCGGCGTTCTCCTGGTACCCGTAGACGCCGGGGGGCAGGAAGCTGTCGGCCGGGAAGCGGGAGCCGTTGAGCACGGTCTGGGTGATGGTCTCCCGGTCGATGGCCATCGAGACGCCCTGGAGCACCTGGGCGGGGTTGTCGGTGGCGTCCCACTCGTACCAGACCGGGGTGATGGTCTGGATGCCGTTGTACGGCTGGGCGACCGAGCGGTCCTCGCCGAGGTCCTGGCGGTAGAGCGGCAGGTCGCGCGGGGCGACCTGGCGGATGATGTCCAGGTTCCCGGACTGGAGGTCGGTGTAGGCGGTCTCCAGGCTGTCGTACGCCTGGATCCGGATGCCGCCGTTCTGCGCGGCGTTGTCGCCCTGGTAGTCCTCGTAGCGGGCCAGCTCGATGGACTCCTCGTGCTCCCACGAGACGAACTCGTAGGGGCCGTTGCCGACCGGGGCCTCGCCGAACGCCTCGGGGTCTTCGTAGAACGACTCGGGCAGCGGCGTGAACGCGTCGTAGCCGAGCTTGTAGTCGTAGTACGAGACCGGCGTCGTCAGCTCGATCGTGAAGGTGAGGTCGTCGACCACCTGGAGGCCGGACATCGTCTCGGCGGTGGGCTCCGCGCCCTCCTCCTCGGGGTGCACGTCCTCGTAGCCGACGATGTCGGCGAACCAGAAGGCGTTGTTCTGCTCGTTCTGGATGTTGGCGGCCCAGTTCCACGCGTTGACGTAGCTCTCGGCGGTGACCGGAGTGCCGTCGTGGAAGGTCCAGCCGTCCTTGAGGGCGACGGTCCAGACGGAGTTGTCCTCGTTGGGCTCGACGGACTCGGCGGCGACCGTGAAGGTCGAGCCGTCGTCGTTGAAGTCGACGAGCTTGGAGAACACGTTCTGGATCACCAGAGCGCCGAACTGCTCGTTCGTGTTCGTCGGGATCAGCGCGTTCTGCGGTTCGCCGCCGTCGATCCTGACGATGCCCTCGCCGCTGCCTTCGCTTGCGTCGTTGTCACCACCGTCGTCGCCATCGTCGCCGCCACAGGCGGACGCGGCCAGAGCCACGGCTATCGCCCCGGCGACCCACTTGGCGCTGCGAGCACCACGCATGGGCTTTGCCTCCTTGGGAGTCCACTTCGAATGCACAGGGAACCCCGGACCGCGGAGGTCTACCCGCGTCCGGTTCGCAATGCCCACAACTATTGGGCATAAACCTGCGGTGAACCACCGATGCGCTATTTCATTTTGATGAAGATGAGGAGAGCAGAAGGTACATATGGGACAAGTCCCAGATGAACACTCTCCGGTATCCGGACTGATGTGACGTATCTCAAGCACCTTGGTCCGCATATCGAACGGCACCTCGAACTAACGGCCGAAAGGACCCTTGACAAGACCGGGCCGAAAGGTGCGAACCAGACAGAAGCCGCGCAGCGGGGCGTTACTGGCGCTTCGCTCGGGCCGCGGCGCGCGCCCGCTCCCGCTGGTCGAGGGCCACCTTGCGAATGCGAACCTCCGAGGGGGTCACCTCGACACACTCGTCCTCGCGACAGAACTCCAGCGACTGCTCGAGCGAGAGCCTGCGCGGGGGCACCAGGTTCTCGGTGGCGTCCGAGGCGGCGGCCCGCATGTTGGTGAGCTTCTTCTCCTTGGTGATGTTGACGTCCATGTCGTCGGAGCGGGAGTTCTCGCCGACGATCATGCCCTCGTACACCTCGGTGCCCGGCTCGACGAAGATCGTGCCGCGCTCCTGGAGGTTGAGCATGGCATACGGCGTCGCCACCCCGGCGCGGTCGGCGACGAGCGAGCCGCTCTTGCGGGTCCGCAGCTCGCCCGCCCACGGCTCGTGCCGCTCGAAGATGCTGTGCGCGATGCCCGTGCCGCGCGTCTCGGTCAGGAACTCGGTGCGGAAGCCGATCAGTCCGCGGCTCGGCACCAGGAACTCCATGCGCACCCAGCCCGAGCCGTGGTTGGTCATGGTCTCCATGCGGCCCTTGCGCCCGGCCATGAGCTGCGTGATCGCGCCCAGGTGCTCCTCGGGGGCGTCGATCGTCATGCGCTCGACCGGCTCGTGCACCGAGCCGTCCACGATCCGCGTGACCACCTCGGGCTTGCCGACGGTCAGCTCGAAGCCCTCCCTGCGCATCGTCTCGACGAGGATGGCGAGCGCCAGCTCGCCCCGGCCCTGCACCTCCCACGCGTCGGGGCGCTCGGTCGGCAGGACGCGCAGCGAGACGTTGCCCACGAGCTCGCGGTCGAGGCGGTCCTTGACCAGGCGGGCGGTGACCTTGTGGCTCTTGCCGCCGCGGCCCACCAGCGGCGAGGTGTTGGTGCCGATGGTCATGGAGATGGCGGGCTCGTCCACGGTGATCAGCGGGAGCGCCACCGGGCTCTCGGGGTCGGCCAGGGTCTCGCCGATCATGATGTCCGGGATCCCGGCCACCGCGCAGATGTCGCCTGGCCCCGCCACCTCGGCGGGCTTGCGGGTGAGCGCCTCGGTCATCAGCAGCTCGGTGATCCGGACGTTCTGCGCCGAGCCGTCGCGCCGCAGCCACGCGACCGTCTGGCCCTTGCGGAGGCTGCCCTGGCGGATGCGGCACAGCGCGATCCGGCCAAGGAAGTTGTCGGCGTCGAGGTTGGTGACATGGGCCTGGAGCGGGGCGTCCTCGTCGTAGACGGGCGCGGGGACCGTTTCCAGGAGCGTGGTGAAGAACGGCTCAAGGCTGTCGCTGTCGTCGGGGACCGTGCCGTCGGCGGGCTGGGTCAGCGAGGCGATGCCGTCACGCGCACACGCGTAGACGATGGGGAACTCGATCTGCTCCTCGTCCGCGTCCAGGTCGAGGAAGAGGTCGTAGGTCTCGTCGAGGACGGCGGAGATGCGGGCGTCGGAGCGGTCGGTCTTGTTGACGCACAGGATGACGGGCAGCCGGGCCTGGAGGGCCTTGCGCAGCACGAAACGCGTCTGGGGCAGGGGCCCTTCCGATGCGTCCACCAGGAGCACCACCGCGTCCACCATGGACAGGCCGCGCTCGACCTCACCGCCGAAGTCGGCGTGGCCAGGGGTGTCGATGATGTTGATGACCACGGGCGAGGCGGCGCCCTTGGGGTGGTACCGCACGGCGGTGTTCTTCGCGAGGATGGTGATGCCCTTCTCGCGCTCCAGGTCGCCGGTGTCCATCACCCGGTCGTCCACGTGCTGGTGGGCCGCGAAGGCGCCCGCCTGCTTGAGCATGGCGTCGACCAGGGTCGTCTTGCCGTGGTCGACATGGGCGACGATGGCGACATTGCGGATGTCGTGGCGGGTAGGCATGGCTGGAGCGGTTCTCCCGAGATCGCTGCGGAAAGGGCTCGGCAGGGACGCCCGCCCGGCGAGGGTCGCACCCCCACGGGACCACGCCATGGCACCGGCCCCACCCATGGTACGGCGCCGCCGCCACCGCCCGGGCCGAGAGCCCCGCATCGCCCGAACCAGTGGCGACGGTCACAACCCGAGCAGTTCCCTGCGCGAGGGCGACATCGTCCCAAGGTGTTCGAACAGCATCAGGGCGAAGTTGTGCTGTGGCCGGACATAGGAGCGGCAGTAGTAGGCGAGGATGCCGATCCTGCTGTCGTCGGCGGACGTGTTGCGCCCGGTGCCGTGCCACACCCTGGCGTCGAGGAGCAGCGCGGTGCCCGCGGGGCCCGTGGCGGGGACCAGGTGGGCGTCGGGCGGGGGCTCGGTGGCGAGGTGGCTGCCCGGCGCGACGAGGGTGGCGCCGTTCTCCTCGGTGAAGTCGTCGAGCATCCAGATGGCGTGGGCGGCGAGCGCGTGGGGCCAGGGGCGTTCGGCCCAGTCCTGGTCGAAGTGCGGGGTCATGGCCCCGGTGCCCGGGTGGGTGATGTTGGCGCTCAGGTTGGACAGCAGGGGGCCGGGGCCGAGGATCGAGGCGACCAGGCCGAGCGCGACGGGGTGTTCGGCGAGCCGCAGGAAGCCCTCGCCCTGGGCGTAGAGCGCCCACACGCGCTGGCTGGCCACGCCGTCGACGCGGTCGGCGGGCGGCGGGTCCCGCAGGGCGGCCGAGAGCACCGACCCGCGCAGCTCGGAGAGCTCGGGCTCGGACAGGGCGCCGGTCAGCCGGGCGACGCCATGGGCGGCCAGGTGCTCCCTCGCCTCGTCGGGGTCGTCGGTGAGCGGGGGCAGGGTGGTGGGCTGCGCGGGCTGTGTCGGCTGTGTCGGCTGTGTCGGCTGTGTCGGCTGTGTCGGCTGCATGGGTAGGGGGCTCCTCACGGTGCGTCGGAACGGTGGGTGCGCGGGGCGTCGGCGCCGAGCCAGCCGCGGGCCACGTGGCCGAGCAGCTTGAGGCTGGCGCTCTCGGCCTGGTGGCCCGTGCCGACCAGGCGGTTGTGCTGCATGTGCAGCAGGCTGAGCAGCGCGGCGTCGCGCTCGGCGCCGGGGAGCGGGGGCCGCACCGCGAGGCCGAGCAGCTCGCCCATCGCCCTGGGCCCCGGGGCCTCGCGCCACGCGGCGGCGAGTCCCCTGACGGCGAGCGCGGCCTCCAGGCGCGCGGCGGTCTCGCCAGGGCGGATCAGCTCACGGGCGGCGGCCAGCGCGGCGGGGGCCACCTCGCCGTTCACGCTGCGTTCGAAGCGGGCCGCCGCCCAGCGCGGCCAGTCCCAGGGGCCAAGGGCGTCAAGCAGCACGGCGTAGTCGGCGGCGATCAGGGCGTCGGCGGTCAGCCGGGACCTGGGGCGGCGCAGGGCCCGCAGCCCGGCGAGCGCGAGCTGGCTGTCCAGGCAGAAGATCTCCTCGGCGGGCCCGATGCCCGCGGGGCCTCCGTAACGCGCCTGCTCGGGCTCATAGCGCGCGACGGCGTGGTCGCGGATGACGCCCTGGTCGGCCAGGTCGAGCAGCCCCGCGGTGAGCCGCGGCCACACCTCGTGGCGCAGCGCGCCGGGGGCCGCCCGCAGCCGCAGCCGCACATGCTCGACGGGGTCGGCGTAGCGCAGGAAGAACCAGCCGTCCGCGTGCTCGCCGACCGAGCGGACCAGGTCGGCCAGCGGGCCCACGATCAGCGCGTCCTGGCTGTCGCGGACCGCGTAGACCTTGACATAGGCCCACGCGTCGGCGGGAGCCCTGGCGCTTCGCCGCGGCGGCACCGTGCGCCGGGCGGGGGGCGCGGCGGGCGCCATGGGCACGACGATCTCGTGGCTGCGCCCTTCGAGCCAGCCGTGGGCGTCGCCGTCGGCGCGCGGGTCCTCGTGGACGCGCTCCCCGCCCTCGGCCATCTCCTTGCGCAGCAGCGCGCGGTGGAGGGGAACGGCGAGGTCGACGCCGTAGTAGCGGTCCTCCCTGCCGATGACCACGCGCCGGGGCAGCCCGGCGCCCTCGCGCCAGCGGTCGAACGCGCCTGGCCCCTCGTCCTCGGCGGGCGGCGGCGCCTCGGGCAGCCAGCTGCGCGGCGAGAGCACGCTGCGGCCGAGCCTGACGCGGGGCAGGAAGGGCAGCTCGCCCAGCTCGGTGCCCCACTTCCACGGGCCCCAGATCTCGGCGGGGTCGGTGAACCTCAACTCGGCGAGCAGCCGCGCCGCGTTGGGGGCGAACGCCGAGGCGTCGAGCATGTGCGGCAGCACCGGGCGGAGGTACTGGCCCGTCCGCTCCCACACCGCGCGCAGCACGCCGTCCTCGGCGACCACGAGCACGTCGCGCCAGTCGATGTGGCCAGGGGCGCCGGGGTCCGCGTGGAGCCCGAAGGGGATGCGGTGCGGGAGCAGCGGCGGGGTGCGCAGGACGTTGCCGACGCGGCCCCGGCTCTGCGGGAAGAGCAGCTGGGCGGGCAGCACGCCGTCGTCGGGCGCGGCGAGCGCCTCGCCGAGCTCGGCGGCGTTGCCCAGGGTGGCGGCGAAGCGCCCCGACATCGCGCCCGCGGTCTGCGCGCCGGTGACCGGGGTGGCGAACAGGAGGAAGTCACCGGCGTCGACGGCGGCGCGGCTCGGGGCGTGGAGCTGGAAGCACACGTCGAGCGTTCCCACGCTGTCGCCGGGGGCGGCGGTGGCGAGCTCGTCGATGTCGGCGGGGCCGAGCACGACCTCGCCCGATGGGTCGGTCAGGCCGCGGTGGAGCAGCCGGGCCAGGCGCCGGGTGCGCCGCTGGTCGGCGTCGCCGCCGGGCGCGGCCTGGGCGGCTACGCCCCCGGCGAACCGCTCGGCGCGCGGCACGTTGTAGCTGTCGGGGAAGCCGAGGCCGCGGTGCGGGTCGATGAGGTCGGGCAGGGGCACGGGCGCGTCGACGCCGTAGCGGCCCTCGAACTCCTCGCGGTAGCGGCGCATATGGGCGTAGGAGCCGTCCCTGGGGAACACCCGCCACAGCGCGGTGGCGAGCGCCTGCGCCTCCTCGCGGACGGAGGGCGGCAGCTCGACGCGGCCCCTGAAGCGCAGGTCGACCTGCGGGGTGGCGGGCTTCACTCCCGGGGCCAGGCGTTCGGCCTCGGCGACCACGGCGTGCCACGCGTCCGCGCCGTCGCCGGGGGCGGTGGCCTCGTACTCCCGGATGAGCGTGGCGAGTTGACCCGGTACGCCGTCCGCGCGGGCGGCCGGGGTGACATCGAGGTGACGCAGGCCCTCGGGCGTGGTGAGGACGTCGTGGCGGAGCAGGTCGAGGAGATAGCGGTCGAGCGCCGCCTCGGAGGGGCCCGGGGCGCCGGTCGGTCCCGGGGCGTCGGCGAGCAGCTTGGCGAGCAGGTCCGCGTAGCGGATCGGGCGGGCCGCGGTGTCCCGCACCCGCAGCAGCAGCGGGGTGGCGCGCAGGGTCAACGCCTGGCGGGACACCGGGTCGTTCGCGTCGTCCGTCTTGCGGGCGCGCGGGAAGTGCAGGTGCTCGCCGCGCCGGTTGACGAGGTCGGTGAACGCGACGTCGAGGGCGCGGCGGGCTTCGGGGTCTTCGAGGCGGCGCAGCGCGAGCACGTCGGCGAACGCGGCGTCGAGCCTGACGACCCGGTCGGCGGCGCCGTCGACCGTGGAGGCGGCCCGCTCTCCGAAGCGCGCGGGGACGACGCCCGCCTGGAGCCCGAACGGGCTGGGGCGCCCCGAGATCCGCAGCGCGTACCGGGCGACCGCGCTCACGACCCTGCGCAGCTTCTTGCGGCCGATGTCGTCCCCGGCGCGTATCCGCAGGATCGAGCCGTGCAACGACGGGCTGGAGACGGCGATGGCCTCGCGGAAGACGGCGTTGCCCGTGGCGCGGACCACCCAGTCGGTCATGTCGGCGACGCACGGGCCGCCGGGGTGGGGGCAGGACAGCGGCTCGGTGTGCGGGCCTTCGGGGCCGAGGGCGGCCAGGCGGAGATGGACGGGGCCGACGGCCGTGAAGCTGGCGGCCGGGGGCGTCGGGTCGTTCAACTGCTTCCCCTCTGCGTGGCTCAAGGGCGTCTCAAGGGCGTCGGGCGTCTCAAGGGCGTCGGGCGTCTCAAGGGAGTTCGGTCAGGCGACCAGGAGGGCCGCGTCCCAGGCGACCGGCGGCTCTCCGCTCGCGTAGGCGTGCAGGGCGAGGGCGAGGCCCGTGGCGCCGGTGAGGAATCCGGGGGTGGTCCAGCCGTGGCGCGGGGCCGCCGTCTCGCGGAACGTGGTGATCCGCAGCGCCTCGGGGTCGGCGAGGCCGGTGACGAGGCGGCGGGCGATGTCCTCGGTGGCGTGGTGGACGCGGTCGGCCTCGGCGGAGTCGCGGAAGAAGCGCAGCAGGTGCAGCAGCCCCGACCAGCCGTGGCACAGCGACCAGTGGTCGATGGCCCAGTGCTCCATGGGGACCTTGAGGAACGAGCCGACCGACTCCGTGGCGAGCGCGGTCCAGCCGGGCTCGCCGAACGCCTCCCCCGCGAGCTGGAGGGCGCGCGCGATGCCGGGCGCGCCGTAGCACCACGAGGGCCGCGCGCGCCCCATCGCCCGGCGCACGCCCGCCCACTCGTCGAGCGAGACGGCGTTGGGCCAGTGGACGCCGAACTCGTCCTCGCGCGCGAGCCGTTCGAGCAGGGCGACCAGGGTCCTGACGGCGCGCTCATGGCCTGGCACGGCGACGCCGCGGGCGTGGGCGAGCGAGAGCAGCGCAAGCGGTCCCGCGATGCCGTGCGAGAGGCCGGTGTTGAGGTGGCCGTACTTCCGCGTGGAGTACGGGTTCTCCGAGCGGAGGTTGGGCGGGTGGGTCGCCCAGAGCGCGGGCACGGTCTCCCCGTGGTAGCGCAGGGAGCGGGTCAGGGAGACCAGCGCGCCCAGCACCCGCTCAAGCGTGGGCAGGTGCTCGGGGGCGCGGCCGAGGAGATGGCGCCCCGCGCCGGTGAGGCCGCCGATCACGTCATAGCGGTGAAACGGGCCGAGAGGGTTCTCCTCGATGTCGCGGCAGCGTTCTTCGACGACCTCGATCAGCGCCTGATCCACGGTGGCGAGCGCCTTTCCATAGCCCCCGCCGACCGAGGCAGCGGCGTCGAGGGCGAACGCAAGGCCCGCCGTTTCCAGATAGAGCCCAGGATTTCGCGGGTAGACGCGGGAAACGGCCGCGGCCGCGCGCTGGAGATACGCGTGGGCGACCGTTCTGCTCTCGATTCCCTCCGCCGCACGCGCGGTGAAGAGAAGGGATATGCCGGAGAAGCCGTCGGCGAAGGACAGCACGTCCCCCGGGTCGTCGACAAGCGTGTCGAGAACGTCGGGCGACCGCAGCGTCCCGGCGACGCGATCCGCGACGTCCCGTGCCTTACGGGCGAATCCGGCCTCTCGGTGGGCCGTCGTCACCGCCATCGCTCTGCCCTCCCCCTCTTCTCCCCTGACCTGGGCCGACGGGGGACACGCGCGCGGTGGACGGCCCACGCGCGTGTCCCCCGCACCGAACGTGTCCGCTAGCTGAGCGTCAGCAACACGGCGGGTTGCAGGTGCCCCTGGTCAGCTGGAGGGACGTGCAGCCATAGGTGGTCGTGGGGACTCCGCTGCACCCGTAGGAGGTGCGCAGGACGGCCGGAGCCGCCTCGGACACCCATCGGATATCGAGGTCGAGCTCGTCCTGGGTCTCGACTTCTTCGGATTCAAGGATCAGCTTGGTGGCCACCGTACTTCTTCTCCTTGTGAGAGGGGATGCGGCAAAAGGAAGCTAACCGCGCGCCTCACACAGTGTCAACGCCAGGAAGTGGAGGGGAGATACAGCGGCAATACAGCGGGGAGACAAGGTGAATACAGGGAGGGCGCGATTCTCTTGACTCAGCTCCGGTGGCCGATGTCCTGATAGCGCGGGGTCTCCATGCCGAACGCGCCCACGCCCGCGAGGGAGTCGTTCGTGGCGACCAGCTGCGGGCGCTGGTAGAGGGGGATGGATCCCGCGGCGGCCCACAGGCGGGAGTCGGCGCGGTTGAGCAGCTTGTCGTGCTCCTTCTCGTCGAGCTCGGCCGCCGCCTGGTTGAGCAGCTGGTCGATGTAGTCGGTGCCGACCCGCGTGTAGTTCTGCTCGATCAGCAGGTCGCCGCCGGGGACGGCGCGCGGCTTGGCGTACAGCGGCGCCGCGTCGGTCGCGGGGAACGCGGTGGCGGGCCAGGAGAACAGCGCCAGGTCGAAGTTGCCCGCGACGACGTGGTCGTCGAAGTACGTCTGCCGCTCGACCTCCGCGATCCCGGCCGTGATGCCGACCTCGCGCAGCATGTCCGCGATGGCGCGGGCCACTTCGCGCAGCGGCTCGCCCGGCTTGCCCTCGGGCACGACGAACCGCAGCTCGAGCGGCTTGCCGTCCTTGGCGCGCACGGGGACGGGCGCCGCGGGCCGCTCCCCCGCCGCCTTGACGTCGCTCAGCCGCCAGCCCGCGTCGTCGAGCGCGGCCGTCGCGGCGTCCGTGCCGGTCTTGCCGAGCGCGTCGCTGTTGTCCTGGTACCCGGCCTGGCCGATGACCCGCAGGTGGCTGCCGAGCGGCTTGACGGGCAGCCCCGCGGGCTCGTGCACGAGCCCGGCCAGCTTCTCGCGGTCGAGTGCGCGGGCGATGGCCCAGCGGACGCGTTCGTCGTCGAGCGCGGGCGACGAGCCGTTGAGCGCGAGCTGCGTGTACCCGGCGTCGTACGCGCGGTGGACGGTGAAGCCCTTGAGCTTGGCGAGCACGGCCTCCTCGCGGGTGGCGAAGGCGCGTTCACGGGCGCGTTCGGTCTCGGCGTACGCGCGGGCGTAGCGTTCGGTGGCCGCGCGCTCCTCGGAACGCACCAGGCGCGCCGTGGCCAGGTCGTGCAACGCGTCGCCGGTGAGCTGGCTGCCGCCGGGGGCGTCGCCCTTGGCGTCGTCGCTCTGCTTCTCCTCCTCGCGCTCCTCCTCGCGCTCCTCCTCGCGCTCCTCCTCGCGCGGCCGTTCGCCGTTCGCGCCGTCGTGGGCCGAGGCGATGCGGTCGGCGTCGGCGGGGCCGATCTCGGCGATGTCGAGGCGCCCGTCGAGGAGCGCGGCGCGGCGCTGGCCGCGCGGGACCGCGGTGAAGACGAGCTCGTCGAGGAGGGCGGGGTCGCCCCACCAGGCGTCGTTGCGGACCAGGGTGACGGACTTCTTGTCGCCGTCCACCTTCTTGAGCTCGAACGGGCCGCCCGAGACCGGGAGTTCGGTGCGGGCGCCATCGTTGAACCGGTCCGGGTCATCGGTGACCGAGCGCGGGTAGAGCGGGCTGAAGAGGGACTTCCAGTCGGCGTAGGGGCGGGCGAAGGTGACCGTGACCTGGTCCGCCTCGGGGCCCTTGGCGACGCTCTCGACGGCGTTGTAGCCGGAGTTGCGGGCGGACCAGTAGGCGTTGTCCTCGCCGTTGAGCGCCTTCCACTGGGCGGTGAAGTCGGCGGCGCCGATCTTCTTGCCGTCGCTCCACTTGGCCTCGGGGTTGAGGGTGTAGACGACGGTCTGCTTGGGCTCGCGCCCGGTGATCTCGGCGGAGCGCAGATAGTCGCCGTTGAGCCGTGGGCGGCCATGGGCGTCGATGGTGAACAGCGTGGGCAGCACGGCGCCCGCGATCTGGTCGGTGGTGCGGTCGGCCTCGAACTGGAAGGCGTTGAGCGTCGCGGGCATCTGGTCGACGCCCCACGTGGCGCTGCCGCCGCTCTCCAGCTGGGCGCGCCCGACGCTGGCCACAGACTGGAGGGTGCCGCCTCCCGTGCCCCCACCGCCGCCATCCGTGGTGCAGCCCGGCGTCGTGGAGAGGAGGAGTGCGCCCGCGACCAGCGCCGTCGCGCGGTGGACGGAACGGGGCGGGGCATGGACCCGGCCGGGTCCCGCTGGCGCGCCTGACATCTGTTACCTCCGGCCTGACCGGTCCTCACCGGTGTGTTGATCACACGTGCGCTGATCACACGTATGCGCCTCACTGAAGGCGAGGCCGGGCGCGCGAGGGCGACGACACGGCGTGCGGCCCGGGCGAGGCCACCCGTCCGGGCCAGCGCGCGACCCCGGACGGGGGCGCGGCGGACCGGGCCGGAACCCGCCGCCCTCTTCACAACCGCGTGTGCCTCACGTCACACTCGATCGTCCGGTGATCCCCCACCAACGGAGGTGGCAAGCGGTGTCACTGCACGACGAGCTGCGCTCTGCCCAGCGCTGCGTGGACGACCTGGCCCGCTGTGTCGCCCGCATCGAGCGGGAGCTGGGGCGCGGCCCGGAGACGCGAAGGGTCCGCAGCGACACGGAACACCTGAGGGAGAGCCTGGCCCTGCTCGCCGCCACCGCGCCCAAGGACCGGGCCCCCCATGTACCCCCCGCGCGGGCCGAGTTGATGCGGGTGCCCGAGGCGCCCTACGACGAGCGGCTGTGGGCGGGCGCCGACGACGAGGGCGTGGGCACCCGGCGCGGCCCGTAGCGGCGACGGCGCCCCCCGGCGACGCGCGCGGCCCGAACGTTCCCCACCCCGGAGAGACTTGTGGCAACCGAAGCTGAACCCAGGACCGAGCCCACCGGGCGGGCCGCCATCGCGCGGCGCCATCTCCGCCTGGACCGGTGGTGGTTGGCCCCGGCCGCGACCGCCGTCGGCCTGCTGGCCTTCGTGGTATACGCGACGTGGCGGGCGTTCGCCAACGCCGACTACTACGCGGCGCCCTATGTGTCGCCGTTCTACTCGCCCTGCCTCGCGGAGAACTGCGCGGACATGCGCGGCGGCCCCAACTGGCCGCTGTTCGGCGACTGGTGGAGCCTGTCGCCCGCGCTGATCTTCCTCGCGCTGCCCCTGGGCTTCCGCCTCACGTGCTACTACTACCGCAAGGCGTACTACCGGAGCTTCTGGGCCTCGCCCCCCGCGTGCGCCGTGGCCGAGCCGCACAAGGCGTACTCGGGCGAGACGCGTTTCCCGCTGATCCTCAACAACAGCCACCGCTACTTCTTCTACGCGGCGGCCGTGGTCGCCCTGATCCTCACCTATGACACCGTGCTCACCTTCAGGGACTCCGACTACGCGTGGGGGCACATGGGGCTCGGCACGCTGCTGTTCACGGTCAACATCGTGCTGGTGTGGGCGTACACGCTCTCCTGCCACTCCTGCCGGCACATCATGGGCGGCAAGCTCAAGAGCTTCTCCAAGCATCCGGTCCGCTATCGCGCGTGGACCCTGGTGAGCCGCCTCAACGGCCACCACATGGGGCTCGCCTGGGCGTCGCTCGCGTCGCTCGCGCTGTCGGACCTCTATGTGTACCTGCTGGCCACCGACGCGTTCACCGACCCGCGGCTGTTCTGAGACGACGGCGCCCCCCCGGCGGACGCAAGGAGGAGATGTGAGCACTGTGGAACGCCAGTCGTGGGACGTCGTGGTCGTGGGAGCCGGCGGCGCCGGGCTCCGCGCGGCCATCGAGGCCCGCGAGCGGGGACTGCGCACGGCCGTCGTGTGCAAGTCCCTGTTCGGCAAGGCCCATACGGTGATGGCCGAGGGCGGCATCGCGGCGGCGATGGGCAATGTGAACGCGGGAGACGGCTGGCAGGTCCACTTCAGGGACACGCTGCGCGGTGGCAAGTTCCTCAACCACCCGCGCATGGCCGAGCTGCACGCCAGGGAGGCGCCCGACCGCGTGTGGGAGCTGGAGGCGTGGGGCGCGCTGTTCGACCGGACCAAGGACGGGCGGATCTCCCAGCGGAACTTCGGCGGCCACGAGTACCCCAGGCTCGCGCACGTCGGCGACCGCACGGGCCTGGAGCTGATCCGCACGCTCCAGCAGCGCGTGGTGGCGTTGCAGCAGGAGGACTTCCGCGAGAGCGGCGACCACGAGGCGCGCCTGAAGGTCTTCCAGGAGTGCACGGTCACCCGGGTGCTCAAGGAGGACGCCGCGGACCCGGGCAGCCGGGTGGCCGGGGTGTTCTGCTACGAGCGCGAGTCGGGCCGCTTCTTCGCGATCGACGCGCCCTCGGTGGTGCTGGCCACGGGCGGCATCGGCAAGTCGTTCAAGGTGACCTCCAACTCCTGGGAGTACACGGGCGACGGGCACGCGCTCGCGCTGCTCGCCGGTGCGCCGCTGGTGAACATGGAGTTCGTGCAGTTCCACCCGACGGGCATGGTCTGGCCGCCCTCGGTGAAGGGCATCCTGGTCACCGAGTCGGTGCGGGGCGACGGCGGCGTGCTGCGCAACAGCGAGGGCCGCCGTTTCATGTTCGACTACATCCCCGAGGTGTTCAGGGAGCAGTACGCCAAGGACGAGGCCGAGGCCGACCGCTGGTACACCGACCCCGACAACAACCGCCGCCCGCCCGAGCTGCTGCCCCGCGACGAGGTGGCCCGCGCGATCAACGCCGAGGTCAAGGCCGGGCGCGGCAGCCCGCACGGCGGGGTGTTCCTCGACGTGTCGACGCGGCTGCCCGCGGCCGAGATCGAACGCCGACTGCCGTCCATGCACCACCAGTTCAAGCAGCTCGCGGACGTGGACATCACCAGGGAACCCATGGAGGTGGGTCCCACGTGCCACTACGTCATGGGCGGCGTCGATGTGGAGCCCGACACGGCCGCGGCCACCGGGGTGCCTGGGCTGTTCGCCGCGGGCGAGGTGGCGGGCGGCATGCACGGCTCCAACAGGCTCGGCGGCAACTCCCTCTCCGACCTGCTGGTCTTCGGCCGCCGCGCCGGGCTCCACGCGGCCGAGCTGGCCGCCGCGCTCACCGGGGGCGAGCGGCCGCTCGCGGACGAGGCGCAGCTGGCCGCGGCGGAGGCCGAGGCGGTCAGGCCGTTCGCGCCGCCCGCCGACGAGGGCGCCGACGCCGCACCAGAGAACCCCTACGCCATCCACCAGGAGCTCCAGCAGGCGATGAACGACCTGGTGGGCATCATCCGCAGGGAGCCGGAGATGACCGAGGCGCTGACCCGGCTCGCCGCGCTGCGCCGCCGCGCCGAGCGCGCCGTGGTGGAGGGGCACCGGCAGTACAACCCCGGCTGGCACCTCGCCCTCGACCTGCGGAACATGCTGCTGGTCAGCGAGTGCGTGGCGCGCGCGGCCCGCGAGCGGACCGAGTCGCGCGGCGGGCACACGAGGGAAGACCACCCGGGCATGGACCGCGCGTGGCGGCGGGTCAACCTGCTGTGCCGCCTCGACGACTCCCAGGGCGCCGACGGCGGTCTCGTGCGGCTCGAACGCCGCGCCCTCCCGGCGATCAGGCCCGATCTGCTCGACCTGTTCGACGACGACGAGCTGGCCAAGTACCTGACGGAAGAGGAAGTGAAGAACCGGTGACGGACACGAGCACCAGCTACGACGCGCACCTGCGGGTGTGGCGGGGGGACGCCGGGTCAGGGGGGCTCACGGACTTCACGGTCGAGGTCAACGAGGGCGAGGTGATCCTGGACGTCATCCACAGGCTCCAGGCCACCCAGGCGCCCGACCTGGCCGTGCGCTGGAACTGCAAGGCGGGCAAGTGCGGTTCGTGCAGCGCGGAGATCGACGGCAGGCCGCGGCTGATGTGCATGACGCGGATGTCGCTGTTCGCGCGGGACGCCACGATCACGATCACGCCGCTGCGCACGTTCCCCGTGGTGCGTGACCTGGTGACCGATGTCGAGTTCAACTACACCAAGGCCAGGGAGATCCCGGCGTTCGTCCCGCCCGAGGGCGTCGCGCCCGGCGAGTACCGGATGCGGCAGGAGGACGTGGAGCGGTCCCAGGAGTTTCGCAAGTGCATCGAGTGCTTCCTGTGCCAGGACGTCTGCCACGTGGTGCGCGACCACGAGGAGAACAAGCAGGCGTTCGCCGGTCCGCGCTTCCTGATGCGGATGGCCGAGCTCGACATGCACCCGCTCGACGACGCGCGGGCGCAGGGCCTCGACCGCAGGCGCGCGGTCACCGAGGACCACGGCCTGGGGTACTGCAACATCACCAAGTGCTGCACCGAGGTGTGCCCCGAGTCGATCAAGATCACCGACAACGCCCTGATCCCGATGAAGGAACGCGCGGCCGACCGCTCCTACGACCCCCTCGTCTGGCTCGGCAACAAGATCAGGCGCCGCCGAGAGTAGCCCTGGCCCGGGCGGGCTTCGACGCCTCAACGGTGCGGCACCGGATGGGGCGAGCGGATCGCCGCTCGCGCGGCGGGGGGCGGGCGCCCCCACCTCCCCCACCTCCCCCACCTCCCCGGACTCCCCGGACTCCGTCCGGGACCAGGGCCGGGCCCCGGCTGTTGCGGCCGTGGCGGCATCAGCCGTGCGGCACCGGATGGGGTGCCTCAGGCCCTCCGGGCCTGGGCGGGCCCGCGAACGGTCCGGTACGGGGTGCCCGCCCGGGCGGCGTCCCGGGGGCGGGGCGCGGGGCGAAAGGGCCCAGCCGTGGCCCGCGGCCCACGGGGCGCGCCGCCGCGGCGGGGCGGAGCGCGAACCGGCCGGTGGGGAGAGCGCTGCCCGGACGAAGTCCGGAGAACGCGCAGGCCCGAAAAGGGCCGCCCCGAACCGCAACCTGCGAGGCGCGCCACGGCGGCAAGCCGGAACGCGGACCGGCCGCTGGGGGCGCACGCGGGGCAACGTCCGTGCTCGCGGCGGCGCGGGGGCACCGGACGAAGTCCAAAGAGCGCGCGGGCCCGACGGCGGGCCCTGCCCGTGGGCATCGGCCCGTACCGCCGCTGCGGGTGCGCCGAGGTGCGGGAAGGCGCGGATCGGGCCGTGGGGCGGGCTGGGACGGCGGCCGCGGGAGGGCGTCGTCAGCCGTCGGAAACAGCCGTCGGAGACAGCCGTCGGAAACGGATGTCGGAAACGGATGTCGGAAACGGATGTCGGAGACAAAAGTCGCGGGGGATTTCGGCGTCGCCTACCGTCAGAGACAGAGCTCTGTCCCCGGCGAAGGGTTGAGCGATGCGGGACGCACACGACGCCGGGCCGGTCGCCGCGGCTGGCACGGACGGCTGGGTGGCACTGCTGCTGCCCCTGACACTCATGGGCGCCGCCGCCCTGGTGGCCCTCTACCTCCTGGTCCGCATGTTGCTGCCGCTGCCGACCCGTGGCGAGCGTGACCGCGGGCGCACGGCGGTGCGTGGCTGGGGCGGGCGCGCGACTCCGCGCGCCCTGCGTGGCGACGACACGCCCCCCGACGAGCTGGACACCAGGGCCAGAGGGCTGCTGATCCGGCTGGACGACGCGGTGCTGCGCAGGCTCGACGAGGTCGTCTTCGCGGGCGCCGCCGACGGGCAGCGCGCCACCGTGGAGGCCCGCGCCGAGGCCGACGCGACGCTCAGGCTGCGGCACCGGCTCGACGATCCGTCGATCGAGCGGAACGACGCCGAACGCCGAAGGCTGCTGCGGGAGATCATCGACCGCTGCTCGCGCGCCCTCGCGCGCCTTGAGGCCGAGCCGGGCCCCGCGGCGGGCACCGAGCCGCCGCCCGGGGTCACGCCGGGCGCGCTGGCGCGTGCGCGGGGGCGCGCGGATGAGCTGGCCACGCGGCTCAAGGCGGCGGACGCCGCGCTGCGCACGCTGGCCGAGCGCTACGCGCCCGAGGCGGTCGCGCCGGTGCGCGGCAACCCTGTCACGGGGCGCGAGCGCCTGACCGAGGCCAGGCGCCTGCTGGCCGAGGCGGGGCGCGACGAGGAGCGCGCGACCGAGGCGCTGCGGGCCGCCGAGGTGGCCATGGGCCGGGCCGAGGCCCTGGCCGACGGCGTGGCCAGGCGGGCCACCGAGCTGGCGCGGGCCGAGGCGGCGCTGGCCGAGGCGATGCGCGCGACCGAGGCCGATGTGGCGGACGCGCCCGCGCTGCCGACGTTGCGCACCCCCGTGGAACGCGCCAGGCGCGCGCTCGATGCGGTGCGCGCCGGTCAGGGGCGCAGGGACCCGTTCGGCGGGCTGCGCACGCTGGCCAGGGCGGGCACGTCGCTCGCGGGCGCGCTCGCCCCCGACCAGCCGCCGATGCGCGGCGATCGCAGGGCGCGCACGCTGCTGGACAACGCCCTGCTCACCGCGGGTGGCGAGCTGGCCGCGGCGCGCGACTACGTCGCGACCCACCGCGGCGAGGTCGGCAGCCCCGCGCGCACCCGGCTGGCCGAGGCCGGGCACCAGCTGGACCGCGCCTTGGGCGTGGCTCCGCACGACACCGACGCCGCGCTCCCCCACGCGTGGCGGGCCGACGCGCTGGCCAGGAGGGCGCGCGTGCTGGCCGCGCGCGACGCCGGTGCCGCCACCTGAGCCCTGTTCGGTGGGTGAGGCGCTGGCGTATGGTCTGGCATATGCAGTTGGGGGCAGAGGGGGGTGAGACATGAACGGTGGCCTTCAGCCCTGGCAGGTCGTCCGCGAGGACGAGAACGGCAGCCGGTACCGCATAGGGCACTGCGCCACGCGCGCCGAGGCGCAGCGGCTCATCCAGCGCCTGCGCTTGGGCCGTTCCCCGGAATCCACCGCGGGAGCGGCGCGCTATCTCGTGGAGCGCGTCGATCCGAGAAGGGCATCGACGGCCGGAGCCAGGCACAATCGGGTTTAGGGGTATTTCCCCCTCTTTGCCGGATTTTCCGGTGAAGCCACCCGACCGAGGCTCGACACGTGCGGACAGATCCATCCGAAGCCCGCGGCCCGGAGGACGCCTCCACGGGCCCGTCGGCCCGCCAGCCGCCCCTCGGCCTGCCGAAGGTCGTGACGGTGGTGCTCGACAGCGCCAGGCGGGTCGTCTTCTGGGGTCCCACGGCGGAGGAGACCCTGGGCTTCGGCCGGTCGGACGCCCTGGGCCGACCGGTCGACGACTTCACCGACGACGCGCGGGCCCTGCGCCCCCCCGAGGGGGAGATCGCCTGGCACGCCTGCGTCACGCTGCGCCACCGCGACGGGCACACGATCACGTTCGACGCCAGGGGGGCGGTGCTCGACCATGTGCCGGGGGAGCCGCTGGCCCTGATCCACATGGTCGAGGAGGGCAAGCTCAAGCTCGTCGTAAAGGACCTGGCGACGCTCAACAGCCTGTTCAACGCCTCGCCGCTCGGCATCGCCGTGTTCGACGCCGAGCTGCGCTACAGCAGGGCCAACGAGGCGCTGTCCCTGCTGCACGGCGCCCCCGTGAACGAGCTGCTCGGCCGCACGGTCCTCGAGGTGCTGCCCCGGCCCATGGCGGAGGAGATCCACCGGCTCCAGCGCGACGTGCTCGACTCGGGCCGTTCGGTGATCGACCTGGTCACCGCGTCGCCCGACGGGCGGGGCGCCCAGTCCGTGTCGTTCGGCCGCCTCACCGACCAGACGGGCCGCGTGCTCGGCGTGAGCTGCACGGTCATGGACATCACCGAGCGGCGCGAGGCGCTGGACAAGATCGAACGCGCCAGGCAGCGGCTCGCCCTGCTCAACGACGTGGGCAGCGCGCTTGGCAACCTCCTCGACGTCCGCCCCATCTGCTCGGCGCTCACCCGTGCGCTGGTCCCCAGGTTCGGCGACCACGCGGGCGTCGGGCTGCTGATGTCCGTGGCCAGGGGCGAGGAGCCCGCGCCCCCCGACGAGCTGACCGATGTCGCGCTGATCCAGCTGGGCCTCTCCAGCGTCGCTCCCGGGCCCGCCGTGGACACGTTCGCCCAGGAGGAGCAGGAGGTCGTGCACGCGCGCGACTCGCTCTTCGGCACGGTCGTCACCACGGGGACGCCGTTCCTCGCCCAGTCGCCCGAGGAGCTGAGCGCCGCCGCCGCCGAGGGCGACCCGCGCCTGGCCGCCTCCGGGGAGCTGGGCGAACACTCCCTGCTCTGCGTGCCGTTGAGCGCCAGGGGCCGGGTGCTCGCCGCGCTGGTCGTCAGCCGCTCGGGCGACCGGCCGCCGTTCGACCAGGAGGATCTGGCCCTGGCCATGGAGCTGGCCGCCCGCGCGGGCATCTCGCTTGACAACGCCCGCCTCTACGGGCGCGAGCGCGAGGCCGCGCTGATGCTCCAGCGCAGCCTGCTCCCCCAGTCGCTGCCCGCGCTGCCCGGCGTGCGGGTGAGCCACCGCTATGTGCCAAGCCGCAGCGGCGCGGAGATCGGCGGCGACTGGTTCGACGTGATCCCGCTTGGCGACGAGCGGGTGGCGTTTGTCATCGGCGACGCGACCGGGCACGGGCTGCGCGCCGCGGCCACGATGGGGCAGCTGCGCACGGCGGTGCGGACCCTGGCCGGGCTCGACCTGGCCCCCGCCGACCTGCTGCGCAGGCTCAACGACCTGGGCCGCGACATCGCCCAGCCGCCCGACACGCCCGTGATGGCCACGTGCGTCTACGCCGTCTACGACCCGGCCGCCCACAGCTGCACCCTGGCCAAGGCGGGCCACCTGCCGCCGGTGTTCGCGGTGCGGGACCAGGACACGGGCCGCTGGCGGGCCACCCCGCTCGAGCTGCCCACGGGCGCGCCGCTCGGCGTGGACGGGGTGCCGTTCGAGGAGCAGCGGATCGAAGCGGCCGACGGCGCGGTCCTCGTGCTCTACACGGACGGGCTGATCGAGACGCGCGACGACGACATCTCGGTGGGCATCGGCCGCCTCTGCGAGGCGCTGACCGAGGCGTTGGAGGACGACGGGTCGCTCGAGGACGTGTGCGACAGGATCGTGCTGGCGCTGCACCCCTCGGCCGCCGAGCGTGAGTCGGACGACATCGCGCTGCTCGCCGCGCGCCTGGGGCGGCTGCCCGAGGACCGGGTGACGTCCTGGACGTTCCCCGCCGAGCGCCGCGCGGTGCGCCGCACGCGGACGACGGTGCGCCGGGCGCTGGCCGAGTGGGGCCTCGCCCCGCTGGCCGACCGGGCGGCGCTGCTGGTCAGCGAGCTGGTGACCAACGCCGTCCGGCACGCGGGCGGCCCGATCCAGATGCGGATGGTGCTGGGCGCGACGCTGCTCGTCGAGGTGACCGACCCGGTGCCCGACCCGCCGCTCGAACGCGACGCGCTGCCGGACGACGAGGGCGGCAGGGGCCTGCTGCTGGTCGCAAGCGAGTCGCGCCGCTGGGGCACGCGCCGCGAACCCGCGGGCAAAACCGTGTGGTTCGAGCTGACGCTCCCCGACTGAGCGCTCCCCGGCCGAAAGGGCCCCCGACTGAGCGCTCCCCGGCCGAAAGGGCCCCCGCTGAAAGGACCCCCGCCCGAACGCTCCCCGCGCCGCCGTGCGCTCAGGCCGCGACGGGCTCGGGTGACCGCTCGGGCAGGCGGGCCAGGCGCTCGGCGACCGCCCCCGGGGTGGGCGCTGGCAGCCTGTCGACGAGGCGGCCATCGGCCAGGAACAGCACCTCGTCGGCGAACGACGCCGCCACCGGGTCGTGCGTCACCATCACGACCGTCCTGCCGTACTCGTCGACCGCGCGGCGCAGCAGGCCGAGCACGTCGCGCGCCGACCGCGTGTCGAGCGCGCCGGTCGGCTCGTCGGCGAGGATCAGGGCGGGCTCGGTGACCAGCGCCCTGGCCACCGCGACCCGCTGCCGCTGCCCGCCCGAGAGCTCGGATGGCAGGTGGTCGAGGCGCGCGCCGAGGCCGACCCGGCGCAGGATGTCCACGGCGCGGGCCGCGTCCACCCTGCGCCCCGCGAGGCGGACGGGCAGCGCGACGTTCTCCAGCACGGTCAGGGTGGGCAGCAGGTCGCAAGCCTGGAAGACGAAGCCGATCCGCTCCCTGCGCAGCCGCGTCGCCGCCGCCTCGTCGCCGGTCAGCTCGCAGCCGTCCACGACCACCAGGCCGCCGGTGGGCCGGTCGAGCCCGGCCGCGCACGTCAGCAGCGTGCTCTTGCCCGACCCCGAAGGGCCCATCACGGCCGTGAAGCCGCCCGTGGGCAGCGAGAGCGAGACGCTGTCGAGCGCGGTGACCCCGGTGCCCGTGGCGTCGGAGCCGTACACCTTGGTGACCGACACCAGGCGCAGCGCCTCCGCCGAGTGGGATCCCCGCCCCTCACCTCGCGACCTGAACATCGCTCTCACCTCGCCTCTTCCCGCGGCGCCCGGCGCGCCGCCCTCACCGTCGAAGGTAGTCGGGCGCCATCGGCCGTGGCGATGGGCGCAGCCACCGGGCACGGGTGTAGCTGGCACCACCCCGCGGGCGGGGGCCTCAGCCGGGAGGGCTCAGCGGACGGGCAGGTGGTAGGCGATCCTGAACCGGTCGGCGGGGACGACGACATCGGCCGTCTCGACGGGCATGCTGCCCGCCCGGTACGTCCGCGTCACGACCAGGACCGAGTGGCCCGGCAGCCCGCCGAGCACGCGGGCCTCGGCGGCGAGGGCGGGGCGGGCGGCGACCTCCTCCGCGACGTTGTCCACCTCGATGTCGATGGCCGCCATGCGCTCGACCACGCCGCGACCGGCCAACGGGCCCTGCTCGGGCAGCATCACGGGCGTCCGGCCCGTGATGCGCAGCGGCTCCCACGACGTGGACACCATCACCGGCTCGCCGCCGATCCTGAACACGTACCGCGTGCACATCACCGGGTCGTCGGGCTCGATCGCGAGGCGCTCGGCCACCACCGCGGGCGCGTCCTGCCGCTCGCTGCGCCCCTCCCACGTGCCGCGCACGCGCTCGTCCGCCTGCTCCTGGCGGAACGGGGTGCACTCGCCCAACGTCCGGTAGCCGCTGCGGGAGATGGTGCGCTGCACCGGGCGCTCGCGCACATAAGTGCCCGAGCCTGACCTGCCCTCCACCAGGCCCTCGGCCATCAACACCTTGCGCGCCTCGAGGGCGACGGTGTCCGAGACGCCGTAGGTGGCGCGGATGCTCGCCTGCGAGGGCAGCCGGGTGTGCGGCGGCAGGGTGCCGTCGGCGATTTGCTGTCGAAGATCTTCTGCGACTCGGAGATACGCGGGCTGCTCACCGAATGGCACTGGCCCTCCCGGAGATATTGACAATCGGCAACAGCTTGACAACAGAGGGTTGCCGCCCGCAAGGGAAGGGCAGAGTTTCACCCGAAGTGATGACCCCTCTTCAGAGACCCTGCCGGGAAGCAGAATGGGGCCATGCGCCTGAGGGAGACGCGCCTTTCCGAGATCGAGGCGCTGCGGGAGGTCGAGCGCGCGGCGGGCGAGCCGTTCCGCGCCCTCGGCATGGGCGAGATCGCCGACGACGAGCCGCCAGGGGCCGAGGAGTTGGCGCGTTTCGTCCACGCGGGGCTGTCCTGGGTGGTGGCCGACGCGGGAGACCGACCCGTGGCCTATCTGGTGGCAGATCCGGTGGACGGCGGGCTGCACATCGAGCAGGTCTCGGTGCACCCGGCCAACGCCCGCCGCGGGTTGGGGCGTTCCCTGATCGAGCACGCCGCGGCGCACGCCACGGGGCGCGGGCTGGCGGCGCTCACGCTGACCACGTTCGCCGATGTGCCGTGGAACGCGCCTTACTACGAGCGGTGCGGCTTCGCCGTGCTCGAAGGGGCCGCGCTCACCGCGGGACTGCGGGCCGTCGTCGCCCGCGAAACGGCCGCTGGCCTGGGCCGCTGGCCCCGCGTCTGCATGCGCCGCCCGCTCCCTTCGGCTCCCCCGCGCCCGGCCTGCGCGCCCTGACAGAATGTGCGGCCTGACGGGGCCACCGCGGCCGGGGAAGACGGAAGGGACCATGACATGAGCGCCTCAGGGGGCACTAGGGCGATCGTCGCCGCGCTGTGCGCGAACTCGGCGATCGCCGCAGCCAAGTTCGTCGCGGCGGCGTTCAGCGGATCCGCCTCCATGCTGGCCGAGGGCGTCCACTCGGTCGCCGACGCGGGCAACCAGGCGCTGCTGCTGGTCGGCGGGAAGCGCGCCAAGCGCGCGGCCACCGAGGAACACCCCTTCGGCTACGGGCGCGAGCGCTATATCTACGCGTTCATCGTCGCCATCGTGCTGTTCTCGGTCGGCGGCCTCTTCGCGGTCTACGAGGGCGTCGAGAAGATCCGCCACCCGCACGAGATCGAGCACTGGTACTGGCCCGTGGGCGTGCTGGTCTTCGCGATCATCGCCGAGACCATCTCGTTCCGCACCGCGATCATGGAGTCCAACGAGGTGCGCGGCCTCCAGTCCTGGTCGCAGTTCGTGCGGACCGCCAAGGCGCCCGAGCTGCCCGTCGTGCTCCTGGAGGACCTGGGCGCGCTCGTCGGCCTGGTGCTCGCGCTCGGCGGCGTCGGGCTCGCGCTGGCCACGGGCGACGGGGTGTGGGACGGCATCGGCACGCTGGGCATCGGCGTCCTGCTGGTGACGATCGCGGTGGTGCTCGCCGTGGAGACCAAGTCGCTGCTGCTCGGCGAGGCGGGCAGCCCCGCGATGGTCGCGCGCATCAGGACGGCGCTCGTGGACGGCGACTCGGTCACCGGCGTCATCCACATGAAGACCCTGCACCTGGGCCCCGAGGAGCTGCTGGTCGCGGCGAAGATCGCCGTTCCGGCGGGGAACGACGCGGCGACCGTGGCCAGGGCGATCGACTCGGCCGAGTCCCGCGTGCGGGAGGCCGAGCCGATCGCCCGGGTCATCTATCTGGAGCCCGACATCGAGCGGTCAGTGCCGGGCGGCCGGTCCGATGGGGCCGACCAGACCTGACCAGAACGGATGAGACCCGATCAGAACGGACCAGAACGCATCAGAACTGAAGCGCCCAGGAGTTGAGCTGGCCCTCGTCGATGTTGGCGTTGTCCGTCACCGTGAGGGTCCAGGTCCCGTCGGCGTCGGTCCCGGCGCCGTTGAGGTAGTACGAGCCCTCGATGTCGTCGGTGCTGCCGCCGCTGCGGTCGTGCAGCGTCCACGACGTGCCGTCGGGCGCGGTGAGGTCGATGGTCAGGTCGCCGATGTAGGTGTGCTGGATGGAGAGCTCCGCGATGAACGCGCCGTCGAGCACGCCCGCGCCGGTCACGTCGAGCGTGGACTCCGACGTGGTGAGGTCCGTGATCGGGACGGCCGTGTCGCTCTCGAAGCGCGGCCCGTCAGGCGGCTCGGGCGCGCCGCCCTGACCACCGGTGTGCACCAGGGCGTTGACCGTGCTCCCTGGAACGCCGCTGAGGCGGTTCCAGACCGCGCCGTCCACCAGCGCGTCGGTGACCTCGGCCGGGGTGGCGGCGGGGTTCGCCTCCAGGTAGAGCGCCACGGCGCCCGCGACGTGCGGTGAGGCCATCGACGTGCCCGAGATGGTGTTCTCGGCCGTGTCGCTGGTGTTCCACGCGGAGGTGATGTCGGTGCCGGGACCGAAGATGTCCACGCGCGAACCGAGGTTGGAGAAGCTGGACACCCCGTCGGTGATCGTGCTCGACGCGACCGTGATCGCCTCGGGGACGCGGGCGGGCGAGTAGTTGTTCGCGTCGGCGCCGTAGGAGTTGCCCGCGGCGACGGCCAGGGTGACGCCCGAGGCGATGGTGTTCTGCGCGGCCGCGTCGAGCACCGGGTCGGCCGGGCCGCCCAGGCTCAGGTTGGCCACGGCGGGACCGTCGGCGTCGGCCGCGACGAAGTCGAGCCCGTCGACCACCGTCTCGGTGGAGCCCGAGCCGCTGTCGTTGAGGACCTTCACGGCCACCAGATCGACTTCCTTGGCCACGCCGTAGCTCTCGCCGCCGACGGTACCGGCGACGTGCGTGCCGTGCCCGTGGCCGTCGCTGCCGTCGCCGCCGAAGGAGTCCCAGCCGAAGCGGGCCCGGCCCTCGAAGTCCTCGTGGGTGTAGCGGATCCCGGTGTCCACGATGTAGGCGGTGACGCCCTCGCCCGCGGTGTCGGGGTAGGTGTAGCTGTCGTCGAGCGGCAGGTCGGGCTGGTCGATCCGGTCAAGGCCCCAGGACGGCGGGCCCGGCTGGACGGCGGTCGTCGTGAACGTCTGGTTCTGCGAGACCAGGCGCACCGCGGGGTCGGCGGCCAGCTCGAGGGCCTCCGCCTCGGTCAGCTCGGCGGCGAACCCGTTGAGCACGTGCTCGTATACGGTCGTCACCTTGGCGCCGTGTTCGACCGCGAGGGACTCGGCCGTGGCCGAGGTCGCCGAGACGCCGTCCTCGAGGACGACGATGTAGCTGCCGGGGATGGTGCCCTCGGCACCGGCGTTGGCGATGACTCCTTGGGCCGCTTCGGCCCCGGACGGGGCCGCCGCCGCGGGTATCGCGGCGGCGATCCCCAGGCCGAGCAGGCCGACGGTGGCCACCGTCGCGCTGATCCTGCGGCGGCCGGACGTTCGCATCACTGCCATCGAGGGTTCTCCTCCTCATCGGTGAGCGCACCAACTAAAGCCATGGGCATGACAATCGGTCGTGCACATGACCACTGCCGCATCATCGGACGTTTCACAGATCTCCACAAGGGCGCCCACGCCTCGGTCACATGATGGCAATCCTCGTGAAGCAGCGGTGACTTGGCCCGTGCGGGGACGGCATGGCCCGTGCCGGGGCGGCTTGGCGGCCTTTGGGCCGGTCGGGGGCGGGGTCCCTCGCGGGCTCCCCCACGGGGTCCCCTGCCGGGGGCACGCGGGAGGGGCGGAAAAGTTGTCATGGACGGCAATAGATCGTTGCGGGGTCGCTGCGGGGGCGCCGCGCGGCTCGGCCGTTGTCGGTACAGGAACGCTGCGCGGCGCGGGGTCGTGTGTGGCGCGTTTACCGGTAGTTGCGCGGCGCGGATCGCAGGACGGCTTGGCCGTTGGTCGTGCCGGGCCGCTACGCGGCGCGGACCGCTCGTTGCGGGCCGGGGGCGCCGCGCGACTCCGGCCTGGGCGTGGCACGGGGGCCGCCGCGCGGCTCGCCCGGCTGACGTGGAACAGGTCGCCGCGCCGCTCACCCACCCGTGGCCCGGCCCGCCAGGCGCACGCACTCCCCCGGTCACCGCACCGGGGCCGGGCGTCGTGTGCGGCGGTGGCGTCACATCCACAGCACGCCGTCGTCCTCGTGCTCGTGGACGCGGTAGGCCATCGTGCGGCGCAGCGGGTCCTTTGGCACCGGGCCGCCGTACGGGAGCTTGACGGTGCCCTTGCCGGTCTGGACACCGCTGAGTTCGGCGTCGAACGCCTCGCGGGTGCTGGGGGGAACCCGAGGTTCGCGTGCTTCGCGTGGCCGCTGAGCACGAACAGGATCGTCCCCGACGGGTGCACCCAGGCGGGGTGGCCCCACTTGATGGCCTCGTTCGCGTCGGGCGCGGTCTCACGGGCCGGTGCGCGCGGTTGCCCTAGCAGCTCCCTGGCCTGGCCGGTGAACCCCTCGATGTACGCGTCGATGACGGGGCGGGTGTGCCCGGGCCCCGGCGAACTGCCGCTCGTTCGGCGGGCACTCGTCCGCCGGGTCCGAGTGGCGGAGTGCCCCGCGTGGGATGAGTCTCGTGCGTGAAGCGTCGATCTCCAGGAGTGCCCATGAGCGTGAACGCCCGTCGCGTCCGAAGGTCCATCGGCCCGGCCGTCGCGCTGGCCCTGATCCCGGCCGGTGCGGTGGCCGGGCCCGCGGACGCGCCGCCGCCGTGGCCTGACCTGATCGCCGTCAAGCGCGCCACGGCCGCCTACCACGACGTGGCCGCAGCCGAGGCCGACGGCTTCACGCGGACCTCGGAGTGCGAGCCCGAGAAGGGCGTCCACTTCCTGCGCGAAGTGGCCGACAGCGCGGAGGCGTTGGTGCCGACCCGGCCCAACGTCCTGGTCTACGAGCCCACTTCGGGCGGCGGCCTGCGGCTGCTCGGCGTGGAGTACGCGTCGAGGACCCCCGGCACGTTTCTCGGGCACGAGCTGCAACGTTCCTCCGTCGTCCCCTACTACCTGCTGCACGCGTGGGTGTGGGACCCGGGCGCGGGCCCCGACGACCTCTTCGAGGCCGACAACCCCCGGATCACCTGCGGAAATTGACCGGTCGCCGCCGGGGCGCGCGCCCGCTCACTTGCCGAGGAAGCGGCGGCAGAGGTCGTTCACGCGCCGGGTCTCCTCGGCGAGGAAGCGGGCGAAGCGTTCGCCGGTGAGGAACGCGTCGGGCCAGCCGTTGTCGCGCAACGCCCCGCGCCACTCCCGGGTTCCGTGCAACCGGGTGAGCAACGCCATCAGCCGCTCGCGCGCCTCGGCGGCGAGCCCGGGAGGGACGAGGAGCCCGCGCCAGTTGGTGAACTCCATGTCCAGGCCCACCTCGTGGAGCGTCGGGGCGTCAACGCCGGGGAACGTTGGGGCCCCGTGACCGCGAGAACCCGCAACTCCCCTGCGTCGACGGCGTGCTGGTACTCGCTGAGGCCGCTCACGACAAAGTCGACGCGCCCGCCGAGCAGGGCTGCGAGCAGGTCGCCCCCGCCGTCGAAGCGCTCGTGGGGCAGTGCGCGGGGCGCGAGGCCCACGGCCTCGGCGATCAGCATCAGCGCGAGGTGGTCGGGGCCGCCGACGTGCGAGCCGATCCCGGTGGCGAGCGCGCCCGAGCGCCAGTCGTCGACCAGCGCGCCGAACGTCGGATAGGGGGAGCCCGCCGCGACCACCACCGCCCCGGGCTCGTCGATCAGCCGGGCCAGCGGCGTCGCGTCCCCGACGGAGACGGCCGCGCCCGTGGCCCGGGCGCCCCCGAGCAGGCCGAGGCCCATCTGGAGCAGCAGGCGTTCGTTGCCCGACTCGTGGACGAGCCTGGTAGAGGTACTGCTGACGCTCCATCCGCTTTCCCACGGCGGCGTCCACGTCGTCCGGGATCTCGTCGTACTCGACAACCTGGCGGAAAGTCTCGGTGGCGTACTCGGCGTTCTGAAACGTGCCCCAGACGACCGTCGGATGCCAGATCCGAAAGACCCTTGTCCTCGCGTAAACGGGAAGCGCCTTGCGCTGTCGGGGAGCGGCCCCCGATTGGAGCTGGCGGCGCCACTCCGACCACAGCTCCTCGATGTGCCGGACGGTGGCGATCAGGTCGGGGATGTGCTCCCCGGCGCCCGTCTTCTCGCACCAGACGCGGATATCCTCCTCGCTGGCGTTCTGGCGTCCGTTCTCGAGCCGCGAGACCTTCGACTCCTGCCACCCGGTGACAGCGGCGAACGCCCGACCGCTCGAGTACCCCGCGTCTTTGCGGAGCCCTCGCAGCCGGGCTCCCAGCGTCTCCCGTTGTGCCCGTGCCTCGTCGCTCACTGACGGGTCACGGCTTGTACTCGGGGTGAGGGATCGCAAGAGACCAAAGCCGATCGCGGACTCGAACACACTCGGTCACGGTCCGGGCAGACTCGATCAGCCCGGATCCCAGGACTTGGAGGGTCGCCCGGCATGAGCTGCCGCTCACGTCCCCGGCCCGGTACGGCGAGGAGACCCGGCTTACCGGGCTTTGCGTGCGACAACGAGCCCGCTGGGACGCCTGCCCGTAAGCCAGGAGGCTGTCGCCCGCGTCCCACCGTGGCCTACCTTCAGTAGGTGAAGAGCGGAGGGCAGCGAGATGGCGCGGGGAGTCCGGGAGCGGCAGCGGGAGCAGACCCGGCAGTGCCTGCTGCGCGAGAGCAGGCGCCTGTTCTCGACCCTGGGCTACAACGCCGTGGGCCTGTCGGAGATCGTCAGCGCCGCGGGGGTGACCAAGGGCGCGCTGTACCACCACTTCGGCAGCAAGTCCGAGCTGTTCCGCGCCGTGCTCGGGCAGGTGCAGCAGGAGGTGGGCGAGCGCATCGCGGCCGTGGCGGACGAGCGGGATGACCTCTGGGACCAACTGGTCACCGGCTGCCTGGCGTTCCTCGAGGTCTCCACCGACCCGGCGATCCAGCGCATCATGCTGGTCGACGGACCGGCGGTCCTCGGCTGGGGCGAGTGGCGGGCGATGAACGAGGCCACCTCGGGCCGGCGTCTGGCGGAGGTGCTGACCGCCCTGGTCGACGAGGGAACGATCACCGCGCAGCCGGTCGAGCCGCTGACGCACCTGCTGTCGGGGGCGATGAACGAGGCGGTTCTGTGGCTGGCGACATCGCCGCGCCCGGATGGCCTGGCGGACACCGTCAGGGCGTTGACGCGGCTGCTCGAAACGTTGCGGGCCCGGTGATCGGGCGCCCGGCACGTCCGTCGGGGAGCGGTTCCGGCGGCTCCCGGCCGATGGCGCGCACCGCTCGCTCAGGCCGACGCGACGACATGGATCCTGACCCCGTTGGGATCCACCACGATCAGGTCGTTCGATTCCGGGTCCGAGAAGCGGAAGGCGAGCCGCTCGTCCCACCCCAGGCGGGTCAGGGAACGCCGGAGTTCGCCCTCTTCGACATCCGCTTCCAGGGTCATCCGGACCGTCCGCATCGGCGATGGCCGCACACCCCGCACCGCGGGGTGCGAGGGGTCGACAAGCGTCAGCTCCTGGGGAGGCAGCCCGGGTCGGACGAGGTCGGCGTGCCACTCGGTCTCGTGCGTGACCTTGAAGCCGAACAGCGACGCGTAGAAGTCGCGGGACGCCCCGAGGCGGGACGTGCTGATCACCGGACAGAAGCTCGCCAGCATGGGCCTCACCCCCCACTCGAGCACCAACGGTGCGCCCATCGAACCTAGTCACGTACCATCGGTATGTCAACGCCGCTGAGCCCGGCCCGACACAGGCCCGAGCGCGGGCGTTCCCCTCGTGACGCGCGGGCGTTCCCGTCGTTCTCCCGGGGGAACGCGAAACCGCGTTCGCTTCGACGACGAGTCCGCTCAAGAACGGTGACAGAAGAGATGACACCCTCCGCCCTGACCAGTTTCTATCCGGTGATCTGCACCCAGAACCTCAGGGAGTCGCTGGCCTTCTACACGGAACTGCTCGGTTTCGAGAAGACCTTCGAGGCCGACTGGTACGTCAGCTTGCGGCGGACCGAAGCGCCGCACTACGAACTCGCCCTGGTCGACGCGGAACACCAGACGGTCCCGGCGGCCTTTCGCCAGCCGGTCCGGGGAGTGCTGCTGAACTTCGAGGTGGCCGATGTGGACGCCGAGTACGCACGGCTAGTGGACGGCGCCGGCCTCAGGCCCGAACTCCCGCTCCGGAGCGAGGACTTCGGACAGCGGCACTTCATTCTTGCCGCGCCCGACGGGGTGCTGATCGACGTGATCACCCCGATCGAGCCCTCGCCCGAGTACGCCGCCGCCTACCGGAGCGCCCCCTGAGCTTCGGCGGCACCGGACCTGGTGGCCCGCACACCGTACGGGCGGGCCACCAGCGGTGGGCTACGGGGTCTGCTCGCAGTGCGGCGCCGGGGACGGCCCCAAGCCCTCGCACACCCGCGTGCGGGAATGCGGGGCCCGCGGGGCCGTCCTAGACCGGGACGTCAACGCGGCGGTCACCATCGCCAAGGGCGCCGGACTGGCGGTGCCAGCCTGCCGAGCGCAGGTGAGAGCGGTACCCGTACCGGCACAGCGCGGCGACGCAGGAACCCACCGAGACGGTCAGCCGGCCGTGGCAGGAACCCCCGGGCCCAGCCTGCGGAGCGGAGGTCAATCGGAGGCGCTGGCGACCGGCTCGGCCTCGGCGGCGGATCCGTCGCCGCCGCCCGTGGGCGGGCTCTTGATCACCGCGGCCACGAGCACGGCGGAACCGAGGGCGAGCAGGGCCCCGAGGCCCCCGATGACGTTCATGCCGTCGGTGAACGCGGCCCGCCCTGACTCGGTGAGGGCCGCCGCCACGTCGGCCGGCAGGTCCCTCGCCGCCTCAAGCGCCCCCGCGAGCGTGTCCCCCGTTCCGTCCTGGATCTGTGCGGGGAGGTCCACCCCGCCGCGGTAGACGGCCGTGCCGAGGCTGCCGAGCGTGGCCACGCCGAGCGCCATCCCCAGCTCGGTGCTCGTCTCCGAGATGGCCGACGCCGACCCCGCCTGCTCGGGCGGCGCCGACCCGACCACGATGTCGGTGCCCAGTGCGATCAGCGGGCCGCCGCCCCCGTACACGAAGGCGAAGCCGGTCACCACCTGGGCGATCCCCGACGTGCTGTCGGCCGTCGCCAGCATCACGTGCCCTGCGGCCGACAGCACCAGGCCGACGGCGACGACGTGCGCGGGCCGGAACCTGCTCGCCGCGATCGGGGACACGACCGAGGTCACGATCAGCGCGATCGCCGCCGGCAACAGGTACAGCCCCGCCCTCATCGGCGACAGGCCGCCGACGAGTTGGAGGAACTGGGTGACAAACAGGTAGGTCCCGCCCGCCACCAGCATGCTGACCAGCAGCGTCACCAGCGCGGCGCGGAACGTGGGGTTGCCGAAGAGGCCGAAGTCCAGCAGCGGGCTGTCCAGCGTGCGTTGCCGCCGGACGAACAGGACGGCGCCAGCCAGGCCCGCCAGGAGCGCCAGCACCGGCACCGGGGACAGGCCGTCCTTGGCGATCTCCTTGAGGCCGTAGATCACCGGCAGGATCGCCGCCAGGGACAGCACCACGCTGATCAAGTCGAGGCGGCCAGCGTCCTCGTCGCGGTACTCGGGCAGCAGAACGGGCCCGGCCAGCAGCAGCAGCGCCATGATGGGCACCCCGAGCAGGAAGACCGAGCCCCACCAGAAGAACTCCAGCATGGCCCCTCCGACCACGGGGCCGAGCGCGATGCCGACGGAGAACATGGTGACCCAGACGGCGATGGCTATGCCGCGTTGCCGCGCATCGGCGAACATGTTGCTGATCAGGGCCAGCGTCGAGGGCATCAGCGTGGCGCCGGCGACGCCCAGGAGAGCGCGGGCCGCGATCAGCGTGGCCGGGTCGTCGGCGTACGCGGCGGCGACCGAGGCCAGGCCGAAGGCGGCGGCGCCGATCAGCAGCAGCTTGCGGCGGCCCACACGGTCGCCGAGCGTGCCCATGGTGACCAGGAAGCCCGCGATCAGAAAGCCGTAGATGTCGATGATCCACAGCATCTGGGAGGCGGACGGGTCCAGCGCCTCGCTGATGTGCGGCACGGCGAGGTGCAGCACGCTCACATCAATCGAGAGCAGCAGTGTGGGCAGCGCCAGCACCGCCAGGCCCAGCCACTCCTTCGGGCCAGCCTGACGAGGGGGTTCAACGGTGGTGCTCACTGTGTTTCCTCTCTGGGGAATCGCTCCGGGGCGCCACCGGCACGGACTCCGGACGGCTCGGAAGGGAACGGTCGGAAACCTCCGACCGCGCGGTGGGGACATCGGCCATGAGGTGGCGGATGACCACCGCGGCGTTGGCGCGGTCGTACAGGTAGAAGTGGCCGCCGGTGAACATCGACCGGCGGAAACCGCCCGTCGTCTCAAGCGACCACAGGTGCAGCCGCTCGGCGACGACGACCGGATCGTCCACCGCGCCGAGGGCCAGAATGGGCACGCCGGTCGCCGACATCGGCCGCTCGTACCGGCCCATCGCCTCAAGGTCCGCGCGGATGGCGCGCAGCACGGGCTGGACCAGATCGGCGCGCTCCGTCAGCTGGGGGCTCAGGCCGCCGATCTCCGTCAGATGCTCAAGCAGCCGCGCGTCGCTGCCCAGGTGGGCGAACGGCGGCTCGCCAGGGAAGCACGGGGGCTGGCGGGCGGATACGGCGAGCAGGGCGGGGGCGAGGCCCTTCTGCTCCATGACCCTGGTCAGTTCGTAGCCGAGGACGCTGCCGAAGCTGTGCCCGATGACCGCGTAGGGCAATGGCTCCTGGTCGGCGAGGTCGCGGCTGAGGGCGTCGACGATCGGCTCCACCCGGGTGAGGGACTCCTCGCCGATGCGCGCCCCGCGCCCCGGCAGCTGGGCGACGAGCAGCTCCACGTCCGCGGGGAGCAGGGGCCACCAGGCGCGGAACGCGGACGGCCAGCCGCCAGCGTGCGGAAACGCGACCAGACGGCGGCGGGGGCGCCACCCGGGCCCGTGCGCGCCGGTCCGCGCTCTCATCCACCAGGCGCTCACGAAGCCCCTCCGGCGGCGGGGGCGGGCGCGGGCGACCGGTCGGCGAGCAGCGGGTGACGTGCCAGGAGGTGCTCGATCACCCGGCTCTGGTGCGGTTGCAGACGCTGGCCAGGAAGGTGCTCAAGGGAGTGCAGGAACGGGTCGTGCGGAGCGGGCAGACCGGCGATCGCGCTGGCCGTTCCCAGCACCGACAGGGGCTGGTACCAGGCCGAGTAGCCGCCCTCGTGGGCGAACACGATCCGCCCCCCGGCCAGTTCGTCGGCCAGTCGGCACATCGCCGAGGCCATGGCGTGGAACGTGCGGCTGGTGCACATCATCCGGCCCATCGGATCGTGCCCGCCAGCATCGACACCGGCCGCGACCAGGACCAGCTCGGGCCGGAAGGCGCGGGCGGCCGGCTCCACCACGCGCTCAAGCACGGCCAGGTACGCCCCATGTCCGCTGCCCGCCGGCAAGGGCACGTTGACGGTGCTGCCCGCGCCCGCGCCAGCGCCGGTCTCCGCGGCACGCCCTGACGCCACGGGGAACAGGCCGTCCTGGTGCACGGAGACATACAGCACGCCGGGGTCCTCGTAGAAGACCCGCTGGATGCCGTTGCCGTGGTGCACGTCCCAGTCGACCACCAGCACCCGGCGCACTCCTTTGCGCTGGGCGACCCGGGCGGCGACCGCCACGTTGTTGAAGAGGCACAGCGCCATCGCCCGGTCCGGCTCCGCGTGGTGGCCGGGCGGACGCACCAGGCAGTAGGCCCGGCGAAACCGCCCGTCCAGCACCCCGGCGGTGGCCTGCGCGCAGGCCCCGGCGGCGAGCCGCGCCGCCCGCGCGCTGTGGTAGTTCACGTGCGCGTACACGCCCGCGTCGCCGGCGCCCGTCGCCGAGGCCGCCTCGACGCGCTCCAGGTGCTCGGGGACGTGCACCAGCAGCAGGTCCTCGTCCGACGCGGGCACCGGCGTCACCTGTTCGAAACGGTCCATCACCCCCGAGGCCCTGACCAACCCCTCCGCTCGCCGCAGGTCCGGATCCACGGCGAACTGCCGAAGCGGCTCGATCCCGGGCCCGACCGGCAGATATCCCGATCCGGGCCCGGGGTCGTGCCAGAAGCACAACTCGTGGCTGTACCAGGCGGGTCGGGGGCCACTCACGGGGCGGACACGCCCAGCGAGGCGCGGCTGATCCCGGAGACCTTCTCGATGTACTGGAGGTAGTGCTCCCGCTCCTCTTCGGGAGTGCGCTTGGCGCGGAAGGTGGTCTCCAGCAGCCCCATCACCTCCTCGGCCTCGCCGGGCGCGATCTCCCGGTCACCGATCTCCTTCTCGACAGCGCGGATGCGCGCGGCCGGCTCCACCACGCCGCTGGCGTGCTCGGCCGGATCGGCGCCGTTGTTGCGGGTCGAGGCGATGGTCTTCAGCACGGCCGCGAAGAACGCCTCGGTGTCGATGTCGGTCACTGCGATTCCCCTGGGTGTCTCGTGGTTTCCTGATGGCTGCCGTCATGAGGGCACGGATGCGCGGTCGCGGGTCAGGGGATGAGGCCGCAGGCCCGTCCCGCCTTCTCCAGCGTGGTGACCGCCGTCTCCAGGTCGGCTTCCGTGTGGCTGAGGTTGACGATGGTCCGCAGGCGGGGCAGCGTCCGCGGCACCGCGGGATAGACGATGGGCTGCACGAACAGCCCGTCGTGCTGGCACAGCCGGGCCATGGCACCCGCCTCTTCCGCGCTGCGGCAGACGACGGGCACCACCGGCGTCTCGCTGGCGAGCGTGTTGAAGCCGAGCGCGCGCAGCCGCTCCCGGTAGCGCGTGGTCTTCGCCCGCAGTTCGCGGGTGCGTTCCGGCGCGGCCGTCATCACCTCGATCGCCGCCCTGGCCGCCGCGGCCTGGGCCGGTGTCACGGCGGCCGAGAACATCCAGCCGCGCGCGTTGTTCTTCAGCGCGAAGACCAGGTCGCGCGACCCGGCGACATAACCACCGGCGCTGGGCACGGTCTTGGACAGCGTGCCCATCTTCACGTCGACGCGGGCCGGGTCGATGCCGAAGTGCTCGGTGATGCCCCGCCCGGTGTCCCCGAGCACGCCGAGGCTGTGCGCCTCGTCGACCATGAGCGGGGCGTCGTAACGCTCGCACAGCTCCACCAGGCCCGGCAGGTCGGCCACGTCGCCGTCCATGCTGAAGACGGCGTCGGTCACCACCAGCCGGCCTGCCTGTCCGGTCTTCTTCAGGGCCCGCTCCAGGTCGGCGAGGTCGTTGTGCGCGTAGGTGATGACCTTGGCGCCGGACAGCCGGTAGCCGTCGAGGATGCTGGCGTGGTTGTAGACGTCGCCGACGATCACGTCGCCGGGGCCGACGAGCGCGCCCACCGTGGCGACGTTGGCCATGTAGCCGCTGGAGTAGACGATGGCGTCCTCCGTGCCGAGGAATCGGGCGAGCGCCAGCTCCAGTTCGCGGTGCAGATGCAGGGTCCCGGCGAGGAGCCGCACCCCGTGGGCCCCGGTGCCGTGCCGCTCCACCGCATCGAGCGCCCGCTGGTCGATGTAGTCGTGGCCGATGAGCCCGAGGTAGCTGTACGAGGCGAAGTTGAGGAACCAGCGGCCGTCGAACCTGATGCGGGCGCCGTCGGCCTGCTCGATGACGGGCTCGTAGAAGTACTCGTCCCTGGCGACGATCAGGCGGTCCTCCTCGGAGAGCGCGTCGAGGCGCCGGTCGAGGAAGGTGCCGCCGGCCGCGTTCACCAGCCGGCCGGGGAGGGTCCGGCGTGGGAGGCGCCCCGCGGCGGAGGGTGGCGGAGCGGGGGCCTCGGGGACAGCGCGGGCCCGCGCAGGGCTCCGCGGCGGCGGCGCGGGCTCAGGGGAGCGATAGCGGTCCCAGTCGGGGGTGAAGGTGTCAGGGGCGAAGGTGTCAGGGGTGAAGGTGTCAGGGGTGAAGGTGTCAGGGGTGAAGGTGTCGGTGTCCGCGCGGGCGGGGGCGGGAACGGGGGCGGGGGCGGGGGCGGGGGCGGACGGTTCCCGCACCGGGAGCGAGACCGGTGTCGCGGGTGCCTCGGCCGAGGCCGTCCCGGGGCGTTCCGGTGGGGCGGCGTCGGCCGGCCCCGAGGGCGTGCCGACGCGCGGCAGCGTCTCCAGGTGGCCGAGCAACGCGCCGACGCGGCTGTGCTCGAAGAACACCAGGGGATCGACGTCGAGTTGGCATCCGGTCAGGGAGGCGGCCAGCTCGACCGCCATCATCGAGTCGAGCCCCATCTCCAGCAGGTCGTCATCGGGCGTGACCTCATCGACGTAGAAGATCTTCCTCACGGCCGTGGTGAGCTGCGGCCACAGCCCGCTCTCCGGTATGACGGCGGTCATGGGTTCACCCTTCGCTTGCTCGGTGGCGGACAGGAGGTAGTTGGCGGGCGGACAGCCGAGGGCCGCCTCAAGCAGGGCGACGCCGTCGTCCGCGGTGAGGGCGGGGATGCCGTGCGCGCTGGCCCTGGGGGCGACATCCCGGCCCATGCCGACGGTCCACAGGCCCCAGCCGAGGCTGTACCAGGGCTCTCCGGCCGCACGCCGGCGGGCGGCGTAGCCGTCGAGGTAGGCGTTGGCCGCCGCGTAGGAGCTCTGGCCGAGGTTGGCGCGTGTAGCGGCGACCGACGAGAACAGGACGACGAGGTCAGGCGGGGCGTGACCGGCCGCGAGCTCCGCCAGGGCGTGCACGCCGTCGACCTTGGGGCCGAGAACCTCGCCCACCTGCCGCTGCGTCAGGCCGCGGGCCAGCCCGTCGCGCAGGACCCCGGCCGTGTGGAAGATCCCGTCGTAACGGCCCTCGCCGCCGAGGACGTCGGGAAGGGCCCGTACATCGGCGGCCACGATATCCAACGCGCAGAGCCTGCCGAGCCGTTCGAGTCGCTGCCGGGCCTCGCCCGCTTCGGGGACGTTCCTGCCGACCAGGGTCAGATGCGCGCACCCCCGCTCGGCCAGGAACTCCGCCACCCGCAGCCCGATGGCCCCCATGCCACCGGTGATCAGGAAGCGCCCCCCGCGCCACCGCGGCGGCTTGGCGGAGGAGGGCCGGTGCGGCTCAGGCGCGGGCTCGTACCACCGGTCGCCGCGGCGGGCGAGTTCGGGCCCGGCAGGCAAGGCGTCCCATGGCGGCGGGCCGCTGCCCGGCTCCAGATCGACCAGGCGCACGGTGGTGCGGGGATACTCCGCGCGTAGCGTGCGGCCCAGGCCCCACAGCGCCGTCATGAACGGGTCGACACGCTCCCCTCCGGTGACATCGTGCGCGGCGGAGGTGACGATCAGCAGGTCCGGCATCGGGGGCCGGGCGGCCAGGCGGCGCACGAGGGCGAAGACGCCCTGGAGGGCCGGGGTCACGCCGTTTCCGTGCACCGCTCCCTCGGGGGCGACATGGACCACCTCGCGCACCGGGTCGCCGACGAGCGTCTCGTCGAGCCGCTCCGGGGACAGCTCGTCGGGCGCCACCCGCACGACGGGCCGGCCGCGCGGCGGCGCCAGGTCGCGGGGGGCGACGAGCAGCAGCGCGCCCTCGGTCGCCGGTGGCGCGGCGGCCGGCGACGTCGTCCGCCAGGTGACCGTCTCGATCAGCCCCGCCGCCGCGCCGGGCGCCGAAGGGGCGGGCGCGGTGGCCTTCAGCGTGACGCGGTCCAGTTCGAGCAGCACCTCGCCCTGCTGGTTGCAGACGGTGGCCCGGCCGCGCACGGCGGCCCCGGTGCCGGGCGCCGGGTCCCTCTCGACCAGGGCCAGAATCGTTCCCGTGATCCTGCGCCGGGCGACGAGCCGGCCGATGTACCAGGGCAGGCACGCCCCGGTCGCGCCGGCGTCGAGCATGGCCAGGACCTGGAAGACGCCGTCAAGCAGCGGGGGCGGCACGAAGGCGGCCGGGTGTGCGTCGTCGTCGGCCGCGCGCAGGACCGCCAGCATCCGGCCGGGCGCACGGTGCAGGGAGTGGACGCTCCGGAAGGCAGGCCCGTAGGTGATGCCGCTGGCCCGCCGCCACTCGGCCAGCCCGGCGAGCGGAACGCCCTGGGTGCAGCCGCCGCGCAGCTCCGCGACATCGAGGTAGCGGGGAGGTGGCAGGGGGACGCCCCTGGCATGGGCGGTGCTGTACTCGGTGCCGTCCGAACGGACGGAGCACCGGCCGTCAGGGGCCGTGACGACGTCCAGGTCGATCCCCTCACCGGTCACCCGCAGCGGCTCGCGGAACGCGACATGCCGCAACGTCCAGACGGAGTCGGGCCGCCGGGCGTCGCAGGCGCGCAGCATGGCGTCGATCTGGAGCGCGGCGGCGATGACCGGGGTGGCGCCGATCCGGTGGTCGTCGACCAGCGGGTCGGCGGCGCTGAGCGGGATGCGCAGGCCGCTCATCTGCGGAGGTCGAATCTTTCGGTGGCCTTCACCAGGCCGTTGACCTGGATGTCGACCACGTGCTCCCCCGGGTAGTAGGCGCGGGTCTGCACCTCCCTGATCGGGTGGGACTTCCGCAGGGCGCGTCGTTCTCCCGCGGCGATGTCGAGGGTGGTGAGCTTGAACACCTTGGGGATGCTGCGGCCGTTCTTGCGCACATGGTGGACGACGTAGTCGACGGTGAGGCTGTGGGCCCGGTCGTCGGTGTTGACGATGTCGAGGTCGATGACGAGGGTCTCCCCGACGATCACGGACCGGGGGGTGACGCTGAGCCGGGGGACCTCGACCCGGTCGCCGCCGGTCGCGCCCAGGATGGCCAGGGCCTGCTGGTCGCCCTTCTTCACCAGCGTGCGCAGCCCGTGCTTGACGATCCAGCCGGTCTCGGGGGTGGGGCTCTCGTCGAGCCAGCGCAGCGCGGTGGCGAGGGCGAGGTCCTGGTGGTCCCTGGAGATGTCGTTGAGGTTGTTCGCGACGGACTTGCGCACATACTCGGAGGGGTCGCTGCGCAGGGGTTCGAGGATCTCCAGGACGGGCCGCGGGTCCCTGACGAAGATGTCGAGGGTGCGGGCCCAGGGCAGCCGGGGCCTGATCCCCTCGCTGGCCAGGCGTCGCACGTTGTGGCTCGGGCTGCGGGCCCACTCGGCGACGCGCTTCATGGCCGGCGCGTAGTGCCGCTCGACATAGGGCCGGATCGCGTACTCGCCGGTGTGCCTCCTGGTGATCTCCTCGATGGCGTCGAGGGACAGCTCGGGGTACTCCAGCCCGTACTCCTCCACGAACCTGGCCACCGGCATCAGGAACCAGCTGGTGTTGAACATGCCCTCGCCCTCGGCGAGTTCGTCGCCGAGGGTGGGCATGAGCATCGCCAGGGCGCCCGGGTAGTCCCCGGGCAGCCGGTCGCGCAGGCCCTCGGTCAGGACGAGAACGCGGTCCTTCAGCTCCTTGCCCGGGACGCGCCGCTCGGTCTCGGCGACGTAGCCCTCGACATCGAACTCGGGGTACACGGCGCGGACCCTGCCGCCGATGAGGCGGGCCGCCTCGCCGTTGAAGTGTCGCTTCAGTCCGTACTCGCTAGCCATGGTGCTCGGGCCTTCTCGTCTCGTCGGGTCGCGTGTCGGCCGGCGCGTCCTGAGGGGCCTCGGTGTCGGTGGAGACCCAGAAGCGCCGCCGGTTGAATGGATAGGTCGGGATGTCGGTGGTGCGCTGGCCCTTCCCGTGGTGGAGTCCGGTCCAGTCCAGGGCGGCGCCGGCGTGGTTGTGGTGCGTGGTCAGGGCGGCGTGCAGCTGAACCTGGTCAACGCGTCCCCGACGGAGGGTGGCAATCCACGCCGGCCGCGCGGACTCGGAGCCCGGGACGGCGAGCGTGGCACGGGCCAGGGGAATGAGCTGCGGGTGCGGGCCAATCTCCCACACGGTGTCAGGGCCCGTCTCACCCAGGGTGGCGACGGCCTGGCCGAAGCGCACCGCGTGCCGGAGAGCCCGCGCCCAGTGCGCCGGGTCGGTGGCGGTCCCGGCGGTGTGCCAGGTGCCGGTCAGCGTGCTGGCGAACGGGATCGCCGGCGGGCGCAGCGGGGTCGCGGCCGTGGCCTCGGCGAACGGGGCGACGGCGCCGTCCATCAGCGCCGAGTGGAAGGCGTGGCTGACCGTCAGCGGTCTCACGCGAAGGGCGGTCTCGGCCCTGAACCGGTCGATCGACCGGGCCGGCCCGCTGATGGTCTGCGCGCGCGGCGCGTTGTAGGCGGCTATCTCGATGTCGGGGTACGGCTCAAGCGCGGCGGCGAGGGTGTCGGCGTCGGTGTGCACGGCGGCCATCGCCCCGGTGGTGGGCTGGGCCTGCATCAGCCGACCGCGTTCGGCGGTCAGCCGCAGCAGGTCGGGCAGGGCGATCACACCCGCCGCCCACGCCGCGGTCAGCTCACCGAGGCTGTGCCCGGCGACCGCGTCGGGGCGCACCCCGACGCCCTCCAGGTACCGCACGAGGGCGACCTGCACGCTGACGATGCCGATCTGCGCGTACCGGGTCTCGTCGAGCAGATGCCGGGCCTGGCCGTGGAGCAGGTCGAGCAACGGAACGTCGGCGTGCGGCGCCAGGAGTTCGGCGCACTCGTCCAGCGCGTCGCGGAAGCGGGGCTCGGTGGCGTACAGCCCTCGGCCCATGTCGGCGTACTGCGAGCCCTGGCCGGTGAACAGGAACGCGGTGGCCGTCGCCCTGCCGGTGTGCCGGGTCGCCGGGATGGTGCCGGCCGCGACAAGGGCGAGCTGGTCGGCGAGTTCACCGGTGGTGGCGCCGTGCACGGCGACGCGGTGGGGGTGCGCGGCCCGCGCGGTGTTCGCGGTGCGGGCGAAGTCCCCGACGCGGTCGTCGGCCAGGGCGGCCACCCGGTCGGCGTAGGCGCCGGCCAGGGCGCGCAGCGCCGGCTCGTCGGCCGCGCTGACCCGCAGCATGTGGCTGTCCTGGGCCAGCGGCGTCCCGTCCGGTGCGGCGGGCGGCTCCTCGACGATCACATGGGCGTTGACGCCTCCCATGCCGAACGCGCTGACCGCCGCGCGGCGCGGACGGTCGCCGCGCGGCCACGGCACGCCGCGGTCGGCGAGGTAGAACGGGGAGTCCTCGAAGCGGATGTGGTCGTTGGGGCGCACCACGTGGAGCGTCGGCGGTATCCGCTCGTGCCCCATGGCGAGCAGCGCCTTCACCAGACCGGCGAGGCCGGCCGCCGGCTCCAGGTGGCCGACGTTCGACTTGAGCGACCCGATCGCGCAGAACTGCGAACGGTCCGTGTGGCGGCGCCACGCGCGGGTCAGCCCGTCGATCTCGATGGGGTCGCCCAGCCGCGTGCCCGTGCCGTGTGCCTCGACCAGCTCGATGGTCTCAGGGGAGACGTCCGCGTCGCCGAGGGCGGCGGCGATCACGTCGCGCTGGGCCCTGGGGTTCGGGGCGGAGTAACGGGTGGTGCGGCCACCGTGGTTCACCGCCGTTCCCCTGACCAGGCCGCGCACCCGGTCGCCGTCTCGCTCGGCGTCCCCGTGCCGCCGCAGCACCACGGCCACGGCGCCCTCGCCGGGCACGAAGCCGTCGGCGGTGTCGTCGAAGGCGCGGCAGCGGTGCCGGGGCGAGAGCGCCATCAGGTCGCCCATGGAACGGAAGTACTCCGGGCTGATCGCACCGTGCACGGCGCCGATCACGGCCGTGTCGATCTCCCCTGCGCGCAGCTCCCGCACGGCGGTGTGCAGCGCCACGAGCGAGGAGGAGCACAGGGTGTTGACGAGGACGCTGGGGCCGCGCCAGTCCATCAGGTACGAGAGCCGGTTGGCGATCATCGCCTCCAGGCCGAGGCCGCGCCCTTCGGGAACGCCGTGGCGCGCCCGCTCCTCGTGGTAGTGGTCGTGGCTGTAGGCGATCCACAGGCCGGTGGTGCTGCCCTCGGCGCGTTCGCCCAGCCGGCCGCCGTCCTCCAGCGCCTCCCAGATGGTCTCGTACACCAGGCGCGCCTGGGGGTCGATCAGCGGGGCTTCCCTGGGCGAGATCCGGAAGGGAGCGGGGTCGAACTCGTCCACCCGGTCCAGGAACGACGCGTGCGGGGCCGGGCCTTCCCACCGGCTCCGCCGCCCGTCGGGGAGGGCGCGTACCGTGTCCCGGCCCTCGCCGAGCAGCTCCGCGAAGGCCGCGATGCCATCGGCGGTGGGAAGCCGGACGGCCGCGCCGACCACGGCGACATCACGAGGGCGCGGGGGGCGGCCGCGGGCGGGAGAGGAGGGCGCGGGCTCGGGGGAGGGCGCGGGCTCGGGGGAGGGCGCTCCCCCCGCGGGCACGTCGTCGGCGGAGGCCCGGCCCGCGTCGGCGCGGGGGCCGGAACCCGGGCCGGGGCCGGGGCCAGACGTTCCTCCGGCCCGCGGGGCCAGCCTGGCCACCAGCTCCGGCGCCTCGCCCGCCAGGAAGTCGGCGAACCGCCGCGGGGTCGGGTACTCGAAGAACACCGTCGGGTACAGCGCCGGACCGAACTCACGGGAGACGCGTTCGCTCAGCGACACCAGTCCGACCGAGTCAAACCCCGCGGACAGGAACTCCGTGTCGGCGTGCTCCTCGGGCGTCTGGGTCAGCTCGAGGAACCAGGCGAGCACCCGTGCGACGGCCGCGGGCCGACCGGCCGGGGCCGTCGCCTCCGGCACGGGGGATTCCAGCACGGGGGATTCCGGCACGGGGGATTCCGGCACGGGGGATTCCGGCACGGCGCGGGTGGCCGTCTCCGGGCGGGAAGCCGTCGCCTCAGGAAGGACGGGGGCCGCGGGCGGCGCTGCCTTCGCGGTGCCAGAGCCCCAGCCAGAGCCGGAGCCCGCCCCCGCGAAGGAGACGGCCGGCTCCGCGCGGAACGCCAGCGGGGGCACCCGCTTGGAGGCCATCTCGGCGAACACCAGCAGCGGCCGTCCCGTCGCGTCGGTGACCGTCTGGGTGACCCGGCACGCCTCGTCGTTCCAGAAGGCGATCTCCGTGCGGACGTACGCGGCGTCGTCCAGCGGCCCGTGCACGTCCACGCGCCCCACGGAGAGCGGGATAAACACGGACGCGTCGGCGGCACCGAACACCGGGTTGCCTGGCCCGATCGCGGCGATGGTCACGCTGTCGAGCAGCCCGGGGAACAACCGGACCCCGGCCGGGTTCAACTCCCGCTGGCGGCGGCCCTCGACGCGGGCGAGCGTACCGCCGTCGGGCAGGTCGGCCACCCAGGAGATGTTCCGGTAGTAGCGGCCGTGGTGGTAGCCGATCCGCCGCAGCCACCGGTACAGCTCAGAGCCCGCCCGCGGGTCGGCGCAGGCATCCAGAAGCGAGGCGACCGGCACGGCGGCCGGCTCGTCGGCGGCCCTGGCGAGATACCGGCCGGTGACGAACGGCTCGCGGCTCTCGGCTTCCTCGACCGTGAACCGCCCCCGCCCGTCCACCCGGCACACCACCCGGTGCGCCCCGGCGGGGATCAGCGGGCGGTGGAAGAGGACATCGGCGACTCCGTGGAACGTTGAGCCGTGCAGGGTGGCGCCCTCGCGCAGGAAGTCGAACCAGGCGACGCCGGGAAGCATGATCCGCCGGTGGACGGCATGCTGGGCTATGGGCGGCTCACCGGCTCCGAACACCCGGGAGAAGGCGTATCCGGTGGCGTCCTGGTGGGGGATCAGCTCCGTGGGGGTTCCCGGCTCGGCCGAGCGCAGCGGCTCGCGCAGGTCCAGGGCGGGACCGTCGGGCTGGGCCGCCGGCAGCGGACGCTTGCGCCAGGGCCGTTCCGCCTGGAACGCGGACCAGTCGATCTCCCGGCCCGCCGCGAACAGTTCGGCCGCGACCGCGGCGAGCACCGCGGTCACCTCCCGCTCGTCGCGGGCCCCGGCCAGCCGCGCGCAGACCTCGCGGTCCGCCCCGGACGGCGGGCCCGGTGCCGCGTCCCCGTCGCGCCGGAGCACGTCGGCCAGCGCCTGCTCCAGGGGAACGCCCGCCCAGGCGAAGTCCCGCACCGCCTCCCACCCCGGCGGCAGCTCCACCGTGTCCCTTGGCAGCCCGAGGTCGCGCAGCGCGACCGCGAGGGCGACCCCCTCGCAGATGCGGAGCAACTCCCCGGAGAACCTGGCCAGCCGGGCGCCGGTCGCCGTCTCGAAAAGACCGATGACCTCGCGCACGGCGGGCACGGCACGGCCGATGGCCGCCAGCCACGCGGGGGGCGCCGAAGCGGCCACCGGGCGGACCCGCACGGTGCCGTGGGCCTCTCCGGCGCCACCGGCCCGCAACAGCCAGGTCCGCAGCGCGGAGGCCAGCTCCTCGGCGTCGCCTCCGGTGACGGCCAGCCGCTCGCCGCGGTGCGGACGGGCCAGTCGCGCGGTCGCGCACACGTCGTCCAGGTCGCCGGCCACGGTGGGCAGGAAACGGAGCCACTGGGCGGCCAGTTCACGCAGCGCGTAGGGGCGGTCCGCGGACAGGGGCAGCACATGGACCGCGCCCGTCGGCTCGGCGGTCGGCACGCGGGGCGCGGCCTCCGCGACCACGTGCGCGTTGGTGCCGCCGAAGCCGAAGCCGCTCACCGCCGCCCGCCGCACCGGCGCCTGGGGCCAGGGGCGCGGGGTCGCCGGGAGATGGAAGGGACCCGAGGCGAGGTTGAGCCGCGGGTTGGGGGACTCGACGGTCATCGCCGGGACGAAACCCTCACGCAGCATGACGAGCACCTTCGCCAGTCCCGCGAGGCCCGACGCCGAGTGGAGGTGCCCGATGCGGCGCTTGAACGAGCCGAGCGCCACGGAGTTCCGCGGGACACCGTGCCGACCGAACACCTCGGTGAGGGCGCGCGTCTCGATCGGGTCCCCGATGGCGGTGCCTGTGCCGTGCGCCTCGACGTACTGGACGGTGGCCGGGTCGATCGTCGCGTAGACCTCGCTCAGCAGCTCGACCTGCGCGTCGAGGCTCGGCGTGGTGACGCCCATGGTGGAGCCGTCGTTGTTGACCGCCGTGGCGCTGATCGCGCCGAGCACCATGTCGCGGTCGGCGAGGGCCGCGCGCATCGGCTTCAGGACGAGGGCGATGGCGCCCTCGCCCGGCACATAGCCGTCGGCCCGGCTGTCGAACGTTCGGCACAGGCCGTCAGGGGACAGCGCGCCGGTCCGGGAGAGCAGGACGAACGTCAGCGGGTCGACCAGCAGGTCGACCGCGCCGACCACGGCCAGCTCGCTGGCTCCCGTGGCGAGGCTCTGGCAGGCGAGCCAGACGGCCGTCAGCGAGGAGGAGCAGGCCGTGTCGACGACGAGGCTCGGCCCCGACAGGTCAAAGCGGTCGGACAGCCAGGCCGCCAGGAAGTTCTGCGACCGGCCCCACAGGGCGGCCGGGCGGTCGGCGGGTTCCGGCGCCCCGGCGAGTCCTCGCCCGTGGTCGAAGCCGTACGCGTTCATGCGGGCGCCGACGAACACGCTCGCGTTCAGCCGGGGCCGGGACCCCAGATATCCGGAGTCCTCCAGGGCCCGCGCGCCGACCTCCAGCATCACCCGCTGCTGCGGGTCGAGGCGGATGGCGTCATCGGCCGCGAGACCGAACGCCTCGTGGTCGAAGGAGAAGGGGTCGAGCAGGAACGCGCCGCGGTGGTGCGTTCCCTGGTGCGCCGCGTCACCGAGGTACAGCTCGCGGGCCCACCGGCTGGGCGGCACCTCGTCGACCTCGACGGTGTCGCGCCTGAGCATGTCGGCCAGGTCGGCGACGTCCTCGGCTCCCGGCAGCCGCACCGCCAGGCCGATGACGGCGATGCGGTCATCCTGCTCGCTCTCCACGGTCCCTCCGGTCGTGTCCTCGGTCATGACGTCCGCCCCGCGTCGCCGTCGAGCAGGGGCCGCAGCAGGAGGCCGAGCGCGGCGGCGCGGTCACCGGTGGCCGTCGCCCCCGCCACCGCCCTCGGTGGTGCGCCGTCCGCGGCGCGGGCGAGCGCGGCGGCGATGTCGTCGGCCGTGCTGGCCCGCATCAGCAGCGAGGGATCGACGGAATGGCCGACGCGCTGCTCAAGGGCCGTGGCGAGTTCCGCGATGACCAGGGAGTCGATGCCGAGATCCTGGAGCGGGCGCTCGCCCGGGTCCACCCCCAGCACAGAGACGAAGGCGTCCCGCACCGACGCGCGCACCGCCGCCCGGTCCCGCCCGGTGGCCGGCGTGGGGATGACGGCGTTGATCTCCCCGACGGCGCCCAGCCGTTCGTCGGCGCCCGCCGCGCCCCCGGTCCCCGCCGCGCCCGTGGGAGTCGCCTCCACGGGAGTCGCCTCCACGGGAGCGGGAGCGGGGGCGGGCGCCCGGCCGGGGAAGAGCACGGCGCCACCGGTGAGCGCGTGGTCGAAGAACGCGTTCTCCGCCTCGTCGGCCGCGAGGGAGTTGCCCGCGGCGAAGGACGCGTCCGCCTCCATGCCGACGCCCGTCCAGTTCGGCCAGGCGTGCGCGGTCACGGCGGTGGCGGCGCCGTTCTCCCGCTCGGCGAGGGCGAGTTGGTAGGCGTTGGCCAGGCTGTAGTCGACCAGGCCCCGGCCCGCCGATGGCCACGCGCCGGCGACGGAGGACGCCAGGGTCACAAAGTCGGCGCCCCGGTCCTTCGCCAGCCGCACGACGTTCGACGAACCCTGCACCTTGGGGGCGATCACGTCGGCGGCCTCGCTCCACGGCCTGCGGTGCATCGCCCCGAACGGGTTGACCCCGCCCGAGCAGTGGACCACGCCGCGCAGCCGCCCCCAGCGCCTTCCCCACTCCTCGGCGACGGCCGCGAGAGCCGACGCGTCCGAGACGTCACAGGGCAGATACGCCACCTCGGCCCGGCGCGCCAGCTCGCGCAGCGCCTCGCTGCGCCCGGGGTCGGCCAGGGACCGGCCGACGATGCCGATGTGCCGGGCGCCGCGGTCGGCCAGCCGCTCGGCCAGCCGCCGGCCGATGGCCCCCAGCCCTCCGGTCACCAGGTAGTACCCGTCGGCGGACACCCGGCAGGGCGGCCCCGGCTCCGCGGCGGCCGTCTCCGGTTCGTACCGCGTGGCTCCCCGGTAGGCGACGGTCGTGTCCCCGGTGCCGTGGTGCAGGGCCGCGTACTCGACCGCGAGCTGGCGGGCCCAGACCTCGGGCGGGTCGGCGGAGGCCAGGTGAACGACCGCGCACGGTCTGCGGCTCTCGGCACAGGCGGCCGAGACGGCCATCGCCATGGCGGCCGTCTCGGGGCGGGTGGCGGCCCGTTCCCCCGCGTGGATGGCCGCACCGTCAACGCCAGCCCAGAGCAGTCTGCCGTGCGGCGGCAACTCCCTGATCAGGGCGCCCAGTTCGGTCCAGAACGCGCCAAGGTCCTGCGCCTTCCCCGCCGGGGAGCCGTCCACCACGACGACGGCGTCCGCGCTTCGCCCTGGCTCCACGACGACCGCTCCCCTGGCCCTGAGCTCAGCCGCGAGCGCGTCCCCGAGCCCGGGCTCCGCCGTGACCAGACGCACGGTGCCGGACAACGCCGAGGGCTCCGCGGCCAGTTCGCGGGCGCGCCACCCGGCCCTGAGCGCCTCGGGGCCGCGCCGCTTCGGCGCCGGCGCCACCGGCCGGTGAACGTGCCAGTACTTCTCCTGGGCGAACGGATAGGTCGGCAGGTCCGTGGTCCGGGCGCCCGCCGGGGAGACGGCGGCCCAGTCGAGGTGCACATACCCGGCGCGCACCAGGTCCACGACGGCGCGGGGATCCGTGCCCGGGTCCCGTTCGGCGGTCAGGCCCGCGTCGGCGCGGGCGATCGGCACGGTGCCCGCCGCCACGGCGCGCAGCGCCGCCGCGATCCCGGCGGCGTCGGGCCCGTGGACGGCCGTCTGGAAGCCGAGCGCGGAACGGCCGACGTTGGCCGTGTGGCACAGGTCGGCGGTCTCCCGCGCGGTGCGCGCGGTTTCGAAGCGGTCGGCGTAGGCGGTGGCCAGCGCACGCACCGCCCGCTCATCCGCACCCGTCACCCGCACCACATAACCCCCCCGCACCACCGGCTCCCCCCGCACCACAGGCGGCGCCTCCTCCACCACCACATGAGCGTTCACACCCCCCATCCCAAACGCACTCACCGCCGCCCGCCGCACACCCCCACCACGCGACCACACCCACGGACGATCCACCACAAAAAACGGCGTCCCCTCAAAACGCACATGATCATTCGGCCGCCGCACATGCAACGACGCCGGCACCACCCCCCGCTCCAACGCCAACAACACCTTCACCAACCCCGCAAGCCCCGCCGCCGGCTCCAAATGCCCAATATTCGACTTCACCGAACCAATCCCACAAAACTGCGAACGATCCGTAAACCGACGCCACGCCCGCGTCAACCCCTCCACCTCAATCGGATCCCCCAACCCCGTCCCCGTCCCATGCGCCTCCACCAACCCAATCGACTCCGCCGACACCCCCGCATCCCGCAACGCCGCCACCACCACCTCATGCTGCGCACCACCACTCGGCACCGTCAGACCACTCGTCCGCCCCCCGTGATTCACCGCACTCCCCCGCACCACCCCACGCACCCGATCCCCATCACGCAACGCCGCCCCCAACGGCTTCACCACCACCGACACCACACCCTCCCCCGGCACAAACCCATCCGCCCCCGCATCAAACGCCCGCACCACACCCGAAGGGGACAGGGCGCGCAGGTTCCGCATGGCGACATAGTGCAGGGGGGACAGGGCGACGCGGACACCGGCGACGATGGCCTGCTCGCACTCGCCCTCCCTGAGGGAACGCACCGCCGTGTGCAGGGCCACAAGCGACGACGAACACAATGTGTCGATCGTCATGCTCGGCCCCCGCAGATCCAGGAAGTAGCTCAGCCGGTTGGCGAGGAAGGCGTTGTGGTTCCCCAGACCGCTGTGCGCGTCCAGCTCGGGCGCGATGTTGTACTCGCGGTAGTGCTGGTAGCTGGCGCCGACGAACACGCCCGTGGCGGGCGGCAGCTGACGCGGCGGAAGCCCCGCCGATTCCAGCGCCTCCCACGTGGTCCGCAGCAGCCAGCGCGCCTGCGGGTCAAGCGCCTCGGCCTGGCGGGGGAAGAAGTCGAAGAACTCCGCGTCGAACTCCTCGACGTTGTCGAGGAACCCGCCCATGTCGGGCTCCGCCCCGTTAGCGTACTCGCCCCACCGGTGGGCCGGTGCCGGGCGGAGGGCCGTGCCCGAGCCGGCGAGCAGCGACCAGAGGGCCTCCTCGTCCTGGGCGCCCGGCAGCGCGAACGCGAAGCCGATGACGGCCATGTCCCTCTCCTCGCGCGCCGCGTCCGACGCGGCCCGGCGGGTGCCCGCGCCGGCCGAGGGCTCGGGCGGCGGCGCGGCGAGCGGCCCCTCGGCCGCGGGCTCGGGCGGCGGTTGAGTGGACGGCTCATCGGCCGGGGGCGCGAAGGTTCCCTCGGCGGCCCGCTCGGCCACGGCCGCGGCCAGGGCTCGGCAGTCCGGGGAGTCCAGGACGTCGGCCACGTTCAACGGCACGCCGTGGGCCTCCTCCACGTCGGCCGCGATGGCCGTCGCCAGCAGGGAGTCGAGGCCCGCGGAGGACAGCGGGGTGGTCGGGGTGATGCCGGGGTCGTGGAAGGCCCTCCGGACGATCGCGAGAACCGCGGCCTCGGCCGCCTCCCGGTGCTCCCCGCGCGGGGCGGGGCCGGTCACCGGGGCGGGCTCCGCGGACGGAGGGCGGCTTGGCCGCGCCCCCGGTTCGGTCACCGTCCGGTACTCGATGCCGCTGAGCCGGACCAGCACGCCGCCGTCGGCGGAGAGCAGTGCCGCATCGCCGCGGCGCACGCGGTCGGTGCCCGTGTCGTCGGCCTCAAGCAGCACATGGGTCGTCTGCGCCGGGTCGCCCCACCGGGTCACCCGCCCGATCGAGACAGGCAGATACGTTCCGTCCGGGGCCGCCGGGTCCGCGAGGGTGAGCACGGCCATGCTCTGGAGGGCGGCGTCGAGCGCGACCGCGCCCCGCTCCAGCGCGCCGCCGGACGAGGCGTCAACGCGCGCCAGCACACGAGCCGTTCCGTGACGCACCTCGGTGAGGGAACGCAGCGGCGCGCCGATGGCCATGCCCTTCACCTCGAACCAGGCGTACAGGCCCTCCGGTTCCAGGGGCCGGGTGAGTTCGGCGCGCAGCGCGTCGAGGTCCAGGGCCGTATCGGCCGGCGTCTCCTCGTGGGCACCGGGTTCGATGCGGGCGACGACCCGCTCGCCATAGCGGAAGGCGGCCGGTCCGGTGCGGGCCGGGTCGTCGAGGTCGCCGGTGAGGTGGTGGGTGCCGGTCCCCCGCACCGGGAAGGTGACGCGCCCGAGGACATCGGTGTGCCGAAGCGCGAGGGCCAGCGGCAGGGCGCCCGGCACGCTGGGCTCGCCGAACACCCGGTGGGCACCGGTCAGCCGGGCCACGACATCATCCGCTTCCTCCTCCACCCGCCGCGTCCCCTCGGCGGCGCTCCGGAAGGGATACGGCGGCAGCGTGATCCGCCGGGCCGGCGCCCCCTCGTACACCTTGCGCCAGTCGACGGTCCCGCCCGCGACGTGGAAGGCGGCCAGCGAGCTGCTCAACCGGCTCTCGGGAACGCGCAGTCGAGCGGTGAGCCGCTCCACGCCGACGGAGGTGAGCGCCGCCAGGCGTTCGATGAGCGCGGTGTCGGTCACCGCGGTGCCGCCCGTGAGCACGGTGTCGGCGCGCAGCACGGCCCCGTCCGCGTCGCCTCCCCGGCGGACGATCCACGCGAGTCCGGCGCGCAGTTCGTCGGCGGTTGAGCCGAGGACGGCGACGCGGTGCCGCCGGTGGTCGCGGCCCACCGCGGCCGAGCGGCACAGGGCGGCCGCGGTCTCGGGTCGCGGCATCCGCAGGATGCCGGCCGCGCGCCGGGCCAGTGCGTCGGGGGTGTGGGCGGAGAGAACGAGGAGGTGTTCGTCCAGCGCGCCCGGCGCGGCGTCCTGTTCGGCGGGGCGGTCGGCGACGTACTCCTCCACGACGATGTGCGCGTTGGTGCCGCCCATGCCGAAGGCGCTGATCCCCGCGCGGCGCGGCCCGTCGGAGTGCCAGGGAAGCGGCTCGGTCGGGATGGCGAACGGCCCTGAGGAGAGGTCGAGGTGCGGCCCTGGGGTCTCGAAGCCGGCGAGCGGCGGGATCTCCCGGTGGCGAAAGCACAGCAGGACCTTGACCAGGCCGGCGAGCCCGCTGGCCGGTTCCAGGTGGCCGATGTTGGCCTTGACGGAGCCGAGGTGGCACGGGCCGCCGCGGGCCGGGTCGCCGCCGAACACCTCGGCGAGAGCCCCGATCTCGATCGGGTCGCCAAGCCGGGTCGCCGTGCCGTGCGTCTCGATCAGCGTGATGTCGGCCGGGGCGACGCTCGCGTCGTCCAGGGCCGCGCGGATGACCTCGCTCTGCGCCTCGCCGCGGGGCACCGGCAGAGCGCTGCCGCGACCGCCGTGGTTCACGGCCGCGCCGCGGATCACGCCCCAGACCGGGTCCCCGTCCCGCTCGGCGTCGGCGAGCCGCTTGAGCATCACGGCCACCGTCCCCTCGCCCGGGACGAAGCCGTCGGCCCGGGCGTCGAAGGGGTGCGGCCGGGACTCGGACAGGGCTCCCAGCTGGCTCAGACTGCGGTAGTACCAGGGGGTGAGACCGACCTGGCTGGCCGCCACGATGGCGGCGCCGCAGCGCCCCTCCCGCAGGGCCGCGACCGCCTGCTGGACCGCGACCAGCGACGACGAGCAGAGGGTGTCGACCGTCTGCGACGGGCCCGTCAGATCCAACGCGTAGGAGATCCGGTTGGCCAGCAGCGCGTTCATGGAGCCCAGCGCGGTGTAGGGGCCGACGGTCTCCAGCCCTCTGGCGTCGCGGTGATGGGTGTAGGTGGCGCCGACGAAGACGCCGATGTCGCGCCGGCCCGCGAGGCCGCTGTCGTCCCGCACCGCCCAGGCGTGCTCGAGCAGCAGCTTCTGCTGGGCGTCCATCTCCTCGGCCTCGCGGACCGAGATGCCAAAGAAGGTGGGGTCGAAACGGTCGATGTCGCTCAGGAAGGCGCCCGTACGACAGTATGTCCCGGTCATGTGCGGACCGCGCCGCTCGAAGTGGGCGTCGATGTCCCAGCGTTCGGCGGGTATCTCGGTGAACGCGTGCCCGCCGGAGCGGAACAGGGACCATGTGCCGTCCGGGTCCTCGGCTCCGGGCAGGTTCCAGGACGCGGCGACCACGGCGACATCACCGGGCCTGGCGCCAGAGGGTCGGGACGGCGCCCCGTGGTCGCCGGTCCGCGGCGAGGGCGCGGGCGCCGGGGGAACGACGGGTGCGGGCGCGGGCTCGGGCTCGGGCTCGGGCGCGGGCTCAGGAAGGGCCTCGGCCACTCCGTAGCGTTCCGTCAACGCCCGCGCCAGCTCCTCGAAGCCGCCGTACTCAAGGAACAGCGTGGCCGGCAGGTGGACTCCCCATCTGCGGGACAGCTCCTCCGACATCTCGACGCTCATGATCGAGCTCATGCCGTGGTCCGCCAGGGGCGTGACACGGTCGAGGGAGGCGAGGCCGAGACGCCCCGTCAGGAAGCGCTCCAGCTCCTCCTCGACGCGTTCGTGGTCCGCTCCCCCGGCGCTGACGCCGCCGTCCCCCTGGGCGGGGGAGGCTCCGGGCGCGGCCCGTGGGGTGTCGTCATCGGCGAGCGCGTCCGAGGCGTCGGGGTGTGCGATGACGACCTGGCGCCGGTCGCCGCCCAGCACGGCGACGAGCGCGTCCAGGGCCTCCGCGGTCCGAAGAGGGCGGACGCCCCGGCGCCGCAGCTGCTCCGCGACGGCCGTGCCCATGCCGACCTCGCCCCACAGGCCCCAGTCGACGCTCAGCCAGGGCGCGCCGCGCGCGTGCGCGAAGGCGTCCAGATAGGCGTTGGCCGCGGCGTAGCCCGCCTGTCCGAGATTTCCGAACGCTCCCGAGACGGAGGCGAAGAGGACGGCGAAGTGCAGGTCGAGACCGGCGACCGCGGCGGCGAGTTCGCGGACGCCGTCCACCTTGGAGCGCATCACCTCGGCGATGTCCTCGGCGGTGGCGGAGCGGATCAGCCCGTCCCTGAGGGTGCCGGCGGCGTGCACGACACCGTGCGGCTCGCCGACCTCGGCGCGGAACCGTTCGAGCACGGCCCGAAGTTCGCCCGGCGCGGCGATGTCCGCGGCGTAGGAGACGACCGAGCACCCTGGCGCCTCGATCCGGGCGAGCTGGGCGCGATCGACGTGCGCCCCGCCGGAGCGGCTCACGAGGGCCACCACGCCGGCGCCCTCCCGAGCGAACCGGGCGGCGACCTCAAGGCCGAGGCCGCCGTGACCGCCGAGGATCAGATAGCGGCCTCCTCGGCGGATGGGCCGCGCCGTGGCGGCGGACGGGCCGGTCCTGACCCGGACCGGCTCATGGCGGACGCCGCCCCGGTAGCCGACCTCGGGGGGACCGTCGCCGACTTCCGCCAGCAGCACGTCGGGGGAGGCGTCGTCGAGGTCGACGAGCCGGGGCCGCAGTCCGGGGTACTCGATCGCGGCGGTGCGGACCAGCCCCCAGAGGGCCGCGCGTGCGGGAACGGGCCGGTCGTCGCCGGTGACCGGCTGGGCGAACCGGGTCACCGCGAGGAAACGGGCGCGGCGCTGCCGTTCCCCCAGGGTCTTCAGCGCGGCGAAGCAGCCGTACAGACCGGCGTCGAGCTCCGCCCGCTCCGCCCTTTCCGTCCCCTCCGCCCTTTCCGCCCCCTCCGCCCTTTCCGTCATCTGCGTCCGCTGTGGACCGCAGCCGCCCAGGTGCACGACGCCGGTCACCTCGTCGCCCACCGAGGCCCAGAGTCGGCGGAAGTCCTCCTCGTCCGCCGCGGTGAGGAGCCGGTGGTCCGGGTCCTGGGCGCGCGGGGCGGCCCCGGGTGCGAGGACCGCCTCCACCACACGGGCGCCCTCGGCGCGCAGGTGGCCCGCGGTGCGCTCGCCGAGGCCACCGGCGTGGCCGTCGTGCACGACGACCCAGGTGCCGGTCGCGGGTTCGCGCGGCGTGCCGGGCGGGGCGGCCCGCGACCACTCGATCCGCGAGACCGGTCCTGGGACACCGGCCGACGAGCGGTGTGCCGTGCCCGGCAGGGCCGGGCGGCGCATCCGCACGCCGGTGAACTCCGCCACGACCTCACCGGACGGCCCGAGCACGAGGGCGTCCCCCGTCGCGTGGGCGCCCTCGTCGGCGGTGCGGCGCGCCAGCACGCTCACACCGGTCGTCGCGGCCGACAGGTCGCTCAGGACCGCGAGGCGGGCGACGCCGATCGGCAGCATGAGCCGGGGCTCGCCGCCAGGGGCGAGATCCTGGAGCGCGCAGCTGACGACCTGGAAGACGCCGTCCACCAGCAGCGGGTTGGCGTGCCAGGGCTGGGGTTCGGCGTCGCTGCGCAGGGTGGCCAGGGCCGTGCCCTCCCCGACGGTGAGGTCAAGGACCGTGCGGAAGTCCGGCCCGTAGTCGAGCCCCGCCCCCGCCCAACTCCCGTACAGATCCTCCGGGTCGATGTGCCGGGTGCCGGTCACTCGCCGGACCCGTGGGCGGGGTCCGCCGTCGCCAAGCAGCCGGCCTGCGCCTGTGGACAGCGCCTTCCGTTCCCCCGCCAGGACGGTGCTCAGCTCGAAGCGCGTCCGGTCTACGTGCGTCACATCGAGGCGTACGGGCGCCGTCGCCCCGTCGGCGATGGCCAGGGGCCGGAGAAAGGAGACGTCGGTGAGTTCCAGGGGGACGAACGGCCGGCGCCGGGCGACCCCGACCATCGCCATCTCCAGCTGCACCGCGGCGGGCAGCAGCCCGGTCCCCTGGGCACGGTGCTGGGCGACGAAGGGGTCGTGTCCCGCGAAGGTCTTCTCGTAGGTCTCGGCTCGTTTCGTCATTCTGTCTCGCTCCGGTGTTCGTAACGACGGTCGAACAGCGGGTGACCCACGGCACTCGTCACGGTGCGGCGAGCGGGAGGCGCGGTCAGCTCCAGTCGGTCGAAGGGATAGGTGGGCAGGGAGGTGGTGCGGTGGTTCCCGCCGGTGTGGAGCTCGCTCCAGTTGAGGTCGGCGCCGGTGCGGTTGTGGTGGTCGGTCAGGGCGGCCCGCAGCTGGGCCCGGTCGTCGCGTCCGCGGTGCAGCGTGGCGATCCACGCCGGGTGAGGCTCGGCGAGGGTGGCCCTGGCCAGCGGGAGCAGGTGCGGGTGGGGGCCGATCTCCCAGACGACGTCCGGCTCCGTCCCGGCGAGTGTGGCCAGCGCCTGGGCGAAGCGGACGGGCCGGCGGATGGCCGCGGCCCAGTGCTCGGGGTCGGTCGCGGTCTCCGCGGTGTGCCAGTCGCCGGTCAGCGTGGTGGCGAACGGGAGAGCGGGGGGCTTGAGCGGCGTGGCGCCCACGGCCTGGGCGAACGGCCGCACGGCCGGCTCCATGGCCGCGGAGTGGAAGGCGTGGCTGACGGCGAGCCGCTGGGTGCGGATCGCGGTCTCGGCGAGGAAACGGGCGACGGCGTCGGCGGGGCCGGTGACCGTGTGCGCCCGGGGCGCGTTGTACGCCGCGATCTCCACGTCGGGGTGGTCCCGCAGCGCGTCGGTCAGTGTCCCCGCGTCGGTGTGGACCGCGGCCATGGATCCGCCGGCCGACCGCTCCTGCATGAGCGCGCCGCGCAGCGCGGTCAGCCGCAGCAGGTCGGGCAGGGGCAGCACGTCGGCGGCCCAGGCGGCCGTGAGTTCGCCGAGGCTGTGCCCTGCGACGGCGGCCGGGCGCACCCCGACCGCCTCCAGGTAACGCACCAGGGCCACCTGGACGCTGACGATGGCGACCTGCGCGTACCGGGTCTGGTCCAGCAGGTGCCCGGCGCCGCCGTGCAGCAGATCGAGCAGCGGAACGTCGAGGTGGGGCTCGACAAGTTCGGCGCACTCGTGCAGGGCCTCGCGAAAGGCGGGCTCGGTCGCCGCCAGTTGCTTGGCCATGTCGCCGTACTGGGTTCCCTGGCCGGTGAAGAGGAAGACGGCGGCCGGATTTCCGCCCCGCTGGACGGCCGACGTGCCGCCGTCGGCGACATCGGCGAGCCGCGCGGCCAGTTCCGCGCCGTTGGCGCCGTGCACGGCGACGCGCCAACGGTGAGCCGCGCGGCCCGTGTTGGCGGTGTACGCGAGGTCGCCCAGCTCGTCGTCCGATGCGGTTTCGAAGCGGTCGGCGTAGGCGGTGGCCAGCGCACGCACCGCCCGCTCATCCGCACCCGTCACCCGCACCACATAACCCCCCCGCACCACCGGCTCCCCCCGCACCACAGGCGGCGCCTCCTCCACCACCACATGAGCGTTCACACCCCCCATCCCAAACGCACTCACCGCCGCCCGCCGCACACCCCCACCACGCGACCACACCCACGGACGATCCACCACAAAAAACGGCGTCCCCTCAAAACGCACATGATCATTCGGCCGCCGCACATGCAACGACGCCGGCACCACCCCCCGCTCCAACGCCAACAACACCTTCACCAACCCCGCAAGCCCCGCCGCCGGCTCCAAATGCCCAATATTCGACTTCACCGAACCAATCCCACAAAACTGCGAACGATCCGTAAACCGACGCCACGCCCGCGTCAACCCCTCCACCTCAATCGGATCCCCCAACCCCGTCCCCGTCCCATGCGCCTCCACCAACCCAATCGACTCCGCCGACACCCCCGCATCCCGCAACGCCGCCACCACCACCTCATGCTGCGCACCACCACTCGGCACCGTCAGACCACTCGTCCGCCCCCCGTGATTCACCGCACTCCCCCGCACCACCCCACGCACCCGATCCCCATCACGCAACGCCGCCCCCAACGGCTTCACCACCACCGACACCACACCCTCCCCCGGCACAAACCCATCCGCCCCCGCATCAAACGCCCGCACCACACCCGAAGGGGACAGGGCGCGCAGGTTCCGCATGGCGACATAGTGCAGGGGGGACAGGGCCACGTGCACGCCGGCGACGATGGCCTGCTCGCACTCGCCCTCCCTGAGGGAACGCACCGCCGTGTGCAGGGCCACAAGCGACGACGAACACAATGTGTCGATCGTCATGCTCGGCCCCCGCAGATCCAGGAAGTAGCTCAGCCGGTTGGCGAGGATCGCGTTGTGGTTCCCCAGGCCCGCGGCCGTCTCCACGACATCGCCCACGACGACGTCGCGGTAGTGCTGGTAGCTGGCGCCGACGAACACACCCGTGGAGCCGTGCACCCGGCCGGCGATCCCGGCGTCCTCGAGCGCGCGCCAGGCCGACTGGATCAGATGACGCTGCTGGGGGTCGATCCACTGCGCCTCGGCAGGTGAGAGCCGGAAGAACCCGGCGTCGAACTCGGTGAGGCCGTCGATGAAGCCAGCCTTGCGCAGGTAGACCGTGCCCGGCTCGCCCTTGGTGCCGTAGTACTCCTCGATGTCCCAGCGGTCGGGCGGCACCTCGCGCAGGCGGTCCTCGCCGGCCATCAGGACATCCCACAGCTCCTCGATGTTCGCGGCGCCGGGGAAGACCCCGTCGAGGCCGATGACGGCGATGGCGTGGCGGTCGTCGTCGGGCGTGCCCGCGGCCTCGGCGGGGGCGGGGAGGGAGCTCGCGGGCCTGCTCCCGGCACCCGCGGCGGAGGCCGGGGGCGCGGGAGGAGACGGCGGGGATCCGGCGTCGGCGCCTGGGGACGGCACGGCCGTAACGCCGTACTCATCGCGCAGCTCGGAGGCGAGCCGCCGGACCGTTCCGACCTCGAGCAGCAGGGTGACCGGGATGTCGACGTTGAGCTTCTCCTGGATGTCCTGGGCCAGCGAGACGGCGAGCAGGGAGTCGAGTCCCTGTTCCTGAAGCGGCCGGTCAGGCTCGAGGGCGTCGGCCTCCCGCTCCAGGGCTGATGCCACCCACCCGACCAGGGCCGCCTCCAGCCCTTCGCCCGCCCGTTCCGGCGCGGCGCGGTGGCCGTTGCGCGCGGCGGGGGCGATGGCGGGAGTGGCCTTCCCCGCCAGCCCGGACAGGCCCGTGCGCAGGGCGTCCCGCTCCGGGCCCGGCTCCGGCACCCGGTCGGGCGGCGACGGCGAGAGCCGCTTCCAGGTGACGCCGTGGGCTTCAAGCACCGGGGTGCTCCCGTCGAGAATCACCAGGCTCGCGACGAGCAGGTCGGCGTCGGGGCCCGTGTCCCGGTCGCGCCGGGCGTATACGCGGGCCGTGCCGGGGAGCCGCCCGAGGACCGAGAGCCGCCCGATGGTGAAGGGCACGTACAGCCCCTTCGCGCCGCACGCGGCGAGCGCGACCTGGAACGCCCCGTCAAGCAGCCGGGTGTCCACCGCGCCAAGCGGTGGCAGTCCCGCCCGCAGCTCGCCGGTGGCCCATCCGGGGGCGGTCGCAAGGGAGGCGACCGTGCGGAAGCCGGGGCCGTAGCGGAGCCCGTCGCGCTCGAACGCGCGGTACATCGCGTCGAGATCCGCCTCCGCGAAAGCGTCGCCCGAGGGGGGCGCGGTGAACGCTGGCGGCTCCGGGTCGACCACCCGGCCGTCGCAGACCAGGGCGCCGGCCGCGTTGTGGAACCTGACCGACGCGCCCTCGCGTTCGGCGGAGAGGGTCTCCGGGCCCTCGACGGTCACGCGGAATGTCAGGTCGCGCAGGCCGAATCGGTCACGGCCGACGAGTTCGGCGACTCGGCCTGGATAGGCCGCGCCGGGCAGGGTCGGCCTGCCGAGGACCACGTGCTCGGCGGCCTCGTCCCGCGCGGCCCACGACCGGGCGGCACGGCCGGTCGGCGTCGCTGGCGCGGTCCCCGCGCTCTCCGCGCGCTCCGCGGGCTCCAACCAGAGGTAACGCTCCTCGTGCGGCGCGGTCGGGAAGCGGACGGGTGCCCGCCCCGGCCCGGCGGCGAGATCGGCCCCGGCGACGAACTGCCGGGCGGCAGCGGCGAGTTGATGCCGGTCCGCCCCGGGCTCCACCGGCACCGACCCGGTCCGGCCACCGCCGGAGGCGACACCCGCGTACAGGGAGCGCGCCTCGCTCACGCCGGCGAGGAACAGCCGCAGCTTGTCCTCCAGTTGCTCCACGCCGTCCACCACGCAGGCCAGGCGGTGCGGCGCCGCGGGACGGCGCAGGCTCGCCTCGCTCAGCGCGGCCAGGGGCGGGCAGTACGCGGCCCCGAGCATCAGCACCAGGCGCCGCGCCAGGGTGCGCAGCCCGGCCTCGGAGGCGGCCGACAGCGTCAGCAGGCGCGGGCCGTGGTCGGCGGCGGGCGCCGAAGGGGGCGCGGCCTCGACCACGACATGGGCGTTCGCGCCGCCGAAGCCGAAGCTGCTGACGCCCGCGACCCTGGGCCCCTCCCAGGGCAGGAGCCGGTCGGCGACGAACAGGGGCGAGCCGTCGAAGTCGAAGGCCCGGTTCGGGGTGCGGAGGTTGAGGGACGGCGGGATCGCGCCAGCCTGGAGCGCGAGGACCGTTTTGATGAGGCCGGCGATGCCGGCGGCGGGCTCCAGATGACCGATGTTGGTCTTCACCGAACCGATGGCGACCGGGCCCGTGGCCGCCCGGCCGACCACCGCGTGCAGCGCCTCCAGCTCGATGAGGTCGCCGAGCTGGGTGCCGGTGCCGTGCGCCTCGACGTATCCGATGCCGTCCGGGGCGGTCCCGGCCGCGGCCAGCGCCTTGCGCAGCACCGCTTCCTGGGCTGGCCTGCTGGGTGCCGTGAGGAACCCGGCGCCGCCGCCGGTGTGGTTGACGGCGCTGCCGCGGACCACGGCCAGCACGGGATCGCCGTCGCGCTCCGCGTCGGCGAGCCGCTTGAGGACGACGACACCGCAGCCCTCGCCGCGGACATAGCCGTCCGCCGCCTCGTCGAAGGCGCGGCACATCCCCTGCGGGGACAGCATCCCGCCGCGCGCGAAGGAACGCGTCTTGTCCGGCGTGAACACCAGGTTGGCGGCTCCGACCACGGCGGCGTCCACATCGCCGACGCGCAGGTGCATGGCCGCCTGGTGGAGGGCGACCAGCGACGACGAGCAGGCCGTGTCGACGGCGAGGCTCGGGCCTGACCAGCCGAAGACGTGCGACAGCCGGTTGGCGATCATGGAGATGGCGGTGCCCGTCGCCGCGTGCGGATCGGCGTGGCCGGTGCTCCGCGCCACGAGTTCGGGGAAGTCGCTCGCGATCGTGCCGACGAAGACGCCGGTGTCGGCGCCGAGAGAGACCTGGTCGTGACCGCTGCCCTCAAGCGCCTCCGCCGTCACGGTGAGCAGAAGGCGTTGCAGGGGGTCCATCCGGCGCGCCTCGCGGTCCGTCAGGCCGAAGCGCGCGGGGTCGAAGTACTCGACGCCGTCGATCCAGCCCATGCGCACGTCGTCGGCGTCCGTCCACAGGTGCGCCCAGCCGCGCCGTCCGGCCGGTGCCTCGCCGATGCCCGAGACGCCGTCGACGAGGTTCCTCCAGAACTCGTCGGGTGTGGCGGCGCCGGGGAACCGGCAGGCCATGCCCACGATGGCCAGGGCGTCGGCCCCGACGGGACGCCGCGCGCCCACGGGCCCGTCGGCCTCCGCCGACGCGGCGGGCGCGACGGGCGCGACGGGCGCGACGGGCGCGGCGGGTGCGGCGGGTGCGGCGGGCGCGGCGGGCGCCGACCGCTCGGGCGCGGCCCGTGCGACCCGCGCGGGGGCGACCGGCTCCGGTGCCTCTGCTCCGGCTGCGGGTGCGGGCCCGTCGGCGGCGCCGTCCTCCCGCGCGGCGACGACGCGCACCGCGCCCTCGTCCGCCAGCAGCCGGGCCAGCCTGGCCGGCGACCCGGTGGCGAAGATGGACGTGGTGCTGATCTGCGCGCCCAGCGCGCGGCTGAGCCGTGCCGCGGCGACGGTGACATTGGCCGACTCGCCGCCCAGGTCGAAGAAGTTGGCCTCCGTCCCGAAGCCGGAGCTCCCCAGGGTGTCCGCGAAGGTGCGCGCGATCACCTCGGCCAGGGCCGCCATGGTCAGGCCGACCGCCTCGCCGGCCGCCTGGGGCGGCGGCGCGGTTCGCTCGGTCGCGGGCGCGGGTTCCGCGGCCCTGACGATGGTGTCCCGCGTCGGCTCGGGCAGCCGCGACCTGGCGACCTTGCCGTTCTCCGTGAGGGGCAACGCCGCGAGGCGCACATAGGCGTCGGGCACCATGTACTCCGGGAGCGATTCCCGGACGAACGCGTCGAGTTCGGCCTTCGTCCCCGGTGCGTCGCCGACCAGGTAGGCGGTCAGCCGTGGTTCCCCCCGCCCCTCGAAGCGCGCCGCCGCGACCACGGCCGCGCCGACCCCGGGGCACCGCTCCAGCACCCGCTCGATCTCCGCGGGCTCGATGCGGTTGCCCCGCACCTTCACCTGGGCGTCGACGCGGCCGAGCCACGTGAGGGCGCCGTCCTCGCCAAGCCGCACCTCGTCGCCGGTGCGGTAGAGCCGTTCGCCGGTGACCGGGTGGGCGGGGAAGGCGTCCGCGGTGAGGTCAGGGCGCCGGCAGTAGCCCCGGGCGAGCCCCGCGCCCGAGATGTACAGCGTGCCGACCGCGCCGGGGGCACACGGCTCCCACCGCTCGTCCAGGACGTGGAACGCGAGCCCTGGCAACGTCTCCCCCAGGGGCGGGGGCGCGTCCACGGAGGTGACGCGGTGGCAGGAGGCCCAGATGGTCGCCTCGGTCGGCCCGTACAGGTTCCACAGCGCGCGCGCCGAAGCGTGCAGCGGCTCGGCGAGGCTGGCGGGCAGCGCCTCGCCACCGGAGAGGACGGTGAGGCCGGGCACCGGTCTCCAGCCGGTCTCCAGCAGCAGCCGCCACATGCTGGGGGTCGCCTGGGCAACGGTCACCTCGCCGACCAGTTCGGCCAGTCGGCCCGGGTCGCGGGCGACTGAGCCCGGGGCCAGCACCACCGTGGCGCCGACCGTCAGGGGCAGGAACAGCTCGAGCAGGGAGATGTCGAAGGCCACCGTCGTGTGTGCGAGCACCCGGTCGCCGGCCGAGACACCGAGGCGTTCGCCGATTCCCGTGAGGAAGTTGGCCAGTGCCCCGTGCTCGATCTCGACGCCCTTGGGTTCGCCGGTGGAGCCGCTGGTGAACAGGATGTACGCCAGGTCACCGCCACCGGGCGTGGCCGGCACCGCCGCCGCCGAGCCGTCCGCCTCCGGCACCCGCAGGGCCGGGCCGAGCGACGCGCCAAGCGCGTGAGTCGCGGCGTCGGTGAGCACCAGGTCGCACCCGGAGACCTCGGCGTAGCGCCGCAGCCGTTCGACGGGGTAGCCGGCGTCAAGCGGCAGGAAGGCGGCACCGGCCCGCAGGACGCCGAGCAACGCCGGCAGCAGGTGGGCGCCCCGCTCCAGCAGCACGCCGACGACCGAGCCGTGCTCGATGCCGTGGTCGTGGAGGCGGGCGGCGATCGCGTCGGCCCAGGCGTCGAGCCCGGCGTAGTCCAGTGTCCGGTTGCCGCAGCGGAGGGCGACGGCCTCAGGCCGCTCGGCGACCGCGGCGGCGACCAGGTCGAGGACCGTGGGCCCCGCCGCCTCGCTGGTCGCGTCCCCGGCCTCGGCGGCGGGGGTGACGGCCGGTTCCTCCGGCTCCGCGGTCGCGCCCCCGGCGTCGGCCGCGACGGGCCGCTCGCCGGCGGGAGCGGCGTCCTCGCCGTGGAACAGCGCGGCCAGGGCGATGTCCTCGACCCGTTCGGTGAACGCCAGCGCCTCGTCGGAGCGCATCGCGGTCTCCCGCACGAAGACCGTGGGCGGGCCGTCGTCGAGGCACAACAGGGCGATCTCGGTGTGCGGTTCCGCGGACGCCTCCTCGCCGGCCAGCCGTTCCAGCACCATGACCCGGGTGAAGGCCGGCTCCTCGGAGCCCAGCGGACGCCCCGCGAGGCCGAGGCGAACCTCGAGGTCGGCGGCGTATCCCTTCCGTTCCGCCGCCTCGTCCAGCTTGTCGAGCAGGGAGCGCGTGCTGTCCGCGTCAAACCGGACGGGGAAGCGGGCGGCGGCGATGCCATGCGTCCGGTCCGCGAGGGCACGCGCGGCCGACGGCGACCACGCGAAGTCGTAGACGGCCTCGCCCGTGCGCTCGGCCACGGCGGCGAGGAAGGCGCGCACGACGCCGACCGCCTCCTCGCGGGAGGCCGGGGTGAACGCCAGCTCATAGCGCCCGTAGTGCGCCGTGGCCGCGGTGAAGTCGTCGGCGGCCAGCGGCGCGGGGCGCAGCTCCGCCAGCCGCGCCCGCCACCACGGCTCGCGGGGCCGCAGCAGTCGCTGGGCGGCGGCGATGTCCTTGAGCCGCTCCGCCGAGACGGCGGGCATCGCGGCGCCCTCGACGATGCCCAGGCGCTGTGCGGCGGCCTGGCCGCTCAGGGCGCTTCCGTCGACGGCGAGGAAGTCGCTGAGGACGAGGTCCGCGTCCGGCGCCGCGAGGGTGAGCGCCGAGGTGGCCACCCCGAGCGCGATGGTGTTCTCGCGGGGTTCGTCACGTGGAATGAGCCTGACCTGCCGGGTGAAGACCGCGCCCTGCTCGGTGACGAGAGTCGGGATGCCGAGCGGGTTCGGGAAGGAGCCGTAGTCGAGGGCCTTGGATATCCGGACGGCCTCGGCGGCACTGGTGCCGGCGTGGATCACGCCGCCGGACGCCATGCGGGCGGACCGGCGGTAGAACCGCCGCTCGCGATCGCCGGTGTCGACCGGCTCGGGCAGGGTGCCGGCCACCACATGCGGGACGAGGTTCCGGAACAGCTCGATGCCGGTCTCGCTCGCCTCGTAGGTCAGGGACAGGGCGGTGGAGTGGTCGCGGATCGGGAACCACCGCTCCAGCAGCACGCCGCCGGCGTCCACGGCCTCCGCCATCAGGTGCCAGGTCGCCGCGTGCCTGGTCGCTCCCTCGTAGAGCGCCCAGGCCGGAACGTTGCTGCCGGAGTAGCGGGGCAGCGGGCCGTCGTGGAAGTTGATCGCGGCGATCCTCGGCAGGTCCAGGATCTCCCGGGAGAGGATCCGGAAGTTGACCACGCTGAACAGGTAGTCGAACGGCCGCCCCGACAGCGTCGCCGCCAGGTCGTCCGGGTCGTGCAGGGCGATGCCGTGCTCGGCCGCCCACGCGGCCGCGGCCGGGTCGTCGCTGAGGACGCCCTCGACGCGTACGCCGGCGTCGAGCAGCTGGGTGGCGCAATGGGTGAGGACCCGGGTTCCGCCGATGATGAAGCAGTTGCTCGGCATGCTCACCCCTCGGCCGCGGCGGGCTCGTCGGGGCGGGGCGCGTCGGTGCCGGGGGAGAGGCCGGTGCCGGGCGCCGGTTCCGCGGTCTCCGCCGCCACCCAGGCGTCGATCTGGGAGACGACCTCCTCGTCGAGGGAGAGCTGCCCCGGCCTCCACAGCGGGTTGGACAGGCCGCGGTGGGTGCGCTCGCACATCTCCCAGTCCTCGTAGTTCGCCTTGTCCCACAGGGCGAAGACGGCCTCGTGGGAGAAGTCCGCCTTGGCGGTCTCCGAGGGATGGAAGAGCCAGAAGTGCCGCACGAAGCAGGTGCCGGGGCTCTCGGGCCAGACCCACTGCATCATCACGTAGTCGGCCGTGAACCCGAACAGCAGGTTGGGCAGGATGGTGATCCAGTTGATCCGCTGCCGGTCCGCCTCCGGCACGAGGGACATGGGCGCCCGTTGGCTGCGCCCCGTCATGGAAACGGAGTTGAAGCCGCTGCGAATGGACTGCCAGGCCCCGACGATGTCGCCCTTGAGGTCATAGGTGCCCGCGTCGTCGAAGTCGGTGATGCGGTGCAGATCCTTGTGGGCGGTCGGGAAGTGCAGGCTCTCGTTGACGTTGTGCGCGACGAGCTTCCAGTTCGAGGCGACGGGATAGTCCTTGGCCTGGGCGCACTCGAGGTCGGCGAGCTCATAGACGCGCGCGAACTCGCCGAACTCACCCAGGGATGCGTCCAGGTCGGGCGCGTCGTCGGAGAAGGTGATGAACACAACGCCGTGGCGGATCTCGGTGCGGATGGGCAGCAGCCCGTTCTTCCCCTTCTCGAAGAAGTGGTCGAAGTATGTGCCGTTAAGGCTCTTGAGCTTGCCATTCCGGTCGTAGACCCAGCAGTGGTAAAGGCACACAAGGCTCTGCCGCTTCCCGACGGCCTCCTCCACCAGCTTGTAGCCGCGGTGCCGGCAGTAATTGTGGTACGCCTGGATTCCGTTGTCGCCGTGGATCAGCAGAACGGACCCGGTGCCGATGTTGAGGGTGCTGTAGGCGCCCGGCTCCCTGAGGCGGGAGACGTGGTCGACCGGCAGCCAGCGCCGGCCGTAGATGCGGTCCATCTCGCGCCGGTGCTGCTCCTCACCGGTGTAGAACTCGTGCGAACGGCCGATGCCGCCGGTTTCGAAGTACGGTCTCTGCTCGGACTGTTCGCTGATCAGCTGGAACATGCTGGATGCGCGCGTCATCTGCTGGCTCCCTCTGGGCCGAGGCGAGTTGTGGGTGTGGCGGAAGCGATGGCCGACGTGCCGGGGCGCGGCGGGCGCACCCGTGCCGTGCGCGACAGGAGCGCTCTCGGACGCGGCGGCGCCGGGGAACGTCGGGGCACCGCCGCGTGTCGCGAGGCTCCGAGGGAGACGGCGGTGCTCAACGGGCCGTCCCTTCCGGGACGGCCGGGGCGGCGGCGCCGTGGCCAGGCGCCGCCGGGGGCCAGCCCGAGGGGTCAGCCCGTGGGGTCGTAGATCCGCTCCTCCTGGGGCACACCCGCGTCGTCATAGAGACGGTCGAGAGCCTCGGGCGCGTAGATCTCGTAGTCCGGGACGATACCGCCGATGAGTCCGAGCATCTTGTTGGTCCACTTCTGGTCCCTGCTCATCGCTTCCATCGTCACGCGGAAGAAGGGCGGCAGCTCGGTGAGTTCCCCCAGGGTGGTGGTGAAGTCGTAGACGCTGGCGCTCTCCTCGTCGCGCACCTTGTTGTACTCAGCCAGCGCCTCCTCCATCGGGCGTTCGCCGGCGAGCCCCTGGTGAACGCGGTCGGCGAGCAGGTCGCCGTGGAGGAACGCGTCCGTGATGCCCCACCCGGTGTAGGGGTCCTTGTGGTACCCGGCGTCACCGACGAGCGCCCAACCGGGGCCATAGGCGCGGCGATAGTAGTTGTCCGGGTAGCGCATGGGCTTGAAGTCCTCTTCGCGCCTGCCTTGGTCGCGCAGCTGGGCGCCCATCTCCGGCTCCACGTCGTCGAAGACAGCCTGGAAACGGGCCTCCACGTCCTGCCGGAACTCCTTGAGCTGGCTCCGGGTGCAGATGGTGGCCAGCATCTGAAGGCCGTCATTGGTGGGCCAGGTTCCGAACCACCGCTCGTTGAGGCCGGTCTTGTGGTGCAGGCCCCAGTCAAGGCCGCTGTAATACGAGTAGTAGATGAAGCCGGCCGCGGGGCGCACGTTGTACAGCTCGGCACCGACCTTCTTGGCGACGGTGGAGTGGAAGCCGTCGGCGCCGATGACCACGGTGGCGCGGAACTCCCGCTCCTGGCCCCCGCCCTCGCGTCCCCGGATGCCCACGACGCGGTCGCCGGAGAAGACCACGTCAGTCATGGTGAATCCCTCGACGACCTCGGCACCGGCCCGGCGGGCGCCGTTGACCAGGATCTCGTCGAGGACGGAGCGCCGCGGACAGTACACGGCGTCGATACCGTCAACCGGGTCGGCGAATCCATTGAGCTCAATCCCGCGGTACGTGTAGTGCATCTTTCTCAACGCCGGGGTCTTGGCGGCGATGACCTCGTCGAGCAGACCCCACTCCTGGAGCTTCAAAAGCCCCGCCTGGTGAATGTAATGGGTCGACACGGTATCGCTCGGAAAAGAGGAGCGATCCACCATGAGAACTCGGTGGCCTTGGCGAGCCAAAAGCATGGCCACCGGCGAACCGGCGCAGCGGGCACCGACAACAATGACGTCGTACACGGGATCCCCTCAATTCATATTGAGATTTCTCCTGCGGCGAACTCCTGCCTGCCCGCACATGGTGCGCAACATCGATAGGGAGAGTATGGGTCTCGCCAAGTGAAGGTCAAGAGATGGATGTTGTCTCACGTGGCTGTGCTGTATACCGGAATCCCGCGGTCCGTTAACAAGGAGGACTTCGCAATGAATGGAGGCGCGCGTCTCGCCGACTCCGGCGAGTAGTCGCGCCCCGCGACCGGAGGCGTTGAGCCACTCGGTTCGCGAAAAGCCGAAGGCGTTTGCACTTCCGAGCCCGAGAAGCGATTGCCACTCTCTCCGCACGAGGGGCGGGCCCCTGTGGTCGGTTGCGCGGCTAATGGCCGGGACCACGAGGGCCCGCGGGTTCCCCGCGTCCGGGTGCCGCCACGCCAGCCGCCTGACACGGCGTGACCAACGGCCCCCGCCTCACCCCGTCCGGATCGAAGACCCGGGTTCACCGCCTCCGCGAGGGAGCGCCCCTCCCGGCCCTGACCGAAGCCGCGGCGACGATCGCCAGCGTCCAGTCCAGGTCGTCCTCCGCACCGCCCTCCCTCGGGACGGCACGGCGCAGGCCGCGCCACACCCCGGCCCGGGTCCACACGGTGAAACGACGGTGCGCCGTCGCCGGCGAGACGCCGAACACCCTCGGTAGTTGCCGCCAAGCGCACCCGCTGGTCAGTACGTATACGACCGCGGCGAACACCGCGCGTTCGTCACAGGGAGCGGTCCCGCCCCCCTGCGGACGGCAGCCGAACCGGGGCAGCAGAGGGCGGGCCAGCTCCCACAGGCCATCAGGAACCAAGCGGCGTGACAGATCCATGTCACGAGCATTGACGACCCATCGGTCACAACACCACCACATGAGACGACTTGTTGTAGAGATTTCGCGAAGCAATCGGCTAACGGAAGGCATCCCTCAACGGTTTGGGACGTCGCACACCAGGGTAACTTGACCCGCCGCGTGCCACTACGCGGCCTTTCTCCCACGGGAGCCCCGCCCCCGCGCCGAGACGACGAGGGCCGCACAGGCGCCGAGCAGGTGGCGGAATTTCGGTCACGATGGAGCGCGGCGCGGCGAGTCCGCCACTGACGATAAGCGCGTCAACCGTCGACCACTCTTGATTCCAGCGCGTCATCGCGCCTCCGGGCACGGAGTCGTGTCACATGATCTCCGGACGATCGCCGACCTCACCAGCCGCTTCCTTCACCGCTGACCACCATCGCCGCCGCAGACGGATCCGTTGGAGACAGAAGAGCCATGCGAGCGTTCGTGTTCGACGAGTACAAGCAGTCCCTCCACGAGGCCGAGGTGCCCGAGCCCACGGTGGGTGACCGTGACGTCCTCGTGCGCGTGACTGCGACCAGCGTGAATCAGCTGGACGAGCGGATCCGGCAGGGCGGGTTCAAGGCGATCCTGCCCTACAAGACCCCGCTGATCCTCGGGCACGATGTCGCCGGAACCGTGATCCGTGTCGGGTCGAGGGTGCGAGGGTTCAACGCCGGGGATCGGGTGTTCGCGCGTCCGCGGGATCACCGGATCGGGACGTTCGCCGAGCGCATCTCGATCGACGAAGCGGATCTCGCGCCCCTCCCGGGGCGGCTCAGCCCCGTCGAGGCGGCGTCGCTGCCGCTGGTGGCGCTGACCGCCTGGCAGGCCCTCGTCGAGCGCGGGAACGTGAAGCCGGGTCAGAAGGTCCTCATCCATGCCGGTGCCGGCGGGGTCGGCACGGTCGCGATCCAGCTCGCCAAGCACCTCGGCGCGCACGTGGCCACGACTGTCTCGGGGAAGGGCGCCGACTTCGCACGGGAACTGGGTGCGGACGAGGTGGTCGACTACCGCACCCAGGACTTCGAGGCCGAGCTGTCCGGATACGACTTCGTGCTGGATTCCTTGGGCGGGGAGAACCTCGCCAAGTCCTTGCGGATCCTGAAGACCGGCGGGAAGGCGGTCGGGATCGCCGGCCCGCCCGACCCTGCGTTCGCGAAGGAGAAGGGGCTGAACCCGATCCTGCGGGCCGCGATCGCCGCACTCAGCTGGAAGATCCGCCGACAGGCGAAGAAGCTCCGAGTGTCGTACGAGTTTGTGTGGATGCACGCCAACGGGGACCAGCTGCGGCGGATCGCCGCCCTCGTCGACGACGGCGCCCTCCGCCCGGTCGTCGGCGCGACGTTCCGCTTCGACCAGACCCCGCAAGCCCTCGACGCCCTCGCCAAGGGCGGCCGACGGGGCAAGGTCGGAAGGAAGGTGGGGAAGGCGTTCGTCGAGCGCCTCAAGGAGCGCGCCACGGATCGGGACAAGCCCATCAGCACCACGGCGTTCCGCACCCAGCTCAAGGCGATCCAGAAGTTCGGCCGCTCTGCCCCGTCAGACCTGTCGGTGATCACCCAGCCCACCCTGATCGCCAACGGCGACAACGACCGCATGGTCCCCTCCGCCCTCTCCGCGGACCTGCACCAGCGGATCAACGGCTCGGAGCTGATCATCTACCCCGACTCCGGCCACGGCGGCATCTTCCAGTACTGGGAGAAGTTCGCCCCCGCCGCCGCGAAGTTCCTCGCGGCCTGAGCCCGAAACGAACACCGAGCAGGAAGAAGACACCGTCGTCAGCGAGACCACCACATCGAAACCGGATGTGCCGAAGCACCTCGCTGGTCGAGCACGGCGTGCTGCAGAAGACCCCCTACCGGGAGCCCGCCCAGCGCACCCGCGACGCCTACCACCCCACCCCGGCGGGCGAGGAGGCAAAGGTCGTCATGGTCGCCATGCGGCAGTGGGGCGAAGCCCACGTCCCCCAGACCCAGGGATCGCGAGTAGCGCCCGTCGCCGTCGATACGAGCGAACGCGTCCACGCACGGCTGCTCGACCCACACGGCCAGATCATCCCCGCGGTCAGCGTCACCTTCGTCCGCGTGAGCACTCCCGAGGCCGTAACCCCATGAGACAAGGGACCGGATCAGTGCGGGAGGATCGCCGCGATCTGGGTGCGGATGCTCGCGAGGAGCTGGGGGATGCCCGCGTCCGCGTTCACGCTGGCACCCAGCTCCAGGAACACGATCGCCGAGACCACACGGGCCAGCGTCGCCGCCTCGGAGGCGGGCAGCTGCGCGCGGCCGGTCAGGACGCCGGTAACGGCTTCTTCGGTCTGGGCCACGATGGACAGCGCCTCGGCATGATGCGGCTCACCCGGGTCCCCGAAGACCATCTCCCGCAGGTAGGTGCGGCCGTTGTCGACCTGGACGCGGTTGCACTCCACGACCGGCGCGATGATCGCCGTCACGGCGTCCAGCGCCGTCTTCTCGCCATCGGCCGCGGCGCCGCCGCGCTCGAGCGCGGCGGCGTAGTGCGCGTTCTGCACGAGAAGCAGCAGCTCGCCCTTGGTCTTCGCGTACAGGAAGAGGGTGCCGGTGCCGATGTCCGCCGCGTCGGCGATCTGCTGCGTGGTGACCTCGTCCACACCGTGCTTCGCGAACAGCTCGCTCGCTGCCGCGGTGATGCGCTTGAGCTTGGCCTGCTTGTTCCGCTCGCGTCGCCCGAGCGGCGGTGTCGCCACTGACATCGTGCTCCTCCTCGGGAACAGACGCTGACTAATCTCAGTTCTGAGCATAGTCACTGCCGTGTGGGCTCGAATGCGCCGCCGCTCATTCTCCCACGCCTGTCCGCGACCACCGCGCGCACGGGAGGCGGTGGCGATCCGTACACCGGAAAGGAACATCACCCGTCATGACCTCCTCGTCTCTCTGGCAGCCGTTGCCCCTCGGTCGGCTCGAACTGCCGCACCGCCTGGCGCTGGCTCCCATGACCCGCAACCGCGCCGCCCCGGACGGCACCCCGAGCGAGCTGTCGGCGGAGTACTACGCCCAGCGCGCGTCGCTGGGACTGCTGATCACCGAGGGCACCCAGCCTTCCGAGGACGGGCAGGGGTACGTCAACACCCCCGGCGCCTACACGCCCGCGCACGTCGAGGGCTGGCGGAAGGTCGCCGACGCCGTACACGAGAAGGGCGGGCACCTGTTCATCCAGCTGATGCACGTCGGCCGGATCTCCCACCCGGACAACACGCCTCACCACCGGCAGCCGGTCGCGCCGTCGGCGATCTCCGCCGAGCAGGACATCTACACGCCCACCGGCCCCCAGAAGACGCCCGTGCCGCGCGAGCTCAGCGTCGAGGACATCCAGGGCGTGATCGGCGAGTTCCGCCACGCCGCGGCGTCCGCGATCGCCGCTGGGGCGGACGGGGTGGAGATCCACGCCGCCAACGGGTACCTGCTGCACCAGTTCCTCGCCCCCAACGCCAACCAGCGCACCGACTCCTACGGCGGGTCGATCGAGAACCGCGCCCGATTCGTCATCGAGGTCGCACGCGCCATCGCAGACGAGATCGGCGCAGACCGCACCGGCATCCGCATCTCCCCCGCGTTCCCCCTCGGCGGACTCGACGAAGGAGACACCGAGGCCGTGCGCGCGCAGTACCGCTACCTCGTGGGCGAGCTGGCGCGGCTGAACCTGGTCTACCTGCACGTGCACCACCTCGGCGACGACGAGCTCCTGCGTTCCTTCCGCGAGGCATGGCCGACCGCGGTCCTCGTCGTCCGTTACGGGCGCGACCGCGACGGCATCGCCGCGGACATCGACGCTGGACTCGCCGACGTCGCACCGCTCGGCCGGTTCGCCCTCGCCAACCCCGATGTCGTCGAGCGGCTCCAGCAGGGCGCGCCGTTCAACGAGGTGGACCCCGCCACCCTCTACACCGGTGGCGCGAACGGCTACACCGACTACCCGGTTCTCACCCGCGCCTGACGTTCACCCACAGCAGGAGAAAGACCAGTCCTCATGACTTCACTCAATGGAGCCGTCGTCCTCGTCACCGGTGCGAACGGCGGCATCGGCACCCACTTCGTCCGCGAGGCCCTCGCCCGCGGTGCCGCGAAGGTCTACGCCACCGCCCGCAATCCACGGGAGTGGGACGACGAGCGCATCGTGCCCCTCACCCTCGACGTCACCGACCCGGCGTCGATCCACGCCGCCATCGAGCAGGCCCAGGATGTCACGGTGCTGATCAACAACGCCGGCGCGAGCGTGTCCACTCCGGGGATCCTCGCGCAGACCGACGACGAGATCCGCAGCAACGTGGAAACCAACTTCCTCGGCCCGCTGTTCCTCGCCCGCGCGTTCGCGCCGATCCTGTCGGCGAAGGGTGGGAACACGGCGATCATCGATATCCACTCGGTGCTGTCATGGTTCGCGGTCATGGGGATCTACTCCGCGGCCAAGGCCGGCCTGTGGTCCGCCACGAACTCGTTGAGGCTGGAGCTGCAGCCGGCCGGCGTGCAGGTCGTCGGCGTGCACGTCGGCTGGGTAGACACCCCCATGGCCGCCAGCACCACCGACCCCAAGCTCGACCCCGCCATCCTCGTCGCCAAGGTGTTCGACGCGACCGAGGCCGGCGAGTACGAGGTTCTCGCGGACGACGCCTCCGTCCGGGCCAAGGCCGCGCTCTCGGCCCCGCTCGAGGCCGCGTACCCGCAGCTGGCCGCGGCCAAGTAGAACGCACGTGTGCGGAGGGCGGTGCGATCACCGCCCTCCGCACACGAGGTCGGGCGTCATCTTCGCGAGCGATCCGGTCTGTTGTCGTACGGTGGAACGATGCCCCTCTACGAGCTTGGTGCCCTCTCGGCCGTGCCCGCTTCCGAGCGGCCTGATCTGCTTGCCCCACCCGTGCTCCAAGCGATCACGACAGCGAGCCTGCTGGAGAAGACCGGCGTCGTCGAGATCGACCCTGACATGTCGGACACGGCCGCGACCCAGGAGGCGTTCGGACTTCCCGGCGATGTCGTAGCGAACTGCGTCATCGTCGCCGGCCGACGCGCCGGGGTTGAGAAGGTCGCCGCCTGCGTCGTCCTCGCCGACAGCCGGGCCGACATCAACTCCACCGTCAAGCGGCTCCTCGACGTCCGCAAGGCATCCTTCGTCCCCACCGAGACCGCGACGAGCACGACCGGGATGGAATACGGCGGGATCACCCCCATCGGACTCCCCGACGGATGGCCCGTCTACGTCGACGCGCGCGTGATCCAGCAGGACCTGGTCCTGCTCGGCAGCGGCATCCGCCCGTCCAAGGTCGTCATCCCCGGCATCCTGCTGTCGTCCCTGACGGGCATCCAGATCGTCGACGACCTCGGGATCTCGGTCGCATAGATCCGTCACACGGCTCGGCACACGGCGTCGGCGGCGCGTGGCAGGCGCGACTGCCCCGCCTCACAGCGTCTGCCGTGTGCCTCCGCTCGGTCCGCCGCGCCATTCTTGACCCGGATCGAGTCGATGCAATCGGGTCGAGCAGTGGAGGCGATACGGGATGTCCGAGGAATGGCCATGGTTGAAGGATCAGCCTGTCTTCACCAGACAGGGGCAGAAGGGCGGAAACGTCACCCGCGTGCCGCACGGTGCTTCAGTTGAGCCGGTGGGAGCCGGGTTTGTGCTTCTCGTCGTCGGGCTAGCCGTCAGCGCCGGGCTCGCGATTGCAGGGACCGGGCTCGCCGTCGCCGGCTCATCGGAGGATCACGGGCCGGACTCGTGGTGGTGGCTCGCTCTCGGGATCCCGGCCGCGGCCGTCGCGGTGTTCTTCCTCGCCGGCGTCTACATACGGGGCATGGAGCTGATGATGCGCGAGCGCCCTCGCACCCTGGTCCTGCTGACCGGGCTGCTCGGCGGCGTCGCCCTCGGTCTGGCCGCCCTGGCGGCATGGTGGGCCCGGCGTGCGAACGACATCGGTCTGCATCCGGAGCTGATCGAGTACGACGGGTGGAACAGAGGGCAGCTTGCCAACGCCGTTGTGTTCGCGACCGGCGCTCTCGCCGCGGCAGCCGCCTGCCTGATCACCGCGCTCTTCGCCATCCGGGGTGTACGCCGAGCTCGGCGCGACGTGGCACGGATCCTCCGACTTCGCGCGACCGGCACGCGGCGAGCGGGCGTCGTCGCCGCGCTGCCGGATCCAAAGGGCTGGGATCGGGGTGGGGACGTCCCGATCCGGTACCAGGAGGAGACCGGCGAGCAGCTGATCCGGATGCGGGTGAACACCTACGCGCATAAGATCCCCGTGCCCGGCACACCCGTGATCGTCTTCACCGACGCGAGCGGGGACCTGCTCGTCGAGCTCGACCCGGACTACCCGCTCGAATACCACCCCGACAACCACCCCTACGAGTCGGACAGCGGCGGCGGCGGAACCTGACGTATCCGGCTCGACGAGGGACGGAACTCACGCAGGGATCGGTGCAGCGTCGCCGATAGGATCGGGGCCGTGGCCACCGGATCACGTTCCCAGACGCTGACCATCGAGCTCGATACGGAACGAGCGCAGGCCCTCAGTGCTCTTGCGGAGCTCTACCACGCGACGCCCGAGCGGGATGGTCGCCTCCTGGGCCGAGTACCACATCGATCGCCTGCGTGCCGGGCAGACGCCCGACAGCGTGCCCTCCGGATGGCACATGGACGGCGGTGCCTGAGATGACGCAGCTGCGCATTCCCCGGTCCCTCAGCGGGCTGCGCCCCGCGCCCCCGCAAGGCGCGGTCACGGACGCGGACCGGTCGTTGCCGCACGGCCTGGGCGACCAGCTCCTGGCGCTGTACGCCCGCTGCGACGGGTTCCTGGCCGACTCGGGAGTCGGGGTCTACGCCGTCGAGGACATCTCCGAGCGCAATGCCACCTTCGAGGTGGCCACGTACGCGCGGGGGTTCGTGCTCTTCGGCGACGACTCCGGTGGCCGGGGATTCCTGCTCGACCCACGGCCGCCGAGCGTGGCCGTGCACACCAGTGATCTCGGGGATCTCGACCCCGCCGGCTTCGAGGCCGTCGCGGACGACCTGGCTGGCTGGATCGGGCGGCTGGCGGCTGCCGAGGCGGGATCGTGACCGGGAAGCGGTCCGGCGAGCGTTCTGCGGCGCCCGAGCGGCGGATCCGGGCCGCGCATCGCGTACATCACCAGGCGTCGAAGGGAGGCCGGTCCGCCCGAGGCGTCGGAACAGCTGCGCGCGTTCGCTGGGCGCGTCCTGGGCGGCCCGCGCACGCAGGACCGGACGAGCACCGAATGGCGGGGGCGTCTCGACGCGTTCGACGACGCGCTCGGAGCGCTCGAGGATGCGGGTGCCGAGGCGGTGACCGAGCACGCGCGGCCGCTGGCGTCGCTGGTCTTGGACGCCGAGGTGCGCCTCCTCGACGCGCGCACGGGCGAGCCGTACGAGGGCGTCTCCCCGGACGCGGGGAAGACGCGGCCACGGGACTCCCACAACCGGGGTGGATCGCGGCCTACTTCTTCCCGCTGCCAGACGTTCCTCCGTGCCGGAACTCCACCACGTCGCCGTCGCGCATCACATAGTCCTTGCCCTCCATGCGCGCCTTGCCGCGGGAGCGGGCCTCGGTGACCGAGCCCGCCTCCATCAGGTCGTCGAACGAGATGACCTCGGCTTTGATGAAGCCCTTCTGGAAGTCCGTGTGGATCACCCCGGCCGCCTCGGGCGCGGTGGCGCCCTTCTTGATCGTCCAGGCGCGGGCCTCCTTCGGACCCGCCGTCAGGTAGGTCTGGAGGCCGAGGGTGTCGAAGCCGACGCGGGCGAGCGTGGCCAGGCCCGGCTCGGTCTGGCCGACGGTCTGAAGCAGCTCGAGGGCCTCGTCCTCATCGAGCTCGGCCAGGTCGGCCTCCAGCTTGGCGTTGAGGAAGATCGCCTCGGCCGGTGCGACGAGCGCGCGCTGCTCGGCCTTGAACGCCTCGTCCGTCAGCTCGTCCTCGTCCACATTGAAGACGTACAGGAACGGCTTGACCGTCAGCAGGTGCAGCTCGTGCAGCGGCTCGGCGCGCTCGGTGCCCTGGGCGATGCCCGCGGAGAAGAGCGTGCGGCCGCCCTCGAGGATCTCCTTGGCCTCCTCGACCGCCGCGACCACCGGCTGGCGGTCCTTCTTGATCCTGGCCTCCTTCGCCAGGCGCGGCAGCACCTTCTCGATGGTCTGGAGGTCGGCCAGCATCAGCTCGGTGTCGATGGTCTCGATGTCGCTCTTGGGGGAGACCTTGCCGTCGACATGGACGACGTTCTCGTCGTGGAAGGCGCGGATGACCTGGCAGATGGCGTCGGACTCGCGGATGTTCGCCAGGAACTTGTTCCCCAGGCCCTCACCCTCGCTCGCGCCGCGCACGATGCCCGCGATGTCCACGAAGTCGACCGTGGCGGGCAGCACCCGCTGTGACGAGAAGACCTCGGCCAGCCGGGCCAGCCGCGGGTCGGGGACGCCGACGACGCCGATGTTCGGCTCGATGGTGGCGAACGGGTAGTTGGCCGCCAGCACATCGTTCTTGGTCAGGGCGTTGAACAGTGTCGACTTGCCGACATTCGGCAGGCCGACGATTCCGATCGTGAGCGACACGTGAGACTTCCCGGGACGAGGGGGCGGACGTAAGGCCGAACGCCAAGTCTACGGCCGGTGGCGCGGCCGCCAGACGGCGCGGGAGGACGGGAGGACAGTCATATGGCCCGCAAGCGTGTCCATCACGCTATCCGTCCCTCACCCCGGCTTACCTTGGTGCCGTGGAACACAGTACGCACACCACCCGTCACCCACGGCTCTCGCCCACCGCCGTGCGGACGCGGGTGCCACGGCCGTCCTCGAACGTGACCGCAGGGAGGGGCCCCCATGACCGCCCGGCGGAACGGTCATGGGGGAGCCAGCGGCGCCGCCTGCCCCGCCCCAGGCTCACCGGCCTCGGCTGCGGCGTGCTCGCGACGGCGTCGATGGTCGCGGCGGCCTGGCTCTGCGAGCCACTGGGCGGGGCGCCAGCGCTCTACGGGACGCTCTACGTGCTGACCTGCACGGCGACGGCGATCTGGGTCAGGCCAGCGGACCTCGCCACGGCGCCGATCGCCGCGCCGATCGCGTTCGCCACGGGCCTGCTGTGCTCGGCGGGCCCGACGCAGACGCTCACGGAGCTCGCCCTGCGCGCGCCCTGGGTCTTCGCCGGAACGCTCACGGCCTGCCTCGTCGTGCTCGTCCGCAAGGGGCTCGACTCGCTCCGCCAGCGGCTGCGCCGCCGCGGGGCCGCGGCCGCGCCACGCGGCTAGCCGACCGTCCAGCTGAGGTCGGTCTCGCCCGAGTACCGCTCGACGCTGGCGACCTCGGAGCCCTCGGGGATGAGGACCGACTTGCACAGCTCGGCCGTCTCGCCCTCGGCCAGCGCGTCGACGAAGTCCGAGTCGGCCGGGCAGCCGCTGGGGATCTCGGGGCTGCCGACGAGACTGGTCTGCCGGGCGTTGTCGGCCAGCGTCAGGGACGCGACGATCCCTGGGCGCGGGCGCTGGAGCGGGTCGCCGCCCGCGTGCTCGAAGCTGAGGAAGATCGAGGCGGGCACGAGCCCTTCGGCGGGCGAGGAGAGGTTCAGCGCCGCGAGGTCGGCGGCCGTGCCGACGTGCACCCGGTCCAGGGTGACCGCCAGGTCGGCGACCGCGTCGCCGTCCTCCCACGCGACCGGCTCGCTCGTCTCCCCCTCCGCGAGGGTGGCCGAGCCCCCGCCCGCCGACTGCTCCCCCTCGTCGGCCTGAGCCTCGTCCTCGGCCGCCGGTGACTCCTCGGTCGTCTCGCTCTGTTCGGCGCCAGCCGAGCCCGCCGCGTCGTCGTCCGAGTCGTCGGATCCGCAGGCCGCCAGCGCCAGCGCCAGCACGGCGGCGGGCGCGACGGCACGGAGCCATGCGGACTTGCCCCGCACCACGTGAATCTCCTGTGTCAAGGGTTGCGCACCAACTACCTCAAGTGCCTTGAGAGGCCCGATCATACGAACGGGACCCCTGGGGCGGGAGACAGAAGAGATACAGGTGAGATACGGGTGGGGTTCGCTAGCCGCGAACCTTCTCCGCGGCCTCCGCGCGCAGGTCGCGGCGCAGCTCCTTGGGGAGCGAGAACTGGATGTGCTCCTCCATCGGCTGCACGATCTCCACGTCGTCGAAGCCGCGCTCGGCCAGCCACTCCAGGGCCCCGTCCACCAGGACCTCGGGCACCGAGGCGCCGGAGGAGAGGCCGACGGTGGTGACGCCTTCGAGCCACGCCTCGTCGATCTCGCCCGCGTTGTCCACGAGATAGGAGGCGTCCGCCCCGGCACCGAGGGCGGCCTCGACCATGCGGGCGGAGTTCGACGAGTTCTTCGAGCCGACGACCAGGACGAGCTGCGCCTCGGCCGCGACCTGCTTGACGGCGGTCTGGCGGTTCTGTGTGGCGTAGCAGATGTCGTCGCTCGGCGGGCTGACCAGCAGCGGGAAACGGGTCTTGAGCGCGTCCACCGTCTCCATGGTCTCGTCGACGGACAGCGTCGTCTGGGAGAGCCAGACGACCTTCTCCGGGTCGCGGACCTCGACGGACGCGGCGTCCTTGGGGCCGTCGACCAGGGTGATGTGCTCGGGGGCCTCGCCGCTGGTGCCGATGACCTCCTCGTGGCCCTCGTGACCGATGAGGAGGATGTCGTAGTCCTGCCGCGCGAAGCGGACGGCCTCCTTGTGGACCTTGGTGACCAGCGGGCAGGTGGCGTCGACCGTGGCCAGCTTGCCGCGCTCGGCCTCGCGGTGGACCTCGGGCGAGACGCCGTGCGCCGAGAAGATGACGATCTCGCCCTCGGGGACCTCGGCGGTCTCATCGACGAAGATGGCGCCCTTCTTCTCCAGCGTGCGCACGACGTACTTGTTGTGAACGATCTCGTGGCGCACATAGATCGGCGCGCCGTACTTCTCCAGGGCGCGCTCGACGGCTATGACGGCGCGGTCCACGCCCGCGCAGTATCCGCGGGGTGCGGCAAGCAGGACGCGGCGGCGCCCGGCGTCCCGCCCGGTGTCTTCGGCGTCTCGATCCATGGGCCCATGGTACGGGGGCTCGGGGGCGGCCCGAGGGGACTGTCAGTGCTCGGCGCTAGCGTGACGGTATGGCAGTGCAGACGACGGCGGAGGCGCCCATCCCGGTGGGCGAGGTGTCCCGGCTCATCGGGGGGTGGATCGACCGGCTCGGCGCGGTGTGGGTGGAGGGGCAGATCACCCAGCTCTCGCGGCGCCCCGGGTTCGGGGTGGTCTTCCTCACGCTGCGGGATCCGGCGCATGACGTTTCGGTGCGGGTGACGTGCTTCCGCGGGGTCTTCGACGCGGTCGCCGACGTCATAACGGAAGGCGCGCGGGTCGTCGTGTTTGCCAAGCCCGAGTGGTACGCGCCGCGCGGCGAGCTGTCGTTGCGGGCGGCGGAGATCCGCGCGGTGGGGGTCGGGGAGCTGCTGCTGCGCCTGGAGAAGCTCAAGCGGGCGCTGGCGGCCGAGGGGTTGTTCGCGCCGGAGCGCAAGCGGCGGCTGCCGTTCCTGCCGCGGCGGGTGGGGCTGGTGACGGGGCGGGCGTCGGCTGCCGAGCGCGACGTCCTGGAGAACGCCAGGCTGCGCTGGCCCGCCGTCAGGTTCGCCGTGCGCAACGTCGCGGTGCAGGGCGTGCACGCGGTGCCGCACGTCATCGACGCGGTCGGGGAGTTGGACGCCGACCCCGACGTGGACGTGATCATCGTGGCCAGGGGCGGCGGGAGCGTGGAGGACCTGCTGCCGTTCTCGGACGAGCGGCTGGTGCGGGCGGTCGCCGCGTGCCGCACGCCCGTGGTCTCCGCGATCGGGCACGAGCCGGACGCCCCGCTGCTCGACCTGGTGGCCGATCTGCGGGCCTCGACGCCGACGGACGCGGCCAAGCGCACGGTGCCCGACGTGCGCGAGGAGATGGCGCGGGTGCGGCAGTTGCGGGACAGGGCGCGATGGGTGCTCGCGTCCAGGATCGAGCGGGAGGAGCGGGGCCTGGCGGCGGCGCGGGACCGGCCCGCGCTGGCGGAGCCGCACCGGATGGTGGAGGCGCGCGCGGAGGAGCTTGCGGCGTTGATGGGGCGCTCGCGGCGCACGTTGGCGCATCTGCTGGATCGCGCGCGGGCGGATCTGGCGCACACGCGGGCGCGGGTGGTGGCGCTGTCGCCCGCGGCGACGCTGCGGCGCGGCTATGCCGTGTTGCAGCGGGCCGACGGCTCGGCGGTGCGGGCGGCCGACGAGGTGGCGGCGGGCGAGGAGTTGCGGGCGCGCGTCGCGGAGGGCGCGTTCCCGGTCACGGTCGGCGAGCGGCCCGGGGCGGGCCGGCAAGGTGGGGCATAGGGTGACCGGCATGACGGAAGCGGACACGACGACGGATTCGGCTCAGGGGGCGGGCCCGGCGGAGGCGGCGGGCTCGGCGGAGGCGGCGCTCGGCTACGAGCAGGCCAGGGACGAGTTGATCGACGTGGTGCGCCGCTTGGAGGCGGGCGGTGCGACGCTCGAGGAGTCGCTTGCGCTGTGGGAGCGCGGGGAGGAGCTGGCGCGGATCTGCGGCCGCTGGCTCGAGGGCGCGCGGGCCCGCCTCGACGCTGCGCTGGCCGAGGAGGAGGGGGCGGCCGAGGACGGCGAAGAGGGGGAGGGGGAGCCGCGCTGACGGCCCCGGCTCAGCCCTGGACGGGCTCGGGGGTGAGGGCCGTGGCGAAGTGGGTGAGCCGGTCGAGGGGCGCGGTGCCCAGGACGACGGTGGTCACATCGGCGTCGCGGAGCACGAGCGCGTCGTACTTGTCGCCCTCGTAACGCGCCCAGTCGCGGCCGCCGACCGAGGCGGTCTCGCCCGTGTCGGTGGCGCCCTGGGTGATCTCCTCGATGAAGTCATCGGGGGCGCCGTCGGCCTGGGCGAGGGCGGCGTACTCCTCGTCCGGGTCGAGGAAGCCGAGGCGCCAGGTCGCGCCGAAGTCGCCCGCGGGCTGGTAGCGCACGGAGGTGGCGCGCCAGTCGGACGACAGGCCCTCGGGGACCAGCAGCTCATAGGGGGCGGCGCGGGCGGCCGTCGCCGCCTCGACGTCATAGCTCACGGTCGGGGTCGAACCCTCGGGCTGATCCCCGGGGTTGAGCGCCACCAGGGCGAACGCCCCGCCGCAGATGACCACGAGGGACACCACCATGTTCCGCACGGAGGCCAGGCCGCGCCGCCCGGCCGACGGCCTCGTGGCCTCGCCGGTCGTGCGGTCATCGGCCGCCGCCATGTCGTTCTCCGCGTCTTCCACCGCGTGGTTCGCCACGGGTCCATCGTCCCTCACGCCAAGGGCGACCGTGCGACCACCCCCGGGTTCGCTCATACGAGAGGAGGGAATGCTCATGTGTACCCCGCCGGTTACAGTCGAGGGGACCGCACCGTGACCGCGCCAGAAAGGTCGTCCCGATGACGGAGCACCATCTCCCTCCCCCGCTGGACGTCGGCCCCCAGGCCCCCGACCGCAACCTCGCCCTCGAGCTGGTCAGGGTGACCGAGGCGGGGGCGATGGCCTCGGGCCGCTGGGTGGGGCGCGGCGACAAGAACGGCGCTGACGGCGCCGCGGTTCGCGCGATGCGCGCGCTGATCTCCACCGTCTCGATGAACGGCGTGGTGGTCATCGGCGAGGGCGAGAAGGACGAGGCGCCGATGCTGTTCAACGGGGAGCGGGTCGGGGACGGTTCGGGCCCCGAGTGCGACGTGGCGGTCGACCCGGTGGACGGCACGACGCTGACGGCCAAGGGCATGGCCAACGCCGTGTCGGTGCTCGCCGTCGCGGAGCGGGGCGCGATGTTCGACCCGAGCGCCGTCTTCTACATGGACAAGCTGGCGACGGGCCCCGAGGCGGCGGAGTTCGTGGACATCGACGCCCCCGCCTCCGTGAACATCCGGCGGGTGGCCAAGGCCAAGGGCGGCAGCCCCGGCGATGTGACCGTGTGCATCCTGGACCGGCCGCGGCACGACGCGTTGGTGCGGGAGGTCAGGGAGTGCGGCGCCCGGATCAAGTTCATCCAGGACGGGGACGTGGCGGGGGCGATCATGAGCGTCCGCGAGGGCACGGGCGTCGATCTGCTGCTCGGCGTGGGCGGCACCCCCGAGGGCATCATCGCGGCCTGCGCGATCACATGCCTTGGCGGCACGATCCAGGGGAAGCTGTGGCCCAAGGACGAGGCGGAGCGGCGCGCGGCCCTCGACGCGGGCCATGACCTCGACCGGGTGCTGCACACCGGCGACCTGGTGCGCGGCGAGAACGTGTTCTTCGTCGCGACGGGCATCACCGACGGCGAGCTGCTGCGCGGGGTGCGGTATCGCGCGGAGACGGCGACGACCCAGTCGCTCGTGGTGCGTTCGCGCTCGGGCACGATCCGGCAGATCGACTCGACGCACCGGCTGTCCAAGCTGCGGGCGTACAGCGCGATCGACTTCGACACCGCGCGCTGAGCCCTGAAGGGCGCGAGATACGGCGCTGGATCCGGTGGGGGGGATCCGGCGGGGGCCCCGGGGCAAACGGCGGGCGGTCCCGGGCGGAGGAGCCGGGACCGCCCGCGGGGGGGGGGGGCCGCGCCGGTGTGGTGTGGGGGGACCGGGGGCGCGGCGTCAGGCGATGCGGCTGATGTCCGCGGGCCTGCCGCCCGCGGCCGCGTCTCGGCGCCGCCTGCGGCTGAGCACCACGCGGCGCTCGGCGGCGGTCAGCCCGCCCCAGACGCCATAGGGCTCGGGCTGGAGCAAAGCGTGCTCGCGGCACTCGAGCAGCACAGGGCAGCGGGCACATACCGACTTGGCCGCCTGCTCCCTGGAGAGCCTGGCCGCCGTGGGCTCCTGGGAGGGGGCGAAGAACAGCCCCGCCTCATCCCGCCGGCAGGCGGCCTCCGAGTGCCAGGGCCCCGCGAGATCTTTCGAACTGCGTTGCGTGGGGACGGCGGGGGACCACTGGGACTCATGTGGCGGTGACGATTGCAGCACGGTCAACTCCTGACGACGGCTACGGGGGTCGCTCCTGGCTGGTGGACCCTCACCCGTCAGGGGGTGCCGCTGTTCGCCTTCCCACCATGCGGCCATACGAGTGACGGTCCCCCCAGCCCTACCCACTGTGCGCACGTCTATGCACGGAGCGACAACATGGTCAGACGTATCAGCCGTCGCTGAGGTTCCTCAGGCGCTTCCCCCGCACGTGCCTCGCCTCGACCCCGCCCCAGATGGCCACACCCTGCACGACCACGATCGGGGCGTGGGGCTCGGGCGACTCGGCCTCGCGCACATCGAAGCTGCCCATGACGCCGCTGCCCGCGCTGCGCAGGCTGACGTTCTCCGGGACGCGGATCTCGATGCCTCCGCAGATGGCCGTGGCGTTGACCACGACATGGCGGTACTCGAAGATCGCCTCGGTCAGGTCCAACTCGACGCCGCCGCACACCGCCACGGCGTTCACCTTGGGGCCGACCCGCCAACGCCCCTGGCGCGTGGAGCCACTGAGGACGGCCACGACGTTCTTCGCGTTGGACACGCTCAACCCGTGCGAGCCGCCGCGCCGTTCGAAGGCGCGCGGAGGCGGGGGCGCATGGCCGGGGCCGGGGCCGGGGCCCTGGGGCTGGCCTGCGGGCAGGTCCTGGATCAGCGGCTCCAACTCGGCGAGTGTCTTGGCCCGGTAGACCGCCTCGACCCGCTCGGCGTGCTCCTCGGCGTCGAGCCGCCCCTCGGCCAGCGCCTCGCGCAGGATGTCGGCGATGCGGTCGCGGTCCGCGTCGGACGCCCGGACAGGCTGCTTCTCCAGCGGCACGGAGGGCCGGTTCTCAGCGTTCACGACGACCAGCGTACAGACACGCGATACATCGCGACCAGACCCATGTGGTAATGTGCTATCACACTGCTAGTACACCATCGACGGGGGCTCCCATGACCACCAACGATCAGACTGTTCCTGCCGACGCGCCCGACGCGCCCGACATGCCGCCGCCCAGCGTCAGGGAGTTCAGGGCGCGCAGCGTCCCCGGCGGCCTCGCGCTGCTGCTCACCCTGACCGGCTCGCTACTGGGCCTCGGCGGCGTCTTCGCGGGCATCGCGATCGCCGCGAACGGCTCCCCCGCCGTCGGCGTCCCGCTGCTGGTGGCGAGCTCGCTGCTCTTCCTGACCGCCCTCTTCCTGATGACCGGGCTCAACATGGTGGCCCCGGGCGAGGCGCGCGTCGTGCAGTTCTTCGGGCGCTACACCGGCACGATCCGCGACGACGGCCTGCGCTGGGTCAACCCCCTGACCACACGCGTCAAGATCTCCACCCGCGTCCGCAACCACGAGACGGCCGTGCTCAAGGTCAATGACGCCGACGGCAACCCGATCGAGCTGGCCGCGGTGATCGTGTGGCAGGTCGAGGACACCGCGCAGGCCAGCTTCGAGGTGGACGACTTCGTGGAGTTCGTGGGCACGCAGACCGAGTCGGCCGTGCGGCACATCGCGATCGAGTACCCGTACGACGCCCCGGAGGCCGACCAGTTGTCGCTGCGCGCCGACGCCGAGGAGATCACCGAGAAGCTGGCCGTCGAGCTGACCGCGCGGGTGCGGGCGGCGGGCGTGCGCATCGTCGAGTCGCGCTTCACGCACCTCGCGTACGCGCCGGAGATCGCGTCGGCCATGCTGCAACGTCAGCAGGCTGGCGCCGTGGTGGCGGCCCGTCAGGCGATCGTCGAAGGGGCCTGCGGCATGGTAGAGAAGGCGCTCGAACGGCTCGGCGACATGGACGTGGTGGAGCTGGACGACGAGCGCAGGGCCGCGATGGTGTCCAACCTGCTGGTGGTCCTGTGCGGAAGCCATGGCGCCCAGCCCGTGGTGAACGCGGGGTCCCTCTACCAGTGACCGAGGGTCCGCACTCCGAGGGGGCCGCGCGGCGCGCGCGCAAGCAGGTGCTGCTGCGGCTCGACCCGGCCGTCCACGACGCGCTCGCGCGGTGGGCGGCCGACGAGCTGCGCAGCACCAACGCGCAGATCGACTTCCTGCTGCGGGCGGCGCTGCGGGACGCGGGCCGCCTTCCCAGGGACGCGGGGCCGCACCCACGGCGCGGGCGGCCGCCCAAGAGGGTGGAGGATTAGGCGGGAGGCGCCATCTCGAACCACACGAGCTTGCCCGTGCTCAGGCGGGTCGCGCCCCACTGGCGGGCGAGGCGCTGGACGAGATAGAGGCCCCTGCCGCCCTCGTCCGCCGGGCCCGCCTGCCGCAGCCTCGGCAGCTGCGGCACGTCGTCGCCCACCTCGCAGCGCAGCACGTCGGTGCGCAACAGCCGGACGGACACGGGGCGTTCGGCATAGCGAACGGCGTTGGTCACCACCTCGCTGACCAGCAGCTCGACGGAGTCCTCCAGCTCTTCGAGCTCCCAGCGCGCCAGGCTGTCCCGCACCAGGCGGCGCGCCTCGCGCACCGACTCGGCGCGCGGGTCGAGGCGGCAGTAGGCGACGTTCCCCGGGGCGATGCCCTCGAACCTCGCGGCGAGCAGGGCGATGTCGTCGTCGCGGTCGCCGGGGCCGACGATGTCAAGGATCTCGTCGCACAGCGGCTCAAGCGGCGCCGCGGCGTCGGGCCGCGTCAGCCGGGAGATCTCCGCCAGCTTCTCCCTCAGGTGCTCCACGCCCGTCCACACGTCGCGGCTGCGGGACTCGACCAGGCCGTCGGTGTACAGCACGAGGGTGGCGCCCGCGGGCGCAGGCAGCTCGACCGTCTCGAAGTCGACGCCGCCCACGCCGATGGGCGCGTTGGGCGGGAGGTCGACCAGCTCGGTCGAGCCGTCCACATGAAGGAGAACGGGCGGCGGGTGACCGGCGTTGGCCGCGGTGATGCGGTGCTCGACCGGGTCGTAGACGGCGTAGAGGCACGTCGCCATCCGGTCGGTGCCCAGGCGTTGGGCCTGCTCGTCGAGGTGGTGCAGCACCTCCTGCGGCGGCAGGTCGAGGCCCGCGAGGGTCTGCACCGTGGTGCGCAGCTGGCCCATGATGGCCGCGGATGTCGTGGAGTGGCCCATCACGTCGCCCACGACCAGCGCGATGCGGCTGCCGGGCAGCGGGATCGCGTCGTACCAGTCGCCGCCGACGCGCGCGGACTGGGCGGCGGGGAGGTAACGGCTGGCCAGCCGCACGCCGGTGGGCTGCGGCAGGTCGTCGGGGAGCATCGTGCGCTGCAACTCGTCGGCGATCGACGCCTCACGGCCGTAGAGCACGGCCTTGTCCACGCCGAGCGCGGAGTGGGTCGCGAGCTGCTGGGCGACCTGAAGGTCCTCCTGCTCGAACGACTCGCGGTCGGGCCGCCGCAGAAACACCGCGGCGCCGATGACCCGGCGCCGCCCACGCAGCGGCGCGAGGATCGCCCGGTGCCCCTCGGGGAGCGCCACGGCCCCGGTCAGCTCGCGCAGCGCCGCCCTGGGCACCTGGGACTCCACGAAGACGGGCCGGACGCCGCGCAGCACCTCGGCGAGCGGCCCGTTCCCCCTGACCTCGACCAGCGGGGTCGCGCTGGCCAGGATCGGCAGAACGGGGCCCGAGCCGTCGCCGTGCACGTCGTCGAGGGATTCGAGCGAGGCGCCGCCGAGCGACAGGGCCTCGGGGATGCGGTCGGTGCGGCGCAGCTTGAGCACCATGGGCGTCACGGGCTGCTCGTCGCCGACCGGCAGGGGGTGTCTGAGGTAGACGAGGATGGCGTCGGAGAACGTGGGCACGGTGGCGCGGCACAGGCCGAGCACGATCTCGTCCAGGTCCATCCCGCGGGCGATGCGACGGGTGGCGGCCCCCACGAACCGCAGCCTGTCGGTGTCGCCCATCCCGCCGTTGAGCCCCTCGCCCGACGCCGGGCGGGCTGGCGGCTGCTCCGTCGACTCGGGCTCGGAGCGGGCGTGCGGCAGCGCCGGTCCTTCGGCGAACGCGGGAACGTCCGCCGTGCGCGCCGCGTGCTGCGGTGGGGTCGGGTCCGTCACAAGGGGAGATCCATCCAGGCGGGAACTAGCATGCGGAGTGGGGTCGTTGTGAGGTTGTGGGGGTCGATCCTACGTTTGGTGGCCAGGGGCGTATCAAGAGGCTCGTGGGTGGGGCCGCCGGACGCGGACATCGGGCACCGGAGCCGGGGCATCGGAAGCCAGGTCACCGGAAGCCGGGGCGTCGGGAGCGCTGTCGTCGGGGGCGCGGTCCCAGTCGGCGGGCAGCCGGGGGATCCGCCAGTGCGGATCGGGTCGCCATGCCACCCAGTCCTCGGAGAACGGCCTGTCCCACGCGCGGATCGCGCGGGTGGCCTCGCGCCCGGCCTCGCGGATGCGCTCCACCTGCCCGGCGTCCAGCAGTCCTGCCTGCTGTGCCTGGGCGAACTCATCCTCGTCCCGCCACTCCCAGCTGCGGTCGGGGTACACCGCGATATCGAGAAAATGGTCCTCCGAATCGACCCCTCCCGGCCACCGGCTCCGGGGTTCTTCAAGATTGACGTACCAGTTCTTGAAGCGCCAGCCCCGATCCCAGAAAAGCCACACCGACCACGGCTCGCCGGGGCGCGCGAGCTTGAGGACCCCGGCGCCGAGCCACCGGCCGTGAACGGTCGTGCGCGGCTTGGTGTAACGGGTGGCCAGCGGCTCGTCGTGCACGGGCGTGCCATCGGCGAGCTCGGGCCTGACGCACTCCGTGCCGGGCGCCATCCACACGGCCAGCAGATCGGGGGTGTCCTGGACAACGGTGACCGGTCGGCAGATGTGGAATTCCCGTGGCTCTCCCCGCCCATTGGCGCGATATCTCCACAGAATGTGGTCCCCCGGCTGCCACGGACGCGCACCGCCGGTCCCGTCTTCTCCCGTTGTCATCTACACATGGTATTCGGGTCGACGCGGAGGGCGGGCGCGGCCGGGGGCTGAAGCTCGAACGCTTGTCAAGGCCATGGCTCGGCCGTGAAGGCCGTGTCGTGGCCGTTGTCGTGGCCGTGTTGGTGCGGCTCGCGTGGTGCGGCGGCTCGGTCGTGCGGCGGTCAGGGGCGGGTCATGCGGAGGACGTCGAGCGCCTCGTCGAGCTGCTCGATCGTCAGGTCCCCGCGGTCGACGTAGCCGCCGTCGAGCACCGTCTCGCGGATCGTCTTGCGCTCGGCGAGGGCGCGCTTGGCGATCTTGGCGGCCTCCTCATACCCCAGGTAGCGGTTGAGGGGGGTGACCACCGAGGGCGAGGACTCGGCGTACTCGCGGGCGCGTTCGGCGTTGGCGGTGATGCCGTCGACGGTGCGGTCGGCGAGCAGGCGCGAGGCGTTGGCCAGCAGCCTGATGGACTCCAGCAGGTTCTTGGCGATGACGGGCAGCTGGACGTTCAGCTCGAAGTTGCCCGAGGCGCCCGCGGTGGCGACGGTGACGTCGTTGCCCGTGACCTGGGCGGCGACCATGAGAACGGCCTCGGGAATCACGGGGTTGACCTTGCCCGGCATGATCGACGAGCCCGGCTGGAGGTCGGGGAGCGCGATCTCGGCAAGGCCGGTGCGCGGGCCCGAGGACATCCAGCGCAGGTCGTTGCAGATCTTGCTGAGCGAGACCGCGATGGTGCGCAGCTGCCCTGAGGTCTCCACGAGGCCGTCGCGGGCGCCCTGGGCCTCGAAGTGGTCGCGCGCCTCGGTCAGCGGGAGGCCGGTGGCGCGGGCCACCTCCGTGATCACGGCGGCGGAGAAGCCGGGCGGGGTGTTGATCCCGGTGCCCACGGCGGTGCCGCCCAGGGGCAGCTCGGCGAGGCGCGGCAGCGAGGCGTTGAGGCGTTCGATGCCGAAACGTACCTGTGCCGCGTACCCGTTGAACTCCTGCCCGAGGGTGACGGGCGTCGCGTCCATCAGGTGTGTGCGCCCCGACTTCACCACCTCGGCGAATTCCGCGCCCTTGCGCTCCAATGCGTCGGCGAGGTGGTTCAGCGCGGGGATCAGCTCGCCGGTGACGGCGCCCGTGGCCGCGATGTGGATGGAGGAGGGGAAGACGTCGTTGGACGACTGGCTGGCGTTGACATGGTCGTTGGGGTGGACAGGGCGGCCGAGGCGCTCGGTGGCCAGGGTGGCGAGCACCTCGTTGGTGTTCATGTTGGACGAGGTGCCCGAGCCGGTCTGGAAGACGTCGACGGGGAAGTGCTCGTCCCAGCGGCCTTCGGCGACCTCGTCGGCGGCCGAGACGATGGCCTCGGCCATGTCCTTCTCGACGACGCCGAGCTGGGCGTTGACCGTGGCCGCGGCCGCCTTGATGCGGGCCAGGGCCGCGATGTGGGCGCGTTCGATGCGCTGGCCGGAGATCGGGAAGTTCTCCACGGCCCGCTGCGTCTGCGCCCGCCACTTGGCGTCCGCGGGGACCCGCACCTCGCCCATCGAGTCATGCTCGACGCGGTATTCGTTCGTACCACTCATGGGAGCGAATCTACCGGCCCCCGGTCAGCCGAGAGCTATCCGTCTGCCGCGCAGCGCCCGGCGCGCACGGCGTGTGCGCCAGCCCCCGTGTGCGCGAAGGAGCTCCTTGGCCACGGCGTCGGCCAGGAGGGAGTCCAGGGAGCCCAGTTGGACGCAGGCGCGCTCGGTGGGCCAGCCGTCGGGGCCGTGGTACGCGGCCAGCTCGGGGATCAGCTCGGCCCACTGCTCAGGCGAACCGGCCGCCTCCGCCTTGGCGGCGCGGCGGCGCAGCTCGTCGGCGCGGCGGCGCCGCTCGGCGGCGCGCCGGCGCAGCTCGTCGGCGCGCCGGCCCGCCTCGGGGCCGGGTCCTGCGCCGGACCCGGGTCCTTGGCGATCGGCGGGTGCCGGGCGGTCGGCAGGTGCCGGGCGGTCGGCAGGTGCCGGGCGGTCGGCGGGTGCCGGGCGGTCGGCGAAGGAGGGCGCGGTGCGGGGCGCGGTGCGGGGCGCGGACGCCGTGGGGCCAGGGGCGCTGCCGGAGGGCGGCGTGGGCCTCGGCTGGGGCTGGCGCTCGGGCTGGGGCCTTCGGGGCGGGGCGGGGGGCGGGGTCGCGGGGGCCGGGGTCGCGGGGGCCGGTCCGGCGTTGGCGCACAGGGCGCGGATCAGGTCGCGCAGCGCTCCCGCGACCTCGGCGGCGCCGCCCGGGCGGTCCTCGGGCGCCTTGGCGAGCAGCCGCAGCGCCAGCGCGTCCACGGCCCGGGGGATCCCGGGGCGCACGGCGCTCGGCGCGCGCGGCGGCTCGTGCACCTGCCGGTACATGACCTGCATCGCGGTGCCGCCGCGCGGGAAGACGGTCTCGCCGGTCAGCATCCCGAACAGCACGCAGCCCAGCGCGTACAGGTCGGTGCCCGGGCCGATGTCGCCGCCCGCGCACTGCTCGGGCGCCATGTAGTCGGGGGTGCCGATCACCGTTCCCGTGGCGGTGAGCGAGGTGCGGCGCTGCTCGCTGATGCCCTCGGCGAAGCGGGCGATGCCGAAGTCCAGGAGCTTGACGCGGCCATGGCTGAGCATCACATTGCCGGGCTTGAGGTCGCGGTGCACGATGCCCACGCCGGGGGCGTGCGCCGCCGCGAGCGCGTCGGCGATCTGCGCCGCCCACTCCAGCGCGACCGGCAGGGGCGGCGTTCCCTCGGCGAGGCGGCGGTCGAGCGACTGGCCTGGCACCAGCTCCATCACCAGGAAGACGGCGGGCCTGCCCGCGAACACGCCGGTGAACAGGTCGTGCACGGTCACGATGTGCGGGTGCGCAAGCTGCGCGATGGCCATGGCCTCCCGCTCAAGGCGCTTAACCAGGTCCGCCTCGGCGCCGTCCGTCGCGGTCTTGATGGCCACGTCGCGCCGCAGCCGCTCGTCATGGGCACGCCAGACCTGCCCCATCCCGCCCTCGCCGAGCTTGCTGACGAGCCGGTAACGGCCTTCCACCACATCGCCGACGGCCATGGGCTTCCCCCGAACTCCCCGATGTCAGTTGTCAGTGGGACGGCTTAGGATCCCACAGCAGCGTCCGGCAGCGGGCGGGGGTGCGGACGAGCGCGACAGGCGGAGCGGGAGGGGCGTGTGATGGCAGGCCGGTCGAGGCGGGGTGCGGGGTGCGTGGCCGCGGTGATCGGCCCCGCCCTGCTGCTCGGGCTGTTCGCCGCTCCCCCGGCGCGGGCGGCGGATGGCCAGCTGGCCGAGGCGGCCCAGGCGTTGGCCGAGGGGCCGGGCGTGTGGGTCGCCGAGGGGTACGAGGGGATCGACGACGACGCGGTCGCCCTGATGAACGCCAGGTACGGCATGGCCCGGACGCCGGTGCGGGTGGCCATGCTCACCGAGGAGATCCCCGAAGGGGACGCGGCCGCCGAGGAGTTGGCGGCCGAGGTGGGTCAGCCCGGCGTCTACCTGGTGTACAACGAAGTGCACACGCCCGTGAGCGACAGCCCCGACACATCCGAGGCGTGGGCGGTGTCAGGGGTGTCCGCGACGCTTGACGAGCTGGCCGCGGAGAACATGGAGCGGATCGGCATACCCTCGGGGAACTTCCTGCTGACCCTGCCCGACGCGCTCGACGGTGACCTGCGCCCCCGGGTGGCGCAGACGGCGGGCGGCGATGACCCGTTCTTCGTGGACCCGGCCGTGAGCGAGGCGTTCCCCGGGCTCGACGAGGAGATGCTGCGCGAGGCGTTCGCCGACGTGCCCTCGGTGCGGGTGGCGTTGGTCTCGGGCCTTGGCGGCGACATGGAGGAGGCGCGCGCGTCCATGCTGGACGGGCTGCCGGACGACGGGGTCGCGCTGCTGATGCAGTGGGAGGACGGCGAGTTCTCCGCGGTGGTGAGCGCCGGGTCGGGGGTGCCGTTCTCCATCAGCGAGCTGGAGATGGTGGTCGGCGCCTCGGGGATCACGGAGGTCCCCGCGGGCGAGCTGCCCGAGCGCGTGGCGCTCCTGGCGTCGGTGCTCGGGGAGGATGTCACGGAGGTGGCACGCGAGGCGCTGGCGGCCGGTCCCTCGGTGTATGTGCACCCCGGCGTGTCCGACGGCCACACGGACGCCGACACGGTGGCCGCGCTGGCCGACGACCTCGCGGCGGCCGACGGGGCGGCGCGGGTGGCTTTCCTGCCGGAGGGCGTCACGGAGTTGCAGACCGGCGACGACTACCCGATGTACGAGCCGGACGCGGCGCGGCTGATCGCCGCCGACGGCGGGAACGCCGCGGTGTTCCTCGTCGACCCCTACCACGGCGGCCGGATCTCCACGGTCTCGGCGACGGGCGACGAGGCGTTCGTGTGGGCGGCGGAGTTCGCGTGGAACGGCGAAGAGAACTTCGTGGCGTCGACGATGACATCGCTGCTCGAAGAGCTCGGCGCGTCGGCGATCTCGGGCGGCGGCGGGGACGCGGACGCCGGGGGCGGCGGTGAGGACGAGGCCGCGGGGTCCGAGGCGGCCGAGGAGCGGGAAGGGGCGGGCCTGCGGCGCTCCGTGCTGATCGTCCTGGCCGTCGTGGCGATCTGGGTGCTCCCGCCCCTGGTCATGCGGCTGACGCGCCGCCAGCGCAGGACCCTGGCGATGGACCGCCATCGCAGGCGCCTGGCGCGGCTGGCGCCCGATGAGGCGCGCGCGGAGCTGGCCAGGGCGAAGCTGGCGGCCCAGGCGGCGCGCGCTGACCTGATACGCCTCGGCGACGAGCTCGCGGACGCCCGGGAGCCGAGCGCGCCCCGCGCGCTGCGGATCCTGCAACGCCTGCGGGCGGAGTACGAGCGGCTGCTGCACGCCCAGGCGAACGTCCTGTCGGCGACCCAGGTGCCGGGGATACGGAAGGACACGGCACGCGTCCGGAAGGCGCTGCGCGCGCTGCGGTGACCCCGCCCACCGCCCCTCCAGGGCTGCCGCCCCGGGGTAACGCCCCCGCGCCGCATGCCCGCTGGCCGCATGCCCGTTGGCCGCATGCCCGTTGGCCGCATGCCCGTTGGCATCCCCGGCCCACCCGCCCCCGCGGGGGCCGCCCGCCCGAGAGGGCCGGAAGGCGCGGCCCGACGCGGCCGTTGCCGCCCCGGCCGCGGCGCCCGCCCGCCTCGTCGAAGGCGAGGCGGGCCACGCCGGTCGCGGCCCACGACCATGGCGGTGCCCACCCGCGCCCCGCGGGGCGGGTGGGCGGGTGGGCCGGGGTGGGGTCACTCCGTGCGGAGGCCGTCGGGGCGCATCATGTGCCACAGCAGGGGGAGGCTCACCAGGGTCACCGTCGCGATCATGCCCGCGCCGACGGCGGCCATCGGGAGGAACGCGAGCCAGCCGCCGACGCGCAGGTCCACCATCGACATCAGCAGGGCGCCGAGCCCCGTTCCGACGATGGCGGCGAGCCCGAGGCCGAGGACGACGGGGACGGCCGTCTGCCACAGGAGCGACGCGCTCAGCGTGCTGCGCCGGGTGCCGAAGGCCACGAGCGCGGACAGCAGGCGGCGGCGTTCCCGCAGCTGCTCCAGCATCGAGACGATCATGCTGGCCGTGATCACCGTCATCACGCCCGTGGCGCCGATGAGCAACGCCCGCTGTATGTCGGCGAGTTCCTCGGAGACCCGCCGGGACTCCAGCTCGAAGACCCAGGCGTCGCGGTGCTCGCCCCAGGCGACGTTCCTGACGTGTTCGAGGGTGTCGGGGTCGTCGCCGTCCGTGCGGACCACCGCGCGGGTCCAGCTGCCCGCCAGGTGCTCATCGCCAAGGGCGCCTGGGGTGGCGAGGATGCCCGCGTTGACATAGCCGGTGGGGTCGGTGCGGGGCTCGACGACGGGCGTGTTCTCGGGGAGGGTCCACGGCACGGGCGCGTCGCCATAGGGCACGCCCTCGGAGTCGACGCCGAGGACCAGCTCCTGGCCCGGCTCGACGGCCAGCTCCCAGGGGTCGCCCTCGCCGGGCGCGACGAAGAGGTCGCCGTTCGCGCACCGTTCGATCCTGGCCATCTCGCGCAGCACGGCGCAGTCGCCCACGACCACCTGGGCCGACGGCGTGATCCCGTCGACGGGCCGCGCGCCGGGGCTCTGCGCCGAGGTCGTCTCCCAGGCCAGGGCCTGGGAGACGCCGGGCAGGCCCTCAAGCTCGCCCGACAGCGCCGCCGCCGTCAGGCCGCCCTCGGTCGACTCGCTGACCTCGATCTGGGCGCGGTCGGGGTCCTGCCCCGTGATCTCGGTCTCCTCGTCGCTGACGCCCATGAACAGCATGTAGAGGGCGGTCGCCCCGGCCACCGCGACGGTGATGCCGCTGACCGTCCTGGCCGCGGCTCCGCTGCTGAGCTGGAGCCTCCTGGTGGCGAGTTGGAAGGAGACGGGGCCGCCGCGCAGGCGCCCCACGACGCGTTCGACGACCCAGGGCAGCAGGACCGTCGCCGCGACGAGCAGCAGCACGACGCCCACCGCGGCCTGGGCCTGCCCGCCGGTGCTTCCGCCGTCGAACGAGCCGCCCAGCATGGGCGCGAGCAGCACCAGGCCGAGCGCGCCTGGCACCAGCCGCCAGACCAGGCGCCGACGGCGTTCGGTGGCGTCGCGCACCACGCCGAGCGGTTCGATCGCGATGCCGCGCAGCGCGAGCAGCGAGACGACGACGGCCGCGACGGGCACGCCGACCAGGATGAGCGCGGCGAGCGGCGGGGCGGGCACGATGTCGTGGGGGAACGCGGAGAAGCCCCACACGGTGACGGTGCCGAGCCAGGCGCGCAGCAGGAGGAACGCGGCGCCGCCGAGCAGGAGCCCCGCGACGGCGCCGACGAGCGTCTCCCCCGCGGCGATGCGCCGCGTCATGTCGATGTCGGCGCCGACGAGGCGCAGCGCGGCGAGCCGTTGGTCGCGCCGTTCGCCGCCGAACCTGACGGCGGTGGCGATGAAGACGGCGATGGGCATCAGCAGGACGACGCAGATGACCACGACGAGCAGGATCAGCGGGGCGGGCAGCGGCTCGCGCCCCGTGGTCGCGTCGCTGAACACGTAGGCGGTGCTCGCGTCCTCGTCGGGGGTGTCCCCGTCGAGGGTGTCGCTGCCGAGGGTGTCGCTGCCGAGGTAGTAGTAGAGGTCGCCGGGGCCCTGGAGCCCTTCGTCGCCGATGGTGTCCCCGATGGGATGGTCGAGGCGTTCGGCGAGGAGGGCGCCCTCGTCGGACGCGAGCAGGCGCGCGAGCGCCGGGGAGACGGCCATCTCGCCGGGCGCGGGGAACGCGTCGAGCCCGGGCGGGGGTTCGGCCTCGGTGGCGGCCCCGCCGTGCGGCTGGAGGACCCAGCCGCCGATGTCCTCGCCGTGGTACTCGGTGGAGCCGCTGAGCGCCTGGAAGGTCTGGGCGGCGGGGGTGTCCTCGATGGCGGTTTCCAGCACCGGGTCGGGGTTGCGGTCGTCGCCGCGGTCGTCGCGCGCGGCGAGCATCGTGGGCACCGAGGCGGCGAGCAGCAGCACGATGACGCCGAGGCCGACGCCGAACGCGGTGAGTGCCGTGCGCGTCCAGCCGGGTCCGCCGGTGACGGCGAACCGCGCGCCAAGGGCCAGCTCCCTGGCCCAGGTGGCGGGGGACGTGGCTGATCGCTCGCTCACAAAGCCCCCGCCATGTCCCGGGCGCGCCCGTCGCGGACGACGACCTCGCGGTCGGAGTAGGCGGCCACGCGCGACTCGTGGGTGACCAGGACGACGGCGGCGCCGGTGTCGCGGGCGGCGGAGACGAGGAGTTCCATGACGCGCTCGCCGTTGAGGGAGTCGAGGGCGCCTGTGGGCTCGTCGGCGAAGAGGACGCGGGGGTTGTTCACCAGGGCGCGGGCCACGGCGACGCGCTGGCCCTGGCCTCCGGAGATCTGTCCCGGCCGGTGGTGGCGGACGTCGTCGACCTCGAGGCGCGTGAGCCACTCGGCGGCGCGCGCCCCCGCCTCCTTGCGGCCGACGCCGGTGAGGCGCAGCGGAAGGGCGACGTTCTCCTCGCACGTCAGCTCGGGCACCAGCTGGCCGAACTGGAAGACGAAGCCGAAGTCCCCGCGGCGCAGGGCGCTGCGCCCGGCGTCGGAGAGCCTGGCGAGGTCGCGGCCCGCGTAGCTGACGGTGCCGTCGTCGGGGGGCACGATGCCGGCGAGGCAGTGCAGGAGCGTGGACTTGCCGCTGCCCGAGGGGCCCATCACGGCGACGACCTCGCCCGACGCGATGGCGAAGTCGGCGCCCGCGAGCGCGGGGGTCGCGCCATAGGTCTTGCGCAGGCCGGACGCGACGAGCAGGGGCGCGGCGCCCGATGGCATGGTGGGGGCGGTGGGGGCGGTGTGGCTCATGCGCGGACCTCCGATGCGAGCCGGTCGAGGCGTGCGGCGGTCAGTTCGAGCCAGCGCAGATCGGCCTCGAGGTGGAACAGTGCGTGGTCGCAGATCAGCTGGTCGGCGAGGTCGCCGCCCATCTTGCGGCGGGTCAGCTCCCGCATGAGCCGCAGGTGCTCGGCGCGTTGGACGTCGAGGAGCGCGGCGGCGTCGCGGCCCGTGAGCAGGGCGAGCACGACCTTGGTGTACAGGACGCTCTGGAGGTACGGCTCGGGCTTCTCGGCGCGGGAGAGCCATATGCCGACATCGGTGATCCCGGCGTCGGTGATGGCGTAGCGCTTGCGCTCGGGCCCGCCGCCCGACTCGGTGCCGTCGACCTCGACCAGGCCGTTCTTCAGCAGCCTTGACATCGTCGAGTAGACCTGCCCGTAGTGCAGGGGGCGGTCGTGGCCGAAGTGGTTGTCGAAGGCCCGTTTGAGGTCGTACCCGTGGCTGGGTCCGGCCTCCAGCAGGCCGAGGAGCGTATGGCTGATGGACATGCCCGCAACTATACACGTGGTGTATACATCGCATGTATACACCACGTGTATACATGCGATGTGGAGTCGGTGGGGCCTCGTGACCACGGGTCCCGTCACCCGGGCAGCACGGAAAGGCTCCAACGTGGCAACGCCGCGTGCCCCGCCCGCGTCTGATCCCCTAGCGTGAGGAAGGACGCAGGGCAGGGCGAACGGGGCGGAGACGACGTGGCTGAGCAGACGGCGCCGGACGCGGAGCCCGGGGGCGCGGCCCTGACGGCGCCGGTCGCCCGAGCCGTGGCCGCGGGCGCGCAGGAGGCGCGCGGCGCGCTGCGCTCGGTCGCGGTCGTGGCGATACGCGTCGCCCGCAAGCCCTACTGGGAACGGCCCGGGTCCCGCTGGGTGGTGCGCCGCTGGCCCGATCTGACCGCGTGCCTGGCCGCCACGTTCTTCTTCTGGCTCTCCCTCACCCCCTCGCTGGTGCCGCGCCCTTGGTACTACCAGGGCGCCATCGGGGGCATCACGGCGGCGATCGGCTACGGGCTCGGCGCGCTGCTCAGCTGGCTGTTCCGGCTCGTCTCGCCATGGCGGCCGAGCCAGCGGGTGCGGGCGCGGGCGTGGCTGGCCTATCTGGCGCTGCTGCCCTTCGCGGTGGCGATCATGCTGGGGCAGAGCGCGGACATGCAGCGGGAGTTGCGCAGGCTCCAGGCGCTGCCGCCGACCCTGACGTGGCACTCGCTGATGATCACGGCCATCTCGCTCGTGGTGCTCGCCCTGCTGCTCGTGGTCGCCCGCGCGGTGCGGCTCGGCACGCGGCTGCTCACCCAGCTCCTGAACAGGTTCGTGCCCTGGCCCGTCGCCGTGGCGCTCGGGCTCGCCCTGTCGACGACCGTCGTGGTGATCGGCACGCGGGACGTCGTGTGGGACCGCGGGATCCTCGAGGTGGCCGACCGGATCGCCGCCGCCAAGGACCGCTCCACCGACCCGGGGGTGATGCGGCCGTTCTCGCCGCTGCTCTCCGGCAGCCCCGACTCGCTCATCGCGTGGGAGGACCTGGGCAACAAGGGCAGGACGTTCACCGGCACCGCCATCTCGGGCGAGGAGATCTCCGGCTTCACCGGCGAGGACGCGATGGACCCGGTCCGCGCCTATGTCGGGCGCGCCTCCTACGACGACTACGCGGACGGCGCCGAGCTGGCCGTGCGGGAGCTGGAGCGCACGGGCGCGTTCGACCGCGCGGTGCTCGCCGTGACCGGCACGACGGGCACCGGCTGGGTCAACCCCACGACCGTGGAGGCGCTCGAGTACATGCACGGCGGCGACACGGCCGTGGTCACCATGCAGTACTCGTACCTGCCGAGCTGGGCGTCGTTCATGGTGGACCGCAACGAGGCGGGCCTTGCCACCGAGGCGCTGTTCGACGCCGTATACGCGCGGTGGCAGCAGGAGCCCGAGAACGACAGGCCGCGGCTGCTGGTCTTCGGCGAGAGCCTGGCCGTCTCCGCGATCGAGTCGGCGTTCGACGACCTGGACGACCTGATCGAAAGGACGGACGGCGCCCTGCTGATCGGGCCGCCCGACTTCAGCCCGATCCACAGCGCGTTGCGGGACGACCGCGACGCGGGCAGCCCGATCTGGCGCCCCGAGTACGACCGTGGGCGGCATGTCCGCTTCGCGCAGTTCCCCGAGCGCGACCTGCTGCGGCCCGACGGGCAGCCGTGGGACACCCCCCGCGTCGTCTACCTCCAGAACGCCTCTGACCCGGTCGTCTGGTGGTCGCCCGACCTGCTGTTCAAGCGGCCCGAGTGGCTGAACGAGCCGCTGGGGCCCGATGTGACGGGCTCCATCGACTGGTTCCCCTTTGTCACCTTCTGGCAGACGACCGTGGACATGGCCGTCTCCTACACCTCCCCCGCCCCGCACGGGCACCGCTATGGCTCGGGGCCCGTGGACGCGTGGGCCGCCATCGCGCGGCCCGAGGGGTGGACGGCGACCGACACGGAACGGCTGGGCTGGCTCCTGGAGGTCCGCCACCCACCGCGGCGCGGCTGGGCGGGCTGAACGGGCCACGGCGCGGCCGCCGTTGGCCCCCCGCACGGCCCCCGCGCGGCCCCCGCGCCCTCCAGGACGGCGGAACGCCCCGGGCCCCGGCCGCCGTTGACGGGACCGAGGCCCGGGGCGTTCAGGGCCGCCCGGGGGCCCGCTCAGCGGGGCGGCTCCACCGCCGGGGAGACCTCGGCGATGGTCGCGCCGCCGCCCGACGACGCCCCCGCGCGGCGGTCCAACTCCTCCTGGTACGCCCGCAGATAGCCGACCACCGTGCTCGTCACCGCGATCAGCGGCACCGAGACGACGGCGCCGGGGATCCCGGCGAGCATCGAGCCCGCCGCCACGCCGAGGACCACCGCGAGCGGGTGCACGCGGACCATGCGGCCCAGGATGAACGGCTGGAGGATGTGGCCCTCGATCTGCTGCACCAGCAGCACGACGCCGAGCACGAGCGCCGCGTCCACCACGCCATTGGTCACCAGCGCGACCAGGACGGCGAGCGCGCCCGAGGCGATCGCGCCGACCAGCGGCACAAAGGCCGACACGAAGACGATCACCGCGAGCGGCACCGCCATCGGCACATCGATGATGAACAGGCCGATCCCGATGCCCACCGCGTCGATCAGCGCCACTATCACCGTGCCGCGCACATACCCCGTGAGCGTGATCCAGGCGCGCGGCCCGGCGCCCGCGACGCCCTCACGCGCCGCCCTCGGCACCAGGCGCAGGAACCAGTGCCACACGCCCCGCCCGTCGTAGAGCAGGAACAGCACCACGAACAGCGTCAGGCCGACGCCGGTCAGGAACTCGACGGCATAGTTGACGCCTTCGAGCCCGGCCGAGGTCAATGTGTCGGTGTTGTCGGCGATCCAGTTGTTGATGTTGTCGACCCACTCGTCGAGGTTCTCCTCGGTGATGTCGAACGGCAGCTCGAGCACCCAGTTCCGCAGGCGTTCCACGCCCTCCTGGATCTGGGTGGAGAGGTCTTCGGTGTTCTCTATGACCTGCCACACCACGAACCAGCCCATCAGGCCGATCACCGCGAACCCGATGAACGCGGTCACCGCGGTCGAGGTCCCGCGCCCGAAGCCGACGCGCTTGAGCCAGCCGGCGAACGGCTGGAGCAGCGCGGTGATCAGCAGCCCCGCGGCGAACGAGATGACCAGGAGGCTGACCGCCCCGACCACCTGCACAAGCACCCAGATCACGCCCGCGAGCACCAGCAGGCGCCACCCCGCCTCGGCCGCGACGCGCACGCCCCACGGGATCGCCTCGGCGGGCTGCGGCCGCAACGGCGCGGGCGGCGCCGGGGACGCGCCCCCTGGCGGCCCCGTCCCGCCCCCCTCGGCGGCGGGCTCGGGCGCGGGCGGCGGTGGCTCGTCGTCCGGACCGGCCTTGGTGGGCGCCGGGCCTACGGCCGTGTCGGCCACCACGCCCGCGGCCTCGGCCTCCGCCTCGCCGCGCGCCCCCGCCTCGTCCTCGCGGCGCTCCTGCTCGCGCTCCGCCGCGGCCCGGAAACCGGACACCCGCGACATGGCGCGGGTCATGCCGGTCTTCACCCGGCCCATTCTCGACATCCCTTGTCCCTCCGCCCCCATGAATCTCACCGCGATGCGGAAGGGACGTTACCGTGCGGCGGGTAGCGGGCGGGTCTCCCCCGGGTAACGCACCGACGCCGAAGCCCCGCGCCAGTGCGGCACGGGGCTTCTCGAACGCGCGAAGTATCTGGCGTCTCAGGGCGCTGAGCGGCGTTCAGTACCAGTTGTTGGCCTGCCAGAACTCCCAGGCGCCGCACGGGCTGCCATAACGGTCGTCCATGTAGTTCAGGCCCCAGCTGATCTGGGTGGCGGGGTTGGTCTGCCAGTCGGCGCCCGCCGAGGCCATCTTCGAGCCCGGCAGCGCCTGCATCAGGCCATAGGCGCCCGAGCTGGGGTTGGTCGCCGTGTAGTCCCAGCCGCTCTCGTGCTCGACGATCGCCGAGAAGCACGTGTACTGGTCGGCGGCGACCATCTGCTGGGCCATGGCCTGGATCTCGGCCTTGGTGTAGGAGGACTGGATCGGAAAGTCACCCGACCCGGCCGACGACGAGGCGGACTGCGCCGCGAGGGCGGCGCGTTCGGCCTCCTCCCGCTCGGCCTGCTCCTGCGCCTCGCGCTCCGCGTCCGCCTCGGCCCTGCGCTCCGCCGCGGCCTCGGCCGCCTGGATGCGAGCGGCCTCCTGGGCCTGGCGCCTGGCGTCGCTGTCGGCGGCGCTCGACTGCGCGTCCGCCTGCTGGGTCAGCGCGGCGGCGTGGGCCTGCACGCTCGTGCCAGCGGGTATCTCGGCGAGCAGCGTCGCGTCTGCTGCGACGACCTCGACATCGCCGGTGGCGGTGGACTGGTCCTCACCCGACGCGACACCGACGGCCGCGCCGACGGTGGTCACCGCCGTGGCGGACGCCACTGCGAATCCCCGGACCGACATCCCGGTCACACGGTTTCCTTCCGACATCGCCCGCTCGGAAACCCTGCGGGCGCAATCGTGCCCCTGACGCGGGCCTCCCGTTGGAACGTTGGGCGGGGAGGCACTGGCCCGGTCGGGGTCCCGCGCGGCGAACCTGCGGAACCTTCGAGTGGTGCGGGCGGCATACGGCGAGCGGCTGTTCAGTTGTAAAAAGCAGTCCTTGCGGTGTCCTTGGGGACATCGGTGCCGTATGCGGGGCCTGACAGACGCACACACTGCCGGACGCGGATACCCCGAAGCAATTCAGCCCTCTGTGGGAAAGCTCACAGGGCCGACGCCCTTGCCAAACCGCGAAAAGGCGTTCGCAGCGCCCCTGCCAGCGCGTTCGCCCGCCAAGACGGCGGCGCCGCGCGGCGATTCGCCCCTCCTCGCCCGTTTCGCTGAATAACGCACGGAATGGGCGCACATGCTCTCGCCCGCGCCTTTCGGCGCGGGCGAGCGGCGGTCACGCCGAGAAGGCGCGGAGAAAAGGCGTCAAATACGGCCGTCCTCCAGCATTTCCGTCACCAGCGCGGCGATCGGCGACCGCTCCGAGCGCGTCAAGGTCACATGGGCGAAGAGGGGATGCCCCTTGAGCTTCTCCACCACCGCGGCCACGCCGTCGTAGCGGCCCACCCTGAGGTTGTCGCGCTGCGCCACGTCGTGGGTGAGGACCACGCGCGAGTCCTGGCCGATTCGCGAGAGCACCGTCAGCAGGACGTTGCGCTCCAGGGACTGGGCCTCGTCGACGATCACAAACGCGTCGTGCAGCGAACGGCCCCTGATGTGCGTCAGCGGCAGCACCTCGAGCATCCCGCGCGCCACGACCTCCTCGATCACCTCGCGCGTCGTGACCGCGGACAGCGTGTCGAACACGGCCTGGGCCCAGGGGTTCATCTTCTCGGCCTCGGTGCCCGGCAGATACCCCAGGTCCTGGCCGCCCACCGCGTACAGCGGACGGAAGACGACCACCTTGCTGTGCTGGCGCCGCTCCATCACCGCCTCGAGCCCCGCGCACAGCGCGAGCGCCGACTTGCCCGTGCCCGCGCGGCCGCCCATGGACACGATCCCCACCTCGGGGTCGAGCAGCAGGTCGAGCGCGATCCGCTGCTCGGCGCTGCGCCCGTGGATGCCGAACGCCTCGCGGTCCCCGCGCACCAGCCTCACCCGGCCTTCGGGGGTGACCCGCCCGAGCGCCTTGCCGCGTTCCGAGGAGATCACGAGCCCCGTGTGCACGGGCAGCTCGGCGACGGCCTCGTCCGCGACGCTCTCCGTGGCGAACAGCTCGTCCACGGCCTCGGCGCCCAGCGTCATCTCGACCAGCCCGGTCCACCCGTCGGAGTCCGTGATCGCCAGCTCGGCGCGGTACTCCTCGGCCGCGAGCCCCACCGACGACGCCTTGATGCGCAGCGGCAGGTCCTTGGAGACGACGGTGACGTCGTGCCCCTCGGCCTGGAGGTTGCGGGCGACGGCCAGGATGCGCGAGTCGTTGTCCGCGAGGCGGCCCCGCTCGTTCAGCATGGCGGGGGGCAGCACGGCCGGATCCGAGTGGTTCAGCTCGACGCGCAGCGTGCCGCCGAGGTCACCGATCGGCAGGGGCGTGTCGAGCCGCCCGAACCGCACGCGGTACTCGTCGAGCCTGCGCAGCACCTGCCGCGCGAAATAGCCCAGCTCGGGATGGTGCCGCTTCGCCTCGAGCTCGGAGATGACGACGACCGGAAGGACGACCTCGTGCTCGTCGAAGCGGGTGATGGCCGCAGGGTCGGCAAGCAGGACACTGGTGTCCAGGACATACATACGCCGGTCGTTCGAACGCTTCTTGCTGATGGCCACGAGTGGACGAACCCCCTCGGATGAGGTGCGGGGAACAAGGCGCCCAGGGCGCCGGGGGTCGAGACGGCCGGCGCCGACCCGACACGCACGGGCCGGGTGCCGGCCCCGCTCCCCCGCTCAGTGAGGGGTGTCGTGGTGCGCAAACGGGCCTCCCGGCGGACCGCACCGACGCGCGGTCCGCGTGGAATATGCCCGCTCGCTGCGCATCTCATGCGAAGAACGCTCCGGGGCGGCACCGCCCCGGAGCGTCGCACGCCACCCGCACCACCCCGCCGCCCGCCCCGCGGCGCGGCGCTCAGACCCCGTAACGCCGGTGCCTGGCGGCGTAGTCGCGCAGGGCCCGCAGAAAGTCGACTTTGCGGAACGCGGGCCAGAAGACCTCGCAGAAGTAGTACTCCGAATGGGCGCTCTGCCAGAGCATGAATCCGGACAGCCGCTGCTCGCCGCTTGTGCGGATCACCAGGTCGGGGTCGGGCTGCCCACGGGTGTACAGGTGCTCCGCGATGTGCTCGACCTCGAGCGACTCGGCGACCTGGGACAGCGACTGCCCCTCGGCGGCCCGCTTGGCGAGCAGCGAGCGGACGGCGTCGGCGATCTCCTGGCGGCCGCCGTACCCCACCGCGACGTTGACCAGTATCCCGGTGCGGTCCCTCGTCAGCTCCTCTGCCTCGACCAGCACCTCGCGGGTGCGCTCGGGCAGGACGTCGAGCGCGCCCACGTGGTTGACCCGCCAGCGGCCGTCCTCGGCGAGGTCGCGCACGGCGCCCTCGACGATGGAGAGCAGCGGGGTCAGCTCCTCGGGGGCCCGGTTGAGGTTGTCCGTGGAGAGCAGCCAGAGGGTGACGACCTCGACATCCGTCTCCTCGCACCAGCCGAGCAGCTCACGGATCTTGGCGGCGCCCGCCTCGTGCCCCTGCTTGGTGGTGCTGCCCGCGGCCTTGGCCCAGCGGCGGTTCCCGTCGAGGATGACCCCGATGTGCTTGGGCCCCCTGTCGGTGTCGAGACGGCCCTCGACGCGCCGGGCGTAGAGCCGCACGGCGAGCCGCCGGAGTGTGTTCCTCATGGTCTGTGTGAACGCCTGCATGACCCTCCGTGCCCTCTCCCCTGCACCGGCACCCACACCCTAGCGCCCGCGGCGCACCGCCCCCGACACAAGAAGCGGGCCGGTCCGTAGGGGGGGATGACGGACCGGCCCGAGGGGGGGATTCCACCGTAACGCATGCGTGGCCCTCGTGGGCGCAACCTTGGCGACAATTCAGCTGGCGAGTCCGGCGACGATCAGCGCGGCGAGCGCGCCCGCGGCCATGAAGGGGCCGAACGCCACCGTCGTTCCCCGGCCCGCCCTGCGGGCGATGACCAGCGCGCCCCCGTATCCGGCGGCGAGCAGGAACCCCACGAACGTCCCCAGCACGAGCGCGTCCCAGCCGTACCACCCAAGGGCGACGCCGATGGTGATCGCGAGCTTGACGTCGCCGAAGCCCATGCCGAGGGGGTTGATCAAGAACAGCGTGAAGTAGACACCGCTGAGCACCGCCCCGCCGAGCAGCGCGCGGCCCAGGCCGCCGTCGGCGGCGTCGAAGAGGGAGGCGATCGCGAGCCCGGCGATCACGCCGACGGCCAGCGGCAGGGTCAGCACGTCGGGCAGCCGCTGCACGGCCAGGTCGACGGTGGCGAGCAGGACGACGACCGGGACGGCGAGCAGCCACACCACCAGCTCGGGCCGCGCGCCGACGGCGGCGGCGAGGGCGGCGCAGCACGCGGCGGTCACGGCGGCGAGGCGCAGCGGCGATGTGCCATAGCCGGGTCCCGGGGCGGCCGCGCCGCCGGCCGCGCCGTTCCCTGCGCCGTTCTCCGCTGGCCCTGAAACGCCGATGGCGGCGGCGCAGTCGGCGCACCGGCCCGGGCCGAGCCAGCCCCTGGGGCGGGGGGCCAGCGGATGCCCGGCCGGGCAGGCGCGGCGCCAGGGCTCCCCTGGTGGCACGGACAGCCGGTACGCGGCCCTGACGAGCAGCGGTCCGGCGCAGGCGCCGAAGCAGAGGGCCACCGCGATCAGGAAGGGACGCACGCCCGCAGCGTAGTCCTAGCGTGGGGCGGGCCGGCCTGCCCGATTGGGGGGGGGAAGGGCAGACCGGCCCGTGGAATGGGGCCGGACCGGAGCGGGGGGGTGGCTCACGGTCCGCCCCGCCAGCCGTCGCCGGGGTGGGAGTGACGACGCTGGCGTAAAAGATGTCAGCGGCTGCCAACATGGGGGGAACGATACCGCACGGTTCTTGGCCGCGTGACCCCCTGGGCGAGGCGACCACTCACCGCTGTCGGGCGCGGACGGTGCGGCGCAGGGACCGCCCGTACCACCGGGCCATCGCGCGCTGCACGACCCCCACGAGAGGCCATGCGGCCCGGGTGTACCACGTGGCGCCCCTGCTGAACGCGGTGACGTTCAGCCACACCGCGCCGTCCTCCGCGCGTTCCACCTCGAACGCCTCCTCGCCGGTGAGCGGGTGCCCCGGCAGCGAGCCATAGGCGAAGCCGACGCGGTCGGGCTCGTCGACCGCCCACACGACGCGGCAGGGCGCGGGGAGCCGCAGCGGCCCCGCGCCGAGGGAGGCGGCGACCGCCACCCCGGGGCGCGCGCGGGGCGCGTCGGCCTCCACCCTGAACCCCGCGGCGCGGTGCATGCCCCAGGTGGTGACGATCCGCCCGGCCTCGGCGAGGTCGTCGGGCCCCTCGCCCACCCTGACGCGCGCCCGCAGCAGCCGGTAGCCGGGCGGGGGCAGCGGGTCGTGGCGCTCCCTCGCGGTCGCGCCGACGTGCGGCGCGTAGGTGAGGTCGCCGGGGGTGGCGTTCATCTGAGCCCCTCCTTCTGCCGGTTCGGGTCCGGCGTCCTACGATGCACCTCACGCCGTCCGCGCACCCGGGGGAGCACGCATGACGCCGCACCAGACACCTTCGCAGTTCACTCCGCTCGGTCCCACGGATCCGCGCGAGGTGGCCGGATACCGCCTCCAGGCGCGGCTGGGCTCGGGCGGCATGGGCAGCGTGTACCTCTCTTATACGCGCGGCGGGCAGCCGGTGGCGCTCAAGGTGGTGCGCAGCGAGTTCGCCGAGGACCCGGAGTTCCGGCGGAGGTTCGAGCTGGAGGTGCGGGCGGCACGCCAGGTGCAGGGCGTCTACACCGTGCCGGTGCTCGACAGCAACACCGAGGGCGCGGCGCCCTGGCTCGCCACCGCCTATGTGCCGGGGCTCTCGCTCTCCGACGTGGTGCGCGGCCATGGCCCGCTGCCGATCGAGACGGTGCTGCTGCTGGTCGGCGGGGTCGCCGAGGCGTTGCAGTCGATCCACGCGGCGGGCATCATCCACCGCGACCTCAAGCCGGGGAACGTCCTGCTGGCGGCCGAGGGCCCCAAGGTGATCGACTTCGGCATCGCGCGCGCGGCCGACGTCACGGCGCTGACCGGCACGGACGTCCGGGTGGGCACGCCGTCGTACATGGCGCCCGAGCAGATCACGGGCGCGTCGGCGACGCCCGCGACGGACGTGTTCGCGCTGGGCATCGTCACGCACTACGCGGCGACGGGCGGCCACCCGTTCGGCGAGGGCGCGGCGCACGGGGTGATGTACCGGATCGTCCAGGAGGAGCCCGACCTGGCGGCGCTGCCCGAGGCGCTGCGGGGGCTGGTCGCGGCGTGCCTGGCCAAGGAACCGGCGGCGCGGCCGACCCCGGCGCAGGTGATCGACGCGTGCCGCGCGCTCGCGCCGGGGCAGACGTTGCAGCGCCGCGATAGCTGGCTGCCCGCGCCGCTGGCCGCCGAGGTCACCCAGCGCCTCCACGCTCGCCCGCCGTCCCCGGCCACCCCGCCCTCTCCCCTTCCACCGCCGCCCACGTCCCCGCCCACCGCGCCCACCGCGCCCGCGGCGGGTTCCGGCGGGGCGCCGCCACGGCGCAGGACGGCGATGCTGGTGGTGGCGACGGCGGTGGTGGCGGCGTTGGTCGGGGGCCTGCTCGCGGTGCGGATCGCGGGCGGCGGCGACGAGCCGGGCGGCTCGCAGGGCAGCGGCACGGACGCAGGAACGGACACCGGGTCGGGCCCCGCGTCGGGCGGGAGCGGGCAGGGGGACGAGGCGGAGGAGACAGCGGCGGACGAGCAGTCCTCAGGAGGCGACAACGAGGGCGGCCAGGACACCCGTCCCCCGGACACCGACCCGGACGCGCCGTACTACGTGGCCCAGGAGAACGTCCAACTGGACATCCGCGCACCGCTGTTCCACGAGGAGCGTAACGTGAGCGGCGGGCAGTGCCTCGGGGCCAACATGACACTGGTCGACCTGGAGGAGCTGACGGCTCAGACCGGCGTGCCCAACGGCAGCTTCGACCACCGAGGGGCCGAACCCGACATCGAGTACATGTTCTGCGACGACGACAGCGTGGTCGAGGACGGGATCTCGTTCACCCCCGAGCTTTTCGTGGGGTCCGTCGACAACCCCGAGCCCACCGCCGAGGAGTGCGTCGGCGCCGCGCACAGCTCACCCCTGCCGAATCCCGTCCCGCCCGACGACATCCTGCGCGACCACACCCTGCGGGAGGACACCGGTATCTGCATGGAGACCCCGGAGGGGACCGTGGTGCTGCTGTGGATCGACAGGGTCGAGGTCAACCCCAACAACCGCGACCTGCGCACCTACATCACCACGGCCACCCAGTGGAAGCCGAACGTCTGAGCGCGGTCACTCGTCGGTGGTGGGCCAGGAGATCTCCACGCGGCGGTTGCCCTCCCTGCCCTCCTCCGTGCTGTTGTCGAAGAGCGGGTAGTCCTCGCTGTAGCCGCGGACGTTGAACTGTATGCCGACCGGGTCCTCGATCAGGTCGAGAAGCACCTGGTGGGTGTTCCTGGCCCGGGCGTCGGACAGGGTCACTCCGCTCTCGTAGGAGCCCTGGTTGTCGGTGAAACCGAAGATGTTGACCTGGGCGGGCTGGTACTCGTCGATGGCCGCGGCGACGCCCATCAGCGCCTCGCGCGACTCGTCGGTGATCTCGTCGCTGCCCTCGCCGAAGATGACGTCGGTCTGCAACGTGAACTTGTGCGTGTCGCCGGTCACTTCCTCGCGCTGCTCGCCGCCACCGCCGCCGTTGGGCTCCTGGCCTCCGTCGTCGCCACCGGTGTCGTCGCCCGTGTCGCCCCCGGTGGCGCCGCCCGTCCCCGGCTCCTCGGGCGGCTGGCTGCCGCCACCGGTCTCGCCCGTGCCCATGTCCACCCAGACGAAGGAGATCTCGACCACGCGCGGCTCGGCCAGCGTCGCCCCGTCGCCCAGCATCAGGCCCGCCGCCTCGGGGTCGATCTCAGGGGGCGCGGGGGGAACGTACTCGGGAGGCTGCTCGGCCGGAGGGCTCGGCTCGTCCTGGGCGGCGGCGATCGCGGGCGCGCCGAGGACCACGAGGGCGGCCCCCGTCATCACGGCCAGCGCCGACCGGCCGGGGTGGTGCGGCAGGTACCTCATCGCGGTCCTCTCAGCGGATCTGGATGGTGGCGGGGGGCATCTGGCCGATGTTGAAGTCGACCTCGGTCGTCTCGGCCTCAGGCTCGGGGAACTGGGCGAACCAGTTCACCGTGTCCCCCGAGTTGATCAGAAGGCCGAAGTTGGTGCACAGGCAACGGCCCTCGGTGTCGCGGAGGATGAGATACCGGCGGCCCTCCTCCTGGGCGACCAGGCTGGCGCCCGCCATGGAGAAGTCGTTCCCCGCGAGCTCGCTCTCGGGGCCCGCCCACGCCGAGTCGCCCTCGCCCTCGCCGGCGGGCTCGTCGCCGCTGTCCTCGCCGTCGCCGTTCTCCGCGTTCTCGCCCGACTCCTGTCCCGTGGCACCCTCGTCGCCGTCGCCGTCGCCCCCTCCGCTGCAACTGGCGACGGCGATCACGAGCGCCGCGCCCAGGGCGGCGACGATCAAGATGAGGCGCGACTTGCTGTCACGGAGGTCCATCAGGCGCCATTCCTTTGTCTTCGATGCGTCGGTGGTGGGTGATGGTCGATCTTCGGTGGTCAGTCTTTGGCGTCAGTCAGTCTTCCAGGTGGATCTCGAACAGGTCGCGGGCGTCGGGGCGTTCGTCCTCGTCCGGGTCCTCTTCGCCCGGGTCGAAGATCCAGCCGGGGCCGTCCTCGCACTCCAGCTCGACGCGTTCGTCCTCGTCGGTCCGCAGCTCGCACGCCCCCGCGATCACGGCGGTCGCCTCGGCCCTGGCCGTCTGACTCTCCGTGCCGGGAATCAGCGACTCGCCCACGGTGTCGCGCGTTTCGACGACAACGGTGAAGCCGATGCCGTCGGCCGCCGGGCCGCAGTCGCGGACGACCGCGTCGTTCCTGTCGGCGAGCCGGGCCGCCGCGTCGCACGCGGAGCCCGTCTCGAAGCCGTCCCCGTCGAGGATGTCGCCGGGGTCGGTCTCCCCGTCCTCGCCGATGGCGTCGAAGAACGCGTCGAACAGCTCGTCCCTCGACTCCTGCGCGGCGGCAAGCGCCGCCGCGTCGGCCGCCGACTGCCCCGCGCTGCGGGTGACGGCGGCCTGGGCGAAGACGAACAGCGTCAGGGCGACGCCGAGAAGCGCGCTGACCATCCAGATGTAGAGCGGGAAGACCGCCCCCCGGTCGGCATGCGCTACTCCGCGCCCACGACGCGACCGACCGCGTCCCTGATGGCATTGGCGATGGTGGTCTCCAACGGGAGGGCCAGCACGGCCACCACCACAGCGGCGATCAGCAGCAGCAGGCCCGCGTACTCCACGAAGCCCGCGCCGCGGTCCGAGTAACGGCCGCTCAGGCGGCCTCTGATCGTCTGTCTCCAGCTCGACAGCAGCCTGCTCATGGCGTCCCTCTCCTGCGGCTGACCCGACGTCAGCCGGACTCTCCTGGCCACGGTACTGCGGAGCGCGGCGTACGAAGGCGGGGTGCACCATGCCCGATCCCCTCCCAGCGGGCCGACGCGTACAGCTATCGGCACCGACTGTGCCATACCGAGCGCGGCTTGGGCAGAGAGACCTGGCCGTTCCGTTGGCATGGTGTTGCCATCGATAGCTGAGCGCGACCCTCGACTCCGCGCAAGGGGCACCGTGCCCCGTGCGCGCGATCGCGAAACCCCCTGACACGGGCGGGAGTCAGCCGCCGCCCCCGCCGCCCCCGCCGCCCCCGCCGCCCTCGGTGAGGGAGCGGGTCAGCTCGTTCTCGTAGTCGTTCACCGTGGTGACCACCGTGTCGGCCATGTCCGCGAGGCCCGTGAGCTGTTGGGTGATGTCCTCGCGGCCGTCCTCCCAGCCGCTGACGAAGTCGTCGAGCGCGTCCACCACCCTGCTGTCGCCCAACGCGTCGTTGTACTGGTCGAACGTGTTCCCTGTGCGGTTCATGAAGTCCTTGACGCTCCGCAACCGCGGGGCGAACTCGGACAGTTCGCCGAGCGGGATCGCGAGCCGCTCGTCGCTGCCTGGCATCCTGTGCGCCTCCCCTCACTTCACGAGTTACTTCACACATCACTTCACACGTCACTTCACGAGTGTGACTCTCAGATGAACCGGAACGTCGACGTGATCGCGTCGAAGACGTCGAAGAACGAGTCGGCCAGGTCGAGCACCTGGCTGCTGCCCGCCACCAGCGCCACCGACCGCTCCCCCGGAACGGGGATGTACGTCTGCATCAGCACCGCCCGCACATGGCGCGTGTCGCCCGGCACCGGGATGTCCTCGATGCCGCGCGTGCGGGCCGCGGGGCCCACGTCCCTGATGTCGACCGTGGAGACCTCGCGCCATGGCTCCCCGGGGCGCACCCGGGGGCGGCCGCCCAACTGCCCCACGATGGACGCCGGATCGGTCGGCAGGACCTCCCCCGACGACGTGCGCGCGCCGACGATGGAGACCGTGAGCGACGCCGTGATCGGCGGGCTGCCGCCGAAGCTCTGCGCCATGCAGCCGCAGTACACGGCGCCCGAGTCCCACGCCTGGCGGGCCTGGCGGCGCAGGAACGACGCGATGACCTCCCGGTGCTCGCCCATCTCCGGCTGGGCGGCGACCCGTTCGTCGATCATGCGGCGGATGCTGTTGTCCCTGGTCTCGGGGCGCAGGTCGAACTCCCACCAGGAGTCCGGCACCGAGATGCGGAACTCGCGCCGCTCGACGACGACCGCGTCGACCCACTTGTCGGCCATGACCGCTCCTCCCTCTTCCCCCCGGCCCGCTACTCCCGCAGCGACTGCCCCAGCTTGTGGTCGAGGTCGCTGAACCCGTCTGCGGCGCCCTTCAGGAAGTCCCCCAGCCCCTGGAGCGCCTCGACCGCCTGCGTCCCACCGTCGTGGAACAGCTGGTACTGCTCGTCGAACGCCCCTGAGGACGCGGACGTGACATAGCCGTTCCTGACCAGGTCCGAGACATACGTCCGCAGCTCGATGAGCTTGAGCTGCAACTCGCCCTTGGCTTCGATCAGGTCGTCGCCCGCATCGCGCATGTCCTGATAGGTGACATCGATGTCGCCGTCGCGGCCCATGGGCAGCACCCCCTCCCGTCCAGCGTAAGGGGCGAGCCCGAAGGGCGCCCCGACGAATGCGTAACAGGAAGCCGACGGCGGCGCAACGCCCGCCGACCTCACGGGACTTGGCGTCTCAGTCGCCGCCGAGGATGCCGGAGAAGTCCGTGCCCGAGCCCAGGATCATGCCGGTGACGATGATGATCATGGTGGCGGGGACCATGAAGAACAGCGTCGCCATCGTCGCCATCGGGATGGCCCGCGCGGCCCTGCGGCGGGCGTTCTGGGCGTCGGTGCGGCGCATGTCGCGGGCGATCTGGATCAGGGTTTCGGCGATCGGCGCGCCCAGCTCCTCGCCCTGCTGAAGCGCGGTCACGAACTGGTTGACGGGCTCGGAGTCGTTGCGCCTGCGCAATTCGTCGAACGCCTGGCGGCGCGAGACGCCCATGTCCATCTGGCGCAGCGCGATGCGGATCTCGTCGGCCCAGGGGCCCGCGTAGCGGATGGAGACGCGGTCGAGGGCCTGGCGGAAGCCGAGCCCTGCGGAGACCACCACGGCCAGCACGTCGAGGAAGTCGGGCAGCGTGCGGTCGATGGCGTCGCGGCGCTTCCTGATGCCCTGCCATATGACGGCGTCGGCGGCCAGCGCCCCGAAGGCGATCGAGAACAGCGCGAAGAACGGCCACCCCGCCGCCACGAAGACCACCGTCGTGACCGCGCCGAAGATGCCGTAGACGGCGCGGCGTGCGGCGTAGCGGTCGAGGGTGAGCCCGTCGGGGTTCCCGGCCTGGTCGATGCGCAGCCGCTTGCGGTCCACCGCCTTGCGGCCCATGAGCCGCAGCACGAGCGGCGCGAACCGCATGCCGAGCCGGTCGACGGCCGAGCCCGTGGCCGTCACGCGCGACGCGCCGACCTCGAGGGCCAGCGCCAGGTCGGCGGGGAGCGGCGTGCCCGAACGCAGCATGCGCACCGCCGAGATGATGCCGAAGACGGCCGCGCCCATGGCGAGCCCGAGAAGCAGTCCCACGACCCAAGCCTCCTACAGCCACCGTCAGACGTCGATCCGGCCGAAGCGCCGGACCACCACGAAGCCGACCACATACAGGGCGAGCGCCACGATCATGGCGATCTGCCCGCCTGGGCTGCCGGTGACGCGGCCGAGCGCGCCCGGCTGCATGGCGTTGATCATCAGCAGCGCGCCGAGGCCGAGCAGCGGAACGGTGACGGCGGTGGCGTTGATCTCGGCGAGCATCGTGCGCACCTCGCGGCGGGTCTCCTTGCGCTCCTCGAGCGTGGAGGTGAGGTTGCGCAGCGACGCGACGATGGTGCCGCCCGCGCGGTTGGCGAGGATGAGGGTGGTCACCAGGACGTTGAGCTCGCGCGATGGCAGGCGTTCGCCCAGCTCGTGCAGGGCCTCCTCGAGCGAGCGGCCGACCGCCAGCTGGTTGGCGACGTCCGCGAGCTCGGCGCCCGCGGGGTCGTCCATCTCCTCGGCGGCCATGGACAACGCGGTGCGCATGGCGAGCCCAGCGGCGATGCCGTTGGCGATCAGCCGGGCCAGCTCGGGGAGTTGGCCGATGAAACGCTCGGTGCGGCGCGCCCGCTGCCAGCCGAGGAAGAGGTTGCCGCCCCACAGGGCCACGGCCGCGAACACGGGCCCGAAGAACGGCGCGAGCACCACCGACGCGATCAGCCACAGCGCGGCGACGGCGATCACGACATAGGCGGCGTACTCGCCGACGCCCAGGTCGAGGCCCGTGGCCTGGAGCTTGAGCCGCAGCCGCCGCCCCGCCTTCGTCGAGCGCAGCCGCCGGTCGAGCGCGTCGAAGCGGCGGCGGCGCCCCGGCTGCCCTGGATGCCCTGGATGCCCTGGATGCCTCGGCGGCCCGGTCTGTCCAGGGGAGCCGTCGGCGCCTTCGGCGGCGGGCACGGGGGCGGCGAGGCGCTCGATGAGGGCCTTGCGCTGGGCGCGCCCCGTGGCCCACAGCCGCAGGCCCGCGACCGCGCACACGAGCGCGAGCAGGGTGAGGCCGAGGGCGAGGAGCGAGAGGGAGTCCATGGTCAGCTCGCCTCCCTGGTGGTGAGATGGCTGTCGTCGAGGTGGACGCCGAACGCCTGCGGCACCTGCTCGCCCGCCAGATACAGGCGGTCGGCGACGGCACGCGGCACGGGGTAGTGCCTGAACCTGCCGCGCACGCGCCCGTCGTGGCCCATGGGCTCGGCGCGGAACTCCGCGGCGGTGGCGATGCGGAACGGCTCGCGCCCGTGCGAGGCGAGAAAGGCGATCTCGGCCATGCGGCGCGAGCCGTCGGGGTGTCTGACGAGCTGGACGAGGACGTCGACGGCGCTGTTGATCTGGTCGCGCAGCGCCTCGAACGGCACCTGGAGCTCGGACATCGAGGCCAGGGTCTGGAGGCGCAGCAGCGCGTCCTCCGCGCTGTTGGCGTGCACGGTGGCGAGCGAGCCGTCGTGGCCGGTGGACATGGCCTGGAGCATGTCCAGGGTCTCGCCGCCGCGGACCTCGCCGACGATGACGCGATCGGGGCGCATGCGCAGGGAGTTGCGCACCAGGTCGCGGATGGTGACCTCGCCCTTGCCCTCGATGTTGGGCGGGCGGGACTCAAGGCGGATGACATGGCTCTGCTGGAGCTGGAGCTCGGCCGCGTCCTCGACCGTGACGATGCGCTCGCCCTCGGGGATCAGGCCGCTGAGAGCGTTGAGCAGCGTGGTCTTCCCCGAGCCCGTGCCGCCCGAGACGATGACGTTGAACTTGGCGCGCACCAGGCCCGCGAGCAGCATCACCAGGTGCTCGTCGACCGTGCCGAACCCGATGAGCTCGGGGAGGGTGTAGGCGCGGGGGAAGCGGCGGATGGTGAGGGTGGCACCGCTGAGGGAGAGCGGCGGGATGATGACGTTGACGCGCTCGCCGGTGGGGAGGCGGGCGTCGACCATCGGATTCGACTCGTCCACACGGCGGTTGACGGTGGAGACGATGCGCTCGATCGTCTGCATCAGCTGCTCGTCGGAGGCGAAGCGGAGCGGCAGGCGCTCGACGCGGCCCGAGCGTTCGACATAGATCTGGTCGGGGCCGTTGACCATGATCTCGGTGATCGAGGCATCCTCCAGGAGCGGCTCGAGGATGCCGAGGCCAAGCGCCTCGTCGACGACGCGGCGGATCAGCAGGGCGCGTTGCTGGGTGGAGAGGACCGGGCCCTCGCGGCTGAGGATGTGGCCGAGGACGCGTTCGAGGCGGTCGCGGCGCTCGCTCAGGTCGAGGGACGACATCTCGGCGAGGTCGATCTCCTCGAGCAGCTTGGCGCGGTACGTCGCGACGAGCCGCCCGTCGCCGGGATCCGCGGCCGCGGGCTCGTCGGGCGCGGTGACACGGGAACGCAGGCCCATCGCTCGCTCCTTCCCCTCCGTGGTGTACATGTGTGTGGCGTGACGGTCGGTGGCTGAACGGTCGGTGGCTGAACGGTCAGTCGCAGGGCATCGTGACGGTCCTCGACGCGTCGCCGAAGGCGTCCATGAACGGCAGGACGGACGGGATGGCGACGCGGGCGGTCACGGTGGCCTCGTCGCCGCACAGCGCCTGCGCCTCGATGCTGACGGACAGCCACTCGCTCACGGCCGCCCGGCCCGCGCTCTCGTACTCGTCCTCGATGTCCTCCTGGGCGGCGGTGCGGGCCGCGGCGCGGGCGGCCGAGCCCGCCTGCTGGGCGGCATACCCGACGACCCCCAGCTGAATCGCGGCCAGCGCCACCAGGATGAGCAGCGGCACCCAGCCGATGAACTCCACGGCGGTGACGCCCTCGTCGCGCGTCCGCCGCGCCCTGCGCCCGGCCATGGCTCAGCCCTCCTCGGCGGCGCCCGCGGTGCCGGTGATCGTGATCGGGAGGTTGAGCGCACCGGGGAACAGCACGGGGACGCGCAGCGCGACGCGGGCCTGGCGGACGTTGCCGGAAAGGGGGCAGGAGATGTCGGCGGACCACGCGCTCGGCAGGTGCTCGCGCGCCGCGGTGGCGCAGGCCGCGCCGGGGTCGCCATCGGCCGCGGCGGCGGCACGGGCGGCCTCGTCGGCGGCGTTGCCCGCGAGGGAGAACGTGTAACCGATCACGATGCACTGCCAGATGACGCCCACCATCACCAGGATCAGCGGGAAGAGCCCCGCGAACTCGACCAGCACCGCCCCCCGGTCCCGCCGCATCGCCGCCGCCCGGGTCATGACCGTCTGCCCCGCCGTCTGCCCCCCGCGGGGGCCCGCTCGGGGGCGGTCAGGCCGAGCTCGGCGGCCAGCGCCCACATCGCGCGGCGCACCTGGCCACGGGCGTCGAGGTCCTGGATGCGGCCCGCGTCCTGGGCCTCCTGGAGCTCCTTGAACCCCGCGGGGACGACGTTGCGCGCCACCTGGGTGCCGGTGATGCGGGAGATCAGCTGGGGCTGGATGGCGCTGTTGCGGGCGAGGCGGTTGACGACGGTCAGCGTGTCGGCGGCCTTGCGGATGCGCAGCCGGTCCCACATGCGCACCATGCGGTTGACGGCGCGCACGGCGATGACGTCGGGCGTGGTGACGAGCAGGGCGACGTCCGCGGTCTCGACGGCGGCGGCGTTGGCGCTGTTCATGTGGGAGCCGCAATCCACCACGACGATGTCGTAACGGGCCCTGACCGCGCCGAGCAGCTGCCGCGCGGTGGCCTCGCTGACGTCCTCGCCGCGCTCGCCCTCGGCGGGCGCGATCAGCATGGAAAGCCCTGTCTCGTGGGCGAAGACGGCCTCGGCGAGCACCTGGGGCGCGATGTCCGCGATCCCGGCGAGGTCGGCGACCGAGCGCCTGAACTGCACGTCGAAGTACGAGCCGACGTCGCCGCACAGCAGGTCGAGGTCGACGAGGATCGCGCCGCGTTCGAACGCCCCCGACGTCTGCGCCGCCAGGGCGAGCTGGGTGGCGATCAACGTCGCGCCCACGCCGCCCTTGGCGCCCGAGACGGTGATCACGCGGCCGCCGGGGCCCGCGGGTGCCTGCTCGCCACCGCCGAGGTGGCGGCGCATCCCCGCGGCCCACTGGGCGGCCGCGGTCACGCGCGCGCCCAACTCGTCGTAGGACAGCGGGATCCCGGCCAGGCCGCGGGCTCCCGCGTCCATGGCCGCGGAGTACAGCTCGGGCGTGGGCGCGGCGGAGACCAGGACGACGCCCACCGCGGGGAAGCGCAGGGCGACCTCGCGGATCAGCTCGAGCGCGGGCAGCGGGCCCATGCGCTCGTGGACGACCACGACGTCGGGCAGCTCGGCGACGGACTCGTGGGTGAGGGAGGCCAGGGTGTCGAGGAGGGTGGTGGAGTCGGGCACGGGGCGCATCGGCTCGCTGTCGGGGAGCTGGCTCAGCAGCGTGATCAGCGAGCGGGCGGTGTCGGGGTCGCCCACCGCGGGGAGAATGCGCGTGGTCATCGGGTCACCTGGTTCTACGGGAAGAGCTCGTCGAGCCCGGCGTTGGGAGTGCCGCCGATGTCACCAATGATGGTGTACGTGCGCTCCTCCTCCGGAATCTCCTCCTCGTCGCCAGGGGCGACCAGGGCGAGCCTGACCTGTTCGGCGAACGCCTCGGCGTAGGTGACGCGTTGGGCGTCGGTGTTGTCGAGGGCGAACGTGATCGGCACGGCCTCGCGCCTGACGTCGTCGTCCTCCACCTCCGTCAGGTCGCCGACCTCGATGACCTCGGCGTTGTTCACCATCAGCCTGACGACCTCGTACTCGGACTCCTGATCGCCCTGGCGCTCGCGGACGTTGAACGCCGCGTACATGTTGATCGAGGCGCCGGGATAGATCTTGCCCGCGACGCCGGTGGAAGCGTCGATCATGACGGCGATCTCCTGCTGGCCCGGGTCGAGTTCGGGCCGGTCGGCGAGCATGTCGCGTTGCAGCAGGGATCCCTCGGCGAGGGGGCCGACGGCGACCTGGTCGTCGAGCTGGCCCAGGTCGGTGATGGCGGATGGCGGTATGTACCGCTCGGGGATGCGCACTTCGCGCACCTGGTCGGCCGTCACCTCCTGGTAGGGCTCGACGTCGGTGGTCAGCTCGAAGGCGGTCGCCTCGGGGCCGACCTTCGACTCCACGTCGTTGATCACCGCGAGCACGCCGGCGAAGGCGCCGACGGCGAGCAGGACCGATGCGAGCAGCAGGAGCATGCCGCGTCGCTGGCGAGCGTTCATGAGGCGTCTTCTACCCTCTCCGTCGTGATTCCCGTCATCCGCCGCCGGGGGCGAGTGCCCGGCGGCGCGCGGGCGCTATGGCGCGCGGGGGGCGATCCTGCCGCACGGGCGCGGAGCAGAACGCGCAGCGGTCGCCGATGAGCGTGAGGCCGCACCAGTGGCAGGCTTCCTGCCGCATCTGGCTCACCATCTGGTAAAGCAGCGACACATCGGGGATCGCGGCGGCGAACTCGACCAGCTTGGCCGTGGCCCACCACGCGGTGGACTCGGCGGGCATGGGCACGGGGTGGAGGGCCTGCACCTGCCACTGCCTGGCGAGGCGGCTGGTGACCCACTCGCTGCCCAGGGTGCCTGGCGCGTAGGTGAGGGTGGTGGAGAACTGCGGCCCGGCGAGCGTGACCTCGCCGTCGGCGCGCACCAGTTGGGGGGTGGGCCCGGCGAGGACGGCGCACTGGCCGCCGGGCGGGCGGGCCCCGGCCTGGGCGGGGAGGGTGACGGGCACCTTGTCGATGCGGCTGCCCGAGGCGAGCAGCGCACCCGCGTAGATGTAGTGGGCGAGCAGGCGGGCGGAGGCGCCGAGAACGCCGGGGCTGAAGTCGCAGGCGGACAGCTGGCGCAGCTGACGGACCAGCACGGCCGTGCCGAGCGGCGGGAGCGCGCTGGGCAGCAGGGCTATGCGGTCGGACTCCAGCATGGCGCGCACCGCGTGCAGCCGCTGGACGTAGGGCAGCGGCGTGGTGGTGGGGTGGACGGCGATGACATGGCCGTGGCGGCCGACGAGGTCGTTCATCTCGGCGAGCGCGGTGGGGAAGTCCTGGTCGCGGGGCGGGGTGAGGACATGGGCGCCGGGGGTGTGCTGGTCGGTGGGGGGCAGCACGAGGTCGGCGCTGGTGACCGCGATGGCAATCGGCATACCGCTCCCCCCAGGGCTGAACACCCGTCGTGTCCGCTTCCTCGTCCGCCAGTTGGGCAGCTTATCGACTCCGCCACCGAGGGGAACAGCGCGGAGAGGGCGGCGTCCCGCGCCGCCCCGCGCCAGCGGGCCCGGTCCGCCCCATTGACAGCGCTGCTGGTCTGGACCAATGTGTCTGCCCAACGGTGGCCACCGTTTCCTCCAGCAGCACCCCACCAACTGACGCTACGGAGGCGAGCGTGGAGAGCACCAACAGCTCCAACGGGACTAACGGCACCAACGGCACCAACAGCACCAGCCCGCGCCGGTACCGGCTGCTCGGGGCCACGGCCCTGGCCGGCGCCCTGGCCATGACCGGACCCGCCCTGACCGCGGGCGCGAACGAGACCGGCCCCGCCAGCACGTCCGCGTCGTCCGACACCGGGACGGCCGCGGTGCCGCGGCACGCCCTGACCGGCTACTGGCACAACTTCGACAACGGGTCCGTCGTGCAGAAGCTGCGCGACGTGTCCGACCAGTACGACATCATCGCCGTGTCGTTCGCCGAGTCCACGGCGACCGCGGGCGAGATCGACTTCACCCTCGACCCCTCGCTCGGCTACGCGTCCGAGCAGGAGTTCAAGGATGACATCGCCGCCAAGCAGGCCGAGGGCGCCTCGGTCATCATCTCGGTCGGCGGCCAGAACGGCACCGTCACGGTGAACGACGACGCCTCGGCGCAGGCGTTCGCCGACAGCGCCCTGGGGCTGATGGACGAGTACGGCTTCGACGGCGTGGACATCGACCTCGAACACGGCATCAACGCCGAGTACATGACCCAGGCGATGCGGGCGATCCACGCGGGCGCGGGCGACGACCTCGTCTACACGATGGCGCCGCAGACGATCGACATGCAGAACACCGGCACGCCCTACTTCCAGCTGGCGCTCGACACCGCGGACTTCCTGACCGTCGTCAACATGCAGTACTACAACAGCGGTTCGATGCTGGGCTGCGACGGCCAGGTGTACTCGTCGGGCAGCGTGGACTTCCTCACCGCGCTGGCCTGCATCCAGCTGGAGAACGGCCTGGCGCCGTCCCAGGTCGGGCTCGGCGTCCCCGCCACGCCGAACGCCGCGGGCTCGGGCTATGTCGACCCCGGCGTGGTGAACGACGCGCTCGACTGCCTCACCCGCGGCACGGGCTGCGGCAGCTTCGTGCCCGACCAGACCTACCCGGATCTGCGCGGCGCGATGACGTGGTCCGTCAACTGGGACGCGCACGCGGGCAACGCCTGGTCCGAGGCGGTGGGACCGCACGTGCACGGCCTGCCGTGACGCGAGGCCCGCGCCGCGGCCTCACCAGGCCGCGGCCTCACAAGAACGTACGGCCTCACAAGAACGTACGGCCTCAGAAGAACGTACGGATGTAGTCGGTGACGGTGCCGTCGCCGGCGACGAGCGGGATCAGCGGCCATTTGTCGAAAATGGTGCACGGGTGCGACATGCCCAGCCCGACCCAGTCGCCGACGCGCGGCACCTCACCGGTCCCGGTGATGAACGCGTGCTGGTCCGCCACCTTGCCGACGACCAGCCCATGGCCGCCGCGCACCACGCCGTCGGGGGTGCGCACGGCCTGCACCTCGGGCAGGCCGAAGTCGTAGGCGATGTCGCGCTTACCCGCGTTGACCAGGGCGAGCGAGGGCTCGGGCTGGGAGACCACCTGGGCCCACAGCCGGAACGCGGGCAGCAGCGAACCCTCGTGCGGAACGCGGTTGAACGGCGTGATGTCCCGGTATCTGCCGTCGTCGTGGCTGATGTAGGCGCCGGAGCGGAGCATCGCGCAGACCGGGCGCGACAGCTCGGGCAGCTCGGTGAACGCGGCGGCCACCTCGTCGAACCACGCGCTGCCGCCCGCGCTGACGACGATCTCGTCGGCCGCCGAGAACCTGCCCGCCTTGTCGAGCTCGGCGGCGAGCTCGCACAGGCCGTCGAGCCACGCGCGCACCGACTCGGCGTCGCCGCCCGGGACTTCGCCCTCGTACCCGGCGACCCCGACGAGCCGCAGCGTGGCCGTCTCGGCGGCCGCGGCGGCCACGTCCGCCGCCGCGCGGGCGTCGCGGACGCCGCTGCGCCCACCGGGCGCGCCCAGCTCCACCACGACGTCGAGCGGGCGCCGCGCCCCCGCGTCGCGCAGGGCGGCGTCCATCAACTCCACACCGCGCCCCGAGTCGACGTAGACCACGCAGCGGAACCCGGGGTCGGCGTCCTGCTCCCCCGCGAGCCAGGCCAGGGCGACGGGGTCGACCAGCTCGTTGGCGAGGAAGATCCGCTGGACGCCGAACGCCCTGGCCACGCGCGCCTGATGGGGCACGGCCACGGTGATGCCCCACGCGCCGTGGTCCAGCTGGCGCCGGAACAGCTGGGGCGCCATCGACGTCTTGCCGTGCGGCGCGAGGACCAGGCCGTGCCGGGCCGCGAACCGCTCCATCGAGCTGAGGTTGTGCTCGACGGCCTCGGCCGAGAGCGTCAGCACCGGGGTGGTGAACCCGCCGGTGTACAGGCACCGGCGCTCGGCGGCCAGGGCGCCCACGGTGCGCCCCTCGGCGTCCGGCGGCAGCCCCTTGAAGCGGTGATCGACGATCTCGTTCTCGAGCCGGGCGAACGGCGTGCTCATGGCGACTCCGGGGGTGACCCATTGCAAGCGTGATCGGATACCCGACCCTACCTAGCACCCGGTACAGAGATGGTCAACGGAGTGCGATCGACGGTCAACGGCTCGCCGACGCGGAGCGGAATCTGCCCCGGCAGGCTGACCTGCGCGAACGCCACCGCGTCCCCGACCGCGCAGTCGTACACGGCATATCCGCCCTCCCCCGCGGCCGTGCACGCCACCACCGTGGCGAGCCCGAGGCGCCGCTGAAGGAGCGACTGCCGCACCCGTATCCCGCTGACCGCCTGGCGCCGCAGCGCCGAGGTGACCCGGGTCAACGCGCCCGCCCTGACCACCAGATGGTCCCCCGCGACCGCGTGGCCGAGCGAGCGGTACCCGGCGATCGCCAGGCCGAGCGCGGGCGGCAGGACGACCAGCGCCGCCACCCACCAGGCGCTCCCGCCCAACGGCGCCAGGAGCAGGGCGCAGCTGCCCGCGGCCAGCGTGGCCCACAGGAGCCTGCGGCGCAGGGCCGCCACGGGGTGGCGGGTCAGCGGGGCGTCGAGCGCGGGTGAGCCGATCACCGCGGCGGCCACCCGGCGGGCGATGTCGACGGGGCCGCGCGGCAGGATGGTCACGGCGCTGCTCCATATCCGCAGCCCGGTGGTGATGAGCATGGTGTCGGCCGTCCCCAGCCAGCGCCACAGCAGCGGCTGGGACACGGATATGCCGCGCACCCTGCTCTCGTCCCTGGCGATCTCGCGGGTCCTGAAGAGGCCCGAGGTGGTACGCAGCACGGTCGTCCCCTCGCCGTCGACCCGCTCGAGCCGGAAGTGGGCGTACTCGGCGAAGAACGCCACCGCCATCCCGACCGCGCCCACCACGCTGACCGCGAGCACGGCCACCGCCGCCGTCCAGCCGGGCCCGAGCGCCTCCCAGTCGGCGAGCGAGCCGACCGCGTCGGCCAGGTCTATCCCGACCATCTGGGCCGTCCAGTACCCGCCCCACAGCACCCCGGCCGCGCACACATAGGCCCAGAACCCCTGGATGTTGTGCACCACCCAGCGCGGCTCGAAGGTGGCGAGGGGCCCGTCCGCCGCCTTCTCGGGCGCGCCCGTCAACTCCTCGCGCAGCGCCGCCGCCTCACGCCGGGTCACGGCGTCCAGCGTCAGGGCGGCCTCCATCGCCGTGGTCATCTGGCCCGCGCCCACGGTGACCCGCCGCAGCCCGAACAGCCGCCGCAGCGGCTTGGCGTCCGCGTCCACGCTGCGGATCCGGTCGCGGCTGATGGACCGGCGCGTCCGCACGAACAGCCCGGTGCTCCGCTCCACATGGGTCTCCGTGACCCGGTACCTGGTGGTGGCCCAGCGCACCGAGTCCGCGACCGCGCCGACCACGCCCCACGCGGCCACCCCGGCGAGCGGCGCGAGGGTCATCGGCTCCGGCTCGGTGTCCAGGACGAGCAGCACCAGCACGCCGGGCAGCAGGGAGAGCGCCACCCGCAGGGCGTCGACCAGGATCATCCGCGGCGCGAGCCGCCGCCAGCCCACCTCAGGCCCCTCGCTCACCTCGCGCCCTCCGCTCATGTCCCGCCCCCGCTCGTCCCGCGACCGCTCATGTCTCGACCGTCCATGTCTCGACCGTCCATGTCTCGACCGTTCATGTCTCGACCGTTCATGTCGCGTCGCCCGGCGTGAGCCGCGTGATGTGGGCCAGCCGCTCGGCGGCCTCGTCCGCCACCTCGGGGGCCAGGCCGCTGATGTGGATGGCGCCACGCGAGGAGGCCGTGGTGACCACCAGCGTGGCCAGCCCCAGCGCCTGCTCCAGCGGGCCGCGCACGGTGTCCACCGTCTGGATCCGGGACAGGGGGGCTATGCGCCACTCCCGCACGAACCACCCCGTCGTCGCGTACACCGCCTCATCCGTCGACTCCCAGCGGTGCACGGCATACCGCCACGACGGCATCACCGCCACATACAGCGCGCCGATGACCCCGACCGCCGCCAGCGCGGGCCCCGTCCACGGCCGCGCCGCGTCCCACAGCGCGTGCGCCGCGGCCAGCGCGCCGCCGAGCACCAGCGGCACCGCGAGGGCGCGGACGGCCCAGAGCAGGACGGCCCGCCGCTCCACCCGGTGGCGCGGCGCCCTGAGCGGGACGACCTCGCCCCGCCTCCCCGATCGAACCAGCCGACTCACCATGGGATACAGTGTCCCACAGGAGGACGACAAGTCCAACCCCTTTTCGCTTCCCTACCATGAGCCCATGGCTTCCACGGCGTCGTCCGCCCCCGGCACCCTGGCCCGCACCCGCCGGGCGATCCTCGACGCGGCGATCGCCGTCTACACGGAGGACAAGGCCGCCCCGCTCGGCGAGGTCGCCAGGGCGGCGGGCGTGGGCCGCAGCACCCTCCACCGCTACTTCCCCGACCGCGCGGCCCTGGTCAGGGGCCTGCTCGAGGACTGCACCGAGACCATCGAGCGGGCGCTCGCCGACGCCGCGCTCGACCAGGGCCCGATCGCCGAGGCGTTCCCGCGCCTGGTGCGGGCGTTCTTCGAAGCGGGGCCCCGGGTGGAGTTCCTGTTCAGCGAGCCGTCGCTCACCGCGGACGACTGGGCGAGCCCCTCGTGGGAGGCCGCGCAGCTCCCGGCGGCCGTGCTGTTCGCGCGGGGCCAGGCACAGGGGTTCTTCTCCCGGGAGATGGACATGGAGTGGTTCTTCCGGATCCTGTGGTACGCGGTGGCCGCGGGCTGGGAGGCGGTGTCCGAGGGCAGCCTGGCCCGCCACGAGGCGCTCGACCGCGTGACCAGGACCCTTCAGGGCGGCGTGCTGGCCCATGACTCCTGATCGGGGGGCCGCCACCCGGGTGGGCGAAAACACAGGGCGGTCCGCGTAACACAGCCGTAAGGTGGCGGGCATGCAGGTGATCCAGTCGACCAAGCTCGCCAATGTCTGCTATGAGATCCGCGGCCCGGTGCTCGAAGAGGCACAGCGGCTCGAGTCGGCAGGCCACCGCATCCTGAAGCTGAACACCGGCAACCCCGCGGCGTTCGGCTTCGACTGCCCGCCCGAGATCCTCGAGGACATCCTCAGGAATGTCTCGATGGCCCACGGGTACGGCGACGCCAAGGGCCTCCTGTCCGCCCGCCGCGCCGTGATGCAGCACTACCAGACCAAGGGCATCCACCTCTCCGTCGAGGACATCTACCTCGGGAACGGCGTCTCCGAGCTGATCCAGATGTCGATGCAGGCGCTGCTCGACGACGGCGACGAGGTGCTGGTCCCGGCCCCCGACTACCCCCTGTGGACGGCGTCGGTCTCGCTCGCGGGCGGCACCGCGGTGCACTACCGCTGCGACGAGCAGGCCGAGTGGATGCCCGACCTCGCCGACATCGAGCGGAAGATCACCGACCGCACCAAGGCGTTGGTGATCATCAACCCCAACAACCCCACGGGCGCGGTCTACAGCGAGGAGATGATCCGTCAGCTCGCCGAGCTGGCCAGGCGGCACCGCCTCGTGCTGTGCTCCGACGAGATCTACGACCGGATCCTGTACGACGGCGCGACCCACACCTCGACGGCCGCGCTCGCGCCCGACCTGCTGACCCTGACGTTCAACGGCCTGTCGAAGAACTACCGGGTGGCGGGCTTCCGTTGCGGCTGGATGGCCGTCTGCGGCCCCAAGGAGAACGCCACCAGCTACATCGAGGGCCTGACCATCCTCGCGAACATGCGGCTGTGCGCCAACATGCCCGCCCAGCACGCCGTCGCCGCCGCCCTCTTCGGCCGCCAGTCGATCGAGCAGCTGGTCCTGCCCGGCGGCCGCATCCTCGCCCAGCGCGACACCGCGTACGAGATGCTGACGCGGATCCCCGGCGTGACATGCGTCAAGCCGAAGGGCGCGCTCTACGCGTTCCCTCGCCTCGACCCCAAGGTCTACAAGATCAAGGACGACCGGCAGATGGTGCTCGATCTGCTCCGCGCGGAGAAGATCATGATCGTGCACGGCACCGGGTTCAACTGGCCCGAGCCCGACCACTTCCGCATCGTCACCCTGCCGCAGGTCAGCGAGCTTGAGCACGCGATCGAGCGGATCGGCTCGTTCCTCGACGGCTACAACCAGTACTGACGCGAAGCCGGTGATGACGCGGCGAGGAACCCCGGCGCTCCATCGAGCCGGGGCCCCCGCCGCGCGCGTCCGCGCCGTTCGGTCGGCTCAGCCGCCGCCGAGCCGTTCCAGGCGCTCGACCAGTGCCTCGTACTCCTCCCAGAGCCCGTCGGGCGTCTTCGCGCCGAACGTCCTGAGGTGGTCGGGGATCAGCTCGGCCTCCCGGCGCCAGACGTCGGGGGCCACCTCGAGCAGGAACGCCACCTGCTCGTCGGTCAGCCCCAGCCCTTCGGTGTCGAGCGCGCCGGGCGCGGGCACCACGCCGATGGGCGTCTCGACGCCGTCGGCCCGCCCGTCGAGGCGCTCGACGATCCACTTGAGCACCCTGATGTTCTCGCCGAACCCTGGCCAGACGAACGCCCCTTCGGCGTCCTTCTTGAACCAGTTGACGTAGTAGATCTTCGGCAAGGCGCCCTGCTCACCCGCGCGTTCGCCGGTCCTGAGCCAGTGCGCGAAGTAGTCCCCCATGTGGTAGCCGCAGAACGGCAGCATGGCGAACGGGTCGTGGCGCAGCTCGCCCACCGTGCCCTCGGCCGCCGCGGTCTTCTCTGAGGCGACGTTGGCCCCGAGGAAGACGCCGTGCCGCCACGAGAACGACTCGGTGACCAGCGGAACGGCCGTGGCGCGGCGCCCGCCGAAGAGGATCGCCGAGATGGGCACGCCTTCGGGGTCCTCCCACTCCGGCGCGATCGTCGGGCACTGCGCGGCGGGCACCGTGAACCGCGCGTTGGGGTGGGCCGCGGGGGTGCCGCCGCCCGGCGTCCAGTCGTTCCCTCGCCAGTCGGTGAGGTGGTCGGGGGTCTCGTCGGTCATGCCCTCCCACCACACGTCGCCCTCGTCGGTGAGGGCGACATTGGTGAAGACCGCGTTCCCCCACAGGGTGCGCATGGCGTTGGCGTTGGTGCGCTCGCCCGTGCCAGGGGCGACGCCGAAGAAGCCCGCCTCGGGGTTGATCGCGTAGAGGCGGCCGTCCTCGCCGAACCGCATCCACGCGATGTCGTCCCCGACCGTCTCCACGCGCCAGCCGGGGAGCGAGGGCCGGAGCATGGCGAGGTTGGTCTTGCCGCAGGCGGAGGGGAAGGCCGCCGCGATGTACCGGGCGGGGGCGCCGCCTGGCGGGGTGAGCTTGAGGATCAGCATGTGCTCCGCCAGCCAGCCCTCGTCCCTGGCCATGACGGAGGCGATGCGCAGGGCGTAGCACTTCTTGCCGAGCAGCGCGTTGCCCCCGTAGCCGGAGCCGAAGGACCAGATCTCGCGGGTCTCGGGGAAGTGCGAGATGTACTTGACGGAGTTGCACGGCCAGGGCACGTCCTCGCGCCCCTCGGTCAGGGGCGCGCCGACGGAGTGCACGGCGCGGACGAACGCCCCGTCCGTGCCCAGCTCGTCCAGGACGGCGCTGCCCATCCGGGTCATGGTCCGCATGGCGACGGCGACATAGGCGGAATCGGTGATCTCCACGCCGAGGGCGGAGAGCGGCGAGCCCAGCGGGCCCATGCAGAACGGCACCACATACATGGTCCGCCCGCGCATCGCGCCGCGGAAGTGCCCGTCGGGGCCGCTGAACGTCTCCCGCATCTCGGCCGGGTCCATCCAGTGGTTGGTCGGTCCCGCGTCCTCCTCCCGCTCCGAGCAGATGAAGGTGCGGTCCTCGACGCGGGCGACGTCCGTGGGGTCGGACGCTGCGTAGAACGAGCCGGGGCGCTTGTCGGGGTCGAGCTTCACAAAGGTGCCCTTGGCGACCAGCTCGTCGCACAGGCGGTCGTACTCCTCCTGGGAGCCGTCGCACCAGACCACCCGGTCGGGCTCGGTCAGCGCGGCGATCTCCTCGACCCAGGAGACGAGCTTGTGATGCCGGGTCGGGGCGTGGGCGGCGACGGGAGCTGCTGAGGTCAGCGTCACGTTCGCTCCAGAGGGTTGAGGGTCGTTGAGCGAGCGCTCATCCGAAAAGGGGAACGCTCATCTGATGGTGCCGCCTTCTCTCTTGTGTGTCCAGTCGGGCTCATATGAGCGACACATCACACCCGAGGGCGAGGGAACGACCCCCGCCTCTTGACAGCTACTCACTTTTGAGAGTCACCACCAATGAGACGACCTGGAGCACGACCTGGAGCACGACCTGGACGACTCGGCCCCCGGCGCCGACGAGGCGGCGGGGTGGGGCCCTCACGCCCCCGAGGGGGCGAGCTGGGCGGCCAGTTCGGCGGGGTCGTTCGTCGGGGCAGCGCACACGAAGCCCCGGCACACATACGCCGTCGGCCGCCCTTCACGCAGGGGGCGCCCGGCCAGCAGGGGCGGCGGGTCCGCCGCGCCCGGCTCCCCGCGCGTCACCACCGCGCCAGGCGCCGTCGAGCGCAGCGCCGTCCGGTGCAGCTCGCCCGTGGCCGGGTCGTCGGCGGGGCCGACCACCGCGACCTCGCGCGGCCCGTCGAGCGCGGCCTCGGCGACCGCGAGCCCCCACCCGATGAAGCGCGGCGCCCGGGTGCCGAGCGCGGTGACGATGCCCAACGCCCGCTCCGCCGCGCGGCGGTGCCGGTCGCTCCCGGTGTGCGCGGCATACGAGAGCAACGCGCCCGCCGCGGCCGTCCAGCCCGCCGGGGTCGCGCCGTCCGTCGGGTCCTGCGGGCGCCTGATCAGCCGCTCGGCGTCGTCGGCCGTGTCGTACAGCGCGCCGTCCTCGCTCGTGAACCGCTCAAGCACGACATCGAGCAGCGCCCCGGCCCCATCGAGCCAGCGGCGTTCGCCCGTCACCGCGTGCAGGGCGATGAACCCCTCGGCCACATCCGCGTAGTCCTCGAGCACCCCGGCGCTCGCTCCGGCGCGACCGTCGCGCGAGGTGCGCGCGAGGCGGCCGTTCGCGCCCAGGTGCACGGCGCACAGCAGCTCCGCCGCGCCCACCGCGGCCGCCACCAGGTCCTCGCGGTCGAAGCACGCGCCGGTCTCGGCCAGCGCCGCGATGGCGAGGCCGTTCCACGCGGCCACCACCTTGTCGTCACGCTCGGGCCGCGGCCTGCGCTCGCGCGCCGCGCGCAGCCGCTCCCGCAGCGACGCGGGCGGCTCGGCGCCGGGCAGCCGCAGCGTTCCCCCCGCGCCCAGGCCGAACACGTCGGCCGCGAGCGCCGCGTCCGCGGGGCCGAGCGCGTCGGCGAGCTGCGCGGGCGTCCACGTGTAGTAGGCGCCCTCCGCGTGCCCGCCCCCTTCGGGGGCCTCGCTGTCCGCGTCGAGCCCCGACGCGAACCCGCCCTCGCCCGTGCGCAGCTCGCGCACCATGAAGTCGGCCGTCTCCAGGGCGATCCCGCGCCAACGATCCGACCCCGTGGTCCGCCACAGCTGCGTGTAGACGCGGCCGAGCAGGGCGTTGTCGTACAGCATCTTCTCGAAGTGCGGCACCTCCCACGCCGCGTCCACCGCGTACCGCGCGAAGCCGCCGCCGAGCTGGTCGAAGATCCCGCCGCGCGCCATCGCGTCACACGTGCGCTCCGCGAGCCGCAGCGCCTGGGCCGAGCCCGTGCGCGCGTGGTGACGCAGCAGAAACGCGAGCGCCGACGACGGAGGGAACTTGGGCGCGCCACCGAACCCCCCGTGCTCCGCGTCGAACTCGCCCGCGAGCCCGCCGACCGCCATCGCCAGGTCCTCGGCCGCGGGCGGGCGGGCGTCGCCGTACTCGAGCGCGCGCCCCGCCAGCTCGCGCGCGATGCGCCCCGCGACCCCGGCGACCTCGTCGCGCCGGTCGGTCCACGCGGCGTGCACGCCTTCGAGCAGCTGCCGGAACGAGGGCAGCCCGGCGCGCGGCGAGGGCGGGAAGTAGGTGCCGAAGTAGAACGGTTCGCCCTCGGCCGTCATGAACACGGTCATCGGCCAGCCGCCCTGGCCCGTCGCCGCCTGCACGGCGTCCATGTAGACGGAGTCGATGTCGGGCCGCTCCTCGCGGTCCACCTTGACGGGCAGGAAGCGCGCGTTGAGATAGCCCGCGAGCGCGTCGTCCTCGAAGCTCTCGCGCGCCATGACATGGCACCAGTGGCAACTGGCATACCCGACGCTGAGCAGCACGGGCACATCGCGCCGCCGCGCCTCGTCGAACGCCTCGGGCCCCCAGGGCCACCAGTCCACGGGGTTGTCCGCGTGCTGGAGCAGGTACGGCGAGGTCACACCAGCCAACCGGTTCATGCAACCCAGGCTCTCACGCCGACCCCTGGCCCTGACGGCGAACGGACGGGGTCCGCGAGGGTCACTTCACGGCTTCCGCGATGACGGGACCCATCCGCCGGACCACCGCGGCGTCCATGACCTCAGCGTGGGCGCAGTCCAGTGGGTGGGTCTCGACCCCGCGGCCGACGAGGTCCGCCCAGCGGACCCCGACCCGGTCGCGTTCGGGTTCCGTCTCCTCGGCCTCGAAGCTCACCGCGCCCCCGCCGTACTTCCGCGAGCGGTGGGCCCGCAGGAGACCGAGACAGTGGGCCGCGATGTCCGAAAGGTCGTTGAACACCGACTCCGTCAGCTCGCCGGACGCGCCGCCCCCGGCTCCACGGATCGACTCCGCGATGGCCTTGAGCTGCTCCTCGGACAGCTCATCGCCCGCGGTCGACCCGCCGACCGCGGGAACGGCGTCGAGCAGCACCAGGTTGCGGACCTCGGCGCCCGATGCCTCCAACATCACGGCGATCTCCTGCGCGACCACGCCGCCGAACGACCATCCCATCAGGAAACACGAGCCATGAGGGCATACGTCGCGGATCAGTTCGAGGTACGTCTCGGCCAGCGCACGGACCGACTCCGGCCGGTCGACCTCCCCGGTGAGCCCGGTGGCCTGCAAGCCGTACACCGGGCGTCCCTTCGGGATGTACGGCAGGAACCTCGCATAGGACCAGCTCAGCCCGCCGATCGGGGGCAGGAAGAAGACCGGGTCCAGGTGTCCCTTCGCGCGCAGCGGAAGGAGGGCCGCCAGTGAATCGGACGCTCCGTCGTCCAGCCGCCCGGCCAGACCCGCAACCGTCGGAGTCTCGAACAGCCACTGGACGGCCAGCTCCACGCCCAGGACCGACCGCGCCCGCGACACCAGGCGTCCGGCCAGCAGCGAGTGGCCGCCCAGGTCGAAGAAGTCGTCGTCGATACAGACGTCCTCGGCTTCCAGGACCTCGGCGAACAACCCGCACAGGATCTCTTCCCTGGCGTTGCGCGGCGGTCGGCGGAGGGCCGGCCCACCGGGCAGCACCGGGATGGTGGCTTCGGTGTCGGCTCGGCCCCAAGGCGCCGGTGCGTGCGGCCGGTTGGGCTGCCCGCCGGGCCGCGCCAGCAGCTCGTCCAGCTCCACGTCGGGATGCGCGACGGCCCGGCCCAGGATCGCCACGAAGTCCTCGGCGAGCGACTCGACCGTCGGCCGGTCGAGCACAGCGGTGCGGAAGCTGATCTCCCCCTCGAAGCCCCGCCCGGTCGCGTAGATCGAGAACAACGCGTCGAACTTCGCGCTGACTCCCTCGGTGTCCACGGGCGCGACCTCGACACCGGGCCACGCCTCCTGATCCGATGAGCTGTAGTCCATCGCCAGCGCGGTGTCGAACAGCTCCTTCCGGCCGCCGGGGCCTGACCGCAGGTGGGCCACCAGCTGTGCGTACGGGTAGTCCTGGTTCTCGTACGCGTCCAGGAACACCCCCCGTACCCGCCGCAACAGGTCCCGGAAACTGCGGGCGTCCGTCGAATCGACGCGCAGCGGCACCATGTTCACGAAGTAGCCGATGGCATCCCGCATCCCCGCTTCGTGGCGGTTCGCCATCGGGGTGCCCACCACGCCGTCCCGCTGCCCGGTGGCGCGGGCGAACGCCACGTGGTGCGCCGCGAGCAGAAACATGAACGGCGTCGCCCGCTCCTGGGTCAGCAGGCGTTCCAGGCCCGCGCCGACCTCCCGGTCCACCTCGAACTGCACCAGACCGGCGGCACCTGACCCGGCCGTCGACTCAGGCCGGGCGGTCGGCACCCTCAGCGGCTCGGCTCCGTCCAGCGTGCGGAGCCAGAACTCGAGCTGCTCCGCACACTCCTCGGTCCGCAGCCACTGCTGCTCCGCCACCGCGAAGTCCGTGAACTGCGCCACCGACGGCTCCACGTCAGGCGCACGGTCGTCAACCGCCGCCGCGTAGAACTCGCGCAGCTCGTCCAGGAGGATGTCGAGCGAGACTCCGTCGAACACCGCGTGGTGCACGGCCAGGAGCAGGACGTGCTCACGTTCGGCCAGCCTCAGCAGGCCGGTCCTGAACAGGGGGCCCGCCTCCAGGTCGAAGGCGCGCTCCTCCTCCAGGAGCAGCCGGTGGTACAGTCCGTCGTTCCCCGACACGTCCTCGACGACGAGCCGCACGTGAAGCTCGTCGGCGATCCTCTGGAGCGGCTTCCCGTCCTCCTCCACGAAGGTCGTGCGCAGCGCCCCGTGCCGTGCCACCACCTGGTTCACCGCCCGCTCGAGAGCGGGCACCACCAGGTCTCCACGGAAGCCGTAGGCGAACACCATCGAGTACTCCGTCGACCCGCCACCCAGCTGATCGACCAGCCACAGCGCCTCCTGCCCCACCGACGCCGGTACCAGCCCCCTCGGCGCGTCAGGCTCCGACGAGTGCCGCGTTCGCGCGTGGTCCAGGTCAGCACTGGCAGTCATTGAGCTCCCCCGCATGGGTGAGTAGGCACTGGCGTCAACGGCGGTCTCGACGGGGATGGCCGCGCCGACCGGGCACACGACGGGACGAGACGGCGTCGCGGTCGCTCACATCTCGGGCATCGGGGTGGTCAGGACCTTTCCCGCGGTCCCGCCCTCGGTGCTCGGCAGGGACCTGTAGATCCTTCCCATCCCGCCGAGCACACCGTCCAGGCGGGGCAGCTCCGCGTACACCGGGTCGCGTTGCAGGATCGCGTCGACCTCCCGCAGCCGCCACATCGGCGTCCGCGGGAACAGGTGGTGGACCAGGTGGAAGCCCTCGCCGTCCTTCTCCCCGAACAGGAAGCGCGTCCCGAGGCCGTACACCCGGTTCCAGGACATGAAGATGTCCACTCGGGGCGCGGTCTCGATCAGCGGGAAGTGCTCCATGAGCTCGGCGACAGCGCCGATCCACACCTGCGTCGTGACCATGGGCACGAACCAGAGCAGGAGAAGCCAGATCCACCAGCCGCCGAAGACCGCCCACGCCAGCACCGCGGCGATGAGGGCGACCCGCAGCCAGCGCTCGGACGTCCGCTCGCCCTTGGCCACGATCCGGTGCCGCAGCAGGTAGAGGATGTACGAGGCGGTGGCGCGCGGGCTCAGGACGGACCACATGTACCGTCGCAGCGCGGCCCGGCTGAGGTTGTCCCCGCACAGCGCGTTGTCCTGGTACTGCTTGTAGTCGGGGTCCCGCTCCGGGTCGCCCAGGCGGCCGTGGTGCTCGCCGAGGTGCGAGGCCCGGTAGCCGGTGAAGCTCTGGAGCACCGGATATCCGCCGAACAGTGCCCCGATGACGCTGCCGACGCGTCGGTTCGCCATGAACGCGCGGTGGGTGGCCATGTGCAGCACCCCGGCGAGGGCCCGCTGGCGACCGCCGATGAAGAACACCGCGACGACGTACACCGGGATCGCGGCCCAGAGCGGGGCCTGCTGGAACGCCAGCACGGACGCCGTGCACCACGCCGCGATCCATAGCCAGTGCTCGACGACTTCGAGTGGTCCGTGCCAGTTGTCCGGACGGGACGCGGCACGAACCGCCGCGAGGATCTCCGGCGAGAACCGGTGCCGCTCGGCACGATCAGCGCTGGCCACAGTATTGCCCTCCCCCTGCGATGCACTTGCTGTCCCGTCGGAGAGGGAAGGCCACTCCAGAATGTCGGCGACCCCAGCGGGATCTGGCCTTCTGCCCCTCTCCGCGACAGGAACGGGGCCAGTGTTCTCCACCGATAGATACCCTGTCAAGGGTCCTACTTCAACCTGGAGTTGACAGGGCGAGCGGCCCACCGGACGTCGCGCACCCGCCTCCGCCATGCTCCCGGACAACGGTACTCCCCACCGGTCTACCGGCGAATACCGGAAGAGGGCATTTCGCTACCGACAAGCCCAACGATCCACCGTAGGAGAGGGCTTGACCTCGTCACAACCCACAGTGTTGAATGCGGCTCCGTGAGGCTATCCCAACTGATCGCTGATAACGGGCAGTTGCCGAGCAGGGCGTCTTTCGTGAGCGTCGACCGAGGCGATCTGCCCAACTCACAGAAGGCGGGAGCCGATCCGTCACTACGGGGATCATCAGTCACTACGAGGATCATACGACGTCATTCATTTTCCTGCGGGGCCATGCGCATACCCACATGCCTCTTCAGCTCTTGGATGTGCGTTCCTGTGATCGCGAAACGCCCGTGGTGGGCCGAGGCGCGCACTGACGCGCATCCGTTTCAGCGCACACGACAACGCAGAGGTATCAGGCTCATGGAAGACCGGAAATCCCGTGTGTTCCGGAACGGCCCTATCGACGCCCTTCTGGTTCTGTTCAGCATCACTCAGTTCGCGGTGACGATCTGGCTCGCCGCGGTCGATCCCACCGGGCTGTGGCCGATGGTGGGGTCATTCGCGCTCGTGACTTTCATGATGACATACAGCGTGATCATTGTATCTCATTTGTTCTCGCACCAGCCATGGTTTGTCTCTTCGCGCCACAACGCGGTGATGTCGCTGATCAATTCGGCGAACATCGCGCAATCGGTGCAGGCGTACCGGCTGACCCATGTGCGCAACCACCATCGCTACAACAACGACCGCAAAGGCGAGGACGGAACGACGCGCGACGTCACGTCCACCTTCCGCTACAGCCGGGACGACGGCCACGCACCGCTGTGGCGGTACCTGTTCTTCAGCCTCGCCGAGTCGGCCCGCGAGTTCCTCGGTACGTTCGCCGCCCTGCGCCGGGGCTGCCGGGTCGGCGCCGACGAGACGCTGCTCCAGGAGCTCGCCACCCGGAATCCCGAGCGACGCAGGGCGGAGCTGCGCCAGATCCAGGCCGACCGACTCGCGCACCTCGCGCTGCTCGGACTGCTCGCGGTGCTGTCCTGGCAGTGGCTCCTGATCTGCTACCTGCCCGCGATAGCGGTGGCCTTCACGCTGGTCAACGTGCAGAACTACTACCGGCACTACGGGGCCCACCCGGAGAGCCGGTACGCGAACTCGGTCAGCCACTACGGCCGTTTGTACAACTGGCTGACCTTCAACGACGGCTACCACCAGGAGCACCACCTGCGCCCGACCACGCACTGGAGCCAGCTGCCGCGAGTCGCCGAGCAGTACGGCGCGTCGTTCCGCGAGGACGGCCACGTCGTGTCGCCGGTCCCGGCGGTGGCCGGGTTCCTGGACATCCGCCGCGAGGGCCTGCCGTCGGCGGCCAAGCGGACCCCCGGTGATCCGGAGGCGTGTTGACCGGGCCGAACGACGAGAGGCAGCCATGACCGAGGCCGACACCCTCTTCACCGTCGTGCGCAACCACGAGCTGCAGTACTCGATCTGGCCCGCGGGGCGGGACGTCCCCGAGGGATGGGAACGGGTCGGCGGCCCCGCGGAGCGGTCCGCCTGCCTGGACCGGATCGGCGAACTCTGGACGGACATGCGTCCGGCGAGCCTGCGCGCGCTCATGGACCGAGACGGCTGACGGCGAGCCACGTGCCGCGTGCCGTGATCGTGGTCCGACAGCATTCCTGACACCGACCAGCAAAGGATGCGAGATGAGCGAGTCAGAGGCCTCCACCGAGTGTCCCGTCAGCTCCTTCAACGAGTGGGACCCCCTGGAGGAGGTGATCGTCGGCGCCGTCGACGGCGCCCGCTTCCCTCCGTGGCACCCCTCGGTCGGTGCGCCGCTTTCGCCAGAGCAGCGCGCCATATTCCAGGAGCGCGCGGGGCAGCCGTTCCCCGCCGACCGCGTCGCGGCCGCGCGGGACGAGCTCGACCAACTGGTCGAGATCCTGGCCGGCGAAGGAGTCAGGGTCCGTCGGCCCGAGCCGCGGGACCACAGCAAGTCCTACGGCGCGCCGGGATGGTCGAGCACGGGTCTGTACGACGCGATGCCCCGCGACCTGCTGCTGGTCGTCGGCGACGACGTCATCGAGGCGCCGATGTCCTGGCGTTCGCGCCACCACGCGGCGTCGGCCTACCGGCCGCTGCTCAAGGAGTACTTCCTGCGGGGAGCCCGATGGAGCTCGCCGCCCAAGCCCGAGCTCCCCGACGAGCTATACGTCGACGGCTGGACCGACCAGCCCGAAGGGGAGCCGTTCCGCTCGGTGATCACCGAGTTCGAGCCCACGTTCGACGCGGCCGACTTCATCCGGTGCGGCCGCGACATCTTCGCCCAACGCAGCCATGTCACCAACGCGTTGGGCATCGAGTGGGTCCGCAGGCACTTGGGCGACGCGTACCGGGTGCACGAGGTGACCCTGGCCGACGACCACCCCATGCACATCGACGCGAGCCTGATGCCGCTGGCCCCTGGCAAGCTGCTGATCCATCCGGACCGGGTGCCGGAGGTTCCGGAGATATTCAAGGACTGGGAAGTGCGCACGGCACCGCCGCCGGTGATTCCGGGCGACCACCCGCTCTACATGACCAGCACATGGATCAATATGAACGTGCTCATGATCGACGAGGAGCGGATGGTCGTGGAGGCGCAGGACGAGCCGATGCGCCGCCTCGCCGAGGATTGGGGAATGGCCGCGATCCCGTGCCCGTTCCGGAACTTCAACAGCTTCGGCGGCTCCTTCCACTGCGCGACGGTCGATGTGCGGCGGCGCGGTGGGCTGAACTCCTATTTCTGACACTCCCGATACTTCCGGCCCCGGGGCCGACTGCCGTCCCTGCGTTCCGCCGACCTTCCGTTGGCCTTCCGTTGACCTTCCACGCGAAGTGCCGACCCGTACCGCTCGATCCGGAGATGGGATTTTCATGCCCGGTACCTGCGTTCATCACCTGTTCGAGGCGCAGGCTTCGCTGACCCCTGACGCCGTCGCGGTCGTCTCGGACGGTGGCGTCCTCACCTACCGCGAACTCGACGAACGGGCCGCCCGGTGCGCCCATCTGCTGGCCGAGGCCGGTATCGCAGCCGAGCGCCTGGTCGCCGTCGTCATGGAGCCGTCGCCGCGCCTGCTGGTCACGATGCTCGCGGTGTGGAAGGCCGGCGGGGTGTATGTGCCCGTCGACCCGTCGCTCCCCGCCGATGTCGCCGAGGCGATGATCAAGGACATCGGAGCCAGCCTCCTCGTCCGCGACGGATCGGTGACCGTGGCGCCCTCCGGCGTGCCCGTCGTGGACCTGGAGCAGGCCGGCCTGCCGGACCGGCCGACCACCGCCCCGGCCCCCGCCGTCGCCCCGTCCAACCTCGCCTACTGCGTCTTCACCTCGGGCTCCACCGGTAAGCCCAAGCCCGTCGCCGTCACGCACGCCAGCTTCGCCAACCACGCCGTGTCCCTCAGGGACGAGCTCAAGCTGGTCCCGAGCGACCGGTTCCTGCAATCCACCCCGATCGCCTTCGACGCCGCGCTCGAAGAGATCATGCCCGCCTGGGTCACCGGGGCGGCCGTCGTCATGCCCGATCAACGGCACTTCACCAGCCTGGAGTTCACCGAGCTCATCGACCGTCTCGCGGTGACGGGGGTGAGCCTCCCCAGTGCCTACTGGCACCAGTGGGTGGACGATCTGACGTCCGGGCTGGTCAGCCTGCCCGCCTCGCTGCGCATCGTGTTCATCGGCGGCGACAAGATCCTCGTCGACAAGCTCGCCGCCTGGTACCGGATCCCCGGAGCGGAATCCGTCGACTGGGTCTCCGACTACGGGCCGACCGAAGCCAGCATCAGCGTGGCGTTGTACCGCCCGGAGCCGGACGAGCTGTCGGGCCCCGGCCGCTCCGACTACGCGCTCGCGCCCATCGGCCGCCCGTTCGCGCAGGCCACGTTCCACATCCTCGACGACGACATGCGACCGGTGCCGGACGGTACCCCGGGAGACATCTGGCTCGCCGGACCGCCCTTGGCCCGCGGCTACCACGCCGCCCCGGCCGCCACCGCCGACCGCTTCCTTCCCGACCCCCAGGGCCCGCCCGGATCGCGCATGTACCGCACCGGCGACCGCGGCAGCCGACGGAGCGACGGGACCCTCCTGTTCCTCGGACGCTCCGATCGCCAGGTCAAGGTCCGCGGGCACCGCGTCGAGCCCGGCCAGGTGGAAAGCGCCATGCATCACTGCGCCGGGGTCAGGGACGTCGTCGTCATCAGCGTCGACGACCCGCCGTTCGGGTCGCGCCTCATCGCCTATGTCGAGGCCGAGGACGGGGTGTCCGAGGCGGCGATCCGCGCCGACATCTCGGGCCGACTGCCCGAGGCCATGGTGCCCCGGTCCATCGTGCTGCTCGATCGCATCCCGCGTTCGCCGCTGAACGGCAAGGCGGTCCGCTCGGCCCTTCCCCCCGTCGCGCCGCCCCACGCCGACCGCGCAGGCCGCGCCGACCGCACGGGCCAGGCCGACCGCACGGGCCAGGTCGACCGCACGGGCCAGGTCGACCGCACGGGCCAGGCCGGGATGACGACGCTGGAGCGCGTCGTCGCCCTCCTCGTCAGCGACGTGCTCGACGGGCGGTCCCCGTCGAGGGACGAGGACTTCTTCGCCGCCGGAGGGGACTCCCTGCGGGGTCTCCAGCTGCTCAGCCGGGTCGCCGATGTGACCGGTGTGGGGCTGTCGTTCGCGCAGTTGCGGATGGCTCCGCACGTGGCCGGGGTCGCCGCCCTGGTGAAGCAGGCACACGGCCGCGACGCGTCGGAGAGCGCGGTCGTGCCGTCGCGCGAGCGCGACGACCGGTGCCTCGCCTCACGCGGGCAGCAGGCCCTGTGGTTCCTCGACCGGGTGCACCGCGGGGCGCCGACCTACGCGGTCGTGCTCGGCTACCGGATCAGGGGGCCGCTCGACCTTGACCGTCTGGACGCCGCGCTGACCGGGATCGTCGCCCGTCACGAGGCACTGCGTACCGTCTTCGAGGAGCGGAACGGTCGCGTCTGGCAGCGGATCAGGCCCGCGAGCCCCGTGCGTACGGAGGTGACCGTCGCCGCCGACGCCGACAAGGCCGGTCGCCTGGCCGAGGAGGAGGCACGGCGCCCGTTCGACCTGTCCGCCGGCCCACTGCTGCGGTCAGCCTGCTACCGCATCGACGCCGAGGACCATCTGTGGCTGCTCAACGTGCACCACGCGGTGTTCGACGCCTGGTCCCTGGCCGTGTTCTGGCGTGAGTTCGCCACGCTCTACGCCGGGCGTCCGCTGCCCGAGCCGACCATCCAGTACGCCGACTACTGCGCCTGGCAGGAGCGCTGGCTGCGCGGCGCGGAGGCGGAAGGGCAGCGGGACCACTGGCGCGCCCGGCTCGAAGGGGACCCGCCGACCGTCGAGCCCGGCTTCCCGCGCGGCTCGGGGAAGCGAAGCGGCACCGAGGGCTTCGCTCTCCCCCTGCCGCCCGAAGCCGTCGATCCGACCGCCGTCGAGCGCGTCGCCCGCGGCTGCGGGAGCACCGCGTTCACCGTGCTGCTCGCGGCCTTCCTCGCGACCCTGCGCCGCACCGGTGGCGTCGACGACGTGGTCGTCGGGGTGCCGATGGCCGGTCGGAACCGGCCGGGCACGGAGGATCTGATCGGCTACCTGGTCAACACGGTACCGCTGCGGATGCGCTTCACCGCGGGCATGACCTTCCGCGAGCTGGTCGGCCGCACCGACGAGGCGCTGGCGGAGGCACTGACCCACCAGGAGCTGCCGCTGGCCGACGTGGTCGCGTCCCTGCCGCGGCGTGAGGGGGGACAACGCCCGCTGTTCCACGCGATGTTCGCCTTGCAGTCCACCCCGCTCGACATCGAGGGCGGGATCGAAGGGCTCGACATCGCCGAGCAGTTCATCCACCAGGGCACCGCGAAGGCCGCGCTGACCTGGTCCGTCCGGCAGTACTCCGACGGTCTGGCCGGCGAGTTCGAATACGCCGCCGACAGGTTCGACCGGACCTCGGCGCGCGACTGGCAGAACACCCTGCTGGCCCTGCTCGCCAGCGGTCTGGCCGACCCCGGCGCGCGACTCGACGAGCTGCCTGTGCCGACCGGTGAAGGCGGCTGGGCGGGAGGTCTGTCCGCGGATCAGTAGGCTTGCCGTCGGCCCCTCGCGATTCCCCGATGACCACCATGACCACCATGGCCACCCGGCTCCGACCCGACATCAGGAGACTCTTGATCATGCCGCCCGGCGAATACCCCAGCGAAGGCGACAGCGAAGCGACTCTCGTCTACGACGTGGTGGTCAACCACGAGGAGCAGTACTCGATCTGGCCCGTGAGCCGACCCGTCCCCGCGGGCTGGAAGGCCGCGGGCTTCCGGGGCGGGAAGTCCGAGGCGCTCGACCACATCGAGAAAGTGTGGACCGATATCACGCCCTTGAGCGTCCGCCAGGCCGCCGCCGGGCCCCCGAGTCAGTAGCGACACCGCGCCGAGGGGCGTCATGGGCCTGCTCCGTCAACCTCACCCGCCACCCGCTCACCCATCGAGAGAAAGTCCCACCACATGGCCGCGGTCGGTCCTGAAAAGGCCATCCGCTCAATCATCCACCTGCGCTGTCCCATTTCCTGGACTCGATGCCTTGTGCTGCGGAGAAGCGCCCGCATACCATGACGTCGACTCAGCGATCTGTCAAGATTCGGGGGAAAGGCTGTCAATCATGCCTGTGCAAGAGCAGGACGTCGCCCGGATATGGGCCGAGGTGATCGGGATTCCGGAAGCAGACGTGGGCACCAATTTCTTCGACCTCGGTGGTCATTCGTTGCAGCTGATGGAGCTCGCCGATCGCCTCAACCAGAAACTGGATATCAGTACGGACATCCTCGCGTTGATGGAGTATCCGACGGTGGCGGCGTTCACCTCTCATTGGAACAGCGTGGAAGCGCTCGCCGACGGTGACCGCTGACGATGGCCGACCTGTCGGCCATGGCCGAAGGCGGGGAATCGGTCACTGCGCCGCATGAATCCCCGGCGGACAGCTCAACTTCCATAGGTTCGCGTCCACGATTGTGTCGTCGGGGCCATGATCCCGGCGTAAGGAGGGGGCCCTCATGGGCACACCGCAGGTACTCGATCGGATCATCCGCGTCGCCGAACGTGCCCCCGATCGGGCGGCCGTACGGGCCGACGGCCGGTCGATCGACTACGGCGAGCTGGTCGCGACCGCGACCGACATCGGCGAGCACCTGCGCCGCGACCACGGAGTCGGTCCTGAGAGCGTGGTGGCCTCCGTCCTGCCACGCGGCGACAAAGCGATCATCGCCCTCCTCGGAATCTGGATGTCCGGTGCGGCCTATCTGCCCATCGATGCGAAGTGGCCCGAGCGCAGGCGCGAGTTGGTGCTCGACACGTCGGCCACTCATGTCCTGGAAGAGGCGGGTGAGGGCGGCGCGGAGGTCCTCATGCCTGACGGGACGGGGATCCGGTTCAAGCAGCTGAAAGGCGGCCCGGGCCGCTCGGGGGACCGTGGCTCTCCGGCGGCGCACCATCTCGCCTACGTCCTCCACACCTCGGGATCGACGGGCACGCCCAACGCCGTCGGCGTCGACTTCGGCGCGTTGGACAACTACGGCGACTACCTCTACGGCCTGGTGAAGCAGCCGGACCTGCACACCGACGACGTCATGCGCGTGCTGTTGTCCGCGAGCCTGAGCTTCGACGCCTCGCTCCGGCCGGTCCTCCTGCTCGCCGCCGGTGCCACGCTCGTCGTGGCTCCCGACCTCATGGACGGGTCCTGGCAGGACCATATCGACTGCATCAGGGACAACGGAGTCACCGTCCTCAGCGGAGTGCCTTCCTGGTATTCCGGCTTGCTCGGCGCGGGCTACCGACCGTCCGAGTCCGGCCTGCGACTCGCCTTCGTCGGCGGTGAGGCGGTACCCAACGGCGTGGTGCGGGAGTTGACCGCCCACGGAGGCACCGTCGTGGTGCAGTACGGCCCCACCGAAACGGCGATCGCGGCGACGGGCACCGTTCTGACCGGCGATGACTTCACCGAACCGCCGATCGGTGAGGCGATTCCCGGGGTCAGCGCCCATCTGTACCGGGACGAGAGCCTGGCGAAGGTGGCCGAGGGCGAGCACGGACACCTGTACGTGGGCGGCACCGGCGTCGCTCGCGGATACCTGGGCAATCCCCGGCTGACCGCCGAGCGGTTCGTTCCCGACCCCGAAGGCCCGCCCGGTTCGCGCATGTTCCGGAGCGGCGATCTCGCGAGAAGGCTGCCAGGGGGCGGGTACAGCTTCATCGGGCGGCTGGACGACCAGGTGAAGATCGGCGGTCAGCGTATCGAGCTGGGTGAGGTCTCGTCCGCTCTGAACCGGCACCAGGCCGTCGCCCAGTCGGTCGCCTTCGTCCAGCGCGGGGGGGCGCATCCCCGCCTGCTCGCCTGCTATGTGGGACACGGCGAGAAGGAGGCCACGGGCACGGACAAGAGCATCCGGGACCACCTTGCGGCCGAGCTGCCCCCCTATATGATCCCGGCGCTGATCCAACGAGTCGAGCATCTTCCTGTGACGGAGCACGGCAAGGCCGATATCTCCGCGTTGGAGCGTCATATGGATGCCGGTGACGCCGAGGCACCGGCGGACGACTCCGCTCTCGACGACGTCGCGGAACGACTGATCTCGATCGTGCACAAAACGTTGGGCGCCCCGTGCACACTCGACGACAGCTTCTTCGAGCTCGGGGGCGGCTCACTCGACGCGCTCGACGCCTTGGCGAGCATTCACAAGGAGTTCGGGGTGCGCATACGTCTCCGCGACTTCTACCGGGCAGGAACCATACGCGAACTGCGTCACATGATCGGGGACGTGGCATGACTACCGACAGCAGTGACTCGATGACGGACACACTGCCGATCGGCCCACTCCAAGAGGGCATCTGGCTTTTCTGGCGGCTGAATCAGGCGAGCCCCGCCTATATCATGCCGGAGATATTCCACTTCGAAGGCGAATTCGACACGGCGGCGGTGGAGTTCGCATTCAACGAGGTCATCCGACGCCATGAGTCCCTGCGTACGACATTCCGCGAAACGGACTCGGGCGTCGTGCAGGTCATCGCCCGTGACCCGGAGCCGGTTCCGGTCCACGTGGTGGATCTGCGGGGGCTTCCGGAAGCCGAGCGGTCAGAACGGCTCCAGGCGACCATCGACGCCGCGTCGAACCGGCCTTTCGACCTGGCGACCGAGCCGGCGATCAGGCTCACCGCCGTCCAGGTGACCGACAGCCGCACCACGCTCGCCCTGGTGGTCCATCACATCGCGTGTGACGGCATCTCGATGACCGTCGTCCTCGACGAGTTCGGTGAGCTCTACCGATCGGCACGCCGGGGAACACCGCCCGACCTCGGCCCCGTTCCGCCGGGCTACAGCACCTTTGTGAAAGGGCAGCTCGCCGCGCTCGCCGACGGCACCCTCAAGGAGGAGGAGGCCTATTGGCGGGAACGGCTCGCCGGAGTCACCGGCAGCGTGCTGCCCGGAATCGACCACGCCGTCACGCGGGCCCCGACGTCGCTGGACACGGCCGTGGTGTCCCTCACGCTCGACGACCAGCTGGCCGACTCGGTCTCGGCCTACGCGCGCCGCACCAGGTCGACGCAGTTCTCCGTCCTGCTGTCCACGATGAAGGTCATGATCGCCGCCGCCGCCGGTGACGGCGTCAAGGCGTTGGGGATGGCTACGAGCGGCCGCACGCCCGAGTTCGCACGCACCGTGGGCATGCTCGCCAACATGATCGTCATCCAGTCGCGGATCGATCTGTCCCGAACGTTCACCGACACGCTCGACGAGGTGTCCCTCGACCTCATGGACGCCATCGACCACCAGGCCCTGCCGTTCAGCAGGATGGCCACCGACCTCAACACCGGGCAGGACCCAGGGGCTGGCATCGTGCGCATGTTGTTCTCCGCGGGGGCCGTCGGTCGCCTGAAGCTCGGCGAGGGCAAGCTGTCCGAGGTCATCACGCGCACGGTGCAGGGGCCTTTCGACATGTACGTGGCCTGCGACATCAGCCCTTCGGGGATCGCTCTGGACTGGGAGTACGCCCTGCGTACCTACTCACCCGAGCTCGCGCAGGGCTACTGCGCCGCTTATCACGAAGTCCTGGCGACGTTGCTGCGCCAGCCCGACGTACCGATGGCCTCGCTCGGCCTGACCGAGATCCTGGCCCGTGTCGCCGGGCTCCCGCAAGGTGACGCGACCACCGCGGGCCACGGGTCCCCCGCCGCGGAGCCGGATCAGTCCGCGGACACCGGGCCCGCGGCGGACGCCACGGATTCCCGGCTCACCCCGGTCGAGGAAGCGGTGGCCGCCATCTGGAGCGAGGCGATCCGCGTGCCCGTGGAGTCGCCCTACGACGACTTCTTCGAGCTGGGCGGTCACTCGCTGAAGGCGGGGGCGGTCGTCGCGTCGGTGCGCAGGCGGATCTCGCGCACCGCGACCCTGCGACTGCTCTTCGACCACCCGCAGTTGCGCGACTTCGCTTCCCGCCTGGATGTCGGAGACCAGACCGACGGCGCGTCGGCGAGGCACTGAGGAGCTGTCAGATGCAGGAGTCGTTGGCCATCGTGGGTATGGCGTGCAGGGTTCCGGGGGCAGCCGATTACCGCTCACTGTGGTCCAACATCGAGGCCGGTGCGACGGCCATGGTGGAGGTCGGGGAGGAGGACCGCCGACGCGAGGGGGTCCGTCTCGACCCGGCGGTCCGCAACAGCTACGTGCCCGTGGTGGCGCCGCTGGACGGATACGACCGGTTCGACAGCGCCGCCTTCGGTCTCAGCGCCGGTGAGGCAGCCGGGATCAACCTCAACCACCGCGTCATGATGGAGGTCGTACTCGAAGCGCTCGAGGACGCCGGCTGTGACCCCTTGCGGTATCCCGAGGACATCGGGCTGTTCGCCGCCGGAGGGGGCGCCTCGCCCATCTCGGTCATGCAGCGCGTCGGGGACCCCAGGTACGGAGACGTCTCGCGGCCGCTCAAGCTGTCGGAAGCGATCAACTGGACAGCGCTCCTCGACAACGACTTCCTGGCCACCCGGATCTCCTATCCGCTGAACCTGCGCGGGCCGAGTCTGACCGTCCAGAGTGCGTGTTCCAGCTCCCTCGTCGCCCTGCACCTCGCGAGTCAGAGCGTGCTCCGCGGCGAGTCCGACATGGCCGTGGCCGGCGGAGTGAACGTCGAGCTCCCGCACCGGGTGGGCTACTACCACCAGGAGGGGAGCGTCTGGTCCGTCGACGGCTACTGCCGACCGTTCGACGCCGCCGCCACCGGCACCATCACCGCGAGCGGCGCGGGCGCGGTGGTGCTCAAGCGCCTGGACCGGGCGCTCGCCGACGGTGACGCCATCCACGCCGTCATCCGCGGCAGTGCGATCAACAACGACGGCAACCAGAAGGTCGGCTTCACCGCGCCGAGTGTGAGCCAGCAGAGTCGGGTCATCAGCGCGGCGCTGACCGCCGCGGGGGTGGACAAGCGCGACCTGGGCTACCTGGAAGCGCACGGCACCGCCACCGCGATCGGAGATGTCGTCGAATGGGCGGCCATCGAACGCGCCCTGGGCGCGGAAGGGGTGCGGTGCGCCATCGGGGCGACCAAGGCGAACCTCGGCCATCTCGGCGCCGCCGCGGGCATCGTGGGCCTCATCAAGGCGGCACTGGTCGTCGCCCACGGCCGGATCCCCCCGGTCGCCAACTTCGCGGAGCTCAATCCGCGGATCAAACCGGCGAGCGACCGGCTTTTCGTTCCCGACACGTGTGGCGAGTGGGAGGACAAAGGGAAGCCGCGGCGGGCCGGAGTGAGCTCGATGGGCATCGGCGGAACCAACGCGCATGTCGTGCTCGAGCAGGCGCCGGTCGCCGAGACTGCCGACGAGCCGGGCGATTACGTCGGTGTCCTGCCGGTGACCGCCGCCTCCCGGCGCAGCGTCGAGGACACCGCCGACCGGGTGGAGGAGTTCGCCAAGGAGAATCCGCGGCGTCTGCGGAGCCTCGCCCACACGATGAGGACGGGTCGGCGCGTCCTCCCCCACCGCGAGGCGATCGTCGTCGCCAGGCGGAACGACCAGGTCACCACGTGGCGGACCGGCAGCCGACTGCCCAGGCGGAGCCACGAGAGCGCGCTCGTCTTCCCTGGCCAGGGAAGGCCGGCGGGCGATCTGACGGCGGCCGAAGCCACGATCGACGGATTCGCCGACCTGCTCTCCGATGCGCTTCAGTGCCTGTCGGCCGAGGACAGGCCGCTGGTGCGAGGGCTCCTCACGGGGGCCGCCGAGTCCCCGCCCGAACCACGGCTCACCGAGCTCGCGATGCTCGTGCAGTCCGTGACAATCGCACGGTCACTGCTCGCCGACGGCCTGCGCCCCGGATCCCTGTGCGGCTTCAGCCTTGGCGAGGTCGCCGCCGGCGTGGTCGCCGACGTGGTCGACCTGGCCGACGCGGCCGCGATTCTGACGGAGCGTGCCCGGATACTGAAGGACGCCCCCGCGGGCGGGATGATCCGCGTCCGGCTCCCCGAGGTGTCCGTCACCCCGTACCTCGGCGCCGACGTGTCACTGGCGATCGTGCCCGGCGGCAGGGACTGCATGATCAGCGGCGCGCAGAGCGCCGTCGACGCGCTGGCCACCCGGCTGCGCGGCGAGGGCATCGCCAGCGTCCCTGTCCCCGTCGTGTATCCGTACCACAGCGAGGTCCTGAAGGACGCCGTCGCGGAGTACACGACGGCCTGGTCCCAGGTCGGCCTGCGGCCGCCGGGTCTCCGGCTGATATCGCCGACGACGGGCGACCTGCTGGACGAGGATACGGCCCGCGACCCCGCGTTCTGGGCGAGCCACCTGGTCAGGACGGTCCGCTTCGGCGCCGCCGTGAACACGCTCCGCGCGAACGGCACCGACCTCGTCCATGTCCTGGACTCCGAAGCCGGTATCACACCGTTCGTCAGAGAGGTGTTCGGCACGGACGTGGTGGCCATGACCACCGGCAGGCAGGCGGGCTACGACGCGTACTCCCGGGCCCGGCTGCTGGCGTCCGCGTGGTCGGCCGACCGGGACCAGGCCGCACCGGCAACGGATGGGACCGGCCGAGAGAGCGGCTCGGGCGCCACCACCACGCTCGTCCACGCTCCCACCTACGCGTTCGACCGGAGCGTTCAGAAGGAGCAGCCCTCCATGCAGAAGGAAGCAGAGCCGACCCCCGATCCGGTGCCGGCGCCGACTCCGGCGTTCGAGGAGGCTCCCGCACCGGCGCCGACCCCGGCGCCCGCCGACGGGACATGGATCGCGACCGGGGTCCGGCAGATCGTCGCGAAGCTCGTGGGGTGCGCACCGCACGAGGTGGACGTGAGCGCCTCCTTCATCGAGCTGGGCTATGACTCGTTCCTGCTTATCCAGCTCGCGGACGCCCTGTCGGCGGAGTTCGGGACCGACATCGACGTACGCATGCTGTTCTCCGAGCTGGACTCGTGCGTCGGCATGAGCGAGCACCTCAAGCGCGCCGTCCCGGCCGCCGTCCCGTCGGCGCCCGTCGGCGCCGCTGAGCCGGAGCCGCTCCCGATCCCCGAGCCCGCCCCGATCGCCGAACCCACCCCGATCCCCGAGCCCGCCCCGATCGCCGTCCCGTCAGCCCGCCCGGTCCCCGAGCGGCCCGCCGAGGGCGCGGAGCTGTTCGCGGCGGAGGTCGAGTGGGCCAGGCGGACCACGCTGTCGAAACGCGTCACCGAGGAGGACAGGTTCGCGCTGGCGGACCAGCGGAACCTGATCGCCTCGCGCAAGGGACGCCGTGAGGTGAGCTACCCGGTGGTCGGGGTCCGTGGGCAGGGCGCCCGCTTCACCGATGTCGACGGCCAGGAGTTCCTCGACTTCTGCATGGGCTTCGGCGTCGTCCTGCTGGGCCATGCGGCGGAGCCGCTCGCCGCGGCCCTGAGCGACTTCACCCCCTCCGACCTGCTGATCGGCCCGCAGTCGTCCACGGCGGGCGATGTCGCCCGCGGCATCGCGTCGATGACCGGAGTCGACCGGGTCGCCTTCACCTCCTCGGGGACCGAGGCGGTGATGGGCGCCGTGCGCGCCGCGCGCGCCAGGACCGGAAGGACGGTCGTGGCACAGTTCGCCGGCTCGTTCCACGGCACGTTCGACGGCGTGCTGGTCGCGCCCCGGGCGGGCGGCGAACGGGGTGAGACGACCCCTCTCGGCCGGGGCACGCCCGCCTCGATGGTCCAGGACGTCATCATCCTGCCGTACGACGACTCCGCGATCCCCGTCCTCGAGTCCTACGGCGACCGACTGGCGGCGGTGCTGGTCGAGCCGGTCCAGAGCCGACGCCCGGGGCATCAGCCCGTCGAGCTGCTGCACCGTCTGCGCGCGCTCACCAGCGCCCACGGCGCCGCCCTGATCTTCGACGAGATCATCACCGGCTTCCGCTGCCACCCCGGCGGCGCGGCCGCGCACTTCGGTGTCCGCCCCGACCTGGTGACCTACGGGAAGGTGATCGCCGGAGGGATGCCCATCGGGGTCATCGCGGGCGACGCCGAATTCATGGCCCCCATCGACGGCGGGCGTTGGCGGGAGGGCGATGTCGGCTTCCCGCAGCGGCCGAGCATGGTGTTCGCCGGAACGTTCAGCAAGCACCCGCTGACCATGGCGGTGGCGCAGCGGATGATCTGGCATCTCAAGAGGGAATCGCCCCGGCTGCAGAACTCGCTGACGGACCGGACCGCCGACGTGGCCAGGAGGATCAACGCCCACGCCGCCGCCCACGGGTACCCCCTCGAGGTCGAGTACTTCTCCTCGCTGTTCCGCATCGGCGTCGACGCCTCCCCACTGGCCGAGGACATGTTCTTCCTTGGCCTCCTCACCCGAGGCATCTATGTGTGGGAGGGGCGCACCTGCTTCCTGAGCGCCGCGCACACCGAGGCGGACTGCACGCGCCTGGTGGAGGCGGTGGCCGAGGCCGCGGCCGAAGTCGCCTCGCAGGGCCTGTGGGAGAAGCCACGCACGCCGCGCGCACCGGCACCCGTGCACCGGCCGTCGCCACCGGCCGTCGTCGGCGAGGCCCCGCTGACCGACGGCCAGAAGCTGCTGTGGCTGGCCGCCGAGCTGGGCGGCGAGCTCGGTCAGTCGTATCAGATGTCCGAGGCGCTTCGTATCGAGGGCGTCCTGGATGTGGAGAGGCTGCGGCACGCGGTCGAGCGGGTCGCGGAGCGGCACGAGGTGATGAGGATCGGACTGGACGAGAACGGGGAGTCCCAGACGAGCGTCGCCCACGCCGTTCCGAAACTGACCGTCAGCACCCTGAGCGACGCGTCACCTGGCGACGTGGAGGCGCTGCTGCGCCGGTTCGCCCTCAGGGAGGTGGACACGTCGGCGCCCTCGTTGTTCCGGTTCCACCTCGTGCAGACCGACGATGCCGCGCTCCTTCAGGCCACCGCGCCGCACGCGGTGGTCGACGGCTGGTCGTTCGAGGTCCTGTGGTCGGAGCTGTCCGCCTGCTACCTGGGCGGTGCGGCGGGTGACGCCCTGCCCGAACCGGCCGGGTTCCTCGACTACGCGCGGTGGAAGCGCGGCGACGAGGACGCACGGTTCGCGGCGAACGAGACCCGGTGGCGGGAACGACTCGACGCGGTATGGGAATCGGCCAGCCTGATCGAGGGCGGGGGGCCCTGGAAGCCCGTCACGCGCGTGGAACCCCTGCCTCGGGAAAGCCTCTCGGGCCTGCGCGAGGTGTCGCGGTCCAGCGGATCCACCAGGCACACCGCTGCCCTGGTGGCGCTCGCGGTGGCGTCGTCGCTGCTCACCGGCGCCGAGCAGGTCTTCGTGATGGCCCACAGGACCGGGCAGCCTCGCCGCACGAACAAGCCGCTCATGGGCTTCTCCGTCGACCTGCTGCCGGTGATCGTCGACCTCCCCGACGACAGCACCGTGATCGACGTGGCCAGAGCCGTCCAGGGGCAGATCCTGGACAGCTCGGAGCACACCTCAGGGCTGTACCGCCTCTTCCAGCACAAGCGGTATCGCCGACTGCCGAGCGGGCTCATCGCGTTCAACTACGAGGTTCTGGGCTCGGGGGCGATGTTCGGCGCCCCCGCCGCGTCGGTGGTGCTGCCGCGCGAGACCATGCCGTGGCCCGCGATCGTGACCATCGAGGAACATGACGACAAGGTCGAGATGATCAGCGAGATCTCCGAAGCCAGCGACCTCGCACCGCTGAAGTCCCGGCTGGCGGAGCGAGTCAGGCACGTCCTCTCCTCTCAGGGCGCGACGCTCGGGGAGCTGCGTCGGCCGTGAGCCTGCCCGGTCGGCCCGGTCGGCCCGGCCCGTTCCCCCGTCGTCGGAATCAGCGCCCGCTCCCGGAACATGACAGGTAGGTCATGGAATCTCTCATTCAACTCCTGGGCTCTCGGGTGTCCGCGACCCCCGAGGCGACCGCCCTGATCTGCGACGGTGTACGGCTGAGCTATGCCGATCTTGACCGGGCCGTCGACCTTGCCGCCGGTCGTCTCGCCGCGGCCGGAGTGCGCCCGGGCGACCTGACCGGAGTGATGGTCGAACGAGACGCGCTGACCATCGTCTGGCTGCTCGCGATCCTCAGGCAGGGCGCCGCCTACGTACCGCTCGACCCCGACTATCCGTCGGAGCGGACCCGGTTCATCGCCGAGGACGCGCGGCTCTCCTGCGTCGTCGGGGCGCGCGCCACCGCCGAGCGGCTCGGGCTCTCGGGCCATCGCCTCATCGACCCGGCGACACCGGCGGCGGATCCCGTGTCCACCGTCGGCCGCGTGGCAGCGCCAGCGCCGTCCCCGGACAGCCCGGCCTATGTCATCTACACCAGCGGCTCGACGGGCAGGCCCAAGGGATGTGTGATCACGCACGGCAACGTGCTCGCGCTGTTGGAAGGAGCCCTGCCGCTCTTCGCGTTCACGGCCGACGACCGGTGGGCGATCCTCCACTCCCTGTGCTTCGACTTCTCGGTCTGGGAGCTCTGGGGCGCGCTGGCGACCGGCGCGACCGCGGTCGTCGTACCGCGGCACACCGCCATGCTCTCCACCGATCTCATCGACTTCCTGCGGGAGCAGCGGATCACCGTCCTGAACCAGGTGCCTTCGGTCTTCCGGTACACCGCGCAGGCCCACGCCGAGAGCGGTGGTCCTGAACTCTCGCTGCGCTATGTCATCTTCGGCGGCGAGAGCGTGGACCTCGACGTCGTCAGGGACTTCGTCGCCGAGGCCGGACCGCGCGGCCCGCGGATGGTCAACATGTACGGAATCACCGAGAACACGGTGCACTCGACGTTCAAGGTGCTCGACGCCGAGACGCTTCGGTCGGGCTCCGTCGCCTCGCCCATCGGGCGTCCGCTCCCGCATGTGGGCGCCCATGTGCTCACCCCCGAGCGGACGCCGGTGGCGGAGGGCGCGGCGGGCGAGCTGTGGCTGTCCGGTGCGAGCGTGTCCGTCGGCTATCTGCACCGTAATGACCTCACCAAGGAGCGGTTCGCCGAGCTCCCCGTGGGACCGGGTGCCACGCCGGTCCGCTGCTATCGCACGGGGGACCTGGTGCGGCGGCTGCCCGGCGGTGAGCTGGCCTACCTGGGCCGTGACGACGACCAGGTCAAGATCCGCGGCTTCCGGATCGAGCTGCGCGAGATCGAGACCGTCCTCGGCTCGCACCCCGGCGTGTTCAGCGCCGCAGTGTGCGTGTTGGACACCGCCCTGGGACCGGCGCTCGCCGCGTGCCTGGTGGCGGTGGACCCCTCTTCCGACCCCGACGCGCTCAGCCGGTCGGTCAAGGAGCTGCTGGCGGCCTCGTTCCCCGCCTATATGGTGCCTCGGACGTATCGGACCGTCGAACGGCTGCCCCTGACCCCCTCGGGAAAGCTCGACCGGGCCGCCGTGGCGGCGCTGTTCTCCCGGCGGAAGGCGGGACGGCAGGCAGGCTCCACGCGCGGCGGCACCACGGGGGCCGGATGACCGGGGACGCTCAATCGGACGGGGAACGGTGACGCAGCCGGATCGTCAGGATGACAGATGCGATCTCGCGCACTCCTCGTTCGACAAGATCCCGCATGTAGGAAGCTCTTTCCCCTGGATGCGACACGAGCAGTGTGTGTTCGGGAAATTTCCGTGAGTGTATGAAGTCGGCACCGACCGAGAAGGGGGAATTCGCATTCTCCTGGATCTCCATGTCGAATCTGTCCGGGTTCTCGATGGACCGCAGAAGCACATGCCCAAGGCTTCGATCCTCCGCCCCGACCTCGCAGTTCAGCCACACCTGGGCATGCCCCGCACGGGACAGTATTCCTTCGAGACCACGGCCTATGAAGTCGAACGCGACCGAAGGGTCGGGCGAATTGAACACAATGTGATCATAAAGCCTGTCCGCGCGGAAGGATTCCCAGGAGCTCACTTCATATCGACCGGAGAGTCCATTCATGGCCGCGTTCACCTGGGCGAACTCCACCGCCCTTTGATCCACATCGAATCCCGCCACACACTCGTAGTCGGACGCGAATACGACCGACTGGCAGCCGCTCCCACACCCCACATCGAGAAATGACCGCGCAGCGGCGGGCTTCTTCAGACCGGAGAGCAACTCGACGGATGAGGCATGGGGAGGCATGCAGCCACTACTGCCATCATGAACGGTAAAACGGCCTGGCGCGTTCTCAAACAATTTATCCGAGATAAAGTAGTTCGACTTGAGTTCGACGAGTGCCACCGTGGCGCGCACCAGCGGCTCATCACCTGCGATACCTGCGACCTGTTCAACGAGGCCCAGATGCCAAAGCAGTGCTGCCAACTCCGGGTCGATACGGTCAAGATCCACCGCAGGCACATGGCCGCAGAACAAGAACAGTCGCGCGATGACGGCGACAGGGGACTCACTCCGCTTCAGGGCGCCCATGTAGAACAGCGAATACCGGCCGACATTGGCGAGCACCGCCTCCGCGGGTTCCCGCACTTCAAGCACATTCCGGACCGCTTCAGTCGTGTAACCGTGCCTGCGGAGGAGGGTACCGAGCTTCCGCCACAGAAGGCCGCGCTCCCCCTCAACGTTGAGGTTCACCATTTCTCTCCCCGCTCTCGTTCATGCCGGTACGAAACAAGGGTCAGGCCAACTGGTCGGCTTCCCCGAGAGGCTGGCTGGGCTCAGTGGGCCTCGATGATGCGACGTGCCGCCTCAAGACCCTGTCGGACGGCCTGGTCCATGTTGATATAGCTGTAGGTCGCGAGGCGCCCCGCGGCCACGAGCGGATTCCTCGCGTAGGCGGCGAGCTTCGCCTCGTAGGAGGCTTGAAGTGCCCTGTTGATCCCGGCACTGTCGGGAACCGGGTAGTGCTTCGCCGACGCGCCGGGGTACTCGCGCATGACGACGGTCCCGGGAGTCGTGTGGAGCTTCTCCAGCGCCCACTTGGTCTCGATCGTCCTGGTCCATGGGACGGCCAGGTCGGGTTCGTTCATCACCATGGACGACTGGAAGAGGCTGACGTCCGGCATGAACTGGCTTTCAAGACGGACTCCCCGCCATTCCAGTGGCCCCAGTTCGCCGCTGAAGAAGTCGTCGAGCGCCGAGGTGATCACGACAGGCTCACCCGGCCGCGTCAGCTCGGCCAGGTCGGCGCAGGTGACCGGCGTACCGAGATGAATTTCCGCGGGTTCGACGAGAGCTTCCACCAGGTCGGCATAGCCGCGCTCCGGCCACCCTTGATAGGGGTCCCGAAACAGACCTCGGTAGCCGTCGTCACGGAGCTCGACCCGGCCCACCGCGACGGAAGCCGAGAGCTCATCGGGGGCTCGCCCCCACTGCTTCAGCGTGTAGTTGCGAACGCATAGGCCGTAGAGGGTGTCTCCCATGAGCGACCGGCAATAGGTCTCGAAATTGGTCGCGTCGGGCTCGGGCGGAAGCGAAGAGAGCTCCCGCTCCACCTCGGGCCACTCCTCGAGTTGAGGCAGTTCGCTCCTCTGGAGCGGCCAGCTCAGCTGATGGGAGCGCAGCCGCGTGGTGACGCGGTGTCGATAGGGAACGAAGTCGGTGAATTCGTTGACGAGTTGCCATATCTCGCTGTCAAACGTATGGAAGATATGCGCCCCGTGCGGCTCGTACGGTATCCCCCTGATCCACTCGGTCCGCACATGCCCGCCGACCACATCGGCCTGTTCGTGGACACGAACGTGGAAGCCCTGCCGCGCCAGCACCGACGCGGCCGTGGCACCGGTGAGACCGGCGCCGACAACGACACAGCTGTGGGGTGCCCTCACTCCGACTCTCCCGTCTCATGGGGGTGCCGCGCGCCTCATGACGCGCAGCACCGGTGACCGTGGCTCCGCGAGAGCTTACGCCGGAGGGCGGCGCCTGGCCTCGCCCGAGCCGTCGCGAACCCACAACCATGCGGGATAAACAGGGCAAATCACCGAGCCAATCAGCAGTTACCCCCCACGGGTTGGGCGAAGCGGACAATGCGATGGTAGCCTCTTCTCAACGCATTCGGCATCACATTCGGCGACCGCTGTTCGGACACCCAATATCCATACCCAGGCTGTTCGGAATCCGATCGGCAGGCCCTGATCAATCTCCGGTCGATATCAACAGCGAGAGCCGCAAACTTCGTTCGCCGTACCGGACGAACGTCCGAATGCCTGCGCGAGCCTGAGGGAGCCGTCGTCAATGCCTGACCAAGTCACGAGCCTGCATGTGTCGCGACCTTCGCGACAGGCGCCTCCGAAGGAGGATCGGCGCGCGTTTGTGACCTTCCTCATGTTCAACGACAGTTACCTTCCAGGATGCCTGATGGCCGCGTACGGGCTCAAGCGTCAAGGCAGCCGCTCGGACCGTGTCTGCCTGGTCACCAAGGATGTCTCGGATCGCGCACGTCATGCCCTTCTGACTCTCTATGACAAGGTCCTCCCCGTGGAGGAGATCCCCATCCCCGGCTACCAGGAGTCGCCCTCCTCGGCCTCCCAGCGGACCGGATCGGCGCGAGTGCAGGGCGCCGCACTGACCCGCTTCGCCTCTCTGCGTCTCGGGCCTGACGGAGATTTCGGATGCTCGTACGAGAAGGTCGTCAACATTGACGCCGACCTCCTTCCACTACGTGACTTCGAGCGACTCTGGGACATTCCCGCACCCGCCGGAATCATCAACGAGCGCCGAGCCCATATGGCGGACATCGATGAACGGGGGCAACTGGTCGAGCGGCCTGACGCGCTCACGACCGGCACATGGGTGTGGCACGACGTGTACGGGGACATCTGCCCACCTGGCGCGCCGATCCCGCGGGAGATCACCGACCGGGTGGCCGTGGATTTCGAAAACTATGGTGTCAATGCGTCGTTGCTGATGGTCGAGCCGTCGATGTCGACCTACCACAGGTTCATGGACTGGGTCGGCCAAGGTGAGATCCGAGACCTTGTGCGGAATCGCTGGTCGTGGACCGACCAGCAAGCGGCAACATTGTTCTGGTCCGGCCAGTGGACAAGCCTGGATCCGAGGTACTCGATTTTCTACGGCTACCCGACGATAGATGTGGCCTGCGGGCTGCACTACGCGGGGATCAAGCCATGGTCGTGGCGAAAGAAGGGTTTCGCGCGCCGGCTCGATCGCTTTCCCGACTATGCCCTCTGGGGTCGGCGATTCCTCGAAATGCTCGACGAGCTGCCCCGGCTACGGGATATCGGAGGGCTCAAGCGGCTCGAGCGAGAGCTCGCCCAGCACTGCCCCCGGTGAGTCCGACGCCGTGAGCGCACGGCCGGCGCGTCGGTGACGCGGGGCCTGGGCCGAAGGCGGGCGGCTGGTCATACCAGGCACCGCACTCGGTGACGGTTCCACAACTACCGCCGGAGAACTGGAAGTTCATGATCCAGAGGGCTTGACAATAGCTCATGTCGCTGCCAGTCTCTCCCAAAGGTTCGCTACACGAGCGAGAAATTCTCCAGGATTGCAATGTCGCAAAAGGCAGATTCGATACGCCCGCGCTATGTGGTTTCCGGGATTGACGACGGATCGAACGGGTCCGCTGGGCTCGGGATCGCGCGCAGCATTCGCCTGTTCGAGCCTGATGCCTTGATCGTCGGAGTTGGCTATGCGGTAGTGCCAAGTGCTCTGCACTCGGAAATTCTCGATGAGATGCACTGCCTTCCGGACTGGGACGAGGTGCACCTCGATACCTGGGTCGCCCAGCTGAAGGATCTGGCAAGCGACTCCTTTCTGATCCCGGGTCTCGCGCTCGAAGCCCGGCTTCTCGCACGGGAGCTGCCACCGAGCGCGCACCTGCTCACCCCCGACGAGCACTGCGTCTCGCGTCTCAAAAGACCCGCGGAGCGGCTCTCGCGCCTGCTGGACATACCACTGCCTCCGTCGCTCGACGCGCACTCGGTCAACGAAGTCTCGAGGTTCTTGCGGCGATGCGAGCACGGGGCCTGGGTCAGGGGCGAGCTCGGCGGGTCCCAGTGGGTCGACAGGACACCGGCCGCGCTCCGTGCGGGAGCGCGGATCGAGGCATCGTGGGGTACCCGCTGGTACATGGAAGAGCACATTCCCGGTCAGGCGTGTTCCATCGCGTTCGCCGCCCTCGACGGGGAGCTCGTCGACGCCGTGTTCATGTCGACCACGGAGGTCGCGAGCGGAGGGACGACATGGTCGGGCGCGGTGACCGAGCTCTCAGGTGCCCTTCGCGACCGGCTGCGAACGAGCCTCTCCGAGCTGGGCTGGAACGGCGGCGGCGAAGTCGAGCTGATCCGGACAGGGAGCGGTGAGCTGCGCCTGATCGCGGTCAAGCCGACGCTGCCGTCCTGGATCTACGGAGCAGCCGCCGCGGGCCTCAACGTCGTCGGGTCGCTCATCTCCGGATCCCCAGCCCGTACGGAGTCCCCTTCGAGCGCGGCTTTCACACGGCTCGTCGTCGAGTCCACAACGCCATCGGTGGAGGCCGGTCGGTCTCAGCGGGCGGGCGGCTCGTCGCCGACCGGGGGCCGAGACCGCTCGGCGACGGTACCGGCGTTCATCAAGCCCCGCTCCGTCACCGAAGAGCCAGAGGTCGACCACCCCCGGGACGATCAGGCCACGGAGCGACTCATCGAGCTGCTCGAGAAGGGCTCGCACGAAACGGGCGGCGGCAGTGGCTCGTTCGCCGTCGACACGAGTGACTTCGAACGCCGGGTCGCGCGGATGCGTGAGACGCTCGGACCGCACACGGTGATCGGCTACAGCGTCAAGACCTTTCCCCACCCGGGACTGATGACGATCGCCGCGGCCTCTGGCCTCGTGGCCGAGGCCACGTCGCAGCACGAGCTCGACGCCGCGGTGCGTGCGGGGTTCGAGCGGCGGGACGCGATCCTGAACGGGCCCGCCAAGTGGTGGCCCACCCCCACGGCGGCCGTGTGCGGTGTCGCGTTCGCCGACTCGCTCGACGAGTTGCGGATGCTCGGCGACGTCGGCCACCGGCCCTTTCAGCTCAAGCTGAAGACGGTCGGTGTGCGGCTCCATCCGAGCTTCGAGAGCCGGTTCGGCGTCGAGATGGACACCGCGGACGCGATCGACCAGGTGGCTCATCAGCTCAGCCGGACGGCGACCCTGCTGGACGCGACGTGGGGCATTCACTTCCACCATGCCGAGGCCATCATCGGAAGTGCCGTGTGGCGCCGCGAAGTCGAGCGGCTCGCACGGATCACGCGGGTGCTGACCGACACGATCGGATCGCCGCCCGCGGTGGTCGACGTCGGTGGCGGCTGGCACGCCGAGGACTTCGAGGACTACTGCTCGTCGGTGGCACAGGCGCGTCAGCTCTTCCCGTCCATCCGCGACGGGGCGACGAGGCTTGTCACCGAGCCGGGCCGGGTGCTGACGCAGTATGCGGGCATCCGCTTCGCGACCGTGCTCGCTCGGCGTACCGACGCGTCGGAGTGCGATGTCGTGGTCGACATCGGTGACCCGGAGATGTCTCAAGCGATGACGTTCGATCGCCCGGTGGCCGTGCTCCTCGGCGACCGGTGGACTCCCCTGCGCCGGGGAAGGTCGCGCGTGTTGGGCCGCACCTGCATGGAGAGCGACGTGCTCCTTTCGAACGTCGACACGACTGATCTGCGGATCGGCACAAAGATCGCGATCGGCTCGTGCGGGGCGTACGACTACTCGATGAGCTATGAGTTCGGACGGGGATCGGCCCATGGATGAGCCCCGATGACCGGTCGCATGGTGCCCGACTCGCAGCGCCGGGTGAGCTTCTCGCAGGACCTCGCACGTCTCGATCCGGCGACCGACGTGGAGCGGGACGCGGTGCGCGCCCTGTTGGCGTCGATCCGGGCGGGTGCCGACGAGGACGGGATCCACGCGGCGAAGCTGCGCCTCAGGGACGCGCTGCTCCTCTCGACGTGGCAATCGCCGGTGAGGGGAAGCCGCCACGGGAGCGGGACGTTGCAGGGGCCCTCGTACCCCTCGCACTACGAACGTGAGACGCTCGACCCGGACCTTCTCGAGCGCCTGTTGTCGAATGACACGCGGGAGGCGTTGCTTTTCAGGAGCGTCGGCTGTGCCCGCGAGGCCCACCGCTACGCTGCCGACTACATCGCCGCGAAGCAGCCGGCGAGACGAGATCGGCTGCCGATTCCCGAGATCGAGTCCCTCCGCGTACTCGATCAGGAGTTGGGCGTGCTGTGGCTCCCGGCCACCGGGGCGGATGTCCTTCGGCATCTCGCCATCGACGCCCGCAAGCTCGGCGGTGCTCCGACGCTCATCCAGCTGACCTCCGGCTACCTCGATCTCGAACAGCTGCCGACCGATTCGTCATGGTGTGTGGGCCAAGCGCCATCCGGCACCACCCCCGCGGACGTCCGGCCGGTCCGGCTCCGATCCGCCCAGGCGGCGTCCCACGGTCGCCACAGCGTCGTCGAGGAATGCGAGCGTGCGCTGGCGGAGGCCCACCGCCCGTTCCTGGCCGGCATCGAACGAGTCGACTGCATCGTCACGTCGAGCGGCATGTCCGCGCTCGGTTCGATTCTGCGGCAGGCGGAATTATCAGGCTCATCGGTGCTGGCCGGGCACAGCTGTTACCCCGAGAACGGCAAGCTGCTCAAGTATGTCTCGCACCGATGCGATGTCCGGCGCATCGAGGAGGAGCATCCACTGAACGGGGTCTTCCCCGGAGCGGCTCCCGACGCGCCTTCGGCAGTGGTGTTGCTGTTGGAGCCGGTTTCGAACAACGCCTCGACCGCCTATGTCTCGGAGTTCACCGACTGGGCGCCGAGCAAGGCCCGCGACCTCGCGGTGTGTGATGTGCCGTCAACGATCCGCGAGCTCGGGAAGGAACGCGGAAGTGGTGGGGGCCTCGTGGCTGTTGACGCGAGCGTCCCCGGTCCAGGGCCCTGGCTGCGACGGGTCGCCGAATCGGCCAAGGAGTCCGGCGTGCAGGTCGTGGTCTGGTCGAGCCTTCAGAAGCACTTCATGGTCGGCGAGGACTGGGCCCCCGGTGGATACCTGCTCACCGTCGTACCGGACCGATGCGACCCGCTGTTCTCGTCCACTCAGCTGCGCCGCACGGTGGACCTCGCCGGCGCGTACGAGCCCGCGCTGAGGCTCGTCGCTCGGTCCGCCGACGGCGCCGCGGCTCGCGCCGAACGGTTGGGGCAGGCCGCGGCCTGGATCGCGACGGAGCTGGGCAGACCAGCGTTGGAGGTCATTCACCCGGCGAGAACCGATCACCCGGACCATCACGCCTGGGTCTCGCTCGGTCGCCCCGCGGTGCCCTTCGTACTGCTCAGGCTCGGCCCCGAGCGGGCGGAACGCGTCCGCAACGTCCTGCGCGCCGGTTCGCCGGATCTCCCCGAGATCGTTCAGCGGGGCAGCTTCGGCTTCTCGGAACCAACCGTCACCGACATCTTTCCTGAGCAACCCGACGAGATCATGCGGGTCTCACCAGGGGACCCCGAGCTGGTACCCCCGGCCTCGGTGCTTCGCGCCCTGCGAGCGGCGCTCGCCGCCGCCGGAAGCGAGACCGATCCCTTGTAGGGGACACCCGGGCGAGGACGCCGCCGCGCGGTGCCACACGCCCGGCGTACCGCACGGGTGGCGGCTCATGTCCCGCTCGACCACAGTCGGGCGTAGGTGCCTTCCCGGTCGATCAGCTCCTCGTGGGATCCGATCTCGACAATGCGCCCGTTCTCCACGACCGCGATGCGATCGGCGTCGCGGGCCGTGTGGAGCCGGTGTGCGATCGAGATCACGGTCCGCCCTTCCAGTACGGCCGCGAACGACTGCTCGAGCTCTCGAGCGGAGCTCGGATCCATCTGGGACGTCGCCTCGTCGAGGATCAGGACACTCGGGTCCGCCAGGATCAGCCGGGCCAGCGCGAGTTGCTGGACCTGCGCATCCGTCAGGTCCTCCCCGCCGACGCCCACCGTGGTGTCCAGCTTCTCGGGGAGGGCGTCCACCCATCCGTGCGCGCCGACGGCTTCGAGAGCGCCGAGGAGTGCGGCGTCGTCGGCCCCGTCCCGGCCGTCCCGCGTGGCGTGCGAGGCGGCCAGCTCGAGGTTCTGCCGAAGTGTGCCCCCGAAGACGTACTGGTCCTGGCTGACCAGTACGACGTGCTCGCGCAGCTCGTGGTGCGGCAGCTCCCGCAGGGGGACGCCGCCGAGCGTGACGTCGCCACCGTGCGGTGGATAGGTCCCGGACAGCAACCGGGCGAGCGTCGACTTGCCGCTTCCTGTCGGTCCGACGACGGCGATCCGCTCGCCGGGGCGCACGGTGAGCTCGACTCCGTGCAGGACCTCGGGCCCGTCGTCGTAGGCGAACCTGAGATCGCGGGCGGCGAGTTCCGCGGAGGTGATCGCGCCGTGCCCGGCGGGCTTCTTCACGGGGTGGGAACCGTCCTGCTCGGACCGGTCCGCCACGCCGAGCAGCCGGGCCAGCGACGCGCCGGCTTGCTGGAGTGTCCCCACCCAGTCGAGCAACGTCTCGAGCGGGAACATCATCTGGAGGATGTACACCGTCGCCGCGGTCACCTGGGCCAGGCTGACCCAGCCCTCGGTGTAGGCGTATCCGCCGAGGAGCAGGGCGACGGCCAACGGCAGGGTGTAGAGGAACTCCTCCGTGGAGTACAGGACGGTACGCAGGTACAAGGTGTATCTCATCGCCTCATACCCCGCCTCCGTGTCACGCTCCGCGCGGCGGACGCGGTGGGACTCCAGGCCATAGGACTCGACCGTGGCCGAGCCCTGGATGGTCGCGTCCAGTCCTTCGGTGATGCCGGAGGAGGCCGCGGCCTCGCGCAGGAAGCCGGCGCGTGCCCGGGCCAGGTACCACCGGAACCCCGCCATCAGCGGCGGCAGGATGATCAGCATGGCGAGCGACAGCAACGGCGACACCAACACGAGGGCGATGAAGCCGAGGACGATCCACACCAGCGCCTCGATGACCTGAGGCACCGCGAGCTGCATGGTGCGTCGCAGCATCTCCGAGTCCTGCGAGGCACGCGTCACCAGATCGCCGTCGTCGGACCGCTCGACGGAGGACAGCGGCAACTCGAGCACGTCGTCGACGAACTTCTCGCGGATCTCACCCTGCACCGTGGCGGCGAGTCGGCCCGCCGCCCGGAAGGCGAGGCGGGTCAAGATCACCTGGAGCAGGATGAATCCGGTCAGCACGGCCACGACGACCGTCACATGGCCCGAGGTCGTACCGTCTCGCACGTCCTCGACCAGGGCGCCGAGGAGCCGGGGGCCGACCAGGCCGCTGCTCACGGCGATGCCGTACAGGGCCAGCACACCGGCCAGTTCTTTGCGGTGACGCCGCGCCGTCCGCCCGAGAAAACGTCGGACGAACCTCGCATCGGCGACCGGGAGAGTACGAGCCTTCATTTCCTCACTCGCGGAACCTCGTCACGCCCCACCGACGTCCGGTAGGCGGAGTGACGTGCCAGTATGTCGTCGTGCGTCCCCGTGGCGACCACGCGGCCCTCCTCCACATACGCCACGCGGTGCGCTTGTCGGAGCAGGAGCGGACTGAGGGTGAACACGACCGTGCTCCGCCCGGCCGCGTGCGTCGCGTGGAACGCGGCGAGGTTCCCCGCGATGCGGTGCTCGGTGTACGCGTCGACCGCGTTGGTCGGCTCCACGAGCACGGTGAAGTCGGCGTCCGCCAGCAGTGCCCTGGCGAGGCGCAGGCGTTGCAGCTGGCCGCCCGAGAAGGTTCTGCCACGTCCCGTCATCCGGCTGTCGAGGCCGTCGGGAAGGGCGTCGACGATATCCGTCGCCGACGCGATCCGCAGGGCGGCACTGATGGCAGCCGTGTCGATCGTGCCGGATGGCGCGAGCTCCTCCCGTAGCGTCCCGGCGAAGAACCGGTCGCTGTTCAGGCCCAGCAGGATCCGTGACCGCACCACCGAGACCGGCAGCGACGCCAACGGCTCGCCGCCCAGCGTGGGTTCGCCGGAATCCTCGAAGCGGGCCAGTCGCCGGGCGAGCTCGGCGGCGTCCGAGGGGTCGGCGCAGGCGACCGCCATAAACGTCGACGGTGGCACGGACAGCCCCGAAGCGCTGTCGCCCAGAAGGGCCTCGCCCCGGGTCCACGGCACGGTACCGGCCGTCTCGTTAGGCGAACTCCCGGTCCGCGGCCGGACGTTCAGCAGCCGCGTCACCCGGCGGGCGGCCACCATCCCCCGAGTCACCTGGCTCATGCCCTCCATGAAGTCGGTGAGCGGCAAGGTGAGGAAGGTCGCGAAGCCGTAGAACGCGACGACCTCGCCGATCGTCAGGCGCTGGTCGAGCGCGAACTGGGCCGCCGAGTAGGTGACGACCACGGTGACCAGACCCGGCACGAGGACCCGCGCCGCCTCGAAGTCCGCCTCGGCGCGCGCCACTCCGACATCCGCCTCCCGCAGCCGTGCCGAGTCCGAGCGGAAGCGCGCGGCGAACTGCCGCTCGCCACCCACTCCCTTGAGAACCCGCAGTCCCGAGGCGATGTCGATCGCGCGTCCCGCCAGCCGCCCCTGCAACGACCGGTACTCGTCCTGGTTCCTGTGCAGGGGACGCAGCAGCAGACCGGTGAGTCCGCTGAGCACGGGGACGACCACGAGGACCAGGAGTCCGAGCGGGACCGAGATGATGAGCATCATCACGGTGACAGCCGTGATGGCCGCCACGGAACCCATGATCCGACCGGCGTAGAGCAGGCCGATCCCGATCGCGACGCCGTCCGACGTGCTGGTCGCGATCAGGTCGTCGGCGTCCCTCCGACGCGGGAGCGACGCGCCGAGCCGCGTGACATGCCGCGTCACCATGCGCGTGGTGAGGGAGGCCGACACCGTGCGTGTGATAATCGAGTGCCGGTAGAACGCGATGCCGGTCGCTGCCCTGATAAGGCCGAGCAGTAGGACGGCCATCGACCACCGGACCACCTCGCCGCTGTCGTTCTCGGCGATTCCCCGGTCGATCGCGAGGCCGACCATGAGCGGGAGCAGGGCCTGGCTGGTCATCCACACCGTGGACATGGCCGCACCCCAGAGCGTGGCGGCCTTCTGCTTGCCGACGAGCGCGAGCAAGAACCTGGCCGCCGACCGGTGGTCAAGTCCTTCTGGCCCGAGCGCGGGAATCCGTTGCATGATCGAGAGATCGATCCCTTTCGGTAGCCGAGCCTCGCCCTCATGAGCATCTGCCGGACGGCGGCGGCCATCGTACGACCGGCTGTCGGGCCCGGCAAAGTCGTTGAGACCACTGACAGTTGTGGAACGTCCTCGGGTCTGGCGGATCGGGGGCCGCCGCTACGCCCCTCCGTCAGCCTGCGTCGGCGTACCGACAAGCTCGGTCAACGCGGCGGCGAGGTCGAACAGCACCGGATGCCGCTCGATCACCGCGGCGTCCACCTCGATGCCGTGGGCCTGTGCCAGACCTGTCGCGATCCGCCGGGCGATGTGTGCGTTCCCGCCGAGCGCGTAGAAGTTGCCGTCCGGCACCGCCGGTACGCCCAGATACCGCTCCCACAGCTTCGAGAGCGTCTCGAACACCACGCCGTCCCAGGCCCAGGTGTCCTCGGGGGACCGCAGGGCGCTGTGGTCGGTCTTGCCGCTACTGGTCATGGGGATCTCGGGGACCAGGTAGATCCGGGTGGGCACCATGTAGGCCGGGATCCGATCGGCAAGTCCGCGGCGCAACGACACGACATCGCAGTGGGGATCGGCGACGAACGCCGCGATGTACGGGCCCGCCACGCGATGCGTGTCCATCCGGACCGCGACGCGACCGTGGCCGAGCCGCTCGGCGAGTGCGGCCTCCACCTCGTCGAGCTCGACGCGGTTGCCGCGGATCTTCGCCTGGCGGTCCAGCCGCCCGGCGTGCACCAGCAGGCCGTCGGCCCTGCGTCGGACCACATCACCGGTGGCATAGCACGACCCGCCGTCCAGGAAGCGCTCCGCGGTCAGATCCGGCCGCCCCACGTAGCCGAGGGCGAGGCCGGGGCCGCCGATCAGGAGCTCGCCGACCTCCTCTCCACCGTCCGAGAGCGGCTGGATCCGCGTTGTCGCGCCGTTGACCGGCGATCCGATCGGCAGGTCAGGCTCCGGGTCGTCGGGGACCAGCGGAAGGCACGCGTGCGCGGTGGTGTAGATCGTGGCCTCGGTGGGCCCGTACAGGTTCCACACCTGCCGGACGTGCGCGACCTGGGCCACGAGCGAGCGCCGCAGCCGCTCCCCGGCGAGCATCAGGACGGTGTCCTTCGGCAGCGCCAGCCCGCTCCTGAGGAGATGCTCCAGGACCGTCGGCGTGGTCTGCACGAAGACGTCGCGCCCCGGCGCCTCGAGCGACGCTCCCAGCTGGTTCGCCAGGATCTGTAGCTCGGGGACGATGACCAGTTCGCCGCCGACCGACCACGGAGCGAAGATCTCGAACACCGAGATGTCGAAGGCGAAGGAGGACAGGGCGACGAACACCGAGTCCTGACCCATCCCGATCAGCGACGCCACCGACTCCACCAGTCCGCCTGCCGCGGCCGACCGGACCTCGACGCCCTTGGGCGTACCGGTCGATCCTGACGTGAAGATCACATAGGCGGCGCCCGGGTGCGGACGGGGGCGCGGGGAGGAGGGCGGGGCGCCCGGGGCCCGCAGCAGCTGGGGCGTCGTCAGGTCCAGGCGCGGCACGTCATCGGGCGTCTCGTGCGCGGTGTCGACCGCCACCACCGTCCGCGCCTCGGCGCCCCGCAGGACCGCCGCGCGCCGGGCGGCAGGCCAGCCGGGGTCGATCGGAACGTACGCGGCTCCGCTCCACAGGGCGGCCAGGATCGCCACCGGGCCGCCGGCCCGGCGCGCCGCCATGACCCCGACCCGGTGGCCCGGCTCGACCCCGGCGGCGGAGAGCCGGTCGGCCAGGTCCGCGGCCGCGGCGGCGGTCTCGGCGTAGGTCCACGAGCCGCCGCTGTCCCGGATCGCGACGCGATCCGGTGTGGCCTGTGCGGACTTCAGGAACATGGCTACGAGCCGATCGGGCTCACCGGGGTTCACCGCTGGCTCCTTCCGTGGCGAGCGTGCCGGGTGAGAAACGCGTCCATGCGGTCGAGGGCGAGCGGGAGCGAGGTGCGGCCCAGGCCGATGCGGAAGCGGTTGTCGGTGGTGTCGAAGACGCTGTCCGGCAGCAGCAGGACGCTTTCCTCACGCACGAGATCGCTCACGAACTCGTGCGCCGGGGTGGGGAGCGTCAGCTTCGGGAAGGCGACCATTCCGGCGCGCGGCGGCTCCCAGGCGAAGGCGTCAGGGTGCTTCCTGAAGAACGAGTCGGCGTGCCCCAGGTTGTCGAGGATGATCCGCTTGCTGCGTTCGACCAGCTGGTCCCGTGCCCTGAGGGCGATGAGGGAGAGGATCTCCGCGGGCGCCGAGGCGCAGACCGTCGTGTAGTCCTTGAGGGTACGGGCCGCGGCCGTCAGAGCTGTGTTGCGCGTGGCCATCCAGCCGACGCGCAGCCCTGCCAGGGCGTACGCCTTCGACATGACCCCCACGCTGACGGCGTTCTCGTCCAGGTCGGCCGCGGCGGGGAGCGTCGCTCCGGGCTCGAACTCCAGATGGCGATAGACCTCGTCGGAGACGACGGTGACTCCCGCTTCGGCGCCCAGGGCGACCAGGGCCTCGAACTCCGCACGGCTCGGCAGCGCTCCCGTCGGGTTGTGCGGGAAGTTGATGAACAGCGCACGGGTGGTGGGCCTGATGGCCCGGCGGACCGCGTCGAGGTCGAGCCGCCAGCCGTTCTCCGCGTCCAGCGGGACCGGGGTGAACTCGGCGCCGAGGGCCGGGACGATGCGGTGCAGGGGCTCGAAGGCAGGCCAGATGACGACGGCGTGGTCACCGGGGCCGATGAGGGCATGGCTGACGAGGAACAGCGCCTCGACCGCTCCGCCGCCGCAGACGGTGATGCCGTCGGCGTCGGTCTTCGTGTACTCGTCGGCGATCGCCTCGCGCAGCAGCGGGTGCCCTGTGGTCTCGGTGTAGCCGAGCTCGAGTCCCTCCCATAGGGCGAGGGTCTCGGGATCGGCGAGGTCGAGCACCTCGCGCAGGGTGAGGCCGTCCACGTCCGAGGCGCAGGCCACGTACTCGACGGCGAACTCCCACTCCCCGAAGAAGCTCTCGATCTTGCAGGTCTTGGGTATCACAGCGGGTACGGCTCCTTTTCCTCGGTGTGGCGAAGGTGTCGGATCACACCGACGTCGCGGCGGGTCGTGTGCTCGGCCGACACGCGTCGATGTCCACGGGGTTGCCCATCGCCACGACGATCTTCCGCTCTCCTCGGAACGCGTCACGTCCATGGGCGGCCAGGATGTTGTCGACGAGCAGCAGATCGCCCACCTCCCACTGCTCACGCACGGTGGCGTGCTCACGCACGGTGGCGGCCTCGTAGGCGGCCTGGATGGTCCGAAGGTCTTCCCTGGTCAGCGGTTCGCCATCGCCGAAGGCCGAGTTGAAGGGCAGTCCGTCAGGACCGAACTCGTCCAGGAGGGCTTCCCTGACCCGGTCGTCCAGGGCCCACTCGTTCCAGAAGGCCAGGTGGTTGAACCAGACCTCGGCCCCGGTGGACGGGTGCCGGATGACCCCGGGGCGCAGCTGGCGGGTGCGGAGGCAGGCTTCGTCGATGTCCTTCGGACCGTCGATCCTTGTCGTGGCGGGCCTTCCTGACGTCACCTGCCAGACCGGCGCGCCTGTTCGTCCCTCCGCGTAGGTGCTCATCGAACGTCCTCCCCTTTGCGCGTGACTGAGGCCGGGATGGTGCCAACTCGGCGGCGGGGCGGCCGGTTGCTCCCCGTCGTGGCGTGGTGTCCTCACCGGTGGCTGCCGAAGCGTCGGCGAGCGGGCGCCGCCTGACGTGTCGAACGGGGCGTCAGAGCCCGCCGCACGCCTGGCGGTCCACCTTGCCGTTGGCGTTGAGCGGCAGCGCGTCGAGCTGGACGAATCGGTCAGGGAGCATGTGTACGGGCAGGTGGGGGCGCAGTTGGTCGCGCAGGTCGGCGGGCGCGGTCACGGTGCCGCTGTAGACGGCGGTGAGTCGCGGCTCGCCACCCGGTCCCGGCGCGGCGACGACCACCACGTGGTCGACGCCTCCCCAGCGGCGGATCGCGGACTCCACGTCGCCCAGCTCAAGACGTCGGCCCATGATCTTGACCTGTTGGTCGAGTCGGCCGATGTGGACGAGCTCACCGTCCTCGACCGCCACTCGGTCGCCGGTCCGATACCACGCCCGCGCACCCGGCCCCGAGCCGGGGTTCGGTCCTGGGTCCGGTCCTGGCTCATGGAAACGCCCGTCGTTGTCCGCCGGATCGAGGTAGCCGTCGAATCGCTGCGGCCCGCGGACCTGTAGCTCGCCGGTGTCCGGATCGATCCGTTGGTCGAGATGCGGGTAGACGCGGCCGATCGGGACCGTGCCATTGGAGGACTTCGGCCACGCGGAGCGGTCGGCCGGGAGCCGGTAGGCCGTCACCGTGACGGAGAGCTCGGTGGGCCCGTACAGATTCTCCACCGTGCTCCCCGGCGCGGCCTCCGACCAGACCCGCGCCTGCTCAAGCGTCAACTGCTCGCCGGCGAAGAGGCTGCGGCGCAGGGTCGGCAGGCTGCCGGGGTCGAGGGAGCCGCTGTCGCGCACGAGCGAAACGATCGAGGGCACGGAGTACCAGTGGGTCAGGGCGTGGTCGTTGACGAAGCCGACCGGGTCGACCAACTCGCCACGTGAGGGCACCACCAGCGTCGCTCCGCCGCCCCAGGCGACGAACATGTCGAAGACCGAAGGGTCGAAGGTCAGGCCGAAGGTCTGGGACATCCGGCAGCCGGGCCCGACCTGGTATCGGTCCAGGTGGAAGCGGAGGAAGGCATCCAGGTTCCGGTGCCGGATCGGCACCCCCTTCGGGACACCGGTGGACCCCGAGGTGAAGAGGATGTACGCGACCGCGTCCGCGCTGAGCGCGTCGTCGAGCGGGGCACCCGGGACGGCCGGAGCGGCTCGCAGGGCGCCCCGCACGTCGTCCTCGGCCACTGCGATCACCGGCACTCCGGTGCCGTCCGCGAACGAGGTGTCCCTGCCTTCGTCGGCCAACACGATGTCGAGCCGGGCGAGCTCGAGGATCTGGCGGTTCCTGTCGGCCGGGTAGTCCTCACTCAGCGGGACCACGGTGCCGCCGGCGCGCAGCACGCCGAGGTAGCCGGCGTAGGCGACCACGCTGCCCGCGGCCAGCAACCCGACCCTGACCGGCCGCGTCCCGGCCGCCGTGGCCACCAGGGCCGCCACCTTCCGTGAGACGGCGTCCAGTTGTGCGTAGCTCAGCCGTTGCCCGGCGACGACCAGCGCGTCCTGGTCGGGGACGCGGCGGACGCTGTCGGTGAACCAAGAGTGCAGGGTCTTCACGGGCAAGGAATCGCCCTCCCTCCGCGGGGTTCCCCCGCAGCGTCCCGAGCGGCCAGCAGATGAAGAAGAGGCGGGTGGTGCAGGTGACGAGCATACAGACTCGCGAAGGGGAACGTACGGGTCTTTGAAATCGGGCATGGCTGCCATGAGTTGACGGTTCGCGTGCCGGATCGGACACGACGACCGCGAGTTGGCCGACCGACGCGGGCATCGTCGCACGGGCGGGCGACGCACGCGACCGACCGGCCAACCACAGCGCCTCACCGCCGGTCGCGGGGAAGGCGGAGAGCTGCTAGGCGTCGCCGAACGTGCCGCAGCGCCCATCGCGAACAGGTGCGAGGCGCTGGCCGTCCAGCCCGCGCCGTCCACGCACTCGTCTCCGCCCGGCACCTCGGGCAGCGCCGCTCCCGTTCCCCTCGCCGGAGACCGCCTCCCCGTCACCGCCGCGGGCCGAGAGCGCCAGGCTCCCGGTCACCGCGAGCGCCAGCGCGGCACCCCGGCGTACCGCGGCCTCGGCCGCGTCGTCAGTCATGAATGGTCCTCATCTCTCGGGCGCGCCTGCCGAACCCCCGAACGACGGTGGCGCGTTGCCTCAGCGAGAGCCCATGAGGCACCGGCGATTCTGAGCGGCCCTCACCGGGGCCCGTCAGCCCGCCTGGTACGGCTTCGCCTCGAGTACCTTCACGCGCGCGACGTTGCCGTTGGGAAGGGTGTACTCCGCGTCGTCGCCGACCTTCTTGCCGTTGACGCCACCGCCGAGCGGGGACTGCGGCGAGTAGGTCTCGATGTCGGACGTGGCGAACTCGCGGGAGGCGAGCAGGAACGTCATGGTGTCGTCCTCGTCGCCGTCGAACGCGATGGTGACCACCATGCCGGGGGCCACGACGCCGGTGTCGGCGGGGGCCTCGCCGACCTGCGCACTCTCCAGGAGCTGAGTGAGCTGGCGCACGCGCGCCTCCATCTTGCCCTGCTCCTCCTTGGCCGCGTGATACCCGGCGTTCTCCTTCAGGTCCCCTTCTTCGCGCGCCTGCTCGATCTTCTTCGCGATCTCGGTGCGGGCAGGACCCGACAGGTGATCCAGCTCGGCCTTGAGCTGGTCATACGCCTCCTGGGTCAGCCAGGTGACAGTGTCGCTGGTCTGCGTCACAGGTGCTCCTCGAAGTAGACGAGAGGGAATAAAAACAAGGCCCGACCCAGACATCCTCAAGTCTGGGCGGGCGATCGTCGATCGAAATATCGACTCTAACAATGCCTGTCGATGTCCGGAAGGATTACCCTCCGCTGCCGGGTCAAAACCCACCGGGTCTAGTTCGCGGCTTGTGCCGCCTCGGAACAGCCCATCAGCTCGGCCGAGGTGGCACGCTGCGTAGTGCGCAGCGTCACGGCGCGGTGCACGCTGTCGCCGTCCTCCTCGAACCTGAAGTCGCCCCTGCCCACCTCGAGGCCGTCGTCGGCCTGGGCGCGGACGGTGCACACGCCATCGGCGCCCGACGGCTTGCGCACCGCGACGTTGACCTGGATCTCCTCGTCCGAGACCACGTCGAAGCCGGTGAGCTGGCCCGTGACCTTCTGGTCGCCGATGTAGGAGAGCCCGGCCCACGCGACGAAGCCGAGCAGCACGGCCCCGAGCGCGAGGCCGATGACCGTCAGCCGCCGGTCGGTCCTGGCGTCGTCGGAGCCACGCCTGCCGTAGCGGCCCTCGGGAAGCCTCGCTCGCAGATCAGCCATGGCACTCGGTCCTCGTGGTGAGACGACGACCGGCGGAAATGCGGAACAGCCGCGCCGGTCCATCCGTCACTATAGAAGGCGACGGCCCATGCCCGATGACCGACCGGACCCCAACGACGAGGGAACAGCCTTGACCGAGCAGCTACGACTCATGGCGGTGCATGCCCATCCGGACGACGAGTCCAGCAAGGGCGCGGCGACCATGGCGAAATACGTATCGGAGGGCGTCGATGTGCTCGTCGCGACCTGCACGGGCGGGGAGCGGGGCTCGATCCTCAATCCCAAGCTCCAGGGCGACGCCTACATCGAGGAGCACATCCACGAGGTGCGGGCCAAGGAGATGGCCGAGGCCCGCGAGATCCTCGGCGTCAAGCAGGCGTGGCTCGGCTTCGTCGACTCGGGGCTCCCCGAGGGCGACCCGCTGCCGCCGCTGCCCGACGGCTGCTTCGGCCTCCAGGACGTCGAGGTGGCGGCCGAGGCGTTGGTGCGCCTGATCCGTTCGTTCCGGCCGCACGTGATGACGACGTACGACGAGAACGGCGGCTATCCGCACCCCGACCACATCATGACCCACAAGATCTCGATGGTGGCGTTCGAGGCGGCGGGCGACCCGACGCGTTACCCCGAGGCCGGGGAGCCGTGGACGCCGTTGAAGCTGTACTACAACCAGGGCTTCAACAAGCCGCGCACCGTCGCGCTCCACGAGGCGCTCATCGCGCGGGGCCTGGAGTCGCCCTACGGCGAGTGGCTGGAGCGCTGGGACGACGGCGGGCGGCCCGAGCGGCAGCTCACCACGCGCGTGCCGTGCGGCGACTTCTTCGCGATCCGCGACAAGGCGCTGATCGCGCACGCCACCCAGATCGACCCCGACGGCGGCTGGTTCAGGGTGCCGCTCGAGCTCCAGCAGGAGATCTGGCCGACCGAGGACTACGAGCTGGCCCGCACCCGCGTGGACACCTCCCTACCCGAGTCCGACCTCTTCGCGGGCATCCGGGAGAATTGACGGCATGAGTGAGTTGCTGCCCCTCGCCGAGGAGCTGAACGAGTACACGGTGACGCCGGGCGTGCTCGGCTTCATCGTGTTCGCGGTCCTGGGCGTGGGGGTCTGGATCCTGTTGAAGTCCATGAGCAAGCACCTCGGAAGGATCGTCGTCCCGGAGAACGAGCCGGTGGCGGCGGCCCACGGCGCACACCACGGGAAGGAAACGGAGAAGGAGACCGCCGGCGGCGACCGGCAGCCCTCCCGCTCCTGAGCGTTCCCCTTCGAGCACCACCGAGCAGCACCGAGCACCACCGAGCAGCACCGAGCAGCACGTGCGCGACGATCAGCGGCGATCGGCGAGGACCGGTGACGGTCTAGGCGGTCGTCACGCCGATCACATCCCGGGCGCCGCGCCGCGGGACCATGCCGAGCCGCCAGGCGGTCCAGCCCGACTCAGGGCCCTGGCCACGCTGGAGCATCATGGCGTAGGTGTGCGCGGCGTCCGTCAGGCGCGGGTCGCGCAGCGGGTGCTCGGCGCGCAGGAGCTCCGCCAGCTCCTCCTGCGCGACGGCCTCGCCGACCTCGGAGCCGCCTGGTGAGGCCAGCGGCAGCAGGGTGCACCGCAGGAACCGCGCCCAGTCGCCGCCCCGCGCGTCGGGCCCCTCGCCATACCCTTCCGTGAACAGCCGCAGCGCCTCGTCGGCGAGACCGAGCGCCTGCCCGAGCCGTTCGTTCCCCGCCTCGATCACCGTCAGCTCGAGGCAGCACCACGCCTCGCCATGGTTCACCCCGGCGCGCTGGAAGTCGCGCCTGGCGTCGGTCAGCAGCTGCCGCGCGAAGCCGCTGTTGCGCAACGAGCCCGTGCTGTCCGCCCTGATGTCCCGCGTGATCCTCGCCGAGTGGTGGCGGGCGCAGGCCAGGCCGTAGACGTCCCGCATGCGGCTGAACATGTTCCGCGCCTGCTCAAGGGTGCGCACCGCGCCCGTTCCGTCGCCCGCGTCCTCCAGGGCGTGGCCCAGGTCGTACAGGGTCCATGCCTCGCCGCGCGCGTCCTCCGTCTCGCGGTGCCTGGCCAGCGCGGTGGTCAGCTGCTCCTGGGCGGCCACGGGGTCGCCGTCGTGGACGCGCGCCAGGCCCAGCTCGGTCATCGCCCAGGCGACGCCGCGGACGTCGCGCGAGCGCTCGTACAGGTCGAGCGAGAAGCGCAGCTCGCGCTCCGCGGGCGCGATCTCCCCGGCGAGCAGGAGCGTCTGCCCCAGCTGGAAGCGCGTCCACGCCTCGCCGTGCACGCTGCCCGAGCCCTGGTGCAGCCGCAGCGCCTCGCGCAGCATGCCGCGCGCGGCGACGATCCTGCCGCGTTCGCGCTCGACGGCCGCCAGCGCGTGCAGCGTCCACGCCCGGTCGCCGTCCAGCCCCTCGCCCTCCTGGAGCGCCAGCGCCTCCCGCAGCTTCTCGCCCGCCTCGCGCAGCTGGCCCTGGTGCTGGAGCGTGATCCCGAGGTCGCGCAGGGCGCGCGCGGTGCCCGCCTCGTTGTGCGCGCGCTGGTAGAGGGTGACCACGGACGTCAGGGTCGAACGCGCCTTGTCGAGCTCGCCGAGCTGCCGGGCCGCGACGCCCGTGCGCCACTGGACGGAGCGGGTGAGCAGGCCCTGGTTGACCGCCTGGGTCAGCTCGTTCAGCTCGCCGAGGCGGTAGAGGTCGCCGCGCAGGAGGCAGTAGTCGCACAGCGCGCCCAGGAGGTGCTGCACGGCCGTGCGGTCCACGCGCTCGTCGGCGTGGCGCAGGGTCGAGGTGATGAAGCTGGTCTCGTCGTCGAACCAGCGCAGCGCGGCGTCGAGCGAGGCGAAGCCATGGCCGCCCGCCGGGGCGGGCAGCACGTCGGCGCGCGTCGAGGTCTTGCCGTCCACCAGCCGGATCACGGTGTCGGCGAGCTCGGCGTAGCTGCGGATCAGCCGCTCCTGCGCGGCCGAGCGCTCCTCGTCGGTCTCCTCGTCGTGCAGCCGGGCGCGCGCGAAGCGGCGGACCAGGTCATGCAGCCGGTACCGGTTGCCGCGGACATGACGCAGCAGCCCCGCCCCTGTCAGCTGCTCCAGCTGGCGCGCGGCCTCCTGCTGCCCGACGTCGAGCAGCGCGGCGGCGGCGCGCGCGCCCAGGCTGGCGCGGCCGACCAGCGCGAGGCGGCGCAGCAGGCGGCGGGCGATCTCCGGCTGGTCGGCGTAGCGCAGGCGCATGGCGCGCTCGGCCGGGTCGAGGCCGCCGCCCGGTGGACCGTAGGCCGCAAGATCCTCGGCGAGCTGGGAGGGGGAGCGCTCGTCGAGCGCGGAGCCGACCATGCGCAGCAGCAGCGGGCGGCCGTCGCACAGCTCGGTGACGCGGCGCCACGCGGCCTCGTCGTAGGGCCCTGGCGCGATGCTGGCGCCATCGGTGACCGAGGCGCGCAGCAGCTCCTCGGACGCGGCCAGGTCCAGCGGGCCGAGCGCCATGTGGTGCACGGACGCGGGCAGATCGGGGTCGAGGGCCAGCGGCTCGGCGGCGGTGACCAGCACGAGCGACGCGGAGCGCGGCGGGATCAGGGTGCGGACCTGCTCGGCGTCGGTGGCGTCGTCCAGGATGAGGATCACCGGCAGCTCGGCGAGGTGCTGGTGGTAGCGCTCGGCGAGGCGGCGCAGCTGGGCCGGGTCGGCGCTCTGGCCCGCGCCCTCGCGGAAGAGCAGCTGCTCGCGCGGGGCGCCGAGGCGGTTGAGCAGGTGCAGGATCGCGTCCCTGGTGTGCAGAGGGCTCTCGCTCTGGCCGCGCAGGTCGACCAGGCACGCGCCACGGAACAGCTCGCGCAGCTCGTGCGTCGCCCAGCGCGCCAGCATCGTGCGGCCCGCGCCCGAAGGGCCGTGCAGGACGACAACGGTGGGCCGGGTCTCGGTCCTGGCCCGGTCGCGGTTGACCCACTGGGTGAGCTGGGTCAGCTGGCTACGGCGGCCGATGAACGGATGCCCGAGGTCGGGAAGCCGGTCGAACGAGCGGTTGAGCACGGAGCGCGTGCGGGCCACCCCGCTGCGGTCCCTGGCCCTGGGCGCGGGGCGGCGGGCGTCGCCCTTGTCGCGGCCCAGCGGGTCGCGGCGGGGCGCGACGACGCGCTGCTGCTCGAACCAGGGCCTGACGCCCCGCACTTCGAGGGCCGTGAGCCAGGCGAGGCGCAGCTGCTCGACGCCGCCCGGCTGATTCCTGCTGCCCGCGTGGCGTTCGGCGGACCACTGGTGGGCGACCACGGCCTGGAGCGCGAAGCCGAGGAGGGCGGCAGCCGCGACGATCGCGGCGTCGACGAACGCCGTGGTCGCCGACTCCTCGATGCCGCCGATGAGCAGAACGGTGGCCAGCCCCGCGCCCAGCGCCGCGGCGCACGCCCCGGCCGACGCGCGGGGCGCGAACCGGTCGGCGAGCCGCGCTGGCGCGCCCTCGGCCTCGGCCTGGGCGTAGGCGGCGTACTCCTCCTGGGCGGGGCGCAGGATCTCCGCGAGCGCGGCGCGGGCCCGTTGCAGCAGCTGGGCGCCGTCGAGGCGACCACCTGAGCGCCGCACCTCCTCATCGGTGGCCCGGGTGAGCAGGCCCTCCACATCGGCGAAGTGCCGCTCGGCGAGCCCTCCGGCGGATATCTGCATCGCTTCCCCCTTCCGTGGTCAACTCGCCCTCTATCACGCGGAATCGGGCCGAGTCGTTGCATCCGGGCGCATCATCCTGCGGACCGCGCCGGGAAAGCACAAGCCCCCGGCAAAGCCGGGGGCTCGTGAGGCGGTGGCGCCCTGTGGGGTCAGGCGGTGGCGCGCTTGTACTTGCGGACGGCGAGCGTGCGGAAGACGGCGATGATGATCGCGGACCAGATGAGCGAGGCGAGCACCGGGTGCTGCATGGGCCAGGCGTCGGGCGTCGGGGAGTTGGGCGGGAGGTTCCCGAAGAGGTCGCGGACGGCCAGCACGGTCGCGCTGAAGGGATTCCACTCGGCGACGGGCTGGAGCCAGCCCGGCATATTCTCGGAGGGGACGAACGCGTTGGAGACGAACGTCAGCGGGAACAGCCACACCAGGCCGCCCGAGGTCGCGGCCTCGGGCGAGCGGACCGAGAGGCCGATCAGCGCGCCGATCCAGGTGAACGCGTACCCGAAGAGGAGCAGGATGCCGAACGCCGCGAGCGCCTTGGGCAGCCCGTCGTGGATCCGCCAGCCGACCGCGAGGGCGACGATCGCCAGGACCAGCAGGATGGCGGCGGTCTGCACCAGGTCGGCGAAGGTGCGCCCGGTCAGCACGGCGCCTCGGGCCATGGGCAGCGACCTGAACCGGTCGATGATGCCCTTCTGCATGTCCTCGGCGATGCCCGCGCTCGAGCCCGCGGTGGCGAACGTGACCGTCTGGGCGAAGATGCCGCCCATGAGGAACGCCCGGTAGGCGTCGGGGTCGTTGCCCGCGCCTGGCAGGGTGATCGAGCCGCCGAACACGTAGCTGAACAGCACCACGAACATGATCGGCTGGATGAGGCCGAACACCACGACCTCGGGGATCCGCAGCATCCGCAGGAGGTTGCGGCGGGTGACGACGAGCGAGTCCCTGATGCCCTGCCCCAGGCTTATGCGCTCGTCGCCGGGGCGGGCGGCGGGCCTGGTGGCCGGGCCGTTGACGCTGATGCTCACTGGCCGCTCTCCTTCTCGGTCACCGCGTCGGCGGACCTCCCGGCCCCGCCCGCCTCCTCCTCGGCCGCGTGCCCGGTGAGGGAGACGAAGACGTCGTCAAGGGTCGGGCGGCGCAGGCCGATGTCGTCGATCTCGATGCCGCGCCCGTCAAGCTCGCGGATGACCTCGGCGAGCAGCTTGGCGCCGCCCGCCGCGGGAACGCTCAGCTTGCGCGTGTGGGCCACCAGCGTCGTCTCGCCGTCGCCCAGGCGCCGCAGCACCTCCTCGGCCTCGCCGATGCGCTCGCGGTCGTGGACGACGACCTCGACGACGTCGCCGCCCGTCTGCGTCTTGAGCTGGTCGGACGTGCCGCGGGCGATGACCTTGCCGCGGTCCACGACGGCGATCGTGTCGGCGAGGTGGTCGGCCTCCTCCAGGTACTGGGTGGTGAGCAGCAGCGTGGTGCCACCGGCAACCAGCTCCCTGATGACCTCCCACAGCTGGAGGCGGTTGACCGGGTCGAGGCCCGTGGTGGGCTCGTCCATGAACATCACGGGCGGGCTGATGACCAGCGCGGCGGCCAGGTCGAGCCTGCGCCGCATGCCGCCGGAGTACGTCTTGGCGGTGCGGTCGGCGGCATCCGCGAGGTTGAACCTCTCGAGCAGCTCCTTCGCCCTGCGCTTCGCGTCGCGCGAGGAGAGCTGGTAGAGCTGGCCGACCATCTGAAGGTTCTCCCGGCCGGTGAGCAGGTCGTCGACCGCCGCGAACTGGCCCGAGAGGCCGATGAGGCGGCGCACTTCGTTCGGGCGGGACAGGACGTCGACGCCGGCGACCTCGGCGTGGCCGCTGTCGGGCTGGAGCAGGGTGGTGAGGACGCGCACGGCGGTGGTCTTGCCCGCGCCGTTGGGCCCGAGGAGGCCGAGCACTGAGCCCTCGGGCACGTCGATGTCGACGCCGTCCAGGGCGCGGACGTCGCCGAAGGTTTTCACCAGCCCCTCGGCGTGAATGGCGCCTGGCATGTGGTCTCCCGGAGTGGTCGGGGGGTCGGTCAAGGGTCGGTCGGACGGGCGCGCTGCGCGACTCGACACCACCCCTTCGAAGGAGCGGCGCCGCCAGCATAGACTATCGCGATGTATCGCGTTAGCGATTTTCGATGACCCGCGCCCATCCCGCGCCCGTCCCGCGTCCAGCCCGGGCCCCGGCCCGCCGTCGGCCCGCGCCTCAGCCGAGGATCCGGTACCCCGCCGCGCCCAGCGCCTCCGACACCTCCACGCAGTGCCGCGGCCCCTGGGTCTCCAGCTGGAGCTCCACCTCCGCCTCGCTCACGCCGAGCCCGGGGTCGGTCCTGACGTGGTTCACCGCCAACACATTGGCATCCGCCACTGACAACGCCCCGAGCAGCGCCGCGAGCACCCCGGGGCGGTCCGGCACGCGCAGCCGCAGCGACAGGTAGCGGCCCGCGGCCGCCATGCCGTGCCGCAGGCTGCGTTCGAGCACCACGGGGTCGACGTTCCCCCCTGAGAGCACCGCGACGACCGGGCCGTCGAACGCCTCGGGCGCGGAGAGCAGCGCCGCCACCGGGCTCGCCCCCGCGGGCTCCACGACGAGCTTGGCCCGTTCAAGGCACAGCAGCAGCGCGGCGGAGAGCGCGTCCTCGGAGACCGTGCGCACCTCGTCCACCAGGTCGGCGATGATCCGGAACGGCACGTCGCCTGGGCGCCCGACCTTCATGCCGTCCGCCATCGTCGAGACCTCGGGCAGCGCGACGGGCCGCCCGGCCGCGAGCGACGGCGGATACGCCGCGGAGCCCTCCGCCTGCACGCCGATCACCGCGACATCGGGCCGCAGCGCCTTGACCGCGACCGCGACACCCGCCGCGAGCCCGCCCCCGCCGATGCCGACCACGATCGTGCGCACCTCGGGGCACTGCTCCAGGATCTCAAGGCCCACCGTGCCCTGGCCCGCCACCACGTCGGGGTGGTCGAAGGGGTGTATCAGCACCGCGCCCGTGGTCCGCGCGTACTCCTCGGCCGCGGCCAGCGTCTCGTCCACGACCTGCCCGCGCAGCCGCACCTCCGCGCCGTACTCGCGCGTCGCGGCGATCTTGGGCAGCGGCGCGCCCGCGGGCATGAACACGGTCGACGGCACGCCGAGCAGCGACGCCGCGAGCGCGACGCCCTGCGCGTGGTTGCCCGCGCTTGCCGCGACGACGCCCCTGGCGCGCTCGGCGTCGTCGAGCCCCGCGATGCGCGTGTAGGCGCCGCGGAGCTTGAACGAGCCGGTGCGCTGAAGGTTCTCGCACTTGAGGTGCACCGGGGCGCCGACCAGGTCGCCGAGGTAGCGGCTGCCTTCGACGGCCGTGACGCGCGTGATGCCGGTGAGCGTCTTCTGCGCGGCGAGCACGTCGCCCAGGCCGGGGCCTTCGGGGTGGTGAGGGTCGGACATGTCGCCAGTGTCGCAGCCTGGCGGAACGGCAGCGCGGGGGGATGCCGGGGGACGCCGGGGGGATCCGGACGCGAGCGCCCCGTGCCCGGGCGGTTACGCGTACGCTGTGGCGCAACCAGCGCGCCACCCCCCGTGAACCCCCGTGAGCCATCGGAACGTTCGGACATGACGCCTGAAACAAGCACCGCATCACCCGCCGCCTCCCCCACCGCGGCACCTCCGGCGCCGTCGCAGCCGCAGCCGCGGCACGCGGCGCTGCTCGACGCGCTCCAGCACGAGGTGGCCGTCTTCGCCCGCAGGGCCGAGCAGACCCGCCTCGGCGGCCTCGGCCCCGCCCGCGAGACGATGGACCGCGCCGCCTATCTGCTGCTGAGCAGACTCGCCGAGGAGGGACCGGCCGGCGTGAAGGCGCTGGCCTGCGGCATGGGCATCGACTCGTCCACGGTGACCCGCCAGGTCGCGCCGCTCGTGGAGGCCGGCCTGGTCAGAAGGGCCGCCGACCCGGCCGACGGACGGGCCGTGGTGCTCCAGATCTCCCCGCTCGGCAGCGAGCGGCTGGCCGAGGTGCGCGACTCGCGCAGGCGGCTGATCTCGACGCTCACCGAGGGCTGGACGCCACAGGAGCGCGCCGACTTCTGCGCGCTCCTGACGCGCTTCAACGGCGCGATCACCCGGCTCCAGACCGGCGGCCCCGACACCGGCGGGGCCGACACCGGCGGTGCCTCCGAGCCCGTCAGCCCAGCGCCTGGGTGAGGTCGGCGAGCAGGTCGTCCACCGCCTCGATCCCGACGGACAGGCGCACCAGGTCGGCGGGGACCTCGAGGGCCGAGCCCGACACGGAGGCGTGCGTCATGCGCCCCGGGTGCTCGATGAGCGATTCCACGCCCCCGAGCGACTCGCCCAGCGTGAAGAGGCGCGTGCGGTTGCACACCTCGACCGCCGCGCTCTCCCCGCCCACGACCTGGAACGACACCATCCCGCCGAAGTCGCGCATCTGCTTGGCCGCCGTCTCGTGGCCCGGGTGCGACGGCAGCCCCGGGTAGTACACGCGGGAGACCTTCCGGTGGGCCGAAAGCGCCTCGACGACGCGGGCGGCGTTCGCGCTGTGCCGGTCCATCCTGACCGCGAGGGTCTTGACGCCGCGCATCACGAGCCACGCGTCGAACGGCCCGGCGACCGCGCCCATCGCGTTCTGGTGGAACGCCAGCTCCTCGGCCAGCGCCGCGTCCGACGTGACGAGCGCGCCACCCACCACGTCCGAGTGACCGCCCAGGTACTTGGTGGTGGAGTGCACCACCACGTCGGCGCCCAGCGCGAGGGGCTGCTGGAGGTAGGGGCTGGCGAAGGTGTTGTCCACCACGAGCCGCGCGCCCGCCGTGCGCGCCAGGTCGGCGATCAGGGCGATGTCGGTGATGCCGAGCAGGGGGTTGGACGGCGTCTCGACCCAGATCAACCTGGTCTCGGGCCGCAGCGCCTGCCGCACGGACGCGGGGTCGCCGGTGTCGGCGACCGACCAGCTCACGCCCCAGCGTTCGACGACCTTGGCGATCAGGCGGAACGTGCCGCCGTACGCGTCGCTCGGGATCACCAGGTGGTCGCCGGGCGACAGCACGGTGCGCAGCAGGCAGTCCTCCGCGGCCAGGCCCGAGGCGAACGCGAGCCCGCGCCCGCCGCCCTCGAGGGCCGCGAGGTTGTCCTCGAGCGCGGTCCTCGTGGGGTTCGCCGACCGGCTGTACTCGTATCCGCCGCGCAGGCCACCGACGCCGTCCTGCTTGTACGTGGAGACCTGGTGGATGGGCGGGACGACCGCGCCGGTGACCGGGTCGGGCTCCTGCCCCGCGTGGATGGCCACGGTCTCGAAACGCTGGCCGCTGAGGTGATCGTTCATGGGTCCACGGTAGTGGGCCGTACGGTGGAGGCGACGCCGTCGAGGTGCGCGGCGGACGCGACATAAGGTGTCCATGTACGTCAAGCACGCGTCAGGCACCGGTCCCGCACCGCCGGACACGCATGCCCGAGGGGGAGCCGCACGCCATGGAAGCCCTGTTCCTGCTGATGACCCTGGCCGTTCTCTTCGGGGTGTTCGTGATGCCGATGATCCGTCGGCGCCGGGAGCGCGAGGAGTTCGAACGCGCCGCTGCCACCGCCGAGTCCACCACGGCGCGTGGTGGTGCGGCGGGGGCGCCCGAGGGGCTCTCGCTGTCCAAGGAGAGCGAGCCGGGCTCGGGCGGGCTCGTTCCCGTCGACCAGCTCGACGTGCGCCTGCCGGGGCCCGACCACGAGCTGGTCTCCGTTCTCGAGGAGGCGCGGCGCACGCGCGACTGGCGGCCCGCGGGGCAGCTGCTCGCGCTGACCGACGAGGGCGAGCTGCGCTGGCAGCGCGTGCAGTCGCTCGCGGGCGCCGCCGCGATGGAGCTGTCCCGCTGGCGCGCGGCGGGCGAGCCCGAGGGCGGGCACGACGCGGGCTGGCTGCGCCGCTGGCGCGGTGAGCAGCCGAACGACCCCGGCGGCGCGCAGGTGTATGCGCAGTTCCTGGTGTGGCAGGCGATGGCGGACCCGTCGTCGGCCGACCACAGGATCATCCTTGAGGAGGCGCGCACGGTGTGCGGCGAGGCGGCGGCGCTGCGCCCCGACGACCCGATCCCCTACATCACGGAGCTGTTCATCGCGCGCGGCCTCAGCTACCGCAGGCCCGACTTCGAGGCGCTGTGGCAGAAGGTGACCGAGCGCGACAAGCAGCACATGGGCGCGCACCTGGCGGCGTTGCCCTACTTCTCGGAGAAGTGGCACGGCTCGCGCGCCGACGCCGACGCCTTCGCCACGGCCGCCGCGGCGGCGGCCCCCGAGGGCAGCCTGCTCGCGGCGCTGCCGCTGTTCGCCGTGTACGACCACCTGCCCGAGCTGCCGCTGAGCCCGATCTACCAGGGCGCGGTCGTGGCGGACGCCATCGAGGCGGCCCAGTTCGCGGTGAACACCGTGCGCCCCGGTCACCCGGTGGAGCCGCACGTGCGCCACCTACTGCTGTGTTTCCTGGTGCGCGCGGAGCGGTACCCGGAGGCGGCGGAACAGGTGCGGGCCATCGACGGTTATGTCGGTGCGATCCCGTGGGTCGACGGCGACGACCCCGCCAAGGAGTACGCCGCCTATCGCGCCATGGCCATCGCGGGCCGCTGAGACCCGGCCAGTGAGAAGAGGGAGACACATCGATCATGCTGTACGCGTTCAAGACCCGGCTTCCCACCGCGGATGAGGCCCTCCAGGGCCGGGCGGAGCGCCCGTTCCGCGTCCCGGAGACGCACACGGTCCTCGGCACGTCCCTCCTCGGCCCCTACCCCGAGGGCCTTGAGGTCGCCGACTTCGGCCTCGGCTGCTTCTGGGGCGCCGAGCGCCGCTTCTGGCAGACCCCCGGCGTGTGGACGACCCTCGTCGGCTACCAGGGCGGGACCACGGAGAACCCCACCTACGAGGAGGTCTGCTCCGGCATGACCGGCCACACCGAGGTGGTCAGGGTCGTGTTCGACCCGCGGAAGGTGAGCTACACGGACCTGCTGAAGGTGTTCTGGGAGTCCCACGACCCGACGCAGGGCTACCGCCAGGGCAACGACGTGGGCACCCAGTACCGCTCGGCGATCTACACCCACTCTCCCGCCCAGGAGTCCGCGGCACAGACCTCGCGGTCGGCGTACCAGGGGGTCCTGTCCGAGTCGGGCTACGACCAGATCACGACGGAACTCCTCCCCGCCGCCCGGCACCCGTTCTACCCGGCGGAGGACTACCACCAGCAGTACCTCGACCGCAATAAGGCGGGCTACTGCGGCCTTGGCGGCACCGGCATCTCGTGCCCGGTGGGCGTGGCGCGCGCCGAGGGCTGAGCGGGCGGGGCCCCCGCCCGTCACCCGTTCGGAGGGCTGTGGGCGGTATCCGCCGGATACGCTGCCCACAGCGAGCAGGATCCCACCCATGGGAGACGCCATGACCACCTCCGCCGCGGGACAGCCACTCATCCCGCAACCGCCCGCGACCGTGACCGCGTTGCGGCAGGCCGTTGCCCAGATCGCGCCCGTCGCCCTCCCCGCTTTCGCGCGGGAGTTGGACCAGGCAGCCGACCAAGCGCGCGAGGGATCCGACCTGGCACCGCTGCGGCGCTTCGTCGCCCAGTGGGCGGTCTACGTACATATCCAGCGGCAACCGCACCTCGCCCAACGACTGCGGCACCTGGAAGACAGCGCCGCCGCGGGGGACGCCGAGCAGGCCCGCAAGGCGGCGTCCGAGATCGGCCGCATCCTGGACGACGCGCACGCCGTGCTCACGTCGTCCCAGCGGTGACCGACGCCTGGCGCTGGGAGTACGACCCGGACAGCGCACACGTCATCGACGGGATCCCGCCCGAGATTGTCGCGGTGATGTCGACGCCCGTGTCACCCAGCTCGTCGAGCTGGGTGACACGGGCGTCGACATCACCGACCTCGGCAACGGACCGCGCACCGGCGGCCTGCGCCGTATGGACGCGGCGGGCGGCTGGTTCTCCTTCCTGGCCTCCCCCAGGGACCACCTGATCGTCGTCGTGCGGATCGTCCCGCCCTTCGAGCACCTGTGAGGCAGTGCAGAGCAGGCGATTCCAGCCACCAGCAGTACCTCGACCGCAATAAGGCGGGCTACTGCGGCATGGGCGGCACGGGCGCCGCCTGCCCGGTGGGCGTGGCGCGGCGTAGGGGGGCCGGGTCGGGCGCGGGTCAGGCCGGGTCGACCGTGGCGCGGACTCCAGGCCCTGTCTCCCGTTCAGCCGACCCGCGCCAGGGCCGTGCGCACTAGGGCGGCGACGGCGGGTGAGCGGGAGTCCTCGGGCCAGGCGAAGGCGAGGGTCAGGGGCGGCAGGTCATCGACGTGGCGGTAGGCGATGCCGGGGCGCGGGTGGCGGCGCGTGACGGAGAGCGGGGGGAACCAGACGAGGCGGCCGAGCTCGGTCAGGTTGAAGATCTGCGCCAGGTCGAGGTGGCGTGAGGGGGTCCTGGCGTCCTCCCGGTCGGCGGGGGTGCCGTCGGGGAGGACGCGGCCCGCCAGGTCGGCCAGGCGCAGCCGGGAACGGGCCGCCAGCGGGTCGGTCGCCGCCAGGGCGACCAGCCGGGGCTCGGTCAGCAGCGTCTCGACGTCAAGCCCCCGGTCCTCGAACGGGAGCGGCAGCAACGCCACATCCGCGCGCCCCTCGCGCAGCGCGGGCACCTGCTCACCGCGCCCGCACAGCACCAGCTCCACCGGGACGGACGCCGCCTCGCGCCCGTACGCGTCGAGGATCCCCGGCAGCAGCCCGCCGTCGTAGTCGGCCTTGAGCGCGAGGCGCAGCGTCGGCTCGGGCCGCCCGGCGTGGCGGGCTCGCCTGGCCGCCGCCGCGACCGCGTCGAGCGCGGTCCTGGCGTCGCGCAGCAGCACCTCGCCCGCCGGGGTGAGCGCGACCCGGCGCGTGGTGCGTTCGAGCAGGCGCACGTTCAGCTGCCGCTCCAGCTGGCGGATCGCGCGGGACAGCGGCGGCTGCGCCATGCCGAGGCGCTCGGCCGCGCGCCCGAAGTGCAGCTCCTCGGCGACGGCCACGAAGTAGCGCAGCTGTCTGACCTCGGGGTCACTCATATCCCCAGGGTATCAATGGTGTTCGGATCGGTCCTTCAGGTACGCGGGGGTGACGCGTTGACTTGGCCATCGTCAGCTTTCCCCCTTTTCTTGGGAGTTCCCTTGATCGTCGTCACCGCGCCCACCGGGCGGATCGGCCGCCAGCTCGTCGAACGGCTCCTGGCGGACGGCGCGCCCGGCGGCACCCCAGACGGCGGGCCCGAGGCCGCACCCGACGGCGCACGCGACGGCACGCCGGTCCGCGCGCCCGTTCACGCGCCCCTCCGCACGCCCCTCCGCACGCCCGTCCGCGTCATCGTGCGCGACCCCGCCCGCCTCCCCGCCGCGGTGCGGGAGCGCGTCGAGGTCGTCGAGGGGTCACACCGCGAACCCGACGTGGTGGCCAAGGCGTTCACCGGCGCCGACGCCGTCTTCTGGCTCGTGCCCCCCGACCCCCGCGCGCCCGGCGTCGAGGCGGCCTATGTCGGCTTCAGCCGGGCGGCGTGCGAGGCGTTCACGGCGTGCGGCGTCGCACGCGTGGTCGGGGTCTCGGCGCTCGGCCGCGGAACGGCGGTGGCGGGGAACGCCGGGCCCGTCACGGCGACGCTCGCCCTGGACGACGCCATCGCCGCGACGGGCGTGCGCTACCGGGCGCTGGCGCTGCCCTCGTTCCTTGACAACGTGCTCGGCCAGGCCGAACGGATCCGCGACCAGGGCGAGTTCGGGCTGCCCATATCGGGCGATGTCTCGGCACCCGGCTGTACGACCGGCGACATCGCCGCGGCCGCCGCCGCCCTGCTGACCGACGCCACGTGGGACGGCGTCGACGAGGTGCCGGTGCTCGGCCCCGAGGACCTGTCCGCGCACGACATGGCGCGGATCATGTCCGAGGTGCTCGACCGGCCGGTACGCTTCCGGCGCGTCCCTGACGACGCCTACACGGGCGGGCTGATCGAGGCGGGAATGTCCGGGGCCATGGCCGGGTCGATGCTCGCCATGTGGCGCGCCAAGGGCGCGGGCCTCGACAACGGCGTGGTGCGCACCGAACGCAACGGCAGCCCCACGTCGTTCCGCCGCTGGTGCGAGGACGTGCTGGCACCGGCCGTCCGACACTGAGTCGCGCACGCGGGCAACTCGATCGGGCGGGTCGGTGGTCATAGGGGCGGAGACGTCGCCGCGATCGGGCGGCGACGCACGGGGAGCGGCGCACGCGGAAGCACAGGGGGGTTCGCACATGACCGGCATCATCGGGGCACCGGGAGGGCTAACGACCGGCGCCGCCGCCCTCCACCGCCGCCGCGAGCTCGGGCCAGAACGCCTTCGGGATCGGGTGCGTGAGCTGTGTCGCGCTCTCGGTGATCTCCTCCGGCGTGCGCGCGCCGACCAGAACGGTGGCCACGGCGGGCAGGCAGAGCGGGAGTTGAAGTGCGGCGGCCAGGGGTGGGACGCCGTGGCGGTCGCACACGGCGCGGACGGCGGCGCGTTCGGCGGCGGCGAGCGCCGGGGTGATGACGCCCGCGGCCATCACGGCGATGCCGCGGTCGGCGCACAGCGGCAGCAGGTCGTCGGCCGCCGAGCGGTCGAGCAGGGTGCAGCCGCCCGCCACCAGCACGCAGTCGGGCCCGGGCGCCGGGGCCTCGCGCACGAAGCGGGCCGCGACGGCCGGGTGGTTGACGCCGAGGGAGACGGCGCCGATCACGCCGTCGCGGCGCAGCTCGTCGAGCGCGCGATAGGCCCCGCCGAGCGCGGTCGGGTAGTCGAGGTCGGGGTCGTGGATGTGCAGGACGTCCACGCGGTCAAGGCCGAGGCGGTCGAGGGATTCGGCGACCGAGCGGTGCGTGGCGGCGTAGGAGTGGTCAAGGCGCGGGCCGACCCCGGGCGGCGGATCGGCCCACAGCGGCTGGATGTCGGGGCCGCCCGGCTCGATCAGGCGGCCGACCTTGGTGCACAGCACGAACGCGTCACGCGGCTTGTCGGCCAGGGCTGCCCCCGCGCAGGTCTCGGAGCGGCCATAGCCGTAGACGGGCGCGGTGTCGTAGAGGCGTATGCCCAGCTCCCAGGCGCGTTCGACGGTGGCGGTGGCCGCCTCGGGCGGGACGGGCGCGAACATCCCGCCGATCGGGGCGAGTCCGAGGCCGAGGCGGCTGACGGTCAGTCCGGTGCGGCCCAGCGGGACGCGTTCTCCCGGGGCGGGCCCGGCGGGCGTTGCGCTCATGGGGCGCACGGTAGCGCGGGAGCCCAGGAGCGCGCCCCCGCGCACCGTGTCCCGGATCCCCGCGCCCGCGCGTCAGGCGCTCCGCGCCCCCGGCCGCCCCGGCTCCACGACGAACGCCGCGGCCGTCTCGACCGGCGCGCCCGCGGTGGTGACCTGGGACAGAACGCGGTACTCGGCGCGCAGCTCGCCGGTGTCGAGGGTCAGGACGGTATAGCCGCGCTGGGCGTTGTGCCACTTCAGGTGGGGGTTGACCCCCGTGGTCATCCAGTTGTAGCCGACCTGGTCCATCGCGGCGCCGTCGCGGCCCGAGCTGATGGACGTACCGGCGAACTCCGTGGCCACGACCGGGGACTCCTCGTCGTCGAAGTCCAGCTTGAGGTCGGCGACCACGCTGCGGTGGATGTCGCCGGTGAGGACGACGGGGTTGCTGGCGCCGCGCTCGTACAGCCCGGCGAGCAGCCGGTCGCGGGCGGCGGTGTAGCCGTCCCACATGTCGAGCCCGGAGGAGAGAATCTCGGGGTCGGGGTCCTGGTCGACCTGGGCGACCAGGGTCTGGTTGGCGAGGACGTTCCAGGTGGCGCCGGAGCGGGCCGCGCCGTCCAGCAGCCACGCCTCCTGCTCGGCGCCCAGCATCGTGCGGGCGGGGTCGCTCCGCTCGGCGTCGCACCCGGCCTTGGTGCCGTCGCCGCACACCTGGTCGTCGCGGTGGCTGCGGCTGTCGAGGACGTGCAGGTCGAGGACGCGCCCGAAGGCGAGCCGCCGGTACATGCGCGCGGCCGACCCTTCGGGCTTCTGCGGCAGGCGCAGCGGCAGGTGCTCGTAGTACGCCTGGAACGCCGCGGCCTTGCGCACGCGGAACGCCACCGGGTCGGCGTCGGGGAAGCCGTCGGAGTCGATCTGGGCGATGTCGGCGGCCCAGTTGTTCTCGACCTCGTGGTCGTCCCACGTGAGGATCCAGGGGAACGCCTGGTGCGCGGCCTGGAGGTCGGCGTCGAGGCGGGTGAGGGCGTGCCGGTTGCGGTACTCGGCGAGGGTGTAGGTCTCGCGCTGGAACGACTCGTCCAGCTCCAGGCCGCGCACGCCCCCGGTGGGGCCGACGCCACCCTCGTAGAGGTAGTCGCCGAGGTGGACGACGAAGTCGAGGTCCTCGGCGGCCATGTGGCGATAGGCGGTGTAGAAGCCGTCATACCAGCACTGGCACGAGGCGAACGCGAACGCGAGGCCGCCGTCGGCCATCGTGGGCTCGGGCGCGGTGCGGGCGCGGCCCACGGGGCTGATCTCGCCGCCCGAGCGGAAGCGATAGAAATACGCGCGGCCCGGGTCGAGTCCCATGACCTCGACATGGACCGAGTGGCCGAGCTCGGGGACGGCCGGGACCGTTCCGCGCTGGGCCACCTGGGAGAAGCCCTCGTCGTGGGCGATCTCCCACTCGACGTCGACGGGCTGGTCGGGCAGCCCGCCGAGGCCGTCGACGGCGAGCGGGTCGGGGGCGAGGCGCGTCCACAGGACGACGCCGTCGGGGTGGGGGTCGCCCGAGGCGACGCCGAGGCGGAAGGGGTCGCCGGTGAAACGGGGGTTGGCCCAGGCGATGCCGGAGGAGAGACCGGCGGCGTGGAGGCCGATCGTTCCGACGCCGGCTGCCGCGCCGCCCAGGAGGCGTCGTCTGCTGAGATTCATCGATGACCTGCCCGTCTGTGCACAGTGTCTGACGGGCCGACACGATCGTGGTGAGCGATGACATTCGGGTGGAGGCTCGCCCTATGTCTCACCACCTTTCGGCGAACTTCGTCACGGAGAGGCCCGAACGACACACGGAAGGCGATCATCGGCCCCGTGCGCCACGCGGTGCGCGGCGGCGGTCACCCTGTGCGGGTCAGGCTGTGCGGGTCAGGCTGTGCGGGTCAGGCTGTGCGGGTCAGGCGCCGGTGTCGATCGCGGCCAGGTACTGCGCGTTGGTCTGAGCCCCGGCCACGGCCTCGCGCGGGATCGCCTCGGTCAGCCGCCGCAGGATCTCGGGGTCGATGTCGGCGGCGAGGTCGGCGGCGGCCCCGTTGGCGGGCCGCCTCGACGTGCTCGCCTGGAACGCGATGGGTGCGGCGATCGTTCCTGATGTCGCCGAGCGCGAGCCGTCGTCGCGGAACCTCGTGCGGTTCGCGTTCCTCGACCCGCGCTCCCGCGCGTTCTACGTCGAGTGGGAGCTGAGCGCCAGGCACGGCATCATCGCGCAGTTGCGCGCCGAGACCGGGCGCGACCCCGACGACCCGGTGACCAGGGCCCTGGTGGGCGATCTCGCGGTGCGCAGCGAGGAGTTCGGGGCGCTGTGGGCGCAGCACGATGTGCAGGGCCCAGGGCAGGGCACAAGCGGTTCCGGCACCCGGTCGTCGGCCCGCTCTCGCTCGACTATGTGGTGATGCTGCTGCCCAACACCCCTGACCACCAGCTCGTCACCTACACCGCCGCGCCCGGCTCGCCCTCGGCCAAGGCCCTGGACCGGCTCGCCGCGGAGAGGGCCGAGACAGCGGAGACGGCGGAGACGGCAGCGGCGGCAGCGGCGGCAGCGGCGGCAGTGGCGGCGGAGATGGCCGGGACGGCGCAGACGGCCGGGACGGCGCAGACGGCCGGGACGGCCGAGGCGCCTCGGTCAGCCCGGGCGGCCGAGCGTTACGCCTACCCGCCGCGTTCGCCCTCGGCCAGGCGCGCCCGAAGCTCGTCGGTGACCAGGGCATCGCGGTGGACGGCGCCCGTGCGGTACGCCGTGCGGCCGACGACCTGGCCCACCACGGGGACCGTGGCCAGCTGGAACACCGCCACCAGCGCGAGCGACACGATGTGCCGCGCGCTGACCTGGAACGCGGTGCCGCCCAGGATCAGCAGCACGCCCAGCGTCTGGGCCTTGGCCGCCGCGTGCAGGCGGCACACGGGGTCGGGGAAACGCAGCACGCCCACCGCCGTCAGCACGCAGAACCCCGCGCCCGTCAGCAGCAGGACGGCCGAGAGCACGTCGAGCGCCGCCCTCACCGCATGTCCTCCCGCTCCTCGACCAGATGGGCCGCGGTGATCGAGCCGATGAAGCCGAGCAGGGTCAGCACCAGCAGCAGCGGCACCGACGAGCCGGTGTCGTGCCGGGCGATGCCGACCGCGACGGCGGTCACGATCAGCGTCACCAGCACGTCGAGGGCGACGATGCGGTCGAGCACGGTGGGCCCTCGCACGATCCTGACCACCGTCAGCAGGGCCGACGCGGCCAGCAGGTCGACGGTGAGCACGAACACGGCGTCCATCAGAAGGTCCTCCGGTTCTCGCTGTCGCGGATGGCGCGCGCCGCGACGCGTTCGGCCGCCGACACCGCGCGGCGCTGCGCGTCGGCGGCGTCCCGGCCCGGCACGGGCAGCGCATGGACGTAGAGCAGGCGGCGGTCCCTGTCGATCTCCAGGACGAGGGTGCCGGGGGTCATGGTGGTGAGATAGGCGGTGGTGGCGATCAACAGGTCGCTGTTCTCGGCCAGTTCGACCTCGATCACGGCGGCGGGCGCGCGCGGCCCGTGGCGCACGGCGGCCCAGCCGACGGAGACCGCGGAGACCATGAGGTCGGCCAGCATGTGGGCGGTCAGATGGACGAGGCGCAGTGGGCGGAGCGTCAGGCGATTGGGCATGGGCGGCATGCGGAACGCGGTGAGCACGCCGAGCGCCACGAGCAGCCCGCCGACCACGACGGTCGCGCGGAGCGAGCCCCACAGCATGACCCACAGCAGCCAGAGCCAGGCGAGGGCGAGCAGCCTGCGCCCCAACGGGCGGCCCGGCTGGCGCGGCTCACGCGGCTCACGCGGACGGCCCGGCTCGCGCGGCTGGCCCGGGCTGGCGTTCGCCGGGGTCATCGCCCCTCACCGCCCTCCGTGCCGAGCACGGCCTCGCGGTAGTCGGCGGGCCTGGAGAGGTCGGCGGCGGCGCGCTCGGTGAGCGCGACGAGCGGCCCCGCCCACGCGGCCATGGCGAGGCCGACGGCAACCATTCCGGCCGCCGCGCCCACGGTCAGCGCCCGGCCCCCCGCGGTGGCGGCGGCGCTGGCGAGCGGCACGGAGATCACGCGCCACACGCGCACCATGGCGTAGAGGGTCAGCAGGCTGGTGACCAGGGCCGCCGCGGCCACCGAGTACGCGATCGCGCCGCCGTCCACGACCGCGGCCCGCAGGAGCGCCAGCTTGGCGATGAACCCGGAGAACGGCGGCAGCCCCGCCAGGCTCAGCGCCGGGACGAGAAAGAGCGCCGCCGCCAACGGGCGCCCTGGGCCCGGCCGTTCGCCGCTCTCCACCGGCGGCTTGAGCCGGTGCAGCGCGGCCGTGCCCGTGCGGCTGACGACCAGCGCGGTGACCAGGAACAGCGCGGCCTGCACGACGATGTGGTGGACGATATAGAGGATCGCGCCCGTGAACCCGGCCCGGTCGAAGAGCGCGAGCCCGAACAGCATGAACCCGATGTGGCTGACCAGCGTGAACGACAGCAGCCTGTTGATGTCGTCCTGCGCGATGGCGCCCAGGATGCCGACGACCATGGTGAGGACGGCCGCGCAGCCGATGAGCCACCACGCCCCGTCGCGCGGGAAGAGCAGCGACTGGGTGCGGATCATCGCGTAGACGCCGACCTTGGTCAGCAGCGAGGCGAAGACGGCGGTGATCGGCGCGGGCGCGGTGGGGTAGCTGTCGGGGAGCCAGAAGTGCAGCGGCACCACGGCCGCCTTGATGCCGAAGACGACGAGCAGGAACGCCGCGAGCGCGGACCGCACGCCGTCGGAGAGGCCGCCGGTGCGCTCGGCCAGCTCGGCGAGGTTGACGGTGCCGGTGGCGGCGTAGACCAGGCCGACGGCGGTGAGGAAGAGCAGGGACGACGTGAGGCTGGTCATGGTGTAGGTCATCCCGGCCAGCACGCGCTCGCCGCCCGCGTTGAGCGTGATCAGCACATAGGACGAGGCGAGCATGACCTCGAAGGCGACGAAGAGGTTGAACAGGTCGCCCGAGAGGAACGCCAGGCCCACGCCGCCGACCAGCAGCAGATACGCCGGGTGGAACGGCGTGACCGTCAGGGCGGGCCGGTCGGTCGTGCCCTGGCCGAGGGCGAACAGCAGGACGGCGAGCGCGACCAGCACGGCGACCGTGAGCAGCAGCGCGGAGAGCAGGTCGGCGACCAGCGCGATCCCCAGCCGCGGCGACCAGCCGCCCAGGGCGACCACGGTGGTGCCCTCGCGGTCGACGTAGACCAGCAGGCCGATCGCGTCGGCGAGGACCGCGGTGAGCACCGCGACGGTGAGCGCGCGCTGGGCGGTGCCGTTGCGGACCAGCGCGAGGGAGAACGCCGCAGCCAGGATCGGCAGCAGCACGGGCAGGACCAGCAGCAGCGTTGTCATGCGGGGTTCCCCCTCCCTCTCTCGTCGCGCCCGTCGTCGCTCTCCTCGCCGTCGCCGTCGCTCTCCTCGCTCTCCTCCTCGTCGGAGTCGCCCGTCTCGTCGGGCATCGCGGCGGGCTCGAAGTCGTCGCGCTCGCGGACGGTGCCGATGCTGCGGTCCTCCAGGTCGTCGCGGACCTCGTCGTGCCCGGAGAGCCGCCAGGAGCGGTAGGCGAGGGCGAGCAGGAACGTGGTGACGCCGAAGGTGATGACGATCGCGGTCAACGCCATGGCCTGGGGCAGCGGGTCACCCTCGGCACCCGCGGAGAGCAGCAGCAGGTTGGTGCCGTGGCCCAGCAGGATGAAGCCGAGCAGCACGCGGGTCAGGGAGCGCTGGAGCATCAGGTGCACTCCGGTGGCGAACAGGCCGCCGACGGTCAGCGCGAGCGTCCAGTCCAGAGTGGTCGAGGTCATCGGGCCTCATCCAGGGTCTGCCCCGACGCGGCGATCAGCTTGAGGATGACGCCAACGACCAGCAGGTAGATGCCGATGTCGAGGATCAGGCTGGTGCTGCCGTGCACGGTGCCGAAGACCGGCGCGTGGAACTCCCAGGGGGTGGCCGCCAGCGGGGGCGCGCCCAGCGCGATGGGCAGCAGGCCGCCGCCCGCGGCGATGACCAGGCCGCCCCCGAGGACGAGCCCGGGATCGACGGGCGCGGCAAGGCCGAGGTCGGCGCGGCCCCCGACGAGGAAGCGCAGCACGAAGCCGAGGCCCGCGACCAGGCCGCCCGCGAAGCCGCCCCCGGGCCGCAGATGGCCCGAGAACAGCAGGAAGAGCGACAGCACGACGATCGACGTGAAGAGCGCCCTGGTCAGGATCTCCAGCAGCATCGACCGCTCGGCGCCCGGGCGTTCGCCCGCGCCTGGCAGCCAGTGCTGGTGGGGCTCGTCCCAGTGGGCGGAGGGGGAGCGCGCGGCGACGCCCGCGCCCCGGCGCGGGCCCGGGGGCTCGCCGGGGCCCACGACGGGCGCGGACTGGCCCGGCTCCGCGCCCTCGCCGCCCCACACGCGGACGAGGCTGACGACGCCGATCGTGGTGACCAGCAGGACGGAGATCTCGCCGACGGTGTCGAGGGCGCGGAAGTCGACGATGATGGCGTTGACGGCGTTGGTGGCGCCGGTCTCGTCGAGGTGGGCGGCGTAGTCGGGGGCCTCGGAGCCGGGGCGGCGGTCGTCCGTGGTGACCAGCGCGAAGATCGCGACCATCGCGCCGATGGCCACGGCCACGAAGGAACGCACCCACGCGCCCACGACGTTGGGCCGCTCGGGGGTGAACCGGGACGGCAGCCTACGCAGCATGAACACCATCACGACCAGGGTCAGCGACTCCACGAGGAACTGGGTGAGCGCGAGGTCGGGGGCGTCGCGCACCACGAAGAGGCCCGCCACGCCGTAGCCGACCGTGCCCGTCAGCAGCACCGCGGCGAGCCGCTGCCTGCTGGCCGTCGCGGCGACGGCGGCGCCGAGCGCGATGAGCGCGGGCGCCACCTCGGCCGGGGTGCGCCACAGCGGCACATCGCCGAAGGGCAACGCCCCGAACAGCAGCGCCCCGGCGCCGAGCACCACGACGGTGGCGAGGACGACCGTCAGATAGGCGGGCAGCGAGCCGATCTGGGTGAAGCGCGTGACGCGCACGGACAGCTCGCCAAGACCCCTGATGGTGGCGCGGTAGCCGTTCTGCGCGTCGGGCAGCCGGGGCAGGGCTCGCTGCAACGGGCCGAGCCTGCGCCCCGCGGCGAGCAGGGCGGCGCCGCCGAGCAGGGTGGCCCAGGCCAGCAGGGTGGCGGCGGTGACGCCGTGCCACAGCGCGAGGTGGTAGGGCTTGCCGTCCGGGGGCGCGAACGCGTGGGCGTAGGGCGCGAGCAGCGCGTCCGTGCCGCCCGCCCACACCCCGGCGAGCGCGGCGAGCGCGGCGGGGACGGCGGCGGGGATCAGCAGCGGCAGCGGGGAGCGGGCGCGGGGGACGCCGCCCTCCTGGGTGGCCAGCTGCTCGGCGACGGGTTTGGTGGTGAACGCGCCCCACACATAGCGGCCCGTGAACGCGAAGGTGAGCGCCGAGCCCGCCACCACGGCGGCCAGCACCCAGCGTTCGCCGGGGAGTTCGCCCTCGAGGAGCGCGGCGTACACCGCGTCCTCGGCCGGGTAGCCGAGCAGCGGCGGCAGCTTGGCCATCGAGGCGGCGGCCAGCACGGCGACCGCGCAGGTCGCGGGGAGGCGCGCGCCGAGTCCCGAGAGCCGGCGCGCGTCGCGCGTGCCCGCGGTGCGCTCCACCACGCCGGTCACCAGGAACAGGCTGGACTTGAAGAGCGCGTGGGCCAGCAGCATCGCCGTCCCGGCCAGCGCGGCGGTGCGGGTGCCCGCGCCGAGCAGGGCGGTCAGCAGGCCGAGCTCGCTGATGGTGCCGTAGGCCAGCAGCCGCTTGAGGTCGGTCTCGCGCAGCGCGCGCCACGCGGCGAGCACCATGGTGGTGGCGCCGACGGCCAGCACGAGCGGGCGCCATGGCGGCACGTCGGCGAAGCCGGGCGCGAGCCGCGCCACCAGGTAGACGCCCGCCTTGACCATCGTGGCGGCGTGCAGGAACGCGCTGACCGGGGTGGGCGCGACCATCGCGGCGGGCAGCCACGAGTGGAACGGCAGCTGCGCCGACTTGGTGAACGCGCCCACCAGCACCAGCACGAGCGCGACGGTCACGGCGCCGCCGCGCGGCGGGGCGGCCAGCACGGCGGAGAGCCTGAACGTGCCCGCCTGGTGGCCGATGATCAGCACGCCGATCAGCAGCGCGAGCCCGCCGAGCACGGTGGTCAGCAGCGCCTGCTCGGCGGCCCGCCGCCGCATGGGCCCCGGCCTCGCGCCCGCGATCAGCAGGAACGAGACGACGGTGGTCAGCTCCCAGAAGACGTAGAGCAGCAGCAGGTTGTCGGCCATGACCAGCCCTGTCATCACCCCGGCGAAGGCGACGAGCAGCCCGGCCTCGCGGCCCGCGTTGGCCCTGCGGTAGTAGAACGCGCCATACGCCAGGACCAGCAGCCCCACGCCCGCGACCACGAGCGTCATCACGAGCGCGAGCGGGTCGAGGCGCAGGTCGATGCGCAGGCCCAGGCTGGGCGCCCAGTCGAGCCCGGCGTGCGCCGGGCGCCCGTCGAGCACGTCGGGCGCCCGCGTGAGCGCCCAGGTCAGGGTGGCGAGCGCGGGAAGGGCGGCGACGGCCCAGACGAGGCGGCCGAGGGCGCGCGCGAGCAGCGGCAGCAGCGCCCCACCCACGAGGTGGACGGCCACCAGCACCAGCACGCCGTCTCCCTCGTCTCGCCCACCGCCAGGTCCGCCTTCGGGCCCCGCGGGTTCCCCGCGCCGCCGAGTTGTAACGCCGCGGAGCCGTAACGCCGCCGATGTAACAGGGCGGGGCGGCTGAAAGGGGGTCAGCGCGCCGGGCGGCCCCGGCGATGGGGCCGGTCAGGCGACCCGGCGGCGTAGCTTCTCGCCTGCGAGCGCGCGGGCGGCCTCGTCGGGGACGTGGGCGACCTGGACGCCCAGGTCGCGGGCGGCGGCGAGGTCGACGTTGCCATAGCCGATGCCGTAGCGGATCACGGTGGCCCCGGGGCGCGGGGCCGCCCCCGCCCCCCGGGTCGTCACAGCAGCCCGCGCGCCGCGAGGTTGGCCATCAGGGCGCGGATCCCGAACGTCCAGGGCGCGGCCTGCTCGCTGTGCGCCACCGCGTTGACCAGGGTGCCAAGGCGCGGCGCCGCGATCCGCACCACGTCGCCGAGGTGGTGGGTGAAGCCCTGGCCTGGCGCGTCGCGGTCCTGGGTCGGCGCGAACATCGTGCCGGTGAACAGCATGATCCCGTCCGGGTACTGGTGCAGCCTGCCCATCGCCTGGGACACCAGGTCGAGCGGGTCGCGGCTGATCTCGCGCAGCGAGCTGACGCTCTCCAGCGCGAACCCGTCGGCGCCCGCGATGGTGAGCGAGATGTCGAGGGCGCGGGCGTCGTCGACGGTGAAGTGCTCGTCGAAGAGGCGGATGAACGGGCCGATCGCGGACGAGGCGTTGTTGTCCTTGGCCTTGCCGAGCAGCAGGGCGCTGCGGCCCTCCACGTCGCGGAGGTTGACGTCGTTGCCCAGCGTCGCGCCGACCGCGCGGCCCTTGGCGTCGACGGCGAGGACGAGCTCGGGCTCGGGGTTGTTCCAGGTGGAACGGCTCCAGATACCGATCTCGGCGCCGACGCCCACGGACGACAGGACGGGGGCCTTGGTGAAGACCTCGGCGTCGGGGCCTATGCCCACCTCGAGGTACTGCGACCACAGGCCCTCGGCGATCAGCACGTCCTTGGCGCGCGCTGCCTGCTCGGAGCCCGGCACCAGCTCGCCGATGTGGCCGCCTATCACCTCGCGCACCCGGGCGCGCACGGCGGCGGCGCGCGACGGGTCGCCCGCGGCGCGCTCCTCGATGACGCGCTCGATCATCGAGCGGACGAACGTCACCCCGCACGCCTTGAGCACCTGGAGGTCGCACGGGGCGAGCAGGTGCGGAACGTCGGTGCGCCCGGCGAGCGTCGCGGCGAGCACGTCGTGGACGGGCCATGCCGACGTCGCGGGGGCGAGCCGCGCGAACTCGGCCGCGCCCTCGCGGTCGAGCAGGTCGGCCACGGTCGCCGCGTGGTGGGTGAGGTCGACGAGCTCGTCGTCGCGCAGCGCCACCACGCAGGGCCCGCCCGCCTCGGGGTCGTGCAACCGGCCGATCAGCGTGGCGCGTTCGGCGTCATCGGGCAGGATCTCGGGGAGGTGGGGCGACAGGTCGGGGGCGGTGACCGGCTCGGGGTGGGTCGTGGCGGCGGGGGCGGGTGTGGTGGCAGCCATGGCTCAGCCTCCGGTGTGTGCGTAGCGGCGGGCCAGGTCACGGTAGTGCGCGGCGTTCGCCCTGACCTTCTCGGCCTCTTCCCCGGTCAGCGCGCGGCGCACCTTCCCCGGCACCCCGGCGACGAGGGATCCGGGCGGCACCTGGGCGCCCTCCAGGACGACGGCGCCCGCGGCGATCAGCGAACCCGCGCCCACGCGCGAGCCGTTGAGCAGCACCGCGCCCATGCCGACCAGCGCGTCGTCCTCGACGGTGGCGCCGTGCACGACGGCCCGGTGCCCGACGGAGACGCGGGCGCCAATGACGGCGGGGAAGCCGGGGTCGGCGTGCAGGACGCAGCCGTCCTGGACGTTGCTGCCCGGGCCGATCTCGATGCGCTCGGTGTCGGCGCGGGCGACGGTGCCGAACCAGACGCTCGCCTCGTCGGCGACAGTGACGTCGCCGATCAGGGTCACGCCGGGCGCGAGCCACGCGGCGGGGTCGATGGCGGGGCGGTGGCCGTCGAAGGGGACAAGGTTCATGCGGTGGGAACTCCGTACCAGCGGGCGGCGGTGTGGCCGCGGATCTCGGCGAGGCCGTCGGGTCCGACCCCTGCCCGGGACAGTACGTCGCCCGGGTCGGCGAGCGTGCCCGGGTGGTCGCGGGGCACGACCCGGTGGACGAGCCCCGCCGCGCGCGCCGTCCCCGCGTCCCCCGCGACACCGACGCCGCCGCACCCCCTCGGGCGCGGCGGCGTCGGACGGAGCCGTGGAACGGCCGTGGCTACAGGGCGCTGCCCGCCTGCCAGTCGCTCCAGCTCATGTTCCAGCCGTTGAGGCCGTTGTCGGGCTGGATCTCGCGGTCGGGGGAGTTGATCACGGTGACCACGTCGCCGAGCAGGGACTCCTCGAAGAACCACGCCCCGTCGGTGTCGGGGTCGTCGGCGCCCTGGGTGTCGTTGAGCCCGATGCAGCCATGGCTGGTGTTGGTGGAGCCGAAGACCGAGTCGGCGGCCCAGTAGTTCCCGTGGATGAAGGTGCCCGATGTGGACAGCCGCATCGCGTGCGGGACATCGGGTATGTCGTACTCCCCCTCGCCGTCGTCATCGGTGAATCCGACGGTCGCGCCGTTCATCCGGGTCTCCACGAGCATCTCGGAGATGACCATCGCGCCGTTGTACGTGGGGTTCTCCTCGCTGCCCGAGGAGATCGGGATGGTGCGCAGGGTCTCGCCGTCGCGCACGACCTCCATCTGGTGGGACTCCGCGTCCACGGTGCTGATCTGGGAGCGGCCCACGGTGAAGGAGAACGTGCGGTCCTGCCAGCCGACCACGCCGTCGGAGCCCTCGAGGCCGTCGAAGCCGAGCGAGACGCTGACCTCGGTGTTCGCCCGCCAGTAGTCCTGGGGGCGCAGGTCGAGGCGGGTGTCGCTGAACCAGTGGCCGACCACCTCCTGGCCGCTGCTGGCATTGACCTCGACGGCCGCCTCGATGGCGGCGCGGTCGGTGATGGGCTTGTCGAAGTTGAGCGAGACGGGCATGCCGACGCCCACGGTCGCGCCGTCCTCGGGCGTGAAGTACCCGGTGAAGCTGTTGTCGGGGGAGACCGTCGTGAACGTCCTGCTCTCGTGCGCCTCGCGGCCCTCGCTGTCGCTGGCCTGCACGGTGAGCTGATAGCGCGTGCCCCGCTCGAGCTGGTCGTCGGGCTGCCAGGTCAGCTGGTCGTCGGATATCGTCCCGGCGACGTCGGTGCCCAGCTCGGGCGCCGTCATCACGACCTCGTCGAGCACGCCGTCCTCGACGGCCACGCTCACGTCGTCGTTGATCCCGACGCCCTCGGCCGCGTCGTCGGGTGTGATCGATATCACCGCCGTCGAGGTGTCGGCCTCCTCTGCCGCCCGGTCCGCATCGCTCTGCTCCGACCCCGAGCCCTCCGAGGGCTCGTCGTCTCCGCCGCCACTGCACGCCGTCAGCGTCAACACCCCGCTGAGCAGCGCCGCCGCCGCCATCAGGCCCTTGCGCCGCATCCCGTCCCTCATCTGATCGCTACTCCGTCCGCTGCCGCCCTCCCCGGAGGACATAGGGAAGAACGTCGTTTCGGCGGCAGCCGGTTCCACTCTAGGTGAATCCGTTCGATAGCTCATACGTTCGACTCATACCGTGTCAGATCCATCGGTCCTCGTCGTCAGTCCTCGTCGTCAGTCCTCGTCGTCAGTCCTCGTCGTCGTCGCCTTCCCAGGAGTCCTCGGGGTCATACGCCACGGATTCGCTGCTCCACGACGCCTGGGCCAGGATCACGCCGGGCACCTCGGAGACCAGGTCCACCGGGTCGAGCAGGTAGGCGACGGCCTCGGCCTCGTCGCGCGAGACGGCCTGCGCCGCCTGGTCGCGCTCCTCCCTCGGCATCAGCTCGTCGCCCTCGATGCGCGCCCACGCGGCCCTGATCAGCTCGTCGGGCTCGTTGATCTCCAGCACCATCTCGACGCGGACGCGGACGAAGTGGCCCTCGGGCTCCAGGTCGTCGTGCGCGTCGTCATCGCCGAACTCGTCGTGCTCGTAAAGGTCGTCGTAGCGGTCGTCGTAGCGGTCGTCATGGCGGTCACCGTGGCGGTCGCCGTAGGGGTCTTCGCGGTGGTCGCCGTGTCCGCCGTGCGTGTCGTCGGTCATGGACCGGAGGGTAAGACCCCGCGACACCACCCCTTCCCCGCGACCCGCACTCGCCCGTAACATCGCTCCCCATGGACGGTCAGCCCCGCGTTCCGGATCGCCGCACGCTCATATGCGGGGTTGTCGCCGCAGGCGCGCTGTGTGTCGGGTGGTTCCTGCCCTCGACCTACGCGGACGACGGCGACGACCCCGGCTCCAGCGTCATCCCCATCGAACAGCACGTCGGCGACCTCGAGCAGTCGCAGTAGCGGCCGGGTCCCCGCCCCCTCAGTCCAGCGGTCCTGTTCAGTCCAGCGGTCCCGTCGCCGACTCGGCGGCCGCGACCAGCGCCCCGCTCCGCACGAACGCCTCGGCCGCCGCGAGGTCGGGCGCGAGGAAACGGTCCTCCCCCGCCCCCCGGACGCCTGCGGCGCGCGCCGCCGTCACCACGGCGCGCGCCGCTGGGCCGGGTCCTGGGCCCGGCACGGCGGTGCCGAGGCCGTCGCGCAGTTCGAGCGCGCGCGCCGCCGCGTACAGTTCGATCGCGACCACCCGGGTCAGCCCGTCCACCGCGGTGCGCAGCTTCCTCGCCGCGGCCCAGCCCATCGACACATGGTCCTCCTGCATCGCGGACGAGGGGATCGAGTCGGCGGAGGCCGGGACGGCGAGCCGCTTGAGGTCGGCGACCAGCGCGGCCTGCGTGTACTGCGCGATCATCAGCCCCGAGTCGACGCCCGCGTCCTGCGCGAGGAACGGCGGCAGCCCGTGCGAGCGGTTCCGGTCGAGCAGGCGGTCGGTGCGGCGTTCGGTGATCGACGCCAGGTCGGCCACGGCGATGGCCAGGAAGTCGAGGGCGTAGCCGAGGGGGGCGCCGTGGAAGTTCCCGTTGGACTCCACGCGGCCCTCCACGACGACGGGGTTGTCGACCGCCGCGGCCAGCTCGCGTTCGCCGACCGCCCGCGCGTGCGCCAGCGTGTCGCGCCCGGCGCCCGCGACCTGGGGCGCGCAGCGCACGGAGTACGCGTCCTGCACGCGGGGCGCGTCGTCCTGGTGGTGCCCGGTCAGACCCGAACCGGCCAGCATCCGGCGCATGTTGGCGGCGCTCGTGGCCTGGCCCGGGTGGGGGCGCAGGGCGTGCAGCTCGGGGGCGAGGACGCGCTCGGTGCCGAGCAGCGCCTCGAGCGTGAGGGCGGCGGTGATGTCGGCCGAGGTGAAGAGGCGGGCGAGGTCGGCGCACGCCATCACGAGCATGCCCAGCATCCCGTCGGTGCCGTTGAGCAGCGCAAGGCCCTCCTTCTCGCGCAGCTCGACGGCGGCTATGCCGTGCTTGGCGAGCAGCGCGGCCGCGGGGCGGACCGCTCCGTCGGGGCCCTCGGCCTCGCCCTCGCCGAGCAGCGTCAGCGCGCAGTGCGCGAGCGGGGCGAGGTCGCCGGAGCAGCCGAGCGAGCCGTGCTCGTGGACGACGGGGGTGATGCCCGCGTTGAGCAGCGCGGCCATCGTCGCGGCCACCTCGGGGCGCACGCCGGTGTGTCCCGAGGCGATGGTCTTCAGGCGCAGGAACATCAGCGCGCGCACCACCTCGCGCTCCACGCGCGGGCCGAGGCCCGCGGCGTGCGAGCGGACGATGTTGCGCTGGAGGGTGGCCCTCAGCTCCGGGGTGATGTGGCGGACGGCGAGGGCGCCGAAGCCGGTCGAGACGCCGTAGACCGGCTCGGGTGAGGCGGCCAGGTCGTCGATCACGCGGCGGGCGGCGGCCATCGCGTCGAGCGCCGCGGCCGAGAGCTCCACCGGGGCGCCGCCCCTGGCGACCGCGATGACGTCGTCGAACGAGGTGCCCGATGTGCCGAGGACGACGGGGGCGACGGGCCCGTTATGCATAGCCATATTCAGCAAGCCTAAGGAGTGAATCAACGCCAGTCATCGGGGGGTGCTTTCCTCGCCGGGCGCCGGGCGTGCGCGCCCGCGCAGCCCGCGTCGGTCACCGCCCGGCGCGCCGGGCGCGTCCGCCAGCGCGACGGCCGCGCCGCCCGCCCCTCCGCGCCCCGCCACCACCGGCTCGCGCGCCCCCGCGGCCTTGGCCCGGTACTGGGCGGCGTCGGCGAGCCGGAAGAGGCGGCGCGCGGAGGACACGGGCCCGACGGCCTCGGCGGTGGAGGCGATGCCGCACGCGACCCCGGAGCCGATGTCGAGCTCGCCCGCGCGGCGGCACAGGTCGCGGGCGGCGCGTTCGACGTGGGCGAGCCCCGTGCCGTCGGCCAGCAGGCAGAACTCGTCTCCCCCGAGCCGCCCGGCCAGCGCCCCGGGAACGGAGGCGGCGCACACGGCGAGCACCGCGCCGAACCGTTCGAGCAGCCGGTCGCCCGCCGCGTGGCCATAGGTGTCGTTGACGCGCTTGAGGCCGTTGATGTCGCACACGACGAGGCTGACGACGGCGCCCGTCGCACGGTGCCGCTCCACGGCCTCGTCCAGGCGTATGTCCACCGCGCGGCGGTTGGCCAGGCCGGTCAGGGGGTCGGTGAACGCCAGCCGCCTGGCCTCGGCAAGCCGCTCGTGCTGCGCGAGCCCGGCCGCCACGACGGCCGCGAGCACGGTGGCGAAGTCGGCGTCCCGCGCGGTGAACCCCGGCTCGTCGGGGCCGCGCGCCACTTGGAGCTCCCCCCAGATCCGGCCGTGCAGCACGGCGGGCGCGACCACGCGGCACGACCGGCCGCTCCGGCGCTGCGCCTCGGCGCGCGGATCGGAGGACGCGCCCTCGGCAAGCGACTCCACGCGGGCGCGCGGCTCCCCGGCTATCTCGGGGAAGTCGCCCACGGGGTACGACTCGTCGGCGGGGAACGCCTCCTCACCCTCGGCCAGTACCCCCTCGTTGACGACGACCCGCAGGCGGCCCCTCGCGGTATCGATGACGGCAAGCGCGGCGAACGCCCCGCCGAGCGCCTCGCGCGCCCCCGCGGCGGCGGCCAGCGCGACATCGGGGAGCGCCTGCGCGGCGGCCATCGCCTGCGCCAGCTCCACGACGGCCCGCAACCGCCTCTCGTCACCCACACGCCCAGGCTATGGCCGTTCGCACGGGTCCACCTCCGGTGAGGTCCGACGCCCCGGCGCTGGCGCGCCGGGGTCCGGCCGCGCGCGGCAGCGCCCCCTCGCGCCGCCCGGCCCGGGGGGGGTGCGGCGCGACCGCCCGACGGGGCACGCCACCCTGTCCGGCCGGAGGCCGGTGCGCGCCGCCCCGGCCCGCCCGAAGAACCCGACCGACGCCTCCAGCCGCCGCACACGAGACCGGCCCCGGCCGACGCGCACGCCGCCCCGCCCACCGGAGGCCGGTGTGTGTTCAGGGCAGGGTGACCAGGCGTATGACGCCGAGGCCCCGTACGCGCCCGTGGCGAACGAGCGCGCGCCTCACCGAGCCGCCGCTCACCGACCCGCCACCGCCCGGTCGTTGACGGCCGCCCCTACGCGATCGGCGGCTTCGCCCAGCGTGGCGCGCGCTTCTCGTTGAACGCCGCCACGCCCTCCTTCCGGTCGGGCGAGAACGCCACCGTGCGCCACGCCGCGTCCTCCACCTCGAGGCCAGCGGGAAGGGGCAGGCCCGCGCCGGTGCGCAGGGCGCGTTTCGCGGCGCGCAGGCCGATCGGGGAGTTGGCGGCCATCCGCGCCGCCAGCGCGAGCGCCGCCTCGCGCGCCCCGCCGCGCTCCGTCACCTCGTCCACCAGGCCGAGCGCGTGCGCCTCGTCCGCCGCCACCCGCCGCCCGGTGAAGATCAGCTCGGCCGCCCTGGCCGCACCCACGCGCCGCGGCAGCAGCTGCGTCCCGCCGCCGCCGGGGATCACCCCCACCGTCACCTCGGGAAGGCCCACCACCGCCGTCGGGTCGGCGATGATCAGGTCGCACGACAGCGCCAGCTCGTAGCCGCCGCCGAGCGCGAACCCCTCCACCACCGCCACCGCGGGCACCGGCAGGTCGAGCACCCCGGTGAACGCCGCCCGCAGCACCGCGCGATGTCGGCCGAACTCCTCGTCGCTCAGGCCGTTGCGCTCCTTCAGATCGGCGCCCGTGCAGAACGCGCGCGCCTGCGTCGAGCTGATCACCACCGCGCGCACGCCCCCGTGCACGGCGAGCTCGCCGCACGCCGCGGTCACGCCGCGCGCCAGCTCCGTCGAGATCGCGTTCATCGCCCCTGGCCGGTCAAGAAGCAGCTCGGCCACATGGCCGTCCACCCGCACCGCCACCCACTCCCCATACCGCCGCTCGTCCATGGTCTCCCTCCGGGCCAGCTCGTGCGCCGGCGCGCGCCGGACCAGCCGAACGATAGCGGCACCTCCGTACACTCACATACGCGCCAAATTCACATCAGAACTCATCAAACGCAGACATACGGCTCACAGCCAGAGGAGGCCCGCCCGGTGACCACCCAGAAACCCACCGCGACCCGCCCCACCGACACCGGGCCGCTCCCCGTGCGCGGGCCGGGCCCCGTGCCCGTCACCCTCACCGTCAACGGCGCCGAGCACCGCGTCGCCATCGAACCCCGCGTCAGCCTGCTCTCCGTCCTGCGCGACTCCCTGCTCCTCACCGGCGCCAAGCGCGGCTGCGACCAGGGCACGTGCGGCGCCTGCACCGTGCACGTGGACGGGCGCAGGGTGCTGTCGTGCCTGACCCTGGCCATCGGCTGCGAAGGACGGCGGGTCACCACCGTCGAAGGGCTCGCGGACGGCGACGAACTCCACCCGATGCAAAAGGAGTTCATCGCCTGCGACGCGTTCCAGTGCGGCTACTGCACCCCCGGCCAGATCATGTCGGCCATCGCGCTGCTCGACGAGGGCCACGCGTCGGACGACGACGAGATCCGCGAGTGGATGAGCGGCAACCTCTGCCGCTGCGCCACCTATCCGCACATCACCGCCGCCATCCGCGCCGTGCGCGACACGGCGTCCGACCCCTCCTGAGGTGCCACACGACCATGCGCCCCGTCACCTACTCCCGCGCCTGGGCCGTCGCCGACGCCGTCCACGCCGTCACGGCCGACCCCGAGAGCGCCTATCTCGCGGGCGGCACCACCGAGATCGACCTGCTGCGCCAGAACGTTGCCACCCCGGGCCGCCTCGTCGACATCAACGACCTCCCCCTCACCGGCATCGAGGAGATCCGCCCGCGCGGCGGCCTCGTGATCGGCGCGCTGGCCCGCATGAGCGACGTCGCCGCCGCCCCCGCCGTCCGCACCCGCTTCCCGCTGCTCGCCCAGGCCCTTGAGGCGGGCGCCTCCGCCCAGCTGCGCCACATGGCGACCATGGGAGGCAACCTCATGCAACGCGTGCGCTGCGGCTACTTCCGCGACACCGAGTCGCCGTGCAACAAGCGCCGCCCCGGCAGCGGTTGCGGCGCGCTCACCGGCGTCAACCGGGGCCATGCCGTCCTCGGCACGTCCGAGCACTGCATCGCCACCCACCCCTCCGACGCCGCCGTGGCCCTCGCCGCGCTCGACGCCCGCGTGCACACCCGCACTTCGGCGGGGCACGGCGCGTACCACGTCGACGACTTCTTCCTGCTGCCCGGCGACACGCCGCACCGCGAGCACCCCATCGAACACGGGGAGTTGATCACCTCGATCGAGATCCCCGACACCCCGACCGCCCGCAACTCCACCTATCTGAAGATCCGCGACCGCGCCTCGTACGAGTTCGCGCTCGTCTCCGTCGCCGCCACCCTCCAGCTGGAGCAGGGCCGGATCAGCGGCGTGCGGCTCGCGCTCGGCGGCGTCGCCACCAAGCCCTGGCGGGCCAGGCGCGCCGAACGCCTCCTGCTCGGCGCGAGCGCCGACCGGCGCGCGTTCGCCGAGGCCGCCCGCGAGGAGATGGCCGATGCCGCACCGACCCCGATGAACGCGTTCAAGGTCGAGCTGGCCCAACGCGCCGTCGTCCGAGCCCTGGAGAGCCTGGCATGACCGCGACCACCCCCACCCCCGCCATCGGCCGCCCGCTCCCCCGCGTCGACGGCCGCCCCAAGACGACCGGCACGGCACGTTACTCCGCCGACATCTCGCTTCCGGGGCTCACCCACGCCGTCCTCCTCGGCGCCGCGATCGCGCGCGGCAGGATCACCGCGATCGACGCGACCGAAGCCCTCGGCGCCCCCGGCGTGCTGGCCGTTCTCACCCACGAGAACCTGCCACGTGTCGCGGCCCAGCCGCCCCTGCTGCCCTCGCTCGCGGGCGGCCCCTCGCCGGGCCAGACGTTCTGCCCGATGCAGGACGACAGGATCCACTACGCCGGGCAGCACATCGCCGTCGTCGTGGCGGACACCTACGAACGCGCCCTGTACGCCGCCCGCCTCGTCCATGTGCGCTACCGCGAGGAGGAACCGGTCGCCGTCCTCGACCAGGGGCGCGACCAGGCGTATGTCCCCGAGAAGATCTTCGGCGGCCTCATCCCCGGCAGCAGCGCGCGAGGCGACGTCGACGCCGGGCTCGAACGCGCCGAGGTGCGCGTCGAGGCGACGTACACGTTCGCGCCCAACCACCAGAACCCCCTGGAGACCTCGGCGACCACGGCGCTGTGGGAAGGCGGGCGGCTGTTCCTGTACGACGCGACGCAGGGCCCCGCCGCCACGCAGCACACCGTCTCGGTGATGCTCGGCGTCCCGCACGCCGACATCCGCGTGTTCAGCCACTACGTGGGCGGCAGCTTCGGCTCCAAGGCCAGCACCTGGAACCACCCGCTGCTCGCGGCGCTTGCCGCGCGGCACGTCGGGCGGCCCGTGCGGCTGGCGTTGACGCGCGAGCAGATGTTCACGTCGTGCGGGCACCGCGAGGAGCAGGAGCACAGGATCGCGCTCGGCGCCGACCGCGACGGCAGACTCACGGCGCTGCGCCACCACAAGCTGTCGCTCACCTCGCACTTCGACGACTGGGCCGAGACGTCGCTCGAGGCGCCCGCGCAGGTGTACGCGTGCCCGGCGCACGAGGGCGTCTACCGGCTGGTGCGCGGCAACACCATGACCCCGACGTTCATGCGCTGCCCCGGCGAGGGCTCGGGGATGTTCGCGCTGGAGAGCGCGCTCGACGAGCTGGCCGCGCGGCTCGACATCGACCCGCTCGAACTGCGGCTGCGCAACCACGCCGACCGCGACCCGGCCAGCGGCAAGCCGTGGTCGAGCCACGGCCTGCGGGAGTGCTACGAACGCGGCGCCGAACGCATCGGCTGGCACCGGCGCGTGGCCGGGCGGCCCGAGCGCGAGGGGCCGTGGACGATCGGGCTGGGGATGGCGTCCGCCGTCTACCCGATCGTTCCGCCGAGCAACCCCCAGCGCGCCAGGGCCAGGATCTACGCTGACGGCAGCGCGGTGGCGCAGGCGGCGACGGCCGAGTTCGGCACGGGCGCGGCGACGGCGATGGCGCAGGTGCTCGCCGACGCGCTGGGGCTGCCCGTGGAGCGGTGCCGCTTCGAGGGCGGCGACACCGACCTGCCCAACGTGGCCTCCGCGGTCGGCTCCACCGGCGCCTCCATGGTCGGCTCGGCGGTCCACCTGGCGGCGGTCGCGCTGCGCGACCAGCTGATCGGCCGGGCCGTCGCCGACGAACGCTCGCCGCTGCACGGCGCGGACCCGGGCGCGGTGACGCTCGCGGACGGGCGGATGGTGCTGCGGGACGACCCGGGCACGGGCGAGTCGTACGCGGAGCTGCTGACGCGCACCTTCCAGCCGGACGCGGAGGCTTACGGCTCCTTCGGGCCGCCCGAAGGCGAGCCTTCGGCGGCGATGATCACGCTGGGGGCGCACTTCGTGGAGGTCGCGGTGGACGACGAGCTGGGGCGCGTGCGCGTCCGGCGCATGGCGGGGGCGTTCGCGCCGGGGCGCGTGCTCAACGCCAGGACGGCGAAGGGGCAGTTGATGAGCGGCATGCTGTGGGGGATGAGCCAGGCGCTGCTTGAGGCGACCCACATGGACGCGGCCACGGGCCGCTGGGCGAACCCCTCGCTCGGCGACTACCTGATCCCCGTCCACGCGGACACGCCCGAGGTGACGGTGGACCTGATCGAGACGGAGGACGACATCGTGAACCCGCTGGGCGTGAAGGGCGTCGGCGAGATCGGCCAGTCGGGCACGGCGGCGGCAATCGCGAACGCGATCCACCACGCGACGGGCCGAAGGATCCGCAAGCTGCCGATGACGGTGGAAGACACCCTGTAGCCTGCGGCGCCCCGCCGCCCGCCCTCCGGGCGGGACCCCCTCTCGACCAGAGGCCGCCCCCGGCCCGGGGCCGCCCCCACCCGCAGGAAAGGGCACGGGGTACCGCCCCTGACCACCGGCGTCGCCACACCACCCGCGACAGAAGAGAACCGGCCCCAACCACGACACCCCCGGCCTACGGCCGGGAAGAAGCGTCCCCACCCCCGGGCGCGGGGCGCGACCCCGCAACCCCGGGCCTCCAGCCCGGGAGTACCCACTCACCCCTTTCCGCCCCGGCAGAAGACCCGGGGCTCCGCCCCGGAACCCCGGTCCGCGAGCCCCGCCGCTCAAAGAGGGCCAGGGGCCACAGCCCCGCCCCCACGCCCTATCCCACGGCGCAAGGGGTACGGGGCGGGTCCCCACCACCCCGGCCTCGGCGCACAACGGGGCCAGGGGCGCAGCCCCGAAGAAGCCGCCACGCAATGGCACCACCCCACCTCCCTGGCAAAGGGAGCACGGGGCACCGCCCCGGAACCCGCCCACGACGCGAAGCAGCGCCCGGGGCGCAGCCCCCAACAACCCGCCGCTCAACGGCACCCCGGCGACAGCCGCGCCCGGGGCGCAGCCCCGAAAAGCCCCGCCACCCAGCGGCACCGGCGCAGCCCACGACGAAAGGGGCCCGGGGCACCGCCCCGAGCCCCCGCAGACGGGCGCGCTCCGCGCGCGTCGGTCGCCCGGCAAGGGCTATGCGCGGCGGCTCAGCAACCACGGCTCCACGATGCCAAGGCCCCGCACCGGCCGCTGGTACAGCGGTTGCAGGGCGAAACGGTACTGCGCCACCCTGCCCTCCTCCGTGTCCGCCGTCTTCTCCGACTGCGGCGCGAGGCCCGCCGACGTGAGTTCTTCGCGCGTCGCGCCGTCCACGAGCACCATGTCCTTGGGCGCTATCGACGTGAGGCGGCTCGCGAGGTTCACGGTGTTCCCGAAGACGTCGCCCATGCGCGTCGTCACCGTTCCGAACGCGATCCCGACGCGCAGCTCCGGCATCATCGGGTCGTCGCCCAGCGTCTCCACGAGCCGCAGCCCGATGTCGGCCGCCATGCCCGCGTCATCCGCCGCGAACAGCACCTCGTCGCCCAGCGTCTTGATCAGCCGCCCGCCCTGCGCCGCCACCAGGTCGGCCGCCGTCGTCTCGAACGCCTCGACCAGCTCGCCGAGCTGCTCCTCCTCGAGGCGCCGCGTCAGCCGCGTGAAGCCCACCAGGTCGGCGAAGCCGACCGCCAGGCGGCGGTTCACCATCTCCTCGTCGTCCTGCGCCTGCACCACGCGCCCCGTCGCCGCGGCCAGCTGCCGCCGCCACACGTACACCAGGAACTCCTCGAGCTCCGGAAGCAGCAGCTCCACCAGCGGATACGCCACCTCGGTGCGCGTCATCCCCGGCTCGGGCGGCTCCGTCAGGCCCTCCAGGAACGAGTCGATCTGCCAGTCCGCGAGGCGCGCCGTCGTCTGCCCGGTCGAACGCGCCACCTGGATCGCCATCGACTCGCTCAGCAGCCCCGCCTCGACCATCCCGGCCAGGCGCCGCAGCGCCAGCACGTCCGCCTCGGTCAGGGCCCTGGCCTGGCCGATGTCGGGGAAGCCCATCGCCCGCCAGAGCCGCGTGGCCAGGTCCATCGGGACGCCCGCGGCGCGGGCCGCCTGGAACGGCGTGTACTGCCGCTCCGCGCCGATGATCAACTGCTCGATGCGCAGCGCGATGTTCTCGGGGGTTTCGGGGTTGTCGGCGTCGTCCACCGGCCCTGGGGCCGCGTTGGTGCCGTCGTCTGCCGGGCCGCCCGCGTCAGCCTCGGCCACGGCCACCGCCCGCCTTCAGGGGGGGAATCCCTTCGCTGCGCACTGCCGCCCTACCGTTCCGCTCAGCCGCGCCCATGGGCGGGCACGGTCGTTCCCGCTCGCCGCTCCGCCGCCGCCCGCGCGGGGCGTCACGCACAGGCCCAACCCTACGGCAGGTGTGCCCTAAGTCACGTCGTCCGGAGATGCACGATGTCCGCCGCGGCCAGGGGGTGGCGCGTGCCGTCGGCGGCCGTCACGACCAGCCGTCCCTCGCCGTCGAGCGCCGTCGCCGTGCCGCGCAGCTCGCCGCCGCCGGGCAGCTCGGCGCGCACGGGACGGTCGAGCGTCGCGCAGCCCGCCACATACGCGTCGAGCACGCCGCTGGCCGCCGGGTCGCCGCACGCGGCGAGCCACCGCGTGTACCACTCGGCGAGCGAACGCAGCACCGCGCGCAGCAGCGGGTCCCGGTCCGTGGAGACGGCACCGGCGAGCAGGAGCGAGCCCGCGTGGGGCACGGGCAGCTCGTCGGCGCGCAGCGAGACGTTGACGCCGATGCCGAGCACGACCGTGCCGTGGCCCGTGCGCTCGGCGAGGATGCCGCCGCACTTGCGCTCCTCGCCCTCGACGGTCACCAGCAGGTCGTTGGGCCACTTGAGGGCGGTGTCCACGCCCGCCGCGCGCGCGACGGCGGCCGCGGTGGCGACCCCGGCGAGCAGCGGGAGCCAGCTCAGCCGCTCGGTGGTGACCTCGGGCTCGGTCTTGAGCAGCACCGAGAAGAACAGCCCCGAGCGCGGGGGCGCGCTCCAGCCGCGCCCGAGCCTGCCGCGCCCGCTGGTCTGCTCCTCGGCGACCAGCACGGTCCCGGCCGAGGCGCGGCCCGCGCGGGCGGCCTCGGCGAGGTCGGCGTTGGTCGATCCCGTGGACTCGACGATCTCCAGCTGGGTCCACAGGCCATCGGGCCAGATCATCGCGGGGCGCAGGGCCCGGGCGCTGAGCGGTGGGCGGTCGAGGTCGGACCAGCGGCTCCCCGGTGAGGTCATGCGGCCAGGGTACGGGTGTGGCCAACGCCGCACCTCCGGGGCGGGCCCGCGCGGTTAGCCTACGGAGCGGTAGCCGTCCAAGCCCTCGACGGCGGCCCCGACAGCTTCCGACAGCCCCCGACGACGAGGAGCGCACCCGTGGCCGAGAACATCCACACCACCGCTGGCAAGATCGCCGATCTGGCGCGCCGGACGGAGGAGGCCACACACGCGGGGTCAGCGCGGGCGGTGGAGAAGCAGCACGCCAAGGGCAAGTTGACGGCGAGGGAGCGGGTGGAGCTGCTGCTGGACGAGGGGTCGTTCACCGAGTTGGACGAGTTCGCGCGGCACCGCGCGACCGGCTTCGGGATCGCGGCGAACCGCCCGTACGGGGACGGCGTGGTGACCGGCTACGGCACGGTGGACGGGCGGCCCGTCGCGGTGTACTCGCAGGACTTCACGGTGTTCGGCGGCTCGCTCGGCGAGGTCTACGGCGAGAAGATCGTGAAGGTGATGGACTTCGCGCTCAAGACGGGCTGCCCGGTGATCGGGATCAACGACGGCGGCGGGGCGCGGATCCAGGAGGGGGTCGTGGCGCTCGGCCTGTTTGCGGAGATCTTCCGCAGGAACGTCCACGTCTCGGGCGTCGTGCCGCAGATCTCGGTGATCACGGGGCCCTGCGCGGGGGGCGCGGTGTACTCGCCCGCGATCACGGACTTTACGGTGATGGTCGATCAGACCTCGCACATGTTCATCACCGGTCCCGATGTGATCAAGACGGTCACGGGCGAGGACGTCGGCTTCGAGGAGCTCGGCGGCGCGCGGACCCACAACACCGTGTCGGGCGTGGCGCACCACATGGCGGGCGACGAGAAGGACGCGTTCGACTATGTGCGCGCGCTGCTGTCGTACCTGCCGTCCAACAACCTCTCCGAGCCCCCCGCCTTCCCCGAGGAGGCCGACCTGTCCCTCACCCCCGACGACGAGGACCTGGACGCGCTCGTGCCGGACTCGGCGAACCAGCCGTACGACATGCACGAGGTGATCGAACGGGTGCTTGACGACCGCGAGTTCCTGGAGACGCAGGCCCTCTTCGCGCCCAACGTCATCACGGGCTTCGGGCGCGTCGAGGGCCAGCCCGTGGGGGTGGTGGCCAACCAGCCGCTCCAGTTCGCGGGGTGCCTCGACATCAACGCCTCGGAGAAGGCGGCGCGTTTCGTGCGGACGTGTGACGCGTTCAACGTGCCGGTGCTGACCTTTGTCGACGTGCCGGGCTTCCTGCCGGGCACGGACCAGGAGTACAGCGGCATCATCAGGCGCGGGGCCAAGCTGATCTACGCGTACGCGGAGGCGACGGTGCCGCTGATCACGGTGATCACGCGCAAGGCGTTCGGGGGCGCGTACGACGTGATGGGCTCCAAGCACCTGGGCGCCGACCTGAACCTGGCCTGGCCGACGGCGCAGATCGCGGTGATGGGGGCGCAGGGCGCGGTCAACATCCTGCACCGGCGCGCGCTGGCCGCGCTGGAGTCGGACGAGGAGCGCGAAGCCGAACGCGCGCGCCTGACACGGGAGTACGAGGACGCGCTGCTCAACCCGTATGTCGCGGCCGAGCGCGGCTATGTGGACGCCGTGATCCCGCCGTCGGCGACGCGGCGCCACGTGGTGCGCGGGCTGCGGGCGCTGCGGAACAAGCGGGCGCAGCTGCCGCCCAAGAAGCACGGGAACATCCCGCTGTGAGCGCGCCCGTCGAGAGAGTCGAGGAAGTCGAGAGACATGAGAGGGGAGCACCCGTGATCCGCGTCGTGCGCGGCAATCCGACCGCGGAGGAGCTGGCCGCGGCCCTCGCGGTCGTCCAGGCGCGCGCCGCGGCGGCTGCCGCGGCCCCGCCGCCCCCCGAGCGCCCCCGCTCGCCATGGTCCTCCCCGGCGCACAACCTCCCCCGCGCGCTCCCGGCCCCAGGGCACACCGCGTGGCGCACCAGCTACCGGCGCGCGTAGCACGGGGCGGCGCTCGCGCGCCTGAGTACGCCTACTCAGGCGCGCGAGCGCCGCGCGGTGCACCCTGTGCGCCATGCTGTGGTCGGACCTGAGGAAGAGGGCGGACGCCCAGGACGACGAGGCGCGGGCCGCGCGGGCCATGCTCGGCCGGGTGGGCTGGGTGCTCGCCGTCGCGATGGTGACGGCTGCGGCGCTGCTCCTGCGATGACGCCGCCGCGCTCCCGGCTGTCAGAGGGCCCCGTTACGCTGGCCGCCATGGAACGTCCCACGCCCACCCGCCGTTTGGTGCTCGCCTCCCAGTCGCCCGCGCGGCTGACCCTGCTGAGGCAGGCCGGGCTCGCGCCCGAGGTGATCGTCAGCGGCGTCGACGAGGACGGCGTGAGCGCCGCGTCGCCCGCCGAGCTCGCGCGCGCCCTCGCCGAGGCGAAGGCCGCGGCCGTCGCCGCGCGCCCCGAGGCGGCCGGGGCGTTCGTCGTGGGCTGCGACTCGGTGCTCGAGCTCGACGGGCGCGCGCATGGGAAGCCGCGGGACGCGGAGGACGCCATAGCCCGCTGGAAGGCGATGCGCGGCAGGTCGGGGGTGCTGCACACCGGGCACTGCGTGGTCGACGCCGCGTCAGGGGAGCGCGCGGCCCAGACGGAGTCCACGACCGTGCGGTTCGGCAGCCCTTCGGACGCCGAGGTCGCCGCCTACGTCGCCACGGGCGAACCCCTGCGCGTCGCCGGCGCGTTCACCCTCGACGGCAGGTCGGCGCCGTTCGTCGACGGGATCGAGGGGAACGCCGGGAATGTCATCGGCCTTTCCCTGCCCCTGCTGCGCACCCTGCTGGCCAGGCTCGGGACCCCGATCACCGACCTCTGGACCGCCGCCGCCCCCGCCGCCTGACTCCCCTGGCACGCCGGGCCCGTCGGGCGCGTCGGGCGCGTCGGGCGCGCGGGGAACGTCGGGGGGCGGATAGAGCGTCAGGGTCAGCATGAGCAGCCCGAAGACCGCCATCAGCACGAGGAACGCGGGCCAGCCCACCAGGCCGACCGACAGCGCGCCGAGCACCGCGTGCAGCACGGCCGCGCCCGCGAGGGCGGCGCGCGCGACCCTGCCGGGCGCCGCGTCGCGCACCGCGACGCGCGCGAGCAGCGCCCCGCACACCAGGAGGAATGCCGCGACAACGCCGCCCGCGGTCCACGCCCCGACGCTGATCGTCGTCGCCGATACGCCCCCGATCGTCATCTCCTGCCGCTCGGCGGCCAGTCCGAGGACCAGATGCACCAGTCCGAGGACCAGCGCGCCGCCGAGGGACACCACCGCCGCCACCGCGGCCACGCTTCGTCTGCCCCGGTTCACGCCGCGCACGCTACTGCCGGGTAGAGCGCGGGACAACCCCTCGCGCCCCCTCTGTTCGTCGCGCAAAGTTTCCCGGGGCTCTTTGTGGGGTTCTCACAAGCCCCTCTCGTCGCTGATGTGTCAGCTCGATGGAGGCCCAAGGCGTAGTCGCACGTCTAAGGTAGAGCCCAGCGAGGCGCGTACCTTGGTACCGCAAGGCAGCACGTCCGTCGGGTGGTGAGCCCTCACAGCCCGTGTGGGCAAGGTCACCTACTCGGGCGACTCGTTGTGAGGTGTCGCCCGTACATAAACTCGCCTTGTTCCGAGGAGGGAGCCATCGTGCGCAAGGTGCTCATCGCCAACCGCGGCGAAATCGCCGTTCGGGTCGCCCGGGCATGCCGTGACGCAGGCATCGCCAGTGTGGCCGTCTACGCCGAGCCGGACCGTGACGCGCTGCACGTGCGCGCCACCGACGAGGCGTTCGCGCTGGGCGGCGACACCCCCGCCACCAGCTACCTGGACATCGACAAGGTGCTCAAGGCCGCCGCGGACGCGGGCGTGGACGCCGTGCACCCCGGCTACGGATTCCTCTCCGAGAACGCCGACTTCGCGCAGGCCGTCCTCGACGCGGGCCTGACCTGGATCGGCCCGTCCCCCGACGCGATCCGCGCGCTCGGCGACAAGGTCGCCGCCCGGCACATCGCGCAGCGCGCGGGAGCGCCCCTGGTCGCCGGGACGACCGACCCGGTGTCGGGCGCGGACGAGGTGGTCGCGTTCGCCCGCGAGCACGGCCTGCCGGTCGCCATCAAGGCGGCGTTCGGCGGCGGCGGCCGCGGCCTGAAGGTCGCCAGGACCCTCGAGGAGATCCCCGAGCTCTACGAGTCAGCCGTGCGCGAGGCGCAGGCGGCGTTCGGGCGCGGCGAGTGCTTCGTCGAGCGGTATCTCGACCGGCCCCGGCACGTCGAGACCCAGTGCCTCGCCGACGAGCACGGCCAGGTCGTGGTGGTCTCCACGCGCGACTGCTCGCTCCAGCGCCGCCACCAGAAGCTTGTCGAGGAAGCCCCCGCGCCCTATCTGACCGAGGCGCAGAACGCCCAGCTGTACGCCGCGTCGAAGGCCATCCTCAAGGAGGCGGGCTATGTCGGCGCGGGCACCTGCGAGTTCCTGGTGGGCCAGGACGGCACCATCTCGTTCCTCGAGGTCAACACCCGCCTCCAGGTCGAGCACCCGGTGACCGAGGAGATCACCGGCATCGACCTGGTGCGCGAGCAGCTGCGCATCGCGCGGGGCGAGAAGCTGGGATACGGCGACCCCGAGCGGCGCGGGCACTCGATCGAGTTCCGCATCAACGGCGAGGACCCGGGGCGCGGATTCCTGCCCGCGCCCGGCACGGTCACCACGTTCGCGCCCCCGCTCGGCCCCGGCGTCCGCGTGGACACCGGCGTGGAGTCGGGGTCGGTCATCGGCCCCGCGTGGGACTCGATGCTGGCCAAGCTGATCGTGACCGGCGCGGACCGCGGGCAGGCGCTGGAGCGCGCGGCGCGCGCGCTGGCGGAGTTCCGGGTGGAGGGCATGGCGACGGTGCTGCCGTTCCACCGCGCGGTGGTGACCGACCCGGCGTTCGCGCCCGAGGTCACCGGGCGCGAGGGCGAGCCGTTCTCCGTCCACACCCGGTGGATCGAGACCGAGTACGTCAACGACCTGCCCGCCTTCGGCGCGGGCGCGGCGGCCGAGGCCGAGGAGGGCGTCAGCCGCGAGACGGTGGTCGTCGAGGTCGGCGGCAAGCGCCTGGAGGTCTCGCTGCCCGCCACGCTGGCGATGCCGCTGGCGCGCGCGGCGGTCGCCGGGGGGGCGCGCCCCGCGCGGCGCAAGCCCACCAAGCGCGCGAGCGCCGCCGCCACGGGCGAGACGCTCGCGTCCCCGATGCAGGGCACGATCGTCAAGGTCGCCGTGGAGGAGGGGCAGCAGGTCGAGGAGGGCGAGCTGGTCATCGTCCTGGAGGCGATGAAGATGGAGCAGCCCATCAACGCCCACCGCTCCGGCACCGTCGTCGGCCTCCAGGCGGACGTCGGCGCCTCGGTCTCGTCGGGCGCCGTCATCTGCGAGATCAAGGACTGAGCGGGATCAAGGACTGAGCGGGATCAAGGGCTGAGCGAGATCAAGGGCTGAGCGAGATCAAGGGCTGAGCGAGATCAAGGGCTGAGCGGGATCAGGGACCGAGCCAGGGCCCCGTCGGCCCCGGCACTCGGCGGCCGGCCGGGCCGCGGCGCCCGGCCGGTCCCCGTTGTTACCTTCGGCGCGAAGGGGCCAGGTCGGACAGCCGCTGCCCGAGCGGCGCCGACGCGCCCATGCCGGGGTGGACGCCGCCGCGCGGCCCCGGCACCGGCATGTCCCTGCGGCCGGGATCACCGCCGCGCTCCGCCCTTTCGCCCCGGTCGGCGCCCGGCTTGCCGCCCTGCGCCCCCGGCGCGGCCACCGAGATACGCACACCCTGGTCGGCCAGCGCCTCGAGCTCGGTGCCCGCGCGTTCGGCCTCGAGCGGCGGCTGGTCGGTCACCAGCTGGGTGATCAGCTCCGTGGGCACCGTCTGGAAGGCCGTCTCGGCGCCCAGCTTGCTGTGGTCGGCGAGCACCACCACCTCGGCGGCGGCGCGCACCAGGGCCCGATCCACGCTCGCGGCGAGCATGTTGGACGTGGACAGGCCGCGATCGGCGGTCAGCCCCGAGCCCGACAGGAACGCCCGGCTCACCCGCAGCCCGAGCAGCGACTGCTCGGCGCCGCTGCCGACCAGCGCGTAGTTGGAGCCCCTGAGGGTGCCCCCGGTCATCACCACCTCCACGCGGTTGGCGTGGGCGAGGGCCTGGGCCACCAGGAGGGAGTTGGTGACGACGGTGAGCCCCGGCACGCGGGCGAGCCGGCGAGCCAGCTCCTGGGTCGTGGTGCCGGCGCCCACCACGATGGCCTCGCCCTCCCGCACCAGCCCCGCCGCGTACTCCGCGATGGCGGTCTTCTCCGCCGTCGCGGCCATGGCTCGTTGAGGGAAACCCGACTCCCGGGTGAAGCCACCCGGGAGGACCGCACCACCGTGTCTGCGGTCCACCAGTCCTTCTGCCTCCAAGGCGCGCACATCGCGCCGCACGGTCACTTCCGAGGTCTGGACAACGCGGGCGAGCTCGCGGAGCGACACGGCTCCGTTGGCCCGCACCATTTCGAGAATCATCTGGCGACGTTCTGCAGCGAACACGGAACCGACAGTAACCCCAACGACCATCTTGTTTCAGCCGGTTGCGGGGAATTACCGAAGTTGACTGTGCGTACGCCCCCGGCGTGTTATATGCCACGGGCGCATTCGCGCGATACCCGCGCTGACCAGTGCCTACTGGTCAGCGTCGACGCGATGCGTATGCAGCTGCCTGGCCGCCTCCGCGATCGAGCCCGACAGAGACGGGTACACGGTGAACGCCTTTGCGACCTGTTCCACCGTCAGACTGTTGTCGACCGCGATCGATATCGGGTGGATGAGCTCGCTGGCGCGCGGGGCCACCACGACGCCGCCCACCACGATGCCCGTGCCGGGGCGCGCGAACAGCTTCACGAACCCGTCGCGCACCCCCTGCATCTTGGCCCTGGGGTTGCGCAGCAACGGCAGCTTCACCGCCCTGGCGACGATCCGGCCCTCGTCCACGTCCTGCTGGGTGTAGCCGACCGTGGCGATCTCGGGGTCGGTGAAGATGTTCCCTGACACGGTGTTGAGGTCGAGGGGGGCCACCGCGTCGCCGAGGAAGTGGTACATCGCGATGCGCCCCTGCATCGCGGCCACCGAGGCGAGCGCGAGCACCCCCGTGCAGTCCCCCGCCGCATACACGCCGGGCGCGGTCGTGCGCGACACCTTGTCCGTCCAGATGTGGCCCGAGTCCTTGAGCTTGACCCCGGCCTCCTCAAGGCCCATGTCCGCGGTGTTGGGCACCGCGCCCACGGCCATCAGGCAGTGCGTTCCCGAGATCCTGCGCCCGTCGGACAGCGTGATCTCCACCCGGCTCCCGGCGCGGTGGACGGCGGCGGCCCTGGAGCGGGCCATGACGTTCATCCCGCGGCGGCGGAAGACGTCCTCGAGCACGGCCGCCGCGTCGGGGTCCTCGCCCGGCAGCACGCGGTCCCGCGACGACACCAGCGTCACCCGGGAGCCGAGCGCCTGGTACGCGCCCGCGAACTCGGCGCCCGTGACGCCCGAGCCCACCACGACCAGCTCCTCGGGCAGCTCCTTCAGGTCATAGACCTGCGTCCAGGTGAGGATCCGCTCCCCGTCCGGCTTGGCGTCGGGCAGCTCGCGCGGCTGGCCGCCGGTCGCGATCAGCACGCAGTCGGCCTCCAGATCGCCGACCTCGCCCGAGGGATCGGTGACCGAGACCCGGCGCGTGCCCGTGGGCCCCTGCTGCGGAACGAGGCGCGCGCGCCCGCGCAAGACGCGCACGCCGGAGCGCGTCACGGATGCGGTGATGTCGTGCGACTGGGCGAGCGCGAGCCGCTTGACCCTTCGGTTCACCTTGCCCAGGTCCACGCCGATGCCGCGCACCTCGTCGCCGACGCCGTCGCCGTCGTGGTCGATCTCGATGCCGAGCTCCTCGCGCGAGGAGTCGAAGCTCGTCATGACCTCGGCGGTGGCGATCAGCGTCTTGGACGGCACGCAGTCGGTCAACACCGACGCGCCCCCGAGCCCGTCGCGATCGACGACGGTCACCTCCGCGCCGAGCTGCGCCGCCACAAGCGCGGCCTCGTAGCCGCCGGGTCCGCCACCAATGATCACGATCCGAGTCACCTTTCCAGTGTCTCGCACGAGACGCCCGTTCTCGCCCCGGCCCCCCGGCGGGCCGGATCGGCATGCCACCCACGCCACTCCCGTACGCTCGGTGTCATGTCGCTCTACGCCGCTTACGCCGGAAACCTCGACCCCCGGCTGATGGCCCGTCGCGCACCGCACTCGCCCCTGCGCGGCACCGGCTGGATCACCGGCTGGCGGCTGACGTTCGGCGGCGAGGAGATGGGCTGGGAGGGCGCGCTCGCGACGGTCGTCGAGTGCGCGGGGACGCCGGAGCCACTGGACCCCGGCGTGTTCGTGGCGCTGTACGACATCGCGCCGATGGACGAGGAGGCGTTGGACCGCTGGGAGGGCGTCGGCCTCGACATCTACCGGCGCACCCGCGTCCGCGTGGACACCCTCGACGGCTCACTCCCGGCGTGGCTGTATGTGCTCAACGCCTATGAGGGCGGCCTGCCGTCCGCCCGGTACCTCGGCGAGATCGCCGACGCGGCCGAGGCGGCGGGCGCCCCGCACGACTATGTGATGGAGCTGCGGAAGCGCCCGTGCTGAGCGGCGTCTCGCCCGGCCGCGGGCCCGCCCGGGGGTAAACCCCAGCAAATCCCAGCGAACGACGCCCTCGACCCCCCGCCGTGAAGGCCAGGTGGGGGCACGGAAAGCGGTACACCTTCTACGCGCGTAGGCCGTTACCCGTTAGGCTCAGCGCGTGAACGCATCAGAAATCGAGGAGACGGCGCGCGCCGCCGCGGCGCGCCTGCGTGAGCTGACCGGTGTGAGCAGCCACGACGTCGCGCTGGTGATGGGCTCGGGGTGGGTGCCCGCCGCGGACGCGCTGGGAGCGCCGAGCCACGAGTTCGACGTCACCGAGCTGCCCGGCTTTCCGCCCCCGACCGTCGAGGGGCACGCCGGGAGAATCCGCTCGCACCAACTCGGCGACAAGAGCGCCCTGGTCTTCCTCGGGCGGACGCACTACTACGAGGGCCGGGGCGTGGCCGCCGTCGCGCACGGGGTCAGAACGGCGATCGCGGCGGGCTGCAAGACGGTCATCCTCACCAACGGCTGCGGCGGCCTGCGCGAGGGCATGCGCCCTGGTCAGCCGGTGCTGATCAGCGACCACATCAACCTGACGGCCGCCTCCCCCATCCTCGGCGCCCACTTCATCGACCTCACCGACCTCTACTCCCCGCGGCTGCGCGCCCTGTGCCAGGAGATCGACCCGTCCCTTGAGGAGGGCGTCTACGTCCAGTTCCCCGGGCCGCACTACGAGACGCCCGCGGAGATCCGCATGGTGCGGGCGATCGGCGGGGACCTGGTGGGCATGTCCACGGTGCTCGAGGCCATCGCGGCGCGCGAGGCGGGGGCCGAGGTGCTGGGCATCTCGCTGGTGACCAACCTCGCGGCCGGGCTCACGGGCGAGCCGCTGAGCCACGAGGAGGTGCTTCGCGCGGGCGCCGAGTCGGCGACGCGCATGGGCGCGCTGCTCGCCCGGGTGCTCGACCGGCTCTGACGGCGTGATGGGATCGTTCAACGCGGGTTGCGGCGGTGGCGGTTGACGGCGGCGGTGACAGGTGACGACGAGGGAGAGCGGGGCGGCGATGGGTGACAACGGTGACGACCTGTTCGCGCGTGCGCGGGCCTGGCTCGCGGAGGACCCCGACCCCGAGACCCGCGAGGAGCTGAACGGGCTGCTCGAACGCGGCGACCTGGCCGGGCTCGCGTCGCGTTTCTCGGGAACGCTCCAGTTCGGCACGGCCGGGCTGCGCGGCGAGATGGGCGCGGGGCCGATGCGCATGAACCGAACGGTCGTCATCCGAGCGGCCGCCGGACTCGCCGCGTATCTGGCCGGGCGGGCCGAGGGCTCCGGGCCTGGGCTTGTGGTCATCGGGTACGACGCGCGGCACCGCAGCGATGTCTTCGCGCGGGACACCGCGGCGGTGGTCACGGGCGCGGGGCTGCGCGCGGCGCTGCTGCCGCGGCCGCTGCCGACGCCGGTGCTGGCGTTCGCGATCCGCCACCTGGGCGCGGTCGCGGGCGTGATGGTGACGGCGAGCCACAACCCCCCGCGGGACAACGGCTACAAGGTCTATCTGGGCGACGGCAGCCAGATCGTTCCCCCCACGGACGCGGACATCGCGGCGCGCATCGCGGCGGTCGGTCCGCTCGCCGAGGTGGCGCGGCCCGACGAGGGCTGGCGGGTGCTGGGCGACGAGGTCGTCGAGGCGTATCTGGCGCGGACGGACGCGGCGCTGCGGGTGGGCTCGGCCCGTTCGGTCTCGGTCGTGTACACGCCGCTGCACGGGGTGGGCGGCTCGGTGCTCGGGGCGGCGTTCCGGCGGGCCGGGTTCCCTGTGCCGGTCGAGGTGGCCCCCCAGGCGCTGCCCGACCCCGACTTCCCGACCGTGGCGTTTCCCAATCCGGAGGAGCCCGGCGCGATGGACCTGGCGTTCGCCACGGCCCGCGCGACGCGCCCCGACCTGGTGATCGCCAACGACCCCGACGCGGACCGGTGCGCGGTGGGCGTTCCCGACGCGGGGGCCGAGGGCGGCTGGCGCATGCTGCGCGGGGACGAGCTGGGCGCGCTGCTGGCGACGCACATGGTGGCCAAGGGCGCGCGGGGCACGCTTGCGGCGTCGATCGTGTCGTCGTCGCTCGTGGGGCGCATCGCGGAAACGGCGGGGCTGCCGTTCGAGGAGACCCTGACGGGCTTCAAGTGGCTGGCCAAGGTGCCGGGGCTGGTGTTCGGGTATGAGGAGGCGCTCGGGTACTGCGTGGACCCGGGCGGCGTGCGGGACAAGGACGGCATCACCGCGGCGCTCGCCGTGGCCGAGCTTGCGGCCGAACTACAGGCGGAGGAACGCTCGTTGACCGATGTGCTGGACGATCTGGCGCTCGCGCACGGGCTGCACGCGACCGATCAGCTGTCGGTGCGGGTGACGGATCTCTCGCTGATCGCGGCGGCGATGCGGAGGCTGCGCGAGGCGCCGCCGCGGGCGTTGGGGGGGCTCGCGGTGACGTCGGTCGAGGACCTGTCGGACGGCGCGTCCGGGCTGCCGCCGACGGATGGGCTGCGGTATGCCCTGGCGGGCGGCGGGGGTGTGCGCTCGGCGCGGGTGATCGTCCGGCCGAGTGGGACGGAGCCGAAGCTGAAGTGCTACCTGGAGGTGGTGCTCCCGGTCGCCGACCGGGCGTCCCTTTCCGCGGTGCGGGAGGCGGCGGCGGGGGTGCTCGGGGCGTTGCGGGGGGACTTGGCGGCGGTGGTGGGCTGAGGGCCCGTCCGCGCAACGGCGGCCATGGAACGGCGGCTACGGAGGATCCGGTGGTGTTCGCCGCCTGCCGCGGTGGCTTGTCTCGCGGTGGGTGCGGGTCAGGGATGGGCACCTACGGGGGGAGGTGCCGAAGTGCCGCGCTCGCCGCCGCGGGCGCCGCGGGCGCCACGCGCCTCGATGGCGATACCGAACGCCCCGCATTCTTGGTGAGCCCGGCCCCCGAAACCCACTTTCCACGCCTCGGCTACGCAGGAGTGCGTACCGTGGCGCCATGGCCGAGAACGCCTCCGCACCGCTGGTCCTCGCCGTCGCGCAGCCCTTCTGCCGGGCGCTCGACGTGGCGTGGAACGCCGGGGCGCACGCGCGGGTGGTGCGGGAGGCCGCCGGGGCGCGTGTCGTGGTGTTTCCCGAGCTGTCGTTGACCGGGTACGAGCTGGCCGCCGAGGTCGTCGGCGTCGGCGACGCGCGGCTGGGCCCGCTCGTGGCGGCGTGCGCCGAGACGGGGGCGACGGCCCTGGTGGGGGCGCCCGTCGCCGGGGAGGGCGGCGCCGCGCACATCGGGGTGCTCGCGGTGAACGGCGAGGGCGCGGCCGTCGTGTACCGGAAGATGTGGCTGGGGGGCGCGGAGGCGGAACGGTTCGCGCCGGGGCACACGCCCGGCGTGTACGAGGTGGATGGCTGGCGGCTCGGCCTCGCGGTCTGCAAGGACACCGGCGTTCCCCAACACGCCGCCGATACCGCCGCGTTGGGCATCGACGCCTATGTGGCGGGCATCGTGCACGCCGCCGATGAGGCGCGTGTGCACGCCGGACGCGCTCGGCGCGTGGCGGCGGCGCACGGCACACCGGTGGCCATCGCGAGCTTCGCGGGCCCGACGGGCGGCGGCTACGCGGAGACCGCGGGGCGCTCCGCCGTGTTCGACGCGACGGGCGCGGTGCTGGCCGAGGCGGGCCCCGAGCCGAACGCGTTCGCGACCGCGCGCCTCACCGCGGGCCCCGCGCCACGTCTGCGCCCGCGCCCGCGCCCGCGTTGACAGGATCGTGCAAGGACCCGCCAGGGTCGTTCTCACGTTGTCGCAGGTCGAAACGGAGAATCGAGGAGTCGGTCACCGCCACAGCAGTCATCGGAGGTACTTCCGTGGCACTCGATTCCTATGTCAGCCTCGGCGCTCCGGCCTGGTCGTCAGCCCGTTCTGCCTGGGCGCGATGACCTTCGGCGGCGGCGAGGGGGTCAGCGCGAGCGTCGAGGAGTCCGAGCGGATTCTCGACACCTGTCTGGACCGCGGCGGGGACTTCGTCGACACCGCCAGCTTCTACACCAACGGCCACTCGGAGAAGATCATCGACGACTACCTCGCCGCCCGCCGAGGGCTGCGCGACCGCATCGTGCTGGCCACCAAGTTCTCCGGCGATCTGCACCTGGGCGCCCCCAACGGCGGCGGTGCGAGCCGCAAGGCGATCATCGGCCAGCTCCACGACTCCCTGCGCCGCCTGCGCGCCGACCACATCGACCTCTACTGGCTGCACAACCACGATCGCGCGACGCCGGTCGAGGAGACGCTGCGCACCGTTACGTGGACTTCTCGAACACGCCGGGCTGGTTCACGGCGCAGGCCCACACGACCGCGCTGCTGCGCGGCTGGACCCGGTGACGGCGTTGCAGGTCGAGTACTCGCTGCTCGCGCGGACGGTGGAGGGCGAGCTGATGCCGCTCGCGCGGCGACGCCGGGATGGGCGTGCTGCCGTGGAGCCCGCTGCGGAACGGCTTCCTGTCGGGCGCGTACCGGCGCGGCGACGCCCCGGTGGACACGGCACGTTCGGCGGTGGTGGGGACGCCGAGCGAGGAGGAGTTCGTGGTGATCGAGGCGGTGGCGGCGGTCGCCGATGAGATCGGCACCAGCTCGGCCGCGGTGGCGCTCGCGTGGCTGCGCACGCGCCCAGGGTGACCTCGACGCTGGTCGGCGCCCGGCGCCCGGCGCCTTGCGCACATCACCTTGCGCACATCGCCTTGCGCACATCGAGGCGAACCTCGCGGCGTTGGAGGTGACACTCGCGCCCAAGCAGGAGGCGTGGTTGAACGACGTGTCCGCGCCGACGCTCAACTACCCCGCGCCCTGAACGAGCAGGTGGGCGCGATGCTCACGTACGCGGGCGCGACGGTGAACGGCGAGCGCACCCACGTCTACCCGCCGCTTGCGGCTGACCCCACGCGCTCCTGAGGCGCGAGGGCCGCCAGCCGGTCGCGGTAGGCGCGGGGGATCAGGCTGTCGCCAGGCGGGACGTTCCCGAGCTGTACGCCGCGCTGCTCGGCGAGCTGGCGCGGCTGGACCTCGCGTATGTGCACCTGGAGGCGACGCTCCCCGAGGAGCCGCTGGTGGCGCTGCGCCGGGCGTGGCCGGGAACGTTGATCGTCAACCCCACGGTCCCGATGGGCCCCAAGCAGACCACGCGCGCCGACGCGGACCACTGGCTCGGGCTCGGCGCCGACCTGATCAGCTTCGGGCGGGCGTTCATCGCCAACCCCGACCTGGTCGAGCGCCTCCGCACCGGGGCGCCGATCGCCCCGCTCGACGAGGCGACGTACTGCCAGGGCGGCGACGCGGGCTATATCACCTACCCGGCGTACCAGCACGCGGCCTGACCTGCCCCCCGGCCCCGGCCCCCGCCCCCGGCCGAAGGCCGACGAAACGGCGGCCGTCGGCGGGCCCGCCTCGCCGCGCGTGAATCAGGGCATCGCGGAGGCCAAGCGGGAACGCCTCCGCAAGCTGATGATCGCGGCGGTGCGCGACTGCCTGGTCCGGGACCACGAGCCTCTTCGCACGGGATTGACCCTGCCCGATCCGGATGACAGGCATGTGATGGCGGCGGCGATCGAGGCGGGCGCCCAGGTGATCGTGACGTCGCACCTGAAGGACTTTCCCGCCGAATCCCTCGCCCCATGGGGAATCGAGGCCAAGAGTCCCGACGAGTTCGTACTCGATCTGATCAGCCTCGATGAGCGCGTGGTCTATTCATGTGTGCAGCAGATCGCCGATGAGCGCGTCTCGCCACCTGAGACTTCGAGGAGGTGCTGGGGCAGCTGGAGCGCACGGGCCTCGTCGAGTCGGTCACGCTGCTGCGCCACGGCCCCGGCGCCGGATTCCCCTGCTGAGCGGGCCGCACGACCGGGACGCGCCGTTGCGCTTCGTCGATGACACCACATTCGGCGCTGCCGTGTGCGCGCTCGTCCACCGCCAAGTCACCCCCTAGGTCCGGGCTGCGCCGCGTCCTGCGCCCCGGCGACGGGAGTCACAGGACGTCGGGCAGGAGCCGAAAGGCGTGACGGCCAGTGAGGGGGGTGAAGGCCCCGAAGTCACGGCGGTCGAGGGTCAGCACCGTCTCGGTGTCGTACTGCTCGGCCAGGACGACGTTCACCGCGTCCGTCAGGTCGAGCCGTAGCGCCGCGTAGCGATTCTGCACGGCGCGCGCCCTGCGCAGGGTGCCCGCCGACACCTCGGGAACGGCCACGCGCCCGGTGCGCTCCTGCCCGAGGAGCCGGTCGTTGACCGCATGCGCCGCGCGGCGGTCGACGGCGCGGGGGGGGTGATGTGCTCGATCTCCAGGATCACCAGGGGCGAGACAACGGTGAGCGCGGCGTCGCGCAGGGCCGTGCGCGCGGTCTTGTGCTCGCGGTCCGAGGTGGTGAGGGCGGCGACCAGCCCTGAGGTGTCCCCGATGACGATCACTCCGCGCCCGCCACGCCGTCCTTCACAGCCCGATCGATCTCCTCGGCGGTGACCGGATGGCCGAAGTCGAGCTCGGGGATGTCCCAGTCCTCGCCCCAGCGCCGGGTGCGGAGGGCCACGAGGTGGAACGCCTCACGGAAGTACTCCGACTCGGGCCGCCCCTCCCTCGCCGCGGCCTCCTTGACCAGCGCGAGGTCGTCCTCGACCATGACGGTCGTCTTCCGACCTGCTTGAGCAGGGGCGGAGATGGCGGTCGGGGCCCTCGCCGGTGACATCTCCGAGGCACGCGTCCGCGCCTTGGCCCCGGCGTTCATGAGGCGGCTACCGCGCCGGGCGAGCCTCAGCTGGTGAGCCACAGGATCGCCAGGGCGACCGCGCCCACCGCCAGGGGGGCCAGGATCTCGTAGCTCCAGCGGGCCGTGACCGTGCCCTTGGCGTAGTCCTCGTCGCGGTGGCGCTCGGCCAGCTCGCGCAGCTCCGCGACGGCCACGTCACCGGGGGCCGTGCGGGGGCCCTCGTCAGGCTGGGGGCCGATGCTGCCGCCGCCGAAGCCGAACAGGCCGACGCGCGAGGGCTTGCCCGAGGCGGCTCGTTCGTTGTGGCGGGTGGCCTTGGATCGGGCGCGGAGGGAAACCGGGATCGCCCACATCTGGTACTTCGCGTCCCCGGCCAGCACCTCCGTGGAGTATCCGGCGCGGATCGTGTCGACGGTGGCCCAGGGGAGGGTGATCGTCCTGAAAGGGTTCCGCACGCGGAGCCGCTCGTCCGACGCGAACACCGCGGGGCGGAAGGTGAACGCCGTGACCAGCGGGCCCACGAACAGCAGGGCCGCGACGGCCGTCACCGGGGCGCGGCCGTCGCCCCGCACGATGGCGTCTCCGCCCAGCCAGGCCGCGAGGCCAAGCAGCAGGAGGCCGCCCACGATGGCCGAGCCCGAGCGGTAGGTGCGGTCGGCGTACTTCACGCGCTCACTCATGGGTCCGATTCTGCCGGAACGACCCACCCGAACGCGCCGCCCCCGACGACCTTTACCGTCCGTGAGCGCTACTCTGCGCGGGGTCATCGACGGGCCGTCCCACGGGCGGTGGCGCGGGTCGCGCCACCGCCCGTCCCCCCGAACGGTGGTCCGCCGCCTCACCGGCGCCCGTGGGTCGCGTCCTCCCGCGAGTCATAGACCACCTCGCCGTCCGCGTCATAGCCCACGACGACCGGGGCGCCCTCGGCCTCTTGCTCCCCCATGCCCGCCGCGACGTAATACCCGGCGTCGAGCGCGGCCTCCTCCGTCTCGCCCGCGTAGGTCACGGTGACCCGCTCCACCTCGGAGGTGACGACGCCGAAGTCGGCCCAGCGGAACGGCAGCGTCCACTCCCCCACCTGCGGGCCCTGATAGCGGCCCGCGCCGGTCTCGGGGACGACCGGCTGGGTGCGCTCGGCGGGGGAGACCGACTGCATGTTCGCGGCGCCGTCCTCACGGGCCGCGCACACCAGCTGGAGCGGGGCCTCGTCCGGCACCGAGGTGACCGCGAGGACCCGGGTCATGGGCTCCGAGCCTCTGTTCTCGTCGCCCTGGGAGACCCAGGCCAGCACGATCCGCAGCTCCGAGAGGTCTATGTCCAGCGGCTCGCCCTCGATGAACTCCGACCCGCCCGAGCCCTCCTCCGGCACGGAGACGGGCGGCTCGGTGAGCGGGAACTCGGCGAGGCAGCTCTCCAGGGAGGCCGTGGCCTGCTCGAGGGTCACGCCGTCGAACAACTGCCGCTCGGGGTCGGAAGGCCCCTGCGGCACCCCGGACACGGACTCGGCGGGCGGCTCGCTCGACGCCTCCGGCTCCTGCCCTTCCTCCGGCTCGGCGGGCGCGGCGGCCGTGGCGGGCTCGCCGTCGGCGAGCCAATCGCCCTGGGCCGCTATGGCGGCGCTGGGGACGGCCACCAGCACGGCGGCCCCGGCGCTCAGCGCGATACGGCCTCGGCGCCTGGCCCGGCGCCCGCGATCGACGATCGTGTCCACCGGGGCCTCGGCCGGGGCGGCATCTCTCGCCCGCTCGGCCAGCAGCTCGCGGAGCTTCGCTTCCAGGGGGGTCTCACTCATGACGTCTGACATCCTCACTGTCTCGGAACGGTGTTGGGCGGCGCGGCAGCGGTCTCGGGCGGCGCGGCAACGACGGACGAGCGGTGGGCGTGGCTCAGGAAACGGTGGCGATCCGGCCCTGGCCGAGGGTGGCCCGCAGCTTGGACAGCGCCTTGGACGCCTGGCTCTTGACCGTGCCGATCGAGCAGCCGAGGGTCTGGGCCACCTCGGCCTCCGACAGGTCCTCCCAGTACCGCAGGACCACCACCGCGCGCTGGCGCAGGGGAAGGCGGGCCAGCGCGGCGGCCAGCAGGTCCCGCTCGTCCGCCCGCGCCATGTCGTCCTGCGCCGCTATCGCCTCGGGCGGCACATCCATCAGATGCTCGGGAACGCGGCGCTTGCGGAACCGGTCCTTGTGGCAGCTGACCAGGATCCGGCGCACATACGCGTCCGGATTGTCGCTGCGCATCACGTGCGGCCAGGAGCGATACGCCTTCGCCAGCGCGGTCTGGGCCACGTCCTCCGCCAAGTGCCGGTCCCCCGTGAGCAGATAGGCCGTCCGCACCAGTCCGGCCCAGCGGCTGCGCACAAAGCCGTGGAACGTCTCCGCTTCCTCAGTCCTCATCCGGGCACCTCCTCACCCTCCCGACCACCATCCGTGGCGATTTAGTTGCCCCGCTCGCACGAGGAGTTCGCGAGGACCCGATGACACCCGCCTACGCGCGTAGATATGCTGATGTGGTGAGCATGTCTTCTCCTTCACCAGCCGCGTCCTCATCCGCCGCCCCCGCGCTGCCGCTCGCGGATGTCACCGCGTCCGATGCCACCCTGCGCCGTTTCCTCCATGGTCTGCCGGGTGTGGACGCGGTGGGGTTGGAGGCGCGGGCGGCGGGGTTGGCGACGCGTTCGATCAAGGCGTCTTCGAAGGCGTTCGCGATCGATCTGGCTATTTCGATGATCGATCTGACGACGTTGGAGGGGGCGGACACGCCGGGGAAGGTCAGGTCGCTGTGCGCCAAGGGCATGCGCCCGGACCCCTCGGACCGCTCGGCGCCCCACGTCGCGGCGATCTGCGTCTACTCGGACATGGTCGCCGTCGCCAAGGAGGCCCTGCGCGGCAGCGGCATCGCGGTCGCGTCGGTGGCGACGGCGTTCCCCGCCGGGCGCGCGGCGCGCGCGGTCAAGCTCGCGGACACCAGGGAGGCCGTGGCGGCGGGCGCCGACGAGGTCGACATGGTGATCGACCGGGGCGCGTTCCTCGCGGGCCGCTATCTCCAGGTCTTCGAGGAGATCGTGGCGGTGCGGGAGGCGTGTGGGGACGCGCATCTGAAGGTGA
>NZ_QEST01000131.1 GCF_003311645.1 Streptomyces sp. PT12 | reverse complement strand
ATGCCGGGCCCGGAGGCCAGGAGCCCCGTTTCAGGGCCACGAAAAAGGTAACGGGTCAGCCGCGCGTGAAGCGGTAGGTCATGCTGTCCGTCAACACGCAGAAGCCCGGGGACATGACGATCACCCGCAGGGTGCCGGTGCGGCGGTCGTAGTCGACGCCCTGCGCCTCGAACGCGCCGGAGCAGCCGCTGCGCAACGGGAGTTGACGCAGCGCCGTGACATGGCCCGAGACGTCGGCCGTGCCGTTCGGCTCGTCCGAGAGGTCGATCTGGAGCAGCGGCTTGGTGATGCCGAACAGGCTGCCCTCCGGGTCGTCGGACGAGCACAGCAGCGTGGTGGGGCCCGAGAAGTCGCAGCCCTGGACGTCGCGCACGGCGCGGTCGAGGGTGACGGACGAGACATGCGGGAGGTCGGCCGAAGGCGAGGTGCCGGGGTTGACGCCGGGGGTGGGGAAGACCAGCAGGCGGCTCATCGTCCCGTACTCGCCCGACAGCATCCACAGGCCGTCGGGCGAGATGGCGACCCAGGAGTTGTTCAGGGCCTCGCCGGGGCCGAGCGTGTGCACATACTCCGACCAGCCGCCGTCCGGGGCCTGCGCGCGGAACATCTTGGTATCGCCCGAGTCCCGCTGGTAGGGCTCGATGTAGTGGCCGTCGTAGGAGGCGTCGGGGTCACCGACGTGGTTCCAGCCGCGGGCGGCGACGTCGAGGGGGATGGTGCCGATGCCGGTGTAGCGGTTGGGGCTGTTGGCTGGCACCTCGACCGAGGCGAGGCCCTGGCTCTCGGTCAGCGGGTCGGCGCGGTCGGAGCCGACCTCGTTCCAGGTGTCCGCGGCGTTGCCGGTGCCTGCGGCGTCGCCGGTGCCTGCGGCGTCGCCGGTGTCCGCGGCGGCGGGTGGGGCGGTGGACAGGGCGGCGGCGGTGAGGAGGGCGAGCAGCCCTGTGGTGGCCAGGGAAGGACGGCGCCGGGTGCGAAGGGGCATGGAGGGTCTGCTCCTCGTGGGGTGGGGGACGCACTCGGCGGACAGTGTGCCCCGGGCACGCGGACATGTACAGACCAATGAGGGGGCGCTCAGGCGCCGTTGGCCTCCTGCTCGGCCTCCACCGTGGCGTTCCACTCGCGCTTGGACGCCTGCCAGCCGTCCTCGTCGTGGCCGAGCCGCCAGTACCCGGAGAGGGACAGGCGCTCCCGCGGCACGGCCCGCTCCAGGCGGAGATGGCGTCGCAGCTCCTTGACCATCCCGGCCTCGCCGTGCGCGAAGACCTGCACGTCGGGCGAGGGGAAGGCGAGCGCGCGCACCGTCTCCACCAGGGCCTCGCCCACCGGGCGGCCGCCGCGGTGCAGCCACGTGACGCCGGTGCCGTCGGGGGAGGTGATCTTCTGCTCCTCCTCGGGGCCCTCGATCTCCACGAACGCTCGCAGCGCGGCGCCCGCGGGCATCCGCTCCACCGCGGCGGCGATGGCGGGCAGCGCGCTCTCGTCGCCGACCAGGAGGTGCCAGCCGACGCCGGGCTCGGGCGCGTAGGCGCCACCGGGGCCCACGAACCTGAGCACGTCGCCGCGCCTGGCTGCCGTCGCCCATGGCCCGGCGAGCCCGCGGTCGCCGTGCACCACGAAGTCGAGCGTCAGCTCGCGCGCCCGCGGGTCCCAGGCGCGCACGGTGTAGGTGCGGGTGACGGGCCACCGCTCACGCGGCAGCTCCTCGCGGACGCGCCCCAGGTCGAACGGCTCGGGCAGGTCCACGCCTGGCACAGGGAACAGCAGCTTCACATAGTGATCCGTGTACGCGCCGGCGGAGAACGCGGCCAGCCCCTCGCCGCCGAGCACCACCCGGTGCATGCCCGGCGTCAGCCGCTCCGTCCAGATGACCTCTCCGGTGTGGACGGTGAGTGCCCTGCGGGCCGGTCGCTCAGCCATGGCGGTGCTCCCTGCTTCGAGGTTAGGTATGCCTAAGTTAACAGGGTGGGCGGCGGAGGGCGCTCGCGGGCGCGCCCGGTCGGAGGCGGGCGTGGGCGCCGCGACGCCCCGACCCGCCCCCGACCGGCCCCCGTGGTGAGCGCGGCCGCGATGGCCACGCCGACGCATCCCGCCGAAGCGGCCGTGCCCATGACAGGCCAGCCCGTGTCGGCGCGATGGGGGACAGAAGTTATCTGTCGGACACGCCATCGGGCGAGCAATCTTTCAGCCCATGTGTGGCGCGCGTGCGAATCTCCTTGCACGAGCGGGCGTCGGGCCACGGCGGCGATCTCGGCGGCGGGAAGCGCACCCTGACGCCGCGCCATCTGGAATGGGTGGCTGGCACGGGAGTTGACCGACCACGCGATCCGCGCCGCGGGGCCGCACGACGACCTCGCCGAGGACGAACGCCGGGCCGTGGCCCGGGCGTTGGCCGACACCCTCGCGGGCCTCGGCGACCTCGACATGGACGATGCGCGGGCCGTCAGGCTCGGTCCCGAATGGCTGGCCGATGCCCCGCGCCCGCGTCACGTGATCACCGCCGAACTCGACCGCGCGGCACGGGAGGTGGGGCTGCGTTACGCCCCCGACCCGGCCAGCGCGGCGCTGTCCACGGTGGGCGGGAACATCGCCACCAACGCGGGCGGCCTGCACTGCGTGAAGTACGGCGTGACCAGGGACGCCGTGCTAGCCCTCGACCTGGTGCTGGCCGACGGCACCCCGCTGCGCACCGGGCGCAGGACCGTCAAGGGCGTGGCGGGCTACGACCTGACGTCGCTCTTCACCGGCTCCGAGGGCACGCTCGCCGTGGTCGTGGGCGCCACGCTGCGGCTGCACCCGCTGCCCGCCGCGACGGGCACCGCCGCCGCGTACTTCGCCTCCCCCGAGGAGGCGGCGGCCGCCTGCGTCGCCGTGCTGGACGCCGGGCTGCGGCCCAGCGTGCTGGAGTTCCTCGACGCCCGCACGCTCGGGGCGATCCACCGGGCGGGCGGCGATGTCCCCGCCGCGGGCGAGACGTTCGTGCTGGCCTGCACCGACGGGTTCGCCGCCGAAGCGGAGATCGAGGCCGTGCACGCCGTGCTGCGCCGCACCGCCACCCGCGCCGAGTCCACCGGCGAGCCCGCGGCGGCCGAGCGGCTGCCCGCCGTCGAACGCCTCGGCCGGGTGCTGATCAAGGACATCGCCGTGCCCCGCTCCCGGCTCGCCGAGGCGGCCAGGCGCTGACCGCGCTCGCCGACCGCACGGGGGTGCCCGTCTTCACCTTCGCCCACGCCGGTGAGGGCAACATCCACCCCCTCGTGCTCGCCGGAGGCCAGGACCCGGCGGCCGTGGCCGAGACGGTGGACGAGATCTTCCGCCTCGCGCTGCGCCTTGGCGGCACCATCACCGGGGAACATGGCGTCGCCACACTGAAACGCGCCTGGCTCGACGCCGAGTTGGGGCCCGGGGCGCGAAGTCTCCACCGGAGGATCAAGGAAGCGCTCGACCCGCTGGGCATCCTCAACCCGGGGAAGGCCATCTGAACCGCCCGCCCACCCCGCACCACCGCCACCGTCCGTGTCACCGAGAGGAAGTTCCCTTGTCCACCGAGACCACCGAGACCACCGAGACCGCCGAGACCGCCGAGACCACCAAGCCGACCAAGACCACCGAGACGCCAGCGAACCCGCGCATCGTCGCGCTCTCCGGCCATCCGCGCCCCGGATCCCGCACTTCGGCCCTCGCCGGAAACGTGGCCGACGCGCTCGCCCGCGAGGTGCTGCCGGGCGGCACCGTGACCACCGTCGACCTGGCCGCGTTCGCCCCCGAGATCCTGGCGCCCGAGCACCCCGCGGCCGACGCGGCCCTGGCCACGCTCGCCGCCGCGCGGATCGCCGTGATCGCCACCCCGGTCTACAAGGCTGCCTACACCGGGCTGTTGAAGGCGTTCCTCGACCTCTACCCCGCCAACGGGCTGCTCGGGGTGACCGCGGTGCCGCTCGTCGTCTCGGGCGGCCCCGCGCACGCCCTGGCCGGGGAGATCCACCTGCGGCCGCTGCTGGTGGAGTTGGGGGCGACGGTGCCCGCCAGGAGCCTGGTCGTCACGGAGGCGGCGCTCGCCGAGCCCGGCCCCGTGATCGCCGACTGGCTCGTCACGGCGGGCCCGGCGCTGGCCCGCGCGGCGGGCGTCGCGGGCGTGGCCGACGTGGAGGTGCCGCGATGACGGCGGAGCGGACCGGGGCCGACCGCCTCACCGGCCATCTCACCGGCCATCTCACCGGCGAGGAGTACAAGGCCGTCTTCCGGCGGCACCCCGCGGGCGTGGCCGTGGTCGCCATGAGGCACCAGGGGCGCCCCGTCGGGTTCACGGCCACGTCCGTGATCTCCGTCTCCGCCGAACCACCCCTGCTGGCCTTCTCGTTGGCCGACACCTCGTCCTGCGCACCGGCCGTCGCCGTCGCCGAGACCGTCGCGGTGAGCCTGCTCGCCGAGCACCAGGACGACGTCTCGGCCCGCTTCGCCACCAGCGGCGTGGACCGTTTCGCCGCCGGCGGCTGGTCCACGCTGCCGACGGGCGAGCCGGTGATCGACGGGGCACACGCCTGGATCCGCGCCCGGGTCCTCGAGCGCACGCCGGTGGGCAGCAGCTTCCTGGTCTCGCTCCTGGCCATCGAGGCCGAGTGGCGCCCCGAGGCCACGCCGCTGGTCTTCCACGACCGCGCCTACCACCGGCTGGCCCGACGGTTCAGTGCCGGTGCGGGCGGTACTGCTTCGGGAGCGTGAAGCCGCGCTCGGCCATGACGGTCCGCAGCCGGTCGGGGTAGTCGGTGATGATGCCGTCGACACCGTCGTCGATGAGCTTGTGCATCGTCCCCACGTCGTTCACCGTCCACGGGATCACCCGCAGCCCCGCGGCGTGCGCCTCGTCCACCAACTCCTCGGTGACATAGGGGACATAGCCCGGCTGGCCCACCTGCCCGTCCTGCGGGTCGCCGTGCACGGGCGAGATCGCGTCCGCGCCGAAGGAGACGGCGGCGTCGACGAGGCTGCCGTCGAAGTCGTCGATGTCGATGCCGCCGAGCCAGGGGGACGCCCCGGGCTGGCCGACCTGGAGGAACTGCTGACCGTTGGTGAGCGCGATGATCGGCAGGCGCGGCTCGACCTCGCGCATGCGCATGAGCGCGCCCCAGTCGAAGCTCTGGATGGTCACCTGGTCGATCAGCCGGGCCCTGCGCACCTCGCGGGCCACGACCCGCACGAACTGCTCGCGCGGCGCCGTCTCGTGCGGCGCGCCCGCCTCGACCTTGGTCTCGATGTTGAGCCGGACGCGGTGCGCGCGGTACCGGTCGACCAGGTCGAACACCTCGGTGAGCAACGGCATCCGCGCCCCAGGGCTCGGCCGCTGCTCCGGGTACTGCGGCAGGGTCTGCGAGCCGCAGTCGAGGGTGCGCACCTGGGCGAGCGTCAGGTTGACGATGTACCTGCCGACATACGGATACTCAGGGTCGCCGGGGAACGCGGGCCCGGTGTCGCGGCACTTGGTCCCCGCGACCCGCCGGTCGTGGGTCACCACCGCGTGGCCGTCCTCAGTGATCTGCACGTCCAACTCAAGGGTGCTGACGCCGAGTTCGAGCGCGTCGGAGAACGAGGCGATCGTGGACTCCACGCGCAGTCCGATGCCCCCGCGGTGGGCCTGGAGGTCGAACTGGCGGTGGTGGCCCTGCCCGTGACCGGGCCCGTGCCCTTGCCCGTGACCGCCCGCCGCGGACGCGGGCCCGGCGACGGCGAGCGCCGCCACCGAAGCGGCGGCGAGCGCGACCGCCACGAGCGCGCGCGGGCGGGGCCGCGGCAAACGGATGCTTCTGAGGTGGCCCAGCATGTGCTGCCCTTCCGTCGAGACCTGGACTGGCGTATCCGCACGACTATGTGAGGCGCCAGGGGACGGGGACTGTCCGGGAAACGCTCTTCCCATGGCGCGCACATGACGTTTCGGCCACGCGCCCGGCGCGGGACGGGCGCGCGCCGGGCGAGAAGGGGTCGGGCGAGAAGAGAGCGGGCGAGAAGGGGGCGGGCGAGGATCGGGCAGGCGAGGAAGGTCGGGTCAACGCCCCGCCGCTGGCTCGGCGGAGCGCCAGTCGCCCAGCTCATCCAAAGTGATGACGCCGGGGTCGTCATAGACCTCCTGGAGGAACGGCAGCGGATTGTGCGCCCCGTCCTGGATGAACTCGCCGCTCCACGTGGTGAACCAGGCCCAGTCCGCCTCGTACGCCCGCAGCAGCTCGGGGTCGGGGATCGAGCCGGTCTCGGTGAGCGCGACCAGCTTCTCGTCGCCGACGAGCTCGACCAGCGCCTCGTAGGTGGCGCTCACAGGGCCGTGGTCACCGGTCGCCGGGTAGGAGTCGGCGCTGACGATGTCGACGACGTCGTCGCCGGGGTACCACTCGGGGTCGACGGAGTTCCACACCCAGAGCAGATTGTGTAGCCCGTGGACCTCGGTCATCCGCTCGTGCATCAGCCGCCACAGCTCCTTGGCGGGCCCGGGCCCGTGCGCGCCCCACCAGAACCAGCCGCCCTCAGCCTCGTGAAGCGGCCGCCACAGCACCGGGATCCCGGCGTCCTGGAGGCGCAGCAGCTGCTCGGCGATGGCGTCGATGTCGCGCAGCAGCAGCGCGTACTCCTCGGACGCGGGGTCGGCCAGCGCCGCGGCGACGTCGAACGTCGTGGCGTCGGTGTAGAAGCCGCGCCACCACTCCCTGCCCGGCTCGTCGATGAGCCCGGTGGGGGCGTTCCAGTGCCAGACGAACGTGGTGATCCCGCCGCGCCCGTCCCACGCGATGGCGTTCTCGACCTCGGTGGAGGTGGTGCCGCGCTCGACGCGGCTGGGCGAGTAGTCCATCAGGTCGAGCCCCGCGATGGCCGGGGTGCGGCCGACGTTGTCCTCGACCCACCGGAGGGAGGCCATGTCCTGCTGGCCGCTGAGGACGTGCTCGCCGTAGCCGTCGGTGAGGAAGCGCAGCAGCGAGCGGGCCTCCGGGGTGGCCTCGGGATCGACCGGGACGCCCGAGACCTGGTGGGGCGGCCGGGGCCCGGCCGGGGCGAGGCTGATGGCGTCGATCTCGTACCAGCCCCAGTTGCTCACGATCGACAGGGTGTTGACGCCCTCGTCGAGCAGCACCCGCCCGGCGGGGACGGTGCTGAACGCGTCGGTGGCCGGGAGGGTGACATCGCCCGCGCCCTCGCCGTTGAGGCGCAGCGAGGCCACCTTCTCGCCGTAGGGGCCACGGTAGTGGAGCGTCAGGTCGTGCAGCCCGCCCGGGCTGTCGGGAACGGTGACGGTGACGGAGTCTTCGGCCGCGTCGAAGCCGGTGACATAGCCGGTGCCCGAGTGGCCCGCGGCGGAGGACTCGACGACGACGCCGTTCAGCTCGCCGTCCTCCGCCTCGTATACGACGGGGGCGGGCGGCTGCTCGGCCGCGGCGGGAGAGCCGGTGGAGACGGAGAGCAGGCCCATCAGCAGCGCGAACAGCAGGACGAGCACCGGGGCGGGGCGGGCCAGAAACGGTGAACGGGGCACGGGGGCCTCCGGGAAGGGGAGGCGGGCGGGGGCCCGCGGGGTGGGGGGGAAGCGACTTGGGAGCGCTCCCATGATGGCGGTGGCGTTATGTACGCGTCAAGAATGTGCGAACGGCGGGCGCGGCGCGAACGGCGGGGCGACCGCCGCGCCAGGTGTGTGGGTGGCCGGGAACGTCGCCGATGTCACCGACCAGCTCATCGGCCACCGCCGCCACGGGCCGTGAGGGCCAACCCGGCGGCCGGGGAGCCAAGCCCCGGTCCCCGGCCTCGCGTGGCCGGGGACCGGGGCTTGGTCCTGGTCCTGGTCCTGGGTCAGCAGCCGTCCGACTCACGCAGGCCCTTGTTGGCGCCCGCCGTCTCGCTCACGACGCCCGGCACGCACGCCGCGTCGTCGAGGGTGTAGGAGTAGGGGATGCTGACCGTGGTGGTGGACTGCGGGTCGGGGCCCGCGGGGTTGTTGTCCTCGCCCGGGCTCGACCAGGTCACATTGTCGAAGATGTTGTCGTTGACCTGCCAGTATCCGGCCTCGTCGGTGTAGAACGTGCCGAGGACGTCCTTGGAGTCCTCGAAGTAGTTGTTGTCCACCCTGGCGCTGGCCCCCGCGCGGGAGTTGATGCCCGACTCGTAGAGGTTCACATAGTGGTTGTTGTAGATGTGGGCCGTGCCGCCGCGCAGCAGGGGCGTGCGGGAGTCGATGTTCTCGTACAGGTTGTGGTGGTAGGTGATGAAGCCGTTGGAGCGGTCGCTCTCGCTCGACCCGACGAGCCCTCCGCGCCCTGAGTTGCGCAGGATGCTGTAGGAAAGCGTCACATACTGGGTGTTGTCCTTCATGTCGAAGAGGCCGTCGAAGCCCTCGGACTCGCCGCCCGACGCCTCGAGGGTGACATGGTCGACCCAGACGTTGCGGACGTCGCTCTCCATGCCGATGGCGTCGCCGCCGTTGGACGTGGGCGAGCCGGACTTCTTGACGTTCCGAACGGTCACGTTCTGGATGATGATGTTGCTGGCCTCACGGATGTGAATGCCCAGCTGGTCGAAGACGGCACCGCTTCCGACCCCGATGATCGAGACGTTGCTGATCTGCTTGAGCTCGATCACCCCGGCGGCGGTGTTGCAGCTGTCGCCCGACACCTTCTCGGTGTTGCCGTGGTTGATGGTCCCCTCGACCTCGATGATGATCGGGGTGTCGGCGCTCGCCCGCTCGCACAGGGCCGTGTGGATCGCGGTGCCCGTGGTGGCCCTGACCGTTTGCCCGCCCGCGCCTCCCGTGGTGCCGCCGTTCTGGCTCGCGTAGCCGGTGGCGGTGCCCGCCGCCGCCGATGCCTCGGAGGTGGAGAGCACCACGCCGGTCGCGACCGCGACGGCCATCAGGGCCAGCAGCGCGTGGAATCGCAGCGCGAATGATCGTTTCATGCTCGGCTCGCCTTTCGTCTTGACGATAAAGGGTGTGGGACCGGTCAGTTGATGACCTGGGCGCCGCCGAACGTCACCCGCAGGCTGCCGTCCTCGGCGAAGGACCAGTCGAGCTGGCCCGCGTAGGCGGAGCACGCGGGGCCGTTCTCGCCCGACCAGAACTGGTTGGATGAGTCGGCGTCGCCGATCGTCCTGTCGTTGGAGCCGCTGTCGCACGAGACGTTGTCCCGGAACACCGACGAGCCGCCGTCGAAGTTGAAGTTGCGCTCGGCGCTGCCGACGCTGACGTTGCCCGACACCGCCATCGAGCCGGTGTTGCGGTTGTAGGTGAAGCCGTGCTTGCCGTTGTCGGCGGCGATGTTGTCGCGCAGGACGTGGTCGACGCCGATGTCCTCGCCGCCGAGCTTGAAGCCGTTGCGGTCGCCGTTCCCGGCCTGCGAGCCGTCGCTGAGCGTGCCGTTGCCGTAGGCGAGGGAGTTCTCGATGGTCACCGCCCCGATGGGGCCGGTGTCGGACTTGGTGTAGAGGTCGTAGCCGTCGTCGATGTTGTTGTGCGAGACGGTGTGGCGGAAGACGTTGCCGGGGCCGACCGTGAGCTTGGGCGCGAAGCCGTCGGCGTCCTCGCCGTCGGAGTCGGCGTTGTCGTGCGAGACCGCGCTCAGGATGAGGTTGTTCGAGGGCCACTCGCTTTCGGGGGTGTCCGAGGTGGCCCGGGAGAGTTGCAGCCCCGAGTCGCGGTTGAAGCGCGTCACCGTGCGCTCGATGACGTTGTCGCTGCCGCCGACGAAGATGCCGTTGTCCCCCGCGTGTTCGACGACGATGCCGTAGACGTGCCAGAACGACGCGTTGACGGCGAGCCCTCGGTTCGCCGGGTCCTCGCTCTGGGCCGAGAAGTCGAGCACCGGGGTCTCGCCCGGGTAGGCGGACAGGGTCGTGCGGGCCGCGGCGGTGCCGTCGTTGCCCTGCGGGATGGTGACCGTCTCCGCGAGGCCGTAGGAACCGCCGCGCAGATAGATCGTCCCGCCCGAGGCGACGCGGTCGAGCGCGGCGGTGAGCGTGGTGGGGTCCGACTCCGTTCCGGCCGCGCTCTCGCTGCCGTCGGGCGCGGCGTAGAGCGCGTCCTGCGCCAGGGGCGCGGCTGCGGGGTCGGCTGCGGGCTCTGCGGCACCGGCCGCGCCGCCCGCGCCCAGCAGCCAGGCGGCCATCGCGCCGGACAGTGACACGGCCGTCGCGGCGGCGTACCGACGACGGGCTCGGCGGAATACGGGGGTACGTGACATGGACTCATCTCTCCTGTGCGAGGTCCGGTGCGGGGAAGTCCACGGGGCATCCCGGCCTGACCAAGGGCAGGGACGCGCGGGGCACCGGACATGTGGGGGGCGGTGAGGGGTGTGAACGGCGCGAGGTGGGGCGGCTCCCAGAAGTGCGACCTCGGCCGGTAAGCGCTTGCCCTCCTGGACGCGAGGGTCCCTCGGTCCAATCGGGCCATGTGAATGGCCCGACCAGCGTAGGGGCGGGAATCGGCACGATTCCGCGCACCGCGAGGACAATCCCGCGCAGTCCCCGGCCCGTTGCGGCGCGAACTCTCCCCCGCGCCCCCGGGGGTGCGGCCCGGCAGCGGCGCGGCCAGCCCGGGGCCTTACCCTGGGCGTCGGCCGCGCAGCGGACCCCGCCGAGCAGGGAGCTGGAATCGAACGATGAGCCATCGAACGATGAGCCACGCGTCCATGAACGCCCCCGGGCCGCCAGGGCGCGGCCTCGCCCCGGCCGTGGCCGGGTGGCCGATTCCGCTCCCCGCGGCGGGGCGCCGGTGAGCCCGCGCTTCGAGGTGTGCGTCGACTCGGCGCGCGGCGCCGTGACGGCGAGGGACGCCGGGGCGCACCGCGTCGAGCTGTGCAGCGCGCTGTTCGAGGGCGGCGTCACGCCGAGCGCGGGTCTGCTTGAGACGGTCGTCGAGGCGGCGCGAGGGATCGAGGTGAACGTCCTGATCCGCCCGCGCGGCGGGGACTTCATCTTTGACCGTTACGAGGTGGACGCCATGGTGCGCGACATCGGAACGGCGGTCCGCCTCGGCGCGCACGGGATCGTCCTCGGCGCCCTGACGGCCGAGGGCGCCGTCGACATGGCGGTGTGCCGACGCCTGCTCTCCGCCGCCGACGGCCGCCCGGTCACGTTCCACCGGGCGTTCGACATGGCGAGGGAGCCGTTCGAGGCGTTGGAGAGGCTGGTCGAGCTCGGCGTGGACCGCGTTTTGACGTCGGGCCAGGAGATCTCGGCGCTCGAAGGGGCGCCGCTGCTCGCCCGGCTGGTCAGGGCGGCGGGCGACCGCGTCATCGTGATGCCGGGCGGCGGCGTGACGGCGCGCAACGTCACCCGCGTCCTGCGCCTGACCGGCGCGCGGGAGATCCACTTCAGCGCGGGGACGACGGTCGAGAGCCCCGCGACCCACCGCAACTCCCGCGCCCTGATGGGCGGAACGCTGAGCAGGGGCGAGTACACGCGCCGCATCACGGGACCGGCCGAGGTCCGCGCCCTGATGAACGCGGCCCGCGCGCCCGGGGGTTCGGCTCAGGGTCCGTTGTGAAGGGCCGGTACCGCTGGTCCCGGGAGAGATGAGCCCGAGCATAGCTCGAATGCGCTGGTCCGCGCGGCCAGATTCGAACCAAGGGGTGATCATCTAGGGCCAGTCACTGTCACTGTGGCCATCGTGAGGAACGTCTCGACGTGAGAGGCGAACTCGTCGGCCCACGGCCGAGGATCTCACCGATCTCCCACGCGTACGCTGCCGACACCGGCGCTTCGGGCTCCTTCTCACCCTCGACCCCTCGGTGAGCGAGCGTGTCGTGGCTGGCCGGGATCGGTACTGGCATCGGAATTCCGACAGCGAAGGCCGCCCGCTCACACCTGAACACGTCCTCGACACGATCGGTCCAGCGGCGGTCACTCGAGGAGCTGGCGGATCATCTCATCGATGCACCGGACTTTCCCGCGGCGCATGCTCACGATCACCGCCACTCCGGCGAACGGCCACAGCCCGGCCACTCACCCAACACGCCTCAGGAGAGGGGCGGTGCCTCGTGTCCCGCCAGGTGGAGCCTGACGCGGCACGGGTCTTCGACCGCCACGAGCACCCGCTGCCCCCAGTGGGCGGTGAGGCGGTGCGCGACGTCGAAGAGCCGACGGCGTTCCTCCGGGGTGTACGCGGGGTAGCGCGCCCAGCCGCGGTCGGCGATCTCGTTGCCGAGCTCGCTGAACAACACGGCACGGTAGCGCCGCTCTTCCTCGTCGGTCAGCGGTGTGGGGGCGCCATCGGCGGGCCGCGGCCTGACGTTGTAGAGGTCTCGGATCACCACCATGGCAGCCTACCGAGCGACCTGTGCCGGTCTCTCCTCAGGCCGCGGCCTCGACGAGGCAGAGCGCAGCGGCGACGACGGTGAGCGCGGGCCGTTCCGTCCGGCGCAGCGCGTATCCGCCCGCGGTGACCTGGCGGCGGCGTTCTCGCGCCGCGGGGTCGGTGGGGACGGCGGCGAGTAGAGCGATGTGAGCGGCGGGAGCGGTGGGCAGAGCGGCGGCGCGCGCGCCGACGCGACGGACGCCCGCATCCTGCGCGCCCTGGCCGGGGAGCCGCGGGCCACGGTGCTCGCGCTCGCGCAGCGCCTCGGGCTCTCCCGCAACACGGTCAAGGCGCGGATTGCGAGGCTGGAGCGCGGCGGCGTGCTGCGCTCCTTCGAGTACCGCATCGACCCCGCGGCCCTTGGCTATCCGCTGACCGCGTTTGTCACCGCGGAGGTCGAGCAGCGGCGGCTGACCGAGGTGGGCGACGCGCTCGCGGAGATCGACGAGGTGATCGAGGTGGACGGGGATCAGCGGGGACATGGACCTGCTCATCCGCGTCATCGCCGTCGACGCGGACGACCTCTACCGCGTGGCGGGCCGCATCCTTGCCTGCCCCGGCATCGTGCGGACCCGCACCGCGCTGGCGATGCGCGAGCTGCTGCCGTTCCGCCTCTGCGGGGTCATCGACCGCCTCGGCGACCAGGGCACGGCCAAGGGCCGCTGAGGGTCGGCGCGCCGCCTCACGCGAGGACGCCCGCCGGGGAGCGCGCGGTGTCGCGCAGGCGGGCGGCGTCCCTGCTGGGGGGCGCGCCGAACTGGCGGCGGTACTCCCTGCTGAACTGCGAGGGGTTGTCGTAGCCGACGCGCTGGCCGACCCCGGTGACGTCGCCGGGGTGGGTGGCCAGCAGGAGCCTGGCCTCCTGGAGCCTGATCTGCTTCTGGAACTGGATGGGGCTCATCGCGGTCACCGCCTGGAAGTTGCGGTAGAACGCCGAGACGCTCATGCCCGCGAGGCGCGCGACGTCCTCGACCCTGAAGGGCTGCGCGTAGTGCTCGCGGATCCAGCGCACCGTCCGCGCGATATGGCTGAGGCTGCTGTCGGCTAGGCCCAACTGCCGTACGATGCCGCCCTGTTCGCCGGTGATCAGGCGCCACAGGATCTCGCGCTTGATCAACGGTGCGAGCACCGCGCGGTCGCGTGGCTCGTCGAGCAGCCGCAGCAGCCGTACGACGGCGTCGAGCAGCGGGCCCGGGGCGTCGCTGACGGCGATGCCGGTCGACGCGGCGCCGCCGCCGCGTGGCGTGTCCTCGGGCCCGGCCTGGAGCAGCAGCTCGGCGACGGCCGAGGGCTCGAGCGTGAGCCCGAAGCCCAGCGCGGGCCTTTCCCTGCTGGCGTCCGTGAAGCTGCCGGTGACGGGCAGGTCGACGGAGGCGACCAGGTACTGGCCCGCGTGGTACTCGAACACCTTGTCGCCGAGCGCGAGGCGCTTGGCGCCCTGGGCGATGACCGCGAGCACCGTCCCCGACATCGAGGGCGCGGGGGGATCCGACCGGTCGACCCGTGAGATGAGAACGCCGTCGATCGGGGTGGTCCAGTCGGGCCTGGCGTGGCGGGCCAGCAGGGCGCGGAACTCTTCGAGGTGCATGCGTCCCATTGCACCACCACTCCGGGCACAAGCTCCCATGGACGAGAGGATCGAGCAAGTACGAAGGAGCATCGCTCTAACGTTTCCCCAGGTCAGGCCGTTGAATGGGATCAGCACACCTCATCACCACCGAAGAGATCCAGGAAGAAGGCCCCCATGAACGTCACCTATGGCTTCCAGGCCACCCTGACCGCCAGGACCGGGATGGGCGACCAGCTGGTCGACCTGCTGCTGACCGGCCTCGACGAGGGCAGCCCCGGCGCGAGCGAGCACTGCGTCGTCTACCTCGTCTCCCGCTCGTCGTCCGACCCCGATGTCGTCCATGTCACCGAGGGCTGGACCAGCGAGGAGGAGCACCATCGGATCTTCGACGGCGAGGCCGCGCAGGCCATCGTGGCGCGGATCGGCGGGCTGCTGGCGGCGGAGTCCACGTACACCGACCACGTGCCGATCCGCGGCAAGGCCGCCTTCTGACCGGCTGACCCACACCACCGACGAACGCCGCCCCACCGACACGGAAGCAGGCACCGCCATGACCACGGCACGACCCGCCATCGACCCCGAGCTGCGCGAACTGCTCGCCGACATGCCCCTGATGTCCGGGCTCGACGCGGACCTTCTCGCGCGGCTGCGCCAACTCCCGCCGCCGCCCGTCGAGTCCTTCCTCGGGCGGCGCCCGGTCGAGCGGCGCGAGGTGACCGTTGCCGCGAAGGACGGCACCCCGATCCCGCTCTCGGTATTCGGCCCGGCGAACGCCGATCCGGCGACCCCGGCGCCCTGCGTCTACTGGATGCACGGCGGCGGGATGGTCATGGGCGACCGCTTCTCGCAGATCGACATCCCGCTGGGCTGGCTCGACGCGTTCGGCGCGGTCGTGGTCTCCGTGGACTACCGGCTCGCGCCCGAGGCCACCGGCACCACCCTGGTCGACGACTGCTACCAGGGGCTGTTGTGGACCGCCGAGCACGCCGCCGGGCTGAACGTCGACCCCGCCCGGATCGTCGTCGCCGGTGCCAGCGCGGGCGGCGGCCTCGCGGCCGGGGTCACCCTGATGGCCCGCGACCTCGGCGCCCCGGCGATCGCGGCACAGATGCTGATCTGCCCCATGCTCGACCACCGCAACGCCACCACGTCGAGCCGCCAGTTCTCCGGCGAACCCGGGGTCTGGACACGGGAGATGAACGCGTTCGGCTGGCGCGCTGTCCTCGGCGACCTCGCCGACGACGAGGTGCCCGCGTATGTTTCGCCCGCGCTGGCCGACGACCTATCGGGCCTGCCGACCACCTATGTCGACACCGGCTCGGCCGAGGTCTTCCGCGACGAGGACGCCGACTACGCCACCCGCGTCTTGGCGGCGGGCGGCCAGGCCGAACTGCACGTCTGGGCGGGCGGGTTCCACGGATTCGACGCGCTCTACCCCGGGGCCCGCATTTCGGTGACGGCGCGCAGGACCCGCGACGACTGGCTCGCCAGGGTCCTGCGCGCTCGCGGCGGAGGTCAGTAGGCGAAGCGGCGCACGGCCTCGGGGCGGATGACCAGGCGCACCTGCTCCGCGGCCAGGATCCCTGAGAGGTCGTCGGCGCGGGCCGGGTCGTCGAGGTCCCAGTAGCGCGCGGCCAGGCGCGCGGCGAGGTCGTGTGCGCCCTCGGGTTCCACCGTGACGCGTCCGGCGACCGACACCCAGCGCTCACGCTCGTTTGCGGGGGCCGCCACGACGAGCGAGGCGCGCGGGTCGCGGCGCAGGCGCCGCGCCTTGAGCGAGTCGGGGGCCGTGAACAGCTGGATCGTGCCATCGGCGGTGGCCTCGAACCACACGGGCCGCGGCTGCGGGGGGAGCGGCCCCGCGGCCACGGAAAGGAATCCATGCAGGGGGCGCCGCAGGAACGCCAGGTCCTGGGCGGTCAGCGCACCGGCGTCGGTGGCGTCGGTGCTCGGGGTGCCGTTGCTCATGGCGCCGATGGAACACGGCCGACTCCCGCCATCCCATGGGTGAGCATCCGGATCACCTGCGTGTCCGTCCGGCCTCACCGGAGTGGGGGCGTGGGTGGAGGCGCTCGACGGCCCGCGGCGCTCAGCGTTCGGCCGCGTCCCTGCCGTGCCTGTCGGCGACGGCCGTGGCCGCGATCAGCAGAACGACCACGGCCACGAACCCCGCCCCCGGGCAGACCCAGAGGGCGGGGTGGACCCAGCCGCCGGACATCGCGGCCACCGCCCCGGCCGCCGTTCCCGCCGCCATGGCGTATCCGGTCACGGCGCAGGCCAGCAGCCAGGGGGCCGCGGCCCTGTGGCCCGCGTTCCACGCGGTGTCCGATGACCGCGTGACCCTGGTGCGCAGCCCGATCGCCCCGTTTTCTCTCCAGGGTCCCCTTGGCCGCCGCGTTCCTGATGACGTGGGTCAGCGCCGAGAGCATGGCGAGACCGATGGCGGCCGAGAGGAGCGCGCCCGCCTCTTCCACAGTGTCTCCCCCATGTCTCCTCGGGTGTCTCCTCGGGTGTCTCCTCGTGTCCTCCGGGCCGTTCAGGCGCCGTCGCCTGGCGGGCGCGCCGCCGCCGTGGGCGCGGACTCGGCCGCCTCGGCGGCCTCCGCCGCGTCGATCTGCTCCTCCGTCCAGCCCTCGTCGCGCCGCCGCGCATACGCGAGGGCGCGCTTGAGCTCGCGCTTGACCACAGGCGCCAGCAGATACAGCCCGATGATGTTGAAGACCGCGCCGAGGAAGAGGAAGCAGTCCGCCAGGTCCACCAGCGTGCCGAGCGACAGCAGCGCGCCCGCGACGGTGAGGAGGCAGAAGACGCCCTTGTAGAGGTATTCGCTGGCACGCGAGGCGCCGAACAGGTGGGTCCACGCCTTGAGTCCGTAGTAGCCCCACGTGATGATCGTGGAGAACGCGAAGAGGAAGACCGCCAGGGTCAGCACCCAGGGGAACCACGGCAGCGCGGTGTCGAAGGCGTCGGAGGTGATGGCGATGCCCGGGTCGCCCCCGGCCGCGGCTATGCCCTCGGCGGTGGCCGGGTCGCCGCCGCCCGCGGCGGTGTCACGGGCCGCGTCGTAGAGGGGGCCGCCCGCGATGACGATCGTCAGCGCGGTCATGGTGCAGATGATGACGGTGTCGACGAACGGCTCGAGCAGCGCGACAAGCCCCTCGCTCGCCGGGCGCTTGGTCTTCACGGCGGAGTGGGCGATGGGCGCGGAGCCGATGCCCGCCTCGTTGGAGAACGCGGCGCGGCGGAAGCCCTGGATGAGCGCGCCGATCACGCCACCGGTGACGCCCTCGGGGCTGAACGCGCCGCTCACGATGGCGCCGACGGCGTCGGGCACCGCCGTCACGTTGAACCCGATGACGATCAGGCACGCGGTCGCATAGATGATCGCCATGGCCGGGACGAGGCGGCTGGTGACCTGGCCTATCGACCGGATGCCGCCGATGATGACGAGGCTGGCGAGCGCGGCGACGACCACGCCGAACAGCAGGGAGCCACCGGAGCCCGCGAAGAAGTCGGTGTGGTCCTCGGTGACGGTGGTGAGCTGCTCCAGGCTCTGGTTGACCTGGAAGAGGTTGCCGCCGACGAAGCCGAAGAAGAGGATCATCACGGCCGACGCCAGCGACAGCACGGTGCCGAGCCCGGCGAGGCCGCGCTCGGCAAGGCCCTTGCGCAGGTAGTACATCGGCCCGCCCGACACCCGGCCCTGCGCGTCGATCTCGCGATATCTGACGCCCAGCGTGCACTCGACGAACTTCGTCGCCATGCCGAGGAGGCCGCACAGGATCATCCAGAACGTGGCGCCAGGGCCGCCTATGGAGACCGCGATCGCCACGCCCGCTATGTTGCCGAGGCCCACCGTTCCCGAGACAGCGGAGGTGAGCGCCTGGAAATGGCTGATCTCGCCCGGCGCGTCCTTCTGGTCATACTTCCCACTCACAAATCGCAGCGCCGTCCGAAGGTGACGGAATTGCGCGAAGCCGAAGTAGAGGGTGAAGACCAGACCGGCGAGCGCCAACCAGCCCACGATCAAAGGGAAGTCCGCGTCGAAGAGGCGGACGTCGAAGAAGACGACATCGGTGAGGAACTCGGCGACCGGTTCGAAGAAATCGTTGACGGCCTCGTCAACGCTGTCGGTCCAGGACTCGCTAGCCACAGCGCGAAAACCTTCGGTGGGGGATCTTGTACGAAAATGCAATGCCCTGTTTCCTACCATGCGTGCCGCGACCCGTCGAGGAAGAGGAAATGCCGGAATGAACAAGGGATTTCCGTCATGCCGCAGCCGGGGCGCGGTGATCGCGCCCGGCGCGGGCACACTGGTGGCGTGGTGATGCCCCGCGCCCAGTGCCCGCACCGCGAGCGGATCGTGGCGGCCGCGCCGGTCCCGGGCGCCCCGGGCCACGGGCGCCTGTGGCGGCACGACGAGCCCGGCACGCGCCGCGACGCCGACGGCGCGCTGGTCTCCTGCCCCGGCTCCCTCGGCACCGTCGAGCTCCCCGCACCGGTCACGCAGCTGCCCCTGCCGCCCGACGACCCCGATGCGTCCGACGACCCCGATGCGTCCGACGACCCCGATGCGTCCGACGCGTCCGACGCGTCCGACGCGTCCGGGGACAGCGCGGCGCCCGACGCCCTGTTCTGAGCGCCGGAACGGGCCCCGCGCCCTGACCGGCGCGGGGCCGTGGCGCGCAGGCGCCGGGATCCGGCCGGAAAGATCCTTCGCGCACAGGTCTTGACGTGGGCCGGATGGAGCAGGCACAGTGCCAGCTAATTCGCATTAGTCCGGCCGTGGTTCCTCTTAGGCGCTGGCTAATGCGCATTAGTCGGAGGGTGGAGAAGTGACCGAAAGGGAGCCCCGCGCGGCGCGGCGCGGGCGGCCTCGGCAGGCCGAGGTGGCGCGGCTCGCGGGCGTCTCGCAGACGACCGTGTCGCTGGTCCTTGGCGGCAACAAGCAGGGCATCGTCATCCAGGAGGCCACCCGCGCCCGGGTGCTCGAGGCGGCACGGACGCTCGGCTATGTCCCGGATCCCGCGGCGCGGCGGCTCGCGGCGGCGCGGAACAACCTGCTCGGGGTGTTCAGCTTCACCGCCACGTTCCCCACGGCCGTCGAGCACTCCTACTACCGCTTCCTGGTCGGCGTCGAGCAGGAGGCCGCCGCGCGCGGCTACGACCTGGTGCTGTTCACCGGATCGAGCAGCGGCGGCGCGGGGGCGGGGGCGCCGGGTGCGCTGGGCCGGGTGCGGCTGGCGGACGGCTGTCTGCTCCTGGGGCGGCATGTGCCCACCGAGCCGCTGCGGCGGCTGGTGGCGGACGGCTTTCCGCTGGTCTCCATCGGCCGCAGGGAGGAGCCCGAGGGGCTGGCCTGGGCCGGGGCCGACTACGCGACCGCGAGCGCCGAGGTCGTCGGGCACCTGGCCGGGCTCGGGCACCGCAGGGTGCTGCTGGTCCGCGAGGACGACGACGCCCCGGCGTCGGCCGACCGGCAGCGCGGCTTCCTCGAAGGGCTCGCCGCGGCCGGGCTGCCCGGGCCCGACGGCACGGTCGTGCGCACCGCGCGGCCCGCCGCCGAGATCGACGCGGCGTGGGTGCGGGCCCGTCACGCCGAGGGCGTCACGGCGTTCGTCGCGGAGGAGACCGACACGGGCGACGCGTGGCGGGCGCTGACCTCAGCCGTCGCCCGGGCCGGGCTGCGGGTACCCGACGAGGTGTCGCTCGCGCTGCTCGGCTCGCCGCCCGCCGACCTGTCGGGTCGGCCTGAGCCCACCGGGTTCGACATCCCCAGGGCGGAGTTGGGCGCCGCCGCGGTCCGCCTGCTCACCGACCTGCTCGCCGAAGGGGAACGGCCATCGGCGGGCCTGGTGAGCTGCGGCTTCCGTCCCGGAGTGACCGTGGCGCCGCCCCCGCGCCCGGCGTCGCCGTGAACGCCGCACCGCACGTACCGGGCGCCGACGGCGCCCCACGCACCGATCGAGGAGAGGCTTCCATGCCGGAACCGACCAGCCCACCCACCGAGACCGACGTCCTGATCGTGGGCGGCGGCCTGGGCGGGGTCGCCGCGGCGCTCGCCGTCTGCCGGGCCGGACGGCGCGCCGTGCTGACCGAGGAGACGGACTGGATCGGCGGGCAGTTGACGGCGCAGGCCGTGCCGCCCGACGAGCACCCGTGGATCGAGCAGTTCGGCGCCACCGCGACCTACCGGGCGATGCGCGGCCACATACGCGACCACTACCGCCGCTGGTACCCGCTGCGCTCCGAGGCGCTCGCGGTCGCCGAGCTCAACCCCGGCGCCGGGCGGGTCAGCAAGCTGTGCCACGAGCCGCGCGTCGCGCTCGCCGTGCTCGATGCCATGCTCGCCCCGCACCGCGCGGCCGGGCGGCTGACCGTGCTGACCGAGCACCGGCCGGTGGCCGCCGAGGCCGAGGGCGACACGGTGCGCGCGGTGACGCTGCTCGACACCCGCGAGGGCGTGCGCCGCACCGTGACCGCGCCCTATGTCCTGGACGCCACGGAGACCGGGGAACTGCTCGACCTCGCGGGCGTCGAGCACGCGACGGGCGCCGAGGCGCGCGCGGAGTTCGACGAGCCGCACGCGCCCGACGAGGCGCAGCCGCTCAACCAGCAGGGCATCACCGTGTGCTTCGCCGTCTCCCACCACGAGGGCGAGAACCACGTGGGGGAACGCCCCGCCGACTACGCGTTCTGGCGCTCCTACCGCCCGGACTTCTGGCCGGGGCCGCTGCTCGGGTTCACCGCCCCCGACCCGCGCACGCTTGAGCCGGTGGAGCGCTCGTTCCTTCCCAATCCGCAGGCCGACCCGCTGGTCGTCGCCGCCGACCAGAGCGCGGACGCGGGCGACAAGGAGCTGTGGGGCTTCCGGCGCATCCTGGCGCGTGGGCTGCACAGGCCGGGGGCGTTCGACTCGGACATCACGCTGGTCAACTGGCCGCTGAACGACTACTGGTTGAAGCCGCTGGTGGGCGCGGGCGACGAGGTGGCGCGCGAGGCGCTGGCGGGGGCGCGTGAGCTGTCCCGCTCGGTGCTGTACTGGCTCCAGACCGAGGCGCCGAGGGCCGACGGCGGCACCGGCTTCCCCGGCCTGCGGATCCGCCCCGATGTGACGGGCACGCGCGACGGCCTGGCCAAGTCGGCCTATGTGCGGGAGGCCAGGCGGATCAAGGCGGTCACCACCGTGACCGAGCACGACGTGGCGATCGACCTGGTCGGCCCCTACGGCGGCACCAGGCACCGCGACTCGGTGGGCGTCGGCGGCTACCGCATCGACCTGCACCCCTCGACGGGGGGCGACGACTACATCGACATCGGCTCCGTCCCGTTCGAGATCCCGCTGGGCGCGCTGCTGCCGCGCCGGGTCACCAACCTGCTGCCCGCGGGCAAGAACATCGGCACCACCCACATCACCAACGGCTGCTACCGGCTCCACCCCGTGGAGTGGAACGTCGGCGAGGTGGCCGGGGCGCTCGCCGCCCACTGCCTCGACGCCAAGGTCACGCCGCACCAGGTGCGAGAGGAGGAACAGCGGTTCGCCGACTTCGCCCGGGTCCTCGACCGGGCGGGCGTCGAGCGCCACTGGCCCGACGTCCGCGGCTACTGAAACGCCCGGGCCCAAGGCGGCCCGCCCCCGTGGCCGGTGAGACCCGGGCGGGACAGCTCCACCTGTCCCGCCCGGCACCGCCCACTTCCGACATGGCACACAAGGAGGTGTCCCCGAACATGACCCCTCAACGGACCACTCACCGCCTGCGCGTCGGCATCGACGTGGGCGGAACCTTCACGGACGCGGTGGCGGTCGACGCCACCTCGCTCGAGCTGATCGGCCAGGTGAAGGTCCCGACCAGCCACCACCATCGCGACGGCGTCGCGCATGGCATCGTGGAGGCGCTTGACCGGCTGCTCACCGAGATCGGCCGCGCGCCGGAGGACGTGACGTTCCTGGCGCACGGCACGACCCAGGCTACCAACGCCCTGCTTGAGGGCGATGTCGCCCCCGTGGGGCTGATCGGGATGGGCAAGGGGGCCTCGGGGTTCCTCACCCGGCGCCTCGCCGCGCTCGGCAAGCTGGAGCTGGCGCCCGGGCGCAGGCTGCCGCTGCGCTACGCCCACCTCACCGACCCCGGCGACCCCGACGCCGTGCGGGAGGCGGTGGCGCGGGTGAAGGAGGCGGGCTCGCAAGTCGTCGTCGCCACCGAGCCGTTCAGCGTGGACGCGCCCGAGGGCGAGGACGCGGTGGCCGCGCAGGCGCGCGCCGAGGGCCTGCCGGTGACCACGGCGCACGAGATCACGTCCCTCTACGGGCTGGGCAAGCGCACCCGCACCGCCGTCGTCAACGCCGCGATCCTGCCCAGGATGCTGGCCACCGCCGACCTGGTGGACACATCGGTGGTGAAGGCGGGCGTGCGGGCGCCGCTGATGGTGATGCGCTGCGACGGCGGCGTGATGTCGCTCGATGAGATGCGCCGCCGCCCGTTGCTCACCATCCTGTCGGGCCCTGCCGCGGGGGTGGCGGGCGCGCTGATGCGGGAACGGGTCAGCGAGGGCGTCTTCCTGGAGACGGGCGGCACCTCGACCGACATCAGCGTTATCCACCGCGGCAAGGTTGCCGTTCGGCACGCCGAGATCCTGGGCCGCGGCTCCTATCTGCCCGCGCTCGACGTGCGGACGGTGGGCGTGGGCGGCGGCTCGATGGTGCGCGTCGGCGGGGGCGCGGTGGTCGCGGCGGGGCCGCGCAGCGCCCATATCGCCGGGCTGCCCTACGCCTGCTTCGCCGACCTCGACGACCTGCGGGACGCCACGCTCACCCGGATCCGCCCCATGGAGGGCGACCCTGACGACTACGCGGTGATCGACGCGGCGGGCGGACGTTTCGCCGTGACGATGACCTGTGCGGCCAACGCGCTCGGCCGGGTCCCCGAGGGCGACTTCGCGCGCTCCGACCCCGCCGTGGCCGCGGCGGCGCTCGCCCCGCTGGCCCGGGAGCTCGGCACGGACGTGGCGGGCGCGGCGGCGGCCGTGCTGGACGCGGGCGCGGCCCGGGTCAAGGAGGTCGTGGACCGGCTGATCCGCGACTACCGGCTGGACGAGGACGCCGTCGTGCTGGTCGGCGGCGGGGGCGGCGCGGCGTCCGTGACCCCCCACCTGGCGGCGCTCGCCGGGCTGCCGGGGAAGATCGCCGAGCACAACGAGGTGATCAGCCCGGTGGGCGTGGCCCTGGCGCTGGTCCGCGAGCAGATCGAACGGATCGTGCCAGGCGCCACCCAGGAGCAGATCCTCGGGGTGCGCAACGAGGCCGAGGAGGCCGTCGTCGCGCAGGGCGCGAGCCCCGGCGCGGTCGAGGTGGAGGTCACGGTCGACCCGCAGACCAGCACCGTGCGGGCCATCGCCACGGGCGCGACCGAGCTGCGCACCCAGGACCGCGCCCACCGCGCGGACGACGCCGAACGCCTGCGCGCCGCCGCGGCCAGCCTCAAGGTGGACCCTGAGCGGGTGGAGGTGCTGGCGGGCACGGCGTCGCACACCGTCTACGGGGCGGTGCGCAGGCGGCGGCTGCGGCGGGCGTTGCGCCCGGTGCGGGTGCTCGACGCCGACGGGGTGGTGCGACTGCACGCGGCCGACGCCTGGGTGGCCACCACGACGGTCGCCGAGGCGCCTGGCGTGCTGGCGGAGCTGGTGCGCGAGGCCACGTCCTATGGCGACGGGGGCGTGCGCGCCCCCGCGGTGCGCCTGCTGCTCGGCGCCAGGATCGCCGACCTGTCGGGCGTGCTCGACGCCGAGCCGCTGCTCGCGCTCGCCCGCAGCGAGCTGCGCTCGCGCACCGGGGACGAGCCGGTCGTCGCGGTGCTCGAGGTGCGGTCGTGAACGCCTCGGCCGCCGCCCGCCCGCGGGCCCCGAGGGGCGCCTCGCTGGCCCGGCGCCTCGGCCCCACCCGCCTCGAACGGCTGCTTGCCGAGTGCGCCGCGCTGGCCGAACGCGACGACACGGCGTTCGCCGTCACCCTGCTGGCCGGGACGCCGACCCACGAGGGGCGCGAGAGCGAGGCGCTGCGCCGCTGGGCGGCCGCGGCCGCCCGGTTCGGCACCGATCTCGCCGCCGACGCGGCCGAAGGCGATCCGCCCCGGGTCGTGGAGCGCTCGGGCGGCCTCGACCGGGACGTTCCGCTCCTGGCCCGCTACCGATCGAGGCCCGAGCCAACCGTCGAGGTGTTCGTGGACACCGTGGCGCTGGCGGAAGAGCTGATCGGGCTGCTCGGCTGGCGCGACCTCTACCCCAGGGGTTCGGTGCGCGCCGCCGCGCTCGCTCACGAGGCGGGCCACCACCGGCTGCACGATCCCGCCGTGAAGCGAAGGCTTCGGGTCGCCCTTGACCATCCGGTGCTGCGCCTGGGCCGCTGGCGGCTGCTCGGCCATGTCGCGGGCGCCGACGAGATAGCGGCGCACGCCTACGCCGGGGCCGCGCTGGGCCTGGGCAGAGGCCCGCTGCTGGTGACCGCCGCGCTGGCGCGCGCGGTCGCCGCCCTGCGAGAGGACTGAAGAACCCATGGGAATCGTCATTCTGTTGATCATGCTGGCCGGCGTCGTGCTGATGCTGACCCGCAAGCTGCCCACGGCGTTCGCCCTGGTCCTCCTCGGCGTCGCCGTCGCCCTGGTGGTGGGGGCGCCGCTGACCGGGGAGGCCAGCGTCTTCGACACCGTCCTCCAGGAGGGCTCGGCCAAGCTCGCCGCCACCATGATCGCGATCCTGCTCGGCTCGTGGCTCGGCAAGCTGCTCGACGAGACGGGCATCGCGGGCACCCTGGTCCGCAAGATCGTGGAGTTCGGCGGGGACCGGCCCACCGTGGTCGCGCTCGGCGTCCTCGGGATCTCCGCGCTCGTCGGCACCGTCACCGGGTCCGCGCCCGCCGCGATGCTCGCGGGCATCATCGGCATCCCCGCGATGATCGCGGTGGGCGTGCCCAAGGTGACCGCCGCGGGGACCATCCTGATGGGCATCGCCGCGGGCATGCCGTTCGAGCTGCCGATCTGGCAGTTCTTCTCGACCGCGCTCGACCTGCCGGTGGACACGGTGCGGAGCTTCATGATGAAGCTGTTCCCGTTCGCCGCCTTCTTCGCCGTGCTGTTCGTGCTGGTGGAGACCCGGCGCCGCGGCGTGGAGCACACGTGGTCGCTGCGGTCGTTCGACGCGCGCCCCGACCGGCGCCCCTCCCGGCGTGAACGGCTCGGTGACGCGCCGTGGTACGCGCTGTTCACGCCCGCGGTTCCGCTGGTGCTCGCCCTGGTCTTCGAGGTGGCGATCATCCCCTCGCTGCTGGCGGGCGTGCTCTTCGCGCTGGTCACCACGACGCGCCCGCGCGACATGAACACCCGCCTGCTGCGCACCCTCTACGCGGGCTTCGACGTGGCGGCCGCGCCCATCGCACTGTTCGTGGCGATCGGCGTGCTGCTCGCCGCGGTGCAGCTGCCCGACTCCATCGAGGCCCTGGAGCCGCTGGTGGAGAACGTCAGCCCGCAGAACCCCGTGCTGTTCGTGCTGGTCTTCACCGCACTGGTGCCGCTGTGCCTGTACCGGGGGCCGTTGAACGTCTACGGCCTCGGCGCGGGCATCGCCGGGGTGCTGATCGCGGCGGGGATCTACCCGGCCGTAGCGGTGCTCGGCCTGACCGCCTCCTACAACCAGGTGTTCGGCGTCGCCGACCCCACCAGCACCCAGACGGTGTGGAGCGCCCAGTACTCGGGCGTCAGCCCCCAGCAGGTGATGGTCAGGACGCTGCCCTATGTGTGGTGCGTCGCCCTCGGCGGCTTTGTCGTCACCGCGGCGCTGCACCTGTGAACGCTCCCCCTCGCACGACGTTCCCCGCACCCGACCCGTACCACCGACGCGACGGAGTCCCCATGCCTGTGAACCGCCGTACCTTCCTGTCCGCCGCCGCGGCCTCCGGCGGCCTGGTCGCCCTCGGCGCATCCGCCACCCCGGCCGCCGCGGCGCCCGGCGGCTTCCCCGACTACACCTATCTGCGCACGCTGCTGACCCCGGGGCAGCTCTCCTACAACCCCACGGGCGAGATCATCTTCCCCTGCGTCAGGGGCGTCTACGACCGGCTGTCATCGCCGCTCGGCCGCTACTACCTCTACTACGCGCCGCACGACGCGCCGGGCGGCATCTGCCTGGCGTACGCGGACTCCATCGACGGCCCCTACACCGAGTACCCGGGGAACCCGATCGTCTCGCGCGACTGGTCCCCGCACTACTCGGTCAGCCATGTCTCGTCCCCGCACGTGATGTGGCACGAGGGGGAGCGCGAGCTGTGGCTGTACTTCCACGGCGAGAACACCACGACCCGGCTGGCCCGTTCGTCCAACGGCGTCGACTTCGTCTACGACCGCGCCGTGCTGACCACCTCGATGCTGCCGTCGGGCACCACCGAGGCGTCCTACGCCCGCGTCTTCCCGCACGCGCTGCCCGACCGCGGCGCGCGCTATGTGATGCTCTTCATGATCAACACCACGGCCAACCACCGCTCGATCGGCTGGGGCTGGTCCGCCGACGGGCGCAGCTGGAGCTTCGCGGACCAGCCGCTGGTCAGGTACTCCGACGTGGGCGTCAACGACCTGAGCGGCCCGCACCTGCTGACCAGGAACGGCTCCGCGTTCGTCGTCTACCACACCGACAAGGCGAGCGGCGGCACCATCCGCGTCACCGAGGTGGGCGCCGACTTCTCCCTCAGGAACCATCTGGGCGTCTTCTACCGGCCGTCGGCCGGGGCGCCCGACAACGGCAGGGCCGCGGCACCGGCGTTCGGCACGGACCGCGGGGTGCCGTACATGATCTACGAGGCGGGCGACCGCCTCGCGGGCAGCATCGCCATCGCCCGAGGCTGAGCCACCCCCGCCCCACCCCGAGCCGCCCCCGCCACCGGGGGCGGCTCGGCCCTGTCTTCCGGTGGCGCGCGCCCCACCGTTCCCGTTCCCGTTCCCGGTGACCCACCTCACACCCACGTCCCGTCAGGAATCGGGGAGCTGGCTCGCTCAAGGGGCAAGCGAACCAGACAGGAGCGACTCCATGAAGCATCGCATCGTCGTCCTCGGCGCCGGATACGCCGGGGTCTACGCCGCCGGGGCCCTGGCCCGCCGCCTCTCCCCCGCCGACACCGCGATCACCGTTGTCAACGCCGAGCCCGACTTCGTCGAGCGGATGCGCCTCCACCAGCTCGCGGCGGGCCAGGACATCGCGAGCCCGGGGCTCGCCGACCTCTTCGCTGGCACCGGGGTGGAGCTGCGCGTGGCACGCGTCACCGCCGTGGACCCCGGGCGCGGGGCCGTCTGGATGACCGAGAGGGACGGCGACGGACTCCCCCAGGAACTCCCTTACAACACGCTCCTGTACACGCTCGGCAGCGCCATCGCCGACCATGGCGTGCCCGGCGTCGCCACCTACGCGTTCGATGTTGCGGGGCGGCCGTCGGCGCTGCGCCTGCGCGAGCGCCTCGACACCCTCGACGCCCTGGGCCGGGGCGGGAACGTGCTGGTCGTCGGCGAGGGCCTGACGGGCATCGAGGCCGCCACCGAGATCGCCGAGTCGCGCCCCGGGCTCTCGGTCGCGCTCGCCGCCCGCGGCGAGCTGGGCGCCTGGCTCTCCCCCGGGGCCCGCGGCCACCTGCGGCGCGCCTTCGACCGGCTCGGCATCGCCGTCCACGAGCACACCGCCATCGAGGCCGTGGAGCCGACGCGGGCGATCGGCGCGGACGGCGCGTCACTCCCGGCCGATGTGACCGTGTGGGCGGCCGGGTTCGCCGCCCACCCTATCGCCGCCGCCAGCGGCCTCGAGGTCGCGGGGACCGGCCGGATCGCCGTCGACGCAACGATGCGGTCGCTCTCGCACCCCCACGTCTACGCCGCGGGCGACAGCGTCCACGCGCTCGACAGGAACGGCCGTCCGCTGCCGATGTCCTGCGCCTCGGCGGGCGTCACGGCCAGGCAGGCGGTGGACGCGATCGTGGGCAGCCTGACCGGCCGAAAGATCCCGAGCACATCGCTCACCTACTACGGCAACCACATCAGCCTCGGGCGGCGCGACGGGATCATGCAGCTGGTCGACGGCGAATGGCGCGCGAAGTCCTGGTCGGTGCGCGGCCGAACGGCCGCGCGCACCAAGGCGGGCATCCTCAGGGGCGCCGTGTGGGGCGTGGCGCACCCGACGTTCGGCATGCCGAAGCGCAAGCACCGCCTGGCCACGGGATTCTCCCCTTCCCCGCAGAAAGTGGCCGTCTAGCCTTCTGGGATGAGCGGGATGGACAGCGCCTCCACCGAACGGTTCGAGGCCAGCCGGAACCGGCTGGCCTCGCTCGCCTACCGACTGCTCGGCTCGGCCGCCGACGCCGAGGACGCCGTGCAGGACGCGTTCCTGCGCTGGCAGGCCGCCGACCGCGACCTGATCGCGGTGCCCGAGGCGTGGCTGACCAAGGTCGTCACCCATCTGTGCGTCGACCGGCTCCGCTCCGCGCAGTCGCGCCGCGAACGCGCCGTCGGCGCCTGGCTGCCCGAGCCGCTCCTGGAGAACGACCCGATGCTCGGCCCGGCCGACACGTTCGAGCAGCGCGAGTCGGTGTCCCTCGCGGTGCTGATCCTCATGGAACGCCTCTCCCCCGTCGAGCGGGCCGTCTACGTTCTGCGCGAGGTCTTCTCCTACCGGCACGCCGAGGTCGCCGAGATGCTCGACATCTCCGAGGCGGCGAGCCAGCAGCACCTCCACCGCGCCAGGGGCCGGGTCGCCACGGCGCGCCGCGGCGGCGAGGTGGACCCCGCGTCCGCGCGCCGGATCGTCGAGGAGTTCCTCGCCGCGGCCGCGTCGGGGCGCACCGAGCGGCTGGTGGCGTTGCTCACCGACGACGCGAGCGCGATGTCGGACGGCGCCGGGCGGACCACGACGGTGCTGCGCTACGAGACGCGCGAGCGCGTCGCGGTCGTCGCGCGGGCCGCCCTCATGCCCACCCCCGCCAAGCGGCGGCTGGTCGGCGGCTCGCCCGCGCTGCACTTCGCGCTGGTCAACGGCGGCCCCGCGCTGCTCGCCGTGCTCGACGACCGGGTCGTCGGCGCCGTGACGTTCGAGATCGGCGACGGCAAGGTGGCGGCCATGCGCGGCTTCGCCGACCAGGCGCGGCTCGTCCGCCTCGGCGAGGCTTGGCGAACGCGCGAGCCGGACGCGCCGCTCGTCGCGGCGTGGTGAGGCGGGCCCGCGGTGCGTTCGAGGCCGCGTCGACGATCGGCCCGTGCCGGGGGCGGGCCACCGACCGGCTCCCCCCCCCGTCCCTCAGCCCGTGCGCCGGGGGCACGAGGCGCGCAGGATCACCTCGCCCGGCACGCTGATGTCCTCGGTGGGCGGGGCCGAGCCGTCGAGGGCGAGGTCGGCCGCCCGACGGCCGATCTCGGCGAGGGGGAAGCGCACGGTGGTGAGTTGGGGGGTGACATCCGCGGCCGTCGCGATGTCGTTGAAGCCCGTGACGGCGATGTCGCGGCCCGGCTCGATCCCGCTGTCGCGCAGCGCGGTCATCGCGCCGACCGCCATGAAGTCGTTGCCCGCGCACAGCACGTCCGCGTCGGCGATCCGGCCCGACTCGATGAGCCGCCGCATGGAACGGTAGCCGCCGAGGCGGTCGAACGTGTCGCTCTCCACCATCGTGATCCGGCCACCCAGCGAGGCGAGCCCCTGCCGCAGGCCCTCCGTCCGCTCCGCCACGGTCAGCAGGGACTCCGAGCCGGTGATCACCGCCGCTTTGTGATAGCCAAGGTTCGCGATGGCGGCGCCCAGCTCCCTGGCACCCGACTCGTTGGCGGGGCGCACCGCGCCGAGGCCGCCGACCGGCTGGCTCAGGAAGATGGCCCTGCCGCCGCTGTCGGTGAATCCCCGCAGCTCGGCCAGGAGCGCATCGTTGTGCGGGCTGTCCAAGACGCGGCTCCCGCTCACCAGGATCGCGCGCGGCCGCTGCCCGCGGATCAGGCGAAGCGAGGCCAGCTCCCACTCGCTTTCGCGCGCGGTGATCGCGATCGTGACGATCACGCCGTGTGCGTGGGCGGACTGGGCGACCCCCTCGGCGATGGCCGAGAAGTACGGGTCGTCGATGCTGCTGACGAGCAGGGCGAGCACGGGAGCCATGCCACGCGCCATGGCCTGCGCCGACAGGTCCGTGCGGTAGTCCAACTCCTGTGCGGCGCGCAGGACTCGCTCGCGGTGCTCCTGCCCGACCTTGCGGTCGCTGTCGTTGAGCACCCGGGACGCCGTGGCCAGGGAGACTCCCGCGCGGGCGGCCACATCCGTGAGCGTGGTGTTCCCGCTGGACGCCCTCGTCCTCTTCCGCTTCCCTCGACCCGTCCCCTGCACAGGCATTGACCCTCCACCGACGCCAACTTAGTTTCCCCGAAACGGGAAAGCGCTATCCCACTTCCGCGGGCACCTCAGGTAAGCGCTTTCCCAGCATAGCGAGGCTTCTCACTGTCGTCCCCCGAAGCGTGACGTGAGGTCCGCATGACGCAACAGGCACAGCAGGCCACAGCCCTTCCTTCAGTCCCGCTGCCCCAAGGAACACCGAGCCGCAGGCGCCGTCCTTCGCGTGGAGTGATGACGGCCGTCTACCCCGCCACGTTTCTCGCGCTGCTGGTGGTGGCGTGGTTCGCCGTCACCGCCACCGAGCTGGTCGAGCCCTACATCATTCCCTCGCCGGGAGACACGTGGCAAGCGTTTGCCGACTACCCCGACTACCTGTGGGAACACACCCTCGTCACCACGGGCGAGACCATCGCGGGCTTCGCGATCGCCAGCCTGGTCGGCGTGCTCTTCGCCGTTCTGATGGTCTACTCGTCCACGCTGGAGAAGACGTTCTACCCACTCATCCTGTTCGCCCAGGTGATCCCGAAGATCGCGATCGCGCCGCTGTTCGTGGTGTGGCTCGGCTTCGGCGCGAGCCCGAAGATCCTCGTGGCCGTGCTGATGGCCTTCTTCCCCGTGGTGATCTCCGGGATCAGCGGCCTGCGTTCGGTCGACCCCGAGCTGCTCGAACTCACCTCGACGATGGGCGCCTCGCCGGTCAAGACGTTCTGGAAGGTGCGCTTCCCCGCGGCGCTGCCCGAGCTGCTCTCCGGCCTCAAGGTCGCCGCGACCCTGGCGGTCACCGGCATGACCGTCGTGCTGGTGACGCACTCGGTGACCGAGGCGGTGTACCTGGCCTCCCTGGCGATCGTGATGGGTCCGCGCCCTGGGCGCGTCATCGAGGAGTTCACCGTGGACATCCCGGGTCACCGGGAGTACGAGCCGACGCTGGAGAGCCCGGAGTTCCAGCGGCTCAGCGCCCGCATCCGCGAACTCCTCGGCTCGGGCGCCGACTGAGGGACCGGATCGACCGCGGCACCGCTCGATGGCCCGGCCGCCCCCGCCTCGGAGGGCGGTCGGCCCGCCGGGCGGTGCCACTTCGGCGTGCGCGCTCGCGGGGCCGGGACCCCGGGGGTTTCGGCCAGGGGGGACCGAATCCGGCTCGACTGGACCGTTGCCGCGAAAATCTTGTGCCGACTTCTTGCCCTTCGCGAGCGCAGGATGGCATGGTCTAGACCTAGCAGAGAGTGAAGGTCGGTGACGGCAGCTCGCGTTGACGAGCTGCACAGTCCAGCCTCAGCGCAACCCCCCACCCCCCCCCTTCTCGCCGCCGCGGATCGCGCCGGACCTCCCGCCCTGCACGATCCGCTCCGGCGACACACCGCAGGAGTTGTCATGCACAGGAAGACGAAACTGGCCGCCGTGATCGGCGCCGCCATCGCTCCGCTCCTCGCAGTGAGCCTCCCCGCCCCGACGGCGAGCGCCCACGGGTACATCAACTCACCGGCGAGCCGACAGGCCCAGTGCGCCGCCCGCGTCGTTCCCTGTGGCTCCATCCAGTGGGAGCCGCAGAGCGTGGAGGGCCCGAAGGGCCAGCGCAACTGCCACGGCGGCGTGGCCCGCTTCGCCGAGCTAAACGACGACAGCAAGGGCTGGCAGCGCCACAACGTCGGCACCTCGACGACGTTCAACTGGACGCTGACGGTCCAGCACCGCACCAGCACCTGGCAGTACTACGTGGGCAACACCCTGGTCGCCGAGTTCGACGACCAGAACAGCATCCCCGGCTCGACGGTGAGCCACAACGTCAACTTCGGCAGCATCCGCGGCAACCAGAAGGTCCTGGCCATCTGGAACATCGCGGACACCGGGAACGCCTTCTACGCCTGCGTCGACGTCAACATCAGCTGACGCGACCCCGGTACCGTCGCCGGCCCCGACCGCCGAGCCGGACGCGGCCCGCGGGTAGGAACGTCGGCGAAGCGTTGCGGTGGGACATGAGGGCCCTCTGCGGCACCGGTGCGGAACGCGCGTTCCGCACCGACCGCTGAGGGCCCTCACGCGTGTCCAACGCACCGGCCCGCGGCGTCACCGGCACCCCAGGCGCCACCCGCGCGCCGCACGCCCCGGGCGGGGAAGCGTGGCGAATCCGGACGCGACTCTTGACCCGCGACAGGAGGGTGGGTTTGACGTGCTCCCTGGCCTAAGGTCGCTGTCCGCGATCGTCCTGGTCCGATGGTCGTGTTCCTCGTCTTCACCCAGCGCCACATCATCGGCGGACTGCTCGCCGGGGGCTTCAAGGGATGAGCGCCGTCGCCCCCCTCACTCTCCAAGGAGATCTCCCCATGTCCGGTCACACCGGTTCCGCGATCATCAACCTCGACATCGAGGGCCCGGTGATCTCCCGCCATCTGTACGGGCACTTCGCCGAGCACCTGGGGCGTTGCATCTATGGCGGCTTCTATGTAGGCGAGGACTCCCCCATCCCCCACGAGGGCGGCATCAGGCTCGATGTCGTCGAGGCGCTGCGGGCGTTGAACATCCCCAACCTCCGCTGGCCCGGGGGCTGTTTCGCCGACGAGTACCACTGGAAGGACGGCATAGGCCCCAAGGCGGAACGCCCGGTCATGGTGAACACCCACTGGGGCAACGTCGAGGAGAACAACCACTTCGGCACCCACGAGTTCATGGCCCTGTGTGAACTCCTCGGCGCCGACCCCTACATCAGCGGGAACGTCGGCAGCGGCACCGTCCGGGAGATGAGCGAGTGGGTGGAATACCTCACCCGCGACGGCGCGAGCCCCATGGTGCGCCAGCGCAGGGCCAACGGCCGCGACCAGCCCTGGCGCGTCCCCTTCTGGGGACTCGGGAACGAGGCGTGGGGCTGCGGCGGCAGCATGCGCGCCGAGCACTACGCCGACCTCGCCCGCCAGTACGCCACCTACTGCCGCGACCACGGCGACAACACCCTCTACCGCATCGCCGCGGGCGCCGCGGACGGGGACTTCGCGTGGACCGAGCAACTGATGCGGCAGATCAGCTGCTTCGGCTGCGAGGCCACGCCGAAGAACTTCTTCCAAGGCGTCTCGTTCCACTACTACACGCTGGGGGGACCCTGGGAGAACAAGGGCAGCGCCACGGACTTCACCGAGGACGGCTACTACCGCACCATGGCCGCGGCCCTCCGGGTCGACCGCCTCATCTCCGGCCACTCCGCGGTCATGGACTGCTACGACCCGCACCGGCGCGTCGGGCTGGTCCTGGACGAGTGGGGCACCTGGTGGAGCGTCGAGCCCGGCACCAACCCCGGCTTCCTCTTCCAGCAGAACACGCTGCGCGACGCGCTCGTGGCCAGCACCCACTTCGACATCTTCCACCGGCATGCCGAGCGGCTGTTCATGGCCAACATCGCCCAGACCGTCAACGTCCTCCAGGCGATGATCCTCACCGACGGCGAAAGGCTCGTCCTCACCCCCACGTATCACGTCTTCGAGATGAACAAGGGCCACCAGGACGCCGCCTCGCTCGCCGTCCACCTGCGGACCGAGGGCACCGTGCGCACGGTCGACGACACGGAGGTGGAGACCCTGTCCGCCTCGGCCAGCGTCAAGGACGACCACGTGCTGATCTCCCTCAGCAACCTCGACGCGCGCGAGCCCGCCGATGTCTCCATCGACCTGCGAGGCGGTGAGCTGGGCTCGCTCACCGCCCGGATCCTCACCGCCGACCGGATCCAGGACCACAACACCGGCGACGCGCCCGAGACGGTGGCGCCCCGTTCCTTCGACGGCGTCACCAGGACCGGCACGGGGCTGCGGCTGACGCTGCCGCCCCACGCGTTCGTCACGATCCGGGCCCCACGCCTGCCGTGACCGTGCCAACGCGGCCGCTCCCGCCAGAACGCCCGCCGGGCGAAGGGCCCGCTCACCGCCCTGCGGTTCGGAAGGGAACTCGTGGCGCTCTGACGCGGACCCCTTACACACTCGGACGGCCCGGGGCGACAACAGCCCCCGGGCCACCCGACCCATGGGGTGGCGGAACGCCCGCGTCCCCTGTGGTAGCTTGCCGGGGCCAGTCGAACCCACGTGCGTGGGTCAGGGAATCCGGTGCGAATCCGGAGCTGACGCGCAGCGGTGAGGGGGACGGGCGTGGCATCCGCCACTGGACCGACGTCACGGTCCGGGAAGGCGCCTCGTCCGGGTGAACCCGAGTCCGAAGACCTGCTGGCGGCCTCCGCGCCCGATGTCGTGCGGCGGAGGGTCACCGTCCGCCAGGGCTCCGCGTTCGAGCCCTCGACACCCGGGGAAGTCCATGCCGGTCGCGCACTTCGTCCGTCGTTCCGTCCCGCTCATAACGGGAGTCCTGCTCCTGACCGGCTGCGGCGCCGCCGATCCCTCGCCGCCCCCCTCGTCGCAGCGGGGGGAGGGCGGCCATCCGCTGGCGCTCGACAACTGCGGGCACGCGGTGGAGGTCGCCGCTCCGCCGCGGCGGGCGGTCTCGCTCAACCAGGGCACCACCGAGATCCTGCTCTCCCTCGGCCTCGCCGACCGGCTCGCCGGAACCGCGGGCTGGACCGACCCGCTGCCCGAGGCGCTCGATGAGGCGAACGCCTCGGTGCCCCGCCTCGCCGACAACGCCCCCTCGTTCGAGCGGGTCCTCGACGCCGAACCCGACTTCGTCGCCGCGTCGTTCGCCTCCACGCTCGGCACGGGAGGCGTGGCCACCCGCGAGCGGTTCGACGAGCTGGGGGTGCCCGCCTATCTGTCGCCCGCCGACTGCGTCGGCAAGGACAACAGCGGCGGCGGCGACGGGGTGCGCGCCGAGGCGTTCACCATGGAGGCGGTGTACGGCGAAGTCCGCGACCTGGCCAGGGTCTTCGGCGTCGAGGAGCGCGGCGACGAGCTGGTCGCGGAGCTTCGGGCGCGCGCGGCGCGGGCCGCCTCGGACGTCGACGCGTCGGGGGTGACGCTCCTCTACTGGTTCGCCAACTCCGAGTCCCCCTACATGGCGGGCTGTTGCGGCGCGCCCGGCGCCATCACCGACGCGCTCGGCGCGGAGAACGTCTTCGACGACACCCGCGAGGAGTGGCCCCAGATCACCTGGGAGACGGTCGCCGACCGCGACCCCGACGTTCTGGTGCTCGGCGACCTGACCCGCAGGTCGCAGACGTCCGAGAGCGCGGAGGAGAAGATCGCGTTCCTTCAGGCGCACCCGGTCACCAGGAACATGACCGCCGTGCGGAACGAGCGGTACATCCTGCTCAGCGGCCAGGCCATGAACCCGACCATCCGCACCGTCGATGGCATGGAGCGGGTGGCCGCGGGGCTGCGCGAGCACGGGCTCGCGCAGTGAGGCACGGCATGGCGCCGACCGCGCGGGCTGCCCTGCCGTGGGCGGCGGGACTCGCCGCGCTGTGCGCCTCCGTCGCCGCGGCCGTCACCATCGGGCCCGCGGCCATCGGCGTCGGCGACGTCTGGTCGACCGTCACCTCCCGCCTCGGCCTTGGCACCTCCGACCTCACGGTGCTGCGGGGCGAGATCGTGTGGAACCTGCGGCTGCCGCGCGCCGTGCTCGCCGCCGTGTGCGGCGCCGGTCTCGCGGTGTGCGGGGCGGTGATGCAGTCGCTGCTGCGCAACCCGCTCGCCGACCCGTTCGTGCTCGGCGTCTCGTCGGGGGCGTCGACGGGGGCCGTCGCGGTGGTCGTCATCGGCGCGGGGGGCGGCGCGCTCTCGGTCTCGGGCGGCGCGTTCCTCGGGGCCGTCTGCTCCTTCGCGCTGGTGCTGCTGCTGAGCCACGCGCTGGGCGGCAGCCCCGACCGGGTGGTCCTGTCCGGCGTCGCCGCGATGCAGCTGTTCTCGGCGCTCACCTCCTTTGTGGTGATGACGGGCGCCGACGCGGAGACCACCCGCGGCGTGCTGTTCTGGCTGCTCGGCTCGCTCGCCGGGGCGGACTGGACGGATGTGTGGCTGTGCCTGGCGGCGCTGCTCGCGGTCCTCGTGGTGTGCCTTGGCCACGCCCGCGCCCTGGACGCCTTCGCCTTCGGGCAGGACGCGGCCGCCTCGCTCGGGGTCTCCGTGGCCCGCACCCGGCTGGTCCTGCTGTGCGCCACCGCGCTGCTGACCGGCGCGCTCGTCAGCGCCGCGGGGGCCATCGGCTTTGTCGGCCTGGTGCTGCCGCACGCCGCCAGGGCGCTGACCGGTCCCGGCCATGGGCGGCTGTTCCCCGCCTGCGCCCTGGCGGGGGCGGTGTTCCTGGTGTGGGCCGACACCCTGGCGCGCACCGCTCTCGATCCCCAGGAGGTGCCGGTGGGGGTGGTGACGTCGCTGGTCGGGGTCCCGGCCTTCGTCCTCGTGCTGTTCCGCACGCGCCGCGGCGTCCTGGGCGCCAGGGGCGTCGGGGGCGCGTCATGACGCTCAGGGCCGAGGGGGTTACCCGTTCCGCGGGCGGGCGCCTGATCCTTGACGGCGTCGACCTGACGCCGCGCCAGGGCGGGACGACCGGGGTGCTCGGACCAAACGGGTCGGGCAAGTCGACCCTGCTGCGACTGCTCGCCGGGCTTCTCTCCCCCGCCCGCGGGGTGGTCACGCTCGACGGGCGCCCGATCGGCGGGCTGCGCCGCGGGGCGGTCGCCAAGCGGGTGGCCGTCGTCGAGCAACAGGCCGACACACAGGTCGAGTTGACCGTTGCCGACGTGGTGCGCCTTGGCCGTGTCCCGCACCGGGGCCCCTGGGGCGCGGTGTCGGGGGACGACGAGCGGGCCGTGGCCACCGCCCTCGCACAGACGGGGCTCACCGGCCACGCCGAACGCTCCTGGCACACGCTCTCCGGAGGCGAGCGCCAACGCGCCCAGCTCGCCCGCGCCCTCGCCCAGCGGCCGCGCGAACTCCTGCTTGACGAGCCGACCAACCACCTCGACATTCAGCACCAGCTCGATCTGCTGGCCCTCGTCGCCGCCCTTCCCCTCACCACGGTCGTCGCCCTGCACGACCTGAACCTCGCCGCGATGTACTGCGACGACCTCCTGGTGCTGCGCCGGGGACGCGTGGTGGCCCGCGGCGCCCCCGCCGACGTGCTCACCGAGGAACTCATCGCCCACGTCTACCGGGTGCGCGCCGACGTCACCCCGTCGGGGCCAGGCGGGCGCCCTCACATCAGGTTCCTCGGCACCCTCCCGCCCACGGGACCCGAAGGCGCCCCCCATGACCATCTCGCGTAGGAGGAACCCGGCGATGGCCGAGCCCGCCAAGCGCATCGCGCTGCTGTCCACGTCCGACACCGACCTGCTCTCCGCCCGCGCCAGCGGCGCGGCGTGGCGGTGGGCCAACCCCGCGCGGACCGGCGACGAAGCCCTGGTCGCCGCCATCGCCGACGCGGATCTCGTCGTCGTCCGGCTCCTCGGCTCCCCGAGCGACCTGTGGCCCGGACTCGGGGCCGTCCGTGACCGGGGCACTCCCCTGGTGGTCATCGGCGGGGAAGCGCAGCCCAACGCCGAGCTGATGGAGCGCTCGACCGTGCCGATCGGCGTCGCGGCCGAGGCCCACCGTTACCTGGCGGAGGGCGGCCCCGCCAACCTGGCCGAGCTGCACGCGTTCCTGTCCGACACGGTGCTGCTGACCGGCGAGGGCTTCGCGCCACCGGCCACGCTCCCCCCGTGGGGCTACGCCGCCAGGCCGAAGGCCCCAGAGCGGGGGCTGCCGCGGGTCGGCGTGCTGTACTACCGGGCCCACGAGGCCAGCGGGAACACGGCGTTCGCCCACGCCCTGGCCGACGCGATCGACGCGACGGGCCAGGCCGTCGGGGTGCCGCTCTTCGCGGGCTCCCTGCGCTCGGCGCCCGAGAGCCTTTACGACGCGCTCGGCACCCTCGACACCCTGATCGTCACCGTGCTGGCGGCCGGCGGCACCGTGCCATCGGCCGTCGGCGCGGGGGGCGACGACGAGGCGTGGGACGTGCGGCGGATGGCGGCGCTCGACATACCCGTGCTCCAGGGGCTGTGCCTCACGTCGAGCCGCGCCGAGTGGGAGGCGTCGAGCGACGGGGTCACGCCGCTTGACTCGGCCGCCCAGATCGCCATTCCCGAGTTCGACGGGCGGATCATCACCGCGCCGTTCTCCTTCAAGGAGTTCGACGCCGACGGGCTGCCCCGCTACGTCGCCGACCCCGAGCGCTGCGACCGGGTCGCCCGCCTCGCCGTCCACCACGCCCGACTGCGCTCGACGCCCCACCGGGACAAGCGGATCGCCGTCGTGCTCTCGGCGTATCCCACCAAGCACGCGCGCATCGGCAACGCCGTCGGCCTCGACACCCCCGTCTCGGCCGTCCGCCTGCTGCGCCAACTGCGGAGCGACGGCTACGACCTGGGCCAGGACAACGCCGTGGTCCGCATCCTCGACGCGGACCTCACGGAGACCGAGGCGGGCGACGCGCTCATCCACGCCCTCGTCGCCGCGGGCGGCCAGGACGAGGAGTGGCTGACATCCGCGCAGCTGACCGACGCCCATGTGCGCATCGGCGCGGCGGAGTACGCGGCCTGGACCCGCGACCTGCCCGCCGCGCTGCGCGACGCGATGGCCGAGGCATGGGGTCCGCCGCCCGGCAGCCTGTTCGTCAACGACGCGGGCGAGCTGGTGCTGGCCACCCTGTCAGCGGGGAACGTCGTGCTGCTGATCCAGCCCCCGCGCGGCTTCGGCGAGAACCCCGTCGCGATCTACCACGACCCCGACCTGCCGCCCAGCCACCACTACCTCGGCGCCTACCGCTGGCTCGAACACGGCTTCGGCGCCCATGCCGTCGTGCACCTCGGCAAGCACGGCTCGCTCGAGTGGCTGCCCGGCAAGAACGCCGCGCTCTCGGCCGCGTGCGCCACCGACGCGGCGCTCGGCAACCTGCCGCTGATCTACCCGTTCCTGGTCAACGACCCCGGCGAGGGGGCGCAGGCCAAGCGCAGGGCGCACGCCACGATCGTCGACCACCTCGTGCCGCCGATGGCCAGGGCGGAGACCTACGGCGACATCGCCCGGCTGGAACAGCTCCTCGACGAGCACGCCAACATCGCGGCGATGGACCCGGCGAAGCTGCCCGCGGTGCGGGGCGAGATCTGGACGCTGATGCAGGCAGCCAAGCTGCACCGCGACCTCGGCCTCGACGAACGCCCCGAGGACGACGCGTTCGACGACTTCCTCCTGCATGTCGACGGCTGGCTGTGCGAGATCAAGGACGCCCAGATCCGCGACGGCCTGCACATCCTGGGCGAGGCCCCGACCGGCGCGGCCCGCGTCAACCTCGTGCTCGCGATCCTGCGCGCGGCGCAGGTGTGGGGTGGCGTGGGCGACGCCGTTCCCGGCCTGCGCGCCGCGCTCGGGCTCGCGGACGCCGCCGCGGCGGGCACGGCCGAGGTCGACGCGTTCGAGGCCAGGGCCCGCGCGCTGGTCGAGGGGATGGAGGCGGCGGGCTGGGACCCCGCCGCCGCAGCGGCGCTCCATGACGCGGCGGAGGTCCGCCGGGTGCTGACGTTCGCCGCCGAGCAGGTCGTGCCGCGCCTTGCCCGCACCTCCGACGAGCTGGCCGCCGTGCGCCACGCGCTCGACGGCGGCTTCGTCCCCGCGGGGCCATCGGGCTCGCCGCTGCGCGGCCTGGTGAATGTGCTCCCGACCGGGCGGAACTTCTACACCGTCGACCCCCGCGCGGTGCCGTCGCGTCTGGCGTGGCAGGCCGGTCAGGCGATGGCGGAGTCGCTGGTGCGGCGCTACCTGGAGGAGACGGGCGGCTATCCGCGGTCCGTCGGCCTGTCCGTGTGGGGCACGTCCGCCATGCGCACATCGGGGGACGACATCGCCGAGGTCCTGGCGCTCCTGGGGGTGCGCCCCGAGTGGGACGCGCAGTCGCGCCGGGTCGGCAGGCTCGCCGTCGTCCCCCTCGACGAGCTCGGCCGCCCCCGCATCGACGTCACGGTGCGCATCTCCGGGTTCTTCCGCGACGCGTTCCCGCACGCCGTCGCGCTGCTCGACGACGCGGTCCGCCTGGTCGCCGCGCTCGACGAGCCGGACGAGCGGAACTTCGTGCGGGCCCACACCCGCGCCGACCTCGCCAGGCACGGCGACGAACGCCGGGCGACCACGCGGGTCTTCGGCTCGCGCCCCGGCAGCTACGGGGCCGGGATCCTCCAGGCCGTCGAGTCCGGGTCGTGGCGCGACGACGACGACCTGGCCGAGGTCTACACGGCGTGGGGCGGCTTCGCCTACGGGCGCGGCCTCGACGGCGCCCCCGCGGCCGACGACATGCGCGCCAACTACCGCAGGATCAAGGTCGCGGCCAAGAACGTCGACAGCCGCGAGCACGACATCGCCGACTCCGACGACTACTTCCAGTACCACGGCGGCATGATCGCGACCGTTCGCGCCCTCACCGGGACGGACCCCAAGGCGTATGTCGGGGACTCCACCTCGCCCGACGCGGTGCGCACCCGCACCCTGGCCGAGGAGACCTCCCGCATCTTCAGGGCCCGCGTGGTCAATCCCCGGTGGCTCGCGGCGATGCGGCGGCACGGCTACAAGGGCGCGTTCGAGCTGGCCGCCACGGTCGACTACCTGTACGGCTTCGACGCCACCGCGGGCGTCGTGCACGACGGCATGTACGAGGAGCTGGCCCGGCAGTACGTCATCGACGAGACGAACCAGCGCTTCCTGCGCCGGTCCAACCCCTGGGCGCTGCGCGGCATCGTCGAGCGGCTCCACGAGGCGGCCGAGCGCGGCCTGTGGGCGGAGCCCGACCCCGGCCTGCTGGCCGCGATGCGGCAGGTCTACCTGGAGGTCGAGGGCGACCTGGAGGGCGACCTGGAGGACGGTCAGGAGGACGGTCAGGAGGGCGAACGATGAGGATCCGGGTCCTCGGCATCGGCATGGGCCCGCGGCATGTGACGCCCGAGGTCGCCGAGGCGCTGCGCGGCACCGACTATGTGCTCGCGCCCCGCAAGTCCGCCGACGACGGGCTCCTCGCCGTGCGGCGCGCGATCTGCGAGCGGCACGGCGTCGAGCTCGTCGCCGTCCCCGACCCCGCGCGCGACCGCGGCGACCCGGCCGACTACCCCGCGGCGGTCGCCGCCTGGCACGACGCCAGAGCGGCCGCGTACGAGCGGGAGCTGGCGCGCCGCCGCGGCACCGCGGGCTTCCTCGTGTGGGGCGACCCCTCGCTCTACGACTCCACGATCCGCGTGGTCGGGCGGCTCGCCGGCCGCCTGCGGGCCACATGGGACGTGCTGCCGGGCATCAGCGCGCCCCAACTCCTCGCCGCCCGGCACCGGATCGTGCTGCACGAGGTCGGCAGGCCCGTCCATGTCACCACGGCGCGCCGACTGCGCGAGGCCGTCGACGGCGGGCAGGAGAACGTCGTCGTCCTCCTGGGCGGCGACCCCGACCTTTCGGGACTCGCCGACTGGACGATCTGGTGGGGCGCCAACCTCGGCGCGGAGGGCGAGGAGTTGGCGCACGGGCGCGTCGGCGACGTTCTTCCCGGGCTGGCGGCGGCCCGCGAACGGGCCAGGGCGGCCGCGGGCTGGGTCATGGAGATCCACCTGCTCCGCCGGGTGCGCTGATGGCGGGACTGCTGATCGCGGGCGCCACATCGGACGCCGGGAAGAGCGTCGTGACGACGGGGCTGTGCCGCGCGTTCGCCCGCCGGGGCGTGCGGGTCGCCCCGTACAAGGCGCAGAACATGTCCAACAACTCGATGGTCTGCCTCGGCCCCGACGGGCGGCCCGCCGAGATCGGCCGCGCCCAGTGGGTGCAGGCGCTGGCCGCGCGCGTGCGCCCCGAGCCCGCCATGAACCCGGTGCTGCTCAAGCCGGGTGGCGACCGGCGCAGCCATGTGGTGCTGCTCGGGCACCCGGCGGGCGAGGTCTCCGCACGGGACTTCGCCACGGGGCGACGGCACCTCGCCGAGGCCGCGCACGGCGCGTTCGACGACCTGGCCGCGCGGCACGACGTGGTCGTGGCCGAGGGCGCGGGCTCCCCCGCCGAGATCAACCTGCGGGCGAGCGACTATGTGAACATGGGCCTCGCCCGGCACGCCTCGCTGCCCGCCGTCGTCGTCGGCGACATCGACAGGGGCGGCGTCTTCGCCGCCCTGTACGGAACGGTGGGGCTGCTCGGGGCGGCCGACCAGGCGCTGATCGCGGGGTTCGTGGTGAACAGGTTCAGGGGCGATGGCGACCTGCTCCGCCCCGGGCTGGCCGACCTGGAACGCCTCACGGGGCGGCGGGTGTTCGGCGTTCTTCCGTGGGCGCCCGGGCTGTGGCTGGACGCGGAGGACGCCCTCGACCTGGTGGGGCGGCGGTCGGACCGCGACGGCGCGCGGCGCGTCGTGGTCGTCAGGCTCCCGAGGATCAGCAACGTCACCGACATGGACGCGCTCGGCCTCGAACCCGACCTCGACGTCGTGTTCGCCTCCGATCCGCGGGACGTCGCCGACGCCGACCTGCTGGTGCTGCCCGGCACCCGCGCCACGCTCGCCGACCTCGCCTGGCTGCGGGCCAGGGGCCTCGACCGCGCCATCGCAGACCACGCGCGCCGGGGCAAGCCGCTGCTCGGGATCTGCGGCGGCTTCCAGCTGCTGGGCCGCCGCATCGCCGACCCGCATGGCGTGGAGGGGGCGGCGGGCTCGGACGTCGACGGGCTCGGACTGCTCGATGTGCGCACCGAGTTCGCCGAGGCCAAGACGCTGCGGCTGCCGAAGGGGACGGCGCTGGGCGTGCCCGCGGCGGGCTACGAGATCCACCACGGGCGCGTCACGGTCGGCGGCTCCGCCCGGGAGTTCCTCGGCGGCGTTCGGGCGGGCAACGTCTTCGGCACGCTGTGGCACGGCGCCTTCGAGGGCGACGCCCTGCGCTCGGCGTTCCTGGCCGAGACGCTCGGCCTGGCCCCGTCCGGGGTGAGCTTCGCGGCGGCCCGCGAGCGCCGCGTCGAGCTGATCGCCGATCTGGTCGAGCGCCATCTCGACGTCGGCGCGCTGCTGGCGCTTGCCAGGGACGGGGCGCCCCCCGGGCTGCCGGTCCTGGCCCCCGGGGGCGCGGCATGAGGCTGCTGCTGCTCGGCGGCACATCGGAGGCCCGCGCGCTCGCGGCGCGCCTGGTCGGCGAGGGCGTCGACGTCACGACGTCCCTGGCCGGGCGCGTGGCGCGGCCCCGACTGCCCGTCGGGCGGGTCCGCTTCGGGGGCTTCGGCGGCGTTCCCGGGCTGCGCGCCGCGCTCGCGGGCTATGACGCGGTCGTCGACGCCACCCATCCGTTCGCCGTGGGCATGACCGCGAACGCGGCGGCCGCCTGCACCGATGTGCCCCTGCTGCGCCTCGAACGCCCGGGGTGGGAGCCACGTCCCGGCTGGAGGTGGGTCGGCACGCACGAGCGGGCTGCCGACGAGGCGGCGGCGCTCGGCGCCCGCCCGTTCCTGACGGTGGGCCGCCAGGAGCTGGGCCGCTTCGTGCCGGCGCTCGCCCACCGCCCCGTCGTCGCCCGCGTCGTGGACCCCCCGGCCCTGCCGCTGCCCGGGCGGTGGCGGCTGATCACCAGCCGGGGGCCCTATCACCTGGACGGCGAGCTGGAGTTGATGCGCCGCCACGCCGTCGACGTGCTCGTCACCAAGGACTCGGGCGGCACCTTCACCTGGCCGAAGATGGCCGCCGCCGCGCGGCTGTCCGTGCCGGTGGTCGTCGTCCGCCGCCCGCCCGGCCCCTCGGGCGTTCCCACGGTCCACGACGTCGACGAGGCGGCCGCGTGGGTCCTCGGGCCGCGGTGACAGCGCGTCAACGGCGGCGGCCCGCGCGGGCCAGGGCGACACCGGCCGCCACCAGGGCGGCCCCGGCGCCGACCCGGCGCGCGAGCGCGGCGGCCCGCGGGATGTCGGCCCGCCCCGCGGGGCGCCCGGTGCCGAGGACCGCGCGGTGCTCGACCCTGGCGCCATAGCGGTTGGTGCCGCCGAGGCGGACGCCGAGCGATCCGGCGAAGGCCGCCTCCACGACACCGGCGTTCGGGCTGGGGTGGGCGGCGGCGTCCGCGCGCCAGGCCGCGAGCGCCGGGCCCGCCCGGGACGGCTCCGCCGCCGCGGTGAGGAGGCCGCCGAGCCGCGAGCCCGGCAGGTTGAGCACGTCGTCGAGCCGGGCCGCGGCCCAGCCGAACCGCGCGTACCGGGGCGAACGGTGCCCCACCATGGCGTCGAGGGTGTTGGCCGCGCGGTGGCCGAGCAGCCCGGGGACACCGGCGAACGCGCCCCACACCAGGGGCGCCACGACGGCGTCCGAGGTGTTCTCGGCGACGGACTCGACCACGGCCCTGGCGATGCCGGGCTCGTCGAGGGCTCCGGTGTCGCGCCCGACCAGGTGGGTGAGCCGCCGCCGCGCCGCGGGCAGGTCGCCGCGTTCGACAAGGGCGTGGACGGCGAGCGCCTCGCGTTCGAGGGAGCGGCCGCCGAGCACCGCCCAGGTGGCGGCCGCGGTGAGGGCGGCGTGGGCGAGCGGGCGCCGCTGGGTGAGGCGGGCCGCGGCGTGGCCGGCCAGGACGGCCCCCGCGACAAGCGTTCCGGTGTGGGCAAGGCCCAGGGCGCGGCTGTCGGCGTACATCCGCCGCTCCAGGGCCGAGGCCGCGGCGCCGAAGCCCGCCACCGGGTGGCGGCGGCGCGGGTCGCCGAACAGCCGGTCGGCGGCGAAGCCGAGCAGCAGCCCGGCGGCCCGGGCGGCGGCGAGCCGGGCGTGCGGGGCGTCGTTCACGCGGGGCGCTCCTTCGGGGCGCTCGGGGCGCTCGGGGCATCGCCGTGTGGGCCGTGCGCGCCGTGTGGGCCGTGCGGGCCGTGCGGCCGACAGGCGTCGAGTGCGGCGAAGAGCCGCCGCGTGCGGTCGGCGGGGCGGGCGGCGACGCGGACCCAGTCGGCGCCGAGCCCGGGGAAGGTGTCGGCCCTCCGCACCGCGACACCTCGGGCGCGCAGCAGCGCGTGGGTGCCCTCCCCGAGGCGGGCGAGGACGAACGGCGCCGACGAGGGCACGACGTCGTAGCCCCTGCGCCGGAGTCCTTCCTCGAGGTCGCCGCGCCACCGCGCGAGAGCGCGGGCCCGGTCGCGGCCCTCGGCCGCCGCCGCGGCCGAACACGTGGCGACCATGGCCTCGACGGCCGTCGTCGAGACCGACCACGGCGGCTGGAGGGCGGCGAGTTCGCGGATCACCTCGGGCTGCGCGACCACATACCCCGCGCGCACGCCGGGGATGGACCAGTGCTTGGTGAGGCTGCGGATCACGGCGACTCCCGACAGGCGCTCCCGCACCAGCGACTCCGCCTCGCCCGGCACGGCGTCCATGAACGCCTCGTCCACGACGACGAGGCGCCCCGCGCGCCTCAGTCCGCGCACCAGATCGGCGGGGTGGAGCACGCCCGTGGGGTTGGTGGGGTTGCCGATGACGACGAGGTCGGCGTCCTCCGGCACCCGCGCCGGGTCGAGCCCGAACCCGCACTCGGGAGCGCAGAGTACAGGCGTGACGCGGTGGCCCGCCTGTTCGAGCGCGACATGCGGCTCGGTGAACTGGGGGTGGACGACGACGGGCCGCCGCCAGGCGCGCAGGCGGGCCAGCAGGGTGAACGCCTCGGCGGCGCCCGCCGTGGGGAGCACGTCGTGGCGGCCGCGCCCATGGCGTTCGGCGATGGCGGCCCGTGCGGGCGCCGGGTCGGGATAGTCGGCCACCCGCGCGAGACTGCGCCGCAGCGCCCGGTCGAGCCACTCGGGCCGCCCGCCGTCGTACACGTTGACAGCGAAGTCGAGCAGCCCCGGCCCGGTCTCGCTGTCGCCGTGGTGGCGCAGCGGGTCGGGCATCGGGCCGCCGTCGGGGCCGGGGCCCGGCGGTTCGGCGGGGGGAGGCGCGGCCGTGACACGCGGTGGCGCGGCGTGGACGGCGTCGGCGAACCGCTGCGCGAGCCGGGGGTGGCCCGCCCAGTGGATGTGCAGATACGAGGCGTGGCACGTGGCCGAGGCGAATCCCATGGCCTCGCCCTCGATCCGCCAGGCCGGGGCGGCACCGGCCGCGGGCGAGGTCCGCGTGCGGTGGAACTCATGGCCCGTCACCCGCTCCCCCGCCCGGGTGACCACGCTGTCCGCGGCCGCGGTCGCGACGGCGTAACGCAGGGTGAGCCGTTCGGTCATGGCGGCGGCGGTCGGCAGGACCCCGGCCAGCTCGGCGCCGTCGAGGGACGCGGAGAGATAGAGCAGCCCGGCGCACTCGGCCACGGTGGGGACGCCGCCGAGCACGGCGGCGCGCAGGTCGCGCAGGAGGGCGCGATTGGCGGCGAGGTCGGCCGCGTAGACCTCGGGGAAGCCGCCGCCGAGATAGATGCCGCGGGTGCCAGGGGGGAGCGCGCTGTCGGTGAGCGGGTCGAAGGTGACCACCGCGCACCCGGCCGCCGCCAGCAGCTCCTCGGTCTCGGCGTACCGGAACGTGAACGCGCGCCCGCCCGCCATGGCGACGACCGGGCGCGCGTCGCCGACCGCGGTGACCTCGCGGCCCGGGCGCCAGGGCCGGGCGTCGAGCCGAGGGGCGGCGCGGGCGACGGACAGGAGCGCGTCGAGGTCGAGATGGCGGGCCATCCGCTCGCCGAGGCGCGCGATCAGCCGCGCCGGATCGTCGCGTTCGGCGACCGGGACGAGGCCCAGATGGCGCGAGGGCGCGGACAGGCGGTCGTCGCGTGGCACGACCCCGAGGACGGGGAGCCCGGCACGCTCAAGGGACCGCTCGATCTCCGCGGTGTTGCGGGCGGAGCCCGCCCGGTTGAGCACGACCCCGGCCACGCGCACCTCGGGGGCGAAGGCGGCCATGCCCACCGCCGCGGCGGCGACGGATCTGGACTGCCCCGCGACGTCCATGACGAGCACGACGGGGGTGCGGGTCAGCGTGGCGACGTGGGCGGACGACGCGAAGCCACCCGTTCCGAGCCTGCCGTCGTGCAGCCCCATCACGCCCTCGATCACGGCGACTTCGGCGCCATCGGCGCCGTGCAGCAGAAGGGGGGCGACGCGTTCCTCGCCGACGAGGTGGGGATCGAGGTTGCGGCCCGGGCGCCCCGTGGCCAGCGCGTGGTAGCCGGGGTCGATGTAGTCGGGGCCGACCTTGTGGCCGCTGACCTCGTGCCCGGCCGCCCGCAGGGCGGCCATCAGCCCGGTGGCGACGGTGGTCTTGCCCTGTCCCGACGAGGGGGCGGCGACCATCAGCCGGGGCAGCGGCACCCCTGGCTCACCGCTCAGTCGACTCACCGCTCGACCGCCTCACCACTCGACCGCCTCACCACTCGATGCCCCGCTGCCCCTTCTGCCCCGCGTCCATGGGGTGCTTGACCTTGGTCATGTCGGTGACCAGGTCGGCGGCCTCGACCAGCCTCGGGTCGGCCCCGCGCCCGGTGACGACGACATGCTGGTGGCCAGGGCGCTCGGCCAGGGTGCGGACGACATCGTCGACGTCGACCCAGCCCCAGGCCATGGGGTAGGTGAACTCGTCGAGCACGAGCAGGTCGTGGGTCCGCGCGGCCAGGCGGCGCTTGATCTCCGCCCATCCCTCGGCCGCGGCGGCGGCGTGGTCGTCGGCGTCGCCCCGCTTCCTGGCCCAGGACCATCCCGACCCCATCCTGTGCCACTCGACGGGGCCGCCCTCGCCGGTCTCGTCGTGCAGTCTGCCGAGGCGTTCGAGGACGTCCTGCTCGCCGACGCGCCACTTCGCGGACTTGACGAACTGGAAGACCCCGATGCGCCAGCCCTGGTTCCAGCCGCGGAGCGCGAGGCCGAAGGCGGCGGTCGACTTGCCCTTGCCGTCGCCGGTGTGGACGGCGAGAAGGGGGCGCTGGCGCCGCTGCCGGGTGGTCAGGCCGTCGTCGGGGACGGCCGTGGGCCGCCCGCGGGGCATCAGGCCGCCCCCCTCAGGCCGCTCGGGCCGCCCGTGCGGTCGCGGACGCTCCCGGCGAGCACGTCGGCGCTGACCTCGGCGACGGGCAGGTGCTCGGCGCCGAGCCGGCGCGCGAGGTCGGCGGCCAGGCCAAGCCGCAGCGGGCCCGTCTCGCCGTCGATGACCACGGAGGTGACGCCGAGCGCGGCGACGTGCTCCGCCGCCAGGCGCGACCGGGCGACCGCGTCGGGGCCGCCCGTGGCCCGGCCGTCGGTGACGACGACCAGCAGGGGGCGAAGGCGCGGGTCGCGGAGCCGTTCGCGGCGCAGGGTCCTCGCGGCCTGAAGAAGGCCCTCGGCCAGCGGGGTCCTGCCGCCGGCCGGCAGCTCGTCGAGGCGGAGGGCGGCGATCTCGACCGAGCGGGTCGGCGGCAGGGCCAGCTCGGCGGTCCGCCCACGGAATGTGACGAGTCCGACCTTGTCCCTGCGCCGGTAGGCGTCGAGCAGGAGCGAGAGGACCGCGGTCTTGACCTGGGTCATGCGTCGGCGCGCGGCCATGGAGCCGGACGCGTCGACGCAGAACATCACGAGGTTGGCCTCGCGGCCCTCGCGGACGGCGTGGCGCAGGTCCTCGGCGCGCAGCGGTACCCGGCCCCCGGCCGGTCCGCGCGCGGGCCGTGCGGCGGCCGCGGCGCGCAGCGTCTCGACGAGGTGGAGGGAGCCCGGCGCCCCGTCGGCGGGGCGTGCGCCGATCCGGGTGCCGACGCCAGCGAGCGCCCGGCTGCGGCGCCCGGCGGCGCCGTCGCCGAGGCCGCGGACGGTCAGCAGCCTGGGCCGGTAGGGCGTCGCGGCGGGCACGGCCCTGGGGTCGACGTCGGCGTCCGCGTCGGCGTCCGCGTCGGTGGGGGCCGCGGGGGCGCGGGGCGCGTCATCGCCGGGGGCGGTGCCGCGCTCCGGCGCGGGCGCTTCGCCGTGCGGCGGTGGCGCCTCCTCGGGCGCGGGCGTCCCAGGGCCTTCGGGGGCGCCCTGGGGCCCGGGGTCGTCGGGGGCTTCAGGGCCTTCGGTCGGTGGCGGGGGCGGCTCGGCATCGCCGAGCAGCCGGTCGAGCAGGTCCTCGTCGAGCCCGGGGGCGTCGAACGGCTTGCGGCGCCTGCGGTGCGGCAGCGTCAGGAGCGCGGCGCGGCGGATGTCCGCGCGGGTCACCGCGTCGCGGCCCTCCCACGCGGCGTGGGCGACGGCGGCGCGGGCGGTGACGATGTCGGCGCGCAGCCCGTCGACCTCGAACGCGGCGCACACCTCGGCGATCTTGAGCAGCGCGGGCTCCCCGAGGCCGACCTCGCCGACCCGTCGGCGCGCCGCCGCGATCCGCTCCGTGAGCGCGGCGTCGGCCGCTCGGTAGCGCTCGGCGAACGCGCCGGGATCGGCGTCGTAGGCGATGCGCCGCCGCACCACCTCGGCGCGCCGCCGCGGATCGCGCGGGGCCGCGATCTCGGCGGTCAGCCCGAACCTGTCGAGCAACTGCGGCCGCAGCTCGCCCTCTTCGGGGTTCATCGTGCCGATGAGCACGAACCGGGCGGCGTACTCGACGGAGACGCCGTCCCGTTCGACGGTGGCGCGGCCCATGGCGGCGGCGTCGAGCAGCAGGTCGACGAGGTGGTCGTGGAGTAGGTTGACCTCGTCGACGTAGAGGACGCCCCGGTGGGCTCGGGCGAGCAGCCCGGGGTCGTACTCGACCTTGCCGTGCGTCAGCGCGCGTTCGAGGTGCAGCGAGCCGAGAACGCGGTCCTCGGTGGCGCCGATGGGCAGCTCGACGAGCCGGACGGGCCGGGTCTCGACGGGGGCGTCCGCGGGGAAGGGGCCGTCGGGTGAGGCGCTTCCCTGGTCGTGCGGGTCGGTGGAGAAGCGGTCTCCGGCCACGACGTCGATGGGCGGCAACACGGCCGCGAGGGCGCGCACCGCGGTCGACTTGGCGGTGCCCTTCTCGCCCCTGACCAGGACGCCGCCTATCTCGGGGGAGACGGTGGTGAGGATGAGCGCGAGGCCCATGTCGCCGAGCCCGTCGGGGTGTTCGGGGTCACAGCCGAGGACCGCGGAAAAGGGGTAGTGCGCTGGCATGTGAGGCTCCCGCTCGCTTCGCCATCGTCAAGTGCGGGGCGCAAGGCCGGTCTTCGGACTTGCCGGGTCCCTGCTCCTTGCGAGCGGGCTCGGTTCACCGCAGCGGGCCTGTGCCGGAGTCTCACCGGCTTCCCAGATTCTCCCCGCCGGCCTTCCCCGCCGTTTCCGATGGCTGGGCCGTTGGGGCACCTTGTGCCTTCGGCGTTCACGATAGCGTCTCGTCCCATGGAGGACGCCAGGGGAGTGCCCGATGGCCCGGGGGGCGGGCCGCGGATCACGGTGATCGGCATCGGCGCGGACGGCTGGGAGGGTTTGCCCGAGCGGCTGCGGTCGTTGGTGCGCGGCGCGGGCGTCCTCCTGGGCGGCGCCAGGCACCTGGGCCTTGTGCCGCCCGTGCCGGGGCAGCGGCGCGAGACGTGGCCATCGCCGCTGCGGGAGGGACTGCCCGCCCTGCTGGGCTCGTCGGGCGGCGCGCCGGTGGCCGCCCTCGCCTCGGGCGACCCGATGCTCTCGGGCATCGGCACGACCCTGGTGGAGGTGCTGGGCGCCGAAGCGGTGCGGATCGAGCCCGCGGTCTCCTCCGTGGCGCTGGCGCGGGCCAGGATGGGCTGGTCGGCCGAGAGCAGCGAGGTCGTCACGCTCGTGGGGCGCGACCCGCACCTGCTGCTGCGCGCGCTCGCCCCTGGCCACCGCGTCCTGGTCCTCTCCCCCGACCGGGCCGCCCCCGGAGTGGTGGCGCGCCTCCTGGCCGACGCCGGGTACGGCGAGAGCGGGATGACGGTGCTCGGCGACCTCGGCGCGGACACGGAGTCACGCGCGGAGACGACGGCCAACGGCTGGCTGCGCGAACGGGCCCCCGGCGTGCCGGCGTTGCACGTGCTCGCGCTCGACCTGCGCGGTCCCGGCGTCAGTTGGGCCCCCGGGCTGCCGGACGAGGCGTACGAGCACGACGGCCAGCTCACCCGGCGCGACCTGCGCGCGGCGGCGCTCGCGCGGCTCGCCCCGGCTCCGGGGGCGCGCCTGTGGGACGTGGGCGCGGGGGCGGGGTCGGTCGGCATCGAATGGCTGCGCACCCACCCCCTGTGCCGGGCCAGCGCGATCGAGAGCCGCCGGGAGCGGGCGGCGCGCATCCGGCGCAACGCGCGGCGCCTCGGCGTTCCCTCGCTCACCGTGGTGGAGGGCACGGCGCCCAAGGCGCTCGCGGGCCTTCCCGCGCCCGACGCGGTCTTCGTGGGCGGCGGGGCGAGCGGGCCTGGGGTCATCGACGCGTGCCTCGGCGCGCTGCGCCCCGGAGGGCGGCTTGTGGTGCACGGGGTGACGCTCGAGACGGAGCGGGTGCTGGCCGACGCCTACCGGCTCCACGGCGGCGAGCTGTCCAGGCTGGCCGTGGAGAGCGCCGCGCCGCTCGGCACGTTCACGGGCTGGACGCCGGCGCGGACCGTCACCCAGTGGTTCTTCACGCGCCGTTCGTGACGTCGTCGGGGCCGCCTGGGCCGTCGGTGCCACCGGTGCGGTCCCTCGCCCGGTCGTAGAGGTGCGACTCACCGCCGCCGTCGGCCAGCGCCCACCCGACGAGGACGACGGCGGCCTGGCGCAGCCCGGCCCGCTCGACGGCGCCCGCGATGGTGGCGACGGTGCCCCACAGCACCAACTCCCCCGGCTGGCTTGCCCGGTGGACCACCACCACGGGGCAGTCGCCGCCGTACTCGGGCTCGATCTCGTCCATCAGCGCGCGGACGCGGCGGATCGCCAGGTGCAGCACGAGGGACGCCCTGGTCGCGGCGAACCGGCCAAGCGCCTCGCTCCGGGGCATCGGCGTCGAACGCGCCCGCGTGCGGGTGAGGACCACCGACTGGGCGACGAGCGGAACGGTCAGCTCCCTGCCGACGCGCGCCGCCGCGGCGGCGTACGCCGGGACGCCGGGCGTCACGTCCCAGGCCACCCCCGCGAGGGAGAGCCTGCGGGTCTGCTCGGCGAGGGCGGAGTAGAGGGAGGGGTCGCCCGACACCAGGCGGACGACCCGCCTGCCCGCGGCGGCCCCGCGGACCAGGAGGTCCACGATCCGGTCGAGGTCGAGGCCCTGGGTGTCGACCAGCTCGGCCCCCTCGGCGCAGGGGGCGAGCGCCTCGGGGTCCAGGTAGGTGCCCGGGTAGAGGACCAGGTCGGCCTCGGCGATGAGGCGGGCGGCGCGGACCGTGAGCAGATCGGCCGCGCCCGGCCCCGCGCCGACGAAGTGGACGGTCACGACGCGACCCACCTCGGCGTCAGGACCCGCCCTGAGGCGGTGACGCGGGTGGTGGAGGCGCCGACGATGACCAGGCACCTCATGTCGATGGCGGCGGGGTCGAGCGCGCCCAGCGTCGTGACGGTGACGGCCTCGTCGGCCCGGCCGATGTCACGGCCGACGACGACCACCGTCTCGGGCTTGCGGTGTTCGAGCAGAACGCGCCGCGCCACGGCGATCTGGGTGGCGCGCGAGCGGGACGCGGGGTTGTAGACGGCGAGGACCAGGTCGGCCTCGGCGACGGCGCGCAGGCGCCGTTCGACGACCTCCCATGGCTTGAGCCGGTCGGACAGGGAGATGACGGCGAAGTCGGCGCCGATCGGCGCCCCGGCCCGCGCCGCGACCGCCTGCACGGCGCTGACGCCGGGCAGGACGCGGATGGGCACGTCGGCGTAGGCGGGGTCTTCGGCCACCTCGAAGACGGCCGCGGCCATCCCGAAGACCCCGGCGTCGCCGCCGGAGACGACGGCGACGCGCTCCCCGCTCCGCGCCAGGTCGAGGGCGAGCCTGGCGCGGTCGGCCTCGACGGTGTTCCCCGAGGCGTGCCGCGCGAGTCCCGCGCGCCGCGGCACGCGGTCGACATAGGCGCGGTAGCCGACCACGTGGCCGACCGTGGCGAGCGCCGCGGCCGCCTCGGGGGTGAGCCAGTCGTCGGGGCCCGGGCCGAGGCCGACCACGAGCAGTTCGGCGGGCGCGGACGGCTCGGCGTCGGCCCGCGCGGGCGGCTCGGCGGCCCTGGTGCGGGAGCGGGGGCCGTTGCGGCTGTCGCCCGTGACGACGATGAGGGAGAAGTAGGGAACGGTCTCCGGGTCGACCTCGCTGACCGGCAGCAGGCGTTCGCCCGGCATCGAGGCCCGTTCGACGTAGAGCGCGTGGTCGAGCCGCCCCGCGGTGGCCAGGGCGCGGCGAACGGCGGGGAAGGTGCGGCCCAGCTTCATGATGACGGCGCCGTCGGTGTCCGCGAGGCGGCGGGCGAGCTCCGCCTCGGGCAGCGTACCCGGCAGCACGGTGAGCACGTCCGTCTGCCGCACCAGGGGGGATCCCGCGGTCACGCTCGCCGCCGCGAAGGCCGGGACGCCCGGCACGATCTCGGCGGCGTAGCGCTCGGCGAGCCGGTCGTGCATGTACATGTAGGAGCCGTAGAACAGCGGGTCGCCCTCCGCCAGCAGAACAACGTTCCTGCCCGCGTCGAGGTGCGCCGCGAGCCGCGCGGCGGAGTCCTCGTAGAAGTCGGCCAGGGCCCCTTCGTAGCCGAGCGGGTGGTCGGTGGTGCCGACGGTCACGGGGTAGACCAGCTCCTCCTCGACGGCCGTCGCGGGGATCAGGTCGCCGGCGATGCGGCGGGCGTTGGACCGCTTGCCTGTGCCGGAGTGGTAGGCGACGACATCGGCCGCGGCGATGAGGCGCGCGGCCTTGAGCGTGATCAGCCCGGGGTCGCCGGGGCCGACGCCGACGCCGTAGAAGCGGCCCGTTCTCGCGTCGTTCACTCCGCCTCCCGGGCCAGGGCGTTGAGGGCTGAAGAGGTCATGGCCGAGCCGCCCCTGCGGCCGCGCACGGTCACATGGGGGATGTCGATGCCGTGGTCGGCGGCGAGGGCCGCCAGGGCCTCCTTGGACTCGGCCGCGCCGACGAAGCCGACGGGGCAGCCGATGATCGCCGCCGGTCTCGGCGCGCCGTCGATCAGCATCTCCAGCAGGTGGAAGAGCGCGGTGGGGGCGTTGCCTATCGCCACGACGGCGCCCTGGAGCCGGGGCTCCCACAGCGACACCGCCGCCGCGCTCCGCGTGGTCGACCAGGCGCGGGCGAGCGTGCGGGCCCGCGGGTCGTTCAGCGCGCAGACCACGTCGTTGCGGGCGGGCAGCCGGTCGGCGGTGACGCCCGCGGCGACCATCGTGGCGTCGCACAGGATCGGCGCCCCCGCTTCGAGCGCCGTGCGCGCGGCCGCGACGAGCCGGGGGTGGACGACGAGGTCGTCCACTAGGTCGACCTGGCCGCTGCCGTGGATCATGCGGACGGCGAGCCTCTCGGCGTCGGCGGGAATCCCGTCGAACGTGGCCTCGCGCCGGATGGTCGCGAAGGAGTCGGCGTAGATCTCCCGGCCGTTGTCGACGTAGTCGTAGCGGCGCCGCGGGCGGCCGAGCACGCTCATCGCGGGACCTCGGCGGCGGGTATCAGGACGCCGTGCCAGGGCGTGACGACGAGGTCGAGGCCGGTGGCGAGCAGTTCGTCGGCCAGGGCGCGGGTCAGCGTGCCGCCGGGGATCTCGACGTGCCGCCCTGCGGGGACGTCGCCGTAGGGCAGGGGCGCGGTCGCGGGCGGCAGCCCCGGGTCCGGCGGCACCGGCGCGGCCAGGGGAACGGCCAGCTCGCGCACGTGCCACGGCGCGGCCGGTCCCTCGCCCCTGGCGCGCAGGAAGGCGAGGGCGAGGCCGGTGAGCGCGCCCACGGCGTCGCCCAGGGGCGTCACGGGGCCGAGCCCTTCGCCGATCCTCAGCTGCGCCGTCGTGCCGTTCAACGCCACGAGCCCCAGGTCGCAGGGCCTGTCGACGAGATCGCCGCGGCCGTCGTCGAGCGCGAAGAGGAAGCGGCCAGGCAGCTGGGCGGTCCTGGCGCGGGCGAGCAGCGCGGCGTCGAGCGCGGCCGCCACGCCGCGCAGGTCCGCCCGCCCACCGGCGATTCCGGTCCCCGGCGAGACCATGATGTTGCGCACCAGCTCGTGCGACCGCGACGGCAGCAGCCCGGTCGCCTCGAACGCCGCAAGCACCTCGGGGGCGAGCCCGCCGCCGCCCGGGCCGCCCGAGCCGTGCGAAGGCAGCCCGCGCACCTGGACGTTGGCGCGCGAGGTGAGGTGGATCCGCCCGTCGCCCCAGCGTTCGCAGAGCGCCAGCAGCGCCCGCAGGCCGCGGGCGGGAAGCCTGCCGCCGACCAGCCGCAGGCGGACGAGCAGCCCGTCGTCGGCGGGCCAGGGACGCAGCGCGCCGGGGCACCGGTCACGGCGGTCGCGCACGGCGTGAGAGGTCGGCACTGACACGGTCCTTCGAGGTCAGGGGCACATACGCGGGGCCCGCGGTTGACCTGGCGGCGGTCGCCGCTAGGGCCAGCAGGTCTTCGGACTCGGGATCATCCGGTGCGCGGCGCCTTCCCGGAACGGCTCGCTCCAGTGGCATGTCGCCGCGCCCGTCCCCCTCACCGCTGCGCGTCAGTCCCGGACTCTCACCGGGTTCCCTGACTCCACGGGGGAGCTCGACTGGCCGGACCAGCCTACGACGCGACCACGCGCGCGCGGCAAGGGGGCCTTCCCACCCATGGCACGCCGCGACGGCGTTCGCCGACCGGCACCGGGCCTCAGGGGGTCACGGCGACGGCGCGTCCGTCGATCTGGCCGTCGCGGAGCTTGCCGAGGTATTCGGGGATCTACTCGAAGGCGATCGGCGTGATCGTGGAGCGGATCTTGCCCTGGGCGATGAGGTCGAGCACGGCCTCGCACTCGGCCTTCTCCCCGTTGGAGGCCCCGACCAGGGTGATCTCCTTGAGGATGATCTTCTGCATCGACAGGGTCGCGGACTCGCGGGCCATGCCGATCTGCACGACCCGGCCGCCGTGGCGGACGGCGTCGATGGCGGAGGCCGTGGTGGTGCCGAATCCGGCGAAGTCGATGATCACGTCGAGCTTGGCGTCCTCGAAGTCACGGATGTCGGCGGACATGCCCGCCGGTCCGAAGTCCTGGATGTTCGGCCGGACGGCTTCGTTGATCTCGGCCACGTACACCTGCGCGCCGAAGGCCCGAGCGATCTGCGCGCCGAGTGAGCCCAGCCCGCCGAAGCCGATGACGCCGACCTTCATCCCCTCATCGACGCGGCCGAAGGTCCGCACGGCCCGGTAGGCGGTGCGCGCCGCGTCGGTGGCCGGTGCGGCCTGCTCGAAGCTGACCGCGTCGGGGATGCGGACGACAAGCCGTTCTTCGACGCGCACCTTCTCGGCGAATCCGCCGTCGACGGCGGTGCCGGGGCCCTCCGTCGTGGCGGGGATGCCGACGCGGTCACCGATGGCGAAGGAGTCCACGTCGCTGCCGATCGCGGAGACGATGCCCGCGGTCTCATGGCCGAGGACGATGGGGACGGATCCGAGGAGCGCGGTGATGGTGCCGTCCACGAAGCTGACGTCACTGTGGCACAGACCCGCCGCCTTCACGTCCACCACGATCTCGTCGGGGCCGGGCCGGGGATCCGCCAGGTCGACCAGACGCAGCGGCTCGTCGACGCCGGTGAACTGCCATGCCTTCATGGGGTGGTGCCTTTCGTCCTTGTCTGGTGGTGCCGGTGTCGCGGGTGTCCGCGAGAGGGCGTCGAACGAGCGGACCCGCGGCCCCCCGATGCCCTCCTCCGCGCGTGCCGGTGCCTCACCTGCGCCCAGAGATTTATGGTACTCCGTCCTACAAATATGTCCGGCACACATGTCCGGCGCGAGGCACCACACAGGGCGAGGTGGGAGGCAGGCCGAAGCCCCCCGGTCACGGGGGCGGGCAGGACATGCGCGCCGGGTCGGGAGCTCAGTCAGGATCCGCGGAGGGCAGCGGACGGAGCAGGGCGGCAACGCGCCCCATGTCCCGGTCGAGGTGAGCGATGAAGGCGTCACGGTCCCGATCGCCGCGCCAGGCGCGAAGCTGGGCGACGAAGCCGCTGTGGAACGCGCCCGCGACCGCCAGCGGGATCACCGCGTCCGGCGCGCCGCCCAGGTGCCCCGCGATGTGCTCGGCGATGACGCGCTTCCACCGCTCCCAGTGCCGGTGGGACTCCGCCTGCAACTCGGGGACTGTATCCAGGAGTTGGAACCGCTCCAGCCAGACCGGGCTGTCCCTGACCGCCGCCCGGGTGGATTCCACGACGGCCGCCCGCACCGTGTCGAGCGCGTCGGCGTCAGCGCCCGCCGCGGCGATCGCCGCGGCCAGACGTTCGATCGTGGTGTCGAACGCGTACCAGATGACCCCGGGCTTCGAGCCGAAGTAGCGGAAGAAGGTGGTCCTGCTGATGCCCGCGGCGGAGACGATCGAGGCGACGGTGACGTTCTCGTAGCCGTCGCGCCGCATCAGCGCGAGGGCCGCCGACTCCACGTCCTCGCGCGTACTGGCGCGAGGACGCCCCCTCCCCCGCCGCCCCGGCTCCTGCGACACGTGGAGGAGTCTAACGTCGCGCGTTCGCGGAGTACGGGGCCCAGCAGGTGATCGGGTCAGTGAAGGGCCCCGCTGACCGGCAGGGGGTTCACCGCAGTGCCGACCGGTCGGTGGGGGCGAGCCGCAGCCGTTGCGGGGGCCTGGCCCACCGTTCCGAAAGGGCCGGAAGCGCCTCGTCGCGCCAGCGTTCCGCGCGCCGCAGGCGATCCAGGTGGTCGTCGATGTGCCCTTCGTCGGTGAACCGCGCGAACCACACGAACACCTCCTCGTCCTCCCGCACCGGGAGCGCGGGGAAGGTGTTCGGGGCGTGCTCCGACCGCAGGTACGCCAGTGGCTCGCCGCCGGTCTCGGCCAGCACGGGCCGCACCCGCTCCTCGAAGCACGCGACGAACGGCGCGTCGAACGGGCCGTGCCCGTACCGGATCTTGACCTCGCCTCCCGGTGCTGAAGCACGGAGATTCTCCGTCCGTCCTCGGCGCGTGTGGTGAGCCGAGGACCACGGTGTTTCCTGGTTCCTCCCGACGGGTGCCGGGGTTGTGCGCGCTGCCTGGCTTCTGCCGGGTCTTACGTGTGCTCCGCAGGCGTTTACCGCCGCCGTTACCGGCGTCGGGCCCCTGGTCCGGGGGTGGGTGGTGCTGTCGTTGAGGCCGCGAGGATGCGGCGGCCTTCATAGCCGACGTTGCGTCCGGCGTTCCAGTCCAGGTCGTGGACGGTGCCGCAGGTTGGCTCGCTGCATGCCCAGGTGCGGACGTGCAGGGGCTTGGGTCCGTCGCGGTGCCCGCAGGCGGAAGAGATCGTCGACGACACGCTTACGGCCCCCGCCCGGACGGCGCGCGCGTCCCAACGGCGCCTTTCCGGCATCGAGTTCCCGCGCTCCCAACGACACGGTTGCCTCGCGGACACCGGCAGCCCGGGCGACTAGCCTGACCCCGCCATGACCGATCGACCGGGCCTCCGCTCCTATCAGCAGACGCCGCTGCCGTTCGTCCAGATGCGGAAAGATCGCCCCGAACTTGGCTGCCAGCGAAGCCCGCTGCCCCTCCAACGCACTCACACCGCACCAACGAGCCACAGCACGGGAAGCTACGGGTTAATGATCGGCAGGCCCTAACTGAACGGCGTTGCTACTAGTTCTCCGGCGTGGTCGTGGTCGGATGGACGGTGCCGACCGGGGTCGAGGGCAGCGGGGCACGTTCGCTCCCCGTTCCGGACAGACCTACGAGGGCTTGCCCTTCGGCCGCCCGCACCTCAACCGTCGAAGCGGTTCTCATCGGTCGCGTCGTCCAGGTCCCACGGCCCGTCGTGGCCGTGGGTGGCGAGGAGCCCTGGTCCCGCGTCCGGTAGCCGGGGTTCAGACAGTCGGCGACGTTGCGGCCCAGCCGGTCCACGGCCGCCGCGACCAGGCCGCCCCACGGGCAGCGCTCGTCCCGCGGCCGTCGTTGGGACGCTCCCCCATCTCCAGGCCCGTGTCGAACGCCGCCCTCTGCCTTTCGGCGCGAAGCCCAGGGGGAATCGGCGGCCACGCCCCGGAGGGCGGGACTCAGCCCAGAAAGCTCAGCCTGACCTGGCGGTCGACGTTGTCGACATTCGTGTCGACAAGGCACACCGACTGCCATGTGCCCAGCTGGAGGCGGCCCGCGACCACCGGGATCGTCGCGTGTGGGGGGATCAGGGCCGGGAGGACGTGGTCGCGGCCATGGCCGGGGGCGCCGTGGCGGTGGCGCCAGCGGGCGTCGGGGGGAAGCAGCTCGCGCAGCACCGCGAGCAGGTCGTCGTCGCTGCCCGAGCCCGTCTCCAGGATGGCGATGCCCGCGGTGGCGTGCGGGACGAAGACGTTGAACAGGCCGTCCGCGCCGCCCGCCGCCTCCCCGGCGAACTCCTCGCACGCGCGGGTCAGGTCGGTGACGGACTCGGACGAGCCGGTCGACACGTGCAGCACTCGGCTGCGCAGGGGGTCGCTCATGCCTCCCACGCTACGCGGGCGTGGCCAGGCTGGACTGGCGGACGATCAGCTCGGGGTCCAAAACGATCCGCTGGTGGGTGTGCAGGCCCGCCCCCTCGCCCGTCTCCTCAAGCAGCAGCTCGGCCGCCTGCCGCCCCATCCGCACCGCGGGCTGGCGCACCGAGGTCAGCGGAACGGCCGCGGCGGCGGCGAACTCGATGTCGTCGTACCCGACGAGCGCGACCTCGTCGGGCACGCGGACGCCCGCCGCGAAGAGGGCCTGAAGCACGCCGAGGGCCAGCAGGTCGTTGGCGCAGAACACCGCGGAGGGGCGCGGGGAGAGGCCGAGCAGCCTGGCGCCCGCGTCGCGGCCGCACGCGACGTCGAGGCGTTCGGCCTCCACATGGACGAGGGAGTCCTCGTCGAGCCCGGACTCGGCGAGCGCGGCGACCGCGCCCTGCTTGCGGTCCTGGCACTGCGGCAGCGACATCGGGCCGCTCACATAGGCGACGCTCCTGTGCCCCTGTTCGAGCAGGTGCCGCACGGCGAGCGAGCCGCCGAGCACGTCGTCCACGGACACCGAGCAGCCCTCGGCGCTCGGCAGGACGCGGTCGACGAAGACGAACGGGATGTCGTGGCGGCGGAAGTCGGCGAGGTTGCGGCCCGACATGTCGGCGGGGGTCACCAGGACGCCGCGCACGCGCTGCTCGGCGAAGAGCGAGAGATAGTCGGCCTCCTCGGACGCGCTCTGCGCGCTGTTGCACAGCATCACGCCCAACTCCGAGGCGCGCGCGACCCGTTCGGCGCCGGAGGCCACGTCGACGAAGAACGGGTTCCCCATGTCGAGCACCAGCAGCGCGATGATGCGGGACTGCCCGGCCCGCAGCTGCCGCGCGGACTCGCTGCGGACATAGCCCAGCTCGGCGATGGCCGCCCGCACCCGCTGCCTGGTCTCATCGGCGACCATGTGGGGGCGGTTGATGACATTGGACACGGTGCCCACCGACACGCCCGCCCGCCGTGCCACCTCTTTGATCCCCACCGTGTGCGCCATCCTCGTGTCCCGCTCCCTCATCCGCGCGCCCTGTTCGCCGCCGAGCCATGGTATGCACCACCGGCACCTACGGCGTTCCCGAGCGGGGTGCGAAGCGCCGGAACGCGCCCGGTGGCGCGGGCGCCGGGCGCTCAGGGGAGGTGGAACACCTCGGTGAGCGGGCGCATCGCCTCGTCGGGCCTGGCCCCGTCGAGCGCCTCGAAGAACTCCCCCATCGCGGCCTGCCAGCGGGCGTTCACCTCGGTCGCGTCCATGGCGCGCCGCGCCGCGGCGAAGTCGTCGGTCTCCAGGTAGCCGACCAGGAGGCCGTCATCGCGCAGGAAGAGCGAGTAGTTGTGCCAGCCCGCCTCGGACAGGGCCGCGCGCATCTCGGGCCACACGTTCTCGTGCCGCTCGCGGTACTCGTCGATCCGGTCCTGGCGGACCTTCAGCAGAAAGCAGACCCGCTCCATGGCCCCGTCCCCTCTGAAAGGTTTCACGCGGTCGCCGCACGCTAGCCACGTCCCTCGGACGGCGTCAAGATCCGCCCCTGCGCCCGCGCGGCGACGGCGGCGCGCGGCGGCCCGTGCGCGCCCGCCCGTCTTGACAGCCCTTGCCGCCCGTCTTAGCGTCCAGACAGTGAAACGATTCATACTCCGCGTCCGCACGGCGTCGCGCACCTTGGGAGCCCTGATCGCATGACCGCCCCATCCGCCGTCAAGGCGGCCCTCGCCTCGCAGGCCATCGAGACCCCGTCGTGGGCCTACGGGAACTCCGGCACCCGCTTCAAGGTGTTCGCCCAGCCCGGCGTCCCCCGCGACCCCCGGGAAAAGCTCGACGACGCCGCCCAGGTCCACCGCCACACCGGCGTCGCCCCCACGGTCGCCCTGCACATCCCCTGGGACCGGGTGGACGACTACGCCGCGCTCGCCCGGCACGCCGACGACCTCGGGCTGCGGCTCGGCGCGATCAACGCCAACGTGTTCCAGGACGACGACTACAAGCTCGGCAGCGTGTGCCACCCGGACGCGGCCGTGCGGCGCAAGGCGCTCGACCACCTCTTCGAGTGCGTCGACATCATGGACGCCACGGGCTCGCGCGACCTCAAGCTGTGGTTTTCCGACGGCACCAACTACCCCGGCCAGGACGACATCAGGGCCCGCCAGGACCGGCTCGCCGAGGCGCTGACCGCGGTCTACCAGCGGCTCGGCGATGACCAGCGGATGCTGCTGGAGTACAAGTTCTTCGAGCCCGCCTTCTACACCACCGACGTCCCCGACTGGGGCACCGCCTACGCGCACTGCCTCAAGCTCGGGCCCAAGGCGCAGGTCGTGGTGGACACCGGGCACCACGCCCCCGGCACCAACATCGAGTTCATCGTGGCGCTCCTGCTGCGCGAGGGAAAGCTCGGGGGGTTCGACTTCAACTCCCGCTTCTACGCGGACGACGACCTGATGGTGGGCGCGGCCGACCCGTTCCAGCTGTTCCGCATCATGTACGAGGTGGTGCGCGGCGGAGGGCTCGACCCGGCGGCGGGGGTGGCGTTCATGCTCGACCAGTGCCACAACATCGAGCCCAAGGTGCCCGCCATCATCCGCTCGGTGATGAACGTCCAGGAGGCCACGGCCAAGGCGCTGCTCGTCGACCGCGACGCGCTGGCCGCCGCGCAGGCGTCGGGGGACGTGCTGGGCGCCAACGCCGCGCTGATGGACGCGTTCTCGACGGATGTGCGGCCGCTGCTCGCCGAGGTGCGCGAGGACGCGGGGCTCGACCCCGATCCGGTGGCCGCCTACCACCGCTCGGGCTGGGCGGAGAAGATCATCGAGGAGCGCAAGGGCGGCCAGCAGGCCGGTTGGGGGGCCTGAACCGATGACGACGCACGAGGACAACGGACCCGTCGACGAGCTGCTCGCGCGCTCCCACCGGCTGGGCTCCGACCCGCGCAACACCAACTACGCGGGCGGCAACACCTCGGCCAAGGGCACCGCGAAGGACCCGGTGACCGGGGGCGACGTGGAGCTGCTGTGGGTGAAGGGCTCGGGCGGCGACCTGGGCACGCTGCGCGCCGCGGGGCTCGCGGCGCTGCGGCTCGACCGGCTGAGGGCGCTGACCGGGGTCTACCCGGGCGTGGAGCGCGAGGACGAGATGGTGGCGGCGTTCGACTACTGCCTGCACGGCAGGGGCGGGGCCGCGCCGTCGATCGACACGGCGATGCACGGGCTGGTGGACGCGCCCCATGTGGACCATCTGCACCCGGACTCGGGGATCGCGCTGGCGTGCGCGGCGGACGGCGAGGCGCTGACCGCGGAGTGCTTCGGCGACCGGGTGGTGTGGGTGCCGTGGCGGCGGCCGGGCTTCCAGCTCGGCCTGGACATCGCGGCCATCAAGGAGGCCAACCCCGGCGCGATCGGCACGATCCTGGGCGGCCACGGCATCACCGCGTGGGGCGCCACGAGCGAGGAGTGCGAGCGGAACTCCCTGGAGATCATCCGCACCGCCGAGCGCTTCATCGCGGAGCGTGGCAGGCCCGAGCCCTTCGGTCCCGTGCGGGCGGGGTTCGAGGCGTTGCCCGAGGGTGAACGGCAGGCGCGCGCCGCCGCGTTGGCGCCGGTGATCAGGGGGCTGGCGTCCACGGACAGGCCGCAGGTGGGGCACTTCGGCGACGCGGAGGTGGTGCTCGACTTCCTGTCGCGGGCCGGGCATCCGCGCCTGGCGCGCCTGGGCACGTCGTGCCCCGACCACTTCCTGCGGACCAAGGTCCGCCCTCTGGTGCTCGACCTGCCCGCGGACGCGCCGCTCGACGAGGCCGTGGCGCGCCTGAGGGAGCTGCACGCCGAGTACCGCGAGGAGTACCGGGCGTACTACGAGCGGCACGCGGACGCGGCGTCGCCGCCGATGCGCGGGGCGGATCCGGCGATCGTGCTGGTGCCTGGCGTGGGGATGTTCTCGTTCGGCAAGGACAAGCAGACGGCGCGGGTGGCGGGCGAGTTCTATGTGAACGCCGTCAACGTGATGCGGGGCGCCGAGGCGGTGTCGTCGTACGCGCCGATCGAGGAGCGGGAGAAGTTCCGCATCGAGTACTGGGAGCTGGAGGAGGCGAAGCTGCGGCGCATGCCGCCGCCCAAGCCGCTGGCGACGCGGGTGGCGCTGGTGACGGGGGCGGGCTCGGGGATCGGGCGGGCGACGGCGCGGCGCCTCGCCGACGAGGGCGCGTGCGTCGTGGTCGCCGATGTCAACTCCGAGGCGGCGCAGACCGTTGCCAAGGAGCTTGGCGGCCCCGACCGGGCGGTGGCGGTGACCGTGGACGTCACGTCGGAGGAGGGCATCGCGGCGGCGTTCCGGGCGGCGGCGCTGGCGTTCGGCGGGGTCGACCTGGTGGTCAACAACGCCGGGATCTCCATCTCCAAGCCGCTGCTGGAGACGACGGCCGAGGACTGGGACCGGCAGCACGGCATCATGGCGCGCGGCTCGTTCCTGGTGTCGCGCGAGGCGGCGCGGGTGATGTCCGAGCAGGGGATGGGCGGCGACATCGTGTACATCTCGTCGAAGAACGGGGTCTTCGCCGGGCCCAACAACATCGCCTATGGCGCGGCCAAGGCCGACCAGGCGCACCAGGTGCGGCTGCTGGCCGCCGAGTTGGGCGAGCGAGGGATCCGTGTCAACGGCGTCAACCCCGACGGCGTGGTCCGCGGCTCCGGGATCTTCGCCGGTGGCTGGGGCGCCAAGCGGGCGGCGGTGTACCGGGTGCCCGAGGAGCGTCTTGGCGAGTTCTACGCCCAGCGCACGCTGCTGAAGCGGGAGGTGCTGCCCGAGCATGTGGCGAACGCGGTGTTCGCGCTGACCGGCGGGGACCTGAGCCACACGACGGGGCTGCACATCCCCGTGGACGCGGGCGTGGCGGCGGCCTTCCTGCGTTGAACTCCCCTTCCCCGCCTTCCCGTTGACCGTTCGCCCGTTGACCGTTCGCCCGTTGACCGTTCGCACCGCCTTCGACCGAGGAGAGTCGCCATGCCGTCCGCCCCCCGTCCCTTCGCCGCGGTGGATCTGGGGGCGGCCAGCGGCCGGGTGATGCTCGGGCGGGTGGCCGGTGGCGAGCTGTCGCTGACCGAGGTGCACCGCTTCCCCAACGAGCCGGTGCGGGTGGGTCCGACGCTGCACTGGGACATCCTGGCGCTGTACCGGGGCGTGCTTGAGGGGCTGCGCGCGGCGGGCCGTGCCGCGGGCGGGCGGCTCGCCTCGGTCGGGGTGGACTCGTGGGCGGTGGACTATGGGCTGCTCGACGCGTCGGGCGCGTTGCTTGGCAATCCGGTGCACTACCGCGACGGCCGCACCGAGGGCGTCGCGGCGCGCGTGGCCGAGGTGCTGCCGCCGCGGGAGCTGTATGCGGCGACGGGGTTGCAGGAGCTTCCCTTCAACACGGTGTACCAGCTGGCCGCCGCCCGGGGCACGCCCCAACTGGCCGCCGCGCGCACGCTGTTGCTGATTCCGGATCTGGTCGCCTACTGGCTGACCGGCGTGGCGGGCACCGAGCTGACCAACGCGTCCACCACGCAGCTGATCGACCCGCGCACGCGCGACTGGTCGCGGGTGGTGGCGGACGCGGTGGGCGTCGACCTGGGGCTCTTCCCGCCGCTTCGCCTCCCTGGCGCGTCGGCGGGGGCGCTGCTGCCTGGGGTACTGGACGAGACGGGGCTCACCGGCCCTGTGCCGGTGACGGCGGTGGGCTCGCACGACACGGCGTCGGCGGTGGCGGGGGTCCCGGCCGCGGGGGAACGTTTCGCCTACATCGCCACGGGCACGTGGTCGCTCGCCGGGGTGGAGCTGGACGCGCCGGTGCTGAGCGAGGAGAGCCGCCGGGCGAACTTCACCAACGAGCTGGGCGTGGACGGCACCGTGCGGTACCTGAGGAACATCATGGGCCTGTGGCTGCTCCAGGAGTGCCTGCGCGCGTGGGCCGCGGCAGGGGAGCCGCACGAGCTCGGCCCGCTGCTTCGGCGGGCGGCGGCCGCGGCGCCGCTGCGTTCGGTGGTGGACGCGGGGGATCCGGCGTTTATCGCGCCGGGGCGGATGCCGGAGCGGATCGCGCGGGCGTGCCGCCGCACCGGGCAGCCGGTGCCGCGCGACGCGGGCGAGACGGTGCGCTGCGTGCTGGACTCGCTCGCGCTGGCGCACCGGGCGGCGGTCGACGACGCGGTGCGGCTCTCGGGCCGCGCGGTGGACGCCGTGCACGTGGTGGGCGGCGGGGCGCGCAACGCGCTGCTGTGCCAGCTGACGGCGGACGCGTGCGGGCTGCCCGTGGTGGCGGGCCCGGCCGAGGCGGCGGCCCTGGGGAACGTGCTGACGCAGGCCAGGGCGGCGGGCGCGGTGGCGGGGGGCCTGGCGGAATCGAGGGCGCTGCTGGCCGCCACGCAGCCGCTGAGGCACCATGAGCCGTCGGGCGACCGAGCGGTCTGGGACCGCGCGGCGGCCCGGCTGGCCGACGCCGGAGCGGCCGACGCCGGAGCGGCCGACGCCGAAACGGCGGACGCCGGGACGGCCTTCGGCGGAAAGGAGAAGTAGCCATGCGCGTCGCGCTCTTCGTCACGTGCGTCAACGACACGCTGTATCCGCGCACCGGGCGGGCGGTCGTGTCGCTGCTGGAACGGCTCGGGGTCGAGGTGGAGTTCCCCGTCGAGCAGTCCTGCTGCGGGCAGGCGCAGTTCAACAGCGGGTACCGGCACGAGACCGAGCCCCTGGTGCGGCGCTTCGCGCGGGCGTTCGACGGGGTCGACCACATCGTGGCGCCCTCGGGGTCGTGCGCGGCGATGGTCAGGGACAACTACCCCAGGATCGGCGCCAAGGCCCTTGCGGAGGGCCGGGGTTCGGAGCTGGCCGACGCGGCGGCCTCGGTGGTGCCGCGCACGCGCGAGCTGACGGAGTTCCTGGTGGACGTGCTCGGGGTGACCGACGTGGGGGCGTACTACCCGCACACCGTCACCTACCACCCCACGTGCCACGGGCTGCGGATGCTGGGGCTGGGCGACCGCCCGACGCGGCTGCTGCGCGCGGTCAAGGGCCTTGAGCTCGTGGACCTGCCGGGCGCCGACGAGTGCTGCGGCTTCGGCGGAACGTTCGCGGTGAAGAACTCCGCGGTCTCCTCCGCCATGGGCGCCGACAAGGCGCGCCACATCACCGGCACGGGCGCGGCGGCCGTGTGCACGGTCGACAACTCGTGCCAGATGCACATCGGTGGCACGCTGTCCAGGCTCGGCTCGCCGGTCCGCCCGGTGCACATCGCCGAGATCCTGGCCAGCACGGAGGAGGAGCAGTGGTAGGCACCTATCTCGGCATGCCCGCGTTCCCCGAGGCGGCGCGCGGCGCGGTGGGCGACGCGCGGCTGCGGTCCAATCTCACGCACGCCACGCACACCATCAGGGACAAGCGCGCCAAGGCCGTCGCCGAGCTGCCCGACTGGGGGCGGCTGAGGGCGGCGGGCGCGGCGATCAAGGACAGGACGCTGCGGCATCTCGACCACTATCTGGAGCGCCTCGAGGAGTCGGTGACCGCCGCGGGCGGCCAGGTGCACTGGGCGGCCGACGCGCGCGAGGCCAACCGCATCGTGACGCGCCTGGTGCGGGAGACCGGCGAGGACGAGGTCGTCAAGGTCAAGTCGATGGCGACGCAGGAGATCGGCCTCAACGCCGCGCTGACCGCCGCGGGGATCCGGGCCAACGAGACCGATCTGGCCGAGCTGATCGTGCAGTTGGGCGACGACCTGCCCTCCCACATCCTGGTCCCTGCGATCCACCGCAACCGGGGCGAGATCCGCGACATCTTCGCCGAGCGCATGGCCGACTGGGGCCGCCCCGCGCCCGAAGGGCTGACCGACTCCCCCGCGGACCTCGCGGAGGCCGCGCGGCTGCATCTGCGGCAGAAGTTCCTGAACGCCAAGGTCGGCGTCTCCGGCGCCAACTTCATGGTGGCCGAGACCGGCACGATGGTGGTGGTCGAGTCCGAGGGCAACGGGCGGATGTGCCTGACGCTGCCCGAGACGCTGATCTCGGTGGTGGGCATCGAGAAGGTCGTGCCAACGTGGCGCGACCTGGAGGTGTTCCTGCAACTGCTGCCGCGCTCCTCGACGGCGGAGCGGATGAACCCGTACACGTCGATGTGGACCGGCACATCGGAGGGCGATGGGCCGAGGACGTTCCACCTGGTCCTGCTGGACAACGGCCGCACCGACGCGCTCGCGGACACGGTGGGGCGGCAGGCGTTGCGCTGCATCCGCTGCTCGGCGTGCCTGAACGTCTGCCCGGTGTACGAGCGGGCGGGCGGCCACGCGTACGGCTCGGCCTACCCGGGCCCGATCGGCGCCGTTCTCACGCCCCAACTGCGGGGCGTGGCCAGCGAGTTGGATGCCTCGCTGCCCTATGCGTCATCGCTGTGCGGGGCGTGTTACGAGGTGTGCCCCGTGGCCATCGACATCCCCGAGGTGCTGGTGCACCTGAGGGAGCGGGTCGCCGAGGGCGGGGAGGTGACCGTGCGGGGCACCCGCACCACCGTGCGCCCGGCGCGCGGGCACGCGGCGGAGCGCGCGGCGATGCGCGCCTCGCGCTGGGCGCTCGACCACCCGGGCGTGCTGCGCGCCGGGCAGCGCGTGGCGGGCCGGGCGCGTCGGCTCGCGCCCCGGCGCCTGCCGGGCCCCGGGCGCGCCTGGACGGACACGCGGGACATCCCGGCGCTACCCGCCGAGTCGTTCCGCGACTGGTGGCGGCGGACCAGGGAGAAGCCGACGCGGGGACGCGGAAACGGCGCGAAGGGGACGGGCCGATGAGCGGGCGCGATGTGGTGCTCGGCCGGGTGCGGCGGGCGCTGGCGGACGTGCCGCGCGACGAGGGCCCCGACGACGTGCCCGTGCCCCGCGACTACGCCATCACCCACTCCCCCGCCGACGCGGTGGAGACCCTGGCCGAGAACCTGGCCGACTACCGCGCCCTGGTGCACCGCGCCGACGCGGCGGGCCTGCCCGGGCTCATCGCCCGGCTGCTGGCCGAGCGCGGCAGCCGCTCGGTGGTGACCCCGCCGGGGCTGCCACCCGAGTGGCTGACCGGGACGCCCGAGGACGTGCGCCGCGTGGCGGACGCGGCGGAGTCGACCCCGCACGACCTGGACGCGGTCGACAGCGTGGTGACGGGGTGCGCGCTGGCGATCGCCGAGACGGGCACGATCGTCCTCGACGGCGGCCCCGACCAGGGGCGGCGGCGCATCACGCTGGTCCCCGACCACCACATCTGCGTGGTCAGGGTCCCCGACCAGGTGGTGGACTCGGTGCCCCAGGCCCTGCCCCTGCTGGTCCCCGACCGGCCGCTGACCTGGATCTCCGGGCCATCGGCGACGAGCGACATCGAGCTGGACCGAGTTGAGGGCGTGCACGGCCCGCGTACGCTTGAGGTGGTTCTCGTCCGCGCGTGATGAGGGGTGGCCCATGCGACTGCTCGACGGCTTCGACCTGGCGCTCGACGCGTTCTCCGAGCGAGTCCACCGCGTCGGCGGCGACCAGTGGGACACGCAGACGCCGTGTGCAGCCTGGTCGGTGCGCGGCCTGGTCAACCATCTGACGAGCGAGCACCTGTGGGCGCCCTGGCTGCTGCGCGGCGCGGCGCTTGACGAGGTGGGCGACCGGTTCGACGGCGACGTGCTGGGCGACGACCCGGTGGCGGCGTGGGACGGCGCGGCGGCGGGCTCGCGCGCGGCGTTCCACGCCTCGGGCGCGCTGGACACGCCGGTGCAGACGAGCGGCGGGCCGACCCAGGCCGAGGAGTATCTGTCGCAGATGACGCTCGACCTGGCCGTGCACGGCTGGGACCTGGCGCGCGGCATCGAGGTGGACGACCGGATCGACCCGGGTGTGGCGGATCTGCTGCTCGGCTACGCGGAGGAGAAGTCGGCCGCCTGGCAGAGCCTCGGCATCTTCGCCCCCCCGGTCGCCGTCCCCGACTCCGCCTCGCCCCAGGACCGCCTGGTCGCGGCCCTGGGCCGCCGCCCCTGAGGGGAGCCACCGCCGGGCGGGCCAAGCGGCAGGAGACCGGGGGGCGCCCGGTCCTGTGGGACCGCATCGGGTGCGCCGCCCCGGACGGACGCGCGGATCAGCGCAGCCGGGTCGCGGGGCTGGCGGGGGTGAGGAGGTGGGTGGTCAGGCGTGTGGCGTGCGGGGCGATGAGGCCCGCCAGCTGGTCGACGGCCTGCTCGACGACCTTGCGGCCCGCGTCAGGCTCGACGGTCTCGAGCAGGAACACCACGTCGGCCGAGCCCGGGGTGACCTTGGTGCGGTCGCTGTCGCGGTGGTTCCAGTGGCGGGTCAGCACGCCGTCGGCGTCGGCGTAGACGACCTCGCCCCGCCTGGCCTCCTCGACGGTGTCAGGCTCGCCCAGCGGGACGAACGCGTCGCCGGGCACCGCGAACCGCAGCGCGATGTCGCCGCGCACGGCGCCCAGGTCGAACGCGCCCGCGGGGACGGCATGGGTCACCGAGACGGCGTTATAGGCGTCCACGGCGGGGCTGATGCGCGGCAGCCGCCCGGTCTTGCCAAGCCGCCGCGCCAGCGCGTCCATGCTGGGCCTGAAGCGGCGGGGGTTGGTGCCGAACGCCCGGTAGGCGGCGTGCCACGAGGCCAGCGAAGGGTCGGACTCGGCGGGCGCGGTCCAGCCGCCGTCCGCCGCCGACGACTCGACATCGGACAGCAGGCGTTCGGTCTCGGGCCACGGGTCCTGTCCCCGCACGCCCTCGGCCACCACCGCGGCCACGGCGAGCGCGGGGAACGCCTCGCACACCTCCGCCGCCACCCGCAGCTCCGTCATCCGGCACGCTCCCTTCGCGGTCCGCCTCTCCGCCCCCGACCCTAGCCCCTGCCCTTCCGCCCCCGTCCATCGGCAGCGTCCGGGGGCCCGCGGCCGTAGGTTCAACGTCGTGAACGCGCTGGGCCTCCCGTCGGTTACGGGGGCCGGAGCGGCGCCCGTAGCGTCGTCGGCATGGAGAAGGACGCCGCGGGCACGCTCGACGAGGCACTGCTCAGGCCGCACGCCACGGGACCCGAGTTCGAAGGGTGGCTGAGCAATCACGCGCTGATGGCCGTGGAGGCGCTGATCCGCCATGGCGAAGGTGCAAGGGTGCACCGCTGGTTGGACGCCTATCGGGCCCGGCTCGAGGACCATCCCACCTCCTGCGGCCGGATCACCGAGCGGAATTGGCGCGAGGCGCTGGGCGATCCGCGTCATCTCGCCGACTGGCCGGTGTACTTCGCCGAGCGGCTCGCCGAGGCGCCCTGGCGCGATGTGCTCGCCGTGTGGTGGCCCCGGCTGCTGCCCGGCATCACGGCGAGCGCGACGCACCCGGTGATCCGGGTCGGGCACGCGGTGCGGACGCTTCTCGCGGAGGGGCGCAACGAGCCGCGGCTGGCCGAGTTGGCGCACGCGCTCGGCTACTGGGCGGCGCGCCCCACCAGGCGCTCGCGGTGGGCGGCGCGGCGGCGCCTTCCCCTGTGGGCGCGGAGGAGGCCCTGCGGTCGGTGCCGCGCGTGGCCGACCAGTCGGGCGGCATCACCCACCGCCTCGCGCGGGTGCGGGACGTTCCCTCGTGGGCGGCGGGGGACGCGGCGGGGGACGCGGCGGGGGACGCGGCGGCGGCGCACAAGCGGCTGCGCGACCTGGTGGTGGGCGCGGCCCGCTACTACGCCACCCATGCGCACGGCTCGCCGGTGATGCTGGTGCACGCGGTGACGGCGCCCAACGCGGTGCGCCGAACCCTGCCCGCGCTGCCGCCCGCGCTATGGCCCGCGAGCCTGGCGGCGGCGTGGACGGCGAGCGCGGGGGTGGTGGCGGCCTATGGCCCGCCCGACGGGGCGCACGCGCCGGAGCGCGCGGCGGGGATCACGCCGGACGAGGTGTTCGCGCGGGCGGCCGAGCACGGCGACGAGCATGTGATCAAGCTGGCCGACACGGTGCTCGACGTGGCGTCGGACGACGACCCGCTCCCCCTCGCCGCGGCCCTGCGCCAGACGCCCCGCGGCGCGTAGCGGGAACGGTCAGGCGCCGTCCGCGGGCAGGCAGGCGGCCCAGCGCAGGCCGCCGAGGAGGTGGCGGGTGAAGTCGGGGTCGGAGAAGCACTCATCGGAGTGGCCGAGCGCGGTGTAGAACGAGCGGCCGCCCGCGCGTTCGTGGCACCAGACGAGCGGGTGGTCGGCGCCCATCCGCCCCCCGGTGTAGGTGCTTTCGTCGGCGGCGGCCAACACCCGCACGCGCTCGCGGGGGTTGGTCGCGAAGTTGTACCACTCGTCGGTGAACTCCCAGCGCTCGCCGAGGTGCGCGGTCGCCGGGTGGTCGCGGTCCTCGACCGACACCACGCCGGGCTGGAGGTCGGGGTGGCCGTCGAACACGGTGCCCACGAGCGTTTCGCCGAACCACGGCCAGCCGTACTCGGTGGTCGAGGCCGCGTGGACGCCGACGAAGCCGCCGCCGTCGGCGACGAAGCCGCGCAGCGCCGCCCTGCCCTCGTCGGTCAGGACGTCTCCGCTGGTGGAAAGGAAGACCACGGCCCGGCTGCCCGGCAGCCCACGGGTCAGCTCGTCGGGGTCCTCCGTGGCCGTCACGTCGAGGCCGTGCTCGGCGCCGAGCCGCCTGAACGCCTCGACGCCCGCGGGGATCGAGGCGTGCCGGTAGCCGGTGGTGCGGGAGTAGACCAGGATCCGGGGGTCGCTCATGGCGTCCCATGGTAGGCGCGGCCGCCGCGGCCCGCCCGGCGCGGCCCGGTGGCGATACCGCCATGATCGCCGCCATTCCGGGCGCCTGATGGGGCGGGAAGGCACAGGCGAAGGAATATCCGACGGCATATTCACCCGGCAGGTCTTCCACTGGACACCCGTGGGGCCCCATGATCTTGACCATCCCCTGGGAGGAGTACACATGCCCCGTGAACCTGTCGCCCGGATCTTCGCCCAGCAGGCGGAGGCGTGCGCCCGGCTCGGCTCGCCGCTCTACGCGGCGCTGCTGGAGCGCGCGGCGGACGACATCAGGGAGGGCGGTCCCTGCGCGGCGGTGCTCGCGGGGCACATCGTCGCGGGGCGCGAGGAGGCGGCGCGGGACCAGGCGTTGCCGCTCCGGCTCGCGGGGGCGGTGCACGCGCTGGTGCTCACCGGGCGCGCGCCCCGGCTCGCGGAGCACTACCCCAGCGCGGGAGGCGTCTTCAGCGCCGAGCGGCCCGACGCGGCGTGGCCCGCGTTCCGCGAGGTGGTCGCGGCCGAGGGCGAGTGGATCGAGGGCTGGCTGCGGCGGCCCCCGCAGACGAACGAGGTGGGCCGCGCCAATCTGCTGCTCGCCGGGCTGCTGTACGCGGTGCCGTCGGCGCAGCTGCCGGTCAGGCTGTTCGAGCTGGGGTCGAGCGCGGGGCTGAACCTCAGGGCCGAGCAATTCCGTTACAGCGCGGGTGACTTCGCGTGGGGCCCGGCCGACTCGGCCGTGCGGCTCGCCGACGCGTGGGAGGGTGAGGTGCCCGACTGGCTGCGGATGGGCGCCCAGCGGCACCAGGCGCTGCGGATCGTGGAGCGGCGCGGCTGCGACCTGACGCCGATCGACCCGCTGTCGGCGGACGGCTCGCTGGCGCTGCGGGCCTATGTGTGGCCCGATCAGCGGGACCGCTTCGCGCGCCTGGACGGCGCGCTGAGCATCGCGGCCAAGGTCTATGCCACGGTGGAGAGCGCGGGGGCGGCGGAGTTCCTTTCGGCGGTCGATCTCGAGCCCGGCACGCTGACGGTGGTGTGGCACTCGGTGATGCGCCAGTATGTGCCCGCCGAGGAGTGGGCCGCGGTGGAGCGCGAGCTGGACCGGCTCGCGGCGGCCTCGGGGCCGGAGGCGGGGTTCGCGGTGATCAGGTTCGAGCCGGGCGAGGTCCGCGGCACGCGCGGCTTCTGGCTCTCGGTGCGCTCGGACAAGGGCCCGGAGCGGCCGCTGGCGCTCGCGCACCCGCACGGGGTACCGGCCCGCTGGCCCACGGCGGTCGTGTGACCGACGATGGGCGCATGGCACACACGATGAGCCCGGCGGAGTGCCGGGAGTTCCTGGCCGAGGGCACCAGGACGGGGAAGCTGGCGACCGTGCGGGCCGACGGCTCGCCGCATGTGGCGCCTGTGTGGTTCGTGCTCGACGGCGACGCGCTCGTGTTCACCACGGGGGCGGACACGGTCAAGGGCCGCAACCTCGCGCGGGACGCCAGGGTGGCGATCAGCGTGGACGACGAACGGGCGCCGTACGCGTTCGTCGTGGTGCGGGGCCGGGTGGCGCTGAGCGAGGACATCGAGGAGCTGCGCGCGTGGTCGACGCGCATCGGCGGCCGGTACATGGGCGCGGACCGCGCCGAGGAGTTCGGGGCGCGCAACGGCGTGCCGGGCGAGCTGCTGGCGCGGGTCACGCCCGAGAGCGTCGTCGGGCAGTCCGCCGTGGCCGAGTGAAGGGGCGGCGCTGATGTCAGGCGGCCGGGTGGACCACCCGTTCTTCGCCCGCGTGTACGCGCGGGCCGCCCCGGCGCTCGACCGGCGCGGGATGGCCCAGCGGCGGGCCGCGCTGCTCGCGGGCCTCGCGGGCGACGTGGTCGAGATCGGCGCGGGCGAGGGCCGGAACTTCCCGCACTACCCGCCCGAGGTCACCCGCGTGGTGGCGATCGAGCCCGAGCCGAGGCTGCGGCGCCTGGCGCGGGAGCGGGCGGCATCGGCGCCGGTGCGGGTGGAGGTGGTGGACGCGCTGGCCGGGCGGCTGCCCGTGGACGACGCGTCGCTCGACGCGGCGGTGGCCTGCCTGGTGCTGTGCTCGGTCGCCGACCAGGAGGCAGCGCTCAACGAGGCGTACCGCGTGCTCAGGCCGGGCGGTCAGCTGCGGTACCTGGAGCACGTGCGGGCCCCTTCGGCGGGGCTGCGCGGGGTGCAGCGGCTGCTGGACGCGACGGTCTGGCCGCGGCTCGCGGGCGGCTGCCACACGGGCAGGGACACGCTGTCGGCGGTGGAGCGCACGGGGTTCGCGGTGCCCGAGCCGGTCCGTTTCCTCTTCCCCTCCGTCCCCGGGGTGCGGACGCCGTTCTCGTTCCATGTGCTGGGCACGGCCCACCGGCCGCCCGCCGCGCCCTGATGGGATGATCCTCCGGCGGCGCCCTCGCAGGATGGGGGCGCGGGGAGGAGGAACGGCCGTGGCGCGGCTGATCGAGACCGTGGCGTGGGTGCACCTGGACGAGCGGCACCGGATCCTGGGGGCGCGCTCCCGGGGGCGGACGCTGTTCTACATCCCCGGCGGCAAGCGCGAGGCGGGCGAGGACGACGTGGCGGCGCTCGTGCGGGAGGTGCGCGAGGAGCTGGCGGTGGCCATCGACCCGGCGACGGTGGCGCACCTGGGGACGTTCACGGCGCGCGCGGACGGGCACCCCGAGGGCACGCTGGTGCGGATGGCCTGCTACACGGCCGAGCACCGGGGAACGCCCGTGGCCAGCGGCGAGGTGGAGGAGCTTGCCTGGCTGTCGCTGGCCGACCGGCACCGCACGGCGCCCGTGGACCACGCGGTGTTCGACGCCCTGGCGGGCGAGGGCCGCCTGCGTTGACGGGCCCGCGGTGTGCCCGCGGAACGATCTGGTGCGGTCGTGGCCCCGCCGACCGGACGCCTATCCCCAAAGGGCCTGCCAGGGGCCGTCGTTGACGGCGGCAAGACGGCCCTGACCCTGACATTCCCCTGAGCGGCGGCGCCTCTGCCCGACGATCCGCTCTCTCGGCCGGTCGGCACGGACCGGCGGTGCTCCCTCGGCGATCCTCGGGCGGGGTGAGAGCACTTTTGTCAGAACTGTTGACTCGCGGTCCGGCGCGTTCTACGTTCACCCCCACTGCGGCTCGTACGCCATATCTCATATACGAGACGCCGTACATGAGATGCCCATCAGAGCTCCTAGTAAGGCCCTGTCCCGCATGAATGCACCCCTGTCCGGCGCCGTACCGGTGCCCATCCCGTCCAGGACGCAGTTTGTCCTTGAGCACCTGACCCATGCGATCCTCACCGGTCAACTCGCCCCTGGGACGGCCCTGGTGGAGACGGAGCTCGCGGCGCGCTTCGGGGTGTCCAAGACCCCGGTCCGGGAGGCGCTCAAGACGCTGGCCGGGCGTGGACTGGTGGTGATGAGCGAGTACAAGGGCGCCGCGGTGCGCACCGTGGACGCGGCGATGGCGCGTTCGGTCTACGACGTGCGGCTGCTGCTCGAGCCCGAGGCGGTGCGCCGCAGCGTCGCGGGCGAGGCCGGGCTGGCCGCCGCGCACCAGGCGCTCGAACGCGCGGCCACCGCCGGGGACAGCGCCGAACGCTCCCTGGCCAACCGGGACTTCCACCGCGCGCTCTACCTGCCGTGTGGCAATCCGCTGCTGGTCCGGATGCTTGACGACCTGCGCGACCAGGCGGCGCTCGTGTCGTCGGTGGCGTGGCAGACCAGGCCGACGTGGGAGCGGGAGGCGGCCGAGCACCGCGCGATCCTGGCCCGCGCCGAGGAAGGCGAGGCGGACGGGGCGGCGGCGCTGCTGCGCGAGCACATCGAGGGCTTTGTGCGACAGGCCTTCCCGAACGCGCAGGGTCCGAGCGAGGACGGGGAGGCGGCATGAGTGACTTCGCCGAACGCCGTGCCGCGCTCGCCGGGGTTGTGGCCATCACGGTGAGCCCGTTCGACGAGGCGGACCGGCTGGAGCACGACACGTTCAGGGCGCTGATCCGCCGCCTGGTCGACGGGGGCGTGCGGGCGATCACGCCCAACGGCAACACCAGCGAGTTCTACTCCCTCACCGCCGAAGAGCGGCGTGCCGAGGTGGAGTTGACCGTAGCGGAGGCCGGGGGCGCGGCCGAGGTGATCGTGGGCGTGGGCCTGGACGTGCCCACGGCGGTCGCCGAGGCGAGGCAGGCCCGAGAGCTCGGCGCGGGGATGGTGATGGTCCACCAGCCGGTGCACCCGTATGTGTCGCTGGATGGCTGGGTGGCGTACCACCGGGCGATCGCGGAGGCCGTTCCCGAGCTCGGCGTGGTGCCGTATGTGCGGAGTGCCGCGATCGATGGCGCGACGATCGCGCGCCTGGGCGAACTGTGCCCGAATGTGATCGGGGTGAAATACGCGGTGCCCGATCCGGTGCGGTTCGCGACCGTGGCGCGTCGGGCGGGTCTGGAGCGCCTGGTGTGGGTGGCGGGTCTCGCGGAGCTGTCGGCGCCGCCGTTCTTCGCGTGCGGGGCCACCGGTTTCACCTCGGGCCTGGTCAATGTGGCGCCCCGGGTGTCCGCGCGGATGCTGGACGCGCTCCACGCGGGGGACTATCCGGCGGCGATGCGCGTGTGGGAGTCCATCCGCGTCTTCGAGGAGCTGCGCGCGGAGAACCAGTCGGCCGACAACGTGAGCGTCGTCAAGGAGGCGCTGGCCGCCCTCGGCCTGTGCGGGCGGGCGATCCGCCCTCCGAGCAGCGCCCTGCCCGAGGCGCGCCGCGCGGCGGTCGCCGAGATCGTCCGGAGGTGGGAGATATGAGGGACGCTGCCGCTGTGGCTTCGCCGCGACCGCCCGTCCCCGGACGGGTCGTGGGGTCCAAGACCGGGGAGCCGCGCGCCGACGCCGCGCGCGCCGACGGGGTCGAGGTCGGGGGGCGGGGACGGGCGCTGCGTAGTGCTCAGTGGTTCGAGACCGAGGGGCTGCGGTCGTTCAGCCATCGGGCGCGGACGCGGCAGCTGGGGTTCCTGCCGGAGGAGCACCTGGGCAAGCCCGTTATCGCGATCCTCAACACCTGGTCGGACATCAACCCCTGCCACCAGCACCTGCGCGAGCGCGCCGAGGCGGTCAAGCGGGGGGTGTGGCAGGCGGGCGGGTTCCCGCTGGAGTTCCCGGTGGCGACGCTGTCGGAGACGTTTCAAAAGCCCACGCCCATGCTCTACCGCAACCTCCTGGCGATGGAGACCGAGGAGGTGCTGCGCTCCTACCCCGTCGACGGCGCGGTGCTGATGGGCGGGTGCGACAAGACGACGCCCGCGCTGCTGATGGGCGCGGCCAGCGTGGACGTTCCCGCGGTGTTCGTTCCCGCGGGGCCGATGCTGCGCGGGCACTGGCGCGGCGAGACGCTGGGCTCGGGCACGGACATGTGGAGATACTGGGACGAGAAGCGGGCCGGGCGCATCGGCGACCGCGAGCTGGCCGAACTGGAGTGCGGTCTCGCGCGGTCGGCCGGGACGTGCATGACCATGGGCACCGCCTCCACGATGGCCTCGGCCGCCGAGGTGCTTGGCGTGACCATGCCGGGCGCCGCCGCCATCCCGGCCGTGGACTCCGGGCACAGCCGCATGGCGGCCGCCGCCGGGATGCGCGCGGTCGAGCTGGTCCGCGCCGACCTGCCGATCTCCCGCTTCCTCACGCGGGAGGCGTACGAGGACGCGATCGCCACCGTGCTCGCCCTCGGCGGCTCGACCAACGCCGTCATCCACCTGATCGCGATGGCCGGGCGCTCCCAGATCCCGCTCTCGCTCGACGACTTCGACCGCGTCGCGCGCGATGTGCCGGTCCTCGCGGACATCAGGCCGGGCGGCCGGTTCCTGATGGAGGACTTCCACTACGCGGGCGGCCTGCCCGGGCTGCTGACCCGCCTCGCCGACGCCGGGCTGCTGCACCTTCAGCGCCCCACCGTCGCCCACGCCACGCTGCGCGAACAACTCGACGGCGCCGGGGTCCACGACGACCAGGTGATCAGGGCGTTGGGCAACCCGGTGGCCGACCAGGGCGGCCTGGCCGTGCTGCGCGGCAACCTCGCCCCCGACGGCGCGGTCATCAAGCACATCTCCGCCGAGCCCCACCTCCACCACCACACGGGCCCCGCCGTCGTCTTCGACGACTACCGGACGATGCAGGCCACCATCAACGAACCAGCCCTCGGCATCACCGCCGACAGCGTCCTGGTGCTGCGCGGCTCGGGACCGCTCGGCGGCCCCGGCATGCCCGAGTACGGCATGCTGCCCATCCCCGACTACCTCATCAAGCAGGGCGTCACCGACATGGTCCGCCTCTCCGACGCCCGCATGAGCGGCACCAGCTATGGCACGTGCGTGCTGCACATCGCGCCCGAATCGCACATCGGCGGCCCCCTCGCGCTCGTCGAGGACGGCGACCTGATCACCCTCGACGTCGCAGCCAGGACGCTTCATCTCCACGTGGACGACACGGAGTTGGAACGCCGCCGCGCCGCCTGGCAGCCCCCGCCCCGGCGTTATGGCCGCGGCTACGGCGCCCTGTACGAGGAGCACATCACCCAGGCCGACACCGGCTGCGACTTCGCTTTCCTCTCCCGCGAGGGAGACGTCCCCGAACCCGACGCGGGCTGACCGCAGGAACACACCCCGTTCCAGCCCTTCGATCCCCCCTCAGAGCCCACCCATCCACACCCACGCGGGAAGCGCTTACCGCCCTACCGCCCATCGAGAATCTGGAGAAGCGGAGCATGGCCGACACCGTCAACGAGGACGGTGCCGGGTCGAACGGCCCGGTGCCGATCGTCCTCGCGGGTGCCCGCGGGCACGGCCGCTGGCACCTGCGCAACATCCGCAGGCTCGCGGACGAGGGCCTGGTCAGCCTGGTCGGAGTCTGCGAGCTCACCCCGCTCGACGAGGAAGAGCTCGCCGGGCACGGCCAGGTGGCGCAGTCGGACGACCTGGCCCGCCTGCTGGAACGCACCGCGGCCGAGGTGGTCGTGGTCTGCACTCCCATCCACACGCATGCCGAGCTGGGCCAGATCGCGGCCGACGCCGGCGCGCACCTGCTGCTTGAGAAGCCACCCACCCCCTCCCGCGCGGCGTTCGAGCGGCTCACCGGCGGACTCGAGAGGGCCGGGGTGGTCTGCCAGGTCGGCTTCCAGTCACTGGGGTCGCACGCCCTCGACCGGATCGCCGAGCTGATCGGTGACGGCGCGATCGGCACCGTGACGGGCATCGGCGCCGCCGGCGCCTGGGGGCGCGACGAGTCCTACTGGCGGCGCGCGGCCTGGGGTGGCAGTCGCCGCCTTGACGGCCGCGACGTGGTGGACGGCGTGCTCACCAATCCGCTGGCCCACGCGGTGGCCACCGCGCTGCGCATCGAGGGCGCCGAGCGGGCGGAGGACATCGCGGCCGTCGACCTGGAGTTGTACCGGGTCAACGACATCTCCGCCGACGACACGTCCTGCGCCAGGATCACCACCACGGCGGGTGGGCGGGTGGTCGCCGCCGTGACGCTGTGCGCCGAGCACCCGAGCGAGCCATACGTGGTGGTGCACGGTGACGCGGGCCGGATCACCTTCTGGTACAAGGCAGACCGGCTGCTGCTCGAACGGGCGGGAGAGCGACCGCGGGTCTCCGAGCACGGCCGCACCGACCTGCTGGCCAACCTCGTGGCCCACCTGCGCGAAGGCGCCCCGCTGCGGGCCCCGTTGGCGCACACCGGGGCGTTCACTGAGGTGGTGGAGGCGGTGCGCACGGCCCCGGATCCGCTGGTCCTGCCCCGGGGCGCCTGGCGCAGCGAGCCGGGGACGAGCGGGCCGCGCCGGGTCATCCCCGGCATCGACGAGCTGACCGCGCGGGGAGCGGCGGAGCTGGCCCTGTACTCCGAACTGGCCGTGGACTGGGCGCGATACCCGAGGGAGCGCCTTCGCCGTCCCGGCCAAGGCCCGGGCCCGGGCTGAGAAGGGGGTGGGAGTTGGCAGGCGCCATCCATGGGCTCTTTGTCCGTTGTCCGAATCCAGCGCTCGCAGGGAGAGTGCAGATGATCAAGGAAATTCCCGGCACGTCCGTGACGCGTCGGCCCGAGCCGGGTGGACGGGGCGGTCCGGCATGACACGCACCGAGATACACGTGGAGCCCACCCGGGCCCGGTCGCTGTCGCCGCGCAAGGCGCGGCCCGAGCCCAGGGGCGCGAAGACCCGCCGCCGCCGTGAGGCGGTGACGGCCTATGTCTTCCTGGCGCCCTGGTTCGTCGGTCTGGCCCTGATCACCGCGGGGCCGCTGGTGGCGTCGCTCTATCTGTCCTTCACCGACTACAACCTGATCGGTGACGCCGACTGGGTCGGGCTGGACAACTACCAGCGGATGTTCACGGACGACCCGCGCTTCATGAAGGCCCTGCGCAACACGGCGGTGTACGTCTTCGTCTCCGTCCCGCTCCAGCTGGGCTTCGCGCTGGCGCTGGCGCTGCTGCTGGACCGCGGCGTGTCCGGACTGCCCATCTACCGATCGATCTACTACCTGCCCTCGCTGCTCGGCGGAAGCGTCGCCATCGCGATCCTGTGGCGGCAGATCTTCGGCGACGAGGGCATCGTCAACGGCTTCCTCGGCATCTTCGGAGTCGAGGGCACCAGCTGGATCGCCAATCCGGACACCGCCCTGGGAACCCTGATCATCCTGAACGTCTGGACGTTCGGCGCGCCGATGGTCATCTTCCTGGCCGGACTGCGGCAGATCCCGCAGAGCCTCTACGAGGCGGCCGGGATCGACGGGGCCAACAAGCTGCGGCAGTTCCGCTCCATCACCGTGCCCCTGCTCACGCCGATCATCTTCTTCAACCTGGTGCTCCAGTTGATCAACGCCTTCCAGTCCTTCACCCAGGCGTTCGTGGTGAGCGGCGGTAAAGGCGGACCCGCGGATTCCACGCTCTTCTACACCATGTACATCTACCTGAAGGGATTCGGCCCTTCCCTGGAAATGGGATACGCATCGGCGATGGCGTGGGTGCTCGTGCTCATCATCGCCGTCTTCACGGCCATCAATTTCGGCATGTCGAAATACTGGGTGTTCTACAGTGACAAATAAAACTGAGCGCAACGGCACCCTGCTCGCCAGGACGCTTGGTGCGGCGCAGCGTCACCGGTTCCTGACGCATCTGCTGCTCATCGGGTTCGGCTTCGTCATGCTCTACCCGCTGCTGTGGATGGTCTCAAGTGCCCTCAAGCCCGAGGAGCTCATCTTCCGGGAGACCGGGCTGCTCCCGAGCGAGGTCACTCTCGACAACTTCTCCGATGGCTGGGGTGCGCTGAGCCACTCCTTCGGCCACTACTTCGTCAACTCGGCCATCGTCACGGTCGGCGCGGTGGTCGGCAATCTCGTGGCCTGTTCGCTCGCCGCCTACGCTTTCGCCAGGCTGGAGTTCCCCCTCAAGCGCCTGTGGTTCGCGCTGATGCTCGGCTCGATCATGCTGCCCCTCCACGCCGTGCTCGTCCCGCAGTACGTCCTGTTCTCCGAGCTGGACTGGATCAACACCTTCTGGCCGCTGATCATTCCGAAGTTCCTTGCCACGGACGCGTTCTTCATCTTCCTGATGGTGCAGTTCATCAGGACCCTGCCGAGGGATCTCGACGAGGCGGCCAGGATCGACGGGGCCGGGCACTGGCGGATCTTCAGCCGCATCATCATCCCGCTGTCCATGCCGGCGCTTGCCACCACGGCGATCTTCACCTTCATCTGGACGTGGAACGACTTCCTCAGCCAGCTGATCTTCCTCACCAACCCGGATATGTTCACGGCTCCGGTAGCGCTTCGCACCTTCATGGACGCCAGTGGCAATTCGTCCTGGGGCCCCATGTTCGCCATGTCCTTGCTGTCTCTCGGTCCCATTTTCGGGTTCTTCCTCGCCGGTCAGAGGTATCTGATCCGCGGTATCGCCACCACCGGGCTGCGTTAGCCCAGGTCCTTTAGAAAGGGAATAACATGTCACATCGGAAAGGAAAGTCATATGCGGCGCTCGCCGCGGTGGGGGCGCTTCTCGCGGGCGTCACCGCGTGCGGCGACGACAGCGAATCCGGCGACGGGTCCGTGACGTTGCGCATGGCCTGGTGGGGAAACGACTCCCGGCACGAGCTGACGCAAGAGGCGATCGCTCTCTTCGAGGAGAAGAATCCCGGTATCCAGGTGGAGCCTGAGTACACCGACTTCACCCCCTACTACGACCGGCTGACGACGCAGGTGGCCTCCCGTGAGGCCCCCGATGTCTTCGCGATCGAGATCCGCAGGCTGGGGGAGTTCTCCGACAACGAGATCCTGGCCGACCTCACGGACCGGTTGGACACGGCGGACCTTGACCCGAATGTGCTGGCGTCCGGCGTGGTGAACGATCAGCAGGTGGGCATACCCACGGGCGCCAACACCTTCAGCCTGATGGCGAACACCGCCGTGTTCGACGAGGCGGGGGTCGAGCTCCCGGACGACACCTCATGGACGTGGGACGACTACCTGGAGGTCAGCCAGCAGATCAGCGAGGCCACAGGGGACGCCTACGGCTCGCAGCCGTCGTTCAACGACGCCTTCCTGAAGATCTTCGCGGAGCAGCACGGCGAGCAGATGTACACCGAGGACGGCATCGGCCTCTCCGAGGACACGCTGGTCGAGTGGTTCGAGCTCCAGCTGGAGCACCAGGACTCCGGTGCCGCGCCGGACGCGGCGCTCAGCGCCGAGCTCGGAAGCGCCGTCGAGAACGCCCTGGTCGCCACCAACGACGGAGCGTTCGGCATGTGGTGGAGCAACCAGCTGAGCGCCATCAGCATCAGCTCGGGCGAGAGCATCGAGTTGCTGCGCTTCCCGACCGCCCCCGGCGCCGAGGCCAGCGGCATGTTCCTCCAGCCGAGCATGTACTGGTCGTCCTACGCCGGGACCGAGCACCCCGAGGAGGCGGCCCTGCTCATCGACTTCCTCGTCAACGACCCCGAGGCAGGAGCCATCCTGGGCTCGGACCGCGGGCTTCCCATCAACTCCACCGTGCTGGAGAGCATCCAGGCCGATCTTCCTGAGGCGGACGTCGCCTCGCTCGAGTTCTTCAACGAGATCGCAGGGGAGCTCAGCGCGGCCCCCACCGCGCCGCCCCTGGGAGCGGGCGACATCCCCGACATGCTGGAGCGCTACGGCCAGGAGGTCCTGTTCGGCAACCAGAGCCCGCGGGAGGCGGCCTCCGCCTTCCTCGCCGAAGCCGATTCCACCCTGGGCTGACCGTGCCGGGCGGACCGGCCGCGGATCCCCGGCCGGTGCCGTGCGCGCACGGCACCGGCCGCCTCGACGCCTGAACCAGGAGCAAGCTGTGGGTACTCGATACGCCTTTGTCGGTCTCGGTCATCGCGCCCGGATGTATGTGAACGCGCTTCTGACCGACTGGAGCGACGCCGGCGAGATCACCGGCCTGTGCGACGTCAACCAGACCCGCATGAACTACTACAACCGCACCATCGCGCGATCGGGTCGCCCCGAGGTCCCCTGCTTCGCGCCCGACCGCTTCGAGGAGATGCTTGACCGCGCCGACACCGTGGTGGTCACCACGGTGGACGCGCTGCACGCCACCTATGTGTGCGCGGCGCTCGACGCCGACCGGAACGTCGTGGTGGAGAAGCCGCTGACCACGGACGCGGCGGGCTGCGCCGCCATCGCCGACTCGGCGGCGCGCAGCGACGGCAATCTCATCGTGACCTTCAACTACCGCTATTCGCCGCGCAATTCCGCGGTGCGCGGGCTCCTCGCCGAGGGGGCCGTGGGCGAGGTCACCTCCGTGCACTTCGAATGGCTGCTTGACACCATCCACGGCGCGGACTACTTCCGCCGCTGGCACCGGGACAGGTCGGCCTCAGGGGGGCTGCTCGTCCACAAGTCCAGCCACCACTTCGATCTCGTCAACTGGTGGCTCGACTCGGCGGCCGAGCTGGTGTTCGCCCAGGCGGACCTGCGCTTCTACGGCGAGGAGAACGCGGCGGCGCGGGGCCTGACCGGACGTCCCGCGCGCGGGCAGGGCGCGCCCGGACTCGGCAGTGACCCCTTCCTCCTGGACGTCTCCGCCGACCCCCGGCTCGCCGAGCTCTACCTGCGAGCCGAGCACGAGGACGGCTACATCAGGGACCGCGACGTCTTCGGCCCCGGCGTCACCATTGACGACAACATGGCGGTCCTGGTCCGCTACGCGAACCGGGCGATGCTCACCTATTCCCTCAACGCCCACGCGCCGTACGAGGGTTACCGGGTGTCCTTCAACGGCACCGAGGGCCGCATCGAACTGAACGTCTGCGAAAGGGCCTGGACTCCCCCGCACGCCGCGATCGATCCAAGCGCCGCGTCCAAGGAGAACGCCGAGGGCGCCTGGGAGCGGCTTGTCCTGCACCGGCACTGGAACAAGCCGGAGGACATCGCCATCGAAGGCGGCGCGGGAGCGCACGGCGGCGGTGACCGGCTGCTGCTCGACGATGTCTTCCGCGGGCCGTCCGATGACCCGCTGGCGCGGCCCGCCGGGTACCGCGACGGCATCCGGAGCGTCCTGATCGGCGCCGCGGCGAACCGTTCGGCCGAAACGGGTACCCCTGTCCGTCTGACCGACGACGGCACCCGCCTGGCCGACTGAGGGCGAGAGGTCAGCCCGCCAGCCACTCCTCCACCGCTTCGGCCGCGGCGTCGGCGTGCGCCTCCATCATCGTGAAGTGGTCGCCCGCGACGTCGACAGCCCGGTGGGGGTGCTTCCAGGTGGCCCGCCACGGCTCGCCCTCGGGCAGCCCGGCCAGCGGCGTGCTCGAGCGGACCAGGAGCGTGGGCGCCGAGACCGGGGACGGGGTCCAGTCGAAGCTCATGTAGCGGCCCATCGCGGTGAGCCACGCGTCGTCCTCGCCGCCGAGCACGCGGTCCCTGCGGGCCTTCAGGCCCCGGATGACGGCGGGGATGAGGCGTTCGAGCAGCTCGGTCTCGTCGGGCGGGTAGCTGTCGAGCAAGACGACCCGGTCGGGCGCGGTGCCACGGGCCCGGAGCTCCTCGGCGACGGCGTGGGCGACGAAGCCGCCCGACGAGTAACCGACCAGCGCGAACGGCGCCCCGTCGGCAAGCCGCAGCGCCGTGTCGGCGTGGGCGCGGGCCAGGGCGCGGGCCGTGGCGGCGACGGGCTCTCCCGCGCGGAAACCCGGGTGGGGCAGCGCGACGACGGCGCGCCTGCCGCGCAGCGCGGCGGCGAACCGCGCGTACTGGTGGGGGCCCGAGACGCCGATGATCGGCGGGAGGCACAGCAGCGTGGGGCCCTCGTGGTCGCCGCCCGCGAGCCGCACCCCGGTGCCGCCGTCGGGCGGGGTGGGGGCTCATCTCGATGAACGTGTGGTGTCCCGCGTTCATGAGCGTGGCGGCGGCGCGGTCGAAGCTGCCGGGCTGCCGCAGGTTGGCGAACCAGTACGCGGCGTCGAGGCGGGTGGTGTCGGTGATCTCGCCGGTGACGGATGAGGCTGGGGGGCGGGCGCGGCGTCGGGGTCGCGGTCGGGCGCGGGGTCGCGGTCGGGGTCGCGGTCCCGCGGGTCCGGCTCCTCCAGCAGCACATGCGCGTTGGTGCCGCTGACGCCGAACGACGAGACGCCCGCGCGGCGGGCCCTTCCGGTCTCGGGCCAGGGCGTCGCGGTGGCCAGGAGAGAGACGGCGCCGCGCGACCAGTCGACGTGCGGCGTGGGCTCCTTGAGGTGCAGGGTGGCGGGGAGGGTGCCATGGCGCATGGCGAGCACCATCTTGATGACGCCCGCGACCCCGGCTGCGGCCTGGCTGTGGCCGAGGTTGGACTTCGACGAGCCCAGCCACAGCGGGCGTTCGGGCGCGCGGCCTCGGCCGTAGACGGAGATGACGGCCTGGGCCTCGATGGGGTCGCCGAGCGTGGTGCCCGTGCCGTGGGCCTCGACGGCGTCGATGTCCTCGGGGCGCAGCCCGGCATCGGCCAACGCGGCCCGGATCACGCGCTGTTGGGAGGGGCCGTTGGGCGCGGTGAGGCCGTTGGAGGCGCCGTCGGAGTTGACGGCGGAGCCTCGGATGACCGCGAGCACGCGGTGGCCGTTGCGGCGGGCGTCGCAGAGGCGTTCCACGACGAGGACGCCGACGCCCTCGGAGAAGCCGGTGCCGTCGGCGGACGCGTCGAACGGCTTGCAGCGGCCGTCGGGCGCCAGGCCGCCCTGCTTGCTGAACTCGACGAACGCGGTGGGCGTGGCCATCACGGTCGCCCCGCCCGCGAGCGCGAGGTCGCACTCGCCGCGGCGCAGGGCCTGCGCGGCCAGGTGCAGCGTCACGAGGGACGCGGAGCACGCGGTATCGAGCAGGAGCCGCTGCTGGGGGTCCATGGCCAGGGCCTCGCGTGGACTGATGCCGAAGAACGCGGCGTCGAAGTCGGCGGCGTCGTGCAGGAATCCGCCGCGCGCGGTGGCGCTGGCGCCCTCGGGGAGGTCCCAGCCGCGGTCGTCGGGGAACGGCACGAGGGCGTCATCGCCCGCGGCCAGCAGCCGCCACAGCTCATCGGGCGAGGCGATGCCGCCGGGGAAGCGGCAGCCCATGGCGACGATGGCGATGGGCTCGTGGGCGGCGTCGGTCAACTCCCGGTTGAGGCGGCGGAGTTTCGTGTTCTCCTTGACGGAGGCGCGCAGTGCGGCGACGACGGTCGCCTCGGTGCCGGTCATGCTCGTTCCCCCCGGTTCCCTGTGTGGTGGGCCGTGTCGGTGTCGTGGCGGGCGGCGCCGTCGGCCGTGGTGCCGTCGGCCGCGTCGGGCTCGTCGGCCGCTTCGGGCTCGTCGGCCGCTTCGTCGTCGCCCGCCTCGGAGAGGACCAGGTACACAAGGTCGTCCACGCTCATCGCGTCGACCTCGGCCAACTCGTCGGCCTCGTCGGCCTCGTCGCTCTCGTCGGTCGCGCTGGCTCTGACGGGGTGGGGTGCCGGGGCGGGGGCGGGGGGCGCCTCGGGCAGGGCGTCGAGGAAGGCGTTGGCCGCGGTGTAGTTGCCCTGGCCGACGTTGCCGACGACTCCGGCGAACGAGGAGAACAGCACGAACGCCGACAGATCGAGGCCCGCGGTCAGCTCGTGCAGATGGGTGGCGGCGTCGACCTTGGGGCGCGCCACGGCGGCGAACCGCTCGGGGGTGAGGTCGCCCAGCGCCCCGTCGTCCAGCACACCCGCGGTGTGGAAGACGGTGGTGATGCCGGGGTGGGCGTCGATGACGGCGGCAAGCGCGGCGCGGTCGGCGGCGTCGCATGCGGCGATGGTCACCTCGGCGCCCAACGCCCGTAGCTCCTCGGCCAGTTGGGCGGCGCCTTGCGCGCGTTCCCCGCTGCGGCTGAGCAGCAGCAGGTGCGCGGCCCCCTCGCGGGCCAGCCAGCGGGCGACATGGGCGCCGAGCGCGCCGGTCCCGCCGGTGATGAGCGCCGTGCCCTGGGGGCGCCAGGGGTGGCGCCCGGTGGCGGGGTGCGCGCGGCGCAGGCGGCGGGTGTGCAACGCCGTGCCGCGCACGGCCAGTTGGTCCTCGCCCTGCCCCGTGGCTCCGCCTAGGGCGGCGCACAGCCGTTCCAGCGTGGGCTGTTCGGGCGCGCCTGCCGGGAGGTCGATCAACCCGCCCCAGCGTTCGGGGTGTTCGAGGGCGGCGACCCGGCCGAGGCCCCACAGCCGCGCCTGCCACGGGTCGGGCGCGGCGTCCGCGGCGCCCGTGGTGACGGCGGCGCGGGTGAGCACCCACAGCGGGGCGTGCACGCCGACGCCCGCGAGGGCGCGGGGCAGGCCCGCGGTGGCGGGGAGGGGATCGCCGTCGTCGGCGAGGGCAAGCAGCGCGAGCACGCCCCTGATCTCCGGCGCCGGGGGAACGCCCTCGCCCGGGGCGGCGAGGGTGACATCGGCGCCCGCGCCCTTCAGCGCGTCGGCGACGGCGGCCATTGCGTCGCTCTCGATGACGCCCGATGGGGTGAGGAGCAGCCAGGTGCCGCCGAGCCCCGGGCCCTGGCCCGGGGCGGGGTCGGGCAGGCGCTGCCACGCGACCCGGTACAGCCAGCCGTCGGCGTCGTGCGTGCCAGTACGGGGCGGGACGGCGTCGAGCCAGTAACGGCGGCGCTGGAACGGGTAGGTGGGGACGTCGACGCGGCGGGCGCCGGGGAAGACCGCGCACCAGTCGAGGGGGACGCCGCGGACCCACGCTTCGGAGAGGGAGGCGAGGAAACGCGCCTGGCCGCCCTCGTTGCGGCGCAACGAGCCGATGGCGACGGCCTCTTCGAGCCCCGGCACCAGAACGGGGTGGGCGCTGCACTCGATGAACACCCCGTGGCCCTGGGAGCGCGCGGCCTCCACGGCCTCGTCGAAACGGACGCGGCCGCGCAGGCTGTCGAACCAGTAGCCGGCGTCGAGCGTCGCCGGGTCCGCCCTCCCCCCTGTGGCGATGGGGAGGGTGCGCGCGGCGAGTTGGACGGGGGTGCGGTCAGGAGGTGGCGTCGACGCCCTGGCGGGCGGGCGCGGCATCGGCCGTCTCGGCCACGTCATCGACGGCCCCGACGGCACCGATGGCACCGACGGCACCGGCCGAGGGCCGCATTCCGGCGTCGGCGTCCCTGCGCAGGAGGGCGGCGTAGCGGCCTTCGAGGGCCAGCAGCTCGGCGTGGGTGCCGCGTTCGGCGATCCGGCCCCCGTCGAGCACGACGATCTGGTCGGCGTCGCGCACGGTGGAGAGCCGGTGGGCGATGGTGATGGTGGTGCGCCCGGCGGACAGGGCGTCGATGGCGCGCTGGACGGCCTGCTCGGTGCGGGTGTCGAGCGCGCTGGTCGCCTCGTCGAGGACCAGCACGGGCGGGTCGCGCAGGATCGTGCGGGCCAGCGCGAGGCGCTGCTTCTCGCCGCCGGAGAAGCGGTAGCCGCGCTCCCCCACGACCGTGTCGTAGCCGTCGGGCAGCGACGCGATGTGGTCGTGGATGTGGGCGGCCCGCGCGGCGGCCTCGATCTCGTCGGGGGTGGCGTCGGGCCTGGCGAACCTGAGGTTCTCGGCGACCGAGGCGTGGAAGAGGTACGCCTCCTGCGAGACGACGCCGACCGCGCGGGCCAGGGCGGCGAAGCTGAGGTCGCGCACGTCGGTGCCGTCGATGGTGACCCGGCCGCCCGTCACGTCGTACAGGCGCGGCACCAGGTAGCCGAGCGAGGTCTTGCCCGCGCCCGTCGGGCCCACCACGGCGAGCGAGCCACCCGCGGGGACGGCGATGTCGATGCCGGAGAGGATGGGCGGCGCGCCGGGCTCGTAGCCGAAGGTGACGTTCTCGAACCTGACGTCGCCGCGCGCCCTGGTGCCGGGCTCGACCGGGTCGGGGCGTTCGGTGATGTCGACGCGCAGGTCGAGGTATTCGAAGATCCGCTGGAAGAGCGCAAGCGACGCCTGGATGTCCACGCCGGTGGAGAGCAGCGAGACGGCGGGCCGCAGCAGCCCCTGCTGGAGGCTGACGAACGCGACCAGCGTGCCGATCGACGGCGGGGTGCCGCCGAGCTGGAACATCAAGCCCGCCGACCAGTAGAGCAGCGCGGGGATCGCGGCCATGATCATGCCGATCGTGGCCATCCGCCAGCGCCCCGCCATGCTGGCGCGGGTCTCGACGTCGGCCAGCTGCCGTGACTCGTCGGCGAACTCGCGGGTCAGGGCCTCGGCGCGGCCCATCGTGCGGCCGAGCAGGATGCCGCTGACCGACAGGGACTCGGTGACGGTGGCGGCCATGGCCGCCATCTGCTTCTGCCGCTGGGTGGTGATCCTGCGCCGCTCGCGGCCGACGCGGCGCGCGATCCAGACGAACGCGGGCAGCAGCGCGAGCGACACCAGCGTCAGCCGCCAGTCGAGCGCGAGCATGGCGACCACGGTGGCGACGACCGCGGTCAGGTTGGAGACCAGCGACGTGGCCGTGGAGGTGACGGTGGCCTGCATGCTGCCGATGTCGCTGGCGATGCGGGACTGGACCTCGCCGGTGCGGGTCCTGGTGAAGAACGCCAGCGGCATCTGCTGGAGCTTGGCGTACACGGCGGTGCGCAGGTCGTGCATGACCCGCTGGCCGACGGTGGTGGAGATGAGGGTCTGGAGCACGCCGAAGACCGAGCTGGTCACGGCGGTGGCGATCATGCCGAGCGCGAGCAGGGCGAGCAGCCCGGTGCGGCGCTCGGGGAGGGCGACGTCGATGACCTCGCGGAGCAGGAACGGCGAGGCGACGGCCACGAGGGACGAGGCGGCCACCAGGAGGCCGACCAGGGCGAGGCGGCCGCGGTAGGGGCGGAAGAGGCGAAGGATCCGGCGGATCTGGGCGGGCTGCCCGGCGTCGGCCGGCTCGGGCTGGGGGTCCCGGGGGGTGGCGCGGCTGGGCGCTGCGTGGTGGGGGGCGTCGTGCGGCATGGGCTCCTTCGGTGCTGCGGGAACGGCGCGACGGTCCGGCGCGTCGCGCCAACCCTCAACCCTACGGCGATCGCCGCCCGGATCAGCCGCCTCCGCGCAGGTCGGCGAGAGGGCGGAGAGCTGGCCAGCGGCCGTGACCCGTGTTACCAAGGGCCATGCCCGAAGGAACTCTCCACGACGTCCATGACGCGGTGATCGTCGGCGGCGGCCACAACGGCCTGGTGGCCGCCGCCTATCTGGCCAGGGCGGGTCGCCGGGTGCTGGTGCTCGAACGGCTGGGCAGGACGGGCGGCGCGGCCGTCTCCGACGCGGCCTTCCCCGGCGTCGCCGCGCGGCTCTCGCGCTACGCGTACCTGGTGAGCCTGCTGCCCGCGCGGATCGTGCGCGACCTGGGGCTGAACGTCACGCTGCGGCCGAGGCGCTGGTCGTCCTACACGCCCTTCGAGCGGGGCGGGGTCCCCGGCGGGCTGCTCGTGGGCGGCGGGGAGGCCAGGACGCGGGAGGCGTTCGCGCGGCTGACCGGCTCGGACCGGGAGTACGAGGCGTGGCGGCGCTTCCACGCCATGACCGGGCGGGTGGCCGAGCGGGTGTGGCCCACGCTGACCGAGCCGCTGCCGGGGCGGGCCGAGCTGCGGGCGCGGGTGGGCGACGGCGCGGCGTGGGAGGCGCTGTTCGAGCGGCCGCTCGGCGAGGCGATCGAGGCGGCGTTCGACGACGACCTGGTGCGCGGGGTGGTGCTGACGGACGGGCTGATCGGCACGTTCGCCGGGGCGCACGACCCGGCGCTGCTCCAGAACCGCTGCTTCCTGTACCACGTGATGGGGCAGGGCACGGGCGCGTGGGATGTGCCGGTGGGCGGGATGGGCGCGGTGACGGACGCGCTGGCCGACGCGGCGCGGGCGGCGGGCGCGGAGATCCGGGTGGGGCACGAGGTGACGTCCATCGCGACGGACGGGACGGCGGCCGAGGTGGCGTTCGTGACCGAGGGGGGCGGCGGCGGCACGGTGGGCGCGCGCCGGGTGCTGGTCAACGCGTCGCCGCGGGAGCTGGCTCGGCTGCTTGGCGAGGAGCCAGGGGCCGCCGCCGCGGCGGAGGGCGCGCAGTTCAAGGTGAACATGCTGCTGCGGCGGCTGCCCGCGCTGCGCGACCCCGGCGTGGATCCGCGCGAGGCGTTCGCGGGAACGTTCCACATCGCCGAGGGCTATGGGCAGCTGGCGGCGGCGCACCGGGAGGCGGCGGCGGGGCGGCTGCCGGGCACGCCGCCGAGCGAGGTGTACTGCCACTCGCTCACCGACCCCTCGATCCTCTCCCCCGAGCTGGCCGCGACGGGCCACCACACCCTGACGCTGTTCGGGCTGCACACCCCCGCGCGGCTCTTCGCGGGGGGTGAGGGGAGGAACGACGCGGCGCGCGCGGAGCTGCTGGGCGCGACGCTCGCGGCGTTCGACGCGCACCTGGCCGAGCCGATCGCCGACTGCCTCGCGCTGGACGGCGACGGCAGGCCCTGCGTCGAGGCGAGGACGCCGCTCGACCTGGAGCGCGACCTGCGGCTGCCCGGCGGCCACATCTTCCACGGCGACCTCTCCTTCCCCTGGCTCGACGAGGCGGACGAGGCCGAAGGGGAGGCCGCCGAGCGCGCCGCGGCCGACCCCGCGGCGCGCTGGGGCGTGGCGACGGGCCACCCCACGGTGCTGCTGTGCGGCGCCGGCGCGGTGCGCGGCGGCGGCGTCAGCGGCATCGGGGGGCACAACGCGGCGATGGCCGTGCTGAGTTCGGACGCCTGACGGCGGCGCGCCGGGTCGTTACGCTGGGCGGCATGGCCGTGGACGAGACGCTGTCCGCCGACTGGCTGCGGGCGCCCGCGGCCCCGCCGCCCGACGAGGCGACGCTCGGCGCGTTCGACCGGCTGCTCGACCGCGCCGGGCTCGTGCTGCACGGCTCGGACCGCGCCGACCTGCGGGAGCTGACGCCGCGGCGGTGCGGCCGCTGGCCCGGCGCGCGGTGGCCCCCGAGGACTTCCCCTTCCTCGACCGGCTACGCGGCCACGACGACGCGGCGGTCTTCGCCCGAGTCGAGGCCGACCCCCTGGGCTTCCCCTGGCTCGACGCCCGAGAACGCGCGAAGGGACCTGAAAGCACCCGAGGACACCGGGGCCGGAAATGCCTGTTTTGCCCCGGCTCTCCGGGGAACCCGGCGCCCATGCGACACGACGACTTCATAGGACAGGTCCAGGCCCGCGCCCGGCTCGACAGCAGGGGCGCTGCCGAGGCCGCCACCCGGGCCAGCCTGGAGACCCTCGCCGAACGCATCCCGCCCGCGCTGGCCGAGCACCTTGCCGCCCAGCTGCCCCGGGAGATCGGCGAGCACCTGCGGCGCGTCGCCACGGCGCCCGACCTCCCGGCCACCGGCATCAGGATGACCAACGAGCAGTTCTTCGCCCGCGTCTCCGAGCGCTCGGGCGCCGACCTGCCCAAGGCGGTGCACGAGGCCCGTTGCGTGGTCGAGGTCACGGACGAGGCCACCGTCGGGAGCCTGACCGACAAGGTCAGGGACGCCCTGGACGACGAGCTCGCCGACGTCCTCTTCGCGGGCAGCTCCGGGCGGTGAGCGGCCGTGACCGACGAGCCGATGGGCGACGAGCCGATGGGCGACGACGTGTACCAGCCGATCGACCCCACCGAGGATGTCACCTACGAGGCGGACCTGGAGAACGCGCTCGGCGAGAAGGGCCTCGACGAGGTCCTTGACGAGGGCTACTCCCCGCCCGAGAGGCCCCTCGCGGTCACGGGCCCCGGCACCACGGCGGCCGAGCAGCGCGAGCGTCAGTCGCTCGACGAGCGCCTCGCCGTCGAGCTGCCCGACGTGGGCGCCGACGACGATCCGGGCGACGGCGTCGGCGACAGCCCCGACCAGGCGGGCGAGCCGCTCGGCGACGAGATCTCGGGCGGCGAACGGGCCGGGCGCCTGGTCGGCGACGAGGGCGAAGGGCCGCCGCGCGACGCCGACGTCACGGCCGAGGACGTCGGCATCGACGGGGGCGCGGCCGCGGCCGAGGAAGCGGCGATGCACATCGCGCAGGACGAGCGCGAGGAGCGCGCCGAGGGCTTCGAGCCCTGAGCGACCCGATCCGGTCGGCCATGTTCGACCGTGACCGAAGGCGCTCTCCTGCGGCCGTCCCCGCGTGGCTACGATGGTGGCCGCCATGCACGACGCGCCTCATTTCCGCAGCTATGTGGCCCTGGGTGACTCGTTCACCGAGGGCATGTCCGACGCCCTGCCCGACGGCACCTACCGGGGCTGGGCCGACCTCCTCGCCGCGCGGCTCGCCGCCAGGCACGACGGGTTCGCCTACGCCAACCTGGCCGTGCGCGGCAAGCTGATGCGGCAGATCGCCGCCGAGCAGGTGCCAGCCGCCGCCGCGATGGACGCCGACCTGATCACGCTCGTCGGCGGGCTCAACGACGTGCTGCGCCCGCGCTGCGACATGGACGAGGTGTGCGGGCTGCTCGCCGACTCCGTGGCCCGGCTCGCGCCCACCTGCCGCCAGCTGGTCCTGATGCGCAGCCCCGGGCGGAACGGGCCCGTGCTCGAGCGGTACCGGCCGCGCATGGACCGGCTGTTCGCGTTTATCGACGAGCTGGCCGAGCGGCACGGGGCCCTGGTCGTCGACCTCTACGCCGCACCCGCGCTCGGCGACCCCCGGCTGTGGGCCGACGACCGGCTGCACCTGACCGCCGAGGGCCACCGGCGGGTCGGCGAGGCGGTGTGGCAGCGGCTCGGACACGAGCCGGACTTCGCGTGGGACGTGCCGCTGCCGGTCTCGGCTCCCGTGAGCTGGGCGGTGCGGCGCGCCAAGGACGTCAGGTTCGCCCGCGAGCACCTGCTGCCGTGGATCGCCCGCCGCCTGACCGGCCGCTCATCCGGCGACGGCCGCCTGCCCAAGCGCCCCGAGCTGACGCCCCTCCTGCGGGAGAAGCGCCTCTGAGGCGGCCCGTAGAATCCGGTGGCGTGACTGACAAGCCGCGCATTCCGAACGTTCTGGCGGGCCGCTACGCCTCCGTCGAGCTGGCCCGCCTGTGGTCCCCCGAGCACAAGGTGGTGCTCGAACGGCGGCTGTGGCTCGCGGTCCTGCGGGCGCTTGACGAGCTGGGCGTGGCCGTGCCCGAGGGCGCCGTCGCGGACTACGAGCGCGTCGTCGACCGGGTGGACCTGGCGTCGATCGCCGCGCGGGAGCGGGTCACCCGGCACGATGTGAAGGCGCGCATCGAGGAGTTCAACGCGCTGGCCGGGCACGAGCAGGTCCACAAGGGCATGACGTCACGCGATCTGACCGAGAACGTCGAGCAGTTGCAGATCCGGCGCTCCCTGGAGCTGGCGCGGGACCGGGCGGTGGCGCTGCTGGCGCGGCTCGGGAGGCTGGCCGGGGAGCACGGGGCCCTGGTGATGGCGGGCCGTTCGCACAACGTCCCCGCGCAGGCCACCACGTTGGGCAAGCGCTTCGCCACCGCGGCCGACGAGCTGCTTGTGGCGCTCGGCCGGGTCGAGGAGCTGCTTGAACGCTATCCGCTACGCGGGATCAAGGGCCCGGTCGGGACCGGGCAGGACATGCTCGACCTGCTGGGCGGCGACGAGGCCGGGCTCGCCGACCTGGAGGGGCGGGTGGCCGCCCACCTGGGCTTCGGGCGGGTGCTGACGTCGGTGGGCCAGGTCTATCCGCGGTCGCTCGACTACGAGGTGGTGACCGCGCTGGTGCAGCTGGCCGCCGCGCCCTCGTCGCTCGCCCGCACGATCCGGCTGATGGCCGGGCAGGAGCTGGTGACCGAGGGGTTCAAGCCGGGCCAGGTCGGCTCGTCCGCGATGCCGCACAAGATGAACACCCGCTCGTGCGAGCGGGTCAACGGCCTGGCCGTGGTGCTGCGCGGCTATGCCTCGATGGCGGGCGAGCTGGCGGGCGACCAGTGGAACGAGGGCGACGTCTCGTGCTCGGTGGTGCGCCGCGTCGCGCTGCCCGACGCGTTCTTCGCCTTCGACGGTCTTGCCGAGACGTTTCTCACGGTGCTCGACGAGTTCGGCGCCTTCGAGCCCGTGGTGGCGCGCGAGCTCGACCGCTATCTGCCGTTCCTCGCCACCACCAAGGTGCTGATGGCGGCGGTGCGGGCGGGCGTGGGCCGTGAGACGGCGCACGAGGTCATCAAGGAGCACGCCGTGGCCGCGGCCCTGCGGCTGCGGGAGGGCGCCGAGGGCAACGACCTGCTCGACCGGCTCGCGCGCGACCCCCGCATCCCGCTCGACCGCCCGGGGCTCGACGCGCTGATGGCCGACCGGCTGTCCTTCACGGGTGCGGCCGAGAGCCAGGTCGCGGCGGTGATCGCGCGGATCGAGGAGGTCGTCAAGAGCCACCCCGAGGCGGCGGCGTACGCGCCGGGGGCGATCCTTTAGAGACGCGAAGGGACGCGAGAGACACGAAGGGACACGAACGGGCACGGTCGCGGAAGGCGGGCGGTGTGGGGAGTCTCACCGGTGGCGATCCGTCGCTGCTGCGCAGGATCAACTCCGCGGCGGTGCTGCGGGCGCTGCGGGACGCCGAGCCGTCCTGTTCGCTGACGGACCTGGCCAGGGAGACGGGCCTGTCACGGCCGACCGTCGAGGGCGTCGTGGAGGGCCTGGCCGAGGCGGGCCTGGTCGCCGAGACCGGGGTGTCGGGATCGGGAGGGCGCGCGGGGCGACCCGCGCGCCGTTTCCGTTTCAGGGCCGAGGCGGGGCTGCTGCTCGGCATCGAGCTGGGGCCGCGCCGGGTCGCCGCGGTGCTCGCCGACCTGGCGGGCCACCGGCTCGGCGGCGCGGCGCGCGAGGTGTCCACGCGGGCGACGGCCGACGAGCGGCTTGCGGGCGCGCAGGCCGTGGCGGCGGAGCTGCTCGGCGAGCGGGACGACGCGGCGCCGCTGCGCGCGGTGGGCGTGGGCAGCCCCGGCATCGTCGGCCTCGACGGCACGGTGACGCTGTGCACCGCGCTGCCGGGCTGGACGGGCCTCGACCTCGGCGGGCGGCTGCGAGCGGCGTTCGGCTGCCCCGTGCAGGTGGAGAACGACGCCAACGCCGCCGTTCTCGCGGAGCGTTGGGTGGGCGCGGCGGCCGGGGCCGACGACGTGGTGATGGTGCTCGCGGGGCTGAGCCCGGGCGCCGGGTCGCTGATCGGCGGGCGGCTGCACCGCGGGCACGGCGGGGCGGCCGGGGAGATCGGGGCGCTGCACCTGCTGGGGCGCCAGGCCACCCCCGAGCGGCTGCTGTCCACGTCGGGCGAGCCGCTGGATCCGCTGGACGAGATGGCCGTGGCGCGGGTGATCGCCGAGGCCAGGGAGGGCGACCGGCGCGCCGGGGCCGCGGTGGGGCGCTTCGTGGCGCGGCTGGTGCACGACGTGGCGGCGCTGGTGCTGGCGCTCGACCCCGAGCTGGTGGTGATCGGCGGCTGGGCGGTCGGCCTCGACGAGGTGGTGGAGCCGGTGCGGCGCGAGCTGGAACGTTACTGCCTGCGCGCGCCCCGCGTCGTGGCCTCCGCGCTCGGCGACACGGCCGTGGCCACCGGGGCGCTGCGGCTCGCGCTCGACCAGGTGGAGCGCGAGCTGTACGCGGTGGGGGGCGTCAGCTCGCGCTGAGCGACAGCGGCGCCTGGCTGCTCGACGCCTGGTTCCCGAAGGTGAGGCGGCACGTGTCGGCCCGGTAGGTCGCTGCGGCGACGGCCACGGTGCGGCCGCCCGCGACATAGCGGGTGGTGACGATCAGCACGGGAGAGCCGGGCAGCCGGTCGAGGCGGCGGGCGTCGTCCGAGCCCGCCGAGCCCAGCTCGACCGAGCGGTCCTGGCCGCCGAGGTCGAGGCGCCCGAGCCTGGCCAGCACGGCGCGGGCGCGCTCGGCGCCCGAGGCCCCGCGCGGCTCGTCGCCCGGGGGCAGCGCGTCGACCGGGATGAAGAGCTGCTCGGCGGCGACCGGCTGGCCGTGCGCGAGCAGCGTGCGGTGGACCACCTCGACCGGCTCCCCCGCGGGCACGTCGAGCGCCCTGGCCACCGCGGGCGGCGGCGGGGTGCGGACGGCGTCGGAGGCCACCCAGGTGTCGCCTGGAGCTCCCGGCCACGTGTGCTGGCGTGGGCTGACATCCACGCCGACGCGCGGCGGCGCCACGGTGGTGCCCACGCCGCGGCGGCGCTGGAGGCGGCCTTCGAGCTCGAGCTGGTCGAGCGCCTGGCGCAGCGTCGCGCGGGCCACGCCAAAGCGGGCGGCGAGCTCCCGCTCGTTGGGCAGGGCCTGGCCGACGCTGAACTCGGTGTCGAGCGCGCGCGAGAGCACCGTCTTCAGGTGCCAGTACTTGGGCTCCGGCTGATGGTCGAGCTGTGTGGTCCCCACTCGTGCCTCCCCGGTCGCCCGCGGACGTGGGTGCGCCGCGCGGCTCGATTATGAAAGGTTGTTGCGTATATGGGGGACCATAAGCCGCCCGGGTGACTTGGTCAAGACCAATCCCCCTGTCTAGGGTCACCTCGTGCGAAACGAGCAACAGGGCGAAACGCGGCACAACACGCGGGTCACCGTCGTCACCGGTGGGAGCCGCGGGATCGGGGCGGCGGTCGCGGCGCGGCTGGCGCGCGCGGGGCACGACGTGGCGATCGGCTATGTCAGCGACGAGGGCGCCGCGGCGCGCGTCGTCGAACGGGTGCGCGCCCGGGGGCGCTCGGCGGTCGCCGTGCGCGTGGACGTCTCCGTCGAGGACGAGGTGGACGGCCTGTTCACGGCGGCGGCCGAACGCCTCGGGCCTGTCACGGGGCTGGTCAACAACGCCGGGGTGAGCGGGCCCCTGGGCCGGTTCACGGAGACGTCGACGGCCGTGATGCGGCGGGTCGTCGACGTCAACGTCATGGGCTCGCTGCTGTGCGCGCGCCGCGCCGCGCTGGCCATGTCGACGCGGCACGGCGGCCCCGGCGGCGCGATCGTGAACATCTCGTCGGGCGCCGCGACGCTCGGCAGCCCCGGCGAGTATGTCCACTACGCGGCGACCAAGGCGGCGGTCGACACGTTGACGACGGGCCTCGCCAAGGAGCTGGCCCCCGAGGGGATCAGGGTGAACTCCGTGCAGCCCGGCATGATCGTCACCGACATGCACGCCACGATGGGCGACCCGGGGCGGCCCTGGCGCGACCCCGACCGGGTGCCGATGCGCCGCCCCGGCGAGCCCGACGAGGTCGCGGGCGCGGTGGCCTGGCTGCTGTCGGACGAGGCGTCGTACACCACGGGCGCGGTGCTGCGGGTCTCCGGAGGGCTGTAGGCGTTGACGGGGCGTCGACAGGGCGTCGACAGGGGCGTTGACATGGCGTCGACAGGGGCGCTGAGGGGGCGTTGACACCGCCCGGGGAACGGGGCCGCCACCGGGTCGCGGTGGCGGCCCCTCGCCGGGTGCCGGGCGTCAGCGCTGTTCGACGACGCGGAACGTCAGGACGTCGGTGAACCGGCGCCCATATGCGTCGGTCGCCGTCACCACCGCGCGGTGGCGGCCCGCCTGGAGGTCGTCGGGCAGCTCGAGGCGCCACAGGTGCATGGTCCGGTCGGCGACGCTGCCGCCGTGGACCAGCTGCTGGGCGACGGCGTGCGGGTCGGACCACTCGGGGCCGATCAGCTGGTCCTCGCCGCGCATCGGCTGGGTGCGGGTGGCCTGGCGGGACGGGCCGCCGTCGATCCGCACCTCCACCGTCGAACCGGTCGAGCCCATCCAGAAGTTGGTGGTCAGCCAGGTCTGCCCCGCCAGGTCGTCGCGGCTGATCACGAGCGGGTCGCCCAGCTCGGGAGCGGCGCCCTGGGGGTCGTCGTTCCACTCCTGGCGCTCGGCGTACCACGCGCGGTAGGTGGGGCTGTTGACGCCGAGCTGGGTCCCCACGCGGTTGCTCTCGCCGGTCACGGTGTAGCGCTCGCGGAACGCGTTGCCCGTGATGTCCAGGGTGAGCAGCCCCGGCCTGCCGCCGTCGCGGCCGATCGCGGTGGGGTAGCCGTCGTCGGTGATCTCGCCCGAGTACCAGTCGCCCGAGATGGCGCCCGCGGTGATGTGCGGGAACGGCAGCCCGTCGACGCCGAAGAGGTCGTTCCAGCCCTGGACGAGGTCGCCCGTGCGCATGTTCTCGATCGAGTGGGTGTGCCCGGCGACGGAGACGGCCCTGCGGCCCTCCAGCAGGTCGTAGACCTCGCGGACCTGGTCGACCTGGTGGATCGCGCTGCCCTCGTCGGCGAACGTCAGCAGCGGGATGTGGCTGGCGACCACGACCAGCTTGTCCTCGTCGACCGCGGCCAGGTCGCGTTCGAGCCAGGCGAGCTGGTTCTCGTCGAGGCGGCCGTTGTAACGGGGCGCGTTCTCGGGGTCGTCGCACTCGGGGCGGCGGCCGTCGGCGTTGTCGACATCGGGGGTGCAGGGGTAGCGCACGGTGTTCAGGGCCACGACGTGCGCGTCGCCGATGTCGTACGAGTAGTACGCGGGCGCCAGTTGGGCGCGGAAGGTGTCGAACGAGTGCTCGGCGGTGGTGGCGTCGAAGTCCAGGTCGTGGTTGCCCGGCAGGAAGCGGGCCGGGCCGTTGGTCAGGCTCGTCAGCTCCTTGACGTCCGGGTAGAGCGACAGGTCGTCGCCGACGACGTCGCCGATGAACAGCGTGCCACAGCCCTGGTAGTCGCGGCGCCCCGCCAGGTCGTCGATGGCGCCGCGGCGGGCGTACTCGACCTCGGTCCTGTTGTAGGTCTGGAGGTCGCCCGCGATCACGCAGTGCTGCTCCTGCGCGCGCGTCAGCTGGCTGCGGACGAGCGGGAAGTTGACCGCGTCGGGCAGGGCGCCGGTGGGCGCGATGCCGCCGTAGCGCAGCTCGGGCGAGCCCTCGGGGAGGTGGTTGTAGTGGAACTGGGCGACGTTGGAGTCGTCCACGGGCACCTGGTAGCCGGACGGCTGGGTGATGAAGACCGTCATATTGCCGTACACGGGGAGCCGGTAGCGGCCCTGGCGGTCGGTCGTCACGACGTCGCGGCCGTTCGACACGGTGACGCCCGCGAGGCCGCGCTCCCCGCGGTCGCTCTCGCTGTCGCGGTCCTGGTCGACGAAGACCGTGCCGGTCAGGAACGCGGGGTCGGCCGGGCCTTCGGGCGTGCGGACGACCTCGACCTGGCCGCGGTAGGCGGAGTCGTCCCAGTCCCCGGTGCCCGCGTGCGGGGTGGCGGCCTGCGGGGTGGCGGTGGAGGGGGTCGGGACCGTCGCGAGCGTCGCGGCGACCGCGAGGGTCATCCACGCCGTGAGGGCGACGCGGAGGCTGCTGTGTTCTCGCGAGGGGAAACTCAACATGGGGGGTTCTCCGGTGAGTCGTCGGCGCGAGTGCCGGCGCCGTCGGGCGGCGCGGAACGGATCGTGCGCGACGCGACTGAACGCAGGGCGCAGCGCGGGAGAACACCAGCCGTCCCGGGGTCGGCCCGGGTGCGAACGTTTCACGAACCTGTAACGGGCCACTCATCCCTGACGTCACGTCAGCTCGCGTCGTTCGGGGGTGCGAACGGCGCGAACGGCGCGAGCGGTCCCGGGTCCTCGGGCGGGGTGAGGTGGGCCAGCTTGTCGGGGTTGACGACCAGGTAGACATCGCGGACGCGCCCGTCCTCGTCGACCCGGAGCTGGAAGACGCCGTAAGGGCGGCCGTGCGTGGTGACCAGGAGCGCCGGGGCGCCGTTGACCTCGACCAGGTGGAACGCCGGGGCCGCTGGCGGGCGTTGGGCGACGCCCAAGAGGAAGCGGCCGACCTTGTCCGCGCCCTCGATCGTGCGCAGCGGCGCCTTGGCCTCGCCGCCCCGCTGGCGCGGCGGCGCGGGGTGGTGTATACGGCCGGGCGGCGGCGGGAGTTGCTCGCGTGGGCGCGGGCGGTCGACGGGCTGCTGATCGAGGACGCCTACGACGGCGACTTCGGCTACGACCGGGCGCCGGTGCGCGCCAGCGGCTGCTCGACCTGGCGCGTCCGGTGCGCGACCAGGCGGCCTTCGCCGACTTCCTGGCGAGCGGGGCGTGCGACCGGCAGCTGCGGCGTTGCCAACGCGCCTACCGCGAGCGCCGGGACGCGCTGGTCGCGGCGCTCGGCGAGCACTGCCCGGGGGCCGAAGTGACGGAGGTCGCGGCGGGGCTGCACGCGACGGTGACGCTGCCGGAGCGTTTCGGGCCCGAGGGGCGGTTCCTGAAGTGGCCCGCGAAGGCGGGGGTATCGGTGCGCACAGTACGGGAGTTGGGAGGTACGGTGTCAAAGGACGACCGGGCGCGGCTGGTTCTCGGTTACGCCCATGTGACGCCCACCCGGATCGTTCGGGCGGCGCGGTTGCTCGGCGAGGCGGCGCGCGAGCCACCAGCCGCACCACGGGCACCAAAGAGCGCAATTCACGCGTAAGCGCCTTTACCCTTCGGTCACAGGGCGTTCGTGATCACGCAATAACCGAACGCGAGAGTGCTTCCATGGCAGCAGACTCCGACACACCCGGCCCCTCGATCCGCTTCCCCCACGGTCGGCTCCGGACCACGGGAGGCTACGCGCCGGGGCGGGCCTGTCCGCCGCTCGCGGCCCGGGGCGTGGTCGCCGTGCCGGGGCCCCGCGCGGTGGTGACGGCCGAGGGCCGGAAGATCCTGCTACGGGCCGCGGGCCCTGGCGACCTCCCCGAGGCGCTTGCGCTGCACGCCCGTTGCTCGGAGCGGACGCTGGCCGGGCGCTACCGCGCCTCCGCGCACGAGGCCGACGCGCTGCTGCCGCACCTGCTGCACCCCGCCATGGGCCGCAGCGTCGCCGCGGTCACCGACGACGGCGACGTGGTGGGCCTCGGGCATCTGCTGTTCGACGGCGAGGAGTCGGAGGTCGCGCTGCTGGTCGCGGACGACTGGCAGCGGCTCGGCATCGGCTCCGCGCTGCTACGCCGCCTCATCGGGCTCGCCGTCCACGCCCGCCACGAGGCCGTGTACCTGGTGACCGGCCCGGCCAACGCCGCGGTGATCGCCCTGATGAACGCCGTGATCAACGCCACGGGCCTGCCGCTCGAACGGCAGACGACCGACGGCAGCCTGGTCCTGTCCGCGCGCCTCGCCCCCGGCGGCTGCCAGCCGCAGCTCCCGGTGGTGCTGCCCGCGCAGGGCGGGTGGTGACGAACACCCGTCCGGCGTACCAGGATGGGTTCATGTCAGAAGACCCACGTGTCCCGCTTCCGCGTCGGCTCGCCGACTCCTACGTCGACGAGCTGGTCGTGCTCGACCCGATCCTCGGTACCAGGCTCGGCGACCCCGAGAGCGCCGACCGGCTGCCCGACTTCTCCCCCGACGGGCAGCGGGCCCTCGCCGACCTGGCCCGCCGCACCCTCGACCGGCTGCCCGCGGCCGAGGCGACGCCCGGCGGGGACGGCGACGCGGAGCGGCGCTGTGCGCGGCTGCTGCGCGAGCGGCTGACCGCCGAGCTCGCGGTGCACGACGCGGGCGAGGGCCTGCGCGCGGTCAGCAACCTCAGCTCCCCCGTCCACTCCGTGCGGGAGGCGTTCATCATCGCGCCCACCGAGACGGAGGAAGACTGGGCCGCGGTGGCGCGGCGCCTGCGGGCGGTGCCCCGGGCGCTCGACGGGTACCGGGCGTCGCTCGCCGATGGCCTCGACCGCTCGCTGCCCGCCGGGCCGCGGCAGGTCGAGACGGTGATCGGGCAGCTCGGGGAGTGGACGCGGGGCGGCGAAGGCGGCTGGTTCGGGTCGTTCGTGGCCCAGGGGCCCGAGGCGCTACGCGCGGAGCTCGTCGCGGGCGCGCGCGACGCGGCGGCCGGGGTGGCGCGGCTCGCGGCGTGGCTGCGTGACACCTACGCGCCCGCCGTCGACGGCTCCCCCGACATCGTCGGGGCCGAGCGCTACGCCCGCTGGGTCAGGTACTGGAACGGCACCGACCCCGACCTCGATGACGCCTACGCCTACGGCTGGTCGGAGTTCCACCGGCTGCACGCGGAGATGGTGGCCGAGGCGGGGAAGATCCTGCCGGGCGCCTCGCCGTGGGACACGCTGCGCCACCTCGACACCGAGGGCGAGGCCGTCGAGGGCGTCGAAGAGGTGCGGCAGTGGCTCCAGGCGCTCATGGACGACGCGATCAGGGCGCTGGACGGCACGCACTTCGAGCTGGCTGACCGGGTCAAGCGGGTCGAGTCGATGATCGCCCCGCCCGGCAGCGCCGCGGCGCCGTACTACAGCGGCCCCTCGCTCGACTTCTCCCGGCCCGGCCGCACCTGGCTGCCGACCATGGGCCAGACGCGTTTCCCCGTCTACGACCTGGTGTCCACGTGGTACCACGAGGGCGTGCCTGGACATCACCTCCAGCTGGCGCAGTGGGCGCACGTCGCCGACGAGCTGTCCCGTTACCAGACGGCGGTCGGCACGGTCAGCGCGAACGCCGAGGGCTGGGCGCTGTACGCGGAGCGGCTGATGGACGAGCTGGGCTTCCTGTACAACGCCGAGCGGCGCCTCGGCTATCTGGACTGCCAGATGATGCGGGCGCTGCGCGTCATCGTGGACATCGGCATGCACCTTCGGCTGCGGATCCCCGACGACTCGCCGTTCGAGCCCGGGGCACGCTGGACGCCCGCGCTGGCGCAGGAGTTCTTCGGGCGGCACAACTCGCGCCCCGCGGACGTCGTGGAGAGCGAGCTGGTGCGCTATCTGGGCCTGCCGGGGCAGGCGATCGGCTACAAGCTGGGCGAACGCGCCTGGCTGCGCGGCCGGGAGGCGGCGCGGCGGGCCAGGGGCGCGGCGTTCGACGCGAAGCGCTGGCACATGGCGGCGCTGTCGCAGGGGTCGCTCGGCCTCGACGACCTGGTGGCCGAGCTGTCGATCCTCTGAGGCAACCGCCGCTCCGGACATGGGCGCGCGCCGGGGCGTGCACGCCGGGGCCGCGCCCCGCGGGGTCAGGGGGCGTCGGGCGCGGCCCGGTGGACGACGGTGGAGCCGCGGCGCGTCTTGACGACCTGGAGCTGGGCGGGGATCCGGCCGCGCAGATCGGGCACATGGCTGACGATGGCGACGCTGCGGTCGTGCTCGCGCAGCCCGTCGAGGACGTCGAGGACCTCGTCGAGTGACTGCTCGTCGAGGCTGCCGAAGCCCTCGTCGATGAAGAGCGTGTCGAGGCGGCGGCCGCCCGCCTCCTCGGCGACGACGTCGGCGAGGCCGAGGGCCAGGGCGAGGGACACGAAGAACGACTCGCCGCCCGACAGGCTCGCGGTGTCCCTGGCTCGCCCCGTCCACGCGTCCATCACGCGCAGCCCGAGGCCCGAGCGGGCGCGGTGGGCCGCCCTGGCGTCGGAGTGGACGAGGGTGTAGCGGCCCGCGGACATGCGGTGCAGGCGGACGCTCGCGGCGGCGGCGACCTGTTCGAGCCTGGCGGCCAGCACATAGGTCTCAAGGCGCATGCGGTACTCGTTCTCCGGGGCGGTGCCCGCGGTGAGCCCGGCCAGGCGCGTGATGTGGCGGCTCTCGTCGCGCAGCGGCGCCAGCGCGGCGGCGTCGTCGGCGGCGCGGGCGCCCAGGGCGTCGAGCTCGGCGCACCGGGCGGCGGCCGCGGAATCGGCCGCGGCGGCGGCGCGCAGCCGGTCGGTGGCGGCGGCCAGCCGGGCCGCCGCGGCGGCGGGGTCAGCGGGCGGCGCGTGGGCGGCGGCCGCGGTGCCCGGGTCGGTGAGGACGGCGGCAAGCGACGCCTCCTCGGCCGTCCAGGCGTCAAGGCGGTCCTGCAACGCCCGCTGCTCGGCCCGGATCAGCAGGGCGTCGGCCGCGGCGCCTGGCGTGTCGAACCCCGCGCCGTACGCGGCGTCGGCGGCGGTGGCGTCCGCCTGCTTGAGCCGGTCGGCGCTCTCCTCTGCGGCGCGGACCGCGGCCGCGGCGCGGGCGAGCGCGTCGGCGAGGCGGGAGGCGGCGGCGACGCGCGCGGCGAGGCCGACGCCCTCGTCGCGGTCCCCGGTGTCCTGGCGCTCGAACTCGCGGCGCAGCGCGGCCCGTTCGGCGGTGAGTGCTTCGTGGCGCGAGGCGCGGGCGGCGGCGCGCCGCCGGATGGCGTGGCCGAGCGCGAGCAGCCGCTCGTGCTCGCGCTCGGCCTCGGCGAGCGCGGCACAACCCCCGCAAGATCCGACAACAGACGCTCCCGCA
>NZ_QEST01000018.1 GCF_003311645.1 Streptomyces sp. PT12 | reverse complement strand
GCCCATGGTGTGAAGGGCGGCCAGGGCGGTAACCAGGCTCTCAACCTCGGGGCGGTCCTTGCGGAGGACGGGCGTGCCATCGACCATCGCGGACAGAACGCCATCGGGGCCGATCTCAAGAAACGTGCCCACGCCGTTAGCACGCAGCGCCTCGACCGCGTCGTGGAAACGGACGGCCTCGCGGACATGCCGCACCCAGTAGGCGGCATCGACCCTCTCCGGCTGTCCCACGATGGGCAGTTGAGCCGGGTGGTAGGTCAACGACTCGGCGACCGCGCGGAAGCCCTCCAGCATCGGGTCCATCAGATGCGAGTGGAACGCATGACTCACCGCGAGCCGCTTGTGCTTCCACCGCTGGGCCAAGGCCACCACGGCCTGCTCGTCGCCGGAAAGCACCACGGAATCGGGGCCGTTGACCGCCGCGATATCCACACCCCCGGTCAGCAGCGGCAGCACCTCCGACTCCGACGCCTGCACCGCCACCATCGCACCACCCTC
>NZ_QEST01000073.1 GCF_003311645.1 Streptomyces sp. PT12 | reverse complement strand
CGGACACGGGCAGCGGCAGCGGTCCCACGACGGCCGCGTCCGCCTCGGGCTCCTCCGGGGCCTGCTCAAGAATGAGATGCGCATTGGTGCCGCTCACGCCGAACGAGGACACCCCCGCCCGACGCGGCCGATCCGTCACCGGCCACTCCCGAGCCTCCGTCAGCAACTCCACCGCACCCGCCGACCAGTCCACCTCCGGACTCGGCTCATCCACATGCAACGTCTTCGGCAACACCCCATGCCGCAACGCCTGCACCATCTTGATCACCCCCGCCACCCCAGCCGCCGCCTGCGTATGACCAATGTTCGACTTCAACGACCCCAAATAAAGCGGCCGTTCAACAGGACGGTCCTTGCCATACGTAGCCAGCAGGGCCTGCGCCTCGATCGGATCACCCAACGTCGTCCCCGTCCCATGCGCCTCCACCGCATCCACATCCCCCGGGCTAAGCCGGGCGTTGGCCAGCGCCGCACGAATCACCCGCTGCTGAGAAGGACC
>NZ_QEST01000230.1 GCF_003311645.1 Streptomyces sp. PT12 | reverse complement strand
CGGCTCCGCGTCGTTGCCCGGCTGGTGAATGGCGACAAGCCCGGCCTCGGCGAGATCGGCGACCAGGATCCTGGCGACCCCCAGCGGCATCTGGAGGAGCGCCGACACCTCGGCGACCGACTTCACCTCGAGGCACAGATGGCAGATCCGCTGATGCTCCGGCAACAAACCCTGGAGCTGAACGGGCTCCGCCGTCGTGCTCACCAGCGCCTCGATCGCGAGCTGATACCGCGGCCGGGTCCTGCCGCCGGTCATCGCGTACGGACGCACCAGCGGCTGGTCGCCCTCGTCGTCGAACGAGCCGTAATGATGCTGAGCACCGTACGAGCCCTGCGAGGGTGGCGGGGTGATCATAGCTCCTCCGAGCGGAACATGAGGTCGACGAGGCGGAAGATGGTGCTCATGTGGGGGGAGCCCAAGGTCAGTTGAGAAGACTTCCTTGCAATTCGGCGCGGAGGTCGGGGGTCAGAACGGTACCGGCGCGATCCACCAGCAACGCCA
>NZ_QEST01000077.1 GCF_003311645.1 Streptomyces sp. PT12 | reverse complement strand
CCCTGTCCCTGCGCGAGTTGTCGGCGCCTTCGCTTGCGCGTGTGGACTCGCTCTTCCAGGTGGAGTGGACACCGGTGGCCTCCGGTGGCGGGGCCGCGCTCGACGGAGTGAACGTTTGGCGGGCCGACGGCGGCCAGGTGCCGTCCGCGCTGCATCCCCTGCTTGGGGCGATGCAGGTGGAGAGTGGGAGGCTCGCCGTGGTGACGCGGGGTGCGGTGTCGGTGGCGGGTGAGGATGTCACTGATCTGGCCGGGGCTGCGGCGTGGGGTTTGGTGCGGAGTGCGCAGTCGGAGGATCCGGGGCGCTTTGTGCTGGTGGATGTGGTTGATGGTGAGGTTGAGGCGGCGGTGGGGTTGGCGTTGGCGACGGGGGAGCCGCAGGTCGCGGTGCGGGGTGGGAGGTGTTTTGTGCCGCGGCTCAAGGCGGCTGTGGTGGCGGAGTCGGGGCCGTCGTCGGTGTTTGGTGAGTCGGTGTTGATCACTGGTGCGTCGGGTGCGTTGGGTGGTCTTGTGGCGC
>NZ_QEST01000024.1 GCF_003311645.1 Streptomyces sp. PT12 | reverse complement strand
CCTGGATCGCCACCATCGCCCCACCCGAAGGCAACGCCTGCATCAACCGCCCACGCTCCACCACAAGCCGCGCCGCGTCCTCAAGGCTCAACACCCCCGCCACATGCGCGGCGGCCACCTCACCCACCGAATGCCCGGCGACGAAGTCCGCGCGCACCCCCCACGACTCAACAAGCCGGAACAGCCCCACCTCAAGCGCGAAGATCGCCGGCTGGGCAAACTCAGTCCGATCCAACACCCCCGCCTCCCCACCCCACACCACATCCCTCAACGGCAGCCCCGCCGCCTCACACACCGCGTCGAACGCCCCCGCGAACACCGGAAACGCCTCATACAACTCCCGCCCCATACCCAGACGTTGACTCCCCTGCCCGGTAAACAGAAACGCCGTGAGGCCGCCGCGGGCCACATCGACGATGCGCTCGGAGCCGACGAGCACCGCGCGGTGCTCAAGGGCCGCCCGCCCGGTCGCGGCCGAGAACGCCACGTCCAGCGCGTCGCCCTCCACCGAGGTGACGCGCT
>NZ_QEST01000025.1 GCF_003311645.1 Streptomyces sp. PT12 | reverse complement strand
TCCGCGAGGCGGTCCGCTTCCATGACGCCACCGAGCAGCTGCGGGCCGATGGCGTGGACACGTTCCTTGAGATCGGCCCCGACGGCGTGCTCTCCGCCCTGACCGACGGCGTTCCGCTGCTCCGCTCCGGGCGGCCTGAGGTGGACAACGCCCTTGCCGCCGCCGCCCGTTCCGGCGCCCGCTGGCCCGAGCTCTTGAAGGGCGCGCGGCTGGCCGACATCCCCACCTATGCGTTCCAGCGCGACCGCTACTGGCCGACGGTGACGCCTCACCGCGGTGGCGATGTGACGGCCGTCGGCCTCGCCGCCGCCGACCACCCGCTGCTCGGCGCCGTCGTCGGCCTGGCCGAGAGCGACGCCACGGTGTTCACGGGACGAGTCTCACTCGAGGAGCACCCGTGGCTGGCCGATCACACGATCTCGGGAACGGTTCTGCTGCCCGGCGCGGCGATGGTCGAGCTGGTGCTGCGCGCGGGTGACCAGGTGGGCTGTGAGCTGGTCGAGGAGCTGACCCTTGAAGCGC
>NZ_QEST01000238.1 GCF_003311645.1 Streptomyces sp. PT12 | reverse complement strand
GTCGTCTTCGATGTGGGCGAGTGCCTGGTGGACGAGACGCGCGAGTACCGCGCGTGGGCCGACTGGCTCGGGGTGCCGCCTCACACCTTCTCGGCTCAGTTCGGCGCGGTGGTCGCCCAAGGGCTCGACTACCGCGAGGTCTTCCAGCGGTTCCGGCCGGGATTCGACCTCACCCGGGAGCGGGAGAGCCGTGCGGCAGCGGGACAGGCCGAGTGGTTCGGCGAAGGCGACCTCTACCCGGACGTTCGGGCCGCCCTGGCCCAGTTGCGGCGCGCGGGCCTGTGGCTGGGCATCGCTGGCAACCAGACCGTTCGGGCCGGTCGCATCCTCAGGGAGCTGTTCAGCGCGGACGTCGATCTCATCGGCACATCCGACGACTGGGGCGCCAGCAAGCCGCACCCCCGGTTCTTCGAGCGCGTTGCCGATGTCGTTCCGCACGCTCCGGGCGAGACCCTGTACGTCGGCGACCGCGTCGACAACGACATCGCACCGGCGCGGGCAGCAGGCATGCACACCGCGCTCGTCCGCCGCGGCCCCTG
>NZ_QEST01000119.1 GCF_003311645.1 Streptomyces sp. PT12 | reverse complement strand
TGAACCCCACAAACGTCCCCGGCGTCGCCATCACCGTCACACCACCCGCAAGCGCCAACGAGCACTCACCCCGCCGCAACGCCTGCACCGCCAGATGCAACGCCACCAACGACGACGAACACGCCGTATCCACCGTCACCGCAGGACCCTCAAGCCCAAACGTGTACGACACCCGACCCGACGCGATACTCCCCGTACCACCCGAACCCAACGCCCCCTCCACGACATCCCGCGCACCCTCCACCACCTGCGCATAGTCGTGATACATCACACCCGCGAAAACACCCGTACGACTCCCCCGCAACCCCGAAGGATCAATCCCCGCACGCTCGAACACCTCCCACGACGCCTCAAGCAACAACCGCTGCTGCGGATCGATCGCCAGCGCCTCGCGGGGCGAGATCCCAAAGAATCCCGGGTCGAACTCGGCGGCCGTCTCAAGGAACCCGCCATGCCGCGTATAGCTGGTGCCCGGGTGGTCAGGGTCCGGGTGATACAGCCGCTCGACATCCCAACCACGGTCCGTCGGAAAGCCGGTGATGG
>NZ_QEST01000249.1 GCF_003311645.1 Streptomyces sp. PT12 | reverse complement strand
CTCGTCGGTTGGATCCGGAGGGGACGGTGTTGATCAGTGGGGCGGGGATGATCGGTGGTGTGGTGGCCCGGCATCTGGTCGCCGAGTGTGGGGTTCGCCGTTTGGTGCTGGCGAGTCGCCGTGGGGCCGAGGCTCCCGGGGCGGTGGCGCTTCGGGAGGAGCTGTCCGGGCTGGGGGCCGATGTGGCCGTGGTCGCGTGTGATACGAGCGATCGTGATGCGGTTGCCGCTCTGCTGGCGTCTGTTCCTGTGGCGCGTCCGTTGACTGCGGTGGTTCATACGGCTGGTGCGTTGGATGATGCGGTGTTCACGGCGTTGACTCCGGGGCATCTGGATGCGGTTCTGGGGCCGAAGGCGGATGCGGTGGAGCATCTGCTGGAGCTGACCCGGGGGCATGATCTGGCGGCATTCGTGCTGTTCTCTTCCGCGGCGGGGACGTTGGGTAATCCCGGGCAGGCGAACTATGCGGCGGCGAACGCGTATCTGGATGCCCTCGCCCACCAGCACCGCGCCCAGGGCCGTCCCACCACCAGCCTCGCCTGGGGC
>NZ_QEST01000112.1 GCF_003311645.1 Streptomyces sp. PT12 | reverse complement strand
CCTCGTAGTGGGTACGCGCGGCGCGTAGTACAGCGACATCATCCCCGTTGACGTGAACCGGCCGCGGCGAGAGACGTCTGTGTCGTCGGGCGGGTTCTCCCTTTCCCATACGGGGGCCACGGCGTGCATACCGGTCAGCATGTTCAGGTTGAGGACGCGTCGCTGCTCGTCGGATCGCCACAGGGCGGTGGCTCTCTCGATGAATCCGGGGAGAGGCGCCCGAGGAGATCGACTGGCCTGCCGGGACCCCGGACCACATCAAGCAACCCGCGGTGGGCCCGCGTTGGTGCACCAGCTGCAATCTGCGGTACTAGAGCAACGAGGCACACACCTGCCAGCCTCAATCGCCTACCCCGGCTCCGCCCCCGGCCACGAGCGGCGGTGGGTCGTGAGCGGGTGGTGCGGGTCGGGCGAGGCGTGGGTGTCGCCGTTGTCGGCCGCGCGCCCCCGGCGTGCGCGGGAGCGTTGCGCTGGCGCGCATGATCCGAGCCGTCGTCTTCGATGTGGGCGAGTGCCTGGTGGACGAGACGCGCGAGTACCGCGCGT
>NZ_QEST01000216.1 GCF_003311645.1 Streptomyces sp. PT12 | reverse complement strand
CGGGCCCTTGAACGCTTGTGGTGGAGTGCGCCCTGTCAAGAGCGCCCGGGCAACGTTACGCCCGTGTGGCGGGAGCGTCAAGCCGAGGGTGGCGGGGTCAGGCCGCGACGGGGGCCTCGGCCGGGCGGTCGGCCTCCGCCACGTCGCCCGTCTCGCCCGCGGCGACCGCCCTGCGGCCCAGGATGAACACATAGGCGAGGAAGGCCAGCTCGGCGGCGACGCCGATCGCGACGCGGGCCCAGGTGGGCAGCCCCGACGGGGTGACAAAGCCCTCGATCACCCCGGAGATCAGCAGCACCACGGCTAGGCCGATGGCCATGCCGAGCGCCGCCCTGCCCTCCTGGGCCAGGGCCGTCAGCCGGGTCCGCGGGCCCGGGTCGATCACCGTCCAGCCCAGGCGCAGGCCGACCCCGGCGGCGACGAACACCGCCGTCAGCTCCAGCAGGCCGTGCGGCAGGATCAGCCCGAGGAAGACGTCAAGCCGGTCGGCCGACGCCATGAGCCCCACGCCGAGCGCGACGTTCACGGCGTTCTGGAGGAGAAGCCACACCACAGGCAGGCCGAGCAGGGCGCCAAAGGCCAGGGAGAGGCCCGCGACCTGGGCGTTGTTCGTCCAGACCTGGGCGGAGAACGCGGCGGCCGGGCTGCTCGAGTAGTACGTCTCGTAGCTGCCGCCAGGGCGCGTCATCTCGCGGAGGTCCTCGGGGGCGGCGATACGGGCCTGGACGTCGGGGCTGTCCGCGATCCACCAGCCGAGACCGGCGACCAGGGCCGTGAACAGCAGCGCCGTCGGCACCCACCAGTGGCGCGTCCGGTAACAGGCCGCGGGGAAGCCCGTGGTGAAGAAGCCGAGCGCGTCCCGCCACGTGGAGCGGCGCGAGCCGACGACGGCGCTGCGGGCGCGGGCGACCAGCGCGGTCAGCCTGCCGATGAGCGCCGGGTCGGGCGCGGCCGACTGGAGCTGGGAGAGATGCGTGGCCGCGCGCTGGTAGAGCGTGACGAGCTCGTCCGCCTCGGCCCCGGTGAGGGAGCGGCGGGAGCGGCGCAGCAGCCCCTCGAGGCGGGTCCACTCGTCCCGGTGCGCGGCGACGAACACGTCGACATCCATGCTCAGAGCTTGTCAGACCGCGGTGACAGACTGGGTCGGGGAGGTGGGTGGAATGAGTCGGCTGGTCACGGGTGACGCCGTGGTGCTGGGGTTGCAGGTGGCGCGGCTGCCGAGCCGGGCGATGGCGCTTGCGATCGACCTGGTGCTGGTCGTGGGCGTGTACCTGCTGGTGTCGGTCGTCCTGCTGAGCAGCGTGCTGCCTCTGGGGTCCGCCGCCGCGCAGGCGGTCGGGGTGGCGTTGCTCATCCTGGTGCTCGTCGGCGGTCCCGTGGCGGTCGAGACGCTCAGCCGGGGGCGTTCGCTGGGGAAGCTGGCGTTCGGGCTGCGGGTCGTGCGGAACGACGGGGGGCCGGTGAGGTTCCGGCACGCGCTGGTGCGCGGGGCGATCGGCTTTGTCGAGATCATCTTCACCGCGGGCTCGGTCGCGGCGATCGCGTCGCTCGTGTCGGCGGAGGGGCGGCGGCTCGGCGATGTCTTCGCGGGAACGATGGTGGTGCGGGAGCGCGTGCCGGGTAGCCGCGCGCTGCCGGTCGCGCCCCCGCCGCCCGCCGTCGCGGGGCAGCTGGCCGAGCTCGACCTGTCGCGGGTGCCGGACAGCCTGTGGCTCGCGGTGCGGCAATACCTGTCGCGGATGCGGCAGTTGGACCAGGGCGTCGCGTGGACGATGGCGGTGCGGCTGGCCGACGACATGGTGGCGCGCGTGGGGGCGCCCGCGCCCCCTGGGCTGCACCCGGCCGCGTATCTGAGCGCGGTGGCCGGGGAGCGGCAGCGGCGGGAGGCGGAGCGGGCGTTCGGGACCCAGCCGACGGCTCCTGTGGCTCCCCCGGCGCCGCCGCGTCACATACCGGAGCCGGAGCCGTGGGCGCAGCCGCGGGAGGCGTATCGGCCCGAGGCGCCGCCGCCTGAGCGGAAGACCGGGTTCACTCCCCCGGGGTGAGCGTGGACGGGGGTCCGTCCAGGTCCTCGAGCTCGACGCCAGGCGCGGCCAGGACGACGTCCCCGCCGAGGTGGATCGTGCGCCGCTCCCCGGTCGCCAGGTCGTCGACGCGATAGGTGTCCACCGCGAGCGACGCGCCGTCATCGGCGTGGATGTGCGTACCGGTCAGCGTCCAGTGCTCGTCGATTGTGCGGGGCGCGAGGACGGGCGGGGTGAACGCCACAAGGCGCACGCGCCCTCCTGACCCCGGCTCGGCCGCGCGCAGCAGCTGGGCGGTGGCGATCAGGAAGGCGGGGGACGCGCCGGTGAACGCGCGGGCGGCGGCGTTGCCTTCGGTCCCGTCGCCGCCCGTGGTGGAGGCGCGGACCCAGGTGACGCCGTGGAGGGCGGCGCCGCGGATCCGCCAGTCGGCGGCGGCCAGTTCGAGGCGGATCGGGCGGCCGAGCGCGTCGAGGGTGAGGTCGAGGGAGCCGGTGGGCTCGCCGTCGGGGGCGAAGGTGCGGGAGACATAGCGCCAGCCGCCGGGGCCCGGGGCGCACTGGAAGCGCTCCTCGCCGATGAGGGCGCCGTCGTCGGGGTCGTGGAGGCTGTAGCGGCCGCGTGGCATGGGTGTCGGCGCACGCGCCCGGCCGCGCGCCGGGGCGCGGCCGGGCGGTGGTGCTTCGATCGGTACCGGTGTCAGTACCGGTAGTGGTCGGGCTTGTAGGGGCCTTCGACAGGGACGCCGATGTAGGCGGCCTGGTCGGGGCGCAGCTCGGTGAGGCGCGCGCCGAGGGCGTCGAGGTGGAGGCGGGCGACCTTCTCGTCCAGGTGCTTGGGGATCGTGTAGACGCCCGTGGGGTATTCGTTGGTCTTCGCGAACAGCTCGATCTGGGCGATCGTCTGGTTGGCGAAGCTGTTGGACATGACGAACGACGGGTGGCCCGTGGCGTTGCCGAGGTTCAGCAGGCGGCCCTCGGACAGCACGATGATCGTGTGGCCGTCGGGGAACGTCCACGTGTGGACCTGCGGCTTGACCTCGTCGCGGACCACGCCGGGGAGCTTGGCGAGCCCCGCCATGTCGATCTCGTTGTCGAAGTGGCCGATGTTGCCGACGATCGCCTGGTGCTTCATCCGGGCCATGTCGGAGGCCAGGATGATGTCCTTGTTGCCCGTGGCGGTGACGAAGATGTCGGCGGTCTCGACGACGTCGTCGAGGCGGGCGACCTGGTAGCCGTCCATCGCGGCCTGGAGGGCGCAGATGGGGTCGATCTCGGTGATGATGACCCGGGCGCCCTGGCCGCGCAGGGACTCGGCGCAGCCCTTGCCGACGTCGCCGTAGCCGCACACGACGGCGACCTTGCCGCCGATGAGGACGTCGGTGGCGCGGTTGATGCCGTCGATGAGCGAGTGGCGGCAGCCGTACTTGTTGTCGAACTTCGACTTGGTGACGGCGTCGTTGACGTTGATCGCGGGGAACAGGAGCGTGCCCTCGCGGAACATCTCGTAGAGGCGGTGGACGCCGGTAGTGGTCTCCTCGGTGACGCCACGGATCTCGGAGGCGGCCTGCGTCCACTTGCGCGGGGACTCGGCGACCGTGCGGGTCAGCAGCTCCAGGATGACGCGGTGCTCGTCGCTCTCGGCGGTGGAGACGTCGGGGACCTTGCCCGCCTTCTCGTACTCGACGCCCTTGTGGATCAGGAGCGTGGCGTCACCGCCGTCGTCCAGGATCATGTTGGGGCCGCCCGTCGGGGCGTCGTCCCAGGTCAGCGCCTGCTCGGTGCACCACCAGTACTCCTCGAGGGTCTCGCCCTTCCAGGCGAAGACCGGGATGCCGGCGGCGGCGATCGCGGCGGCGGCGTGGTCCTGGGTGGAGAAGATGTTGCAGGAGGCCCAGCGGACGCGGGCGCCGAGCGCGACCAGGGTCTCGATGAGCACGGCGGTCTGCACGGTCATGTGCAGCGAGCCGGTGATGCGGGCGCCCGCCAGCGGCTGACTGGCGGCGTACTCCTCGCGGATCGCCATCAGGCCGGGCATCTCGTGCTCGGCGAGGGTGATCTCCTTGCGGCCGAAGTCGGCCAGCGAGAGGTCGGCGACCTTGAAGTCCTGAGCGGTGGAGTCGCTCGTTGACATGACGACTGCTCCTCAAAGCGATGCGATGCGGACACGATGCGGCTACGGGCGTGCGGACATGAGCGCACGTCCGAAACCCCGCAGTCCGTCGGAGGGCCTTCTTACCCCTCGGCCGGGCCGGCCCTCGGGCCGCCCGACTGCCATCAGCAGCGACGTCGACTTCCGGCCCAAATCTACACCGAGGCCCCCGGCGCGGCTCAAGACGGCCGGTGATTCCCGGCCAGATTCCCGGCCGTGAATCGTCAGGGCGCGGTGGTCGCCCGGAACAGGGTGCCCTCGCCTGTGGCCCGGACGGCCTCGCCCGCGGGGACGTACGCCGACCTGCCGCGTTCCAGGGTGAGTTGGGCGCCTTCGGGCCCGGTGAGCGTGGCGCGGCCCTCCGTGCAGAGCAGGATCTGCGGGGTGCCCGCCGGCAGGGCTCGGGCCGGGTCGCCCGCGGCCAGCGGGAGGCGGGAGAGGCGGAACTCGCCGATGGGCGCGGGGTAGACCTCCTCGCCCGAGCCTTCGGGGGCGGGCGCGGGCCGCAGCACGCCGGGGGGCGCGGCCTCGAAACGGACGATGCGCAGCAGCTCGGGGACGTCGATGTGCTTGGGCGTCAGGCCGCAGCGCAGGACGTTGTCCGAGTTGGCCATGATCTCGACGCCCAGGCCGTTGATGTACGCGTGCGGTACGCCGGCGCCGAGGTAGAGGGCTTCGCCCGGCGCGAGGCGTATGTGGTGCAGCAGCATCGCGGCCAGGACGCCGGGGTCGCCGGGGTAGTGGGTGGCGAGGGCGGCGTAGGGCGCGTACGCCGGGCGCTCGGGCGCGAGCCGCACGGCGGCCTCGGCCGCGGCGTTCACCGTGGCGGCCATGGCGTCGGGCTCGGCGGTGAGCACGGCGGTGAGCACGGCGCGCAGGGCCTCGCCCTCGGGGCGGGCGCGCAGCAGGTCGGCATACGGCTTCAGGCGCGGGACGCCGAGCCCTTCGAGCAGCTCGGCGGCCTCGGCGGCGGGCCGAAAGCCGCACAGCCCGTCGAACGGGGTGAGCGCGCAGATCATCTCGGGCTTGTGGTTGGCGTCCTTGTAGTTCCGGTGGGGGGCGTCGAGCGGAACGCCGCGCGCCTCCTCGTCGGCGAAGCCCTCCCTGGCCTGGTCGAGGTCGGGGTGGACCTGGAGGGACAGCGGGGTCTCGGCTGCCAGGAGCTTCAGCAGGAACGGCAGCCGCGGCCCGAACGCCTCGACGGTCGGCCCGCCGAGCTCGCCCACGGGGTCGGCGGCGATCGCGTCGGCCAGCGAGACGGGCCCGGCGCCGCGGTCCACGCGGGAGGGCGCGCCGGGGTGGGCGCCCATCCACAGCTCGGCCTGCGGGTCGCCGGTCGGCGCGGTGCCGAGCAGCTGGGGCAGCGCGGTGGGCGAACCCCAGGCGTAGGTCCTGATGGTGGTGTCGAGGCGGTCCATCGGTGCGTGAGTCCTTCGGGGCTTCGAGAGCGGCGGGGCGGCGGCGCGGCGGCGCGGCGGCGCGGGCGTCAGGAGCCCGATCCCGCGGCCAGGGCGAGATAGACGGCGGCGAAGTCGAGCTGGGCGACGAACTCGGCGGCGGTCGCGAGCGGTCCGCCGCCCCGCGCGACGGCCAGCTCGCTGAACGCCACGCCCTGGTCGAACGCCAGGGCGCGCGCCGCCGAGGCCGCGCTCGGCACGTCTGGCGCGCCCGGCGCGCGCTCCGGCGCCGCCGGGTCGGGCGACGCCTCGGAGTCGGTGTCGCTCAGCAGCAGGACGCGGGCGCGCAGCGGCTGGGGCTCGTCGACGCGGTCGCGGAAGAAGTCGTCGGGATCGGCGCCGGGGACCAGGCTGCCGCCGAGCAGCGCGCCGTGCTCGGTGAACGCGCCGGGCAGGGGCGCGGCGAGCGCGGGCCGCGCGGCGAGGCCGGTGAGGGTGGCCGCGGCGTGCCGTGCCGCGGCGTGCGCGAGGGGGCCCTCGCTCCACAGCAGCGGAACGGTCGCGGCGAACTCGGCGGCGAGGGCCTTGGCGACGTTGTCGTGGGTGCGCGTGGTGGGGCCGCAGCGCTCGGCCACGGCGTCGAGCCGGTCGGCCATCGCCAGGACGTCGGCCGCGGGCGCGGCGAACAGGCCGAGCCGGTCGCCGAGCGGCAGCAGCGGCGCGATGAGCGCCCACGCGAGCCCCGGCGTCAGGGGGTGGTCGGCCGACTCGGCGTGCGGGGCCGGGCTGTGGGGGATGCCGAGGCCGCGGCGGTGGGCGGTGGCCTCGGCGAGCGGCGAGATCTCGGGCGCGACGGTGACGGCGGCGCAGCCGCGGCGGTACGCGGCCTCGAGCAGCAGCGTCAGCCCTGGCTCGGTGCCATCGGCGGTCAGGATCAGCAGCAGGTCGAGCGGGCCGACCCAGCGGGGCAGGTGCCAGGTGAGCGCGCCGGGGTCGGCGAACGGGCCCGTCGGCTCGATGTGGGTGACGCGAACGCCATCGCCCGCGAGGGCGGCGAGCAGCCCGGCGGCCAGGGGGACGGCGTGGCCCGTGCCCGCAATCAGCAGCGTGCCGGGGCGGTCGTCGGGGGTGAGGCGGGCCACGGGCGACTCGTCGGCGGCGCGGGCCGAGGTGCGCACATGGGCGCCCGCGGCGGCGACGGAGCGCAGGAGGCCGCGGCTGTCGGCGCGGACGAGCGCGTGCGGCTCGTCGAGCAGCGTTTCGTCGATCATGGCAACTCCGGTGCCGGGCCCGGGGGTCAGCCGGTGCGGCGGGCTTCGCCCTCAAGCAGGGCGGGGATGCCGTCCTGCACGGGGTAGGCGAGCGAGCAGCCCTCGCCGTTGCACACCAGCTCGGAGCCCTCCTCGCGGAGGGTGGCGTGGCATGCGGGGCAGACGAGGATGTCGAGCAGTGCGGCCTCGACGAGCGGCATGGCGTCCCTCCCTGGGTGACCGGCTTCGCTGGTCACCCTACCCGGAGGGACGCCGCACAGACATCCGGAAGCCGGGAGCCGCAGGACCGCTGGTCAGCCCCTGACGATGGCCAGGACCTCGTCGCGGACGCGGTCCACCGTGGCTCTGTCGCGGGCCTCGATGTTGAGGCGCAGCAGGGGCTCGGTGTTGGACGGCCTGAGGTTGAACCACCAGTCGTCGGCGGTCACGGTGAGCCCGTCGAGCTCGTCGAGGGTGACGCCCTGGCGGTCGGCGAACGCGCCCTTGACCGCGGCGGCGCGGCCCGCCTGGTCGTCGACACGGCTGTTGATCTCGCCGGACGAGGCGTACCGGTCGTACGCGGAGACCAGCTCGGACAGCGGCCCCGGCTGCTCGCCCAGGGCGGCCAGCACATGGAGGGCGGCGAGCATGCCGGTGTCGGCGTTCCAGAAGTCGCGGAAGTAGTAGTGCGCGGAGTGCTCGCCGCCGAAGATGGCGCCGGTGTTGGCCATCTCGGCCTTGATGAACGAGTGGCCCACGCGCGTGCGGACCGGGGTGCCGCCGTGCTCCTTGACGACCTCGGAGACGGTCCACGAGGTGATCAGGTTGTGGATGATCGCCGACCCCGGCGCCTTGGCCAGCTCGCGTGAGGCGACCAGGGCGGTGATGGCGGACGGGGGCACGGGCTCGCCGCGCTCGTCCACGACGAAGCAGCGGTCGGCGTCGCCGTCGAACGCGAGGCCCGCGTCGGCGCCCGTGGCCCGCACGCGCGCCTGGAGGTCGACGATGTTGGCCGGGTCGAGGGGGTTGGCCTCGTGGTTGGGGAACGTGCCGTCGAGCTCGAAGTACATCGCGTCGAGCTCGATGGGCAGCCCGGCGAAGACGGTGGGGACGGTGTGGCCGCCCATGCCGTTGCCCGCGTCCACGACGACCTTGAGCGGGCGGATGGAGGCCAGGTCCACCAGGGACTTGAGGTAGTCGGCGTAGTCCTCGAGGACATCCCGCCTGTGGATGGCGCCCCGCGCGGCGACCGGCTCGGGGGCGCCCTCGTCGAGCCAGCGCTCGACGAGCGCGCGGATGTCGGCAAGGCCGCTGTCCTGCCCGACGGGCCTGGCGCCGGCCCGGCACATCTTGATCCCGTTGTAGCGGGCGGGGTTGTGGCTCGCGGTGAACATGGCGCCCGGCAGGTCGAGCGCGCCGCTCGCGTAGTAGAGCTGGTCGGTGGAGCAGAGCCCGATCTCCGTGACGTCCGCGCCTCGTTGCGCGGCGCCGCGGCCGAACGCGTGGGCGAGGCCGGGGGACGAAGGCCGCATGTCGTGGCCGATGACGATGGCGCGTGAGCCGGTGATCTCGGTGAAGGCGGCGCCGAAGAGCTCGGCGAGGCGCTCGTCCCACTCGTCGGGGACCACACCTCTGACGTCGTATGCCTTCACGATCTGCGACAGGTCCGGCACAGCTAACCCCTTGTCTTGAGGTCTTGAGGATGGGCGGTGTGCTGTCAGGAGCGCTCCGCACCTCAATGTACCGGCCGGGCGTCACGGCTCAGGTGAGCGCAGGATCCGCAGATGCCCGCGGCGGGCGACCTCCATGGGATCGGCTCCCGGGGCGGCGACGGGGGGCGCGTCGCGGCGCTTGGGGGCGCGCGCGGCCTCGCGCACCGCGTCGGCCAGGGCCTCGAGGTCGTCGGTGCTCGGGCGGGCCGCGCCCGCGTCGACGGCGAGGCGGACGACCTCCCAGCCGCGGGGGGCGGTGAGCCGCTCGGAGTGCTCGGCGCACAGGTCGTAGCAGTGCGGCTCCGCATAGGTGGCGAGGGGGCCGAGAACGGCGGTGGAGTCCGCGTAGACATAGGTCAGCGTCGCGACGGCCGGGCGGGCGCACGCGGTGCGCGAACAGCGACGTACGGGGCTCACGATGGTGAAACGTACCGCACTCCTGAGCGGGTCGCGACGGATCGGCGCCGCGTCACCCGCCCGTGTCGTGACAGGGCGCCCGGCCTGTACTGATTCGTCGCAAGGGTCACCCCAAGGGTCACCGCAAGGCCCGAACGCGAGCGGTGCGCGGGTGCGTTCTGACCCCGCGGCGCCGCGTCCTCTATGGTCGATGCGATGGACACCTCCGGCAGCGTCCCCCCCGTCCCCTCCGGCCCGGCCGACCGCCATCGGCACCGGGACCGGCACGGCCGCGGCATGCGCGGACCCGTCGCCCCGCCGCAGGTTCCGCTCGCGGTGAGCAGGGCGGACACGTTCGACTCCCTGGTGCACGACTCGGCCGAGCGGCTGCGGCGGCGGCTGCCGCAGCTGGCGGGCGTGGACTTCGGCGTGCGGGAGGTGCCGTTCCTGCCGCGCGAGGGCGATGGGTCGGCCGACGGGGTCGTCCCGCTCGGCGGGCTCGAGCGGGCCTCGGGCGGGCGGCCGGACCGGATCGTGGTCTACCGGCGGCCCGTCGAGCTGCGCAGCCGCGACAAGGACGAGTGCGCGCAGCTCGTGCACGAGGTCGTCGTGGAGCAGGCGGCCGAGCTGCTCGGCCTCGCGCCCGAGTCCGTCGACCCGAAGTACGGGCAGGAGTGAGCGGGCCGTTCGTGTTCAGGCCGTTTCCGTTCAGTCGGCGAGCACGGACAGGTCGGGGGCGGTCTCGGGGACGGCGACCGTGGAGCGGTCGTCGGGCACGGTCTGCACGGTGAACGTGTCGCGCCCCTCGCTCTCCGTGCTCAGGGCCCGCGCGGCGTAGAGGGGCCCGCCCGACGGCTGGATCGTCAGGGCATAGAGCCCCTCGGTGCCTTCGGGGACCTCGGGCGCGAACGTCAGCGTCGTCGCGCCGTCCACCGTGTAGGTCTCGGTGACCGGCTCGCCGCCTTCGGCGCCCGCGGACAGGGTGACGTCGACCTCGACCGCGTCGCCGGGGGCGACCAGGGAGAGCTGGGTGCCGTCGGCCGAGTTCCCCGAGATGGTGGCGCGGCCCTCGACGGGGGCGGTGCCGGTGATGTACGCGGCCTCGCGCTCGTCGTCCTCGCCCCGCACCACCTGGAGGGCCGCGACGACGGGGCCGCCGCCCGACCCCTCGGCGGGCGTCAGCACGAGGGAACCCGCCTCGCCCTGGGTGAGGGGGCCGAGGTCGACGCCGGTCAGCGTTCCGGCGTGGACGGAGACCGTCTCGTGCCCCGCGGGGGTGATGGTGCCCGATGGCCCGGCCAGGGAGACGTCGAGGGTGAGGTCCTCGTCGCCCGGCGCGAACGCCACGAGCCGCACGCTCTCCGCGTCGCCGGGGATGCCGGGGAGCACGGCCTCCCCCGCGGGGGCGGTGCTCGGGGGCAGCCAGTCGGAGCCGCGGTCGCTGTCGAGCGCCTCGATCTGCGCGCCCACGCGCCCGGTGCGGGCGGCGACCCGCACGGCCAGGTCCTGGACCTCGTCCGCGTGCAGCGTCGAGAGCCGGATCGGCACGGTGGCGCCGCCCGGGACGGTGATGCCCTGGCCCGCCTCCGCCTCGATGCGGCCATCGGGCCCGTAGAGGTCGATGTCGACGACGGTGGCGGCCTCGTCGGGGTTGGTGATGTGGACGTAGTCGGAACGGCTCTCCGCGGTGCTGGCCCCGGCGAACCAGAACGCCGTGTCCGGGGTCTGGCACGACGTGCCGAGCAGGCCGCTGCCGACGCCCGAGGTGACGGACGTGGTCTGCTGCACGGTCCAGCCGGGGGCGAGCGCGCCCTCCGCCGTGCCGGTCAGGGCCGGGGCCCCGGCGTCGTCGACGCGCGTGGTGACCGGCGCCCCCGGGGCCTGGGAGGTGACGACGGGCTCGGGCACCTCGTTCTCGCCGCTCTCCTCGCTCTCCTCGCCTTCCTCGCCCTCCTCGCCCTCCTCCGCGTCGGGGGCCTGGGCGCCGGGGGCGTACTCGGCGGCGGGCAGCAGGGCCGCGGCGCCCGCCTCCTCGCCCTCGGCCGTGCCCGCGGTCGGCGGGGTGAACGCGGTGTACCACGTCGACGACGCCTCGGCCGCCGTGGGCCGCGGGCAGGTGAGCGCGGTGCGCTGGACCGGCTGCGGGCTGCCGAGCTCCAGGGTCTCGATCTCCTGGTCGTCGCCCGAGCCGAGCGAGGCGAAGCCGGTCACCGCGGCGAGGACGGTGACGACGGCGATGAGGGAGAGGGACGCGCGGTTCACTGCTGAGGGCTCCCGTCGCCGTAGTCGGCCGGATAGTCGTACGGCGCCGTGTGATGGGGGTCGTGGTGTTGGGGGTCGTGGTGTTGGGGGTCGTGGCCTGGGTCGTAGGAGGGCTGTGGCTGCTGCGGGATCTGGTCGCCGTAACGCTGCGGCTGCTGCGGGTACTGCCCCTGGTCCTGGTAGCCGCCCTGCTGGTAGTAGCCCTGGTCCTGGTACGCGTCGCGGTAGGGCTCGTGGTACGGGTCGGGGTAGCCGGGGTAGGGCGCGGCGGGCTCGGGGGCCTGGGCGGGCGACGCGGGCGGCGCCTCTGGCGGCGCGGAGGACTGGGCGGGGATGCCGGGGAACTCCGCGGTCTCGGGGCCCTCGCCCGCCTCACCGGGAACGCCGGGGGCCTCGGCCGCCGCGACGGCCGCCGCCTCGCGCCTGGCGCGGCGGCCCGTCGGGGGCGCGGTGGGCGCGGGCTCCTCTGGCAGGTCGTCGTCGAGCTCGCGGCGGCGGCCCGGCAGCGCGAGGACCGTGAGGACCACAAGGCCGAAGCCCTGCGCCCATGTCCACAGCGTGTGGCCGCCCGAGGTCTCGTGGACGATGTCGAGGCGGCCGCCGTTCGCGGGCAGCTCGAAGCCCTGGGCCCAGTCGCCCACGGTGACGGGCGTCAGCCGCTCGCCGTCCAGCGTGGCCACCCAGCCGTCGGACACGGCGTCGGCCATCCGCAGCACGCGGCCCTCGGGCCCTTCGGGCACGTCGGCGTGGACCTCGACGGCCTCGGACGCGACGGGCACGGCCGCGGCGGCTCCGCCCTCCTCCCGCGGGGGCACCACCATGACGCGGGAGACCTCGCGGTCGACGCGCCACAGGGCGCTGCCGTCCTCCTGGCTGAGGCGCTGGAGCCCCGGGGTGGTGTCGAGGACGCGGTGCAGCTCGCGCGGCGAGCCGTCCTGCACCAGGACATAGCGCACGGCGTACGCGGCGAGCACGGTCGTCTGGTCGGCGCCAGAACCCGCGGCGAGATCGCCGACGGCGGCGCTCAGCGGGGCGTTCTCGCCCAGGAGTTCGGCGAGGTCGGCGTCGCCGAGGCGGGCGCCCGAGCCGCGGACCAGGGTGTAGTCGACGCGCCCGACGGGCCCGTCGGGCTCGCCGCTGCCCTCGAGCACGAGCGTGCGCGCCTGGTCGCGCGTGGAGCTCTCCTCCGCGACGAACGCGGGCACCTGCACGGGGTTGGCGCGCTCGAGCGGGCCGTCGGCGCCGCCGATGATCCAGCCCGCCGCGACCAGCAGCGGGCCCGCGGCGGCGGCGCCCGCGATGGCGACGGCGAGCGGCTGGCGCCAGCCGAAGCTCTGCGCGGCGACCCGGTACCTGGCGCCGTCGGCGCCGAGGACGGCGGCGCTCAGCAGGGCCAGGCCGTAGACGAGAGTGGCGGGCCCCGCCCAGCCCTCGCCGTCGGACCAGACGGCGAAGAGGAGCGCGACCAGCGCGGTGGCCCACGCGGTGGTGACGGCCAGGCGCCGCTCGTGCCGCAGCAGCGCGGCGAGCGCGGCGAGCAGCAGCCCGATCAGCAGCCAGGTGCCGGGGGTGCCGGGGCCTCCGGGGTTGATGTTGAGGAGCTGGAACGCGTCGGCCCCGCCCGTCTCGAACGGCAGCCCCGCCTCGGTCAGGAACGCCTCGGGGTCGAACAGCGCCGACCACGACCAGGGCCCGAGCAGCAGCACGGGCGTGGCCAGCAGGGCGGCCATCCTGACGGCCTTGGCACGCAGCAGCCCCGGCTCGGGGCGCGGCGGAAGGGCGATGGCGGCGATCGCGAGGACGGCGGCCAGCGGCCAGACCACGGGGGTAAACGCGGTGCAGACGGTCAGCAGCAGCGCGGTCGCCCAGACGGCGCGCCACGAGCCGCGCCCGCCGCCCGCGGCGTATCCGGCGGCGGTGACGGCGGCGCGGGCCATCGGCGGGAGCAGCACGGCGAGGACCGCGGTGCCGACGCGGCCACCGGCGAGCGCGCCGGTGACGGCGGGCAGGAAGGCGTAGGCGATGCTGCCCCACGCGCGCAGCACGCGCGACATGACGAGCGGCCTCGAAGAGAAGTACGCGCTCGCCCCGGCCAACGGGACCGAGGCGACGAGCAGCAGGGTCATGGCGAGCCCGGTGCTGCCGAGCAGGGCCGTGGACAGCAGGGCGAGCAGGGCGAGATGGGGCGGCGCCGACTCATCGCCGCCGACGCCGATGGGCTGCCACGTCTCCAGGTAGCGGTCCCATAGGGCGCCCGCGTCCGCCGGCGCGGGCAGCAGGGCGCCGCCGGTGAGCGCGCCGCCGCCGATCAGGTCGCGGCACGCGAGCAGCGCGGCGATCAGCAGGATCGCGAAGAGCATGGGGCCCGGCTTGCGGACCAGGCGGCGGACGCGGGCGAACTGCTCGACTTGGAGGTCGTCGGCCTCGTCGTCCGTGGGCCCCGACTCGACGGCGCCGTGCCGCCCACTGGCCGCCGTGGCGGGCTCGGAACGGCCGCCGACGTTGCTGACGACCTGTTCGAGGGTGGTGCGGACGGTGGCGAGCGGCGGTGGGAAGAGGGGGCGCAGCTCCCCCGGGTCGAGAGCGGCGGCCGACGTGGCGCGCCTGCGGCGCGCGCCGAGCACGCGGCCGGGGCGGAGCAGCGCGGACAGCAGCCCGGCCGCCTCGTCGAGCGCGCGCCCCGGCAGCTTGCCGACGAGGTAGCCGAGGACGCGGAGCAACGTGCCGAGTACGAGCCGGAACAGCACCCAAGGGAGCGCGCGGCCACGGGCGTTGACCAGCAGGGTGTACGCGGCCGCGGCCTTGTCGACGCGGTGCGGGCTGCCGCCGAGGCGCCCGGCGCAGTCGATGGAACGGCGTTCGCGCGAGGCGGCCTCGGCGTGCCGCAGCACGGCGGCGGGGGCGATCAGCACGCGGTGGCCCGCGGCCTGGGCGCGCCAGCAGAGGTCGACGTCGTCGCGCATGAGCGGCAGGCGCTTGTCGAAGCCGCCGAGCTGCTCGTAGACGTCGCGCCGGATCAGCATCCCGGCGGTGGAGACGGACAGGACGGGCCTGACCTGGTCGTGCTGGCCCTGGTCCTGCTCGCGGCGGTCGAGCCCCGTCCAGCGGCGGCCGCTGTTGGCGATGGAGACGCCGACCTCGAGCAGCTGCCTGCGGTCGTACCAGCCGCGGAGCTTGGCTCCGACGATGGCGGCCGATGGGCTGGCGTCCGCCTGGCGGAGCAGCTCGGCGAGCGCTTCGGGCTCGGGGGCGGCGTCGTCGTGGAGGAGCCAGAGCCAGTGGACGGGCTCGCCGTGCGGGAGTTCGGGGAGGTCGTAGGTGCTCGTGTCCCACGTGCGGGTGATGGGGTCCCAGGCGTCGGGGCGGCGCAGATAGGGGAGGTCGTCGGGGGTGAGCACGGGGGCGGTGCGGGCGGCTTCCTCGACCGCGCTGCCGAAGCCGGTGCGGCGGGCGAGGTGGAGGACGCGCTCGGCGCCGATGGCCTCGGTGACGAGGGTGGCCGACGAGTCGGCGCTCCCGGTGTCGGCCGCGATGACGTCCTGCACGGGCCTGTCCTGTCCGAGCAGTCCTGCCAGGACGTCGGGGAGCCAGCGTTCGCCGTCGTGCGAGACGAGCACGGCGGTGACGACGTGCCGCGGGAATTCGGGATGGGCGGCCTGCTGCGGCGCCGCCTGCTGGCTGTGCACGGACATCGAGGTGCGGGCCCCGGTTCGCTGGACGGTGTGGACGTCGCCGCCCTCGAAGGTGGCGGAGCAACGTCTCGGACAGCGCACCACACTAGCGGTTGGGACCGTCACGGCCCGCCCGAGCGCCCGCGGGAGGAACCCGTCCGTAACGGGTCAGGGCGGGGGATGGTCAGACGGCGGCCTTCTTCAGGCGGCGGCGTTCACGTTCGGACAATCCGCCCCAGATTCCGAAGCGTTCATCGTTGGCCAAGGCGTATTCGAGACATTCCGAACGGACCTCGCACGCGAGGCAGACCTTCTTGGCCTCGCGTGTGGAGCCGCCCTTCTCGGGGAAGAAGGACTCGGGGTCGGTCTGGGCGCACAGAGCGCGCTCCTGCCAGCCAAGTTCCTCGTCGGCCTGGTCGACCAGCAGTTGTTGGAACAGCTCGGTCATATGGGCGCCCCTCGTCTTCTTTGCTTCCCCGTGATGCCGCCGTTATCGATACCGCTCGAACGACATGAGTGAAATTACAGGTGGGGTGCTCAGCGGCAGTCAAGCCACGATCAGTTATTCACCCGATGATTCACCCTGTGGTACCACAAGCGCATGGAAAGTGTTCAAATCGGCACAAACTATGCCAGCTCGCCTGGCACGCAACCGCGCATTCCGGTCGTTCTCCCCTCACTTCGCACACCTCTCACGAGGGAGGACGAGCCGGGGCCCAGGATCGTTGCCCGCCGCTTCCCATCGAGACACGGATCACGGTGGGATCACGGGTGCGCAACGGCGTCCACCCCCGCGGACGAGGGCGCACCTGTCCGATCCGGGCGGGCATAAACCTTTCCTCGCGCCCGCCGACCTGAAGTGGTGAAAGAATGCCGACGGCCGCGCGCTGACGTTGACACCCCCCGCGCGACCGCATCCGTCGTGACGCCCACACAGAGAAGCACCGAGACGACAAGACCTCATGGACAACGACAACGCCATCGCCGGTGACCCCACCGCGCTGCCGCACCTGCTGCCGCCCCTCGCCGAACACCCGGCCACCGTCGCGGAGTTCGCCGCGCTCGTCGCCGGGATCGCCGAGGACCGGAGCTGTTGGCAGCCCCTGGTGCGGTACGACGCGGCCAGCCGGTGGTACCACCGGCTGCGCACCGGCCCCGGCTATGAGGTCTGGCTGCTGAGCTGGGTGCCGGGGCAGGGCAGCGGACGGCACGACCACGGCAGGTCGTCGGGCGTCTGCGCCGTTCTGTCGGGGGCGCTCACGGAGAGCGCCGCGGGGCGCGGGGAGCGGGTGCTCACGCCGGGCTCGATGCGGGCGTTCGCGCCCGGGTATGTCCACGAGATGGTCAACGTCTCGCTCGAGCCCGCCGTCAGCCTGCACGTGTACTTCCCCGGCCTCACCGAGATGCGCATGCACCCGCGGCTCGCCGCCCCAGGGCGCCCGGTGGGAGAGGAGCCCGCGCCCCGGGCGGCCCTCACCTGCTGACAGACTGGGGCACATGCAACGCATCGTGGTCCTGTCCGGCGGTATCGGCGGCGCCCGCTTCCTGCGCGGCTTGCGGCGCGCCGCCCCCGACGCGGACGTCACCGTCATCGGCAACACCGGGGACGACATCCACCTGTTCGGCCTCAAGGTCTGCCCCGACCTCGACACGGTGATGTACACGCTGGGTGGCGGCATCCACGAGGAGCAGGGCTGGGGGCGGGCGGACGAGACGTTCACCGTCAAGGAGGAGCTGGCCGCCTACGGCGTGGGGCCCGAGTGGTTCGGCCTGGGCGACCGGGACTTCGCCACCCATGTCGTCCGCACCCAGATGATCGCGGCGGGCTACCCCCTGAGCGCCGTCACCGAGGCGCTGTGCCGCCGCTGGAAGCCGGGCGTGACCCTGCTGCCGATGACGGACGACCGCGTCGAGACGCATGTGCTGATCGACGACGGCGACGCGGGGCGCAAGGCCGTGCACTTCCAGGAGTACTGGGTGCGGCTACGCGCGGCCGTTCCCGCGCACGCCGTCGTGCCGGTCGGGGCCGAGCGGTCGCGGCCCGCGCCCGGCGTGCTCGAGGCGATCGCCGCGGCCGACGTCATCGTCTTCCCGCCGTCCAACCCCGTGGTGAGCGTCGGCGCGATCCTCGCGGTGCCCGGTGTGCGCGAGGCCATCGCCGACGCGGGCGTGCCGGTCGTCGGCCTCTCCCCCATCGTCGGGGACGCTCCGGTGCGCGGCATGGCCGACAAGGTGCTCGCCGCGATCGGGGTGCCCGCGACGGCCGCTGGCGTCGCGCGGCACTACGGCTCGGGGCTGCTCGACGGCTGGCTCGTGGACACGGTGGACGCCGCGGCGGTCGAGGCGGTGGAGGCGGACGGCATCCGCTGCCGGGCCGTTCCGCTGCTGATGACCGACGCGGCGGCGGCCGAGGCCATGGCGCGCGAGGCGCTGGCCCTCGCGAAGGAGGTGGGCGCGGCGTGAACGCCTCACCCGCCCCCGGCTACCGGGTCTGGGCGCTGCCCGGCATCCCCGAGGTCAGGCCGGGGGACGAGCTGGCCGAGCTGATCGCGGACGCGGCCACCGCGCCAGGGCTGCCGGGGCTCGCCGACGGCGACGTGCTGGTGGTCACGTCCAAGGTCGTCAGCAAGGCCGAGGGCAGGACCCGGCGGGCCGAAGGGCGGGACGAGGCGATCGACGAGGAGACCGTCCGCGTCGTCGCGCGCCGCGGACCGGCCAGGATCGTTCAGTCGCGGCACGGCTTCGTGATGGCGGCCGCGGGCGTCGACGCCTCCAACACCCCGCCGGGAACGGTGCTGTTGCTGCCCGAGGACCCCGACGCCTCCGCCGAGCGGATCAGGCGCGGGCTGCGCGACCTGCTGTCCGTCGAGGTCGGCGTCGTGGTCACCGACACGTTCGGCCGCCCGTGGCGCGAGGGGCAGACGGACGTGGCGATCGGCGCGGCGGGGGTCGAGGTGCTCGACGACTTCCGCGGCACCACCGACCCGCACGGGAACGAGCTCGGCGTCACCCTCACCGCCGTCGCCGACGAGCTGGCGGGCGCGGGCGATCTGGTCAAGGGGAAGGTCGACGGGCTGCCGGTCGCGGTGATCCGCGGCCTGGCCCACCGGGTCACCGACGCGGGCGGCACCGCGCGCGACCTGATCAGGCCCGCGGCCAACGACATGTTCAGGCTCGGCACGTCCGAGGCCGTCCGCGAGGCGGTGACGCTGCGGCGGACGGTCAGGGAGTTCACCGACGCGCCGGTGGACGGCGCCGCGGTGCGCCGCGCGGTGGCCGCGGCGATCACGGCCCCCGCGCCGCACCACACGACGCCGTGGCGCTTCGTGCTACTCGAGTCGGCCGAGGCGAGGACGCGGCTGCTCGACGCGATGCGCGAGGCGTGGATCGCGGACCTGCGCGGGGACGGCAGGCCCGAGGAGAGCATCGCCCGCCGTGTGCGCCGCGGCGACGTGCTGCGCGCGGCGCCGTATCTGGTGGTGCCCTGCCTGGTGGCCGATGGCGCCCACCCCTACCCGGACGCCCGCAGGGCGGCGGCCGAGCGCGAGATGTTCGTGGTGGCCGTGGGCGCGGGCGTGCAGAACCTCCTGGTCGCCCTCGCGGGCGAGGGCCTGGGCTCGGCGTGGGTCTCGTCGACGATGTTCTGCCGCGACGTGGTCCGCGACGTGCTGGCGCTCCCGGCGTCGTGGGACCCGATGGGCACGGTGGCGATCGGCCACGCGGCCACCCCAGCCACCCCCCGCCCCCCGCGCACCCCGGACGCGTTCGTCGAGGTGCGCTGAGGCCGCGCCGCTCAACAGGCGAACTCGTCCGCGCTCTTCGGGGGTTGGGCCTCGGAGTGGGGGGTGGTCGGGGGTGGTTCGGGGAGGGGGGTGTCCGTTCTCAGGGAGTCGAACAGGCGGGTGGCCTCCTGTTCGTTCCAGCGGACCGTCGAGCCGAGGCCGGGGACGTGGTGGGAGGGGTCCTTCACGGGGACCGAGGTGAAGTGCGCGCCGTCCGTGGTGAAGTGGCGCATCAGGCCCGCGAGTTGGAGCATCTGTTCGGCGCCGAAGCCCGGGTCGGCGCGGACGGAGTCGAGGAGGGCGTCGGCCGTCGTGCTGACCTGGGCCGGGTTGAGCAGGACGCCCGTGCTGACCGCCTCCTTGAGGAACGCCGCGAGGAAGCGCTGTTGGCGCTCCATCCGGTCGAGGTCGGACGTGCCGTCGAGGTGGCGGGCGCGGACGTAGGCGAGGGCCGTGGGGCCGTCGAGGGTGCTGGTGCCCGCGGGGAGGTCGAGCCCCGAGTAGGGGTCCTTCAGCGGGCGCTTGGCGCAGATCTCGACGCCGCCGATCTCGTCGACGGCGCGCATGAAGCTGACGAAGCTGACCTCGAGGTAGTGGTCCACGCGCAGGCCCGTCAGGTCCTCGACCGTGTTGACCATCAGCGGTGGACCGCCGTGCGAGAGCGCGGCGTTGAGCTTGTCGGCGTGCGGCGTGTGGTGGCTGTCGTCGGGGGCGAAGGTGTGCTCGGGGAGCTCGGCGTAGGAGTCGCGCGGCAGGCTGACGACGGTCGCGCGCTCGCGGGACTCGGACACGTGCAGCAGCAGAACGGCGTCGGCGCAGCGGCACGAGGCGTCGCCCACGTGGTACTTGGCGCGTTCGTCGGCGGACAGGCCGTCCCTGCTGTCGGTGCCGATGAGCAGGATGTTGAGGCCGCTGCCCGCGTCGGGGCGGTCGCGCAGGCCCGAGAACGGGTCCACGCGGCGGACGTTGTGCTCGGCGGAGGTCACCATCGCGTGGCCCACTCCGCTGGTGAGCAGCACCAGGGCGGCGAGTGCCCCGGCGATCCGCGGAACCGGGCGGCGGCCTCGGCTTCGGCGGCGGCCTCGGCGTCGGACCTGCATCGTCGGTCACCTCCCGCCCGTCACCGTATGTCCATACGATCTACGGCCTGGGGTGGCGCGCGTCCGGGTCGCCCGATCGCGGTAACGTGAGCCGGTGACCACCATTCCGACCCCCGCGGTGTCCGTGATCATGCCGGTGCTCAACGAGGAGCGGCACCTGCGCGACGCGGTCCGGCACATTCTGGAGCAGGAGTACCCCGGCGAGATCGAGGTGGTGATCGCGCTGGGCCCGTCGTCCGACCGGACGGACGAGATCGCCGCGGAGCTGGTCGCCGCGGATCCCCGGGTGCGGACCGTGCCCAACCCCACGGGCCGCACCCCGGCCGGGCTCAACGCCGCGATCAACGCCTCCCGCCACCCCGTCGTGGTGCGCGTGGACGGGCACGGCATGCTCTCGCAGGGCTATGTCGCCACCGCCGTGCGGCTCCTGACGGAGACCGGCGCGGCGAACGTCGGCGGCATCATGCACGCCGAGGGCGAGAACGACTGGGAGCGCGCCGTCGCCGCCGCGATGACGTCGCGGATCGGCGTGGGCAACGCCGCGTTCCACACCGGGGGCGCGGCCGGGGAGGCGGAGACGGTCTACCTCGGGGTGTTCCGCCGCGAGGTGCTCGAGCGACAGGGCGGGTACAACGAGGAGTTCATCCGCGCGCAGGACTGGGAGCTGAACTACAGGATCCGGCAGGCCGGTGGGCTGATCTGGTTCTCGCCCGAGCTGCTGGTGTCCTACCGGCCCAGGCCATCGGTGCGGGAGCTGGCCAAGCAGTACCGCAACTACGGGCGTTGGCGGCACGTGGTGGCGCGTTACCACGCCGGGTCGATCAACCCCCGCTATCTCGCGCCGCCCGCCGCGCTGCTCGCGATCGTGGCGGGAGTGGTGGCCGGAGTGGCCCTGACGCCCTGGGGGTTCGTCGTGCCCGCGGGCTATCTGGCCGCGATAGGGCTTGGCTCGCTGCCCGCGGGGCGCGGCCTGACGCTGGGGGCGCGTGCGCGGATCCCGCTCGCGCTGGCGACGATGCACCTATCGTGGGGCTGGGGCTATCTGACCAGCCCGAGGAAGCTGGCGCGCGCGGTGATCGCCTCGCGCCGTGACCCGGTCACCGCGCCCTGAGAGCCCTGGGCGCACGGGGTTCCCCGGGCCCGGCCTACCAGGTGTAGGCCGGGTTCACGCTCATGCAGCTCTCGTCGTCGCCGCCGAGGATCGACTCCTCGTCCACGACGGGGCCTTCGTCGTCGGTCGCCTCGCCGCCCGCGTCGCCCTCGGTGGGGTCGGCGCTCGCGGCGGGGAACGCCGTGCCCTCGCGCCAGTCGGCGCCGATGACCACCGTGACGGACTCGACGGTCGCCGAGACCAGCACCGCTTCGGCGGGGATGCCGAGGGCGTCGGCGACGGCGCGGGCGTTGGCCTCGCTGCCGCCCTCGGGGTGGAGCACCTGGGTGGCGGGGGCCGAGATCTCGGTGGCGTCGGTGCCCGCGAGCAGGAAGCCCTGGCGGTGCAGCTCGTCGGTGATCACCCCGGCGCGGCCGTCGACCGGGGCGTTCAGCTGGTCGCCCGTGCCGTTGCGGACGGCGACGGGGATGTCGGCGGCCGGGTCGGCGGGAACCTCGGGCGACTCGCTCGCGCCGCCGTCCCCGTCCCCGCCGTCCCCGTCCCCGCCCTCGCCGTCGTCGGCGGGTTCGGCGTCCTGGTCGTCGAGCGGGATGTCGTTGCGCACCAGCTCGAAGAGGTCGGCCGCCTTCTCCGGGTCGGGGATCACCGTGACATCGGGGTTCAGCGGGTCGGGGAGCCAGGGCAGGGTCACGCTGTTGATGCGGTCGCCCGGGACGTTGCGCAGGTCCTCGCCCAGCTCGTAGAGCCGCTGGACGGAGCCGAGTCCGTGGTCGACGGTGAGGGCGTTGGTGGCGGCCTCGGCGAGGTCCATCAGCTCGTTCGGGTTGGTGAGCGACGTGCCGGACTGCAACGCGTCGGCCATGTTGCTCAGATACATCTGCTGGGCGCGCGTGCGGCCTATGGCGTCGCTGCCGTTCTCGAAGCCGTGCCGGGTGCGCAGCCACTGGAGGGCCTGCTCGCCCTCGACGACGGTGGTGCCCTCCTCGAGGCGCAGCTGGGAGCGGTCGTCGTAGATGTTGGCGTCGACGCAGACCGGGACGCCGCCGACCGCGTCGGCCATCTCCACGACGCCCGCGAAGTCCAGCATCATGAAGTGGTCGATCGGGATGTCGGTCATCCGCTCCCATGTGGCGACGACGCAGCCGGGACCGCCGTGGTCGAGCGCGGAGTTGATGCGCGCCCTGGCCACCTCGGGGTAGACCTCGCCGGTGTCGGGGTCGGTGCACTCGGGGATGGAGACCATGGTGTCGCGCGGGACGCTGACGAGCGAGATGTTGCTGCGGTCGGCCGAGGCGTGCATCAGGAGCTGGACGTCGGCGCGCTGGCCGCCCTCGCCGCCGCCGCCGAGGTCCTGGTTCTCCTCGCCGGTGCGGGAGTCGGAGCCGAGCAGCAGGATGTTGAGCGGCGTCTGGCCCGCGGCGTTGGGCTCGGCGCGCTCGAGCTGCTCGCCGCTGAGGTTCAGCTCGTCCTTGGCGAGGTTGCCGTTGAGGTGGCGGAGGTAGAGGAACCCGGCGACGGCGACCGCGACGAGGACGAACGCCAGCCCGGCCGACGTCCAGACGAGGACGCGGCGCCAGCGGGGCTTCTTCGTCCGCTCCTCGCCGCGGCGGGCGCGCCTGGGCCCCGTGCCGTCGCCCGTGCCGTCGCCCGTGCCGTCGCCGTTGCCGTCGGCGTCGCCACCGCCCCCGTCGGCCAGCGGCCTGGGCGGGGGAACGGCGTGGTCGCCCTCCGCGTTCCGGTAAAGGCTCTCGTCCCAGCCGAGCTGCTCGGCCCGGGTGACCCCACGTGCGGGGCCACCCTCGTTCTCACCGGGTATGCCGGCACTCCGCACGGGAATCCCCCCACATTCCGCAGATCCGCCGCGCCGTCATGACGCGCAGACGTCCTCGTCGTCCGCCGTGATGCCTTCGAGGTCCTCGGGCCGCTCGGGGGCGACCTCTATGGGCTGGCCCGCGCCGGCGAAGTCGTCGCCGAGGACCAGCACCATCGGCTGGTCGCCCGCGTCCTCCGGCTGCTCCTGGAGCGCCGACTCGGGCAGGCCCATCAGCTCGGCCAGGGTGGCGGCCATGCCCGCCTGGTCCCTGCCGAACTCCAGGGTGGTCTCCGCCTGCGGGGCCGCGGCGTTGCCCTCGTTGGTGGCCAGGGTCATGCCATGGGTGTTCTGCATCCAGGCGAGCGTCTCCTGGGCGGCGCCGATGACGTCGCCGCCGTTGTAGACATCGACCCTGATGTCGGCGGCCGGGACGGCCTCGGGCTGCCCCTCGGCGTCGCCGCCCTCGTCCGACGCGCCCTCCTCGCTCCCGTCGTCCGTCATGGAGACGTCCTGCTGGAGCATCTGGAAGATCGGCCGGGCCCTGCCCTCGTCGATCACGACGGTGGCCTTGGCGTCCTCGGGCTCCGCCGGGTTGTCGACCACGGGCAGGGTGATGAAGGTCATGTCCGACATGGGGACCTGACCGACCTCGGAGGCGAGGCCGTAGAGCTTGTCGATGCTGCCGATCTCGGTGTCCACCGCGAGGGCCTTGGTGGCGGCGTCGGCGAGGTCGTAGAAGCTGCCGAGGCTGGAGAGCAGATCGCGCTCGGTGATCTGCCGTGCCATCGACGCCAGGAACTGCTGCTGAAGCTCGATCCTGCTGAGGTCGCTCCCGGTGCCCACCGAGTAGCGGGTGCGGACGAACGCCAGCGCCTCCTCGCCCTCGAGCACATGGTTTCCGGCGTCGAGTTGGAGATGGGACTTGGGGTCGTCTATCGGCTCTTCGACGCAGACGGGCACGCCGCCGACCGCCGATGAGAGGTCCTTCACGGCGTTGAAGTCGGCCATCATGAAGTGGTTGATGCTGACCCCGGTCAGCTCCTCCACCGTGCGCCACACGCAGCCGGGGTCGCGCCCGTTGGTGCCCATGCTCTGGTTGAAGCGCACCCCCTGCGAGCCGGGGATGGTGACCCTCGTGCCGTCCTCCTGCACGACCTCGCAGTCGGGGATGTCGGTGATCAGGTCGCGCGGGATGCTCAACCCCGTGGCGTTGGTGCGGTCCTCGGAGAAGTGCATGAGGATCGTGGTGTCCGCGCCCTCGCTGGCGTCGCCGCCGTAGCTGTCGTTGCCGTCGCCGTCACGCGTATCGGTGCCGATGAAGAGGATGTTGACGGGCTCGTCGGACTGGTACGGGTTCTCGATGCCGACGTCGTACTTCTCGATGTTGTTGTTGAAGCGGTTGTAGAGGTACCAGCCCGCGGCGCAGCCGACGACCAGCAGCATCGCGAGGGTGCCGCCGATCCACATGAACACCCTCTTGGTACCCGAGCGTTGCTTCTTGGCCTTGCGGCTCGGGCCCTTGCGGCGGCTGCCCCCGCTGCCGCTCGCGCGGCGGTCGCGCTGCGGCGGTACGGGCCGGTCGCCCACCGGCGGCTTCTCCCGGTCCCCCGGCGCCTGCGACGGACCGCGACGCTGAGGCGGCGGAGCGTTACGTGAACCGCGCGGACGGCTCGGGGAGGACGGTCCCTGCTGCTGCGGCCGTTCGCCCTGTCGTGCCCCGGGCAGCCGCAGCTCGTAGGTACCGGTCTCCGGGTTGAACACCCACTGATCCGCGGGATCGATGTCTCCCGCACCCCCGCGTCCCTGCGCTTCCACGAGTCCGTGCGCCCTCCGCTGTGCCTACTAGAGGATCAGACGGCACACACTAGCTGCCAGGTTCCGCGCCCTGCGATCGCGGTGACACACACCACCTCAAGAGGTGGGGGTAATCATCCGGCTAGTTACCCTTTTCAGGGTTTTTCGAGGCAGCTCTCTTTACGTTCGCATGGGATTAACGATCGATATCCGTAACGGGGAGCGCGTGGGCCCCGGGCGCGCGGGGGGCCGCGGAGCCCTGGGGGGCGCCGTGCCGCAGGAGCCAGCCCGTCGCCGCGGTCACCAGCAGCGCGAAGGACACGGCCAACGCCAGCCACAGCGGCCAGCGGTGGCCGCCCCCGGCGGCGGGCCCTGGCGGCGGCTCGGGCCGCGGCGCGGGCCGCGGCGCGGACAGCGGCACGATGAGCCGGTGGTAGGTGGGCTGTTGCGGCACCCTCATGGGCACGATCCTGGGGGCGCGGGGCGCGGGCGGCCACCGTCAGTCCGCGAAGTGGGTGACGCGCTCACTCTCCCGGCGCGCGGCGATGGCCTCGGGGGCGAGGCGTTCGGCGTTGCGGCAGAGCACCACGGAGGCGCCCGCGGCGAGCGGGGCCAGAAGACCGGTGGAGATCCCGGTCCAACCGCCATAGCCCGCCAGGGACATGACGCGTGAGCCCGCGGTCAGGCCCAGGGCCCCGGCGTCGGCGCGGGCCCGTTCGACGGCCTGGCCACCGGTGAGTTCGGCGCCTTCGACGACATAGGCGACATCGGATGGCCCCGCCGGGTCATAGGCGGCGAACGTGTCCGGCTGGGCGGGCACCGCCACCGCGTAGTCGGTGAATCCGACGGGCGGCTGGGGAAACCGCGCGCCCAGGGGGCGCAGGGCGAGGGCAACGCGCTCCCCCGGGCACGCGCGGGCGGCATCGAGCGCGTCGGGGCCGCTGACCACCAGGTCGGCGCCCGCGGGGTCACCCCCGATGTCGGCGACGACGCCCGTGGCGGAGCACGCGAGCAGCCAGACCGCGGTCTGCCAGTGGGCGGGGAGGAGGAGCGCGAGCCGGTCGCCGCGCTCCGCGCCCAGCTCGTCCTGGAGGAGATTGGCCGTCTTGGCCACCCAATTGGCGAGGGTGGCCACGGACAGCTCGACCCGTTCCCCGGTGGCGTCGTCGTAGTACGTCACCAGCGGCCGGGCGCCATCCGTGGCGAGCGCGGAACGCAGCAGGTCGACGGGGGTGCGGTCGTGAATGTTCATCGGCGCAAGGGTACGCGGGGGCGTCGCCCCCAGGGGTGGACGGGCGGGGCGGCCAGCCTCACCCTCGGTCATCGTTCGGTCACTCACCGATGGACAGCGGTTGGATTCTGTGCGGAAGATCCTGATATGCGCTCATTTCTGGTATCTCCTCTTGCTTCCGCGATCGGCGCCGCCTGCGCGGCCGCCGTCGCCCTTCCCCTGCTGCTGCCGGGCAGCGCGGTCGCGCGGCCCACGGAGGCGGGCGCGCGGGCCGGCGGCACGCAGTCGCTCGCGCTGCAACCCCTCGACTTCGAGACCCGCTCGGGCGGCGATCCGGGCGACGGGTCGCCCGAGCCCGTCGAGCCCCTGGGCACGCGCGGCCTGCCCGCCACGGACACCGACCCGTTCTCGCTGCTCGGCGTCGTGTGGGACGACCCGTCCGACGAGCTGAACGGCACGGTGCAGGTGCGGGCGAGGGACGCGGGGACCGGGGACTGGTCGGACTGGCTCGACCTGGAGCCGGGCGCCGACCACGCACCCGACCCCGGCACCGCCGAGGCGGGCGCCGACCGCGTGCGCGGCGGCACCGCGCCCCGCTGGGTCGGCGCGTCCGACGGGGTGCACGTCAGGGTCGAGCCGCGCGAGGACGCGCCGGACGCCGAGCTGCCCGAGGGGCTCTCGGTGGAGCTGATCGACCCCGGCGTGGGCGAGGCGGACGGGGAGCTCGCGGGCGAGGTCGCGCCCGGGGGCGGCGCCGCGGCGGGCGACCACGAGGGGCCGCGCCCGCCCATCGTCATCCGCTCCAAGTGGGGCGCGGACGAGAGCCTGCGGGAGAGCGGCTTCGTCTACACCGACTCGGTCAAGACGGCGTTTGTCCACCACACCGCGGGCGGCAACAACTACGCGTGCTCCGAGGCCCCTTCGCTGCTGCGCGGCATCTACCGCTACCACGTGGAGAGCCAGGGCTGGCGCGACGTGGGCTACAACTTCTTCGTCGACAAGTGCGGAACGATCTACGAGGGCCGCGCGGGCGGCGTCGCCCTGCCCGTGCAGGGCGCGCACACCTATGGCTTCAACCACAACAGCATGGGCGTGGCCGTCCTCGGCACCTACTCGAGCACCGACCCAGGGCGCGACGTGCGGGACGCGCTGTCGCTGCTGACCGCGTGGAAGCTCGGCCTGCACGACCGCGACCCCGCGGCCAGCGCCAACCGCACCTCTGGCGGCGGGAAGTACCCCGCGGGCACCACGGTCAAGCTCAACAACATCTCGGGCCACCGCGACGGTTACGCCACCGAGTGCCCCGGCGACGCGCTCTACGACGACCTGCCGGTCATCCGCGACACGGCCCACCGCCTCCAGGGCCGGTGACGGGGCGCGCGGCAGAACCGTTAGCCTGTTCGACCGTGCCGGACCGCAGCCTCACCCGTGCCTTTCGCCCCGCTGGCCCCTTCGACCTGCGCCGCAGCATCCTCGTGCTGCGGCGCGGCCCTTATGACCCGGCGTTCCGCGCGGGGCGCGACGGGGTGGTGTGGCGCGCGACGCGCACGCCGGCGGGTCCCGCGACCCTGCGGCTGGCCCAGGCGCGTGACGGCGCGGAGCCCCGGGTGACCGCGGACGCGTGGGGCCCGGGCGCCGCGTGGGCGCTCGAACGGCTGCCCGCGCTGCTCGGCGCCGAGGACGAGCCCGGGGCGTTCGTCCCCCACCACCCGCTGATCGCCGAGTCGCTGCGCCGCAACCCCGGGGTCAGGCTGATCCGCACGGGGCTCGTGATGGAGTCGCTGATCCCCTCGGTCCTCGAGCAGCGGGTCACCACCGAGGAGGCGTACCGGGCCTGGCGGCTGCTGCTGAGGTGGTACGGCGAGCCCGCGCCAGGGCCGGGGGCGGCGGCGGGGATGTATGTGATGCCCGAGCCCCGGACGTTCGCCCTCATCCCCTCGTGGGAGTGGCACCGCGCGGGCGTGGACCCCAAGCGCTCGGCCGCGGTGGTGCGCGCGGCGCGGGTCGCGCGGCGCATGGAGGAGGCGGCGGCGATGGCGCTGCCCGAGGCGATGGCGCGCCTGACGGCCGTGCCGGGCATCGGCCCGTGGACCGCGGCGGAGACGCTGCAACGCGCCAACGGCGACCCCGACGCCCTCACCGTCGGCGATCTGCACCTGCCCAGGACGGTCGGCTACGCGCTCGGCGGCGAGCGGGACGCGGACGACGACCGGATGCTTCAGCTGCTCGCGCCCTACGCGGGCCAGCGCCACAGGGCCGCGCGGCTCGTCCTGCTCACCGGGATCGCGCCGCCCCGCCGCGCGCCCCGCCAGCGCCACGCCAGGATCGCCCGCTTGTAGTCCTCCTTACCCCGGAATCCGCCTTGCCCCGGAATCCACCAGGGCCCGGAATCCACCAGGGCCCGGAATCCACCAGGGCCCAACTCCCGGGCTACAGCGGGCGCTTGCGCAGCTCCATGATCTCCCTGCGCCTGGCGAGCCGGTGGGTGCGGCGGATCTGTGCCTCCTGGAAGCGGCGGCGGTCGCGGTCGTTGTCGGGGACGACGGGCGGCACGGCGCGGGGCCTGCCGCTCTCGTCGACCGCCGCGAAGACCAGATAGGCGGTGCCGACGCGGGTCGCGGGCGTCGACTCGTTCCACCGCTCGGCCAGCACCTTGACGCCGATCTCCATGGAGGTCCTGCCCGTCCAGTTGACCTGGGCGTGGACATGCACGAGGTCGCCGACCTTGACCGGCTCGAGGAAGACCATCTCGTCCATCGAGGCCGTGACCGCGGGCCCGCCCGAGTGGCGGCCCGCGACCGCTCCGGCCGCGTCGTCGACCAGCTTCATGATCACGCCGCCGTGCACCGTGCCGAGGAGGTTCACATCGGCCTGCGTCATGATGTGCGACAGGGTGGTGCGGGACGCGGCGGTGGGTTTACCCGGAAGGTCGGCCATGGGCGTAAGCGTAAGCGGGGGTCGCACGCCCCGGCGGATTGCATCAGCTCTGCCACAGTGCGGACCCGGCCACCCGTTCGGCGGTCGGGGGCGGCACACTGGCATGTCATGAGCGACTGGCCCGACGGCTGGACCGACGACCACCAGGCCCACCCCCACCGTCCCCAGAGGGGCAGGGGTCAGGACCGTTACGGACAGGGCAGCGGCAACGCCCGTCCGGAGAGCGCCCGGGTCATGCCGCACGTCGGAAGACCGCCGCGCCAGCGGGCGCCCCAGCACGACGACGGGGCCGACCCCGGATTCGACTCCGGCTACAACGAGGGCCAGCTCTACCGCGGCAACGGCCAGGACCGCCGCTCCCCCGCGCCTCCTCCCCCGCCCCCGCCCGGTGGCCATGACCCCTATGACGACCGCGGCCCGGGGCCGCGCCGCCCGCGCGGCCCGGTCAACTGGCGCCGCCGCATCGGCTTCACCGCGCTCGCGCTGGTGCTGGTGCTGCTGGTGACGGGCGTGGGCATCTACTTCTGGGCGGACGGCAAGCTGCGCCGCGAGGTCGACCTGGCCTCCGTCGAGGACCGGCCGACGGGCGGCCGGGGCACCAACTTCCTGATCGTCGGCTCCGACAGCCGCGAGGGGCTGAGCGAGGAGGAGCAGCGGGAGCTGCACACCGGCTCGACCGACGGCCAGCGCACGGACACGATCATGATCCTGCACGTCGGCGACAACGGGAACACGATGGTCAGCCTGCCGCGTGACTCGTGGGTGACCATTCCCGAGTTCACCGGCTCGGTCTCGGGCAACCGGATACCCGCGCAGCAGCAGAAGCTCAACGCCGCCTATGCCATCGAGGGCCCCGAGCTGCTGGTCCGCACGATCGAGTACAACACCGGGCTGCGCATCGACCACTACGCCGAGATCGGCTTCGGCGGCTTCGCCAACGTGGTGGACGCCCTCGGCGGCGTCGAGATGTGCTTCGACGAGCCGATCCGGGACGAGAACTCGGGCGCCGACTTCGAGGCGGGCTGCCACCAGCTCGACGGCGCCGAGTCGCTGGCGTTCAACCGGCAGCGCTACCAGGAGGCCATGGGCGACCTGGGGCGCACCCAGAACCAGCAGGAGTTCCTCGGGACGCTCGCCGACCAGGCCGCGTCGCCCTCGACGCTGCTCAACCCGTTCACGCTCTTCCCCACCATGAACGCCGGGCTCGACGCGCTCATCGTGGACGAGGACATGAGCCTGTGGAACCTGCGCGAGATGTTCTGGGGGATGCGCGGCGCCGAGCGCATGAACATCCCGGTCGCCGACCCCGGCTACGCCACCGAGCAGGGCTCGGCCGTGCTGTGGGACATGGAGCTGACCGAGCAGCTGATCTCCCAGCTGGAGAACGACGAGAAGGTGACCGTCGGCACCGAGTGAGACGACCGCCGCCGGGCCCCCCGCGCCCGGCGGCGCGCCTCCCCCGCTGCCACCGCACGGTCACTGCGCGCAGAGGCAGAACGGGTGCCCCACCGGGTCCGCATAGACCCGCCAGTCGCGGCTGCCGCCGTGGTCGCCCTCGAGCAGCGTGGCCCCGAGCCTCAGCACCTCGGCCTCGGCCTCGTCGAGGCGCTGCCTCGGCACGTCCAGGTCCAGGTGGAACTGCTGGGGGTTCTCCGTGCTCGGCCAGCTCGGCGCCCGGTAGCCCTCGGACCGCTGGAACGCCAGCGTCCGCCCGTGCGGCCCTTCGAGCTCGACCCACTCGTCGTCGCTGCGGTCCTCGGCGACCCTCCAGTCGAGCACCGCGGCATAGAACGCCGCGAGCGCGCGCGGCTCGGGACAGTCGAGAACGGTGACCCCCAGCGTGGCGATGGCCATGGTGTCTCCCTTCGCGCCTCGTTACCTGTTGGGCGCATGTGATGGTAACGGTGACCGTGACCACATCATGGCGGCTCACCGGTAACGTGGCAAGCGTGGGAGAGAAGGAGACGCCCGGCGGTCTCGTTCTGATCGAGGAATTGATCAATACGGTCGATCTGGAGTCGGGAGAGGACCGCCTGGCCGGGGCCGTTGGCCTGGCCGCCCTCGCCGAGCGGGCCGGGGTCGCGCTGACGGCCGACGACCGCGCCGGGGTGGTGGCGCTGCGCGAGGGGCTGCGGGAGGCGTGTCGCGCGCACACGGGGCCCGCGATGCGCGAGGGCTCGGCCAAGGCGCTGACCGAGGCGTTCGCACGCGCGCCGCTCGCGCTGCGCGTGGACGGCGCGACGGGGGACACGGCGCTGGTCCCGGCGCCCGGGCTGCGCGGCGCGGCGGCGCTGGCCGCGCGGGTGGCCGCGCTGGTCGCGGTGGCCGAGGCGGAGGGGACCTGGCGGCGGCTCAAGGTGTGCGAGGCAGACACGTGCCGCTGGGCGTACTACGACCACAGCCCCGCGGGCCACCGCCGCTGGTGCTCGATGCGGATCTGCGGCTCGCGCGCCAAGATGCGCGCCTACCGGGAGCGGGCCAGGCGGCAGCCGGGGTGAGTCTCCGGGGTGAGAGGCCGGAGTGGCCGGGGGGAACGGGCGTTCGTACACTCGTCCCGATGCTGTCGCCCGCGGTGCTGCCGTCCCCGGTGGCCGAGCTGCCCGACCCAGGCCCGGTGCTGGCCTCGGCGGGCGTGGCGCTGCGGCTCAAGCGCGACGATCTCATCCATGCGACGGTCCCGGGCAACAAGTGGCGCAAGCTCACCCCCAATCTGCGCGCCGCGGCCGACCTCGGCCATACGCGGCTGCTGACGTTCGGCGGCGCGTGGTCCCACCACATCGCGGCGGTGGCCGCGGCGGCCGCGGCCACGGGGTTCGCCTGCACCGGCGTGATCAGGGGCGACGAGCTGGCGCGCGCCCCGCGCAACCCCGTGCTCGCGGCGGCGGAGGCGGCGGGCATGGAGCTGGTGTTCGCCGACCGCGCCACCTACCGCGCGACCCTGCGCGCCTTGGACAAGCCGGAGACCCGCGCCCGCCTGGAGGAGCGATTCGGCCGCTGCTATGTCCTGCCCGAGGGCGGCTCCAACGCCCTTGCCGCGCGTGGCGCGGCCGAGATACCTCGCGAGCTTCCCGGCCTGGGCCCGCGGGACGTCGTGTGCGTCCCGGTCGGCACAGGCGGCACGCTCGCCGGGATCGCCGCGGGCCTGCCCCCCGGCGCGACCGCCCTCGGCGTCGCGGTGCTGCGCGGCGGCGAGGGCTATCTGGAGGGCGAGGTGACCCGGCTGCAACGCGCCGCGTTCGGCCGGGCCTTCGCCAACTGGCGCGTCGCCCACACCCACCACGGCGGGGGCTATGGCCGGGTCCCTCCCGAACTGGCGGCGTTCACCGAGGAGTTCGAGCGACGCCACGACCTCCCGATCGAACGCCGCTATGTCGCGAAGGCGCTGCACTGCCTGAGCGACCTGGCCGCGGCGGGCGCGTTCCCCCGGGGCACCCGCCTGACGGCGGTGATCACGGGCCCGCCCGACGCGACCTGAACGGGAGCCGGTCGCACGAGGCCCGCAGGCAGCAGACGCCCGGCGGGGCGAGCGCCGCGTGACGCGCCCCCTCGCCATTCCCGGCGGCACCCTGGTGCTCGGCAGTCCTCGCCGAGACTGGGCTGCCCGGTCACCGGCAGCTGTATTGACCCGCGGGGTTGATGACGCGAGTCAACACAGCCAGGGCCGAACGCGACCGCTGGCCGCGAGGCGCCGCCTCAGCCCACGCCCTTCGCGCGCGCCGCCAGGAGCCGTGTGCAGCCCCACACGCACGCCCACAGCGCGATGCCGATCAGCATGAGCCAGCCCGCGATCTCGTAGTCATCGCCCGAGCGCTGCGAGAGCGGGCTTGCCAGGTAGACGCACAGGACCGCGCCGATGACGGGGAGCGCGGTGGGGGCGCGGAAGTGCCGGTGCGCGACCCGGTCGCGTCGCAGGACGAGCACCGCGACGTTGACGACCGCGAAGACGCACAGCAGGAGCAGCGACGTGGTGCCGCCGAGCGCGGTCAGGTCGGCGTAGCCGATGAGCAGGAACGCCAGCAGCGTCGTGAACGTGATCGCGACCCACGGGGTGCGGCGGCGGGGCAGCAGGCGGCACAGCGGGGCGGGCAGGGCGCGTTCGCGGGACATGCCGTAGAGCAGGCGGCTGGCCATGAGCATGTTGATCAGCGCGGAGTTGGAGACGGCGAACATCGTGATCCATGCGAACACGTCGATCGGGAAGCCGGGCGCGCCCGCCTGGACCACCTTGAGCAGCGGGGTGTCGCCCTCCCCCAGCTCGGCGGGGGCGACCAGGGTGACGCTCGCGACCGCGACCAGGATGTAGATGACGCCCGTGACCGTCAGGCCGATCAGCATGACGCGCGGAAAGATCCGCACGGGGTCCTTGGTCTCCTCGGCCATGTTCACCGAGTCCTCGAAGCCGACCATCGCGAAGAACGCGAGCGCCGTGGCCGCCGTGATCGCGCCGAAGGCCGTGTCGCCGCCCGGGGTCTCGAACTCGGTCACGCGCGAGAACTCGCCGTCGCCCTGGAGCAGCGCCCACGCGCCCACGCCGATGACGATCAGCAGGCCGGTCAGCTCGACGGCGGTGAGGGCGACGTTGGCCTTGACGCTCTCGCCGACGCCGCGCAGGTTGACGAGGCTGATCAACGCCATGAAGCCCAGCGCGATCGCCATGGCGACGCGCCCTTGGTCGCCGTCGACGTCGAGCGCGGACAGCAGGTTGGCGGCGAACGCCTTGGACGCGCTCGACGCGGAGGTCAGCCCCGAGCACATCACGGCGAACGTGACGAGGAAGGTCAGGAAGTGGATGCCGAACGCCCGGTGCGAGTACGCCGCCGCGCCACCGGCCCTCGGGTACTTGGTGACCAGCTCCAGATAGCTGGTGGCGGTCAGCATCGCCACCAGGAAGGCGCACAGGAACGGCACCCACACCGCGCCCCCGACCTCGGCGGCGACCTGGCCCGTCAGGGCGTAGACGCCCGTGCCGAGGATGTCGCCGACGATGAAGAGGAGCAGCAGCCCCGGGCCGATGACGCGCTTGAGCTCGCCGCCATCACCGGCGTTTCCCTCGCTCGCTCCAGGACCCGCACCGTGATCGGGGGGAAGGACGGCTTCCGCTCCCCCGTGGTCGCTTCTCGGCATGCGGAGTGCTTTGCCGAATGGTCAGGGGTCAAACCCGAACGCACTCGAACCGGGGGTGCCGATCACGCGGTCGGGCGGCCCAGGGCGCGATAGGTCCAGCCCGCCTTGCGCCACAGCGCGGGGTCCAGGGTGTTGCGCCCGTCGAGGAGGTGCCGCTCGCCGACGACCTCGCCGAGCGCGGCGGGGTCGAGCTCGCGGAACTCCCGCCACTCGGTCAGGTGCAGCACGGCGTGCGCGCCCTGGGCCGCCTCGGTCGGGGAGTCCGCGTAGCGCAGGGTGGGGAAGACGCGCCTGGCGTTGTCCATGGCCTTGGGGTCGTGCACGGTGACCTCGGCGCCCTGGAGGTGGAGCTGGCCCGCGATGTTGAGCGAGGGCGAGTCGCGGACGTCGTCGGAGTCGGGCTTGAACGCCGCGCCCAGGACGGCCACGCGCTTGCCGAGCAGCGAACCGCCGAGCGTCTCCCTGGTCAGCTCGACCATGGAGACGCGGCGGCGCATGTTGATCGAGTCGATCTCGCGCAGGAACGCCACGGCCTCGGGCGCGCCCAGCTCGCCCGCGCGGGCCATGAACGCGCGGATGTCCTTGGGCAGGCAGCCTCCGCCGAAGCCGATCCCGGCGCGCAGGAACTTCCTGCCGATGCGGTCGTCGTGCCCAAGGGCCTCGGCGAGCTTGACGACGTCGCCGCCCGCGGTCTCGCAGATCTCGGCCATGGCGTTGATGAAGGAGATCTTGGTGGAGAGGAACGCGTTGGCCGCCGTCTTGACCAGCTCCGCGGTCGGCAGGTCGGTGACGATAAACGGGGCGCCGTCGCCGATCGGCCCGGCGTAGACCTCGCGGAGGCGCGCCTCGGCGCGCTCGCCCGTGACACCGGCGACGATGCGGTCGGGGTGCAGGGTGTCCTGGACGGCGAAGCCCTCGCGCAGGAACTCGGGGTTCCACGCCAGCTCGGCGGCGTCGCCCACGGGCGCCAGCTCGGCGACCCTGCGGGCCAGCCTGGCGGCGCTGCCGACCGGGACGGTGGACTTGCCCACGACCAGGGCGGGCCGCGTGAGGTGCGGCGCGAGGGAGTCGACCGCGCTGTCCACATAGCTCATGTCGCAGGCGTACTCCCCGGGCTTCTGCGGGGTGTTGACGCAGATGAAGTGGACGTCGCCGAACTCCGCCACCGCCGCGTACGACGTGGTGAACGACAGGCGGCCCGTCGATCCCGGCAGCCCGGCGACGTGCCGCCGCAGCATGTCCCCGAGGCCCGGCTCGTAGATGGGGGTCTCGCCGCGCGTCAGCAGCTCGATCTTCTCCGGGACGATGTCGAGGCCGAGCACCTCGAATCCCAGCTCCGCCATGGCGGCGGCATGGGTGGCGCCGAGGTAGCCGAGGCCGATCACCGTGATCTTCGGGGACATGACTCCGAGCATAGACCCCGGCGTTGCCGGGCAGCCCACGTATCCATGGCCGCTCGTCCGGCCTAGGATGACAGCTGAGTTAACAGTCGTTATCGCGGCGGATCGTCAGGGAGTGAGAGACGTGGCAGGAGCACCGGAGTTCGACCTCTACCGCCCCGCCGAGGAGCACGATCTGCTCCGGGAGTCGGTGCGGGCGCTGGCGGAGGCGAAGATCGCGCCGTTCGCGGCCGACGTGGACGAGCAAGGCCGTTTCCCCCAGGAGGCGCTGGACGCGCTCGTCGCCAGCGACCTGCACGCCGTGCACGTGCCCGAGGAGTTCGGCGGGGCGGGCGCGGACGCGCTGGCGACGGTCGTCGTGATCGAGGAGGTCGCCCGCGTGTGCGCCTCGTCCTCGCTGATCCCCGCGGTGAACAAGCTGGGCTCGCTGCCGCTGGTGCTCTCGGGGTCGAAGGAGCTGAAGGAGCGCTACCTCACGCCGCTCGCCAGGGGCGAGGCGATGTTCTCGTACTGCCTCTCTGAGCCCGACGCGGGCTCGGACGCGGGCGGGATGCGCACGCGCGCGGTGCGGGAAGGCGACGCGTATGTGCTCAACGGCGTCAAGCGCTGGATCACCAACGCCGGGGTCAGCGACTTCTACACGGTGATGGCCGTCACCGACCCGGAGAAGCGGACGCGCGGCGGGATCTCGGCGTTCGTCGTCGAGAAGGGCGACGAGGGCGTGTCGTTCGGGGCGCCCGAGCGGAAGCTGGGCATCAAGGGGTCGCCGACGCGCGAGGTCTACCTGGACAACGTCAGGATCCCCGCGGCGCGCATGATCGGCGACGAGGGCACGGGCTTCGCCACCGCGATGCGCACCCTCGACCACACCAGGATCACGATCGCGGCGCAGGCGGTGGGGATCGCGCAGGGGGCGCTCGACTACGCGAAGGGGTATGTGCGGGAGCGCAAGCAGTTCGGCAAGCCCGTGGGGGACTTCCAGGGCGTGCAGTTCATGCTGGCCGACATGGCGATGAAGCTGGAGGCCGCGCGCCAGCTGACCTACGCGGCCGCCGCCAGGTCCGAACGGAACGACGCGGACCTGACGTTCTTCGGCGCGGCGGCCAAGTGCCTGGCGTCCGACGCGGCGATGGAGATCACGACGGACGCGGTGCAGCTCCTCGGCGGCTACGGCTACACGCGCGACTACCCGGTGGAGCGCATGATGCGCGACGCCAAGATCACGCAGATCTACGAGGGCACGAACCAGGTCCAGCGGATCGTGATGGCACGGAACCTCCCGTAGCCCCGTGAACGCCAACGCCAACGACAACGACAACGCCCCACGGGCCCGTTCCCGCCCGGTGCCCGTCCGGGGGGATCAGCGCTTCACGCCGCGCACGATCAACGTTCCGATGTGCCCCTCGGTCGGGGCGTCCAGGACGGCTGCTTCGATGTCCTGGAAGCCGCTCTTGGCGAGAAGTGCGGACCACGTGCGGGGCGTGTAGCTGTACCGGTAGGTGAACATGGCCTTGCCCGCGAAGCCGCCCTTGTACATGCCCTGGGGGCCGTAGGCCCCCGGGATCGCGGGGGGTTGGGAGAAGACCAGCGTGCCGTCGGGGTTGAGCCGCTTGGCGATCAGCGGAAGGAGTTTCGCCGGGTCGGTGAACCACACCGCTCCGAAGATCGAATAGATGGCGTCATACGTCTCGGTGCTCGCCGCCAGGTGCTCAAGCACTTCCGCGCAGATGAACTCCGCTCCCGTGGACCCCCAGCGTTCGATCAGGTGCTTGACGGCTACCGGAGACAGATCCAGGCCCGTGACCTTGACTCCCCGGTTCAGGAGAAACGCCAGGGCCCGCCCGGTGCCACAGCCGATCTCCAGCGCCGTTCTCGGTGCCCCCAGGAGTTCGGGACCTGGGCCATGCCCGGCGTACTGCGTCCAGCAGAACACCGGGTCAGCCTCCAGGGTCTTGTCCCTCGTGCTCTCGGCGAAGGCGTCCCAGAGTTCGCGTTCGGACTCGATGTTGTGCTGAGCGGGCAACTGTCGGCCTCGGTTCCACGGTTGGGTCGGTGCCCCCGCTCCGGTGGAGACGGGGGCACCCGGTACGGATGGTGTCAGTGGCTGTCAGGGACCTTGTTGTCGCACGGAGAGCACTCCGCCGCGTCCATGCCCCACAACTCGGCGTCCACGGCGAACCCGTTGTCCCTCAGGATGTCGGCCGTCCGCGTCACGGTGCCGTCGCGGCGCCGCTGGATCAGGGGCGCATGGTGCTTGTACTGACCGCTGTTGTACTCGTCGCACAGGGCGAAGTACAGCGGCGTGTCCAGGATCAGGGCATGCACGGCCACGTCCACCGTGTAGCCGACGCCCATGTCCACGCCCTTCCGCTCCATGGCGGTGATCGTGTACGCGATGGCCTGGCCCAGCAGCCGTTCGGCGGTGTCGCGGGTCATGACGCTGTTGTCGCGCAACAGGAGAGCGATTTCTCGGTCCCACAGCGTCGGCTCTGTCTCGGTGATCAGCTGGGGCACTCGGTGGGCCAGTGCGTTGAGGATGATCCGCGGGTCACGGGTGCGGGTCTGAACGGCTGTGCTCATCGTGCGTACCTCCGGGGAGAAGGGTTGCCTCCGGCTCTCAACTGGCTGTGCCGAGGAGGCTACGGAGACCGGGCGTCACGGATCCATGAGATTGCACGAGCTTGCACGCCGATTCGCTTGGCCCAGCGCGCGGTATTGACGCCTTCTCCCAGTTCAAAGATGCTGGTGCAAACCCGAGCAAGTGACTGGATCAGGGGGCCTGCCATGGCCGTGGAGTTCGTTGGGATCGACCCCGACCGGGACCACTGCCCGACGGTGTGGGTGGACACGGAAGTTCAGGGAATCTTGTTGCAGGGGTGGAAGCCGACCCCCGAGACTCAGGCGGACTGTGAGGTGAGCAGCCCCGCGAACGGTCCGGTGCCCGACAGTGAGGCCGTCGTCAGGATTCCGGCCCGGATGGTTCCGATGATCAGGGAGGCCTGTGATGCCGTCGAGCGTGCCCAGCTTCGCTGAGCTGCTCGGCCGGTGCGGGCGATCCGCCGTTCACCTGGAGTTGCGCGACTCCTACGCCGCCACCGACCGGTTCGAGGCGTGGAGGCGCGGGGAGCGGATCGACTGGGAGGACCGCGGATCGTGGTGGCACCCCTACGACCAGCTGATCGCCGACACCGTGGCCAGGGGCGTGGTGATCCGCAGGGCGCGGGTGGTCTCCGAGCCGGTGTCGGAGTACATCAGGTGGGAGCACTACGTCACCCGTGCCAACGTCACGGCGGGGGAGCAGGTCCGCTGGCTGCCCCGGCGGCAGGCCACGGCCATCGCCCTGCCGGGAAACGACTTCTGGCTGTTCGATGACTCGCTGCTCCGGGTGCACCACTTCTCGGGCGACGGCGTGGTGGTGGAGGACGAGATCACGGCGGACCCGGAAGCCGTGAAGCTGTGCTCCGCCGCGTTCGAGGCAGTCTGGGAGCGAGCGATCCCGCACCACGGGTACACGGTCTGACGCACGCCAGCTCCATGCCCCCACACCCCTCTTCACGCGTTCAGAAGGCCCGAGAGAAGCTGGCGGGCCGCCTTCGTGAGATCCGGAAGGACGCGGGGATCAACGGGCGGGAGCTGGCCATCAGGTGCGGTTGGTCGGAATCGAAGTCGTCCCGGATCGAGAACGCCAAGACGCCTCCCTCCGATGCCGACATCCGAGCCTGGTGCCGAGCCTGCGCCGCTGACGACCAGGCCCCCGACCTGATCGCGGCCAACAGGCAGTCCACCGAAGCGCATGTGGAGTGGAGACGGCTTCAGCGCACCGGCCTTCGGCGCCTGCAAGAGAGCACCGGCGACCTGTACCGACGGACCAAGACCTTCCGCGTCTACGTATCCGATGTGATCCCTGGTTTCGTCCAGACACCGGGGTACGCGTCCGCACTGCTGTCCTCCATCGCGGATTTCCGAGGGACACCGGACGACGTGAGCGAGGCAGTGGCGGCCCGGATACGGCGGAACGAGGTGCTGAGCGGGGGCGGGCGCCGGTTCTCCTTCGTGCTGGAAGAGTCGGTGTTGCGATACCGGTTGTGCAGCGCCGAGACCATGGCGGCGCAGCTCGGCCACCTGCTCGGAGTCATGGACGTGCAGAACGTCGCCGTGGGCATAGTCCCCTTCTCGGAACAACGGGTCGTGTGGCCCATGCCGACCTTCACGATCTTCGATGACCGAAGGGTGCACGCCGACACCCTGGATGCCGCGTCCACACTGATACAGCCCAGCCAGGTCGAGCTGTACGCTCGCGCATTCGAACGTCTCTCACAGCAGGCCGTACGAGGAGCGGCCGCCCGCGCTCTCATCGCGAACGCGGTGGCGTCCCTGGGCTGACCGCGGGGGCGGCGCGGGCCGTTCTCACTCCGCGCGCTTCGGCGCCTTCCCCCTGCGCTCGCGGATGAGGGCCTCGATCCCGTCCAGGATGAAGTCGAGGCCATACGCGAAGTCCTCCTCCGCGCCCACGGACTCGGGGCCGAAGACGCCCGCCTCCACCACCCGCGCCAGCGCCGGGTAGCGCCCGGATCCGACCACCCTGGCCAGCAACTCCCCGTAGATCTCGCCCCATTCCTCGTATGTCACGCCCGTGCGCGGCGCGGCGCGGCTCATCGTGATCTCCTGGCGGACCTCGCTCAGCACGTAGTTGGTGAGGAGCAACAGCACGCCGACCATGTCGTCCTGGCCGAGGCCGCTGCCGTCGAGCGACGCGAGCACGGCCTCCATCCACGCGAGGTTGTTGGGCCCCATGGGCGGGCTGCCGATCGGGACGTCGATCATCCAGGGGCGCTGGAGCAGCATCGTGCGGCACTCGCGCGCGTAGGCGGTCAGCCGCCCACGCCAGTCGTCGGGCCAGTCCGAGGTGTCGGGGTGCCCCGTGGCCATCTCGAACATCAGGTCGACCAGGTCGTCCTTGCCCGGGATGTACCGGTAGAGCGACATCGTCGTGACCCCGAGCCGTTCGGCGACCTTGCGCATCGAGACGCCCGCGAGGCCATCGGCGTCGGCGACGTCGATGGCGGTCTGGACGATCCGGTCCACGGTCAGGGTGCCGCGCGGGCCCCTTCTGCCGGGCCCCTTGGTGCGCCAGAGCAGGTCCACCGACGCCTGGAGGTCGCGACGCGCCTGGCGCTGGTCGGTCATCCTCGCCCCTCACTGAAGTGGTTGACGGCATCCTAAAACTGTGTATGGTGTATACCCAAGTCTACGACGTACACAGTTTTCGACGTAAAGCAGTTTCTCGGATATGGGGACGGGGTTGGGGAGATGACAGAGCACGCGATCGTGGCGGAGGGGCTGCGCAAGCGATATCGCGGCACCCACGCGCTCGACGGCGTTGACCTGGCCGTGCGGACCGGCACGGTGCACGGCCTTCTGGGGCCGAACGGCGCGGGCAAGACGACGACCGTGCGCGCGCTGGCCACGCTGCTGCGCTACGACGCGGGGCGCGCGGAGATCCGGGGGTTCGACGTGGCGCGGCAGCCGGGCGATGTGCGCGAGCGGATCGGGCTGACCGGGCAGTACGCGGCGGTCGACGAGCAGCTCAGCGGGCGGCAGAACCTCGTGATGTTCGGCAGGCTCCACAAGCTGGGCCGCGCGGCGGCCAGGCGGCGGGCCGACGAGCTGCTTGAGCGCTTCGAGCTGACCGACGCGGCGGGGAGGAACGCCGGGCAGTACTCCGGGGGGATGCGGCGGCGCCTCGACCTGGCGGCCAGCCTGGTGCGCTCGCCCGAGGTGCTGTTCCTCGACGAGCCGACCACGGGCCTCGACCCGCGCAGCCGCAACAGCGTGTGGGACGCGGTCCGTTCGCTGGTCGCGGGCGGCACCACGGTGCTGCTGACCACGCAGTACCTCGAGGAGGCCGACCAGCTGGCCGACCGGATCTCGGTGATCGACACCGGGCGCGTGGTCGCCGAGGGCACGGCCGACGAGCTGAAGGCGACGATCGGCGCCGACCGGGTCGAGGTCGTCGTGCGGGACGCCGCCGACCTGTTCGGGGTGGCCGCGCTCATCGCGCGCGTGTGCGGGGTCGAGCCCGACACCGATCAGGACACGCGCCGGGTGAGCGCGCTGGTGACCGACCGAGTCACCGCGTTGACCGAGGTGGTCAGGGCGCTGCACGCGGCGGGCATCGCGGTGGAGGACATCGGCACCAGGCGGCCCACGCTCGACGAGGCGTTCCTGAGGCTCACCGGGCGGCGGGCTGACCGGAAGCACACGAGCGCGGCGGGGGTGGCCCGATGAGGCGCGTGCGCTACGCGATGGCCGACGGCCTGACGATGACCCGGCGGAACATGGCGCACCTCGTGCGGACGCCCGAGGAGGTGGTGCTCTACTTCATGCTGCCGATCATGTTCGTGCTGGTCTTCGGCTATGTCTTCGGCAGCGGCATGGTGCTGCCCGACGGCGGCGACTACCGGGAGTTCCTGCTCCCCGGGGTCTTCGCGATGACGATGCTCTACGGCCTCGGCGCGACCGGCTCGGCGGTCGCGGTGGACGCGGGGCGCGGCGTGATCGACCGCTTCCGCTCGATGCCGGTGGCCCGCTCGGCGCTGCTGACCGGGCGGAGCGCGGCCGACCTGCTGCGGGCGCTGCTGGAGATGTCGGTGCTGCTCGTGTGCGGGCTGCTGGTCGGCTGGGAGTGGCACAGGGGCGTCGGCAGAGCGCTGGTCGCGGTGGCGCTCGTGCTGGCGCTGCGGGTGGCGATCACCTGGATCGGGATCTATCTGGGCCTGGTCGTGCGCAACCCCGACACGGTGGGGATGATCGTCTTCCCGCTGGTATTCCCGCTGACCGCGGTGTCCAACGTCTTCACCGCGCCCGAGCTGATGCCGGACTGGCTGGGCACGGTCGCCGAGTGGAACCCCCTGTCCGCCACGGTGACCGCGATCCGCGAGCTGTTCGGCAACCCAGGTCTTGGCGGCGGGGGTTGGGCGAGCGAGAACGCCCTGCTGCTGGCCATCGGGTGGCCGGTGCTCCTGACTGCGGTCTTCGCGCCGCTCTCGGTGCGGACCTACCAGAAGCAGGGCGGCTGAGCGCCACCCCACGACGCGACGGCAGGCCCCGCGGGGTGGGCGGGGCCTGCCGTCGTCACGCCGTCGCCCGCCGTGGCACGGCGGATGCTCCTACGGATGTCAGAGAACGACGCCCTTGCCCGCGAGATAGGCCAGCGGGTCCACGTCGGAGCCGTAGTCGGGGCCGGTGCGGACCTCGAAGTGGAGGTGCGGGCCCGTGCTGTTGCCCGTCGAGCCGGAGAGCCCGATCTGATCACCGGCGTTCACCGTCTGACCGGCGCTGACCGATATGGACGACAGATGGGCGTACTGGCTGTAGTGCCCGTCGTCGTGGCGGATGACGACCTCGTTGCCGTAGGCGCCACCGCTGCCCGCGGTCACGACCTCGCCCGCGCCGATCGCGGACACGGGGGTACCGGTGCCGACGGGGAAGTCCACGCCGGTGTGGTAGCCGGAGGACCAGGAGGACCCCGCGACGCGGTAGCCGGTGGTCACCGAGGCGTCGACCGGGGCGACAAAGCCGCTGGCGGCCTCGTCGGCGGGCTCGGGCGCGGGCGCGGGCTCTGGCTCGGGAGCCGGGGCGGGCTCCTCGGCGGCGGGCGCGGGCTCGGCGGGCACCGGCTCGGCGGCGGCCTCGACGGGATCGCCGATGACCAGCTTCTGACCGGGACGGATCAGATTCGGGTCCTCGCCGACCACGCCGCGGTTGCCGTCGTAGAGCTCTTCCCAGCCGGGAAGGCCCTGGGCGCGGGCGATCTTGGACAGCGAGTCGCCGCTGACCACGGTGTAGGTGTCATCGGCGGAGGCGGCGCTGGCCGCTCCCGCGGCGACGAACGGCAGCGCCACACCGGCGCCACCGGCCATCAGGAACAGGGAGATACGGGAGATGCGCCGTGCGCGTGGGCGACGGTGACGTCCGCGTGCGGACATAGGTGTGCTCCTCTCGAACGCCTGCGAGGTGAGCTGTCGGGTTCGGGCCGGAGTCGCCCGGCCCCGGGGACCGCTGGGGTCCCGAGGGCTTCACCCCGAGCCGGTGCGTCGGGCAACGCCCCGGCGAATGGTGGGTCCCCCGCTCCTGTCAGACGGAAGTGCTGCGTTCCCGCTACCGGTGACAGGATTCGGCGTCCGGAGCGGTCGGCCGCGGGGGTGCGGCGCTGGAGCACGTTAAACCGATGAATTCGGACGAGACAACTAAGAGCGGATGATCACACCATGATCGGCGATACCGGCATGGACCGTTCCGCGACCGCACGTGAACGTTAAGCAACCTAACGTGATCGACCGTTGGCGCCTCCCGCGCCCCAACCCGGAGCGGAAAGCGCACACTTGGCGAGAAGACGACCGGGGTGCCGCCGCACGGGGCGAGCGGGCGGCCGCGGCCCCGAGTGAGGTCGGTCACCACCCCGCGCCACCCCGGCGCTATCCACCCCTATGGGAAGATCGCCCGAATTACCCGCCCCTGCTCCCCCGAAGGCCCGTCAGGCCGCGTCAAGCTCCTCGATCGTCGCGAGCGAAGGGCCGCGCCGCGCGGACAGGTCGCGGGACACCGCCTCCGCGTCGCGCAGCACGCGCACGGCGTTCCCCCAGGTCAGCTTGGACAGGTCGGCGGGCGACCAGCCCCGGTCGAGCAGCTCGGCGATCAGCCGCGGATAGCCGGACACGTCCTCGAGCCCGTCGGGCAGGAACGCCGTGCCGTCGTAGTCGCCGCCCAGGCCGATGTGGTCGACGCCCGCGACCTCGCGCATGTGGTCCAGGTGGTCGGCCACGGTGGACACCGTGGCGCGTGGGCGCGGGTGCTCGGCCTCGAACTCCGCGAGCAGCCGCATCGCGGGCTCGGTGTGGTCGAGCGCGTGGAAGCCATGCGCCTCCAGGTGGGCCGCCGCGCGCTTGGACCACACCGCCGCCTCGGGCAGCACAAAGGTGGGCACGAACGTGGCCATCGCCACCCCGCCGTTGCCCGGCAGCAGCGCGAGCACGTCGTCGGGGATGTTGCGCGGGTGGTCGCACACGGCGCGCGCGGAGGAGTGCGAAAAGATCAGGGGCGCCTCGGTCACCGCGAGCGCCCCGCGCATGGTCGAGGGCGCCACATGGGAGAGGTCCACGAGCATCCCGACGCGGTTCATCTCGCGGACCACCTCCTCACCGAACGCGGAAAGCCCGTCGTGGCGCGGCTCGTCGGTCGCGGAGTCGGCCCAGTCGATCGTGTCGTTGTGCGTCAGCGTCATGTAGCGGACGCCGAGCAGGTGGAACGCGCGCAGCGTGCCGAGTGAGTTGGCGATGGAGTGCCCGCCCTCGGCGCCCATGAGCGACGCGATGCGGCCATCGGCGCGCGCCGCCTCCATGTCGTCGGCGGTCAGCGCGGGCCGCAGCTCGGACGGGTAGCGCTCGGCGAGCCTGCGCGCCACGTCGATCTGCTCGAGGCACGCGCTCACCGCGGCCTCCCCCGCAAGGTCGGCGCGCACATAGACCGACCAGAACTGCGCCCCCACCCCGCCCGCGCGCAGCCGCGGCAGGTCGGTGTGCAGATGCGCGCTCTGGTCGGTGGCGATGTCGCGCCGGTCGAGGTCGTAGCGCACCTGCTGGCGCAGCGCCCACGGCAGGTCGTTGTGCCCGTCGACGACGGGGTGCTCGGCGAGGAGCGCACGGGCGCGGGCGAGGGAGCCGGTCATGCCCTGGCCTCCTCGCGCTGCGTCAGGGTGGCGCGCAGCCTGCGGCCCTTCTCGACGGCCTGCTCCTTGAGCCGGTCCTGGAACGCGGTCATCGCCTCGCGCAGCGCCGCGTCGTGCACGGCCAGGGTGCGGACGGCGAGCAGCCCGGCGTTCCGCGCGCCGCCGACCGAGACGGTCGCGACGGGCACGCCCGCGGGCATCTGCACGATGGAGAGCAGCGAGTCCATGCCGTCCAGGTGCGCCAGCGGCACCGGCACGCCGATGACGGGCAGCGGCGTCAACGACGCGATCATGCCGGGGAGATGGGCCGCTCCCCCGGCGCCCGCGATGATCACCTTGAGCCCGCGCCCCGCGGCCTCCTCGGCATAGCCGACCATCTCGTGCGGCATGCGGTGCGCGGAGACCACGTCGGCCTCGAACGGGACGGCGAACTCCTCCAGGGCCTCGGCGGCGCCGCGCATCACGGGCCAGTCGGAGTCGGAGCCCATGACGATGCCGACCAGAGGCGGCGCGGGGCTGTTCATTCGTCGATCGTCCCTCGGAGGTAGTCGGCGGCGTGCCGGGCCCGCTCGATGACATCGGGCAGGTCGTCGCCGTACGTGGTGACATGGCCGACCTTGCGGCCGGGCTTCACGTCCTTGCCATACATGTGGATCTTGAGCCCCGGATCGCGGGCCATGCAGTGCAGATACGCGGGGTACATGTCGGGGAAGTCGCCGCCCAGGACGTTGGCCATCACGGTCCAGGGGGCGCGCGGGCGCGGGTCGCCGAGCGGCAGGTCGAGCACGGCCCTCAGGTGGTTGGCGAACTGCGAGGTGACGGCGCCGTCCTGGGTCCAGTGCCCGGAGTTGTGCGGGCGCATGGCCAGCTCGTTGACCAGGATCCGGCCGTCGGCCGCCTCGAACAGCTCCACCGCGAGATGGCCCACGACGCCCAGCTCGCCCGCGACGCGCAGCGCCAGCTCCTGGGCGTGCGTGGCGCGCGCCTCCGGCAGGCCGGGCGCGGGGGCGATCACGGTGTCGCACACGCCGTCCACCTGGCGGGACTCCACGACGGGGTAGGCGACGGCCTGGCCGTGCGGGGAGCGGACGACGTTGGCGGCCAGCTCGCGGACGAAGTCCACCTTCTCCTCGGCGAGCACGGGCACCCCGGCGAGGAACGGCGCGGTGGCGTCGGCGGCCTCGGCGGCGGACCGCACGATCCACACGCCCTTGCCGTCGTAGCCGCCGCGCGTCGTCTTGAGCACCACGGGGAAGCCGCCCACCTCGGCGGCGAACCGCGCCACGTCGGCCGGGTCGCGCACGAGCCGGTGGCGCGGGCACGGGATGCCGAGCGCGCCGAGCCTGGCGCGCATCACTCCCTTGTCCTGGGCGTGCACCAGGGCGTCGGGGCCGGGGCGCACGGGGATGCCCTCGGCCTCAAGCGCCCGCAGATGCTCCGTCGGCACGTGTTCGTGATCGAACGTGATCACATCGCAGCCTCGGGCGAACGCGCGCAGGGTCGCGAGATCGCGATGGTCGCCGACGACCACGTCGCCCGCCACGAGTGCCGCCGAATCCTGGGGGGTGTCGCTGAGCAGCCGAAACCTGATGCCGAGCGGGATGCCCGCCTCGTGCGTCATCCGGGCGAGCTGACCGCCTCCGACCATGCCGACCACGGGAAATGTCACACAGCCAGCGTATCGGGCGCGTTCGGACACCGGCCCGGCGCCCGGAACCGGCCGCCTCCCCCACACGTCCATGGCGGGAGTGACCGCGGTGGAGGGGGACCCTTGGACAGCGGCTCGGCCCGCCGCGGGGCGGATCGTTAGCATGGCGCCCATGAGCGAGAGGCGCACGCTCCGCGACCGCCTGCGCGGCATCGCCCAGGAGGCCGCGAAGTTCGGCACCGTGGGCGCGTTCGGCTTCCTCGTGAACGTGGTGGTCTTCAACCTGTGCGCGCACGTCGCCCACCTCGCGCCGCTGCGCGCGGGCGTGATCGCGACATCGGCGGCGATCTGCACGAACTATCTCGGCAATCGCCACTGGACCTACCGGCACCGCGACAAGACGGGCCGCAGCAGGGAGGCGGGGCTGTTCCTGCTGTTCTCGTGCGTCGGCATGGTGATCGAGAACGGCGCGCTGGCCCTGTCGCACTACGGCCTCGGCTTCACCTCGCCCCTGGCGGACAACCTCGCGAAGAACGTCATCGGCCTGGGCATCGGCTCCCTCTTCCGCTTCTGGTCCTACCGCACCTGGGTCTTCCGCACGGTCGCCCCGCCCCCGCCGCCCCCCGAGGACGAGACCGCGTCGGTGGCCGCGCTCACACCCCGGCGGGAGGCCGCTCCCCCTCGCGGCTCTCGCGGCTGAGGAAGAGCGCGAACACCGGGGGGCGCTGCTGGAGCAGCTCGAGGCGGCCGCCGTCCGCCTCGGCGAGGTCGCGGGCGACTGCCAGGCCGAGGCCCGTGGAGTTGTGGCCGCTGACCGTGCGCTCGAAGACGCGGGAGCCCAGCTCGCTCGGCACGCCGGGCCCTTTGTCGGTGACCTCGACGACCACCTGGTTCCCCGTGGTCCTGGTGCGCAGGGCGACCGTTCCCGCGCCGTGCATCAGGGAGTTCTCGATGAGGCACGCCAGCACCTGCGAGACCGCGCCGGGGGTGCCGACCGCGCGCAGGCCCTGCGTGCCCGAGTGGACGATGACGCGCTCGGCGCTGCGGTAGGCGGGCCGCCACTCCTCGACCTGCTGGATCACGATCTCGTCCAGGTCAAAGCCCACCGCGGAACCCAACCTGGGATCACGGGAGTTGGTGAGCAGCCGCTGCACGACATCGGTCAGCCGCTCCACCTGCGCGAGCGCGATGGCCGCCTCCTCCATGACCGTCTCGCGGTCCTGGGTGGCGATGATCTCCTCAAGGCGCATCGACAGCGCCGTCAGCGGCGTGCGCAGCTGGTGGGAGGCGTCGGCGGCCAGCCGCCGCTCCGCGGTGAGCATGCGCGCGATCCGCTCGGCGCTCGCGTCGAGCACGTCCGCGACCCGGTCGAGCTCGGGGACGCCGTAACGCCGGTGGCGCGGGCGCGGATCGCCCGAGCCCAGCCGTTCCGCCGTCTCGGCCAGGTCGGTCAGCGGCGCGGACACCCGGCGCGCCTGCCGCACCGCGAGCAGCGCGGCGGCGGCGACGGCCAGCAGGGAGACCACCAGGATGATCATCAGCATCCGGTTGATCTCGTCGTCGACCTCGCTCCTCGCCTGCTCGACGGTGATCGTCTCGCCGTGGGCGCCGGTCTCATCGGCGGTGAGCGTCGCGCCGTCGTGGCGGCGGCCGAGGGTGACGTCGGGGGCGTCGGGCAGGTCGATGCGGACGAAGCGGTCGGCGGGCGCGGAGGCGCGCAGCTCGGACGCGGTGACGGGCTCGCCCGAGGCGATGCGGCTCTCCACGTCGGCGAGCACGCGCGCCACCTCGGCCTCGAGGCGGTCGCGGGCGCTCGACTCGATCGTGCGCGTCTCGACCGCGAAGAGGGAGAGCCCGAAGACGGCGATGACCACGAGCACCACGGCGAGCGTGGAGTTGATCAGGCGGCGCCGCACGCCTCCCCGCCCCCCGTCAGCTCTTCTCGAACCGGAATCCCACGCCCCGGACCGTCGCGATGTACCGGGGGTTGGCCGCGTCGTCCCCGAGCTTCTTGCGCAGCCAGGAGATGTGCATGTCCAGGGTCTTGGTGGACGACCACCACGTGGTGTCCCACACCTCGCGCATCAGCTGCTCGCGCGTGACCACGCGGCCCGCGTCGCGCACCAGCACGCGCAGCAGGTCGAACTCCTTCGCGGTCAGGTGCAGCTCGTCCTCGCCCATCCAGGCGCGGTGGGACTCGACGTCGATGCGGATGCCGTGCACGGCGGGCGCGGGGACGCTCTCCGCGGTGCCGCGGCGCAGCAGGGCCCGCACCCTGGCCAGCAGCTCGGCCAGCCGGAAGGGCTTGGTGACGTAGTCGTCGGCGCCCGCGTCGAGGCCCACCACGGTGTCCACCTCGTCGGCGCGCGCGGTCAGCACCAGCACCGGCAGCCCGAGCCCCTCGGTGCGCAGCCTGCGGCAGACCTCAAGGCCGTCCATGCCCGGCAGCCCCAGGTCGAGCACCACCAGGTCGACATCGCCCCGCAGCCCGGCCCGCAACGCCCCTGGACCGTCCTCCCTCACCTCGACCTCGTATCCCTCGCGTCGCAGCGCCCGGGCCAGAGGCTCCGAGATGGACGCGTCGTCCTCGGCGAGCAGTACTCGGGTCATGCGCTGATGGTAGACGGCCGCGGGGGGCGCGTTCCGGTCAGTCACTCAAGGGGCCGGGCACTGAAAGGGTCGGGCACTGAAAGGGTCGGGCACTGAAAGGGTCGGGCGCCGATGGGTCAGTCGCCCGTGGGCGCGGCCAGCTCGGCCCACACGGTCTTGCCTCCGGTGGCGGGCTCAGTGACCACGCCCCAGTCGAGGCACAGCCGCTGCACGATGAACATGCCGTGCCCACCCGGCCTTCCCACGCGGCGCGTGGTGCGCAGCGCGGGGATCCCGGCGCCGCGGTCGGCGACCTCGACGCGCAGCAGCTTGACGCCGCGCCCAAGGCGCAGCTCGTCGGGGCCGTCGGCGTGCAGGCAGGCGTTGGTCACCAGCTCGGAGACGACGAGCAGCACATCCTCGGCGAGGGCGCGCGCCTCCTCGGTGGCGGCGGGGAGCCAGCCCCAGTCGTGCAGCGCGGCGCGCGTGAACTCGCGGGCCCGCGAGACGACACCGTTGCCGCCCACGAGACGCAGGCGGCGCACCTGCTGGATGTGCTCGGCCTGGATGTGCTCGGCCTGGATCTGCTCGGCCTCCTGGAGGTGCCTCTCGGTGCCGTTCCGCAGGGTGTCGTTGCGCAGGGTGTCGTTGCGCAGGGCATCGTTCCGCAGGGCGTCGTCCGGTATGACGGAGTCGTTCCGTGCCATGGCAGGGGCGGGCGGCTCCGGGCTCTGATCGCCCGTGGGAGATGGCCGTGTCGCGCCCATGCGCGCCTCCCCTCACCGCAGTGCCGCTTGGCTGACTGGCCCGCCCTGACCGTCCCCCGGCCCGGCGTGAGTGGTCTTCTGCCCCTCTGGACGGCGACCACACCCGACCGATCCTGGCAATAGTGTGACCCGGCCGACCCGTTCCGTACAGCGGGCCTTCGACCGGTCAGTCTCCCGGCATGGCCGCCAGGGCCTCCTCCACGCTGCGGTGGACCGCGAAGACGGCCGCGGCGCCCGTAATCTCGAAGATTCTGGCCACGATCGGGCTCATGGCGGCCAGGTGGACCTGCCCGCCCGCGGCCTCCGCGTCAAGGCGCGTGGCCAGCAGGACGTTGAGGCCCGTGGAGTCGCAGAACGCGAGCCCCGAGCAGTCGATGAGTATGCGCGGGCAGCCATCGGCGACGCACTGTCCCAGGACCTCACGCAGCGCGTCCGCGGAATGGTGATCGAGCTCACCCACGGGCGCGACCACCGCGCCCGAGCCGACGCGCCGCACCTCGACCGTCAACGGACGCCGGTTCGCGTCCTCCGGCACCGCACGGTCCATGCAGCCCCCTCCGAGTCCGAACCCCGTTCCTGGCCAGGCTCGAAACCTTAGCCCCTGAGGCGACGCCCCAACACCCGAACAAGCCGCATTTTCCTCTCGATTCGGGCGTAAGGGACTTGCCACGGGCGGTGAGTGACCGGTAGGTCTAGAGGACATCAGATGGTTGTCCACCCGGCTTTGGAGGCGCCGCAACACCAACGCACGCACGGCTTCGGCAGCCATATGCCGACTGAAGAGACGGAGGACACATCATGTCGTCACCGGCCCCCCACATCTCAGATCCGCGTACCGACGCCAGCAAGGCCGACGCGCAGTCCTCCCCCGCCGTCGAGGAGTCGGCGGTGGACGACGTGCTCGCGTCGCTGCCCGAGATCCCACCGTTCGACGAGGTGGCGCCGCTGGACGCGCGCGCTCTGTCGAAGAGCCTCTTCCAGCGCCTGGCGGATCTCGAGGAAGGCACCCACGAGTACGCGTATGTACGCAACACCCTGGTCGAGCTGAATCTCGCGCTGGTGAAGTTCGCCGCGTCGCGGTTCCGTTCGCGCAGCGAGCCGATGGAGGACATCGTCCAGGTCGGAACGATCGGTCTGATCAAGGCGATCGACCGCTTCGAGGCCGATCGTGGCGTGGAGTTCCCCACGTTCGCGATGCCGACGATCGTCGGCGAGATCAAGCGTTTCTTCCGCGACACCTCCTGGTCGGTCCGGGTCCCGCGGCGGCTTCAGGAGCTCAGGCTCGACCTGGCGAAGGCCGGGGACGAGCTGGCCCAGAAGCTGGACCGCTCCCCGACCGTCGCCGAGCTCGCCGAGCGGCTGAGCATCAGCGAGGAGGACGTCGTGGAGGGCATGGCCGCGTCGAACGCGTACACGGCCAGCTCCCTGGACGCGCAGCCGGACGAGGACGAGGCCGAGGGCACCCTGGCCGACCGTATCGGCTACGAGGACCACGGGCTCGAGGGGATCGAGTACATCGAGTCGCTCAAGCCGCTGATCGCGGAGCTGGCGCCGCGCGACCGGAAGATCCTGTCGCTGCGCTTCGTCGCGAACATGACGCAGTCCGAGATCGGCGAGGAGCTGGGCATCTCGCAGATGCACGTCTCCCGGCTGCTGGCCCGCACGCTGGGGCGGCTGCGCCGCGGACTGCTGGTCGAGGAGTAGGGGCTTCGAACGTCGACGGCCGGTCGCCCCACCGCGGGTGGGGCGACCGGCCGTCGACGTTCTTCTGCCTTCCTGAGCCCTGGCCTACGACTCGGGCTCGGCCAGGGCCAGGGCGCCGGGGATGGCCGCGAACGCCTCGGTCATCAGGGCGCACAGGGCGTCCCGATCCGCGCCCTCGGCCCCCTCGGCGGACCAGCGGCCCACGGCCCAGCGCCAGGCGGTGAGCATGACCTCCATCAGGACGAGGTGGCGCAGCCGCGCGGTGCGCCCGTCGCCGCCCCGGCAGCCGCGGGCCAGCTGGATGTCGAGCACGCGCTCGGTGACCTCGGCGCAGTGCCGCAGGCTGTGCGCGACCAGTGCGGGGGCGCGGTCGCACAGCGCGCGGCTGGCCACGAAGCGCCCCTCCCAGCCCTCGGCCATCCCGCGCACGGAGGCGAACAGGGGCGCCTCGTAGTCCTCCAGGGGCGCGCGGCTCGGCGGGCGGCGCTCGATCTCCGCGACATACGCCGCCCACAGCTCCTTCTCCGGGGCGAGGGCCACGTCCTCCTTGGAGCCGAAGTTCCTGAAGAAGGTGCGCTGCGAGACGTCGACCGCGGCCACCAGCTCGTCGAGCGTGGTCTCGCCGAAGCCCTGAAGCGTGAACAGCCGCAACGCCTCCTCCACGAGCGCGCGCCGCGTGCGCAGCTTCTTGCGCTCGCGCAGCGTCAGATCGGCGTCACGGGTCGGGGCGGTCATGGGGGGGGAGGCTATCGGCCGATTGCGCTGGCGAGCAGCATTCGCTAGTTGCTAGCTAACGCTGGTCACTGGCGCATTTCTCGGGAGCCGGGCCGCCTGGGTCCGGCACCGCCCCGAGGAGCCAGCCATGCGTGCCTGGACCATCGACCACTCCGCCCCGACCACCTCGCCCTGGCCGACCACCTCGCCCTGGCCGAGCGCCCGGATCCGACGCCGGGCCCCGGCCAGGCGTTGATCGAGGTGGCCGCGTTCTCGCTCAACTACGGCGAGGCCGTCAGCGCCGTCCCGCACGGCGAGAACGGCACGGTGCCCGGGTGGGACGCGGCGGGGCGTCGTGGTGCGCGCGGCGGCGGACGGCTCGGGGCCCCCGGTGGGCACCCGGGTGGTGACGCTGGGGGGCGGGGGCGCGTGGGCCGAGCTGCGCGCCGTTGACACGGACTGGATCGGCACGCTCCCCGAGGGCGCGGACCTGGGGGAGGCCAGCACGCTGCCGGTGGCGGCGGGCTCGGCGCTGCGCGGGCCGCGCCGCCTCGGCCCGATCCTGGGCCGCCGCGTCCTGGTGACGGGCGCGGGCAGCGGCGTGGGGCGTTACACCCCGCAACTGGTCGTGCGCGGCGGGGCGCATGTGATCGCGCTCACCACCGACCCTGCCAAGGAGGACGCGCTGGGCGCGCTGGGCGCGCACGAGGTGGTGGTCGCCGACCGCGGCGCGAGCGGAGGCACATGGCTGGTGGAACGCCTCTCCGACGGGCCCGTGCGCGGGGTGATCGACATGGTGGGCGGGTCGATCAGGGTGGCGGCGTACCGGACGGTGGCGCCCGGCGGGACGTTGATCGCCATGGGCCACTCGTCGGGGGCCGCCGAGACGTTTCCGCACGGGGACTTCGCGGGGCCGCTCGGCCACGACCGGGCCCTGACGACGTTCTTCCTGCTGCACGACCACGTGGGGATCGGCGCCGACCTGACGTGGCTCGCCGGGCTGCTCGGGCGCGGCGAGCTGGACGCGGGCGTCGGCTGGCGCGGGCCCTGGACCGGGGGCGCCGAGGCCCTGGCGGCGCTGGCCACGGGCAAGGTGCCGGGCAAGGCGGTGCTCGATCTGCCGTCGGGCGCGTGAGGCGCGCGGGGGGCGCATGAGCGCGCATGAGGCACACGGGGGGAACGGGTGTGCGAGAGATGAATAATCATCGCGGTGGAAAGGCCGCGGTGGTTAGTGTGCCCGGCATGGAGCGGATGGTTCTCTCGGTCAATCTCGGCAGGGCGAGCGCGGCGGCGCCGACGGACTCGGCCAGCGGCCTCACCGGCATCGACAAGCGTCCGGCCGACGGCCCCGTGGCGGTCGCGGCCCCGGGCCCCAAGGGGGTGGGGGGCAGCGGCCTCGCGGGGGACGCGGTGTGCGACCTCCGCCACCACGGCGGCTACGACCAGGCGGTCTACGTGTACGCGCGCGAAGACCTCGACCACTGGGGGCGCGCGCTGGGGCGCGAGCTGCCGGGCGGCGTGTTCGGGGAGAACCTGACCACGTCGGGCATCGACGTCAACGACACGCGCATCGGCGAGCGCTGGCGCATCGGCCCCGACCTGGTGATCGAGGCGAGCAGCTGCCGCGTGCCGTGCCGGACGTTCGCGGACTGGCTGGGCGAGCGGGGCTGGGTGAAGCGTTTTACCCAGGAGGCGAGGCCCGGTGGGTACTTCCGCGTGCTCCAGCCCGGCACGATCCGCGCGGGCGACCAGGTGGAGGTGCTGTACCGCCCGGAGCACGAGGTGTCGGTGTCCTTCCTGTTCCGGGCGCTCACGACGGCGTCCGAGCTGCGGTCCCGGCTCATCGCGGCGGGCGAGGCGCTGCACCCGGAGGAGCGGGCGCTGGCCGCCACGTGGGCGGCGCAGGCGGGGGGTTCGCCGAGCCCGGGGGCACTGGCCGCGGGGGCTCCGGCCGCGGGGGCTCCGACCGCAGGGGCTCCGACCGCAGGGGCGGCGCCGACGGCGTGAGGCGTCCGGGCCGGGGCGAACGACCGGTCATCCGCGCCGGGGCACCGAGGCGGCCTGGGCCTGGGGGTCCCAGATGACCAGGCGAAACTCCGCGGCAAGCCCTTCGATCGCCTCGACGGCCGCGTCGCTCATCGGCGAGAAGCTCAGGCTCATGATCACGTGGTCGATGCCGACCGCCAACGGCGTCGACATCCACGGCGACCCCGCGGCGCCGGGCGGGTGGTCGGGGAACCGCGAGCGCACCCGCTCGTAGAACCCGACGATCCGCTCGTCCAGCTCACCCTCGTCGTGGGCTCCCGACGCGCACCGCTCGAACATCGCGCGCGCCGTCGCGGCGTCGGCCGCATCGTCCATCGCGAGAACCGCCAGATCGAAGCTCACGGCATCACCTTCCATCCGGCTGAGCGGGCTGGGCGCCCTCGAGCGCTTCGGCGAGCGCGCGGGCGTGCAGGTGGCGGCGGATGTAGAAGGCCAGTCCGACGCTGATCACCGACATGGCGAAGAAGGGGGCGCGCAGGGCCGCCTCGCGCGAGACCTGCGCCTCGACCAGGGCCACCAGGCCGCCGAACGCCAGGATGCCGAGCGGCATCGCGCCCCAGCCGAGCAGCCGGTAGACGCTGTTGACCCGGCCCAGCAGATGATCCGGAATGATCGTCTGGCGAAGCGAAACGGTCGTCACATTCCAGAGCACCACGCCAAACCCGGTCGCTCCCATAACCGTTCCGATCAGCAAGGCGTTCGACGCACACCCCGCCACCACGTGGGCCACGAAGTCGAGGGCGCACAGCGTCAGCAGCGAGCCGGTCGCACCGACGCGGCGGGTGATCCGGCCCGCCAGCGTGCCGCCGAGGAAGCCGCCCACGCCACCCGCCGACACCAGCAGGGCGAAGCCGAGCGCCCCGAGCCCCAGCACCTCCTGGGCGTACAGCACATAGATGGCCGCGACCCCCGCGCCACCGGCGTTGAACAGGGCCAGCGCGATGGCCAGTCGGCGCAGCACCGGGTTGTGCCAGAGCCAGCGCACGCCCTCGGCGATCTCCGCGCGCATCGAGCGGCGCACGGGCGCGGCGGCGCCGTCGGCGACGCTGTCCGCGGGGGCGCCGCGCGCGCGGAACGTCCCCCGCAGAGTCAGCAGCAGCACCGCCGCGACCAGCGCCGTTCCCGCGTCGAACGCGAACGGCACGGCCAGCGCGAGACCGATCAGCACGCCGCCGAGCGGCCCGGCCAGGAAGTCGTCGGAGACGATCTGGGCGGCCATCAGGCGGCCGTTGGCTTCGGAAAGCCGCTCGCGCGAGACGACGGAGGGCAGCAGCACCTGCGCGGTGTTGTCGAAGAGCACCTCGGCGAAGCCCAGCGCGAGGGCGCAGGCGTAGAGGAGCGGCAGGGTCATGGCGTCGAACGCGACGAGCAGCCCGACCGTTCCGACGACGGCCGCGCGCGCCAGGCTCATCGCCAGCAACACCCGCCGCCGGTCGAGCCGGTCGGCCAGGACCCCGGCAGGCAGGCTGAACACCAGCCAGGGCAGCCGCAGGGCCAGGCCCATGAGCGCCACGAGAAAGGCGTCCGTGGTCAGCTCGGTGGCGAGCCAGGGGAAGGCGATGCCGGTGGCGCCCTGGCCGAGGTTGGTGATGGTGGTGGCGGACCACAGCTTCCAGAAGGGCGCGCCGAAGCCGCGCTCACGCTCCCCTTCCGCCCCGTCCCCGGCGCGCGCCTCGGCACGCTCCCCGGCCCTGTCCCCGGACAGGTCCTCGGTGTCCTTCATCCCCGCTCCCCCCTCCATCATCCCCGCTCCCCCTCCCTGCTGCCCATCCCCCGGCCCGTCGACCCTAAGCCTTCGCCGAACGGAGCGTCAGGCCACGCGGTGGCCGCCCTGCCAGACGGCGGCGACCAGGGGGACGCCGGGGCGATAGGCGAGATGGATGGGTGAGGGCGCGTCGAGGAGCACGAGGTCGGCGCGCGCGCCGGGCGCGAGGCGCCCGATGTCGGCGCGCCTGAGCGCGGCGGCGCCCCCGGCGGTGGCGGACCACAGCGCCTCGTCGGGGGTCATGCCCATCTCGCGAACGGCGACGGCGATGCAGAAGGACATGGAGCTGGTGAACGACGAGCCGGGGTTGCAGTCGGTGGCGAGCGCGACGACGGCGCCCGCGTCGAGCAGGCGGCGCGCGTCGGGATAGGGGGCGCGGGTGGAGAACTCGCACCCCGGCAGCAGGGTCGCCACCGTGGGGCCCTGGGCGAGGGCTTCCACGTCGGCGTCGGTGAGGTAGGTGCAGTGGTCGGCCGAGGCGGCGCCGAGCTCGACGGCGAGCCGGACGCCGGGTCCCGCGGTGAGCTGGTTGGCGTGGACGCGCGGGAGCAGGCCGCGGGCGCGGCCCGCGGTGAGGACGGCGCGCGCCTGGTCGGCGTCGAACGCGCCCTCCTCGCAGAACACATCGACCCAACGGGCGTGCGGGGCACAGGCGTCGAGCATGGGGCCGGTCACGCGGGCGACATAGGCGTCGGGGTCCGCGGCGTACTCGGCGGGGACGACGTGGGCGCCGAGGTAGGTGGTCTCATCGGTGTGCTCGCGGGCGACGCGCAGCGCGCGGGACTCGTGCTCGGCGGTGAGGCCGTAGCCGGACTTGACCTCGACGGTCGTGGTGCCCTGGCGGCGCATCTCGGTGAGCAACGCGGCGAGGTTACCGGCCAGTTGGGCGTCGGTGGCCCTGCGGGTCGCGGCGACGGTGGTGCGGATGCCGCCCGCGGTGTAAGGGCGGCCCGACATGCGGGCGTTGAACTCGTCGGTGCGGTCGCCCGCGAAGAGCAGGTGGGAGTGGGAGTCGACGAAGCCGGGGACGACCGCCCGGCCGCCCGCGTCATGGTGACTGTCAGTGGGGGGTGTTTGACTGTGGGTGCCGGTCCAGACGACGCGGCCGCCGTCGATGACGACGGCCGCGTCGTGGATCAGGCCGAGGGGTCCTGAGCCGAGGGAGGGGTCGTTCGTGACGAGCGTGCCGATGTTGACGATGGCGGTGCTGGTGCTGGGGGTGGGGGCGGTGCTGGGGGTGGGGGCGCTGGTGGGGGCGGTGGTCCCTGGCTGGGTGGCGCGCTGCTCCGGCATGGGTCGGTCCTCACCGAGTGGCCCGCAGCGCGGAGATGGCCTCGCGCAGGGCGTGGGGGACGTCGTGGACGAGCTGGTGGGCGCCGTCCCTGACGATGTGCAGGCCGCCGACGACCGTGTGCCGCACATCAGCGGCGGTGGCGGCGTACACGGCCGCCTCGAGCGCCATCCGCCCCGGCGGGCCCGCGGTCCTGACGCTGTCGAGGGCGACGGTGGTGAAGTCGGCGAGTGCGTCGGGCTCGAGGCGTCCTGCCTCGGGCCAGCCGAGGGCGGCGTGCCCCTCGTCGGACGCGGCGCGCAGAAGCTGGCCCGCGGTGAAGTGGCCGCGCGCCCCAGTGCGCAGGCGCTCGTGCTCCTCGACGGCCCTGGCCTCGGCGATGAGGTCGATCACGGCGTGGCTGTCGCTGCCGACGCACAGCGGGCTGCCCGCGGCGCGCAGCGGCCCCGCGGGCCCGATGCCGTCGGCCAGGTCGCGCTCGGTCGTGGGGCACAGGCATACGGCGGTCGCGGAGCGGCCCAGCAGGGCGATGTCGTCCCCGGTGAGGTGGGTGGCGTGCACGGCGGTGGTGCGCGGGCCCAGCACGCCGTGGTCGTCGAGGAGTTGGGTCGGGGTACGGCCGTGCGCGCGCAGGCAGTCCTCGTTCTCCCTCGGCTGCTCGGAGAGATGGACGTGCAGGGGCCGCCCCCGCTCCCGCGCGAAGCTGGCGACGGTGGCGAGCCCGTCGGCGGGGACGGCCCGCACGGAGTGGATCGCCGCGCCGAGCCGCGCGGTGGGGCCGCCGCTCAGGGTGTCGGCGCGTTCGGCCCACGCCTCGGCCGTGCCGTCGGAGAAGCGCAGCTGGGTGCCGGAGAGCGGCTCGCCGAACCCCGCGGCCAGATAGCACGTGTCGAGGAGGGTGATCCTGATGCCCGCTGCCGTGGCCGCGGCGACGAGCGCCTTGGCCATGAGGGCGGGGTCGCCGTAGCGGATGCCGCCGGGGCCATGGTGCACATAGTGGAACTCACCGACGCACGTGATCCCCGCGAGCGCCATCTCGGCATAGGCGGCGCGGGCGAGGGCGTAGTAGCTGTCAGGGGTCAGTGCGGCGGCCATCTCGTACATCGCGGTCCGCCACGTCCAGAACGTACCGCCGCCCACCTGGGTGGCGGAGCGCAGGGCGCGGTGGAAGGCGTGGCTGTGCGCGTTGGCAAGCCCCGGCAGGGTGAGCCCGCGCAGCGTGACCGCGCCGACGGGCGGGGTCGCGGTCCCGGGGCGGACGGCGGTGATGTGGCCCGAGGGCGAGGTGGTGATCAGCACGCCCTGCTCGACGGTGGCGCCCAGCCAGGCGTGTTCGGCCCAGTACGTCTGCGTGGTCAGCGGCACAGCAGGCCCTCCAGCACGTCCGCCAGGGCGCTCACCCCGGCCAGGCAGTCGCCCTCGTCGGCGTGCTCGGCGGGGGCGTGCGAGACCCCGGTCGGGTTCCGCACATACAGCATGGCCGCGGGGACGGTCCCCGAGAGGATCCCGGCGTCGTGTCCCGCCCCGGTGGGCAGCGCGGGGGCGCCGCCGAGCAGCGCGGCGGCCCGGTCGCGCAGGTTGGCGGCGAAGGTGACGCCCTCGGTGTGGGACTCGCGGGTGACGGCGACCCGCACGCCGTCCCGGCCCCCGCGCTCGGTGGCGGTGGCCTCGATCCCGGCCACCAGGTCGTCCAGGGTCCCGGCGTCGGGGGCGCGGGAGTCGAGCCAGCCGGTGACCAGGGAGGGCACGGCGTTGACCGCGCCCGGGTCGACGGTGACCCGGCCGAAGGTGGCCAGGGCCCCGGCGAGCCTGGCGCGCTTGCGGGCGGCGAGGACGGTATGGGCGTAGGTGAGCATGGGGTCGCGCCGGTCCTCGATGCGGGTGGTCCCGGCGTGGTTGGCCTCGCCGTGGAAGTCGAACCTCCAGCGGCCGTGCGGCCAGATGGCCGAGGCCACGCCGAGGGGCCGTCCAAGGTCGACCAGGGCCCGGCCCTGCTCGATGTGCAGCTCGACGAACGCACCGATGCGGGCCAGGCGCTCCGGGTCGGGCCCGATGACGCCGGGGTCGTGCCCCGCGCGCTCCATCGCGTCGGCGAGGTTGACGCCGTCGGCGTCGGTCAGCGCGCGGGCCCGTTCGGGGGCGAGCAGCCCGCAGCTGAGCCGCGAGCCGACGCACGCCACCCCGAAGCGCGCGCCCTCCTCGTCGGCGAACGCCACCACGCCGAGCGGCCGGTGCCCGGGGGCCAGGGCGCCCCTGGCCCTGAGGGCGTCGAGCGCGGCAAAGGCGGAGACGACGCCGAGCGGCCCGTCGAACGCCCCGCCGTCCGGCACGGAGTCCAGGTGCGAGCCGGTGACCACGGCGTCGCCCGCGGCGGGGTCGCCGAGCCAGGCCCACTGGTTGCCGTTGCGGTCGACCTCGTGGGCGAGGCCGCGCGCCCGCGCCTCGCCGGCGAACCAGACGCGCAGCTCGCGGTCGGCGCCCGTCCAGGCGTAGCGGCGGTATCCCGCCCCGGGGCCGCCCGCCCTGCCCACCGGCAGCAGGTCACGCCACATCTCCGCGAACGCCTCGGTCACCGGGTGCCTCCCTCGTCGGTTCGGTCGTGCACGGCGCGCGGGTCACCGGCGCGCGGGTCACGGGCGCTCGGGTCACGGGCGCTCGGGTCACGGGCGCTCGGGTCACGGGCGTTCGCGCATCGGGACGCGCACGCCGCGCGTCTCGGCCACGGCCTCCGCCTCCTCGTACCCCGCGTCGACGTGCCGGATGACACCCATGCCGGGATCGTTGGTGAGCACCCGGCGGATCTTCTCGCCCGCCAGGGCGGTGCCGTCAGCGACGGTCACCTGCCCCGCGTGGATCGAGCGGCCCATGCCCACCCCGCCGCCGTGGTGGAGAGAGACCCAGGAGGCTCCGGACGCGACGTTCACCATGGCGTTCAGCAGCGGCCAGTCCGCGATCGCGTCCGAGCCGTCGCGCATGCCCTCGGTCTCGCGGTACGGGGAGGCGACCGAGCCGCAGTCCAGGTGGTCGCGGCCGATCACCACGGGCGCGGCCAGCTCGCCGCCCGCCACCATGGCGTTGAACCGCTCCCCCGCCCGCTCCCGCTCACCGTATCCGAGCCAGCAGATGCGCGCGGGGAGCCCCTGGAAGCGCACGCGCTCCCCGGCGAGCGTGATCCAGCGGGCCAGCGGCTCGTTGTCGGGGAAGAGGTCGAGCACCGCGCGGTCCGTCGCCGCGATGTCGGCCGGGTCCCCGCTCAGCGCGGCCCAGCGGAACGGCCCCTTCCCCTCGCAGAACAGCGGCCTGATGTACGCGGGCACAAAGCCGGGGAAGTCGAACGCACGGGCGTACCCGGCGAGTTGGGCCTCGCCCCGGATGGAGTTCCCATAGTCGAAGACCTCGGCCCCCGCGTCCTTGAAGCCGACCATGGCCTCCACGTGCCGCGCCATCGACTCCCTGGCCCGCCGCGTGAAGCCCTCGGGGTCGCTGGCCGCGTAGTCCGCCATGTCCTCGAATGGCACGCCCACCGGCAGATACGCCAGCGGGTCGTGCGCGCTCGTCTGGTCGGTCACGATGTCCACGGGCGCGCCGGACGCGAGCAGGCGCGGCACGGCGTCGGCGGCGTTGGCCACGACGCCGACCGAGAGCGCCCTGCGCTCGTCGCGCGCCCGCGCCGCCATGGCGAGCGCCTCGTCGAGCGAGTCGGCGCGCTCGTCCAGATAGCCGTGCGCGATGCGGCGCTCCAGCGCCCTGGGGTCGCAGTCGATGCACAGGGCGGCGCCGCCGTTCATGGTCACGGCCAGCGGCTGGGCGCCGCCCATCCCGCCGAGCCCCGCGGTCAGCGTCAGCGTCCCGGCGAGCGAGCCGCCGAAGCGCTTGGCGGCGACGGCGGCGAACGTCTCGTAGGTGCCCTGGAGGATGCCCTGGGTCCCGATGTAGATCCACGACCCCGCGGTCATCTGCCCGTACATCGTGAGCCCGAGGCGTTCAAGCCGCCGGAACTCCTCCCAGGTGGCCCAGTCGCCGACGAGGTTGGAGTTGGCGATCAGAACGCGTGGCGCCCACTCGTGCGTCGTCATCACGCCCACGGGCCGCCCCGACTGGACGAGCATCGTCTCGTCGGGCCCCAGCGTCCGCAGCGTGGCGACCATGGCGTCGAACGACCGCCAGTCGCGCGCGGCCCGCCCGGTGCCGCCGTAGACGACCAGCTCGTCGGGGTGCTCGGCGACCTCGGGGTCCAGGTTGTTCTTGAGCATCCGCAGCGCCGCCTCCTGCGGCCAGCCGCGGGCGCTGAGCGCGCTTCCCCTGGGCGCGCGGACGGGTCGGGGTCCTGCCATGGCCAGCCTCCCCTGTCTCGGCGGCGGTGGGCTGAATATTCACTCACCTTAGGTCATGAATAATTTCAGTCAACCACGCCTGGGCAGATCGTCGGACTGTCATGCTTGTCTTCGGGCAGGGTTCTGTCCATGCGACGCGACCTGGCAGTCAGGGCGGCGCTCGAACGCCGCCTGCTCACCCCCGACCGCCCGGTGGCCGCGCTGCTCGACCTTGACGGGGTCAGGGAAGCGGCCACCGCACTGCACTCGGCCTTCGCCGAAGTGACCGCGCCCGGCCAGCCGGTGCTGCACACGTTCGCCGTGAAGGCGGCCTCGCTCGTGCCGGTGCTGCGGCTGCTCGACGGCTTCGGCGTCGGCTGCGAGGTGGCGAGCCCCGGCGAGCTTGCGCTCGCCCGCGCGGCGGGCCTGGCGGCCGACCGCATCGTGCTCGACTCCCCCGCCAAGACGGAGGCGGAGCTGCGCGAGGCGCTGGCCCTCGGCATCGCGCTCAACGCCGACAGCGCCCAGGAGCTGGCCCGCCTCGACGCGCTCATCGCGGACGAGCCGACCTCGGCGCCCCCGCTCGGCCTGCGGATCAACCCCCAGCTCGGCGGCGGCACGATCGACGCGATGAGCACGGCGACGCCCACCGCCAAGTTCGGCGTGGGGCTGCGCGACCCGGGCGCGAGGGAGTGGGTGGTGCGGGCGTTCGTCGACCGGCCCTGGCTGACGCGCCTGCACTGCCACGTGGGCTCGCAGGGCATGGCCCTGGAACGGATGGCGGCGGGCGTGCGCGCCCTGTACGAGCTGGCCGAGGAGATCAACGAAGCGGCGGGCACCCGGCGTGTGGACACGCTGGACATCGGCGGCGGGCTGCCCGTGGACTTCGCGTCGGACGAGAGCGCGCCCGCGTTCGCCACGTACGCGCGGCTGCTGAGGGAGACCGTGCCGGGGCTGTTCGACGGGCGATACGGGCTGGTCACGGAGTTTGGCCGCTCGCTGCTCGCCAAGTCGGGCCTGGTGCTCGCCCGCGTCGAGTACACGAAGACGACCGGCGGCCGCCCGATCGCGATCACCCACGCGGGCGCGCAGGTGGCGGTGCGCACGGTGTTCGCGCCCGCCTCGTGGCCCCTGCGGATCGCGGCCTACGACGCGACCGGCGCGCCGAAGCGGGGGCCCGCGGTGCGGCAGGACGTGGCGGGCCCGTGCTGCTTCGCGGGCGACCTGGTCGCCCGCGACCGCGCCCTCCCCGCGCTCGAGCCCGGCGACCTGGTGGCCCTGCTCGACACGGGCGCGTACTACGCCTCGACCCCGTTCGGCTACAACGCCCTCCCCCGCCCCGGCATCTACGGCTACCACGCGGATGAGGCCACCCCCACGACGTTCACCACCCTGCGCCGCCCGCAGACACTGTCCGAGCTGGTCCAGGAGTACGGCGGCGACTGCTGAACGCACCGCGTGCCCGCCGAAGGCCGTCGGACAACGGCCGCGCGCACCGCGGCGCGGAATGGCCGACTCACGTCGCGAGGAGCACCGCTCGGGGAGGACGGCGCGGGCAGGACGGCGCGGGCAGGAGCCCTGGACACCGCTTCGCGGTGGCGGGCGTGGAGCCGGTGGCACACGGCGCCCGCCGCACCCCGGGCGCTCCGCGGCGCACCGGCGCGTGGCCCCCGCCCTCCACGACCTCGGCCGCCCCGCCCCAGGGGCGGGCGAATACCCCGGGCACCGCGCCAGCGGGGGCCTCACTCCAGGAACAGGCCGCGCTCCGCCGCGCGGACGTCGAAGTGGTCGAGGCGCGGCTGGGCGTCCGGCAGGGCGTCACACAGCGCCTCGAGCACCAGGCGGCCAAGCAGCAGCGGCCCGCACGCCGTGTCGAACGACAACGCCGTGCTCACCGGGGCCGAGAGCAGCAGGTCGTCGGGGTGCGCCACGGGCGCCACCGCGCTGTCGGCCACCGTCACCACCCGCAGCCCGGCGCCCCGCGCCGCGTCGAGCGCGTCGCCCACCTCGCGCGGGTGGCGCGGCAGCGCGAAGCACAGCAGCGCGCCCGCGCCCGCCTCGGCCGCCGCCTCGATGCGGTCGATCAGCACCGAGCCGCCCGTGTCGAGCAGCCGCACGTCCGGGTGGACCTTGGCCGCGAAGTAGGCGAAGCCGTACGCCTCGGCCGCCGCCGCCCGCAGGCCGAGGACCGGCAGCGGGCGCGAGCGGGCGAGCAGCCGCCCGGCCTCGGCGATCCGGTCGGTCAGATCGGGCTCGGCGAGGGCCGCGGCGAGCAGCCGCAGGTGGTCGATCTCGGCGAGGACGGCCCGCTGGTGGGCGTTGACCGGCTCGGCGGGCCCCGGCCCTTCGGCGGCGACGCCCTTGCCGTTCCGCAGGCGCTCGCGCAGCCGCCGCCGCAGCGCGGGGTAGCCGTCGAAGCCGAGCGCCACCGCGAAGCGGGTCACCGAAGGCTGGCTGACCCCGGCCCGCTCGGCCAGCTCGACGCTGGAGAGGAACGGCGCCTCGTCGCCCGCCCGCAGCACGCACTGGGCGATGCGCCGCTGGGTGGGGGTCAGCCGATGGCCGTCGAACAGCGCCGCCAGCCGTGCGCTCGCCTCGCTCATCCGGCAGATTCTATGCGCCGGAATTGGGGGGCTACCCCTAGTGTCAAGGGGGGCAGCTACCCGTACGGTGAAAGTCATGATGAGTGGCCGAGACGCCGACCTAAACCAGGACTCCGATCTCAAGCGGGATCTCGAGGCCGCCGTGCAGACTCGCAAGGAGCTGGGCGAGACCTACGAGACGGAGCTCGTGGAGTCCTTCCTTGAGAAAGTGGAGCAGCACATCGACAGCACGGTCGACAAGCGGGTGCGTCGGCAGCTCGCGGAGCAGCAGATGGTGATCGCGCGCGGCGGGCGTTCCCCGGCGGCCGGTGACGAGGGCGGCGGCCCGGGGCCCGCGTTCGGCCTGGCCGCGCTGTCGCTCGTGCTCGCGATACCGCTGTCCGCCATCGCCGCCGTGCAGACGGGGCTCGCCGGGCTGCTGATCTGCTGGGGCGGCATCGTCGGGGTGAACGCCTGCTACGCGGGGCGCGACGTGCTGCGCCGGGGCCTGGGCGGCGGCGACCGCGAGGGCTGGGACTGAGCCGGGGTCGGGGCCGGGCGGCGGGGAGAGGTTGGCGGGGACCGCCGCACCCCGGCGCGAGCGCCAGGGGCGGGACGACGGCGGTCCCCGCGGGGACGCGGGCCGGGTCGGGGCCTCGCGTCCGGGCGACCAGGGAGGTCCGGGAGCCGCTCCGGAGGTCTCTGGTGCCGACACCCAGAACTCTGCCGGAGCGGTGTTAACGACGCGTTGCCCGGCCGTGACACTTCAGGATCTCTTACGCCACGTCGCTATTTCTCCCCGCGCGACGCGCGCCCCCGCGCGCCACCCGCGCCCCCGGCCAGCGGCCCGCGCCCCCGCGTCACCTCTCCCCGGCCAGGAACGCCAGCAGGTCCTGGCGGCTGACGACGCCCGTGGGCTTGCCCTCCACCAGCACCACCGCCGCGTCCGCGCCCTTGAGGACGGCCATCAGGTCACCCACCGGCTCGCCCGACCCGACGTGCGGGAGCGGCGCGCTCATGTGCTTCTCCAGCGGGTCGTCCAGCGCCGCCCGCTGCGTGAACAGCGCGTCCAGCAGCTCGCGTTCGACCACCGAGCCCACGATCTCCGCGGCCATCACGTCCGGGTGCCCCGCGCCCGGCTTGACCACCGGCATCTGCGAGACGGCGTACTCGCGCAGCACGTCGATCGCCGCCCCGACCGTCTCGTCGGGGTGCATGTGGACGAGCGACGGCATGCCGCCCTCCTTGCCGCGCAGCACATCCGCCACGCGCGTCTGCGGGCCGCCGTCCTCGAGGAAGCCGTAGTCGGCCATCCACTCGTCGTTGAAGATCTTGCTGAGGTAGCCGCGGCCGCCGTCGGGCAGCAGGACCACCACGACGTCGTCAGGCCCGAGCCGCCGCGCGACGGTGAGCGCGCCGACGACCGCCATGCCGCACGAGCCGCCCACCAGAAGGCCCTCCTCCCTGGCCAGGCGGCGGGTCATGCGGAAGGAGTCCTTGTCGGAGACGGCGACGATCTCGTCGGCGACATCGGGGTCATAGGCGGTCGGCCAGAAGTCCTCGCCGACGCCCTCCACCAGGTAGGGGCGGCCCGAGCCGCCCGAGTAGACCGAGCCCTCGGGGTCGGCGCCGATGACCTGGACGCGACCCTCGCTCACCTCCTTGAGGTAGCGCCCCGTCCCGGTGATCGTGCCCCCGGTGCCGACGCCCGCGACGAAGTGGGTGACGCGGCCCTCGGTCTGCCGCCACAGCTCGGGGCCCGTGGTCTCGTAGTGGGACCTGGGGTTCTCCGGGTTGCTGTACTGGTCGGGCTTCCAGGCGCCCGGCGTCTCCCTGACCAGCCGGTCGGAGACGTTGTAGTACGAGTCCGGGTGCTCGGGGTCGACGGCGGTGGGGCACACGACGACCTCGGCGCCATAGGCGCGCAGGGTGTTGATCTTGTCAAGGGACACCTTGTCAGGGCAGACGAACACGCAGCGGTAGCCCTTGCGCTGGGCCACGATCGCCAGGCCGACGCCGGTGTTGCCCGACGTGGGCTCCACGATGACGCCACCGGGGCGCAGCTCGCCCGACCGCTCGGCCGCCTCGATCATCCGCAGCGCGATCCGGTCCTTCACGGAACCGCCGGGGTTGAAGTACTCCACCTTGGCCAGCACGGTGGCGGAGATGCCCTCCGTCACCGCCGAGAGCTTGACCAACGGGGTATTGCCGACAAGGTCGATCATCGACTCGTAATACTGCACTGGTTCTCCGGACCTCAGGGATTCACTGGGGACGGGGTGGGGACGGGTTCTTCCGCCCACCGGAGCTTGAACCCTATTGCGTTGCGCGGCGGGCCGCGCTGGGCACGACACAAGTGGAGGCACGGCACGGACGGGAGGCGTGGAACGCGGATGTCGAGGGCGAGGGTGGCGCGAAGGATCGCGACCGCCGCGGCGTACGGCGGCGGGGGGCTCGGGCTGCTCGGCGGCGCGGCGGCCGGCCTGGTGCTCACCGAGGTGCGGTACACGCGCTGGCGCGTCGGCAAGGGCACCGACGAGGAGCCACCGGTGGCCGAGGGCATTTACGGAACGGCGTTCGCGTCAGCGCCGGGGCCGCCCTGGCGGCTTGCGATGCTGGGCGACTCGACGGCGGTGGGCCTCGGAGTGCGGCGCGCGGGGCAGACGCCGGGCGCGTTGCTCGCCTCGGGGCTCGCCGCGGTGTCCGAGCGCCCCGTCGAGTTGCACAGCGTCGCGCTCTCGGGCGCCGAGTCGTCCGACCTGGAGCGGCAGGTGTCGCTCCTGCTGACCGAGCCGGGCCGGGCGCCCGTGCCGGATGTGTGCGTGATCATCATCGGCGCCAACGACATCACCGGGCGCGTTCCCCCGGCGCGTTCCGTCAAGCACCTGGCCGAGGCGGTGGCCAGGCTGCGCACCGCGGGCTGCCAGGTCGTCGTGGGGACCTGCCCCGACCTGGGGTCCGTCGAGCCGATCGGGCAGCCGCTGCGGTGGATCGCGCGACGCCTGTGCCGGCAGCTGGCCGCGGCGCAGACCATCGCAGTGGTCGAGCTCGGCGGCAGGACGGTGTCGCTCGGGGCGCTGCTCGGGCCCGAATTCGCCGCGAATCCACGGGAGTTGTTCGGCCCCGACCGCTACCACCCCTCGGCGGACGGCTATGCCACGGCCGCGATGGCGCTGCTGCCCACGGTGTGCGACGCGGTGGCCGCGTGGCCCGCCGAGGAGCGGGCCGAGGCCAGGCGGCGCGAGCGGCTGCTCCCCGTGGCGGCCGCGGCGGTGCGCGCGGCGTCCGAGAGCGGCACGGAGGTGAGCGCGGCGGACTCGGGCGGCAGGCGCGCGCCCTGGGCGCTGATGCGCCGGCGCAGGCGCCGCCCGCTCCCCGAGGAGGAGCGGCACCCCGAGCACCAGGACGAGGGCCGTCACGAAGAGGGTCAGCAGGACCGCGAGATGACCCCCATGTGATAGCCAGGCACGTGACGGCCGCGCCGGCACCCGGCGCGGCCCACCGCACAGCCAACGGGAGGCACCGTGCCAGAAGCAGTGATCGTCTCCGCCGTACGCTCCCCCATCGGGCGGGCGTTCAAGGGATCGCTCAAGGAGCTGCGCCCTGACGACCTGACCGCCGCCATGGTGCGGGCGGCCCTCGACCGGGTGCCTGAGCTCGACCCGGGCGACATCGACGACGTGATGCTCGGCTGCGGCATGCCGGGCGGCGAGCAGGGCCACAACCTCGCCCGCGTGGTCACCGTCGCCCTGGGCCTCGACGACGTGCCGGGCTGCACGGTCACCCGGTACTGCGCGTCGTCGTTGCAGACCACGCGGATGGCGTTCCACGCGATCAGGGCCGGGGAGGGCGACGTCTTCGTGTCGGCGGGCGTCGAGACGGTCTCGCGCAGCGTGAACGGCTCGTCCGACGGCCAGCCCGGCACCCACAACCCCCTGTTCGCCGCCGCCGGGGCCAGGACCGCCGAGCGCGCCGAACACGGGGGCCAGGGCTGGGAGGACCCTCGGCTCACCGGCGAACTCCCCGACGTCTACATCGCGATGGGCCAGACCGCCGAGAACCTGGCGCGCGCGAAGGGTGTCACGCGCGAGGAGATGGACGCGTTCGGCGTCCGCTCGCAGAACCTCGCCGAGAAGGCCATCGCGGACGGCTTCTGGCAGCGCGAGATCACCCCCGTCACCACCCCCGACGGCACGGTGGTCGCCGCGGACGACGGGCCGCGCCCCGGCGTCACCCTGGAGGGCGTGGCGGGCCTAAAGCCCGCGTTCCGCCCCGACGGCCTGGTCACCGCGGGGAACTGCTGCCCGCTCAACGACGGCGCCGCCGCGCTCGTGGTGATGTCCGACACCAGGGCGCGCGAGCTGGGCCTGACCCCGCTCGCGCGGATCGTCTCCACCGGCGTCTCGGCGCTCTCCCCCGAGATCATGGGCCTTGGCCCGGTCGAGGCCAGCCGCAGGGCGCTGGCCCGCGCGGGGATGTCCATCGGCGACATCGACCTGGTGGAGATCAACGAGGCGTTCGCCGCCCAGGTCATCCCGTCCTACCGCGAGCTGGGGATCGACCTCGACCGGCTGAACGTCAACGGCGGGGCCATCGCCGTGGGTCACCCCTTCGGGATGACGGGCGCGCGCATCACCACCACGTTGATCAACTCCCTGAGCTGGCACGACAAGCAGATCGGCCTGGAGACGATGTGCGTGGGCGGCGGGCAGGGGATGGCGATGGTGCTCGAGCGCCTTTCCTGAGCGGGGCGCGCGGTGCGCATGGTAGACAAGTGACTCCCGTCACCCGGTATATCCGGGCGATACCGAAGCGGGCCCGGGATGTGATCCATGTCGGCACCCAGGACGAAGCCGCAGGTCGGCGGGGTGCGGGGGGCGTGTTCAGGACGAAAGACCCGTCCCATTCATGACCTTGCGCACTGCACGCCGTGGCCGCGCCCCGGAAACCTGGGATAAGAAGTCAGGGACCAAGAGCACTGGGAGCGACTCCGTGAGCGCCATATCCGTGATCCTGCTGGCGGCGACAGGCACCGCCCTTGCCCTGGGCGCCATGGCCCTGCGCACCACCCTTCACCTGCGCGCCGAGCTGGCCACGCTCACCGGCGAGCTGGCCGAGCGCGCCGCCGACGACGAAGCGCGCCCCGCGCCCGCCGCGATCCCCGCGCAGGAGATCAGGCGTGCGGTGGCCGAGGCGCTGGCCGACGAGCGGGAGCGCGAGCTGGCCGAGGCGCGGGCGTACTGGGCCGAGCAGGAGGCCAGGGAGCACGAGGGTCCAGGGGCGCTGCTCGCCGGGCGCGGGCTCGGATACGAGGTCGCGGACGCCGACGAGGAGTTGCTCGACGCCCTGCTCGAACGCTATCTGCTGAGCGATTCGGGCTATCCGGCTGGCGAGCGTGGCGAGCCCGAGGCCGGGAGCGGGGATTCGCCCGAGCTGGCCGCGGCCCGGCGCCGCCACCCGTCGCACCCGGGGTTCACGCTCTCGGGAGAGCCCGTGGAACGCGGCGAGGCGGAGGAGTACCGGCGCACGGCCGACCGGCTGGCGCGCCTCGCGGACGCGCACACGCCGCTCGCGGACGTGCGGCGTGGGCCGCTGGGCACGCTGGACATCTTCCTGTTCGCCGACGGCACGACGCTGTGTCTCTCGCCGAGCCACCAGGAGGCGGCGGAGCGGCTGGCCATGGCGGTGCGGGAGGGCGACTGCCCGGTGCTGATGGGTGGTTCGGCGGTGTCGGGGGCGTTCGCGCTGACGTTCTCGTGCGGCGCGGACAGCGTGTACCTGCTGGCCGACCGCGTGGTCGCGTCGTCGTACCTGAGCGAGTGAGGAGCGGCCCGGTGGAGCGCGTGGACGGCGCGGAGAGCGTGAACGACGGGGTGGACGGGGTGGACGGGGTGGGCAGCGCGGGCGGCGTGGACACGGGGCCGCTGGACGCGGCGGTCGACGCCGAGGCGGACCGGCTGCGGCGCCTGCCGGAGAGCAGGCTGCGCCGGGGCGCGGCGGCCGAGGCGCTCGCGCTGGCCCGCGCGCTGGCCGACCGGGCGCAGCGCCTCGAACGCCCCGGCTTCCCGCCGCGGCCCTTCCCCGACGCGGGGATCCACACGGTGGGCGACCAACTCGCGGTCGCGGGGCACGACCTGTCCGAGGCGCTGCGGGCGGTGGGCGAGGAGGCGCGGGCGCGGCGGGAGTTGGCCGAGGCCCTGGCGCTGCTGCCCCGGCGGCGCGGCTGACGCCGAGGGATACGGACAGCCGGAAGGGCCCCCGCGTCGGCGGGGGCCCTTCCGGCTGTGTCGATGTCCTGCCGCCAGGGGCGGCACGCGCGTTAGTCGCCCTGAAGGATGGCGATCAGGCGCAGGAACTCGAGGTAGATCCAGACCAGGGTCAGGGTCAGGCCGAACGCCGCCAGCCAGGACTCCTTCTCCGGGGCGCCATAGGCGATGCCGTCCTCGACCATCTTGAAGTCAAGGGCGAGGAAGCACGCGCCCAGGACGACGCCGATGATGCCGAAGACGACGCCGAGGCCGCCGTCCCGCAGGCCCAGGCCGTTGCCGCCGCCGATCATGGCGACCACGACGTTGACCAGGGACAGCAGGATGAAGCCGAGCGCCGCCGCCATCACGAAGTGCATGAAGCGGGTGGTGACCCGGATGATCCGCTGCTTGTACATGAACAGCACGCCGGCGAAGACCGCCATGGTGCCGATCACGGCCTGCATCGCCGCGCCTGGCGCGGCAGCGTTGATCGCGTTGCTGATGGAGCCAAGGAAGAGGCCCTCGAACACCGCGTAGGAAAGGATCAGCGCGGGGGACGCCTCGCGCTTGAAGGACTGCCACAGGCCGAGGCCGAGGGCGACCAGGGCGAAGAGAACGCCGAGGCCCACCGGCATGTCGGTGACCCAGGCGACCGTCGCCGCGGCGACCACGGTGCCCAGCGTGAGCGCGGTGCGCGAGACGACGCTGTCGATCGTCATCGCGCCGGCGCGCGTGGGCGCCGGTGGCACAGCTCCGCCCTGGGGACCCACCTGCGGCTGCGCGTAAGGGTTCCCCGGCTGCGCGTAAGGATTGGTCGGTGCCCCAGCGTACGGATTCCCGGTCTGCGGCTGCGGTCCGGCGTTGAAGCCGGCGTAGCCACCGTCCCGACTGAACCCCCGACGCGTGAAGACCGGGTTGCTGCTCCTCATCTCACTCCTCCATGGCCGCACGGCACGGCCTTGCCTACCAGAGTAATGCGTTAGCAAAGACTGCAGGGTAGTGCACTCGTAGAAACGAGCGGTAGGGGTGTGTTGGTTCCCTCTGCACGCCCCTGCCCGCTCAACGAGCGGGCCGGGCGGCGAATTCCCCCCGCCCGTCCAGCTTCTCGCGGGCCAGTGGGGTCAGGGGTGGCGGTGCGGCCGTTCGGCCAGGTGGGCGGGCCGGTCGCGTGCGCCACCGCGTCGGCGGGCGCCGTGGGCCACCGAGGCAGGGAGCCCGCGCGACACACATCGCGCGGCCGCGTCGGGTCCTCGAATCGTTCGCGCCACGTGACCTGGTACCTGGCGATCCCTGCCCGCGTCGTTTGTGCGCGGGGCGCAGGCCCGCCACCCGGGGGTGAGCGTAGATCTGTGGGCCCCCACGGGCCCCCGCGCGACGCGGGGTTCGGTCAGAGAAGGGGGTGTCTCTGCTGGTCAGAGAGGCAAGGCTCTGGGTGCCCGGAGCCGGACTTGAACCGGCACGGCCCGAAGGCCAGCGAGTTTTAAGCTCACCGTGTCTGCATTCCACCATCCGGGCACAGATCCCAAGCCGTACCGGGCGCGTCCGCGCCAGTCTCTGTACTGAGCTTATCCGGCCACTTCCCCTGAACACCGGTGCCCTAGACAGAAGTTGTCTGATTTTATGAGCCCCTGATGGCGCATCACCATCACGGAGGCCGGTCACAGGCCGATCGGGCCGCTGGAAGGCCCTGTTCCGCCGTTCGAGGAATGACGCAAATCAACCCTCCGCATCCACTTAGGTACGCAGGGATGTCGCCCGCGCCCACCAGGCGGGTCGCGCTCGTCTCCTACCTGAGGAGGACTCGGGGGCGGCGCGGGTACCTCTGAAGAACGCCACCGAACCCACACGCGGAGGGATCCCGGGCCCCGACGCCCTCCGCGAGGATGGTGGTCCGGCCACCGACCCGTCCGAAAGCCGCCGTTCGACGAACGACAGGAGAGACCCGTGTCCACCTTCCCCGCTCCGCCTCCCGCCCACGCGACCGCCGTGGCGGCCGCGCGAGCCACGGACCTGACCAAGGTCTACGGGGAGGGGGAGACGAGAGTCGTGGCGCTCGACGGGGTCTCGGTGGAGTTCGTCCAGGGCCAGTACACCGCGATCATGGGCCCCTCGGGGTCGGGCAAGTCCACGCTGATGCACTGCATGGCCGGGCTCGACACGGTGTCCAGCGGCTCCACCCGCATCGGGGACACCGAGCTGACCAACCTGGGCGACAAGAAGCTGACGCAGCTGCGCCGGGACCGCGTCGGCTTCGTGTTCCAGACGTTCAACCTGCTGCCCACGCTCAACGCCCTCGAGAACATCAGGCTCCCCATGGACATCGCGGGCCGCAAGCCAGACCAGGCGTGGATGGACCAGGTCATCACGACCGTGGGCCTGGCCGACCGGCTCAAGCACCGGCCGAGCCAGCTCTCCGGCGGCCAGCAGCAGCGCGTGGCAGTGGCCCGCGCGCTGGCGGGCAAGCCCGACATCGTCTTCGGCGACGAGCCCACGGGGAACCTCGACTCCCGCGCCGGGGCCGAGATCCTGGGCTTTCTGCGCAACTCCGTGCGCGAGCTCGGCCAGACCGTCGTCATGGTCACGCACGACCCCGTCGCCGCCTCCTACGCGGACCGCGTCATCTTCCTGGCCGACGGCCGGATCGTCGACGACATGCCGGACCCGACCGCCGAGCTGGTGCTTGAGCACATGAAGCGCTTCGACGCCAAGGGACGCACCAGCTGACACGCGCGCCGCCCCGGCGCCGCCCCACGCCCACCGTTCACCGGTCTCACCCCCATACACCCCCTAGGTGCCGCTCCATGTTCAGAACCGCCCTGCGCAACGTGCTCGCGCACAAGGCCAGGCTCTTGATGACCACCCTCGCGGTGCTGCTCGGCGTGGCCTTCGTGGCAGGCACGCTGGTCTTCACGGCGACCCTCTCCGAGGCGTTCCAGCGCAGCTCGGAGGAGGGCCTGACCCATGTCGACCTCGCCATACAGCCGGACGAGGACAGCGAGGCCGCCGAGTCAACGCCAGGCGGCGCGCGGAACCTCGACCAGGAGCTCCTCGACGACGTGGCCGCCCTGCCCGGCGTGGCATCGGCCATCGGCGAGGTGACCGGCTTCGCCGCCCTGGCCGACCGGGAAGGCGACCTCGTCGGCGACGGCTTCGCCACCAACGGCGCCAACTACACGGCGGGCAGCGACGGCACGCCCGAGGACGAGCGCTACCCCATGGCCGAGGGCCGCGCCCCCGAGCGCGCGGGCGAGATCGCGCTCGACGCCACGACGGCCGAGCGCACCGGGTACGGCGTGGGCGACACCGCGCGCGTCTCGGTGAACGGCCCGGTGCGCGAGGAGACCGTCACCGGCGTCTTCACCACCGACGACGGCAACGTCGCCGCGGGCGGCACTCTGGTGCTCTTCGACACGGCGACGGCGCAGGAGCTGTTCACCGCGCCCGGCGCGTACACGAGGATCACCGTCACGGCCGAAGAGGGCGCGTCGCAGGAGGAGCTGCGCGCGGCCGCGGCCCCGCTGCTGCCCGACGACGCCGAGGCGCTGACCGGGGAGCGGCTGGCCCAGGAGCAGGCGGACACGATCGAGGCGACCACGAGCGGGATGCGGACCGCGCTGCTGGCGTTCGCCGGGATCGCGCTCTTTGTCGGCGTCTTCATCATCGCCAACACCTTCACCATGCTGGTCGCCCAGCGCACCAGGGAGCTGGCGCTGCTCCGCGCGGTCGGCGCGAGCCGCCGCCAGGTGACGCGTTCGGTGCTGATCGAGGCGCTCGCGGTGGGCGTCGTGGCCGGGGCCACGGGTCTCGCGGCGGGCATCGGGATCGCGGCGGGCCTGCGCTCCCTGATGAACGCGATGGACATCACCGTGCCGGACGGGCCGCTGGTCGTCTCGGGCTCGGCCGTGGGCGCCTCGCTCGGCGTGGGCGTCGTCGTGACGGTGCTGGCCGCGTATCTGCCCGCCAGGCGCGCGGCGAAGATCCCGCCGGTCGCCGCGATGAACAGCGTGCACGCCCCCGCGACATCGCGCGGCCTGCTCGTGCGCAACAGCATCGGCGCCCTGTTCGCGGCGGGCGGCGCCGCGCTCACGGTGGCGGGCATCGGCTCGGACGACAAGGGCGCGACGATGGGCGCGGGCGCGGGGCTGCTGGTGATCGGCGTCTTCATCCTGACGCCGCTGCTGTCGCGCCCGGTGATCGCCGCGACCAGGCCGCTGCTCGCGGTCTTCGGGGTCTCGGGCAAGCTGGCCAGGCTCAACGCCGTGCGCAACCCCCGCAGGACGGCCGCGACGGCGTCGGCGCTGATGATCGGGCTCACGCTGATCACCGGCATGACCGTGATCGCCGACTCGATGTCCAAGGCGATCGAGCGGATGGCAAGCGAGTCGCTGCGGTCCGACTACCTCGTCTCCATGGCCAACTTCGGTCCGCTCTCGACCGAGGTCGAGCAGATTCTGGCCGAGCGGCCCGAGGTCACGGTCATCACCGGTCTTCGGACCTCGCCCGCGCTGATCGCGGACGACCCGGACGCGCGGATCCTGACGGGCGCCGACCCGGCCGCGTTCCAGGAGCTGACCGATCTCGACTTCGAGCACGGCTCGTTCGAGGGCTTCGGCGGCACCGGCGTCCTGATGGACGAGACGACGGCGGACGACTTCGGCCTCGCGCCCGGCGACACGTTCACCACGACGTTCGAGGACGGCGCGTCCCAGGAGCTGACGGTCTCGGGCGTCTTCTCGGGGAACCAGCTGTTCACGGGCGTCGTGCTGGACAGCGCCACGCTCGACCCGCACATGGAGCGCGTGCAGAGCTTCGAGGTGCTGCTCAAGACCGAGGGCGGGGCGAGCGAGGCGACCAAGTCGGCCCTCGAGGGCGTCCTCGGCGACAACCCCGCGGTGCTCGTGCAGGACAAGGAGGACGTCTCCGAGGACATCGCCCATGTCTTCACGCTCCTGCTCAACATGCTGTACGCGCTGCTGGCCATGGCGGTCATCGTGGCGGTGCTCGGGGTGGTCAACACCCTGGCGATGTCCGTCTTCGAACGGAAGCAGGAGATCGGCATGCTGCGGGCGATCGGTCTTGATCGCCGGGCGACCAAGCGAATGGTGCGCCTTGAGTCGATCGTGATCGCGCTGTTCGGCGGGGTGCTGGGCGTCGGGCTCGGGCTCTTCTTCGGCTGGGCCGTCGGCGAGCTGATCAGCGACTATCTGACGACCTATGACACGGTGCTGCCCTGGGCGCGGATCATGATCTTCCTCGGCATCGCGGGCCTGGTGGGCGTGATGGCCGCGCTGTGGCCCGCGCGCCGGGCCGCGCGGCTCAACATGCTGGAGGCCATCAAGGCCGAGTGAGGCGGGGCTCCGCCCGCGGAACGAGGGGTGGTGGCGGGCCTGAGGCGGCCCGCCACCACCCCTCGCGGTCGTCGGGGGGCCGGTCAGGGGGTCAGCTGGCCTCGGTCCAGACGCGGGGGCGCAGCGGCAGCCCGGACGCGCCCCTGGGGGTGGGGCGGACGGCGAGGGTCTGGTTGACGCCGATGCTGCCGCGCTCGAACGCCAGGGCCGAGGCGGCCATGTAGAGCCGCCAGACGCGGGCGCGCCCGGGGCTGGTGAGCCTGACGGCCTCGGACCAGTGGCGCTCCAGGTTGCGCACCCACTGGCGCAGCGTCAGGGCGTAGTGCTCGCGCAGCGACTCGACGTCCCTGACCTCGAACCCCGCGCGTTCGAGCAGGGCGACGGTGCGGCCGACGGGGGCGAGCTCGCCGTCGGGGAAGACATAGGCGTCGATGAACGGGTCGGGCCTGTACGTCCTGCCTTCGGGCATCGGGCGGCGGGCGATCTGGTGGTTGAGCAGCCGCCCGCCGGGCCGGAGCAGCCCGAACACCTGCTCGGCGTACGCGCGGTAGCGGGTGGCGCCGACGTGCTCGGCCATGCCGACGGACGAGATCGCGTCGAACGGGCCGTCCGCCGTCTCGCGGTAGTCCTGGACCCGGATCTCCACGCGGTCGGACAGGTCCTCCTTGGCGACCCGGTCGCGCGCGTACGCGGCCTGTTCGGCGGAGAGCGTGATGCCCACGGCGCGCACGCCGTGGTGGCGGGCGGCGTGCAGCACGAGCGAGCCCCAGCCGCAGCCGACGTCGAGGAGCCGCTGGCCCTCGCGCAGGCCGAGCTTGCGGCAGATGAGCTCGAGCTTGGCGGTCTGCGCCTGGTCGAGGCCCGCGCCATCGGCGGTCTCCTCGCCCCACACGGCGCACGAGTAGACCATCGAGGGGCCCAGGACCAGCTCGTAGAACTCGTTGCCCACGTCGTAGTGGTGGCTGATGGCCTGCCGGTCGCGGCGCAGCGAGTGCAACGGGCCGGTGCGGCGGCGCACTTCCTCGGGGGGCAGGGGCGGCGGCACGGGGATCCGGGGCCCGGCGAGCTGGATGAGGTCGCGCCCCGCGGCGAGCGTATGGCGGGCCGGGGTGGAGCGTTCGGCCTGGATCGGCTCGAGCATGCGGCCGAGCACGGCGTAGAGGTCGCCCTCGACGTCGATCTCGCCCGCCACCCAGGCGCGGGCGAGACCCAGCTCCCCCGGTCTGAACAGCACCCGGCGCAGGGCCCTTCGGTGCCGCACCACGATCACGGGCCCGCCCGGCGGCCCGGCCTCGCTGCCGTCCCACGCGCGCAGCCTGACGGGCAGCGGGGATCCCAGGAAACGTTCGACGACCGTGGCGAGCCGGGGGGCGAAGGGCATGGGGACACACCTCCATGAATGAGGACAGGTCGGTGTCGATCAACCTTGGCACCCAGTGAGGGCTGAACGCCCTCAAGCCGCCGTCGATTCCCGCGGTGGGCCCCTTTTGGCAGACAGGTGCGGACCGGGGGACGAACGGCGAGGCGGGCGGCCATGTGGCCACCCGCCTCGTCGTGTCAGGCGTCGAACGCCGCGTCAGCCCGCCGCGGCGCGCTCCTTCTCGCGGCTGCCGCCGCCTCCCCCGCTCCCGCCGCCCTCGGCGGGCGGGGCGGGCGCAGCCGCGGCCGAGACCGGGGCCGCCGCCTCGTAGAACTCCTCGCGCGGGCGCTCCATGGCGCCGAGCGCCACGACCTCGCGCTTGAGGAACAGCGCCAGGGTCCAATCGGCGAAGACGCGGATCTTCCGGTTCCACGTGGGGACCGCCATGCCGTGGTAGCTGCGGTGCAGATACCAGCCGAGCCTGCCGCGGAAGCGGAGGGTCAGCTTCCCCAGCTTGATCATGGCCACGCCCTTGCGCAGCCCGAGCCCGGCGACGGCGCCGAGGCTGGAGTGCTTGTACTCCTTCTGCGGGAAGCCGCGCATCCCGGCGATCACGTTGTCGCCGAGGAGCTTGGCCTGCCGCAGCGCGTGCTGGGCGTTGGGCGGGCACCAGGCGTTCTCCTGGCCCGCGGCGCGGGCGGCCAGGTCGGGGACCTGGGCGTTGTCCCCGGCGGACCAGATGTGGTCGGTGCCGGTGACCTGGAGGGTGGGCTGGGTGTCGACGTGGCCGCGCGGGCCGAGCGGCAGACCGTAGTGCGCGAGCGCGGGGTTGGGCTTGACGCCCGCGGTCCACACGATGGTGCTCGAGTCGGCGGTGACGCCGTTGCTCAGCTCGACATGGCCGTCCACGCAGGAGACGAGCGACGTGCCGAGGTGGACCTCGATGCCGCGCCTCTTGAGGTGCTCCAGGCCCCAGTCGCCGAGCTTGGGCCCGACCTCGGGGAGGATCTTGTCGGCGACATCGACGAGGATGAACCGCATGTCCTCGCGGCGGATGCCGGGGTAGTACCTGGTGGCGTCGCGCGCCATGTCCTCGACCTCGCCGATGGTCTCCGCGCCGGCGAAGCCGCCGCCCACGAAGACGAACGTCAGCGCCTTGCGGCGGACGTCCTCGTCGGTCGTCGAGTCGGCCTTGTCGAGCTGCTCAAGCACGTGGTTGCGCAGGCCGATGGCCTCCTCGACGCCCTTCATGCCGATGCCCTGCTCGGCCAGGCCCGGGATGGGGAACGTGCGGGAGACGGCGCCGAGCGCGACGACGAGGTAGTCGAAGGGGACCTCGTAGGGCTGGCCGACGAGCGGGGAGACGGCGGCGACCCTGCGGTCCTGGTCGACGGAGGTGACCCGACCGGTCAGCACCTCCGCCTTGGGGAGCACGCGCCGCAGCGGCACCACGACGTGCCGGGGGGAGATGCTTCCGGCCGCCGCCTCGGGCAGGAACGGCTGGTAGGTCATGTACGAACGCGGGTCGACGACGGTGACGGTTGCCTCGCCGTAGCGCATCTTCTTCAGGATGCGGCGGGCTGCGTACAGACCGACGTACCCGCCACCAACGACGAGAATTCGGGGACGCTCCGTGGTGCTCATATCGTCGAGTATCCACCCGTCTCGGGGGCCAGCTCGTGAGGGGGTTCACAAGGTTTGTCGCGGGTTGTGCTAAAATCCCGCACCCGCTTGGGTGGGGTGACGCGACGCGAGGGTAACGCCGCAGGTGGGAGCGGTGCGCACGCGAGCCGGGCGCCGGGGACGCCGATGGCCCCGCGACGCACCCGGCGCGTTCCCGGTCCTCGGGGGGCCTTCCTGGCGACTCGGACACGCCAACGGCCCGCGCATCATGTGAAAAACTTCACGAGGGTTCCCGCGCGGGGCACGACATGCGGGGCATCAGGTCCGAGGTGCCGGGCCTGACCGATACCCTCCGCGGGATCACCACGGGCCTGTCCGCCACGATCCCGCTCCCCAACGGGGGTGCGTTCGCACCGTCTGCCGCGCCTGGTGCGGTGGATGGCCGCGGCGCCGCCGCTGGCGCTGCTGCGGCAGGGGGGCGTGTCCCTTGGCGGACTTGAGGCGGGCTGCGGTGACGTACTACGCCCCGGACGGCGGCGTGGGGCCGCTGGGCGACCGGCCGCGCGGCTGGTTCACCCGGGCCGAGCGCGTCACCGGGCTGGGGTGCCGCGCCGGTCGCGCTGACGACGGACGCGCACCGCGCGGGGAGCGTGCGCGCCCGGCATGTGCAGCAGCAGGCGCGGCGGTGCCGCGCGGACGACTCAGCGGCCGGTCCAGGGCACACGCGGCGGCACCGGTCCGGAGTAGCCTGGATGGGCGGCGCCGCTGTTTGTCAACCGTGTTTTCCCTGGTCATCCCCCTCGCCTGACTGCTCGACCTCGTCTGCGACGTTGTGCGCAATCCCGTCGAGGATGTCGTGCTCGCTCACCACGACCTCGCGCGCGCCAGTGCGTTTCATGACCTGCTGGAGGACCAGCGCCCCCGCGCCGATCACGTCCACGCGGCCCGGGTGCATGACCGGGATCGCGGCGCGTTCGCCGTGGGTCGCCGCGAGCAGGCGGGCCGTGACCTCGCGGACGCCATCCGCCGTGACCCTGGAGTGGTGGATCGCCGCCGAGTCGTACGCGGGCAGGCCGAGGGCGATGGCCGCGACGGTGGTGACCGAGCCCGCGAGGCCGACCAGGGTGTGGGTGCCGGTGAGCGGGACGCGTTCCGCCGCGAGGTCGAGGGCCGCCTCGATGTCGGCGGTCATCGCGGCGAGTTGGGCACCGGTCGGCGGGTCGGACAGGCCATGGCGCTCGGTCAGCCTGACGCAGCCGATGTCCACGCTGCGCGCCGCCCGCACCGCCGTGTCGCCCCGCACGAACTCCGTGGAGCCGCCGCCGATGTCGAGCACCAGATAGGGCGGCGGGACCGTTCCGCGCAGCTCGCGCGTGGCGCCCGTGAACGACAGCTCCGCCTCCTCGTCGCCCGTGATCACCTCGGGCACGACGCCGAGGATGTCCTGGACGCCGCGGGTGAAGTCGTCGCGGTTGGACGCGTCGCGCGACGCGGACGTGGCGACGAAACGCGTCCGGTCCGGCGTGATGCCGTACCCGCGGATCGCGGCGGCGTACGCGCGGCACGCGGCGAACGTCCGCTCCAGCGCCTCGGGCGCCAGGCGGCCCGTGCGGTCCACGCCCTGCCCCAGCCGCACGATCTCCATCCGCCGGTCGAGGTCGGCCAGCCGCCCGGTCGCCGGGTCCGCTTCGGCGATCAGCAGGCGGATCGAGTTGGTGCCGCAGTCGATCGCGGCGACCCGGGTCACCGGGTCACCTCGGAAGGCCCGTCCGCGTTCACATCCGCGCTCACACACGGCCCCTTGCGCCACCACTCGGGCAGCATCGCCAGCGCCTCGTCGCCCAGGGGGTTGACGCCCGGGCCCGCAGCGAGGGCGTGGGCGACCAGGACGTGCAGGCACTTGACGCGGTCGGGCATGCCGCCCGCGCTGGGGAAGCCGGGCAGCGGCCCGAGGGCGTCGCGGCGCGCGAGGTAGTCCTCGTGCGCGGCGCGGTAGGCGGCGGCCAGCTCGGGGTCATCGCCGAGGCGGACCGTCATCTCCTTCATCACGCCGTCCGCCTCGAGGGTGCCGATCGCGGAGGCGGCGCGCGGGCAGGTGAGGTAGTACGTCGTCGGGAACGGGGTGCCGTCGGGCAGCCGCGGAAGCGTCTCGACCACGTCGGGGTTGCCGCAAGGGCAGCGGTGCGCCACGGCGTTGAGGCCGCGGGGCGAGCGGCCGAGCTGGGCCTCGACGGCCGCGGCGTCCCGCGGGGTGGGGATGTTCACGGAAGGGTGCTCTCTGTCGAATCGTCGGCCCTGGGAACGGCCCCGGGCCCGTGGTGCCGGGCCCGTGGTGCCGGACCGTGGCACTGGTGTGCCCCCGCTCTAGCGTTGGTCGGCGCCGTCCGCCGCGTCGAGGCCCTCCCAGAGGTTCTCGTACCAGGGGCGGGCGGCCGGGGCGCCTCGGGTGGACAGGCGGTCGCCGCTGTCGTCCTCCGCGGCGCCCGGCAGGATGTAACCGGTCTCGCCGGGACGCACGAAGTTCAGCCGCTCGCGGGCCTGCCGCTCGACATAGGCCGGGTCCTGCCAGCGGGCCTTGGCGTCGCGCAGCTCCTCGACGCGCTGCCGCTCCTCCTCCGCCTGGCGCCGCAGGTCGTCCACCTCGGCGCGCTGCTGCACGTACTGGCGCAGGGGGTAGGCGAGGGCGACGATCAACGAGCAGACGACCAGGGCGAGAACGGCGGCCCTGCCGGTGAGGCGGCTGCGGCGGGGCGGGCGGCGCAGGCGCCGCGTCTGCGCGCGGTAGACGCGCGCCGCCGCCTGCTCGCCCAGTGCCCTGATCCTGGTGGCGGTCGAGAAACGGTCCCGGTCCGCGGCCACGACGCCTCCTGTTCGCCCGCCCGAGTGCCTGTCCCCGCCACCGTACGGGACGGATGGCGGGGACACGGCGATAGGGCCGCGGTCAGTCGCGGAAGCGGGGGAACGCGGAACGCCCGGCGTAGACCGCCGCGTCGTCCAGGATCTCCTCGATCCGCATCAGCTGGTTGTACTTGGCGACGCGCTCGGAGCGGGCCGGGGCGCCGGTCTTGATCTGGCCGCAGTTGGTGGCGACGGCCAGGTCGGCGATGGTGACGTCCTCGGTCTCGCCCGAGCGGTGGGACATCATGCACTTGAACCCGTTGCGCTGGGCCAGCTCGACCGCGTCAAGGGTCTCGGTCAGGGAGCCGATCTGGTTGACCTTGACCAGCAGGGCGTTGGCGGCGGACGAGTCGATGCCGCGCTGGAGCCGCTCGGGGTTGGTGACGAAGAGGTCGTCGCCGACGATCTGGACCTTGCCGCCGAGCTTCGCGGTGACGGCCGCCCAGCCGTCCCAGTCCTCCTCGCTCAGCGGGTCCTCGATCGAGACCAGCGGGTAGGACTCGACCAACCCCGCGTAGTACGCGATGAGTTCGTCGGCGGACAGGGACTTGCCCTCGAAGGTGTAGGCGCCGTCGGAGTGGAACTCGGTGGCGGCCACGTCGAGCGCGAGCGCGATGTCCTGGCCCGGGGTGTAACCGGCCTTCTGGATGGCCTCGACGATGAGGTCGAGCGCGTCGCGGTTCGACGCGAGGTCGGGGGCGAAGCCGCCCTCGTCGCCCAGGCCCGTGGACAGGCCGCGCTCCTTGAGGACCTTCTTGAGCGTGTGGTACGTCTCGGCGCCCCAGCGGACGGCCTCGGAGAACGACTCCGCGCCGATGGGGGCGATCATGAACTCCTGGATGTCCACGTTGGAGTCGGCGTGCGCCCCGCCGTTGAGGATGTTCATCATGGGGACGGGCAGCAGGTGCGCGTTCGGCCCGCCGAGGTAGCGGAACAGCGGGAGGTCGCGGGACTCGGACGCGGCGTGCGCGACGGCGAGGGAGACGCCGAGGATGGCGTTGGCGCCAAGTGAGGACTTGTCCGCGGTGGCGTCCAGGTCGAACATCGCCTGGTCGATGAGGCGCTGCTCGGTGGCGTCGTAGCCGACCAGCTCGGGGCCGATCTGCTCGATGACGGCGAGCACGGCCTTCTCCACGCCCTTGCCGAGGTAGCGGTCCTCGATCCCGTCGCGCAGCTCCAGCGCCTCGAACGCCCCGGTGGAGGCCCCGGAGGGCACCGCGGCGCGGCCGGTGCTGCCGTCGTCGAGGCCGACCTCGACCTCGACCGTGGGATTGCCTCGCGAGTCAAGGATCTCGCGGGCGACGACGACGTCGATGGACGGCACGGAGTTCTCCTTAGGTCCAGGTGGCTTGGGTGGCTGTTGTCGTTGGCGTCGTGAAGCCCTCTGAGCCTAACCGCCCCGCGGACCGGCGCTCGCGCACGGTCGTGGCGATCCCGCGGGGGACGCCCCTTCGCCGCAGCTCAGAGGCGGTGCGATCTTTTTGTTTACAAGGTGAAGAAAACCCGGTGCGGGGCGGCGCCCCGCACCGGGTGAGGGTGGGTCAGCCCACCGCGGCCTCGCGTCAGAGGGTGAGTTCCTGACCGGGGATGATCAGGTCGGGGTCGTCCCCGACCACACCGGTGTTGTCGGCGTACAGCTGGTACCACGTGGTGCCGAACGCGTCGGCGATGGCGGAGAGCGTGTCGCCGCGCACGACCGTGTACAGGTCGCCCGAGGACTCGGCCGAGCCGGTGGGCGCCTCAACGCTCGGCTCGGGGGCCGGGGCGGGCTCGGGCTCGGGAGCGGGCTCCGGCTCGGGGGCCGGGGCGGGCTCCTCGGCGGCGCCGCCGGTGTCCACGTCGGCGGCGGGGCCGCCCGCGGACAGTCCGGCCTGCGCGCCGCAGACGGGCCAGGCGCCCGGGCCCTGCATGCTCAGCAGCTCCTCGGCGGCGGCGATCTGCTGGTCCTTGCTCGCCAGGTCGGCGCGCTCCGCGTACTGGGTGCCGCCCGCGGCCTCCCAGCTGGACTGCGAGAACTGGAGCCCGCCGTAGTAGCCGTTGCCCGTGTTGATGGACCAGTCGCCGCCCGACTCGCACTGGGCGACGGAGTCCCAAGTGTCGACGGAGGCGGCGCTCGCGCCGGTGGCGCTCAGCAGCGGGATGGCGACCGCGGCGCCGGTGACGGAGGCCGCCGCGGCGAGACGGGTCGGCTTGGACGGACGGCGATGACGGCCCTTGCCCGTGAACAGCATGTCGTTCCTTCTCACCGACGCCTGCGAGGTGAGCTGTCGGGTTCGGGCCAGGTGAGTGCCCGGCCCCAAGGGCGCCTGTGCCCCCGGGACTTCACCCCAAGCCGCCCTCGGACCTGTGGGTCCGGCGCGGCGTCCGAGGCCCGGTGCGGTGCGCTCCGGGTCGCGGGTTCGGGTCCCCCGCTCCTGCCTACGGTGGTGCGCGATGGTGGTCTCCCGGGCCGACGGCAGGATTCGGCGTTGACGGCCTCGGCACCCGACGAGGCGCCGGGCGGAGGGACACTAAACACACGCCAGCTAACGGTTCAAGAACGATGAAGATCGTCGGCGTGGCGGGGCTTGACGCGCCAAGTGCCCTATCTACGCAGGTCAGCGGGGCCACGGACAGGCCGGACGAGTCGGACACTCCAGAAATGAAGGGAGATGATGGTCACACTTATCCGACCGCGACATTGCTCTGGCGAACGGCGAACTAACGCCCCGTGACCGTCAAGTCGAGGCGCTGCCCCGGGAGTATGTAGTCCGGATCATCACCAATGACCGTTTCGTTCTCGGCATAGAGGGCGGGCCAGCCGCCGGGTACCCCGTAGTCCACCGCGATGGCGGACAGCGTGTCCCCCCTGCGGACCTCATGCCGTTCCGCGTGGCGCCCCGAGCCCGCCTCGCCCGCGCGATCCGCCTCCGCGGGATCGGGGTCGCCGCGGTGGCGGCCGCTTCCCGTGCGGTCGGTGCCGTCCGTGTCGCCGTCGGCGCCGTCCGTGCCGTTCGCGTCGCCGTCGGCGCCGTCCGTGCCGTTCGCGTCGCCCGCGCCGTTCGCGTCGTCCGTGCCGTTCGCGTCGTCGGCGCCGCCGTCCGTCGCCTCGCCCGACGGCGGCCGCGGCGAGGGGGACGAGGTGCTGGGCTCCTCCCCTGCCCCCACCTCCGCCTCGCCTTCGGCGCCGTCCTCGGCTTCGCCGTCGGGGGACGCGCTCTCCTCGTCCGCGCCCGGCGTGCGTTCGGGGGCGGCCGACTCCTCGGGCCCGCCCATCTCCTCCTCGGCCTGCGCCTCCTCGGCCTCCTCCGCGCGGTCGGGGTCGTCGCGCTCCTCGCGGAACTCGGGCCACAGCCCCGAGAGCACGCCGCACGAGGGGAACGCCTCCTTGCCCTGGGCCAGCAGCATCCGCTCGGCCACGGTGATCTGCTGGGCGCGGCTGGCGAGGTCGGGCCTGCCCGCGAACTCGAGGCCGCCGTACTCCTCCCACATGCCGATGGTCAACTGGAGGCCGCCGAAGTACCCGTTGCCCGTGTTGGCGCTCCACACGCCGCCGCTCTCGCACTCGGCGGCCAGATCCCATGTGTCGTCCGACACGGCCTGGGCGGGCCCCCCGCTCAGCAGCGGCAGGGCGATGCCCGCGCCCGTGACGCCGGCGGCGACAAGAAAGGCCGGAGCCTGTCGCGGACGACGATGACGACCAGTCCCGGAGCGCATCTGATGGGCCTCCCATGCGAACAGTGATGCGGTTGAGGGGGAACCTAGCCCTCCCCACACACGATCACAAGCCGATCCCGCCCAGATCACACGTAGATCACACCCGTGACGGGGCGTCACCTTCGGGGGTGAACTCGACGGGCAGTGACCGCAGCCCGCGCATGATCAGCCCGCCCCGCCAGCGCAGCGCTCCGGGGTCGGCGGCCAACCGGACGTCAGGAAGCCTGCGCAGCAACGTTTCGAGCGCCGTCCTGCCCTCGATCCTGGCCAGTGGCGCGCCCAGGCAGTAGTGGATGCCGTGGCCGAAGCCGAGATGGGGGTTGTCGCCGCGGCCGAGGTCGAGGGCGTCGGGGTCGGCGAATCGCGCCGGGTCGCGGTTCGCCGCCGCGAGGACCACGAGCACCGGGTCGCCCGGCGCGACGCGTTGCCCGCCCAGGGTCAGCGGCTCGGTGGCGAACCGCCAGGTCGCCAGCTCCACCGGGCCGTCGTAGCGCAGCAGCTCCTCCACGGCCGCGTCGAGCAGGCTCCCGTCGCCCTCGTCCGACGCCCGCCGCAGCCGGACCAGTTGGGCGGGGTCGCGGAGCAGGGCGAGCATGCCGTTGCCGATCAGGTTGACCGTGGTCTCGAAGCCCGCGAAGAGGAGGATGAACGCCATCGCCGCGGCCTCCTCCTCCGTCAGCTGCTCGCCGTGGTCGGAGGCGCGGATCAGCCCGGAGATCAGGTCGTCGCCCAGCGCGCCGCGCTTGCGGTGGATCAACTCCCCCAGGTAGCCGCGCATGCGCCTGACCGCGCGCCCTACTCCCCCGCGCTTGCCCGCGGTGTGCAGCATCATCCCGGCCCAGTCGCGGAAGTCGTCCTGGTCCTCGGGCGGGACGCCGAGCATGTCGCAGATCGCGTAGATGGGCAGCGGGAACGCGAACTCGTCGATGAGGTCGGCGCTTCCGCGCCCCGCGAACCCGTCGGCGAGCCGGTCGGCGAGCGCGCGCACGCGGGGCTCGAACGCGGCCACCCTGCGCGGCGTGAACGCCGTGGACACCAGGCGCCGCAGCCGCGTGTGGTCGGGCGGGTCGATGTTGAGGAGGTGGGTCATGACCCTCGCGCCGCGCTCGCCTGGGATGCCCACGCGGCCCGACGCGTGGTCGGCGGCGCGGTGGCGCCCGGGGTCCTTGCTCAGCCGCGGGTCGGCGAGCGCGCGGCGGGCGTCGGCGTAGCGCGTGACGAGCCAGGCCGCGACGCCGCTCGGCAGCACCTCGCGGCGCACGGGCGCGTGCTCGCGCAGCCACGCGTACGCGGGGTAGGGGTCGGCCGCGAAGCCGTCGCCGAACAGGGCGGGCGCGGGCGCGGCCGCGGCGTTCGCCGCGTTCTCAGTCATGGGCGTTCTCAGTCATGGGCGTTCTCAGTCGGGGGCGGGCCGCCGGTCGGGGATCACCGCCGAGACGCGGAAGCCGCCCGCGTCCGTGGGGCCCGAGACGAAGCCGCCGCCCAGGGCCGTGACGCGCTCCTTCATGCCGATCAGGCCGTTGCCGCCGCTGGGCAGCCGCGCCCCGCCGCCGCCGCTCGGCGGGGCGTTCTGCACGAGGACGGCGACCTCGCCGTCCCGGTGCGCCAGGCGCACCTCGGCCGAGGCCCCCGCCGCGTGCTTGTGGACATTGGTCAGCGCCTCCTGGACCACCCGGTACGCCGTCGACTCGACCTGCTCGGCATAGCCGCGCGGCTCGCCCTCGACGCTGAGGTCCACCGTCATCCCGGCCGCCCGCGACTGGTCGACGAGCGCGGCGAGCTGGGTGAGCGAGGGCCCGCGCTCCTGGGCGCCGGCGTGCTCGGCGCCGGGGGCCGGTGCCTGGGCGCGGGCGGACGCGGCGATCTCCGCGAGCCGGGACGGCGCGTCCTGGCGGCTGTTCTTCTCGTGCGCGCGCAGCACGCCCAGCATGGTGCGCAGCTCGGTGAGGGCCTGGCGGCCCATGTCGCCGATGAGCGCGGCGTTCTTCGCGGCCTTCTCCGGGTCCTTGGCGGTCACGGCCTGCAACGCCGCCGCGTGCACGACCATCAGGCTCACCCGGTGCGCGACCACGTCGTGCATCTCGCGGGCGATGCGGCGGCGCTCCTCCCCCCTGGCCCACTCGGCGCGCTCCTCCGCGCGCTCGGCGAGCAGCGCGAGCTCGCGCTCCAGGCCGTGCGCCCGGTCGCGCAGCGACTCCACGAGCCGCCGCCTGGCCCGCACATACATGCCGAGCAGCACCGGGGGAACGACGGAGGCCACGCCGAACAGCACGGAGACCAGCGGCGTGAACCACGCCGGGAGCGCCTGCTGCTTGAGGCCCTCGTCGCTCTCCATGAGCAGGGCCACCACGATCACCGAGCCCACGCCCTGCATCGCGGCGAGCGTGCCGATGATCCGGCGGGGCGCCTCGGTGCTGGCCAGGGTGTAGAGGCCGACCAGGGCGAGCATGGCGCCCATGTTGGCCGGGAGGAGGCCGATGGAGAGGAGGATCACGGCCAGCGGCCAGCGCCGTCTGACGATGAGGGCCAGCCCGGCGAGCGCGCAGGGGACGACGACCAGCCAGACGGGCAGGCCCGTGCGGCCCGCGAACACGACGCCCTGCCCCCCGCACTCGGCGGCCGAGGCCAGGGCGAGCGCGCCGTCGAGCAGGACGCTGCGCCGCCGCGTCCACCAGAGCAGTCTGAACCCCCGCTCACTCGTCTCCGCGGCCCCCGTCGCTTTCATATTGACCAGACTAAGGGCGGGATCCACAGCTTTTCAGTCCGGTACCGCTCCGTTGTACCGTCGCACCGGTGGCGGATCGCCTGGCATAGTGTGGGGTGCCGGTCGGCAGGGGCCTGGTCCGCCAGCCGTTTCGCCCGACAGGCAGTCCCCCGTGGTGTAATCGGCAGCACATACGACTTTGGATCGTATTGTCCAGGTTCAAGTCCTGGCGGGGGAGCCTCTCACGAGGCGTGGCCGAGGTGACGCAGGCAAAGCTGCTCATCGGCCCGCAGCTGGAGGACGACGGAGTCGTAGGGGCCGCATTCCAGCGTGAACTCATGGGCGAGCCGCCGTATCTCCGGCAGGGCGTGCGCGTAGTCGCCGATGTGCATGAGCGTCGCCGCGTACGGCTTGCGCAGACCTCGCACGATGGGGGACGCCTCGCCGTAGCGCCTCGTGGCCAGCGGCAGGGTGCGGCTGAGCAGGTCGGCGGCGCTGGGGTACCGCCCGAGCGCGACCAGGTGTCTGACCTCGTCGAGCACGGTGGTGAGGTCGGGCTCGGCGGGCCTGGCGGGCGGCCAGGGCGCCATCGGGTGCCAGAACGGGCGGGTGGGGTCGAGCGGCGCGGTGGTGCCCGCGGGGTTCGCGGGCAGCAGCGGGATCAGCGCCGCAAACAGCTCGTGCGCGTCGGCGGGCCGGTCGCCCGGGTCGCGGGCGATGAGCCGGTGGATCAGCGCGGCGAGCCGGGGCGAGCCGGGGCGAGGCGTCGGGCCGCAGGCTGGTCAGCGCAACGGGGTCCTCGTGCAGCTTCTTGTAGAGGAGCCCCGCGGCGTTGGGCGCGGTGAACGGCGCCTGCCCGGTGAGCAGCTCGTACCCGATGGCGCCCAGCGCGTAGAGGTCGGCGGACGGGCCGACGGGCGGGTCGCCGACGGCCTGTGCGCCATGTAGACGGGGGTGCCGAGCAGCGTGCCGGTGCGGGTGCCGGTGCCGGTGCCGGTGCCGGGGGAGGGTGGCGGCGGGCGGGGGGTAGCCGTAGCCGTGCGGGGCGGCGTAGCCGGTCGGCCGCGGCGCCGGGTGCGGAACGGGCTCGGGGGCGGTCGGGGCGTCGTCGAGCATCGCGGCGTGGGCGCTCGGCACCGCGCTGCCCGCCGAGGGAGAGCTCGACGCCCTGACCGCGCTGCTCGTCGACGAGCGCCAGTCCAAGCTGGCCGCGCTCGGCGTCGTCCTGATCATCGTCGCCGTGCCGCTGCCCATCTGCGTGCTGCTGAGCCTGAAGGCCGTGACCTGGGCGCGGGTGCTCGTCACCCTGACGGCCTCGGTCACGCTCCTGGCGTTCCTCGCCATCACAGCGGGGGACACGCGCGGCACCCTGGTGGCGTCGGCGGCGTTCGGCGCCCTGGCCAGCCTGGCCAGCCTGATCGCCTGCTGGCTGCCTGCGACCAACCGCTATGCGCGCGAGGTCAAGGCGGCCGGGCGGGCCCGGCGCTGACCGACCGACCGGTCCGAGGGGCGGGCCGTCACCCCTCAGGCCCCCGGGATCGTCGTCAGGAACTCCCCCGTCCACGCCAGCAGTTCGCGCCCGGTCAGCGGCTTGCCGCCGATCCGGCCCGTCGTCGGCCGGGGCACCAGGACCTGGCGCGTGGCGCGTTTGACCACCGAGCCCGGGTAGACCCGGTTCAGCCGCAGCTCCTGCGACTCGCGCAGCTCGACCGGCGAGAACCGGACGCGGCTGCCCTGGAGCGTCACATCGGTCACGCCGCACGAGCGGGCCAGCATCCGCAGGCCCGCGACCAGCAGAAGGTTCTCCACCGGCTCGGGCAGCGGGCCGTAGCGGTCGGCCAGCTCCTCGCGGACCGCGCGGATGTCGTCCTCGGTGTTCGCCGCGGCGATCGCCCGGTACGCCTGGAGCCGCAGCCGCTCGCCCGGCGCGTAGTCGTGCGGGACATGCGCGTCCACCGGCAGCTCGATCTTGACCTCGAGCAGCGACTCGTCCGGCTCGCCCCCGCCCCCGCCCGCGTCGAGCGTCGAGCGGAAGTCGGCGACGGCCTCCCCCACCATCCGGACATACAGGTCGAACCCGACGCCCGCGATGTGCCCCGACTGCTCGCCGCCCAGCAGGTTCCCGGCGCCGCGGATCTCCAGGTCCTTCATCGCGACATACATGCCAGCCCCCATCTCCGTGTGCTGCGCGATCGTCGCGAGGCGCTCGTGCGCGGTCTCGGTCAGCGGCTTCTCCGGCGGATAGAGGAAGTACGCGTACCCGCGCTCCCGCCCGCGCCCCACCCGCCCGCGCAGCTGGTGCAGCTGCGACAGGCCGAACGTGTCGCCGCGCTCGACGATCAGGGTGTTCGCGTTGGAGATGTCGATCCCCGACTCCACGATCGTCGTGGAGACCAGCACATCGAAGCGCCTCTCCCAGAAGTCCACGACCACCTGCTCGAGGGCCGACTCGCTCATCTGCCCGTGCGCCGTGGCGATCCGCGCCTCGGGAACGACCTGCCGCAGCCGCGCCGCGACCCGGTCGATGGAGTCCACGCGGTTGTGGATGTAGAAGACCTGGCCCTCGCGCAGCAGCTCGCGCCGCACGGCCGCCCCGATCTGCCGCTCCTCATACGGGCCGACGAACGTCAGCACCGGGTGGCGCTCCTCGGGCGGCGTCGTGATCGTGGACATCTCACGGATGCCCGTCACCGCCATCTCCAGGGTGCGCGGGATGGGCGTGGCCGACATGGTCAGCACGTCCACGTTGGCGCGCAGCTTCTTCAGCTGCTCCTTGTGCTCGACGCCGAACCGCTGCTCCTCGTCCACGATGACCAGGCCGAGGTCCTTGAACTTCACCTCGGACGAGAACAGCCGGTGCGTGCCGATCACGATGTCCACCGTGCCCTCGCGCAGCCCGTCGGTCACGGCCCTGGCCTCGGCATCCGACTGGAAGCGCGACAGCGGGCGCACCTCGACGGGGAACTGCGCGTACCGCTCCGAGAACGTCCCGAAGTGCTGCTGCACCAGCAGCGTCGTCGGCACCAGGACCGCGACCTGCTTGCCGTCCTGCACGGCCTTGAACGCCGCGCGCACCGCGATCTCCGTCTTGCCGTAGCCGACATCCCCGCACACCAGGCGGTCCATCGGCACGGACTTCTCCATGTCCTCCTTGACCTCGGAGATCGTGGTGAGCTGGTCGGGCGTCTCCAGATAGGGGAACGCGTCCTCGAGCTCCCGCTGCCACGGCGTGTCAGGCGCGAACGCGTGGCCTGGCGCCGCCATGCGCGCGGAGTACAGCTTGATCAGGTCGGCCGCGATCTCCTTGACCGCCTTGCGCGCCCGCGCCTTCGTCTTCGTCCAGTCCGCGCCGCCGAGCCGGTGCAGCGAGGGCGCCTCGCCGCCGACGTACTTGGTGACCTGGTCGAGCTGGTCGGTCGGCACGAACAACCGGTCGCCGGGCTGCCCGCGTTTCGCCGGGGCGTACTCGACCACCAGGTACTCGCGCGTGGCGCCCTGCACGGTCCGCTGCACCATCTCGACATAGCGGCCGACGCCGTGCTGCTCGTGGACGATGAAGTCGCCGGGCTCCAGGGTCAGCGGGTCGAGCGTCTTGCGGCGCCTCGCGGGCATCCGCCCGCCCTCGCGGCCCGCCGCCTTCTGGCCCGTCAGGTCGGTCTCGGTGAGCACCGCGAGCCTGAGCGCGGGCGCGAGGAAGCCGTGCTCGACCGCGCCGCACGCCACCTGGACGACCGACGGCGTGATCTCGCCGTCGAGCGGGGTGGTCAGGCGCGCCGCGATGCCCTCGCCGCCAAGCACCTCGGCGGTGCGGGCGGCCGGGCCCTGGGCCTCGGTGAGATAGACGACGCGCCAGCCGTTGGCGAGCCAGCCCTTGGTGTCGGCGAGCGCGCGGGCGGTGTCGCCGCGGTAGGTCTCGGGGGCGCGCAGGCCGAGGCGGACCGTGTCGTCATCGGAGTCGTCGGCCGCGTCCTGGGAGAACGGCGAGACCGACCACCACAGCATCCCCAGCTCGGCGGCGTGCTCGCGGATGTCGGCCAGGCCGCGCAGCGAGGCCGCGCCGACGTCGATCGGGGCCTGGCCCGTGTCGGCCATCGCGGCGGCGGCCCACGACGCCTGAAGGAACTCCTGGCTGGTGGCGACCAGATCGGCCGCCCGCGACCTGACGCGTTCGGGGTCGCACACCACGGCCATGCTGCCCGCGGGCAGCACGTCGAGCAGTAGCTCCATGTCGTCCACCAGAACGGGGGCCAGCGACTCCATGCCCTCGACGGCGATGCCCTCGGCGATCTTGCCGAGCAGCTCGTCGAGGCCGGGGTGCTCGCGGCGCAGCGCGGCGGCGCGCGCCCGCACGTCCTCGGTCAGCAGCAGCTCGCGGCACGGCGGCGCCCACAGGCCGTGCTCGGCGACCTCGAGGGAACGCTGGTCGGCGACCTTGAAGTAACGGATCTCCTCCACGTCGTCCCCCCAGAACTCCACCCGCAGGGGGTGCTCTTCGGTGGGCGGGAAGACGTCGAGGATGCCGCCGCGCACGGCGAACTCGCCGCGCTTCTCGACCAGCTCGACGCGGGCGTAGGCCGCGGCGGCAAGCCGCTCGGTCACGTCGGCGAGATCGGCGGTCTGCCCGTTGCGCAGCGCCACGGGCTCGAGGTCGCCGAGGCCAGCGACCTGCGGCTGGAGCACCGAGCGGACCGGGGCGACCACGACGGAGACGGGCCCGGCGCCCGGGTCGTCGGCGGTGGGGTGCGCCAGCCGCCGCAGCACGGCGAGGCGGCGGCCCACCGTGTCGGCGCGGGGCGAGAGCCGCTCGTGGGGCAGGGTCTCCCACGCCGGATACTCCACGACGCCGTCCGCGGGCAGCAGCGAGCGCAGCGCGGCGGCCAGGTCCTCGGCCTCACGGCCCGTCGCGGTGATGGCGAGCACCGGGCGGCCCGCGGCGCGGGCGAGCGCGGCGATGGCGAACGGGCGGGCCGCGGGCGGGCCGACCAGGTCCACCTGGCGCCGCCTGCCTTCGGCGGCGGCGGCGACCGCCTCGGCGAGGGCGGGCTCGTGGGTGACGGCGTCGAGGAGGCCGTACAGACTCATGGCGGGCTTTCCATCCGGGGGGGGTCGACGGGGGCGGGTGCGGAGGGCCGGGGGCGGGCTTGGGTTCCGGCGGGTGGTGGGTGAACGGGGGCGGGTGAACGGGGGCGGGGGTGGCGGGTGAGGGCGGGGAGGCAACGCGAAGCGCCCGGCACGCGCCGCGGGCCGGGGGTTCCAGGGTACGCGCCGGGCGCTCCGTCACGCGCCCTGGCCGGTGCCCGGGGCGCCGGGCGCGCGGGGTGGACGCGGGGGTCGCGGGGGCGGGGTCGGGGGTAGGGGCGAGGAGACCCGTGGGTCGGGGGCGGGATCGACCGGGAGTCCCCAGAACTCCACAACCTCCCAAAGACCTCCCCAGGCGCCCCGGGTGTCTCCCCGTGAACCCTCAACTACATTCGCGGGACGCCGACATCGCCGCAGCCCGGAGGTGGCCCATGGGGCCTGGCCTGTTGGACCGTTCACGGATCGTCGCCCCGCCCGGCTGGAGCCGCTGGCTGGTCCCGCCCGCGGCGCTCTCGGTGCACCTGGCCATCGGGCAGGCGTACGCGTGGAGCGTCTTCAAGCCGCCGCTCGAGGAGACGCTCAACCTCAGCGGCACCCAGAGCGCGCTGCCGTTCCAGCTCGCCATCGTCATGCTGGGCCTCTCGGCGGCGTTCGGCGGGACGCTCGTGGAGCGCAGGGGGCCGCGCTGGGCGATGTTCGTCTCGGCCGTCTGCTTCTCCAGCGGCTTTCTGATCTCGGCGCTCGGCGTGTGGACCGAGCAGTTCTGGCTGATCGTGCTCGGCTACGGCTTCGTCGGCGGCGTCGGGCTCAGCATCGGGTACATCTCGCCGGTGTCCACGTTGATCAAGTGGTTCCCCGACCGGCCCGGCATGGCCACCGGCATCGCGATCATGGGCTTCGGGGGCGGCGCGCTGATCGCCTCGCCGTGGTCGAGCGAGATGCTGGACGCGTTCGGCACCGACACCGGGGGCATCGCCACGACGATGGCCGTGCACGGCGCCGGGTACGCGGCGTTCATGTCGCTCGGCGTGTGGCTGGTGCGCGTCCCCGCACCCGGCTGGCGCCCCGCCGGATGGGAGCCGCCCGCCGCCTCAGCGGACCGGATGGTCACCACCGGGCAGGTCTCGGCGCGGAACGCCATCCGCACCCCGCAGTTCTGGTGCCTGTGGATCGTGCTCTGCTGCAACGTCACTGCGGGCATCGGCATCCTGGAGAAGGCCGCGCCCATGATCCAGGACTTCTTCGCCGACACCGCCGCCCCGGTCACGGCGACCGCGGCGGCGGGGTTCGTCGCGCTGCTGTCGCTCGCCAACATGGTCGGCCGCATCGTCTGGTCCTCCACCTCCGACCTGGTCGGGCGCAGACACGTCTACCGCCTCTACCTCGGCGCGGGCGCGCTCCTCTATCTCACGCTCGCGCTGGCCGGGGACACGTCGCGGCCGCTGTTCATCGCGGCGACGCTGCTCCTGCTGTCCTTCTACGGCGGCGGCTTCGCGACCATCCCCGCGTATCTCAAGGACCTCTTCGGCACCTACCAGGTGGGCGCGATCCACGGGAGGCTGCTGACGGCCTGGTCGGTCGCGGGCGTCCTCGGGCCGCTGATCGTCAACGCGATCGCGGACAGCCAGGAGGAGGCGGGGCGGACCGGGCCCGACCTGTATGTGCTGTCGTTTGTCACGATGATCGCGCTGCTGGTGGTCGGCTTCATCGCCAACGAGCTGGTGCGACCGGTGAACGCCAAGCACCACGAACCCCCGCCGCCGCGGCCGCGGGCGGAACGTGAGGGCCACGAAGGGCACGAACGGCACGAGGGACACGAAGGTCGCGAGGGACACGAAGGTCGCGAGGGACACGAAGGAGCGGCCCGGCGATGAACAACCGACGCACCCTGCTCGTCCTCGTCTGGCTCTGGGCCGGGCTGCCGCTGGCCTACGGACTGGTCGAACTGATCCGCAAGGCGACCCAGCTGTTCACCGGCTGACTCCCCTCAGGCACCCGCGTCCGTTTCCGTGTTCGCGCTCGTTTCCGTGTTCGCGCCCGCCACGCGGACGGTGGGCTCGTTGCGCACGGGGAAGTTGACCGAGGAGGCGACGAAACAGATCTCGTGCGCCCGCGTGTGCAGCTCGGTGGCCTTGGCGACCATGCCCTCCTCGGCAACGGTCACGACGGGGCGCAGCACCACCTCCGTGAACCGGCCCCCGCCGCCCGGCGTCTCCCGCATCGCGCCATGGGCGTCGTCCTCGTAGGCGGTGACGACGATCCGCTGGAGCGAACAGAGCGCCAGATAGCTGAGCATGTGGCACTGGGAGAGGGAAGCGACCAGCAGTTCCTCGGGGTTCCAACGGTCGGGGGTGCCGACGAACGCCGGGTCCGCACTGCCCGGGATCGTCACCGTCTTACCGGGCGCCACCACCTCGTTCTGCCGACCGTAACCCCGGTAACCGGCCGTCCCCGCCCCGGCGTTGCCCGTCCAGCGCACGCTGACGTCGTACTCGTGCTCTCGGCTCCTGGCCATCTCACGCTCCCTCTCGTCCGCCCGTGACGCTACCGGTTCCGCGGCCACGACCGGCAACGCCCGATTTCGGCAGGAATGACGTGGGCATGCCGTCAAACCGTTACCTGCCGCATGCCGCGAAGAAACGTTCCGCCGGAAGCATGGCGGACGCATGGCACGCGGCTCTGCCGAGCCGAACCCCACCCCCACACACAGGGAGTTCGCGTGATCCAGTTGCGCAACGCCAGCCGCGCGCGTTCAGTCTACGCGCGTCGACGTCTGGGTGTCCTCGCCGCCCTCACCGGTCTCATATCCCTGGCCGCCCTGTTCACCGGTCCCGCGGCGCAGGCGGCGCTGCCGACGCCGGTCAGCGCGGCAACGGCCCGTTCCTATCTCGCCTCTCTCTCGGTCGCAACGGAGGACCGCACCGGCTACGACCGCGACCTCTTCCCCCACTGGAGCACCCAGAGCGGCAGCTGCAACACCCGTGAGGTCGTCCTCCAGCGCGACGGCGACAACGTCGAGACCGACTCCAGCTGCGCTGCGGTGAGCGGCAGCTGGTATTCCGTGTACGACGGCGCGACCTGGTCGGCCGCCTCCGACGTGGATATCGACCACCTGGTCCCGCTCGCCGAAGCCTGGGACTCGGGCGCCGACTCGTGGTCGACGAGCCAGCGCGAGGCGTTCGCCAACGACCTGACCAGGCCCCAACTGCTCGCCGTCACCGACAACGTCAACCAGTCCAAGGGCGACCAGGACCCCGCCGAGTGGCTGCCGCCGCTGAGCGGCTACCACTGCGTCTACGCCCGCGCGTGGGTGCAGGTGAAGTACCACTACGGCCTGTCGGTCGACTCGGCCGAGAAGAGCGCCCTGACCAGCATCCTCAACGGCTGCTGATCCCCCCTTCGGGAAGACTCCCCTCCTCCGCCGCCCTTCCGTGCTCACAACTCGTGGGCGCCGGAGGAGGGGTCACCCGTCACGGGGTCAGGCTCGGCCGCCGAGAACGACCTTCCGGCTGCCCGGCGCGAACGCCCCGAACGACTGCCCCCACGGCTCCTCCCCCGGCCAGTGATAGGTCACCCGGCCCTCCGCTGGCCGGTAGGCGGCCGTGTACAACGTGCCGAGGCCGTCCTCGTAGCCCGTCTGGTAGAGCGGGGGCCGCAGCAACGCCTCGACCACCGCGTCCGGATCGCCCTCGGCTCCCACGGTCCTGATGGCCGCCAGCCGCTCCTGGGTGCGGCTGCCGCGCTCCTGCTCCGCGGGGACGGGGCAGTGCTGGTGGTTGGCCGCGCTGGCGTCGGTGGAGACGATCGGCGCGATGTCGGGTCCGAGATGAACGGTCACGGCCCGCTCCCGGTCGACCAGTGTGAGGTTCTGTGCGGTGGCGACGGGCAGGTGGCCCAGCAGGGCCATCGCCTGCTCGATCGTCTCGCAGGTCTCCAGCAGGTAGCGCACCACCATGGGTATGCCGAGCCCGGGGCCTTGGACGAGTCGCCCGCCGAAGGTGAGCGAGACGGCAAGGCCCGCGTCGTTCATCCCGTCGAGCAGCCCCCACAGTCCCTCCGCCTTGCCGATCACCGGCCGGAGCAGGGTGGAGGAGAGGATGAGGTGCTCGGTGTCCTGGAGACCCCAGTCGTAGTTCCGCAGGAGCGTCCCCCCGACGCCGCCTATCTGGGTGCAGCTGGCGAACGGGCTCTTGAGGCCGATCATCGCCAACAGCGGGACCAGGCCGGGCTGGTGGCCTCCCTGGTCGGCGAACATGTCCAGCGCGGGCAGCAACTCCGGCATGTACGCGCCGAATTGCTCCCGGGCCGCCGCGGCCCCCTCGGGTGTGCGGGCCTCGTCGGTCGCCCAGCGGTCGATCAGTGCAGGCAGCTCGCCATACAGCCTGCCGCTCCAGCGGCCGTCGCTGCCGTCACCAACCTCGACGGCGTGAAAGATCAAGGAGTGGCTCATGCTCCACCCTCCCCCTCTTCGTCATGGGCCGCTGAGGGCCCAACTGCGCGCCACCGTAGTCCTCCTCCTGGTGATTCCGGGGTGGCTCTGTCGGCCGATCACCGGTGACATCCGGTCGGTGTCACCAGTCGTGCACGGTGCCGTCGGTGAGGCGGTTCACCGGGAGGTAGGCGGGTCGGTATGGGAAGCGGGCGGCCGCCGCGTCGTCCAGCTCGACGCCGAGCCCCGGGGTGTCGGAGGGATGGAGCAGGCCGTCGGTGAAGGTGTAGCTGGTGCGGAAGACCTCCAGCGTCTCGGGCGAGTGTCGCATGTACTCCTGTATGCCGAAGTTGTGGATGGCTATGTCGAGATGGAGGGCCGCGGCCATGCCGACCGGCGATATGTCGGTGGGTCCGTGGATGCCGGACTTGGCGCCATAGTGCGCCGCGAGGTCGAGCAGCTTCTTCATCGCGGTGATGCCGCCGGTGTGCGTGACAGCGGAGCGGACATAGTCGATCAACCGCTCTTGAAGGAGCAGGGTGTAGTCATGCGGGGAGTTGAACACTTCGCCGATGGCCAGCGGCGTGGTGGTGTGCTGGCGGATCAGGCGCAGGGCGGACTGGTCCTCGCCCGGGGTGGCGTCCTCGAGCCAGAACAGGTCATAGGGCTCAAGGGCCTTGCCGAGCTTGGCGGCCTGGATGGGTGTCATGCGGTGGTGGCCGTCGTGGAGCAGGGGCAGCTCGGGGCCGAACTCGTGCCGCACGGCCTCGAAGACCGCGGGGATGTGGCGCAGGTAGGCGCGGGTGTCCCAGGTCTCCTCGACGGGCAGCGCGGTGGGGCGTGCGGGCTCGTAGTCATAGCGCTGTCCCCCGCCCGCGGAGGAGGAGGCAACGCCGTAGACCGAGTCGAGGCCGGGGATGCCGGTCTGGACGCGGATCGCGCGGTACCCGGCCTCCTGGTGGGCGCGGACGGAGTCGAGCAGCTCGGGGATGTCGCGCCCCGAGGCGTGCCCGTAGGCCAGCGCGCCGGTGCGGGAGGCACCGCCGAGCAGCTGGTACAGCGGCATGCCCGCGGCCTTGGCCTTGATGTCCCACAGGGCCATGTCCACGGCGGCCGAGGCGGCCATGGTGACGGGGCCGCGACGCCAGTACGCGCCGCGGTAGAGGTACTGCCAGGTGTCCTCGATGCGGTGGGCGTCGCGGCCGATCAGCAACGGGACGACATGCTCGCGGAGATACGACTCGACGGCCAGCTCCCGGCCGTTGAGCGTGGCGTCGCCGAGGCCGGTGACGCCGTCCGCGGTGGTGATCCGGAGGGTCACGAAATTCCGGCCGGGGCTGGTGACAACCGTCTCCGCTGACTCGATCTTCATGGCATCCAGCTTCCAGGAGTCCTGTGATCTTCGGTACTGACCTTCGTAAGGAAGGTCATTGACTTTCGTCAGTAGTGAGCTCGGTGACGACGACGCCATAGTGGAACAGCTCGATGGCGGGGAAGCTCTGGCCGGTCAGGTCACGGAGCGAGCCCGCTTTCTCCGCGATCCTCGGCCGCACGGTCAGGGGTTCGGGGTGCTGACTGACGAACCAGACGAAGGAGCGTCCGTCCTCATGTTCCATCCTCCCCACCAGCACCCGTGGATCGTCCACGGTCACCTCGGGCGCGACGCCCGCTACTTCGGCGAGTGCCGCGTACAGCCGCCAGGTCGGCTCCGGGTTCACCCGGGGCGTGAGGGCCGCCATGTGCTCGATCGGGTAGGTGCACAGCACCAGGCGTCCGCTGCCCGCCGCGTTCTCCAGCAGGAAGGGGCGGCCATGCGCGTCGGTGGCGACGACCTCGGCCTCCCTGGGCTCGACGGGCAGGTAGGAGCGGGAGTTCTCCGTCCCGGCGACGGGGAAGACGAGTTCCTCACCGGCCCGGATCGTGCCGAAGTCCCGGTGGAAGGTGACGCGCACCTCGTCGTCCTCGATGGGGTCGACCAGCCCGTAGCGGAGCTGTTTGACCACGCCGAAGGTCTCGTCAAGCTTGGGCCACCACGGTCCGCGCTGCACGCCGTGTTCGCCGACGAAGTAGGAGGCGTAGACGGTGGCCCCCGCGTGCGCCCGCTCGACGAGGTGCCGCCAGCCGGGAGCGGTCAGCTGCTTGGCCGAGGGCAGCAGATAGAGCGCGCAGTCGTCGGGCAGCCCGTCGGCCTCGCGCGCCACCCCGACCGGCAGATCGGCCTCCCTGGCGGCGACATATGCCTGCCGGGTGTGGGCGAAGACACTGGTGTGATCCTCGGGTTGAGTGAAGGGATAGGGCTTCTCGAGGTAGGACGAGACGACCAGCGCCACCTGTGTGTCGGGGCGGCGCAGGCCGGGGGCGTCCACGGCGCGCAGCACATCGGTGAAGCGCCGCACCTCGCGCAGCTGCTCCTTGGGCCGTCCCTGGTCGTCGGTGAGGCCGAAGTGCATCTCGAACGGATGGTGGCTGTACGGCTCCTGGTTCCACAGGGCGTCGTAGTCCGTGTTGTTCCATGGCATCCAGCCGGTGGCCCCGGCCAGCAGGGTGTTGTGGAGGACCTGGCGGTAGTAGTGGGCGGCGTTCTGCTCGGAGACATAGTCCGAGGTCACCCCGAACTCCTCCATGATCACCGGCTTGCCGCCGATGGGGCCGAGCAGTTCGCAGATGAAGGCCGCGCCGAGGTGCTGGCGGACGGGGTCGGTCTCCATGCGGTAGACATGCGGCCCGTGGAAGTCGATCAGCGGCTCCAGGTCGCGGATGCGGAAGCCGTTGTCCGCGCCGGTGACCTCGACGCCCCAGGCGCCGTCCCCGATGGAGACGGGCTGCCGGGCTCCGGCCTCGCGCAGGGCGTTGATCAGGGTGGCGGCCCAGGCGGTGACGGCCGCCGGGTCGAGCGTGCCGATGCCGCGGGACTGCCAGTGGCCATAGATCGGGATCTCGTTGGTGAGGAGCCAGGCGGCGACGGCCGGGTGGTCCTTCCAGCGCCCGGCCAGTTCGCGGACATACCACTCCTGCTGGGCGACGAAGGAGGCGTCGCCGAAGATGTCGCGGCCTCGGCGCCAGGCCGGATCCCAGTTCTGGCCGGACATGTGGCCGACGAGAAAGGTCGGGATGGTGGTCATGCCCAGGGCGTGGTGCCGGTCGAGGAAGTCGTCGTAGCGGGCGAGCATGTCCGGGTCGAGGGTGTTCTCGGCGGGCATGAAGTCAGGCCAGTAGAAGAAGGAGCGGGTCAGCGTGATGCCGTGATCCCGCATGACACGCAGTTCCTCGTCGATGACATCGGGCTGGTAGTCCCGCCACATGAGGGGGCCGCCTGTGCGGGACCAGTAGTTGACCCCGACCCAGACCGTCGAGCCGTCGATCTTCGCCGCGTTGCGCTTCATAGGCCCAGGTATATCGTTTTACCAACTCATTGTCGACAGTCGGGAGGTGGGGGTGGAGGCAGATGTGCCACCGGTGGCTACGCTCTCCTCCGTGGCGGGACGGATGGAGCGGCGCAAGCCCGGCAAGGCGGCCAAGCCGACGATCGCCGATGTCGCGGCGCTCGCCGGGGTGTCCGTGTCGGCCGTCTCCAAGGTGGTCAACGACCGGGGCGGGATCTCGGCGCCGACGCGCAAGAGAGTGCTGGACGCCGCCGCCAAGCTGCGGTGGTCGCCCTCGGCGACGGCGGTGGCGCTGCGGGGCGCCCGCACCCGGGCGATCGGGATGGTCGCGGGCCGGTCGGCCGATGTCCTGGCAACCGACCCCCACTTCACGCTGCTGATCTCCGGCATCGAGCGAGAGCTGGCCCCGGCCGACTTCGGGCTCCTGCTGCACATCGTGGGCGAGGAGCCGGGGGCGGAGGAGCGCGCATACCGGCGCCTGGCCGAGGAACGGCGGGTGGACGGGGTGATCCTCACGGAGTCCCGGATAGGGGACCCCAGGTTCGAGCTGCTGCGCCAGCTGCGGCTGCCCGCCGTCCTGGTGGGCGAGCCCTGGCAGGAGGATCCGGTGGCCTCGGTGGGGGCCGACGACCAGGAGGCGGGCCTACGGGAGGCCGTGCGCCACCTGCTGGAGTGGGGGCATCGCCGGATCGCCTATGTGTCCGGGCCCGAGGATCGGGTGCACACGGTATATCGGCGGCGGGTGTTCACGTCGGCGCTGGCCGAGCGGGGGTTGCGGCCGTTCCGGGTGCTGGTCTCGGACTTCTCGGCCCAGGACGCGGTGGCGGCGACGCGGGAGCTGCTGGCGGCGGACGCGGCCGAGAGGCCCACGGCGATCCTCTTCGCCAACGACACGATGGCCGTCGCCGGGATGAACGCCGCCAGGCGCCTGGGGTTCGACGTGCCGGGGGATCTGTCGGTGCTCGGCCATGACGATCTGCCGCTGGGTGAGCTGGTGTTTCCGCAGCTGACCACCGTTGCCCAGGACGTGGAGGCCCTGGGCCGGGCGGCGGCGGTCGAAATGTTCCGGCAGCTCGACCTCCCGCACTCGCCGCCCCCGGCGATACGCCCACCCACATTGATCCCGCGGGAGTCCACGGGGCCCGTGGCGGACGGGAGTTGAGGCGGGGCGACTCCGTGAGGCACCTCCGTGGGGGCACCTCCGTCGGACGCGACCGCGTGGAGCGACCGCCCGTTGATCGGCGGGCGGCTGGCCGACCTGGAGCGTTCACCACCGGGCGCCGCGTGCCGTTGCGGCTGCCTCGACGGCGTCAAGCCACAGAGGGCCGAACGCCCGCCCGTCGATCCGGGTGACCACGGTGACGGGGCGCTCGGCGCCGGGCCATTCCGCTGCGATCGCATATGTCACCGGGCCATAGGGGAAGTTGAGGAGGTCATCGGGCGGACCCGGGTGGTCACGGCCCAGGGTGGACATATCGGCATCGATGGCGCGAGCCCCCGCCTGCCGCGCCAGGAGGTGGCCCACCGCGCTCGCGCGGCGCAGCCGGGGCATGTCGCGCCGGGTGAGCCAGGTGGAGAGCGTGGCGGGGAGAGGGTGACCAGCGTCAGGTGTCCGGGCGCCGCGACGACGGTCGCGGCGGTGTGGGTGTCCCACTGGATGTTCCCGTCCCGCGCGGGTTCACCAGAGCGGCAGCCCCTCCTCGGGCGGTGCCCCCAGCCGCCCATGGTGACCACGCTGGCACGGGCGAGTGCCCCGGGGCGGATGGCCTTGAGCACGGCGAGGTTGGCCAAAGGGCCGATGGTCACCAGGGCCCCGCAGAGGTCGATCGCGCACCCAAGGACGTCGAAGGCCGCTCCTGCGGGGGCGGGCCTGGCGGGCAGGTCGAGGGGGTCAGTGCCGTAGGTCGCCGGTGGCGGGCTCTGCATCCTCCCGCCTGCCCAGCGGCGTCGCGGCCCCGGCCACCATGGGGGGTGTCGTCGCGGCCCGCCAGCCGGAGCACATGCTCGGCATATCCGGCTCGGCGCATCCGGTGCGGCGCCCTTCGGGGTCGAGGGTGGTGGTGATGCCGACGAGTCCGGCGTCCGGCCGACCGAGCAGCATGGCCAGGGCACAGGCGCCGTCCGGGTCACTGCCCCGGTCGGTGTCGAGGTGGACGCGCGCCATGGCACGCACCCCATCACGGCCGCGCGCCCCGGTCCCGTCTGGCGCCCCGGTCCGGTCTGGCGTCGCGGTCGCGTCTCGCGTCGCGGAGGGCCGTCAAGAAGGCCATGGCAGTGTCGCGTTGTTCGGCGAGGCCGACCACCGACCCCTCCGGTGCCGGGGCGAAGATGTCGACCACATCGTCGGGGCGACCGGGCCAGCCCGAGCCGCGGACGTATGCCTCCCGACCGTGGGAGAACTGCCGCAGCAGCCCGGAGGGTTGCACCTCGGGCCCGGCGCCCTGGCAGCAGAGCAGGCGGCCTTGGAGCTCCAGCTGGTCACGGGCGCGGGTCAGGCAGGCGAGGTAGTCGTTGCCGCCGATGCGCGTCTCGGTCCCGCCGTCGATCAGCAGGATCACGGCCAGGGCCGGGGCGCCGACGCGGATGGTGACGTCGCGGGCCGCGGCCCCGTCGCGGTCGACCGTGGGGAGGGTGATGTCCTCGGTCCACTCGTCGGCGCCGTCCTCGCCGGGCGGGCTCGGTTCCGTCGGGGCATCCATGAAGGAGCATGATGGCAAAGGAGGTTCACAGCCGTCGTACGCGGCCCGGCCAGCGAGTGCGGAGCCAGCGGTCGTGGGTGGCGACGACCACCGCGCCAGGCCCGGTGCCAAGGGCCTCCTCGAGCTCGTCGGCGAGCCGGGGCGAGAGGTGGTTGGTGGGATCGTCGAGGAGCAGCGCGGTGGAGCGCCGGACCAGCAGTGCCGCCAGCGCCAGCCGCCCGCGCTGCCCACCGGAGAGCGACCCCGGGCGCGGCCGTGGGCCACGCCCCCGAGCCCAAGGCCGTCGAGCACCAGCTCCGCGCGCCGGTCGGCGTCCCACGCCTCGAACGCGCCGCGGCGCGTTCGAGGCAGCGCCCATACGCGTCAAGCGTCTCGGCGTGGCCGGGCGCGCCCTCGGGGATGGCAGCCAACGCCTCGGTGAGCCGGTCGAGTTCGGCGAGTTCGGCGAGTTCGGCGCGGGCCTCGCGGAGCGCGACGCCGAGCACGTCGGCGAGCGTCCCCCCGCCCGTCAGCGGCAGGGTCTGGGGCAGATACCCCACCTCGCCGTGCACGGTCACGGCGCCGCGGGTGGGCCGCAGCTCCCCGGCGATCAGCTTGAGCAGGGTGCTCTTCCCTGCGCCGTTGGGCACGACGAGCCCGGTGCGGCCCGGCCCGCGGTGAACGACAGGCCCGCGAAGACGGGGGTGTCGTCGGGCTAGGAGAAGGACAGGCCGGAACAGACGATGAGGGCGTCGGACATCGATGAGACCTCGCTGCGGACGCGGGCGCGCCTGAGGCGCCCGGCGGGGGGCGGGAACAGGGGGACGACAAGGCAGCCGGAACGGCGGCGCGCACACGCGCACCCACCACCGGCCAGCTCCGGATCTCACCCGGAGATGTCGTCGTCACCTGCCACGCTGGGTCTCCCTCCGCAACGGATCAACGGGCCACGCTGAGCGCGGAACGCCCGTCCCTCGCAGGGTAACGGCCCACCAGGACAGCGCGCGCCGAGCCGAAGGGCACCGCGCCCAGCTCCCCCGCCCCCAAACCGCACCCGCGTCCAACGCCCACCACACCGACTCCCAACGCGCCGAGCTCCCCCGCCCAACTCCCCTCGCCCGGACGGCTGTCGCGGGCCGAACGGGGAGAAGTCCCGGTTCGCGTGCGAAGCATTGACACAAAAACCCCGCATCTCTAAGTTCAACGCACAGCATGAGAGCGCTCTCAGCCGTATCCGCCCCCCACCGGTTGCGAGGTACCCCAGCACATGCGGCCCCACATTCCTCTTCGACGCACCGCCTTGACGCTGACCGCCGCGGCCACCGCCGTGGCGGGGCTGGCGCTGGTGCCGGGCTCCGCGAACGCCGCGGAGGTGCCCGTCGGCAGCGGCAGCTACTCGGACGAAAGGCCCGCGGGCGCGAACGGCCCGCAGAACTCCCAGGGCGCCGCGGTCACGCCCCAGGTGACCGAGGCCATGGCCGGTCAGCCCATACCCACGAACGACTGGTGGTCATCGCTGGTCTTCAAGCGCTACGCGGACCAGCCCCACTCCCAGCCCATGTTCGGCCACCCGCTGAGCTACCAGGCGGTCGACTCCGGGCTCGAGGTCGGCTATCCGACCCAGCCCGATGTCAGCGGCGTCTCCTACCACTTCCCGCACCAGGCCGATCTCACCGTCGGCGTGGCCGGGCTCAACTCCCCCGACACCAAGGCCGACGGCTGGTCCGACTGGACCGTCAGCCCCTACTGGGAGGGCGGCGGCGCCACCCTCCGCGCCACCATCGGGCACGGCAGCCCGTATGTGTACGCCGAAACCACCGGCGGAGCCGCGCAGGTCACCGCGGCGTCGGCGCCCGAGGTGTTCGCCGACGAGGGCAGCCTGCTCGGCATCTCCGTCAACGGCCACGACTACGCCCTCTTCGCCCCGAGCGGCAGCGACTGGACCGTCTCCGGCTCGCAGATCACCGCCGACCTGGGCGGCCAGGACTACTACTCGCTCGCGGTGCTGCCCAGCCGCGACGCCCTCGACCTCTACGCCCGTTACGCCTACAGCTTCGTCACCGGCTCCACCGTCACGTGGGACTACGACGAGGCGGGCGGCAGCGTCAGCGCCACCTACGCCCTGGAGACCGAGGCGCGCGAGGGCTCGGAGACGGGCAGCGTCATGGCGCTCTACCCGCACCAGTGGCAGTACACGAACGACGAGCTGACCGCCCACGAGTACGTCTCGCCGCGCGGCACGATGCGGGTGCGGGAGGGCGCGTCGTTCACCACCACCCAGGACGTCACCGGCGTGCTGCCCGGGCTGCCCGAGTCCTCGGGCGTGGACACCGGGCACCTCACCAGCCTGGTGAACGACGTCGCCTCGTCCGCCGACGTCCCGGTGGCCGACACCTACTGGAGCGGCAAGGAGTTCGGCAGGCTCGCCCAGCTGGTGCCGATCGCCGACCAGATCGGCGCGACGGCCGCGCGCGACCAGCTGATCGCCGCGATCAAGTCCCGCCTGGAGGAGTGGTTCACGGCGGGCGGCGACACGCAGTTCGTCTATGACTCCGAGTGGAAGACGCTCACCGGCTACCCGGCCTCCTACGGCAGCGACGTCGAGCTGAACGATCACCACTTCCACTACTCCTACTATGTGATGGCCGCGGCGATCGTCGCGCAGTACGACCCGGCCTGGGCGGCGGACTCCGCGTGGGGCGGGATGGTCAAGGAGCTGATCGGGGACGCGGCCAACCCCGTGCGCGGCGACGACCGCTACCCGTTCCTGCGCGGCTTCGACGTGTACGCGGGGCACAGCTGGGCCTCGGGGCACCAGGGCTTCGCCGCCGGGAACAACCAGGAGTCCTCGTCCGAGTCGATCAACCTCAGCGCGGGCCTCGTCCTGTGGGGCTCGGCGACGGGTGACACCTCGCTGCGCGACCTGGGCGTCTACCTGCTGACCACCGAGTCGGAGGCGATCAGGCAGTACTGGTTCGACGGCGACGAGCAGAACTTCCCCGCGGACTACCAGCACAACACGCTCGGCATGGTGTGGAGCAACGGCGGCGCGCACTCCACCTGGTGGACCGGCAACCCCGAGGAGATCCACGGCATCAACGTCCTCCCGGTGACCGGGGGTTCGCTGCACCTGGCGCGCGACAAGGACGCCATCGTCCGCAACCTGGAGGAGCTGGTCGAGGAGAACGGCGGCCCGCCGGTGGAGTGGAAGGAGATCCTGTGGGAGTTCCAGGCGCTCGCCGACCCGGCCGCGGCCAGGGCGGCCTACGACGGGGACGGCGGGGGCGTGGGCTCGCCCGAGGCGGGTGAGTCATGGGCGCACGTCTACCACTGGATCCACACCCTGGACTCCATCGGCGCCCCTGACACCGCGATCACGGCGGACAGCCCGACGGCGGCGGCGTTCTCCCAGGGCGGCACCGTCACCTATGCCGCGCACAACTACGGCGACGCCGAGCGAACGGTGACCTTCTCCGACGGCGCCCAGCTCACCGTGCCCCCCAACTCGTCGGCCAGCCGGACCGGCTGACGAGCACGGCACAGACGGCGCACGGCGCGACGCCGCCCGCCCACCCCCGTGCGGGGTGGGCGGGCGGTCGCCGTCCCGGGCCCGGCGCGGCCCGGGCGTCGGGGTCACTCGGTGGCGATGGCGTTCAGGACGTTCATCCGGCCGGCGCGGAACGCCGGGATGAGCGCCGCGAACAGGCCGACCACCGCCGCGCCGAAGAAGACGAAGATGATCGTCCCCCAGGGGATCTCCAGGACCTTCATGCCCTCCATGGCGAGGATCTGCTGGCCAGAGAGCCCCCAGAGCATGCCGAGCCCGAGGCCGACGAGGGCGCCGAACAGGGCGATGACGATGGACTCCATGCAGATCATCGCGCGCAGCTGGAGCCGGGAGAGGCCGATCGCACGGGTCAGGCCGATCTCCCTGGTGCGCTCGATGACGGACAGGGCCAGGGTGTTGACCACGCCGAGGATGGCCACGATGATCGCCAGCGCGAGCAGGCCGTAGACCATGTTGAGCAGGATGCCGACCTGGCTCTGGATCAGGTCCTTGTACTCGGCCTGGTCCCTGACCTCCATCTGTGGATACGGCTCCATCGCCGTCTCGAGGGCGGCGCGGGCCGCCTCCTGCTGCCCGTCCCCGGCGGTGGCGAAGACGACGAACGGCAGCGCGCGCCGCTCCTCGGGGACATGGCTCTCCATGGTGTCGAGGCTGACGTTCCACGGGAATGACATGGTGGAGCCGGTGTTCACCACGGCCGCGACGGTGAGGGTGGCGGCGTCGCCCCCGTCGAACGTCAGAGTCACCTCGTCGCCCACGCCGACGCCCGCGGTCTCCGCCCAGTCGGCGGCGACCGAGACGGTGTCGCCCTCGTAGACGTCGGCGAAGTCGCCCTCGGCGACGTTCATCTCGACGGCGTCCGCGTAGGTCGAGGGGGAGGCGCCGAGCCAGATCTCCTCGCTCGACCCGTCGGCCGCCTCGATCTCGCCCTCCATCTGGTGGACGGGGGAGACCTCGCCGAGCCCTTCGAGCGCCTCGTCGATGGCCCGGGAGACCTCGGGGAGGACCGGGGTGAAGTTCCCGGTCTGGATGATGTAGTCGGCGCCCAGGGCGTTGTCTATCTCGTCGGTGGCGGAGGCCACCATCGAGGAGCCGACCACCGAGAGGCCCGCGACGAGCGCGAGGCCGATCATCAGGGCGGAGGCGGTGGCGCCGGTGCGCCTGGGGTTCCGCAGGGCGTTGCGCTCGGCCAGGCGGCCCACGGGCCCGAACATCCGCAGCAGCACCACGCTGATCGCGCGGACCACCAGGCCGACCAGCGCGGGGCCCACGAGGACCAGGCCGAGGAGGCTGGCCAGGATGCCGAGCGCCAGGAGCCCCGACGCGCCCACGGAGTCGTCGGTGATCGCGGTGCCGAGCAGGGAGGCGAGGCCGATCACGGTGAGGGTGGCCCCGATGCCCGCGCGGATCCGGCCCGCGCGGATGTCGCCCGGCATGCCCGGATCGCGCAGCGCGGCCATCGGGCTGATCTTCCCGGCCCGGCGCGCGGGTATGTAGGCGGCGATCACGGTGACCAGGACGCCGAGCGCGACGCCGACGAGCGGCACCCACCAGTCGATGGTGAGGTCCTCGGTGCTGAGATTGAGGCCGAGCGCGCTCATCACGGCCATCAGCCCGACCGCCAGGCCGATGCCGACGCCGAAGCCGACGAGGGAGGCGATCGTGCCGAGCAGCAGCGCCTCGATGAGCACCGAGCGGTTGACCTGGCGGCGGCTTGAGCCGATGGCCCGCATCAGGCCGATCTCGCGGGTGCGTTGGGCGACCAGCATCGAGAAGGTGTTGACGATGAGGAAGATCCCGACGAGCAGCGCGAGCCCGGCGAAGCCGAGCAGGATGTACTCGAGGATGGACAGCACCTCGCCGATGGCGTCCTGGTTCTCCTCGATGTACTCGTCGGCGGTCTGGAGCTTGTAGGTGTCGGCGCCGATGGCGGCGGCGATGTCGCCCTTGAGCGCCTCGTCGGTGATCCGGCCGTCAGAGTCGACGTAGATGTTGGTCAACTCGTCGGCGCCGCCGAGCAGATACTCCTGGGCGCGGGGCAGGTCGGTGAAGAAGATGGCCGCGCCGGGGTTGGTGACCTCGAACTCGGCTATGCCGGAGACCGTCACGGGGAAGTCGCCGAACGCGGTGACCAGGCGCAGCTCGTCGCCGAGCGCCAGGTCGCTGTTGTCGGCGGTGTCGAGGTCGACCATCACCTGTGCCGCGCCCTCGGGGGGCGAGCCCTCGACGACCTCCATGGAACGGGCGTCGATCCGCGACCAGTTGGAGACGATGGTGGGCGCCCCGGTGCTGGGGCTGATGCTTTCGTTCCGGTCGTCGACGACGACCGCGCTGGTGGAGGCGACGACGCCGGTGACCTCGTCGACGCCGTCGATCGCGGAGACGTCGTCGACGAGGTCACCGGGTATGGTCTCGGGTCGGCCGGTGGCCGCGCCCGCGCCCTCCATGTCCATGTCGCCGTCCTGGCCCGCTGGCGCGACCATGACATTCGAGGCGGTGACCGAGAAGAGCGCGTTGAACGTGGTGTTCATCGTGGCGGTGAACACCAGCGTGCCGCACACGAACGCCACCGAGAGGACCACCGCCATCCCGGAGAGCACCATGCGCCACTTGTGCGCGAAGAAGCTGCGCAGCGATGTCTTGAGAACGCTCACGACGTGCGTCCCTGGGCGTCGAAGCCCCGCATCCGGTCCAGCACGCGGTCGGCCGTGGGCTCCCGCATCTCGTCCACGATCCGGCCGTCGGCCAGGAAGACGATGCGGTCCGCGTGGGCGGCGGCGACGG
>NZ_QEST01000086.1 GCF_003311645.1 Streptomyces sp. PT12 | reverse complement strand
GATCTGGAAGGCGTTCAGCGGGGCCTTCCAGCGCATCGTCCAGCGGCGCCGACCCTTGCCGGTCGGGTCCAGGCTCATCAGTGCCATGTAGACGCACTTCAACGCGGCGGTCTCCGACGGGAAGTGGCCTGGGGCCCTGACCGCCTTGCGGATGCGGGCGTTCACGCTCTCGATTGCGTTCGTCGAACAGATCACCTTGCGGATCTCGATGTCGAAGGAGAGGAAGGGCACCATCTCGGCCCAGGCGTCGGACCACAGCTTGATCACGGCCGGATACCTGGTGCCCCACTTCTCGGAGAACTCCAGGAACCGCTCGGTCGCAGCGGCCTCGCTCGGGGCCGTGTAGACGGGCTTCAGATCCTTGGCAACCTTGTCCCAGTCCTGCCGAGCCACGTAGCGGATACTGTTCCGAATCAGGTGAACTATGCAGGTTTGCGCCACCGTTCGGGGCCAGACCGTCTCGACCGCGTCGGGCAGGCCCTTCAGGCCGTCGCAGACGAGCATGAGCACGTCCTCGACGCCCCGGTTGCGGAGCTCGGTGAAGACCTGGAGCCAGTG
>NZ_QEST01000125.1 GCF_003311645.1 Streptomyces sp. PT12 | reverse complement strand
CGGCCAGCACGCGGGCGTTGGGGTAGTCGAAGATCAACGTGGGGGGCAGCCGCAGCCCGGTCGCGGCGTTGAGTGCGTTGCGGAACTCCACGGCGCCGAGCGAGTCGAACCCCAGGTCCTTGAAGGCCCGTTCAGGCTCGATCGCCTCGGGGCCCGCGTGCCCGAGCACGGCCGCGGCGTGGGAGCGGACCAGGGTCAGCAGCTCGTCGTAGCGCTCGTCGGCGTGCATCCCGGCGAGCCGCTGCCGCAGCGCGTCCGCCCCGCCCCCGTGCTCGGCGGCGGCGACGCGCCGCGTGGCGCCGCGCACCAGGGCGCGCAGCATCGGCGGCAGATCGGCGGTGTCGAGCGCCCTGATGTCCAGGTTGACGGGCACCAGCGCGGGGGCGGTCAACGTGCTTGCCGCGTCGAGGAGTTGCAGCCCCTGCTCGGCGGATATCCCGAGGATGCCCGCGCGGTCGATCCGGTCGCGGTCGCGTTCCTCTAGCTCGCCCGCCATGCCGGAGTCGGTGGCCCAGGGTCCCCAGGCGAGGGACTGGGCGGGCAGGCCGTGGGCGCGGCGGTGGGCGGCGA
>NZ_QEST01000084.1 GCF_003311645.1 Streptomyces sp. PT12 | reverse complement strand
CGTCGGGCCCGATCTGCAACGCCTCGCGCACCTCCTCGGGAGAGTACGGCTGGTGGCCGTCGAAGCCGTTGAGCGCGATCACGAACGGCAGGCCGCTGTTCTCGAAGTAGTCCACCGCAGGAAAGCAGTCGGACAGCCGCCGCGTGTCCACCAGCACGACGGCACCGATGGCACCCCGGACCAGGTCGTCCCACATAAACCAGAAACGATCCTGACCCGGCGTACCGAACAGGTACAGGATCAGATCCTGGTCGAGCGTGATCCGGCCAAAGTCCATCGCCACCGTCGTGGTGGTCTTCCCCGCCGTATGCGTCAAGTCGTCGATCCCCGCCGACGCCGACGTCATCACCGCCTCGGTCCGCAGCGGGTTGATCTCCGACACCGACCCCACGAACGTGGTCTTCCCCACGCCGAACCCACCCGCGATCACGATCTTCGCGGAGGTCGTGGAACGCGACGGCGCGGAGAGACCGGCGTCGTTAGAGCTTGCGAAGTCCACTGAGCACCCTTTCGAGCAGTGTCACATCTGGCTGGCCGCCGGGCTCCGCGTCGTTGCCCGGCTGGTGAATGGCGACAAGCCCGGCCTCGGCGAG
>NZ_QEST01000203.1 GCF_003311645.1 Streptomyces sp. PT12 | reverse complement strand
CGAGGGCGCGGGCATGATCGTCCTGGAACGCCTCTCGGACGCCCGGCGCAACGGCCACCCCGTGCTCGCCGTGATCCGCGGCTCCGCCGTCAACCAGGACGGCGCGTCCAACGGCCTCACCGCCCCCAACGGCCCCTCACAGCAGCGCGTCATCGCCCAGGCGCTGGCCAGCGCCGGACTCACCCCCCACGACGTGGACGCCGTCGAAGGCCATGGCACCGGCACCTCACTCGGCGACCCCATCGAGGCCCAGGCACTCCTGGCCACCTACGGCCAGGGCCGCCAAGAGCCGCTGTGGCTCGGCTCATTGAAGTCCAACATCGGGCACGCCCAGGCCGCCGCTGGCATCGGCGGCGTCATCAAGATGATCCAGGCCATGCGCCACGGCGTCCTCCCCCGCACCCTCCATGTCGACGAGCCCAGCCCACGCGTCAACTGGGCCTCGGGCAACATCAAGCTGCTCACCGAGGCCCGCGCCTGGCCCGACACCGACCACCCACGCCGCGCCGCCGTCTCCTCCTTCGGCATCAGCGGCACCAACGCCCACCTCATCCTCGAACAAGCCCCCCAACAGCCCACCGAGACAGCCCAGGCGACCGAGGCGCC
>NZ_QEST01000099.1 GCF_003311645.1 Streptomyces sp. PT12 | reverse complement strand
AGCTCGGCGGGCAGATCGACCAGCCCGCCCCAACGCCCCGGCTGCTCAAGGCCGATGACGCGGCCAAGGCCCCAGACGGCGGCGGCGGAGCTGTCCACGATGTCCGTGCTTTCGGCGGCGACGGCGCCGGTGGTGGCCACCCAGAGCGGCGCGTCGACCGCCTGGGTCTCAAGTGCCTGGGACAGCGCGAGGACGGACTCGGGGCCTTCGAGGAGGGACAAGACGCCCTCGATGACGCCGAGTTCGGTCAGGTGCTTGTCGATGGGGTCGCCATCGGCCACCTCGATCACCACGGGCTCGGCGCCTCGGGCGGCGAGCGCGTCGCGCACGGGACCGGTGCGGGTGTCGCCGGGCGCGCCGACGATCAGCCACTGGCCGGGAACGACGGTCGCGGGGGTCTCGGTGACCGGCGTCCAGTCGATCCGGTAGCGCAGTGCCTCGCTCGCGGCGTTCTGCTGCTTGATGCGCGGCCAGTAGCGCTGGCGTTGGAAGGCGTAGGTGGGCAGGTCGACGCGGCGGGCGCCTGTGCCGTTGTAGAACGACTCCCAGTCAACCGCCGAGCCCATGGTGTGAAGGGCGGCCAGGGCGGTGACCAGGCTCTCAACCTCGGGGCGG
>NZ_QEST01000011.1 GCF_003311645.1 Streptomyces sp. PT12 | reverse complement strand
CCCGAACGCGGCACCACAGGCGCAAGATCCGACAACAGACGCTCCCGCAACGGCTCCACCTGAGCCGAATGACCCGCCGTATCGATCCCCCTGATCCGACGCGCCCGCACCCCCTCCGCAGACAACACCTCCACCAACTCATCCAACGCCACCGGATCACCCGCCACAGCACACGCACCCGGACTGTTCACCGCGGCCACCGACAGCACATCACCCCAACGCCCCAAGCGCTCACGCACCACACCCGCCGGAAGCCCAACCGACGCCATCCCCCCCAAACCCACCAAGCCCAGCCACGCCCGCGACCGCAACGCCACCACCCGCGCCCCGTCCTCCAACGACAACCCACCCGCCACCACCGCAGCCGCAATCTCCCCCTGCGAATGCCCCACCACCGCCGCGGGCTCCACACCATAGGAACGCCACACGGCCGCCAGCGACACCATCACCGCCCACAACACCGGCTGCACCACATCCACCCGGGACAACAACTCCGGATCGACCAACGCCTGATCAAAATCCCACTCGACAAACGGCGCCAACGCCTCCCGGCACGCCTCCATCGACTCACGGAACACCGACGACGTACCAAGGAGCCCAGACGCCATCCCCACCCACTGCGCCCCCTGACC
>NZ_QEST01000005.1 GCF_003311645.1 Streptomyces sp. PT12 | reverse complement strand
GAGGGCGTCGTGAAGGCGTACGGGACGGGCGAGACGCGCGTCCTCGCCCTGGACAACGTCAGCGTGGACATAGAGCGGGGCCGCTTCACGGCGATCATGGGGCCTTCGGGGTCGGGGAAGTCCACGCTGATGCACTGCCTGGCCGGGCTCGACACCGTGACCAGCGGCCGGATCTGGGTCGGCGACACCGAGATCACCGGGCTGAAGGACAAGAAGCTCACCCGCCTGCGCCGCGACAGCATCGGCTTCATCTTCCAGGCATTCAACCTCCTCCCCACCCTCAACGCCCTGGAGAACATCACCCTCCCCATGGACATCGCCGGACGCAAGCCCGACAAGGAATGGCTCGACCGCGTCATCACCACCGTCGGCCTCGGCGAACGCCTCAAGCACCGCCCCAGCCAGCTCTCCGGCGGCCAGCAGCAACGCGTCGCCGTCGCCCGCGCCCTCGCCGCCCGCCCCGCCATCATCTTCGGCGACGAACCCACAGGAAACCTCGACTCCCGCGCCGGCGCCGAAGTCCTCGGCTTCCTCCGCCGCTCCGTCGACGACCTCGGCCAGACCATCGTCATGGTCACCCACGACCCCGTCGCCGCCGCCCACGCGGACCGCATCGTCTTCCTGGCCGACGGCCGGATCGT
>NZ_QEST01000245.1 GCF_003311645.1 Streptomyces sp. PT12 | reverse complement strand
CGGAGTGGTGGCGTGACGCGGTCATCTACCAGGTCTACCCGCGCTCGTTCGCCGACGGGAACGGCGACGGGATGGGCGACCTCGCGGGCATCCGCGCCCGGCTGCCGTATCTGGCCGGACTGGGCGTGGACGCCGTGTGGCTGAGCCCGTTCTACGCCTCACCCCAGGCCGACGCGGGCTACGACGTGGCCGACTACCGCGCCATCGACCCGGTGTTCGGCGACCTCCACGACGCCGACGCCCTCATCCGCGACGCCCACCAGCTCGGCCTGAAGGTCATCACCGACCTCGTGCCCAACCACTCTTCCGACCGCCACGAGTGGTTCCAGCGCGCCCTGCGCGAGGGCCCTGGCTCCCCGCTGCGCGAGCGCTACCACTTCCGCCCCGGGCGCGGCACCGAGGGCGAACTCCCGCCCAACGACTGGGAGTCCATCTTCGGCGGCCCCGCCTGGACCCGGACCACCGACCCCGACGGCACCCCGGGCGAGTGGTACCTCCACCTCTTCGCGCCCGAACAGCCCGACCTCAACTGGGACAACCGAGCGGTCCACGACGAGTTCCGCTCGGTGCTGCGCTTCTGGCTGGACATGGGCGTCGACGGCTTCCGCATCGACGTCGCCCACGGCCTCGTCAAGGCCCCCGGGCTCCCCGACATGGG
>NZ_QEST01000009.1 GCF_003311645.1 Streptomyces sp. PT12 | reverse complement strand
GCGCTTGCGGGTGGTGTGACGGTGATGGCGACGCCGGGGACGTTTGTGGGGTTCAGTCGTCAGCGGGGGTTGTCGGCGGATGGGCGGTGTAAGGCGTTTTCGGATGCGGCGGATGGTGTGGGGTGGGGTGAGGGTGTGGGGATGCTGCTGGTGGAGCGGTTGTCGGATGCGCGGCGTCTTGGGCATCCGGTGTTGGCGGTGGTGCGGGGTTCGGCGGTGAATCAGGATGGTGCGTCGAATGGGTTGACGGCTCCGAATGGTCCTTCTCAGCAGCGGGTGATTCGGCAGGCGTTGGCGTCTGCGGGTTTGTCTGCGTCTGATGTGGATGTGGTGGAGGGGCATGGTACGGGGACGTCGTTGGGTGATCCGATTGAGGCGCAGGCGTTGCTTGCGACGTATGGGCGGGATCGGGGTGCTGGGCGGCCTTTGTGGTTGGGGTCGGTGAAGTCGAATATTGGTCATACGCAGGCTGCTGCGGGTGTGGCGGGTGTGATCAAGATGGTGATGGCGATGCGGCATGGTGTGTTGCCGCGTTCGTTGCATGCGGATGCGCCGTCGTCGCATGTGGACTGGTCGGCGGGTGCGGTGGAGTTGCTGTCCCAGGCGCGTCCTTGGGAGGCCAACGGTCCGCGCAGGGCGGGTATCTCCTCCTTCGGGATCAGCGGCACCAACGCCCACACCATCATCGAAGAG
>NZ_QEST01000221.1 GCF_003311645.1 Streptomyces sp. PT12 | reverse complement strand
CCGCCCCGAGGTTGAGAGCCTGGTTACCGCCCTGGCCGCCCTTCACACCATGGGCTCGGCGGTTGACTGGGAGTCGTTCTACAACGGCACCGGCGCCCGCCGCGTCGACCTGCCCACCTACGCCTTCCAACGCCAGCGCTACTGGCCCGAGTCGGCCCCGGCCATCACGGCCGACGACGACACGGAGTTCTGGAAAGCCGTCGAGAGCGGCGAGCTCGCCGACCTCCTCGGCCCGGTGCTCCCCGAGCTGCGCGAGTGGCGACGGGAACGCAACGCCCGTTCCGCCGCAGAGAGTTGGCGCTACCGCATCACCTGGAGCCCTCTCTCCGGCCTTCCCGAGCCCACGCTCACCGGCCGCCGCTGGCTGGTTCTCGGCTCCGAAGACCACAAGGCCCTGGCGGACACGGTGATCGCCGGACTGACGCGCCACGGCGCCGAGGTCGTGACCGAGCCGACCGACGGCCTCAACGGCGTGCTGTCCCTGCGCGCCCCCGGCACCCAGGACCCGGCCGCCAGCGCCCTCGCCGACATCGCCGCCGCATGGGACGCGCCCCTGTGGCTCGCCACCCGGGGCGCGGTCTCGGTGGGCGCCTCGGATCACCTGGAAGCACCGGATCAGACGGCCGTCTGGGGCCTTGGCCGCGTGCTCGGCCTTGAGCAGCCGGGGCGTTGGGGCGGGCTGGTCGATCTGCCTGCCGAGCT
>NZ_QEST01000149.1 GCF_003311645.1 Streptomyces sp. PT12 | reverse complement strand
CTACGAGGGCGATGGCGAGGGCGACTGGAACAGCCTCACCGAGGTCGAGATCTGGAGCGGCGGCGACGGTGACGGCGATGGTGGCGGTGGCGCCGAACTCCCCTCCGACATCCTGGACTTGAGCGACTGGAAGGTCACGCTGCCCATCGGGGACGACGAGGATCCGACGGAGATCTTCCAGCCCGACCTCGACGGCTACTCCCACGACCCGTTCTTCCGGGTCAACGGCGCGGGTGACGCGGTCACGTTCCGCGCGCCGGTCAACGGCGTGACGACCGGCGGTTCGAGCTATCCGCGTTCGGAGCTGCGGGAGATGGAGGAGGGCGGCGAGGACGAGATCGCGTGGTCCTCGACATCGGGGACCCACACGATGACGGTGCGGGAGGCGTTCACGCATCTGCCCGAGGACAAGCCCGAGGTGGTCGGCGCCCAGATCCACGGCGGCGACGACGACGTGACGGCGCTGCGCTTGCAGGGCTCGGAGCTGTGGATCACGGAGGACGACACCGTTGAGCATCATCTGGTCACCGACGAGTACGAGTTGGGAGATGTCTTCGAGCTCGAGTACGTGGTGAGCGACGGCGAGATCGACATCTACTTCAACGGCGATCTCGAGACGACGATCGAACACTCCGACTCCACCAACTACTTCAAGGCGGGTGCCTACACGCAGGCCAACTGCGAGCGGTCGTCGCCGTGCAGCGACGACAACTACGGCGAGGTCGAGATATACGACCTGGCCGTGACCCACGGCGAAGGCGACGGCAACCAGGGCTTGGACGAGACCTCGGCCGCCGACCGCTACGGCTGGGGCGAACCCCTACCGATCTCCGACGAGTTCGACTACACGGGCCCGGTCGACCCTGAGAGGTGGGCGGTGCCGTCGGGCAACGTCGGTGGCACGGAGGGCTGCTGGGAGGGCCACGCGGGCAACGGCCGCCGCTGCGCGAAGAACAGCACGGTCGCCGACGGCATCCTCACCATGCGCGGCGAGGAGAACGGCGACACGGGGTGGCTCCGCCAGGAGCGCGACGAGCAGTACGGCCGCTGGGAGATCCGCTCCCGCTCCCGCAACACCGGTGACGACGGCGGGCTTTACCACCCCCTCCACCTGATCTGGCCCACCGAGGGCAACCGCCTGGAGAACGGCGAGTACGACTGGGTCGAGTACTCCGACCCGGACGCGCAGTGCCTCACGGCGTTCCTGCACTACCCGGAGAGCCCGACGGACGAGAAGGAGCGCTTCGACCTGTGCCCGCTCGACATGACGGAGTGGCACAACTTCGCGTTCGAGTGGACCCCGGACGCGCTGGTCGGCTACGTCGACGGCGAGGAGTGGTTCCGCGCGTCGAACGGGGCGAACGAGGACCGCGGCGACATCCAGACGATGCCGTCGGGCCACCTGAACATCCAGCTCGACAACTTCACGGGGGACGGCGGCCTGCGCCCCGCGGTGTTCGAGGTGGACTGGGTACGCGTCTACGAGTGAGCCGCTGCTGAGCCGCTGCGCTGGCCTCGACGTTGCCCACCGGTAGTCACCACATCCGCGGCGGGTTCCGCTGTCGGGGGTTCGGCCCCGGCGCCGGGGCCCGCTGCGCGGGGGCCGTCGCCTCAGGCGAGGCTTCTGTGCCGGGTGTGTGGGCCGGGTGTGTGGGCCGAGACCCCCTGCCGGGGACGGCAGGGGGTTTCCCCGCGGGGCACCGGCCCGCGGCGGCGAGGCACGTCCGCCCGCGCCAGGGGCGGCCTGCTTGCGGTCGATGGCCACGGGGATGGGGCCGGTTGTTCGGCACCATGCCGCAGGCGGGGGCGGGGGGTGCTGCGGCGACGTCCGCCCCCGCCCGCGGCGGGCGTCGAACCCCGCGCCAGGGGCGGCCTGCTTGTGGTCGATAGCCGCGGGAATGGAACCGGTCCGCACCATGCCGCAGGCGAAGGGGTGGGTGGGCGAGCGAGAAAGCCCCGCCGGAGGCGGGCGTCGAACCCCACAGGAGGCGAACTTCTGGAAGAATCCAACGACATGCCAGGGGGGACGGAAGACACCACGCACATTCACCACCTGTTCGAGGCGCAGGCGCGGCTCCACCCGGAGCGGGCAGCGATCCACACGGAGACCACCCACCTCACCTACGGCCAACTCGACGGCGCCGCTGACGCGTTGGCGCACCGGCTGCGACGCGCCGCGCTGCCGGAGGGCGCGACCGTCGCGGTGCGGACCGACCGGATGCCGGATGGCCTGGTCGCGATCCTGGGCGTGCTCAAGGCGGGAGGCGCGTATGCCGTCGTCGACCCGCACGAGAAGCCCGCCGAGGCGGCGGGGCTCCTGCGCCGCGCCGCCGCCGTGGCCGTCGTCACCCAACGTGCCCACAGGGCGCGCGTGGACGGCGGCGGCCTCCCCGTCATCTGCCTCGACGACGACACCGCGCCCGGCCCGTCGATCGAAGCCGACACCCCCGCCAACTCCCCGGCCAACGCCGCCGTGTTGTTCAGCGCGGGTACCACGAATCACCGCCGCCCGCTGCCCACCACGCACCGCGCGCTGCTGGCCGCCCACGCCGCATGGGCCGAGGTGTACGGGATCGAGCCCGACGACCGCTGCCTGGTGACCGCGCCTCCCGACTCGGTGGCGTTCACGGGGGGTTGGATACGCGCCCTGTGCGCGGGCGCGACGCTGCTGCTCGCCGTTCGCCCCACGGGCCAGGGCCCGAGCCCGTCCCCCACGGTGCTGGACACCGACCCGGCCACCGCGGCCCGGCTGCTGGCCCGTCCGAGGGGCGCGGGCGGCCATGCCAAGGGCCGCGGTCGGTCCGCCGAACGCGGCCGCCCCCCGCGCCTGGTGGCCGTGAGCGGCGAACGGCTCACGCTGGCCCAGCAGATGCGGCTTGAAGAGCTGCTGTGGACCGGCGCCAGGGTGCTCAATGTCTACGGCCCGGCTGAAGTGGCGGGCTGCGGAACGTGGTTCGAGACGGGCCAGCTCGCCGACCCGGTGGCCGACCCGCACACCGTGAGCTACCTCGGCCGCCCGATGCCGGGGTGCGGCGTGCGGATCCGCTCAGGGCGCGTGTGGCTCATCCCGCCGGGCGGCGGCGCCGCCGTGCCCACCGGCGACCTCGGGCGCCAACGGAAGGGCGGGCCACTGGAGTTCCGCGGCAGGGCGGCCCACCGGATCAAGGTCGGCGGCGGGGTCGTCCACCCGCATGACGCCGAGCTCGCCCTGGCGGCCCACCCGCGGATCGGCGACGCGGTGATCACCGGCGACACCGGGCCGGGTGGCGGGCGCGCCACGCGCCTGGTCGCCCATGTCGAGCCCGCGGGGGAGGTGCGCCGCGTGCCGGGCGCTGTCGCCCTCCGCCAGCACCTGCGGGCCAGGGGAATTGAGGAGCGGGCGCTGCCCGACACGGTCGTCACCGTTGACGCGCTGCCCCGCGACCGGTCGGGGAAGGTGGACCGCGGCGCGCTGCCGCTCCCGGCCGCGCCCGCGGCGGCCAGGCCATCCGGGGGCGGCAAGGGTGTCTCGCTCCGCGGCGAGGACACCAGGGCGGTGATCGGCTGGTTCCTCGTGCCGGTGATCGCCGCGGTGTACGCGGCGATCGCCACGGATGGGATCTGGCCGGGCTCCACGGACCTGACGGGCGTGCCGGGGCCGTGGCGGCAGCTGTTCAGGGCGCTCTATGTCGCCGAGTGGGCGGCGTTCGGCGCGGGCGTGGGCTTCCTGGTGTCGGGGTGGCCGCTGCTGGCCCGGCAGGGCAGGCCGCTGCCGCTGACCGTCGCGGCGCACGCGTCGCTGGTGTGGCTCATGGCGTCATGGTGGCCGCAGGACAACGCCTACCGGCTGGCGGCGAAAACCGACTGGCCCCAACAGGCGCTGCTCGTCTACGTGTTCAACGTGCCGCTGATGATCGCCGCGGTTGTGGTCGCGGTGTTCGCGGCGTGGCGCCCGCCGCGGCGCCGCGACGAGGAGGACCTGGAGGAACGGGCCGCGCGCGGGTGACGCTCACCGGCCCGATCGGCCCAACGGGGCCAAGCGCCGGGTCAGTTCGCGGGCGGCGGTGCGCACAAGCGACTCGGCGCGCAGCAGCCGGTCCTTTGAGCGGGCCGCGAGGACGACGCCGAGCCAGGGGCCCGGCTCGAACGCGGCCGTGGCGATCGACGGCACGCACACCGCGTCCATGGCCCGGCAGCGGGCCGTCAACGTGCCCAGCCAGTCGATGAGTTCGCCGTCGGGCAGCCTGGCGCCCAACTCCAGCCTGTCCACGGCCCGTACCACGAAGCCGCCCCCGTGCAGCTCGTCGAGGCGGGCCTTGACCATAAACGCCACGGCCGGGCCCGTCAGGCGCAGATTGGCCTCGGTGGGCGCGAGGCGTCCGCCAGGCGCGGTCACGAAGTCCACGTCGAACCAGCCGCGGTAGCCGTCATCGGCCAGCGCGGCCCCGACGGCGTTGCCGAACCGCAGGGCGCGCTCCGCGAGTTGGGCGGGGACCACGCCTGGGCCCACCGTCGCGCCCCGGTAGGCGAGGCCGCGCACGTCCATCTCCGCCACGCCGACGTCGAACACCTCGCCCGAGGCGGCCACCACGCCGTCATAGGTGAGGTCCCATGGCCCGTCGCCCGCGCCCGCGACATACTCCTCGATCAGCAGTGGCCCTTTGGGCAGCCCCCGCAGCACAGCCCGCCCCCGGTCTCCAGGCGCCACCAGGCGCACCCCCGAACCACCCGCGCCATGCCCGGACTTGACCATCGAGGGCAGCCGGGAACGCGCCCGCGCCCGCAGCAGCCTGGCCGCCTCGCGCCGGGTGGCGGCGGCCCACTGCGCGGGCACGGCGATCCCCGGGTGGCCACCGGCCAGCCGGGTGAACAGCTTGTGCGCCGCCCGCTTCGACTCATTCCGCAGCCCGCCCGGCCGCCAGGGCTCCCCGGCCAGCTCGGCGAACGCCTCGGTGCGGCCCCAGGGCAGCAGCGGCGCGCCGAGGCCGCGCAGATGGGCGGCGAGCGCCGGGCGTTCGAGCACCGCGCCCGCGGGGCCACGCGCCCCGTCGAGCCCGTCGAACACCTCCACCGCGCCCCAGCCGAGCTGCCGCCCCACCAGGTCGATCCAGCCATCGGGCACCGCGCGGGGCAGCACGAGCGCCGCGGGGTGGGGACCCGCGAACGCCGCGAGCCCCGAGTAGTGCCCCGCGCCCTTGCGCGCCGCGGGCGGCAGCGGCCCGAACTGCCCCTGGAAGTCGGCGACATTGCCCACATGGACCGCGCGGCGCCCGCCCGTCCAGGCGTCGAGCCAGCCGGGGCGCGGCACCAGCGCGGCCTCGAACAGCACAAGCCCGTCCCGCCCGGGCCCACGGAGGCGGGCGCCGCAGCGCCCATAGAACCCCGCGGCGTGCGGGTCGGCCTCGACCCGCAGCAGGGTGAAGCCCAGCTCCCTTGCCCGGGTGGTGACATGGGCGTAGAGCGCGGAGCCGATGCCGCGCCCGATGGCCCAGGGCTCGACGAACAGCAGCCCCAGCAGTCCCTCCGGGGGCTCGCCCTCGAGCGATGCCACACCCAGCACCTCGTGGGCGTCCTCGGCCACCACCACGCGCCGGGCCGCCAACGCGTCGGGGGCGAGGGACAGTTCGTCGCGGCACGCCGCCAGGTGCGCCGCGTCGTAGCCCCAGTGGCCCTTGGAGCGCAGCATGAGGGCGCCGAGCGCCGCCTCCTCGCCCGGCCGCGCCGGACGGATCGTCACGTCCACCCCGCCCCATCTCCCGCCCCGGCTCGGCGTGTTCCGCCGGGTGCGCCGATCGCCCGCTCAGGTGCTCCGATCGTAGAGGCGTTCCAGCTCGGCCGCGTAGGCCGAGGCCACCGCCTGCCGCCGCACCTTGAGCGACGGGGTGAGCATGCCGTTCTCCTCGGTGAACTCGCCGTCCACGAGGGCGAACGCGCGGATCGACTCGGCGCGCGATACGGCCGCGTTGGCGTGGTCGACCGCGCGCCGCACCGTCGCCAGCAGCTCGGGGTCGTCGCGCAGCTCCGCCACGGGCGTTCCCGCGGGGCGGCCGCGCACGGTGAGCCAGTGGTCGAGCGCCTCCCGCTCCAGGGCGATGAGCGCGGCGACGTACGGGCGGTTGTCGCCGACGACCATGCAGGCGCCGATGGGCGGTCGGCTGCGCAGCCGGTCCTCAAGCGGGGCGGGCGAGACGTTCTTGCCGCCGCTGGTGATCAGGATGTCCTTCTTCCGCCCGGTGATGGCGAGATAGCCGTCGTCGTCGAGGACGCCGAGGTCCCCGGTGGCGAACCAGCCGCCGTCCAGGGCGCGTTCGGTGGCCTCGGGGGCGTTCCAGTAGGCGGTGGTGACGATGCCGCCGCGGATCAGCACCTCGCCGTCGTCGGCGATCCGCACCGCCGTGCCGGGCAGCGGCTGCCCGACGGTGCCGGGGCGCGGCGCGAGCGGCGGGCTGAGGGTGGCCGCCGCGGTGGTCTCGGTGAGGCCGTAGCCCTCGTAGATGACGATGCCGCAGCCGAAGAAGAAGAGCGTCAGCCTCGGGTCGAGCGGAGAGCCGCCGCTGACGGCGTAGCGCACCCGGCCGCCCAGCGCCTTGCGGATGCGGCGGTAGACCAGCAGGTCGTAGAGGCCCTTGGCCAGCCGCAGCCCTGGGCCTGGCCCCGGGCCCGTGCCGTGGTGGGCGCGCATCCTGGCCTCGCCGTAGGCCACGCCGACGCGGTCGGCCCGCTCGAACGACGCGCCCCTGCCGATGCGTTCGGCCGTGGCCCGCCCCGTGTCGTGGATCTTCTCGAAGAGATAGGGCACGCCCACCAGGAACGTCGGCCGGTACGAGGCGAGTTCGGGGCGCAGGTCGTCCGGCCTGACGCTGGGGCAGTGGCCCGTCTCGATGCGCGCGGACAGGCAGGCGATCTGGATGGCCCGGCCCAGGATGTGCGCGAGCGGCAGGAAGACGAGCGTGGTCGGCGTCTGCCCCGTGGCCTCCTCGAAGACGGGCTTGAGGAGCGCGACGAGGGTGGCGGCCTCGGCGTGCAGGTTGCCATGGGTGAGCGCGCAGCCCCGGGGGCGGCCCGTGGTGCCCGAGGTGTAGACGACGGTGGCGACCGTGTCGGGGCCGAGCGCGGCGCGCCGCTCCTCGACGGCCGCGTCGGAGACGGTCCGCCCGAGCCCGGCCAGCTCGTCGAGCGCGCCGTCGTCGATGACCCAGGGCGTCGGCGTCCCCGACTCGACGCGCCCCCGCTCCGCGGTGTCGGCGTGCGCGGCCGTCTCCACGACGAGGAACGACGCGCCCGAGTCCCGCAGGATCCAGGCCACCTGGTCGGCGGACGACGTCGCGTAGACCGGGACGGTGACGCCGCCCGCGGCCCAGATCGCGAAGTCGAGCACGACCCAGTCGGCGCTGGTGCGGGCCATGAGCGCCACCCGGCCCCCCGGGGTAAGCCCCGCGGCGAGAAGGCCCTTGGCCACCTCGGTGACCCGGGCCGCGAACGCCGCGGCGGTGACCGGCGCCCACACCGCGCCCTCCTTGCGCCGCACGACCACGGCGGCAGGGGCCTCGGCGGCGTTGGCGAAGGGGATGTCGGCGACGCTGCCGCGCGCGAGCGGCGGGACGAGCGGGGGCGTGCGCACCTCGCGCACCGCGCCGCCCTCCCTGATCAGCTCGGGCGTCACACGGGCGGCCAGGTGGCCGCGCCGCCGCAATCGCCTGAGGTCCCGGTGCACGCCCATGGCTTCAACTCCCTTGTCGGCTCTCAAGAATGGCGGTGACCCCTACGCCGCCCGCCGCGCAGACCGACACCAGGCCCCTGACGGGTCCGCCGCCGCGCTCCCTGGTGCGCTCGTGCAACTCCTTGGCCAGCGTGGCGACGATCCGCCCGCCCGTCGCCGCGAAGGGGTGCCCGGTGGCAAGCGACGAGCCCAGGGGATTGACCCGCTCTCGGTCGACGGCGCCGAACGCGCCCGGCAGGCCCAGGCGTTGGGCACCGAACGCGGGGTCCTCCCAGGCGGCCAGGGTGGCGAGCACCTGGGCGGCGAACGCCTCGTGGATCTCCAGCACATCGAGGTCGGCAAGGCCGAGCCCCGCGTCGTCGAGCAGCCGGGGAACGGCGTACGCGGGCGCCATCAGCAGCCCGTCGGGCCCGTCGGGCCCGTCGTCGCCCTCGACGAAGTCGACGGCCGCGGTGCGGGCGTGGGTCAGATACGCCAGCACCGGCAGGCGGCGCTCCCTGGCCCACTCCTCGCTCGCCAGCAGCACGGTGGCCGCGCCGTCGGTGAGCGGCGTGGAGTTCCCCGCCGTCATGGTGGCACCCTCCCCGCCGCCCCCTTGCCCCACGCCGAACACCGGGCGGAGCGCCGCCAGTTGACCGGGTGTGCTGTCGGGGCGGAGGGTCTGGTCGCGCTGAAGGCCGCGGAACGGGGTGAGCAGGTCGTCGAAGAACCCCCGCTCGTACGCGGCCGCAAGACGCCGGTGGCTCGCCGCGGCGAAGGCGTCCTGGTCGGCGCGGGTCACGCCCCACGCCGCGGCGGTGCGGGCCGCGTGCTCGCCCATCGAGAGCCCGGTGCGCGGCTCGGCGTTGCGCGGGATCTCCGGCAGCAGCTGCCGGGGGCGCACCCCGGCGAGCGCCCGCAGCCTGCGGGGCGTCGTCCGCTCGCGCCGCGCCCGGAGCAGCAGGCGGCGCAGCCCGTCGTGCAACGCCAGCGGCACATCGCTCGCGGTGTCCACGCCGCCCGCGACGCCCGAGTCGATCTGGCCGAGCGCGATCTTGTTGGCGACCAGGATGACCGCCTCAAGTCCCGTGCCGCACGCCTGTTGCACGTCGAACGCCGGGGTGCGGTGGTCGAGGGCGCTGCCGAGCACCGTCTCGCGCGCCAGCTGGAAGTCCCTGCTGTGCTTGAGCACCGCGCCCGCCACGAACTCGCCGAGCAACTCCCCGCGCAGGCCGAACCGTTCGACCAGCCCTTCGAGCGCGGCCGCCAGCATCTCCCCGTTGGACGCGGTGGCATAGGGCCCGTCGGCGCGCGCGAACGGGATCCGGTTCCCGCCGAGCACCGCCACCCGGCGCACACCCGACGCCCTCATGGCCCTCACCCCTTCCGGTCACCACCGACGTGACTCCCCAGTAGACTTACCGCGCGGTAAGGAGGAAATCAATGGCCGACCGGTATCTCTCCCTGGTGTCGAGCCGACCGGGAGCGTTCCTCGCCCGGCGCCTCGGCCTGCCACGGCCCGCGCCGTTGGCGCGGCACGACCGGGGGCGGCCCGTGCTCGCCGGGCCCGTCGAGCTGGCGGAGGGCGAACACGCCCGCGTGGCAGGGGCGTTGCGCGCGGTCCTGGCGTCCTGCGGCGCCACCGTTCAGCCGGGCGCCGCGCGCCCCGCCGCGCTGCTCTACGACGCCACCGGCATCAGGGAGAGCCGGGGGCTCGGCGCGCTGCACGCGTTCCTCGGGCCCCGCGTGCGGTCGTTGGCCCCCTGCGGGCGCGTCCTGGTGGTCGGCACCCCGCCCGAGCTGACCACCACGCCCCGCGAGCGCGCCGCGCAGCGCGCGATCGAGGGCTTCGTCCGCTCGCTCGCCAAGGAGCTGCGCGGCGGCTCGACCGCGCAGCTGCTCCATGTCGCGCCTGGCGCCGAGGAGTTCACCGAGTCCACCGTCCGCTTTCTGCTCTCCGCCCGCTCCGCCTATGTCAGCGGCCAGGCCGTGCGCCTCGACCCGCCCGTCGCGCCGTCGGCCGCGGTGCGGCCCGCCGACCCGGAGCGCCCTCTTCAAGGCCGCACCGCGCTGGTGACCGGCGCGGCGCGGGGCATCGGCGCCGCCGTCGCCGAGGTGCTGCACCGGGACGGCGCCCGCGTCGTGTGCCTCGACGTCCCCGGCGCGGCCGAGCCGCTGACCGCGCTCGCCGACCGGCTCGGCGGCACCGCCGTGCCCGTGGACATCACGGCCGGGGACGCGGACGCCCTGATCGAGGCGCACCTGCGCGACGCGCACGGCGGCGGCCTCGACATCCTGGTGCACAACGCCGGGATCACCCGCGACCGCACCCTGGCCCGGATGCCAGCCGCGGAGTGGAACGCCGTCATCGACGTCAACCTCACCGCCGTCGAGCGGCTCACCGCCGCCCTCGCGCCGCTGCTGCGCGACGGCGGCCGCATCGTGGCCACCTCGTCGGTCAACGGCATCGCAGGGGCCGCGGGGCAGACCAACTACGCGGCCAGCAAGGCGGGTTCGGTCGGCCTGGTCCAGGCGCTCGCCCCGCTGCTCGCGCCGCGCGGCATCACCGCCAACGCCGTCGCGCCCGGCTTTATCGCCACCGGCATGACGGCGGCCATGCCGTTCCCGGCCCGCGTGGTCGCCGCGCGGCTCAACAGCCTGGGCCAGCCGGGGCTGCCCGTCGACGTCGCCGAGGCCGTCACCTGGCTCGCGTCCCCCGGCACCGGCGCGGTCACGGGCCAGGTCCTGCGCGTGTGCGGCCAGTCCCTGGTGGGGGCGTGACCGTGCCGGGGCTCGCCCGCTCCTACGCCCGCGCCCTGCTGCTGCCCCGCCAGGGCCGCGGGCCGCTGCCCACCGGGGTCCTCACCGGCGCGCCCACCGCCGCCGCGCCCGCCGCGCTGGCCCGCTACGCCGAGGTCTGCGCGTTCGCCCGCACCGACCCGCTGCCGCCCACCCACCCGCATGTGGCGGCGTTCCCCCTGGCCCTCGACCTGATGACGCGGCGCGACTTCCCTTTCCGCCCAACGGGCCTGATCCACCTGGGAATCCGCATCGAGCAGCGGCGGCACCTGGCCGCCGACGAGCCGCTGCGCCACCGCGTCGCCGCGGGCGGCCTCGCCCCGCACCCCTGGGGCACGGCGTTCGAGATCAGGACCACCGCGCTGGACGCCACGGGCGCGGCCGTGTGGCGCTCGACCAGCACCTATCTGCGCGGGGACGGGCGGCGAGGAGGCGGCGATGGGTGCGCGCCAAAGGCCGGGCCCGAGGCGCCCGGACCCGGCGAGCCATGGGATGTCCCCGCCGACACGGGGCGCCGCTACGCCGCCGCCTCGGGCGACCGCAACCCCATCCACCTCCACCCGCTGACCGCCCGACTGTTCGGCCTGCCGGGCCCGATCGCGCACGGCATGTGGTCACTCGCCCGCTGCCTCGCCGCCCAACAGGACGCGTTGCCGGGGGCGTTCACCGTCGAGGCGGCCTTTCGCGCCCCCGTTCCGCTGCCCGCCCGCGTGACGTTCCACGCGACCACCCCTGGGCCGTTCACCCTGCGCTCGGCCACCGGCGACCGGGTCCATCTGACGGGCCGCACAAGGGCGTTGGGGCAACGCTCCTAGGCCCTAGGGTGCCCGAGGCGTCCAGGTGCCGCCCGCCAGCACGTCGCGCATGCCGATCCACACCATGTTCATCAGCCGCAGGGAGGCCCCGTCCGGCGGGCTGTCCGGGTGCCGCTCCATCCAGTCGGTGACCGCGTCCGCCGCGCCCACCAGCGCGTGCGCCACGAACTCCGCCTCGGAGTCCCCGAGATGGTCCCCCCCGTCGCTGTCCGAGATCCCCGAGGCGACCAGCGCGGTGACCTCCGCCATCACCGCCCGCCGCGCCCGCGCGAGCTCGGCGGCGATCGCCTCGCTCTGCTCAGGCGCCTGCCGGTGCAGCACCACCCAGCTGTCCCGCCGCTCCGCGACGAACGTGAAGAACGCCGAAAGACCGGCCCACAGCCGCAACTCCGGTGAGTCACCGGCCTGGTGTGCCGCCTGTCTGAACGTCTCCGCGAGGCGCCGCGCCTCGCGCCGCACACACGCGACGAACAGCCCCTCCTTGGAGGCGAAGTAGAGATACACCATCGGCTTGGAGATCCCCGCCAGCTCGGCGATCTCGTCCACCACGGCGGCGCGGTACCCGCGTTGGGAGAAGACGTGGACCGCCGCGTCGACGATCTCCCGCTCGCGCACGCTCCTCGGCAGTCGGCGCTTCGGCTTGTCCTTCACCCTGGTCACCCTACCCACGCTGTCCCCGCACCTTACTCTCTGGTAAGTTTACTTGGTGGTAAGGAAGGTGGCGGGAAAGGTGGTGAGGGCCTGATGGGTGACACCGGCCTCGGCGGTCTGGAGAGCAGGGACTTCGGGGAGATCACACCCGAGGAGTTCGCGGCGCTGGTGAGGAAGGCGTCGGGTGAGGACATCGAGCGGCTGATGCGCGGCGAGACGCGCCTGCGCGTGCTGGCCGAGATATTCGGGCGCCTGGCGGGACAGTTCAGGCCCGAGCAGGCGGGCGGCCTCAGCGCGCTGATCCGCTGGGAGATCACCGGCGACCCCGTGGTGGTGTACGAGACGACGATCGCCGATGGCGGCTGCACGGTCGGCGAGGGCCGTTCGGGCGCGGAGCCGCGCACGGTCCTCACGATGGGCGACGCGGAGTTCCTCAAGCTCGTGTCGGGGAACGGCAGTCCGGTCATGATGTTCATGACCCGAAAGCTCAAGGTCGGCGGCGACATGGGGCTCGCCTCGGGCCTCACCCGCCTCTTCGAGATCCCCAAGGGCTGAGGGAGGGCGGGACGTTGAGCGGTTTCTTCCTCGATCTGACCGACGAGCAGCGCGCAGTGCGCGACTGGGTGCACGGCTTCGCGGCCGACGTGGTGCGGCCCGCGGCGGCCGAGTGGGACGAGCGCGAGGACACCCCCTGGCCGATCATCAAGGAGGCCGCCGCCATCGGCCTCTACGGCTTCGAGTCGCTTGCCGAGATGTTCGGCGACCCCACGGGGATCACCCTCCAGCTGGCCAACGAGGAGCTGTTCTGGGGCGACGCGGGCATCGGCATGGCCCTGTTCGGCACCTCGCTCGCGGTCGCGGGCATCTTCGCCGCGGGCACGCCCGACCAGCTCGCCGAGTGGGTGCCCCAGTGCTTCGGCGACGCCGACGACCCGCGCGTGGCGGCGTTCTGCGTCTCCGAGCCCGGCGCGGGCTCCGATGTCTCCGCCCTGCGCACGCGGGCACGCTACGACGAGGCCAAGGACGAGTGGGTGCTCGGCGGCCAGAAGGCGTGGATCACCAACGGCGGCATCGCCGCCGTCCATGTCGTGGTCGCCTCCGTGGACCCGGATCTCGGCTCGCGCGGGCAGGCCGCGTTCGTCGTGCCGCCGGGGACGGCGGGGCTGACCGGCGGCCCGAAGATCAAGAAGCTGGGGCTGCGGGCCTCGCACACCGCCGATGTCTTCCTCGACGACGTGCGCGTGCCGGGCCACTGCCTGCTCGGCGGGCGCGAACGGCTGGAACGGCGGCTCGCCCGGGCGCGCGAGGGCGGCCGGGCCAAGGGGCAGGCGGCGATGGCGACGTTCGAGGTCTCCCGCCCCACCGTGGGCGCCCAGGCGCTCGGCATCGCCCGCGCCGCTCACGAGTACGCGCTGGAGTACGCGAAGGGGCGCGAGGCGTTCGGCCGCCCGATCATCGAGAACCAGGCGATCGCCTTCCCTCTCGCCGACCTGCGCACCGAGATCGACGCCGTGCGCCTGCTGATCTGGCGCGCGGCGTGGATGGCGCGCACGGAGCGGCCCTTCCACGCGGCGGAGGGCTCGATGTCCAAGCTGCGCGCGGGCGAGCTGGCGGTGGCGGCGACGGAGAAGGCGATCCAGATCCTCGGTGGCGCGGGCTACAGCCGCGACCACCCGGTGGAGCGGATGTACAGGGACGCCAAGATCTACACGATCTTCGAGGGCACGAGCGAGATCCAGCGCCTGGTGATCGCCCGCGCGATCTCGGGCCACGCGATCCGCTGAGCCGCCGCGACGCGCGGCGATCCGCGGCGATCCGCGACGGGGGGGCGGCCCAGACGGCGGGGGTGGCGGGGGGTGGCGGGGTCACTCGGGCCGTCCAGGGGTGACCTCAGCGCGGCAGACCGGGCAGCGTTCGATCCCGGCGCCGTGCTCGGCCAACACGCGCCGCGCGTCGGCGAGATGGAGATCGGGCGCGCCGGGGCACCAGCAGCCCGCGCGGTGCAGCACGCCCCGCCGTGGCTCGCCCGGCGCGGTGCGCATCCACTGCACCCACCAGCGCGGCCCGTCCCGCTCCTCCGCCTCGTCGATGGCCTTCCGCACCGCGCTCAGCTGGGACTCCAGCCAGGCGGCGAGGGCCCGCAGGCGGGGCACATCGGACGGCAGGTCGTTCACGCGTTCGATATTAGGCCCGCCCGAGCACACCGGCCCGCCTGGGCGGGGCCCGCGCGTGCCGAGCCGCGCGTGCCGAGCCGCGCGCCGTTGCGCCAGGCGCGCGACCTGCCGGGGGCGGCGGGCGGTGCGCTCGACGTCAAGCGCTTCAGGTGCCGGAGACTCGGCCGCGTGGCGGCGACGGAGAGACGAGCGGACGGCCCGCGGACCTGTGGGCCGCAAGGCGGCGCTCCGACGCCGGGGCCGGATGCCGGGCGACGGATGCCGGACGCCGGACGCCGGACGAACTCATCCACGGCGCGGACGCGCCTCGCTGAGAGGGAACACCCATGGACAGCACGACCCCCACGACGAACGGCGCGCCCGTTCTGGTCACCGGTGGCACCGGTTTCCTCGGAACGCACCTGGTCGACCGCCTCCTGCGCGACGGCCGTCGCGTGCGCGCCACGGTCCGCACGCCCACCCGCGCCGATGAGGTCCGCGCCGCCCTCGCGACCGCGGGGACCGACCCGGGCGGCCGCCTCGAGATCGTCACCGCCGACCTGTCGTCCGACGACGGCTGGCCCGAGGCCGTCGCGGGCTGCGCCGAGGTCCACCACGTCGCGTCGCCGTTCCCCGCGTCCCAGCCGGAGAACGCCGACGAGGTCATCGTTCCCGCGCGGGACGGCGCGCTGCGCGTCCTGCGGGCCGCGCGCGACCACGGGGTGCGGCGGACCGTGCTGACGTCGTCGTTCGCCGCGGTCGGCTACACGCCCAAGCCGGGTGACACCTTCGACGAGACCGACTGGACGATCCCGTCCGACGACCACACGCCCTACATCCGGTCGAAAATGATCGCCGAACGGTCAGCCTGGGACTTCGTCCAAAGAGAAGGCGGCGATCTCCAACTCACGGTCATCGCTCCGAGCGGCATCTTCGGCCCCGTCCTCAGCTCCCGCCTGTCCACCTCCGTCAACCTGGTCAAGGCGATGCTGGATGGCGCGATGCCCACCGTTCCGCCCGTGGCCTTCGGCGTGGTGGACGTGCGCGATGTCGTGGACCTCCATGTGCGCGCGATGGCGCACCCGGCCGCCGCGGGGGAGCGGTTCATCGCTGACGGCGGCGCCACCATGACGTTTATCGAGCTGGCCAGGACCCTCGCCGAGCACCTGGGGGAGCGCGCCGCGCGCGTGCCGACCACCGAGCTGACCGAGGAGCAGGTGCGGGAGGCGGCCCGTTCCCAGGCGGACCTGCGGGGCGTGCTCGGCCAGCTGGGCCGCAGGCCCGTCCTGCGCACCGACAAGGCCCGCTCCGTGCTCGGCTGGCGGCCCCGCGACCCCGAGGCCACCATCGTCGAGACGGGCGACAGCCTGCTCCGCGCGGGACTCGTGCGGGACCGGGCCGCCTGAGGGACGGCGCCCCCGAGGGGGTCAGGGGCGCATCAGGCAGAACTCGTTCCCCTCCGGGTCGCACAGCGCCGTCAGCGTCTCGCGCTCCTCGGCCACCCGCGCGCCCAGGGCGCGCAGCCGCGCCAGCTCCGCCTCGTCGTACGGCGCGACCGCGTACCCGTCGAGCGCCACCGCCCAGAACCGCGCCAACGGCGCCGGGTGCCCGCAGTCCACAACGATGTCCAGGATCCGCGCCATGCCGCCCTCGCTCCCGTCACGCGCGCCGCTCGAAGCCGCGCCGCTCGAAGCCGCGCCGCTCGAACCCGCGCCGCTCGAACCCGCGCTGCCGTGCCGTCTCGTAGAGCACGACGCTCGCCGCGCTCGCGGCGTTGAGCGAGGACGCCGAGCCCGTCATGGGGATGCGCACCAGCACGTCGCACCGCTCGCGCCAGGCCGTGCTCAGACCCGTCGTCTCGTTGCCGACGGCCAGCAGGACGGGCCCGGTGAGGTCGGCCTCGGTGATGTCGATCGACCCTCGCTCATCCGTTCCGACGACCGTCACCTCGGGCGCGGCCGCCGCGAGCCACGCCTCGACCTCCCGCTGCCCCGGCACCCGCACGACGGGCAGCGCGAACAGCGAACCGGTGCTGGCCCGCACGGACTTGGGGTCGTAGACATCGGCCGCGTGCCCCGTGACCACGAGGCCGTGCGCGCCGAAGGAGTCGGCCGAACGCACGATGGCGCCGATGTTCCCCGGGCTGGTCGGCCGGTCGAAGAGCACCCCGAGGAAGCCGGGGCCCACCGGGATCCGCGTCAGCTCGTCGGGCGGCATCTCGGCCACCGCCACCACCTCGGGGACGCCCTTGTCCTTCTCGCCGAGCTCGGCGAGCAACTCAGGGGCCATGGCGATCTTCTCGGCCTTCACCTCCCGCAACAGGCCGCTGGCCCACCGCGTCAGCTGACGGCTCTCGTCGAAGAGCAACGCCCTGACGGGCCACCCGTGCTCGACCGCCTGCGACACCGGGCGCACCCCCTGCACCAGGAACTCCCCGGCCCTCTGCCGCTTGTTCCTGTTGGTGAGCTGTGCCTGCCACTGCTGGAACCGAGCGTTACGCGTCGTGATCCGCTGTGCCGCCACCCCAGCAGGCTACCCCAGCCCCGAAGGCTACGACTCGTACCCCTCGACCTCCCAGGCGGGCCGCACCGTCGTCCCGTCCGGGTCCTCCCCGGCACCCTCCCTGACCCGCCGCCGTCGCAGCAGGTCCCAGCACTGGTCGAGCCGGGCCTCCACCCCGTCGAGCCGCGCCTGCTCGTCGTCCCGGAGACCACGCCCGGCCGCCCGCGCCCGGAGCACCCGCTCCTCGTCCACAAGCTGCCCGACATGGACGAGAATGTCCTTGTCTTCCATGGGGCCACACTACGACCAGCTCCCGCGTCCCGCCTCTCCAGGACGGCGCCTCTCCAGGACGGCCCGGCGCCTGGGCTGGCGCCGCGCCAGGGCGGGCGCAGCGGCTGGGCCTCAGGCCGCCTCGCGGAGGTACCGCGCGGCCAGCGCGCGGGCCCTGCGGCGGACGCGTTCGATCGCCTCGGGGCCGTTGAACGGGGCAAACGGCGGCCACAGGAACAGCAGGATCGCCAACTCCTCGGCGACCAGGGCGCGTTCGATGACATCCCGGTCGCCGGGGCGTGCGTCGAGGTGGGCGTCCCCGAGGGCCGGGGGCACGGTCGTTCCCGCGGGGGTCGCTCGCACCTGGAGGAAGGCCAGGTCGGAGGTGGGGCGGCCGATCCGCGCCTCCTGCCAGTCGCAGAAGACGAGCGAACCAACGTCGTGCACGACGTTGTCCGTGTGGCAGTCGCCATGGACCAGGACGGGCGGCTGCCGCTCGGTGAGCCTGGCCCTGAGCGCGTCGCGGCCGTCGAGCAGGGCGGGCAGGCCGGGAAGCCCGGAGGGCTCGGGGGCCCGGGGGGCGGGTCCGCCCAGAACGCGCGGATCTCGGCCGTGGCGGGGGCGTCGAGCGCCGCGAGCAGCGCGTCGGGGCGGCCGTCCAAGCCATGGTCCGCGGGCAACGGCGTGCCATGCAGCGCGGCCAGGTCGCGCCCGAGCGCCGCCCACATGCCCGGCGTCCACGACGCGGCGTCCCGCGCCTCGCCCCCGGCCGCAAGCAGCAGGGCCACGCCGTCGTCGGCGTCAAGCGCGCCGAGCAGGCGCGGCGTGCGCACGGGCACGACCGGCGCCAGCTCCCGGTAGAAACGCAGCTCCCACCGAGCCGCCGCCAACGGCCCAGGCCCCGCCTCGGCCCCGGTGACCTTGAGATACGCGACCTCGCCTCCGCCCGTCCGCACGGTGTGCACCCCGGCCCCCGACCTGGACTCCAACGCCTCCCCGCGCCGCTCCACGGGCGCCACACGGAACGCGTCCCACACCCTTGCCAGGAACGCCGTCGCCGCTGTTCTCTCCACCCCGCAACCCTATGGGGCCGATGGCGTCGAACTCGTCGGCGCAGTGGGCGGAGAACACGGTCACCCGGTCGCCATGGTCGTGGACCAGCTCGCGCAAGTGCCGCTGGTTCCCCGGGCGCTCGCGGCGCCGTGACTCGACCATCCGCTGGAACAGGCCGATGCCGGGCGGGCAGTGGGGGGCCCTCGCGTCCAACTCCCCGCGGTGGAAGTAGGAATCGCCCGCGTGCAGCAGCCAGCCAGCCCCGGTGTCGACGGCCACCCCGGCGTGCCCGCGCGTGTGCCCCGCCAGCGGGACCAGCAGGATCTCGGGCGGCAGCCCCTTCAACGCGCGGACGGCACCGAACCCGAACCACCGCTCGCCCACCTCCTCGTACGGGATCCAGCGCGGCCGGTGGGCGAAGTGCGCGCGGTGGTAGCGGGCGCGTTCCAGCCGGGTCGCGGGCGCGCTGAGCGCCCTCAACTCCTCGGCCAGCACATGCACGTTGGCGTCGGGGAAGTCCACGAGCCCACCGGCGTGATCCCCGTCCCCATGGGTGAGCACGATGTCCGAGACATCGGCCGGGTCGTAACCGAGCCCTCTCACCCGCGCCACGGCCGTCTCCCTCGCGTCGCCCCCGAGCCGGAACGCGGTGACCAGCCCACGCCCCAGCCAGCCACGGGCCCCATCGACGCTTGGCGTTCCCACCCCCGGGTCCACGAGGACGAGTTGGGCGCCGGTGTCGATCAGCGGGCAGTGCGTGACCATCTCGCCACGGCGCAGCAGCCCCGGCCGGTCGTCGATCAGCCGCCCGCCGAGCGGAGGCATCGCGCCGCAGTCGATGTGGCGCACGCGCATCACGCGCCGCCCTCGCCGAACACCGGGGCCCACACCGTTCCCGATGCGGCGCGTTCCGAGTGCTCGGCGCGTTCCGTGCGTTCCGTGCGTTCCACGCGCCCGAAGACGTGCCCGGTGGCATGCCCGACCGCGAGCACGGTGCGGGGCGTCGCGAGGACGTCCCCGCGCACCTCCCGCGCACGGCGCGGATCGACGTCGGTGGCGAACGACCAGTCCGGCTCGGCCACTTGCGCCGCCGAGTGCAGGATGTCCCCCACGATCAGCACGCGTTCGGCCTCCGGACGGTCCGGATCGGCCACGGTGACCGCCAGGTGCCGGGCGTGTGCCCCGGCGTGGCGTGCACGGTGATCCCCAGCGCGATCGTCTCACCGTCCCGAAGGAACTCGACGACGCCGGACAGCGGTGCGAGCACGGTACGCGGGTCGGGCGCGCCCCAGCCACCGGTCCGTGCCCAGTACGCCACTCGGCCTCGGCCACGCGATGCCGCGCGTTGCGGAACGTCGGCCCGGCCGGGGGCCGTCTCGGTCAACGGTCGGTCTCGTTGTGGGCTGGGGCCGTTCGCCGAACGGGCGCGGCCGCGTCCCTCGTTGGCGGCCGCCGTGCCGGTGGTCGGTTGCGGTGGCGCGCACCCTTCGGGCCTGCCCTGGCCGCCGCTCTCGTCGTTCACCGCGCGCACGTTGAGCTGAGGGAGCAGGCCGGTGCGGGGGTGGTCGTGCGCGTCGTTCAGCGGGCCCGTTGGGCTTTATGCCCCGCTTGCGCGGGGTCGGGGTCTCTTCTGACACAGGGCACGTTCTGTTCAACACACAGTGTGCGCCGTTTCCAAAGAGCACCTGCCCTGGCATAAGCCGCGGATAAGCAGCCACCGCGGCAGGCGGCCTACGCCACTGGACCCTCCGTAGCCCCGTTCAGTCCGCGCCCGCGCTCGTCTCGCTCTCCAGCCACGCCAGGTACGCCCCGCTCCCCAGCGTGATCTCGGCCGCGATGATCTCCGGAGTGTCATATGTGTGCACGCTCTTGATGTGCGCCTCGAGGGCGGGGTACTTCGACGCGGGCGTCTTGTAGAGAACGCGCCACTCCTCCTCGGTCTGGACCGCTCCCTCCCACCGGTAGACGCTCGTGATCGGCCCGTCGATCTGGGCACACGCCGCCACGCGGGCCTCGACGGCCGACCGGGCGAGGGCCTGGGCCGCCTCCCTGCTGTCCGTTGTCGTCAACACCGTGATGTGGTCGGCCATCTGCTCCTCCTGCGACTCGGAACGGCTCGCCACGGCCGAGGCTACCGAATGTGACAGCCACCTTCTTACGAGTCAACGCCCCAGCGCGCGACCCCTCGACGCCCCACGCCGTCGATGCGTCTATGGGAGCGCTCCTAAGAGGTCGTCTCATTTGGATTGTTCGATAGCCTGGCTTCGTGGGGATCGTGGAACGTCTGGTGCCGGACGAGTTGTGGGAGTTGTTCGAGCGGGTGGTGCCTGAGGCGCCGCCTCGTCCTCAGGGTGGGGGGCGGCGGCGGTACGGGGACCGCGAGGTGTTGGCGGCGATCGTCTTCGTGGCCACGTCGGGTCGCGCGTGGCGGCAGTTGCCGCCGTCGTTCGGTCCTTCGGGTCCGACGGCTCATCGCCGGTTCAGCGAGTGGACCCGGGCTCGGGTGTGGGCCAAGCTCTACCGGCTGGTCCTGGACGAACTCGGCGCGCGGGGCGAGCTGGACTGGTCGCGGTGCGCGATCGACTCGGTGAACGTGCGAGCCCTCAAAGGGGGGAGCTGACAGGCCCGCATCCTGTGGACCGGGGCAAGAAGGGCTCGAAGATCCACTTGATCACCGAGCGGACCGGTCCGCCCCTCTCGATCGGCATCTTTGGTGCCAACCGCGACGACAGCCAGGCCCTGGAACCGCTCGTCCGTGGCATCCCGCCGATCCGTTCCCGCCGCGGGCCTCGCCGACGACGCCCCGCGAAGCTCTACGCCGACAAGGGCTACGACTACGACCACTTGCGTCGTTGGCTCCGCAGCCGTGGCATCACCCACCGCATCGCCCGCGAGGGCATCGAGTCCTCCAAGCGACTGGGCCGACACCGCTGGGCCATCGAACGCACCATGTGCCTGGCTCGCCGGATGCCGCCGACTCCACCGCCGCTACGAACGCGAAGCCGACCACGTCCTCGCCCTCACCGCCATGGCCTGCACCCTCATCTGCTACCGCAGACTCACCAAATGAGACCAGCTCTACGCCAGGGACGCGGCGGGGAACCGTTCGCCGCGCTCCGCCACCGTCCAGGTCACCACGGAAGGCGGCGGTGGAACGCCCGCGGCCTGCTCGGTCGGCTACCGGGTCGTGGGGAGTGGTCCGGCGGGTTCCAGGGCGAGATCGTCATCGGCAACACCGGCTCATCGCCGATCAACGACTGGATGCCGGCCTTCTCGTTCGCCGACGGCCAGCGCGTCACCACCATGTGGGGCGGCACCCCCGCGCAGAACGGCGGCGCGGTCATCGTCACGCCCGCGTCCTATACCCGCGTCTCGCGCCGGGCGGCTCGGTGACCGTTTGCTTCATCGCGGACAGGGGCGAAAGGAACGCCGAGCCCGCCGAGTTCACGCTGGGCGGCGGGCTCCGCGCCCTCGCCTGAGCGCCGACGGCGGACAACTGTCCCTGAAGGCGGGGCCGTTCACCAGGAATGGCCCCGCCCAAGGGGCGTCGGTTCAGTGGGCCGCCAGCAGGTCGTCGACGAACGCGTTGCGGAAACGGCCGCTCGGGTCATGGGACGTGAGTAGCTCGGCGAAGTCCCCGAACCGCTCGTAGGCCGCCACGATGTCCGCGGGTGACGCCGTGCTGACCTTGCCCCAGTGGGGGCGTGCGCCCAGCGGCAGCAGCCGCTCCTCGACCGCGGCGATCACCGGGCGCACGGCCTGGGCGTCGGGTATCCATGTGAAGTGCAGGGCGACCGAGTCCCGCCCGTACGCCGGGCTCAGCCACTGGTCGTCGCCCGCGACGGTGCGCACCTCGGAGGTCTGGAGCACCGGCGCGAACGCCGCACCGAGCTCCCGCAGCGCGGCGAACGCGGCCGGTGCGGCGGCGCGCGGCAGCAGCAGCTCCGACTGGAGCTCCTCGCCCCTGCTCGGCGTGAACTCCATGCGGAAATGCGGCAGTCGGGCGTGCCAGGGACCCGGGACGCCGAGCTGTTCGGTGCAGTGGTGCGCGGGCATGCCGGGGATCGGGTGCCATGGCTCCCTGGCCGGTGTTCCACCCAGCCAGTCGTCGCCCGGGTGCCCGAGGCCGTCCTGGTCGACGCGGCGCTTGAGCCACACGGTGCCGAGGCCGCTGTGCCAGTCGGTGAACGTGCTGACGCTGTACGCGGCGCCGCTGATCTCGTCGAAACGGGTCGAGAGCGCGTCGAGCGGCACCCCCGTGTACAACCACTGCGCCACCTCGTAGGAGGGCTCGATATCCAGGGTGAGCGCCGTGACCACGCCGAGTGCGCCGAGGTTCACCACCGCGCCGGGGAAGCGGTCGGGGTCGGCGTCGCGGGTCAGGGTGAGCAGGTCCCCGTCGGGGCCGACGAGTTCGACGGCGGAGACGGCCGAGGAGAGCGCTCTCCGGGCGTTGCCCGAGCCATGGGTCCCGGTGGCGACCGATCCGGCGACGGAGATGTGGGGGAGCGAGGCCAGATTGGGCAGCGCGTGCCCGGCGGCGTGCAGCGCGGAGGCGACCTCGGCGTAGCGTAGACCGGCGCTCACGGTGACGCGCGCGCCGTCCGGGGCGATGTCCACGCGGCGCGGCAGGCCGTCCACCCGCACGAGGTCGCCTTCGGTGTCGGCGATGCGGTTGAACGAGTGGCCGCTCCCCAGCGTGCGCACGCGCCTGGCGCCCGCGACGACGCGCCGCAGCTCGTCGAGCGAGGCGGGTTGGTGCAGCCGTTCAGCCCTGAATGTAATGTTTCCTGCCCAATTGTGCGCGGAGGCGCCGGATGTCAGCATGCGCCGACCGTAATACGCGATCCCTCGGGACGGACAGGGGCGTCAACCCCTGCTCGGGCGCCCCATGTGTCAACACGCGCCAACGGGCGTTCACTCGAAGGAGAGAGGCGGAAACGGTGGCTGAACGTTTCTTCCTGGCGGGATTCGGTCACTTTCCGTGGTCAGCGGGCCCATGTCAACGGCGCGGTGGCCGCGCGTGGATGCGGTGAGCGCCGGGCCATGGCCGGGTGGACACCGAGTGTCACCATGCCTGTTCGCCGTGTAAACGCCGGTGCGGAGGATTGTCCGAAAGGCTCCCGCATGAGCTGTGCGTAGCGCGACGATTGCGCTGGGATAGGGATCGGTGGCGAGGCCCGCTCGCCGCCCGCTCATTCCCCCGCGCCGCGACCCCGGGGTGTCGCGCCGTGCCGAATCCGCCGACCTACCTCGCAGTCCGCCGGGGCCGATCCGGCATCGATCGCCGCTCGTTCGACGGGGGGTTGGAGCGCTGAGATGAGTGAGAACGTGATGGCCGCCATACGCCCGGACGAGCCGTCGCCCGGCGCGGACCGGCCGGGCGGGGGCGCGCCCCCGTGGTCCGCGGCACGCCCATGGCCGCGGACCAGCCGACCGCGGCGGTGGGGCGGCGTGGTGCGCACCGCGCGGCTCTCCCTGGCCGAGCAGCCATGGCTGGCCGATCACCTGGTGCTCGGCGCGGTGCTCCTGCCGGCCACCGCGCTGCTCGACCTGGCGGCGGTCGGCGCCAGGGAGGCGGGCTGCGACCGCCTCGACGCGGTGGTGTTCGAGCGGCCGCTTCCCGTTCCCGAGTGGGGCGCGCTCCAGCTGCGGGTCGCCGTGGGCGCCGAGAACGCGGAGGGCCGTCGCGCGTTCACCGTCTCGGCCCGCGGGGAGGGCACCGGTCCCGACGCCCCGTGGACGCGGCACGTGGCGGGCCGCGCGTCGCGGGGCCGGGACGTGCGGGGCGCGGGCCTCGGCGGTGGGCCGCCGCCCGGGGCCATGCCTGTGGACCCGGGCGCGCACCGGGTCAGGCTCGCGGCGCTCGGCCTTGTGCTCGGTCCGGCGTTCCGGGGGCTGCGCGCGGTGTGGGCCGCGGAGGGTGAGGTGTGGGCCGAGGTGTCGCTCCCCGACGGCATCGAGGCCCAAGGGTTCGGCGTGCACCCGGCGTTGCTCGACGCCGCTCTGCACGCGGTCGGCGCGGGCGGCCTGCTGGCGGACGAGGGTCGGGCGCGCGTGCCGTGCGCGGCCTCGGGCGTGCGGGTGTGGCGGCCCGGGGCGCGGGCGCTGCGGGTGCGGCTGGCGCGGGTGGGGGCGGACGCGGTGTCGCTCGTGGCGGTGGACGGCGCGGACCGGACGGTGGTGGAGGTCGGGGCGCTGGTGCTGCGCCCGCTGCCCGCGGCGGCCCTGGCCGCGGACCGCGCCGCCTCGGGCCCGGCGCCGCACCGGGTGGACTGGCAGGCCCTGCCGCCCCCCGGGCCCGGGACCTGTGGCCGCGACGCCGTGGCGCGCTGGGACGCCAGGCGGCGCGAAGGCGATGCCCTCGCGGGCGCGCTGTGGGCGCTCGGCCTGGTGCGGGCGTGGCTGGCCGACGGCGAGAGGGGCGGGAGGGGTGAGGGCGGGAGGGCCGAGGGCGGGAGGGCCGAGGGCCGCCTGGCCGTGGTGACCCACGGCGGGGTGGCGCTGCCTGGCGAGTCGCCGGATCCCGCGCAGGCGGCGGTGTGGGGTCTGGTGCGGGCGGCGCAGTCCGAGCATCCGGGCCGCCTGGTGCTCGTGGACGCCGACCCCGACGAGGACCTGGGCGCGGCGCTGGCCAGTGGCGAGCCCCAGCTGGCCGTGCGCGGCGGCCGGTTGCTCGTTCCCCGCCTGGTGCGGGCCGAGCGGGTCGTCGAAGTCCCGCGCGCGGGCCCGGTGTTCGGGCGCGGCACGGTGCTGGTGACCGGCGCCGGGGGCGCGTTGGGCCGCCTGGTGGCCCGCCACCTGGTCGCCGCGCACGGCGTGACCGATCTGCTGCTGGCTGGCCGCAGGGGCGTGCCGCGCGATGTGGTCGCCGCGCTGGCCGCGCGGGGCGCCACCGTTCGCGCCGCCACGTGCGACGTGGGCGAACGGGCCGCGCTGCGGGCGCTGCTCGCCGATCGCCCCCTGACCGGGGTGGTGCACTGCGCCGGGGCGCCCGAGGGCGGGGGAGCGGTCGCCTCGCTCGCGCCCGAGCGGCTGGCGCGGGCGCTGCGGCCCACGGCCCTGGCCGCCGCCCGGCTGCACGAGCTGACGCGCGGCATGGACCTGTCGGCGTTCGTGCTGTTCTCGTCGCCCGCCGGGATCCTCGGCGGCCCTGGGGCGGGCCCCCACGCCGCCGCTGGCGCCGCGATCGACGCGCTGGCCGAGCGCCGCAGGGCCCTCGGCCTGCCCGCCGTGTCGATCGCCTGGTGGCCCCCGGGCGCGGGGGAGGGTTCGCTGCCGCTCGCGGGCCACGAGGGGCTCGCGCTGCTTGACGCCGCGCTCACCGCGCCCGACGCGGTGACCGTTCCGCTGCGGCTCGACCCCGGCGCGCTGCGGTCGCGGGCGGTCGAGGGGGCGCTGCCCGCGCTGTTCCACGGCCTGGTGCGGGTGCCGACGGCCGTTTCACCACGTCCAGTTCAGGGGGTGCCCACCGATGGACCACGAGCACAGGATCCGCTGCCTTCTGCGGCGTGTGACGGCGGAGCTGGCCGAGACCAGGCGGCGGCTCCACCACCTCGACGCGACGGCGCGCGAGCCGAGCGCCTTCGCCGGTGGCCCCTTCGCTGAGGCGCCCGCCGACGCCGAGGCGCCCGCCGAGTGGGCCGACGGGTGGCCCACTGCGGGGCCCACCGAGGGCGCGGCCGAGGGGGCGGCCGCCTCGCCCGACGACCTGTGGAACCTCCTGGGGACCGAGGACGACGGCAGGGCCGCGTTCCCCGGGGACCGGGGCTGGGACCCCGCGTCGCTCTTCGCCCCCGAGCCGCGGCCCGACGCCCCGCCCGACCCGTTCGCCGATGCCCATGCCCGACCCGCCATCGGCGCCGACCCGTTCGGTGCCGACTCGTTCGGTGCCGACTCGTTCAGTGCCGACCCGTTCGGTGCCGACCTCTTCGACATCTCCCCGCGCGATCCCTCGGCGCGCGGCCCGGTGGTCGACCAGGGCGGCGCGTCCCATGTCCCCCACCCCGCGCGATCCCCGTGAGGTCCCCGTGAAGCCCCCTTCATCGCCCGGCACGTCCCCGTCGGAGCACCTCCTCTTCGGCGGCCCCCTCCTCTACGACACCGGCTGGAGCAGCCACGACGGCGCCTTCACCCGGCTCAGCCTGTGGTCGATGGTCCGCACGCTGCCCCCGCTCGTCCGCACCACCGTCCGCCTCGCGCGCGACGCCGACCGGGCCGCGCTGCGCCTGGTCGCCGCGGCCGAGATCGGCCGCGGCGTCGTCCAGGCCGTCGGCCTGGTCGCGGTCAACGCCGTGCTCGCCGCCGTCCTCGCCGACGGCGGCGCGGCCGACCGGCTGCGCGAGGCGATGCCGTCGCTCGCGCTCGTCGCGGTCGCCGCGGTGCTCGGCGCGCTGCTCGCCGCCGCCTCCACCTATGGCTCGGGCCGCCTGGAGCCCAAGGTCGAACGGGTCGCCACCGAGCGGTACTTGGCGCGCGCCTCGCGCGTGGAGCTGGCGGCGATCGAGGACGACCAGTTCCACCGCCTGCTCGACACCGCCCAGTACGGCGCGACCGCCGCGCGCCGCATGATCGACTACTGCACGCGCGTCATCAACGCCCTGCTCTCCCTGGCCGCCGCCGCGAGCGTCCTGACCGTGCTGCACCCCGTGCTGCTGCCGCTGCTCGCCCTGATGACCGTCCCGCGCATGTGGGGAACGCTGGTCACCACCCGCCGCCGCTACCAGAGCTTCCGCACCTGGGTGCAGCACTCGCGCGCCGGGCGGGTCCTCAGCTCCGAGCTGACCGCGACCGAGACGGCGTCCGAGATCCGCGTCCACCAGGTGGGCCCGTTCCTGCTCAAGCACTTCCGCAACATGTCCGCCAGCTCCGAGGCCGAGCAGACCCGCCTGGCCCGCCTGGACGCCCGCACCGGCCTGTGGGCCGCCGCGTGGACGGGGCTCGCGGGCGCGGCCACCTATCTCACCCTGGGCGCGCTCGCCTGGAGCGGCACGATGGCGATGTCGGTCGCGGGCACCGCCGTGCTCGCCATCCGCACCGGGTCGTCCAGCCTCACCGGCATGGTGCAGGCCATCAACAACCTGTACGACGAGAGCCTGTTCGTCGGCGACCTCGACCGGCTGTGCGTCCAGGCCGCCGACTGGGCCATCCCGACCGGTGGGCGGCCCGTTCCGCCGCGCCCGCGCCGCATCACGTTCGAGCGCGTCACGTTCCGCTACCCCGGCACCGACCAAGACGCGCCCCCCGCGCTCGCCGATGTCTCGCTCACCATCCCGACCGGGCGGATCACCGCGCTGGTCGGCGAGAACGGCTCGGGCAAGTCCACCCTGGTCAAGCTGCTCGCCGGGCTCTACCTCCCGGACGGCGGGCGCGTCAGCTGGGACGGCGTTCCCACGTGCCAGGCCGATCGGCACCAGGTGTTCGCCCGCATCGCCATGGTCGCCCAGGACTTCAACCGCTGGCGGTTCACCGCCCGCGTCAACGTCGCCATCGGCGACCCCAACGCCCCCATCGACGACGACCGTTTGCACGCAGCGGCCCACCAGGCGGGCGCCGACGCGGTGATCAAGGACCTTCCGCGCGGCTGGGACACCCTCCTGGCCCGCGGCTACCAGGGCGGCCACCAGCTCAGCGGCGGCCAGTGGCAGCGCCTGGGCATCGCTCGCGCCCACTACCGCGGCGCCCCCGTCCTCATCGTCGACGAGCCCACCGCGGCCCTCGACGCCCGCGAGGAGCAGCGGGTGTTCGACCAGATCCGCGAGCTGGCCGAGGGCGGCCAGACCGTCATCCTCATCACCCACCGCATGGCGTCCGTGCGCCACGCCGATCTCGTCCACGTCCTCCACCGGGGCCGCCTCGTCGAATCCGGCTCGCCACGCGAGCTGTTGGAGCTGCCCGAGGGCCACTTCCGCGAGCTGTACGAGATCCAGGCCGCCCAGTTCGACCGCATGGCGGGCCGTTAGGCTTCCCCTCCGAGGTGAAGCGGATGGGGACCGGGTCCTGATGACGGCGGAGGAGACCCCCGACCGCCGCGGCCCCGGCCGCTATCTGTGGTGGCTGGTGGCCAGCCAGCCGCTCCGCGTCGCCGCGGGGGCCACGCTCGGCACCGTCTGGATGCTGTGCCTGGCCCTGCCGCCCTGGCCGCTCTCCCGCGCCATCGACGACGGCCTCGAACGCGGCGACGGAACGGCCCCGGCCTGGTGGGCCGCCGCCCTGTTCGCCACCGGGGCGCTCAACGCCTGGCTGGCCATCGCCCGCCACCGCACGATGACCCGGGTGCGGATGCACGCGGCGTTCCGCACCGCGCGCGCCGTCGTCGAGCACGCCATGCGGCTCGGCGCGGCGCTGCCATGGCGGGTCACCGCGGGCGAGGTCGTCACGATCGGGAGGGGTGATGTGTCCACGCTGGCCCACGCGTTGACGGTCACCGGCCCTGGCGTGGGCTCCGTGCTGGCGTATCTCGCCGTCGCCGTCCTGCTGTTGTCGATCTCCCGGCGATCGCGGCCGTCGTGCTGCTCGGCGTTCCACTGCTCGTGGTGCTCGTCGGGCCGCTGCTCGGGCGCCTCCAGGGCGCGGAGACCGACTATCGCGAGCGGCAGAGCGGGCTCGCCGCGCGCGTCGTGGACATCGTCGGCGGGCTGCGCGTGCTGAGCGGGCTCGGCGGCGAGGACGCCTGGGCCGAACGCTATCGGCGCGAGTCGGACGCGCTGCGCGACGAGGGGTACCGGGTCGGCGCGGTCACCAGCTGGATCCAGGCGCTGGCCACCGGGCTGCCCACCCTGTTCCTCGCGGTGGTCACCTGGCTGGCCGCCCGCATGGCCGCCGAGGGGACACTGAGCGTCGGCGAACTCGTCGCGGTCAACGGCTATGTGGCGATGCGCCGCCCGGCTGTGCGAGGCCCGCGGCGGCCGGGTCACCGTCGTGGCCACCACGTCGCCGCTGCTCCTTGACCGCGCCGACACCGTGCACCACCTGAGGGCGGGCCGGGTCGTCGCGTCGGGCCGCCATGGCGACCTGCTCGCCCACCAGCCGGGCTACCGGCGCCTGATCTCCCGCGACATCTCCCGCGACATCTCCCGCGGCGAGACCGCAGGCGACGAGGCCACAGGCGGCGAGGGGAACGGGGCGGCGTCGTGACCGAACGCCCGCTGCCCGTCGCCGAACGCCCCGCAGTCCGCCGCGCCGCCGCCCGGCTGATCCGCGTTGACCGGGGCTCGTTCACCGCGATGCTGCTGCTCAACGCGCTGGCCGCCGCCGCTGGCCTCGTCGGCCCCTGGCTCCTCGGCCGCGACGCGGACCGGGTGGCGCTGATGGCCGAGGGGCGCCTCACGGAGATCGGCACCCATGACGAGCTGGTGTCCCTCGGCGGCGCCTACGCGGCGCTGTGGCGCTCGTGGCACGGCGACCGCCCCTGAGCGGCGCCCCCGCCTACCACCCGAGGCGAACGGCCACGACCACCTCGTCGAGCGCGTGCGCGCCCCGGGGCTTGGCGGGCAGCGCGGTGGCCCCCTCGGCCTCGTCGAGCGCCGCGTGCAGCCGCGCCACGTCCGCCGCGATCCGCTCCCGCGTCGGTGCCCCCGCGACCTCGTCCAACAGCCCGTGCTCGGCAGCCGACTTGGCGCGCACCAGGTCGCGCAGATAGGCCGGGGCCTCGCCTCGGCGCCCCGGCTCGTCGATGAGCGTCGGCAGATGCGCCACCACGTCGCGCTCCCGCAACAGCCGCAGCCCGGTCAGCAGCACCCTGAAGACATTGAGGAGCGGCTTGAGTTCGCCCGTCTTGTCGAACATCCGCTGCTGGGTGCGGGAGAAGCCGCGGTAGTGGCGGGCGTGGTGCCGGGTGAGCAGCCCGGGCGCCAGCCCGACCAGCGCGGCGTGCTCGGGCGTCGTGTGCGCCACGAGCGGGGAGAGCAGCTGCTCAAGCACATAGCCGTTGGGCCGCAGCAGCATCCTGGCGAACTTGGTCAGGTCGTGCGTGACCAGGTCGAGCTCCACGCCGTCGCGGTCCCAGGTCCTGGTCACCGTCTCGGGCCCGGGGGCGAGGCCGATCACGTCGCGCAGCGGCAGCACATGGACCCCGCGCACGTCCACGTCCGAGTCGCGCGAGGGGAACCCGTAGAGGTGGGCGCCCGATACGGTCGCGAACAGCAGCGGATGGCGCTGCTCCGCGACGACCGGCGCGAGGTCGGGCAGGCCGGGGAGGTCGTTGAGGCCGGGCAGCTCGTTCGGGTCGTTCACATCGGTGCCTCCGCGTCGAGGGAGCGGCGGCGGACCGAGGCGAGCCAGTCCTCCACGCGCGCCCGATCGGGCTCGTCGGGCAGCGGGCTGTCCGCGAGGGCCGCGTCGAGCCTGACGGCCAGCGCGTTCCGCCACGCGGTCACCTCGTCCCACGACAGCGCGCCCTCGCGCACGGCCATCAGCCGCTCGCCGAGAGGATCGTGTGCCGCGCGACCAGCTCAGGGGGCCCGGCGGGGTGCCGCGAGTGCGCCATGCCGCCATCCTCGCCGACCGCAGCCGCGCGCCGCCAGCGCTTTCGGCGCCCGCGGCCCCGGCCGCCCTCTCACGGGCCGCCCCACCCGCGGGCCCGCCCGCCGTCTCGCCTGCCGGGTGGGCGTTGACGCCCCTGCGGCGCCGTGCTTGCATCGAAGCATGCCTGGCGCACGGAATCTGACCCGCCGCCGCTGCGTGGACCTCCTCCGCGTCGCCGCCGCGATCTGTTGCGCCTGACCCCACCCCCGCCGCCCGTCCCCTGACGGGCCCCGCGCCGCGCGCCGTCCCCCGCGCGCACCGTGACCGCGCACCGTGTCAGCGCGCCGTCTCCCCCGGTTGTCCCGCGGCGCCGCCCCCGCGGTGCCGCCCCCGCGGTGCCGCCCTCTCCCTGTTCCCGCTGTTCGAGCGCGTCCCGCCCCCGGTCCTCCCCGGGCACGACGCCCGACTCGCCGCGCCCCGGTGGCGTTCACGAACGGAGAACCATGTCCCTCACCTTCCACTGGTTCCTGCCCACCAACGGAGACAGCCGCCACGTCGTCGGCGGCGGCCACGGGGCCGCGGTCACGGCGGCCGGTGCCCACCATCGGCCGCCCACCGTCGCCTACCTCGGCCAGATCGCCCGCGCCGCCGAGCAGGTGGGCTTCTCCGGCGTGCTCACCCCGACCGGGGCCTGGTGCGAGGACGCCTGGCTGACCACCGCGATGATCAGCCAGCACACCGAACGCCTCAAGTTCCTCGTGGCGTTCCGCCCTGGGCTGCTCTCGCCGACCTTTGCCGCGCAGATGGCGTCCACCTACCAGCGGCAGACCGGCGGGCGGCTGCTGCTCAACGTCGTGACCGGCGGCGAGAGCCGCGAGCAGCGCGCCTATGGCGACTTCCTCGACAAGGACACCCGCTACGCCCGCACCGGCGAGTTCCTGCACATCGTCCGCGACCTGTGGCGCGGCGAGACCGTCGACCTGGCGGGCGAGCACCTGCGGGTCGAGGGCGCGGCGCTGGCCCGGCTGCCCGACCCCGCGCCCGCCGTCTACTTCGGCGGCTCGTCGCCCGCCGCGCTCCGCGTGGCGGCCCGCTACGCCGACATCTACCTGACGTGGGGTGAGCCGCCCGCGCAGGTCGCCGAGAAGATCGGCGCGGTGCGGCGCCTCGCCGAAGAGGCGGGCCGCGCGCTGCGCTTCGGCGTCCGGCTGCACGTCATCAACCGCGACACGTCCCAGGAGGCGTGGGCCGAGGCGGCGCGCCTGCTCAACGGGCTCGACCCCGAGACGATCCGGGCCGCGCAGGAGCATCTCGGCGCGAGCGAGTCCGAGGGGCAACGCCGCATGCTGGCCCTGCACGGCGGCAGCAGGGACGCCTTGGAGATCCACCCCGGCCTGTGGGCGGGCATCGGCCTGGTCCGCGGCGGCGCGGGCACCGCCCTGGTCGGCAGCCACGAGGAGGTGGCCGACCTCATCGCCGAGTACCAGGCCCTGGGCATCGAGGAGTTCGTCCTCTCCGGCTATCCGCACCTGGAGGCGGCGTACTGGTTCGGGGAGGGCGTCCTGCCGCGCCTCGCCGAACGCGGCCAGTGGGTCCCCCCGGCCGACATCGCCACCCGCCCCCAGCTGGTCCCGGCCTGATCCGCAGCCCCCGCCCCCACGCCGCCCCGTTCCACCGAACACTCCGAGGTGTCCCATGGCCCTTGTCCTGTCCATCTCCGGCAGCCCGTCCCCGACCTCCCGCACCGCCCGCCTGCTGCGCCACCTCGACGCGAAGCTCGCCGCGCGCGGGCACGACGTCAGGCCGCTGGATGTGCGGAGCCTGCCATCGGGCGCCCTGACCGGCGCCGATGTCTCCCACCCCGCCATCGTCGACGTGGCCCGGCTGATAGAGAGCGCCGACGGCGTGGTCATCGGCACACCCGTGTACAAGGCGGCCTACTCGGGGCTGCTGAAGTCGCTCCTCGACCTGCTGCCGCAGTTCGCGCTGGCCGACAAGACGGTGCTGCCGCTGGCCACGGGCGGCACCAACGCCCATGTGCTGGCGATCGACTACGCGCTGCGGCCCGTGCTCTCCTCCATGGGCGCCTCCCACATCACCCAGGGGTGGTTCGTGCTCGACCGCCACATCACGGTGGAGCAGGACGGCGCGGTGACCCTGGACCCGGCCGCGGCGGGGCCGCTCGACCAGGTGCTCGAGCAGTTCTCGGCCGCCCTTGACCGCGCGGCGCTGCTCGCCACACCGGCCGCGTAACCCTCGTCGGACGGGCTGTTCGGCGGGGGCCCCGAGGGCCCCCGCCGTGCGTCGCCTCGAACGGCGCTCACCTTTTTCCGATCTCGGCGGAAGACAGGAGAATGGCGTACGGCCACCGGGGATTCGGTGGCGGTGGAGAGGAGGAACACAGTGTCGTACGAGCCCAAGCTCGCCGCGGCCCTTTCCGGTGCCACGCTCCGACAGCTCTCCCACTGGCGCCGTTCCTCCGGCAGGCAGGGCACGCTCCTTGTGCCCGAGATCTCCGGCTCGCGACCCATCCTGTACTCCTTTCAGGGACGTGGTGGCCCTGCGCGCCTGTGTGAAGCTCCGCAAGGAGACGTCGTTGCAGAAAGATCCGAAGGGCCGTGGACGCGCTCCGGGAGGAGCCGGGGGAGCGGGAGCACCTGTCCGCGTACGCTCTCGTCGCGGGGCCCGACACGATCTATCTGGCCACGATCTATCTGGCGGAGCCCGAGCGGGCAGTCGATCTGATCAGGGGCGGGAACGTGGCCATCCACCAGCTGGTGGACGTCCTCGCGCCCTTCTCCCAGGACGGCCGTCACATTCCCGACCTGCTGAAGCGGCGCGACCACCTCGCCGTCGACTCCGCCGTGCGCGGCGGTGAGCCGGTCATCGAAGGGACTCGGATCCCCGCCGCCGAGGTGGCCGCACTGGTCAGGGACGGCGTTCCGCCGGATCGGGTCAGCGACTTCTACCCCGGCGTCAGCGCCGCGGCGGCACGTGACGCGGCCGACGTCAGCGACTACGTGGATAGCTACGTCGACAGCTCTCGGCAGGTCGCGGCTTGAGGTCGCATGACGTGGTGCGTGTACATGAACTGACGGGCTGGGCAGGCACGCAGCAGGTCGCAGGTCACGGACCCTGCCGTGGCTCCTCCGAAGCACTGGCCGGGGCGCTGAGTTCGCCGGGCGCCCGGCCGCGGGCCCCCGCGCGGCTGCGAGGCCGGTCCAGCCCTCCGCCTCAGCCGTCGTGCTGGCCCCCCGCAGGGGAGAACGCGCTGCGTGGCCGCGCCAGGCCATAGTGCTCGCGCAGCGTCGTTCCCGTGTACGCGGTGCGGAACAGGCCGCGTTGGCGCAGGAGCGGGACGACGTGGTCGGCGAACGCGTCGAAGCCGCCGGTCAGCCACGGCGGCATCACGTTGAAGCCGTCCGCCGCGCCGTTCTCGAACCACTCCTGGATCCGGTCGGCGACCTGCTCGGGTGTGCCGGTGTGGCCGCCCGGATAGATGAAGAGGTTCAGCCGGAGCTGCCGACGGCTCATCGTTCCTCCCTCTCGTCGAGGCGCCGCTCGGTGGCGCGTTCGGTGGCGCGCTCGGTGGCGCGCCCGTCGGTGGCGAGCGTCAACTCGCCGGTGTCCACGCCGAGCAGCGTCAGCAGCCGGTCGCGCAGCCCGGCGTTGGCGGGGCTGCCGGGGGCGCGGGGCTCCGGCGGGTCCACGGTGAGGTCGGCGGCGATCCTGCCGTCCTCGAGCACCGCGACGCGGTCGGCGAGCGCGATGGCCTCGTCCACGTCGTGGGTGACCAGCAGCACCGCGGGCTTGTGCCGCTGGCACAGCCGCCGCAGCAGCGCGTGCATCCGCAGCCGGGTCAGCGCGTCGAGGGCGCCGAACGGCTCGTCGGCCAGCAGGAGTTCGGGGTCGCGCACCAACGAGCGGGCCAGTGCGACGCGTTGTTGCTCGCCGCCCGAGAGCTCGACGGGCCAGGCGCGCTCACGGGCCGCGAGGCCCACCTCGTCGAGCGCGGTCCTGCCGCGCTCCTGCGCGTCGGGGCCCGTGAGCCCCAGGGTCACATTGTCGAGAACGCGCTTCCAGGGCAGCAGCCTCGCGCAGCCCATGGTCGATGGTGAGGACGCCTTCGGAGCCGTAACGGTCCAGGTAGCGACGGATGTTGACCCCCGCGATGGGTGCGGCGTCCACCTGTCCACTGCCAAGCGCCGTGGGGTAGACATCGCCGGTGCTCGGCATTTCCACCAGCTCGACATCCTCGCGGGTGAGCCCGAGCTCCTGGAGGATGCGCAGCACCAGGGTGCCCTGAGCCTGGCCCGGGCTGAACGCGATGCGCTTGCCGCGCAGATCCTCCAGGGTCTCGATGTCGGCGCCTGGGGCGATACCCAGCTCGTAGAGCGGGTTGGCGATCGGGTCCTCGCGGAAGACCGAGGCGACAAGGCGGGTGTCGAGGCCCGTCCAGCGGGCGTGGATCGCGGGGATCTCGGCGGCGGAGCACACGTCGAGCGACCCGGCGCGGAACGCCTCCGAGCACTGGGGGCCGCCGCTGAGGTTGGCCCACTCGACCCGGAAGGGCAGCTCGTCGATGAGCCGGAGAGCTTGAGCGCCACCTCGGTCTCGGGGGAGCCGATGGTCAGGGGCGTGTCGGGATCCACGTCCTCGGGGATCGGCACATCGGCCAACTCGGCGGCGCTCGCGGACGTGTGGTCGTCTTCGGCGCAGCTGGCCAGGGCGGGGAGGAGCGCGAGGGCGAGAAGCGCGGCGCCGAGGCGGCTGCGGATATTTCTGGGCATGCTTCATCCCTGGAGGGAAATGGGGCGGGAGAACGAAAGAAAACGAGGGAAAGCGCTGGGGGAAAGGGGGAGCGTGGGGCAGCGGAAAGGAGGAAAGGCGCACGGGAAAGCGCCCGGTGCTGGGCGGGGGATGTGGGGGCGGCGAAAGGGGGATCAGCGACAGATCGCGGTGGCGACGCGCATGTGGTCCACGGCGCGGCGCCGGGTGAATCGCAGCAGTCTCCGCATGGGGGGAACGTAGCGACGGCCCGGATGCGGGGTCAAGAATCGCGGCGCGTGGTGTGCGGCGCCGGGCCATATCCCCGCAATGTCGCGTCATGCTCCGACGGCTTACCTGCCAGGTCACCCCGGGAATGCGATGACATGCGAACACCGTGTGAATTCGCGTGCCATTCCAGCATGCGAAACGGCGCGTGCGCCCGCGGCCCCCAGGCGCGGAGGGCGCCGCGCTGCGCCGCGGTTCCGGGACGCGGGGTGGGCGTGGGGGTGTGGGCGGCGGGGAAGACGATGGCCGTGGGTGCCGCAGAGGCGTTGCCATGGTGAATAACGCGGCTTATCTTCCTGTATGGCCCGAATGACAGGATCTCAGGGAAGGCAGCTCAACCATGGCCCCCGCATTGGGCGTTCAGCTCTACACGGTCCGTGAGGCGCTTGCCGCCGACCGGGACGCGACCCTCCGCCGCATCGCCGACATCGGCTTCAGCTATGTCGAGCCCTTCGACCCCACCGACGATCCCGAGGGCTTCCGCCGCGTCGCCGACGACCTGGGGCTGCGCGTCATCTCCCCGCACGCCCGGGTCCTGCTCGACGCGGATGACCCCGCCCCGATCCTGGAGGCGGTCGCGGCGCTTGGCGCCGACCGCGTCATCATCCCCGCGGGCATCCCCGCCGATGACTTCACCACCGATGAGGGCATCGAACGCGCCGCCGACCGGCTCAACCTCGTCAACGAGGACGTGCGGCGGCACGGCCTCAGCCTCGGATACCACAACCACTGGTGGGAGTTCGAGCCCGTCTTCGAGGGGCGGCACGCCATCGAGCTGCTCGCCGACCGGCTCGCCTCCGATGTCTTTCTCGAGGTCGACACCTACTGGGCCGCGCTCGGCGGCGCCGATGTCCCCGCGCTGCTCGGCCGGTTGGGAGAGCGCACCGAGCTCCTGCACGTCAAGGACGGGCCGTTGACCGGTAGCGACGCGCCCCATGTGGCCGTGGGCGAGGGCGCGATGCCGACCCGCGAGATCCTGGCCGCGGCCGTCGCCGCGACGCCGCCGCACGCCCCTCCGGTGATCCCGGTCATCGAGCTTGACTCGTGCGCGACCGACCTGTTCGACGCGCTCGCGGCCAGCCACGCGCACGTCTCAGGGCTGGGGGTCGCGTGAGCACCGCCCCCACGACGCCCCCCGCCCCGGCCACCGGCACCGGCTCGGGCCCGGTCGGCGTCGCCGTCGTCGGCGCGGGCGTGATCAGCGGCGAATACCTGCGCACGCTCGGCGCGTTCCCCGATGTCAGGGTCATCGGCGTCGCCGACCTCGACACCGCGCGCGCCACCGCCGCGGCGGCCGAGCACGGCGTTCCCGTCGCGGGCGACCTGGACACCGTGCTCGCCGTCCCCGAGGTGGAGATCGTCGTCAACCTCACCGTGCCCGCCGCCCACGCCGACGTGGCCCTCGCCGCGCTGCGCGCGGGCAAGCACGTCTACGGCGAGAAGCCGCTGGCCACCACCCCCGACGACGGCGTGCGGATCCTCGCCGAGGCGGCCGAACGCGGCCTGCTGGTGGGCAACGCCCCCGACACGTTCCTGGGCGCCGGGCTCCAGTCCGCGCTGCGGGCGATACGCGCCGGGCACATCGGCACCCCGATAGCCGCGGCCACGGCGGTGCAGAGCCTGGGCCCCGAGGGCTGGCACCCCGACCCCGCGTTCTTCTACCAGCCGGGCGCGGGCCCGCTGTTCGACATCGGCCCCTACTATGTGACGTCCCTGGTCGCCCTGTTGGGGCCCATCGCGCGCGTCGCGGCCACGGCGGCCAGGGCGCGCGCCACCCGGACCACGGGCTCGGGCCCCAGGGCGGGCCAGACGTTCCCCGTCGACGTGCCGACGCATGTGAGCGCGCTCGTCGAGTTCGCCTCGGGGCCGCGCGCCACGTCCGTCTTCAGCTTCGACTCCGCGGTGCGGCGCATCCAGTTCGAGGTGATCGGCAGCGAGGGAACGCTCGGCGTCCCCGACCCCAACACCTTCATCGGCCCGCTGCTGCTGCGCGGCAACGCCGACGACGACTGGCGCGAACTCCCCGTCTCCGGGCCGACGGCGGGCCGTGGCCTCGGCGTGCTCGAGATGGCCCGCGCGCTGCGCACGGGTCAACCCCACCGCGCCTCGGGGGCGTTGGGCCTCCATGTGCTGGGGGCGATGGCGGCGATCGACGCCTCGGGCGAGCGCGGCGCGTTTGTGGAGGTCGCCACCCCGGCCCCCGGCGGCGCGGCGTTCACGGCCCCCGAGCCCCTCCCCGACGACTGGGACCCCCACGCGGCGGAACTCGCGCGCTGACCGCGCCCTCAGCCGCGAGGAACCAGGGTCCGAGGGAGGCCCGGCGTCGGGGTGTCGTAGGGTCCGGGCCTCACGGTGAACGCCGGGCTTCCGGCTGCCGCGCGGCGTCCGCCCGGCCGCCGTCGTTTCCGCCGGAGGCGCCTGCGCGCGAACTGCCCGTGCCCCGCCCCTGGCTGGGGTGAGCACGGGCAGGAGCGCGGTCAAGGCCGGAAGGGGGCCCGGTCCCTGCGGGTGGGGACCGGGTACCCCGGAGGCCACCCGTCAAACGCCGTGTGGACGCCTGTAGTTCACTCGTGCGGCGGCGTGCAGCGGTGCTCCGCCTGGCAGTAGTAGCCGCGGCCCTTGCAGTGCCAGCAGTGGTGGGGCGCGGCCACGCCAGCCGCCCTCCCGGTCGACGGGACGTACAGCGTCTCGCGGAACTCCACCCGCTGCCCCGTGCACGCCTGGCACTGCCGGTGCGGCCCCGGGCAGTCGTCCCCGGTCTCGGCCATCGTCGTCCTCCCGGTGTCTCCCCGGATCCGCCGCGACCCACCGTAGACCCTCGCCGCCGCCGAGGCCGGGGAAACGGCAACGGCCGTGGTGCGAGGGCGGGTTGGGCGGTTGGGCCTCGCGTTCCTTTGGGTGGGCGCCATGTCGAGGGGCAGCGCAAGGAAGACGAGCGCCACCAGCGGGGCCAGCCACAGCCCGGTCGTTCTGCAGCCGCATCCGACGAAGTTGTACCGCGCGGCCGCGAATCTACAGACGTCGCACACGAAAAGATCGCCGAGGCGCGTCAGGGTCCGGTTGTTCGCGACTTTTCCGTTTGCGCCCCCCGGGGACGGGCACGCGATCCTCGTGCTTCGGACAGCAGGCACACCCGCGGGAGCGGCCTTCGGCCCCCGGCGTGTGCGGCTTTCGTCCATGTGCTCCCGCGGAGGGACGACATCCGCGAAGAAGGGAGCCGAGAACGATGCCCGCCACCCATGTGAAGAGGCCAGGCCGCAAGCATCCGCACCACGACGCCCCCGACACCAGGGACGCGTTCCTGCGCCTTGCCGAGATGCCCGCGGGGCGTGAGAAGAACGCCCTGCGCGAGCGGGTCGTCCGGGCCTGGATGCCGATGGCCACCCGGCTCGCCCGGCAATACCGCAACCGCGGCGAGAACCTGGAGGACCTGGAGCAGGTCGCCTACCTCGGCCTGGTCAAGGCCGTCACCCGCTACGACCCCACGCTCGGCACCGCGTTCGAGAGCTACGCCGTGCCCACCATCGTCGGCGAGATCAAGCGCCACTTCCGCGACCACCTGTGGGGCATGCACGTGCCGCGCCGCGTGCAGGAGCTGCGCAACCGCGTGCGCGTCGCCCGCAACGAGCTGAGCACCACCCTGGACGGCCGCGCCCCCGGCGTCGAGGAGATCGCCGAGCACGCGAACATGACGCCCAAGGAGGCCAGGGACGGCCTGGAGGCCCTCAACAGCTACACCGTGCTGTCCCTGGACGCCGAGCTCTCGGGCACCCAGGACGGGGGCCACTCACTGCTCGACACCCTGGGCCGCGGCGAGCCTGGCTATGACCGGGTCGTGGACCGCGAGGCAGTCCGCACGCGGCTGCGGCAGCTTCCCGAGCGCGAACAGCACATCCTCTATCTGCGCTTCTTCCGCGGCATGACGCAGAGCGGCATCGCCGAGCGGATCGGGATCTCCCAGATGCATGTCTCCCGCCTGCTCACCCGCACCTGCTCGCGCCTCCGGCACGAGGTGGAGGCCGGCGGTGCAGGATGACGAGATGCGCGGGATGCCCCCGAAACGCGAGCGGAACGAGACACCGCCCGAGCGCGACGACCGCAACTTCCAGGAGCTGCTGCAAGAGATGCGGGTGACGCAGACGGGCGTGCAGATGCTGTTCGCCTTCCTGCTGACCCTCGCGTTCGCCGAGCGCTTCGAGGATGTCGACGGGGCGCAGAAGGCCATGTACATCACCACGCTCGTGCTCGCGATGGTCGCCACCGTGATGTTCACGGCCCCCGCGGCGCTGCACCGCATGCTGTTCAGGCGCGGCGCCAAGCGCGAGATCGTCGAGACGTCGTCGCGCCTGGCCACGATCGGCCTCGGCTTCCTCGGCCTGGCCCTCACCGGCGCCCTGACCCTCGTGGTGGACGTGGTGCTCGGGCGCGGGCCCGCGATCGTCGCGGGCGCGGGCGCGTTCACCCTGACCTGGCTGGTATGGGGCGGGCTGCCCCATGTGGTCAGGAGGCGCGCAGCGCGAGCGCGACATGACGGGACATCCGCTCCGCCGCGCTCGCCTCGGCCAGCTCGAAGGCCGGGCGGCCGCCGACCCGGAGCAACGTGAGCACCCCGAGCACCGCGCCCGAAGGCAGCGTCAGCGGCACGCACAGCAGCGACGACGCCTCGGTCAGCGCGAGCAGCGGAACGCCGTCCTCGGCCTCGCCGAGCGCGTACGGGTCCTCGGGGCGCACGCGCAGGCCCTGGCCGCCCGCCCTGGCCGCCTCGCCGATCAGCGGCGCGTCGGCCGGGTCGCGGGCGGCGATCGCCGCGGCGTGCTCCGCGCCGGGGCCCTCGTCGGGGGCCAGCACGGCGACGCGGCGCAGCGGGCCGCCGCCAGGCGCGGCGCGGTCGGCGATCACCCAGTCCGCGAACCTGCCGTGCAGCAGGCGCGCCGCGCGAAGGAGCGGGGAGTCGGGGGCGTTGCCCTCGTCGAGCAGCGTGGCGGCCATGTCGTCGAGCAGGTCCATGAGCGCCACATGGCTGCTGACCTCGCCGGGATCGGGCCCCGGATCCGGCCGCGCCTCGGGCTCGTCGGCCGACCCGACGTGCCCTGGCCCGCCCGCGGGCTGGCACACGGCAAGCACCGAGGTGCGCCGGTGCCCAGGGGGCCGCACGGCGGTCAGCGTCACCCACAGGCGCGCGGGGCCCCGGTCACCCCCCGCTATGCCGCGCATCAGTTCGACGGAGAGGCCGCGACTGCCCTCGTGCCGGGCCACCGCGGCCACCTGTCCACGGAACGCGGCCCGCCCCTCGTGGGCGAGCGACGCGGTGATCGAGCGGCCCGCGGCGTATCCCGCGCGCAGGCCGAACAGCTGACTGGCGGCGAAGTTGAGGCGGCTGACCACGCCGTCCCGGTCAAGCAGCAGGACCGGGAGGGGCAGCCGCTGGAAGACCGCGCGAAGCAATTGCTGCTCCCTCTGGTCGGCGGGCCCCGCCGCCCGCCGCGCGCTCGCGGCCAGCTGCTCGTAGCGCGGCCACAGCACGTCGGAGACGTACTGGAGCTCGAAGAGGGCGGCGTCCAGGTTGGCCGTGCGGGTGCCCCCTGGCAGGGCGCGGGTGGCGCGCAGCTCGGCGACGCGATTGCGGAAGTCGGTGAGCTCCGCGCCAAAATCGTCCGCCTCGGCCATGAGGGGCACCCTATGCAATCGCCCGGTCGGACCATCGCATCGGTCGCCGTTTTGGTGGAAACCTCAGGGGGCAGGCGATCGCCATGTCCAACGCGACGCTCGAAGAGCCCGAGGACGTGTCGGCCCGCTCGCTGGTCAGGCTCGCCGAGGAGGCCACCCTGTGCGCGCCGGGCACGTGCGGCGCTGCGGCCACCCTCGGCGGGGGCGTCGAGCGCCCCTTCGAGCCCTCGACCGCGGTGACCCACCCCGACCTCGCCCCGCTGCTCGACGTGCAGGCCGAGGCGGGCGAGGGGCCCGTGCCCACGGCGATGCGCACCGGCGAGCCCGCGGGCGCCGACGACCTGCTGACCGAACGGCGCTGGCCCGCGTACCGCGCGCTGGCGCTCGAACGGGGCCTGCGTTCCAGCGTCACGCTCCCCTTCCGCCACCACGAGCTGACCGTGACCGTCACCCTGTGCGGCTTCCGCCCCGGGCTCATGGACGCCAGGACCAGGATCGTGGCCACCCTGATCGGCGACCTGGCCACCCGCACGATCGCGCGCGACCGCGCCTATGAGCGCGCCCTCACCGAGGTGGACCAGCTGGACACCGCGCTGCGCTCCCGCCCCGTCATCGACCAGGCGTGCGGCATCCTCATGCACGTCATCGGCTGCGACGCGGACGCCGCGTTCGACCTGCTGCGCCGCCAGTCCCAGCGCACCAACAGCAAGCTCGCCGACCTGGCCGAGCGCGTGGCGGCCACCAAGGGCGCGGGCCTGAAGGCGGCGCTCGCCCGCTGAGCCGGACCGCGGCGCGGGACGGAGCACCCGGTCGCATCACCCGGCCATCGGGGGGTACTCGCCACCTTTCCACCGTGTCCTATCCCACCGTGTCCTAAGCGAAAGGTGCGAACCCATGAGCCGGACCCGGATCGTGATCGTCGGAGCGGGCTTCGCCGGGTACCAGGCCGCGCGCACGCTCTCCCGCAGGCTGAGGAAGAACGCCGAGATCGTGCTTCTGAACCCCACCGACTACTTCCTGTACCTTCCGCTGCTTCCTCAGGTCGCCGCCGGGATCCTGGAGCCGCGCCGCGTCACCGTCTCGCTGACCGGCACGCTGCCGCACGTCCGGCTGGTGCTTGGCGAGGCCAGCGACGTCGACCTCGACGAGCGCCGCGTGCGCTACACCGACCCCGAGGGCCGTGAGGCCGACATCGGGTACGACTCGCTGATCCTGTCGGTCGGCTCGGTCAGCAGGCTGCTGCCCATCCCGGGCGTGGCCGAGCACGCGCGCGGCTTCCGCGGCCTGCCCGAGGCGCTGTATCTGCGCGACCACATCGTCAGGCAGCTCGAGCTGGCCTCCTACGCGGAGGACGAGGAGGAGCGCGGGGCGCGTTCGACGTTCGTCGTGGTTGGCGCGGGCTACACCGGCACCGAGGTCGCCGCGCACGGCAAGATCTTCGCCGACACGCTCGCGCGCCGCACCCGCAGGGCCGGTGGCCACCCGGTCGAGCCGCGCTGGATGCTGCTCGACGTGGCCCCGCGGGTCCTGCCCGAGCTCGACGAACGCCTCTCCCGCACCGCCGACCGCGTCCTGCGGGCGCGCGGCGTGGATGTGCGCACGGAGCTGTCGGTCAAGGAGGCCACCCACGGCGGGGTCGTGCTCCAGAACGGCGAGGCCGTGCCCACGCGCTGCCTCATCTGGTGCGTGGGCGTGCGCCCCGACCCGCTGGTGTCGGACGTCGGGCTGCCCACCGAGCGCGGCCGCCTCGTCGTCGACCCCTACCTCAATGTGCCGGGCCACCCCGAGGTGTTCGCGTGCGGCGACGCCGCCGCGGTGCCCGATGTGACGCAGCCTGGGCAGTTCACGGCGATGACCGCCCAGCACGCCTGGCGACAGGGCAGGACGGTCGCCCGCAACGTCGCGGCCCACCTCGGCGTGGCCGAGCGCCGCCCCTACGAGCACCACGACCGCGGCTTCGCGGTGGACCTTGGCGGGATCCAGGGCGCGGCCAACCCGTTCCACATCCCGCTCTCGGGCCCGCTCGCGGGCGCGGTGACCCGCGGCTACCACCTGATGTCGATGCCCGCGAACCGCGTCAGGGTCGCCACCGACTGGCTGCTTGAGGCCGTCCAGCCGCGCCAGGCCGTGCAGTTGGGCATGGTCCGCTCGGGCTCGGTCCCGCTGGACACCGCCTCGCCCGAGCTGGCGCGCACGCCCGGCTGAGGCGTCGGCGTACGCCACCGCACGCCCGCGCACGCCCGTATGGGGGCGGCGATGGCGGGTAGGCGCAGTGCAGGGGAGATCCCCGCCGCCCGCCCGCCGCTCCCCGGAAGAGGGGCGGGCGGGCGGGACAAGGGCCCGGCCGCCGCGGCCGGGCCCGTTCTCCCCTCCTTCGGGTACTCCTGTCCCTCGGGCCGCGGTGCGTCAGGCCGCCGTGCGGTCGGTGTCCCTGCCCCAGTGCCGGTGGCAGGCGATCGCGTCGGCGAACGCCGTGATCACCGTCGAGACCTCGGCGCCCTCAGCCCCGGTCACCACGCCCCGCTCGTCCACCACGCCCTCGCCAGGGCCGCCTTCGCCCGATCCGCCCTCGCCGTCCTCCGCCTCGCCCGCCCCTTCGGGCGCGAGACGCACCCCGGGCAGCGCGAGCGCGCGCAGCAGCTGGACGCCCTCGCCGAGCGCCGCGATCGCCTTGCCGTGCTTGAACGCCTCGGCCACATAGTGCCGCGCAAGGCCGTCGTCGCCCAGCGCCCGCACGCTCTCCACACCCCCCGGCACGCACACCGCGTCGTACAGGACCGACGCCATCGTGCTCATCGCCCGGTCCACCGTCACGGGCTCCGTCCCCGAGGGGCCCTCGGCCGAGCGCACCTCGCCGTCCCTGGCCGCGAGCACCTCGGGGATAGCGCCCCCGCCCGCGAGCGCGTCGCGCAGCGCCTCGACATGGGCCGCGTCCACGCCGTCCGCGGCCAGGATGGCCACGCGGCGCGTGGCGATCGAGCCGGTGGGGCTGTTGGCCAGGCTCAGCGCGGGCGAGGTCCGCCCGTGGTTGGCGAGGGCGGGCTCCTTGGGCGGCGGCACCCCGATGCCCTCGGCGACGCGCGTGGCGAGCGTGTGGTCGATGTGGTTGAGCTGGTCCACGGTCCGCTCGCGCACCTCGGCGAACGTCACCTTGCCCAGCTCGAAGCGGTAGGCGGCGACGATGTGGTCCTTCTCCCAGACGGCCATGCTGTTCCAGAAGAGCGTCGCCTGGCTGTGGTGGTCGGCGAAGCTGTCGCTGCGCTTCCTGATCTTCGCGCCGTCCACGCGCTCCTGGTGGTGCGCGTACGCGCCCTCGCCGGGCGAGGCGAGCGCGGGGCGGCCGCCCGCGAGGGAGTTGGGCGTGTAGCTTGTGCGGCCCACGTCGACGCGCTGCTGCCCGTAGCCGTCCCGCTGCGTGGTGGTCACGGTGGCCACGGGCCGGTTCACCGGTATCTGCTGGAAGTTGGGGCCGCCGAGGCGGATCAGCTGGGTGTCGAGATAGGAGAAGTTGCGGCCCTGGAGCAGCGGGTCGTTGGTGAAGTCGATGCCCGGTACCACATGCGCGGTGTGGAACGCCACCTGCTCGGTCTCGGCGAAGAAGTTGTCGGGGTTGCGGTCCAGGATCATCCGCCCGACCGGCAGCAGCGGCACCGTCTCCTCAGGGATGAGCTTCGTCGCGTCGAGCAGGTCGAAGTCGAACGCGAACTCGTCCTGCTCGGGCACCAGTTGGAGGCACAGCTCATACTCGGGGAAGTCGCCCTGCTCGATGGACTCCCACAGGTCGCGGCGGTTGAAGTCCGGGTCCTTGCCCGCGATCGCCTGCGCCTCGTCCCACACGAGCGAGTGCGCGCCCAGCGTGGGCCTCCAGTGGAACTTCACGAACGTGCCCCGGCCCGCCGCGTTGACCAGCCGGAACGTGTGCACCCCGAAGCCCTGCATCATCCGGTAGCTGCGCGGGATCGCCCGGTCGGACATCAGCCACATCACCATGTGCATCGACTCCGGCTGGAGCGAGCAGAAGTCCCAGAACGTGTCGTGCGCGGACGCCGCCTGCGGCATCTCGTGGTGTGGCTCGGGCTTCACCGCGTGCACGAAGTCGGGGAACTTGACGGCGTCCTGGATGAAGAACACCGGAAAGTTGTTGCCCACCAGGTCGTAATTGCCCTCGCGCGTGTAGAACTTGGTGGCGAAGCCGCGTACGTCCCGCACCGTGTCGGCCGAGCCGCGCGAGCCCGCGACCGTCGAGAACCGCACAAACACCGGCGTCTCGCGCTCCGGGTCCTGGAGGAAGTCCGCCTTGGTGTGCTCGGCGAGCGACTCATAGGGCCGGAAACGCCCGTACGCCCCCGCGCCCCGCGCGTGCACCACGCGCTCGGGTATGCGCTCGTGGTCGAAGTGGGTGACCTTCTCGCGGAAGTGGAAGTCCTCGAGCAGGGTCGGGCCGCGCTCCCCGGCCCGCAGCGAGTTGTCCGTGTCGTCGACCGGGGTGCCCGAGGCCGTCGTCAGCGGCCCGTCGTCCCCGTGGTCGCGCGACGGCTCCACCTGCTCCCGCTTGGCCGAGGCTTCGTCGTTCGGCATGGGTGACTCCTCCTCCGTGTGCTCTGGTTCCCGCTGTGCTCCGGTGCGTGGGCGGGCGGCGGCCTGCCGCCTCACGAGCCGAGCCCTGGCGCCGGGCTGCTCATCCCCCCAGCGTCGGGGGCGCGCAGCACGGCCACCAGCTCGTCGGCGCGATCGGGTGCCCCGATCAGCTCCTCCCTACGCCGCCGCGCCGCCACCCTGCCCCGGTCCAGGCACCAGGTCAGCCACACGTCGAGCCGCCGCGCGTCGACGCGTTCCCCCGGCACGAGCGCGGGCCACCGGCACGCCCTGGCCTGCGCCGAGACCTTCGCCCCGCCGCGCACGGGGTCGATCGCGATGGGCGGGACGCCGCCGCGCAGCGCGAGCGCGAGGCCGTGCAGCCGGTCGGTCACGACCGCGTCGAGGCGTTCGACCACCGACTGGAACTGCTCGGCCGTCCCGCACAGCAGCCCGTCCCTCGCGTCGAGGCGGCTCTCGAGCACCACGGGCGCGCAGTCCTTGCCCGCGAGCCAGTCCCGCACCGTGTCGGCCACCACGTCGTGCAGCCGCGCGTCCCCGTACTCGCGCTGCCCCGACGTCAGCAGCACCCCGACCACGGGCGTCGCGGGCCCGCGCGGCGCGCGCAGCGACAGGTCGGCGGTGGGCTGGCCGCCCGTGCCGTCCCGCGCGAGCACGTCGTGGAAGCCGGTCAACGCGGGGTCGCCGCGGTTGATCGCCGAGACGCCCACGGCCACCCTGCGGCAGTGCGCGAACCGCTCGTGCAGCTCCGCGATCCGCGGCCCGTGCACGGGCCCGCACACGAACACCAGCAGCGCGTAGTCCTCGGGCCTGATGCCGTCAAGGGCCCGCCCGCGCGGCTCGAAGCGCGGGCTCCACGCCACGTCGTAGGACGTCCCCGCCGCGTCGAGCACCTGCCGCACCCGGTCGAGGGCCAGCACGTCCCCCGCCGTCACCTCGCCTTCGACCAGGCTGAACCAGCCGGTCAGCAGCGTTCTCCCGCCATCGCTCGCGCCATCGCCCGCGCCGTCGCTCGTCATCGGGGCCGAGTCCCCTGGCCACCGGGGGCGAAACGGCGAGGGGCCGCGTGGCGCCCGTTTGGACCCATCCGCGCGGGGCACTCGGCGCCCGTGTCCACACCTTCGGTGGGGGTGGTGATCGCCACCCGCAATCGCGCGTCCAGCCTGGTCACCACGCTGGACCGGCTGACGTCCCTGCCGGAGCGCCCACCCGTCCTCGTCGTGGACAACGCCTCGGCCGACGGCACGCCCGAGCTGCTGGCGCGGCGCTTCCCCGCGGTCCAGGTGCTCGCCCTGCCTCGCAACAGGGGCGCACTGGCGCGCAACGACGGCGTGCAGTCCCTGCCCGCGCGCTACATCGCCTTCAGCGACGACGACTCCTGGTGGGAGCCCGGCGCGCTGGCCGCCGCCGTCGAGCTGATGGAGGCCAACCCCGGGATCGGCCTGGTCGCCGCGCGGACCGAGGTCGGCCCGCGGCGCGCCCCCGACCCGCTCAACGCCGTGCTCGCGGGCTCACCGCTCACCCGCCGCCCCGACCTGCCCGGGCCGCCCGTGCTCGGCTTCCTCGGCTGCGCCGCCGTCGTCCGCCGCTCGGCGTTCCTCGACGTGGGCGGCTACCACCCGCTGCTGTTCTTCGGCGCCGAGGAGACCCTGCTCGCCTACGACCTCGCCGCCGCGGGCTGGGACGTCTGCTACGCGCCCCGCGTCACCGCCGTCCACCACCCCTCGAACGAACCCCGCGCCCGCCGCTCCACGCTCGTGCGCCGCAACGAGGTCCTCACGTCGTGGCTGCGCCGCCCCCTCCCCGTCGCGCTGCGCGACACATGGCGGCTGGCCCGCGAGGCCAGGGGCGACCGCGCGGCGCGCCGCGCCCTCGGCCAGCTGGTGCCGCGGCTGCCCGCCGCCTGGCGAGGCCGCCGCACGCTGCCCGACGCCGTGGAGGCCGATGTCCGACGACTCGAACGCCTGGAGCTCAGCCATGCCGCCGGATGACCGCGTCTCCGTGGTGATCATCACCCGCGACCGCAGGGCCGAGCTGCTGCGCACCCTCGACCGGCTCGCGGCGCTCCCCGAGCGCCCCCGCGTGCTCGTCACCGACAACGGCTCGACCGACGGCACGGCCGACGCCGTGGCCGCCGCGCACCCCGAGGTCCGCGTGCTGACCCCGGGCGCCAACCTGGGCGCGGTCGGCCGCAACCTCGCCCTGCGCGAGGTCACCTCGCCCTATGTCGCCTTCTGCGACGACGACACATGGTGGGACCCCGGCTCGCTCGCCACCGCGGCCGACCTGCTCGACGCCCACCCGGCCGTCGCCGCGGTGACCGCGCGGATCCTGGTGGAGCCAGCGGGAGACGAGGACCCCATCGTGGCCGAGCTGCGCTCCTCGCCCCTGCCGCGCCCCGGCTGGCTGCCAGGACCCGCGCTCGGCTCGTTCCTCGCCGCGGCCACGGTGCTGCGCACGGACGCGTTCCGCGCGGCGGGCGGCTTCTCGCGGCGGCTGTGGCTTGGCGGCGAGGAGGAGCTGCTGGCCGCCGACCTGATGGCGCGCGGCTGGTGGCTGATGTTCGACGAGAGCCTGACGATCCACCACGCGCCATCGGCGGCGCGCGACGCCACGCGCCGCAGGGCGGACGGCATCAGGAACACGCTGTGGTTCACCTGGCTGCGCCGCCCCGCCCGCCCCGCCCTGCGCCGCACCGCGCACCTGCTGCGCACCGTCCCCCGCGACCGCGCCACGGCCGGAGCCCTGCTCCGCGCGGCCGCGGGTCTTCCGTGGGTCCTGCGCGACCGCGACCCGGTCCCGCCGCCGGTCGAGGCGCGGCTGCGCACGCTGGAGACGGCCCAACGCGCCTCGACGGCCCGGCGTTACGTGGGCTGAGGGGCGCGCGGGGCGTGTCCCTCCGGCGCGCGCGGGGCGCGTTCGCTCAGGGCGAGGGCAGCGGGCCGATGACCGTGCGGAGCCTGTTGAGCAGGGGGTTGCTGCGCTTGTGCAGCGAGTCGACGACGCGCAGCACCTCAAGGGCCATGGGGTGGATCCGCACCATCTGCGGAGCGATCCGCTGCGCCCTGGCGAGGCTTTCGAGCGCGGCGCCCGCGTCCCCCGTGTCCAGCTGGGCGCGGGCCTGGGCGATGAAGCTGGGCGCGAGCCGCGTCGGGGGCAGGCCCGCGAGCGCCGTGGCGAGGTCCCCCGTGAGGGCCAGCGCCTTCTTGGGCTCCTTGAGGTCGACGAGCGTGGCCATCTCGTGGGTCAGGGTGTTGCGCGGCCCGAACGTCAGCCCGTGGACGCGGAAGTCCTCGGCGAACGACGCGCACAGCCGCCGCGCGTACTTGATGTGCTTGCCCGCCTGCCGGTCGGCCTCCCGCTTGTCGGGCAGCCGCCCCGCGAGCGTCATGCCGCGCAGGTGCAGGATCCCGGTGGCGATGGCGCGCCGCTCGCCCGTCAGCCGCGCCTCCGCGGTGCCGATGGCGCGGTCGATCACGGCAAGACCGCCCTCGCAGTCCCCGAAGTTGAGATAGGTGCCCGCCCGGTCCCGGTCCGCGATGGCCTGGACGAGCGGGTCGGCCCGCTGCTCGGCCGCCCACCGCTGCCGCGACACCGCGACCTCGGCCAGGTCCATCCAACGGTGCCGCGCGGCCAGCCAGTAGACGGCCGAGTACGTCTCGGCGAGCGCCGCCCACGCCTCGGTGGTGTGGGCGGCGTGCGCGTGGGCCGTCACCTTGCGCAGCAGGGGCGGCAGCATGCCGGTGAGCCGCGTCAACTCCACGGCGTCGCGCAGCTCGCTGACCCGCCGCAGGTCGGCGGCGACCTCGTCCGGCTCGACGGCCATCGGCCTCGGCAGGTCGAAGTCGCGCATGGCGGCGCGCAGATCGCGCAGCGACTCGGCCTCGGCCGCCGCGACGGGTGCCTTGCCCAGCACCTCGTCCATCGTGAGCCCCATGGCTCTGCCGAGCGCCGCCGCGGCGGCGGGGGTGAGCGTACGGCTGCCCACCTCGATCTTGGACAGCAGGGACACCGAGATGTTCGCCTTGCGCGCGAGGCCCACCTGCGACATGCCGCGCGCGGCGCGGAGCTTCGCCAGGTGGGTCCCCGGAGCGATCTGATGCGACGTCATGCCACCATGGTGGCACTGACGCAGACGGACCACATGGTCACTTTGTGCAACGAGTGTGCAAGCGCCTTTCCGGTGCAGACCGGTTTACTCGGAGTGATGACCCAAGCACCCCTCTCACGCCCATGGGAGGCGCCCCCGTGTCGGACCCCCGCGCAACGAACCCCGCGGCCCCCGAGTGGCTGCCCGCCGCCGCGGATGAGATCCGCCGTGTGCCGTGCGGGCGTTGGTTCGACGCCGTGCGCGTGCCCTGCGTCGTCAGCATCGGCGCGTTCGCCCGCCTCGGCGGCGCCGTCGGCCCCGTGGTGGGCGACCAGCGGGCCGGGCAGCACTGGTGGCTGGTCCCCTCGGGCGAGGCGGTCGGCTGGTCGCTGCCCGAGGTCGATGTGGCCGCCACGGGGCGGACGTTGCTCGTCCCCGCCGCCAACGCCCCCGCCACCGCGGCCCTGTGGTGGGCCAGCCCGCCGCAGGGCCCGCTGACCGACCCGCCGCTGCTGCGCGCCGCGTTGAACGACGAGCTGGCGGGGCACCGCGCCCTGACCCGCCCCTACCGGTCCGTCGAGTGCGGCATCGGCCAGCACCCAGGGTGCCGACACGGCACCCCCCAGAGCACGGCCCACCCCGACGTCTACGGCGTCCGCGTCGAGCCCTGCGCCTGCCCCTGCCATGCCCCTGCGGATTCCCCTGCGGGGTGCTGAGCCGCGTCCCACCGCGGTGGCGGGCTGGTGCCGTCTGCGGGCTGCGCGGGTTCCCCTGCGGGGTGCTGTGCCGTGTCCTGCCGTGGTGGTGGGCTGGTGCCGTCTGCGGGCTGCGCGGGTTCCCCTGCGGGGTGCGGGGTCTGTTCGCGGTGGTGCGCGGGGTGCCCCGCGTGGAGGCGGGCCCGTTCCCACGGTGGTGTGGTGATGCTGCCAGCCGGCCGGGCGAACGTCGCGCAGCGTGTGGAGCCGCCTGCGGACGGCTGTGCCGCGTCCCACCGTGGCGGTGGGCTGCGCGTGCGTTGCGCGGCCCGCGTTTCCCTGCGAGGAGCTGGCCCCCTGCGGGGAGCCGAGGCGTTGCCACTGCGGTGTGCCGGTGCTGCCGGTGCTGCCGGTGGGCGGTGTGCGCGCCGCGCGGTCCGCTGCGCGGGGCCCCGCACCCCTCCGCGGCAGCGGAACGCGCGCACCACCGCGACAGGCAACTCCGCACGCCACGCGATGCGCACAGGGCGCATTGACGGCAACAACACACCCACCACGTGGGAGACGGCCCCCCGCAGCGGAAACGCGGGTCGTGTATCGCGGGCTCAATCCGTCGGCGGCACCGGCCCACCGCGGTGTGGGACGCGGCTCAGCTCCCCGCAGGGAAACGGCTCAGCTCCCCGCAGGGGAAAACGCGCGGGCCAGCGCAGCGACGACCTCTTTCGGGTGGATCCGCAGGAGGCGTTCGTCCGGGACGGGGGCGTGGGGGTCGCCGCTCGGGGGGCCGTGCCACAGCGCGATGTGGCGCGGGTCGGGCGGCGGGCCCCACAGCGCGGGGGAGACCGGGCCGAACAGCGTGACCGAAGGGGTGCCCAGCGCCGTCGCCAGGTGCGAGACGCCCGTGTCCCCGGCCACCACCGCGCGCGCTTCCGACACGAGCGCCGCCAGGCGCGGGAACGGCAGCGCCGTTGGCCCGGCGAAGACCGCGGACGGCGGCAGGCCCGCCGCCCGGGCCACCGAAGCCGCCAGGCCGCCCTCGTGAGGGCCCCCGGTCACCACCACCCGCTCGCCCCCGTCAAGCAGCGCGCGCCCCACCTCGCCAAAACGCGCCCCCGGCCAGCGCCGCGCGCCCGCGTCCGCGCCGGGGTGGAGCAGCACCGCGCCCGGCGCGGGGGAGCGCACGCCATCGGGCGGCGCGATCCGCAGGTCAAGCGGGTCGGCGGGGACGCCGTACCACTCCAACAGGCGGCACCAGCGGTCGCGTTCGTGCTCCTCGGCCGCCCACCCGGGGCCCCCGCCGTCCGCGTAGCCGAACACCCGCCCAGGGCGCAGCGCGCACAGCACCGCGAAGCTCTCGGGACCGTTGCCGTGCAGGTCCACCGCGACGGCGGGCGCGCGCCCCGACCACGGGACGCGCTCGGGCACCTCGCGGCCCGCGCCGCCCACCGGGATCTGCTCGTCGACCGCGCCCGTGGCCGTGACCGCCTCGGCCAGCCAGGCGGGCGTGGCCAACGCGAGCCGCCGCCCCGGATACGCGCGCCGCAGGGCGCGCAGCGCGGGAACGGCCGTCAGCAGGTCGCCGAGGCCAAGCGCCCGCAGGGCCAGCACGCGCCCGGCGCGCGCCCCGCTCATGGCGCCGTGAACGCTGCGCGCCGCGCCAGCTCCGTCGTGGACCGGCCGTCCAGATAGGGCAGGACGAGCGTCTGCCCGCCCCACTCGCGCAGCGCCTCCGCCTCGGGCAGGTCGCGCACGCTGTAGTCGCCGCCCTTGACCCACACGTCGGGCCGCAGCCGCCGCAGCAGCGCCTCGGGGGTGTCCTCGTCGAACGCCGCGACCGCGTCCACGCAGCCGAGGCCCGCGAGCACCCTGACGCGGTCGGCCGCCGGGTTGAACGGGCGCCCGGGGCCCTTCAACCGCCGCACGGACGCGTCGGAGTTGACGCACACGATCAGGCAGTCGCCCGTGCGGCGCGCGTCCTGGAGGAACTGCACGTGCCCCGCGTGCAGCAGATCGAAGCAGCCACCCGCGGCCACGACCGTGCCGCCCCCGGCGCGCACCGCCTCCACCAGCGCGAACGGGTCGCCGCCCGCCCGCGGCGCGGCGGGCTCGCCGCCCACGCCCGGCCCCCGGCCGGTACCGAGCGACGCCATGCCGCCCCCGCCGACGAACGTGGCCGCCGCCTCGGTGGCCAGGCCCACCGCCTCGGGCGGCAGCCCGCCGTCGGCCAGGACGCACGCGGCCGTCGCCGCGAAGCAGTCGCCCGCGCCGCACGGGTCGCCGTCATGCTCCTTGGCGAGGGGGACGTAGAGCGGGTCGTCGCAGTGGGCGCGGGCCAGCACCGCGCCCCGGCAGCCCAAAGTCACCGCGACCGCGGCCGCGCCCCAGCGCTCGGCGAGCAGCGCGCCGCGCCTGCTGTGCGCCCTGAGCGTGTCCTCCTCGCCGCCTTCGGCGCCGCAGAACAGCCTGGCCTCGCGCTCGTTGGGCGTGACCAGGCGCGTCGACGGCACCGGCGCGCGCCCGCGCGGATGCGGGTCCCACACCACCGGAACGCGCCGGGCCGCCTCGGCGAGCGCCCCGCGCACGGCGGCGACCGTGCCCTGTCCGTAGTCCGCCACCAGGACCGCGCCCGCCTCGGCGAGCGCGCGCCGCACCAGCGGCCCTGCGGGGCCAGGGGTGCCGCCGCCCCTGTCCATCCGCACCACGGGCCGACCCCCGGCCAGCACACGGGACTTGACCGGGAGCGTTCCGTCGAGCGGCAGCTCGGCCAGGCGCACGCCCTGCGGCAGCATGGACCGCACCGCTTCGCTCGCCGGGTCGCCGCCGAGCGCGGCGACCAGCACGACCTCGCGCCCGTCCCGCGCGGCCAGCGCGGCGGCCACCCCGGCGCCGCCGGGGCGCGAGCGCCGCCCCGCCACCTCGACGACCGGGACCGGCGCGTCGGGTGCCAGCCGCGTGGCCTCGCCCTCCACGTCCTCGTCGAGCAGCACGTCGCCGACGACGACGAGCGGTCTGCCCCTGACGCCCATGCCTCCGTGCGTCATGTCGCCTCCCCCCTGGTCAGCGCCGCTGGCACCGGCGTCTCGATCGCGGCGGGCCCGGCGAGCGCCGCGTCGAACGCCTCGCACAGCACGTGGAGCGCGAGCAGGTGGGCCTCCTGCACGGTGGCCGCCGTGGGCGCGTCCACGCTGACGGCCGCGTCGGCGCGCGCGGCCAGCGGGTTGGGCGCGGGCCCTGTCATCGCCCACACCCGCAGCCCCGCGGCGCGGGCCGCGGTGACAGCGCCCAGGAGGTTGTCGCTGCGGCCCGACGTGGACATGAGCACCAGCACGTCGCCCGGCCTGCCGTGCGCGGCGACCTGGCGCGCATAGACCTCGTCGAAGCCGTAGTCGTTGCCGATCGCGGTGACGCTCGACGTCTCGGCGTGCAGCGCGATCGCGGAGAACGGGCGGCGGTCGGCCGCGTAACGCCCCACGAGCTCGGCCGTCAGGTGCTGCGCCTGTGCCGCGCTGCCGCCGTTGCCCGCCGCGAGCAGGCGCCCGCCGCGCGGCAGGACGTCCGCCAGGTGACGGCCCCAGGCGACGGTCTCGTCGAGACCTTCGGCCTCGTAGCGGCGCAGCGCCGCCGTGAGCGCCGTGCAGTGCTCGCGTGCGGCGTGCGATGCGTCGGTACGCGGTGCGTCCATGGGCGGGTCCTCCTGGAGGGGGCTGAGCGGAACGGGAGTGGGACCTCAGGCGCCGCTGACCGGCGCCGGGCTGCGGCTGCTGATCTCGCGGTAGACCGCCTCGGTGCCCGCGGCCACGGCCGCCCAGCAGTAACGGGTCAGCACCCGCCGCCGCCCCGCCGCGCCCCTGGCGGCGCGCTCCTCGGGCGAGGCCAGCAGGGCGGTGACCGCGTCCGCGAGCGCGGCCGGGTCGCCCGGTGGCACGAGGCGCCCGGTGGCCGGGTCGGCGACGGTGTCGCGCTGCCCGCCGACGGCGCTCGCCACCACGGGCACGCCGCACGCCATGGCCTCGAGCGGCACGATGCCGAACGGCTCGTAGTCCGCGGGGCACAGCACCAGGTCGGAGCCGCGCAGCAGCACCGGCACATCGGCGCGCGCGAGGCCGCCCGTGAAGCGGACCCGGTCGGCCACGCCGAGTGCGTCGGCCGCCTCGCGCAGCCGCCGCACCTCGGGGTCGTTCTCAAGGCGCCCGGCGCGCGGGCCGCCCGCGATCACCAGCTCGGCGTCGGGGATCTTGGCCAGCGCCGCCAGCGAAACCTCGGCGCCCTTGCGCCGCACCAGTCGCCCCAACTGAAGGAGCCGGTAGGGGAGTTCGCCGCGTGGCTCGGCCGGTCCAACGGGGGTGAAACGGGTGGGGTCAACGCCGCAAGGCACCACGCTAATCCGGTCGGCGGGCAGCCCGAGCGCGGTCAGCTCCTCGACCTCGTCGCGGCAGGTGGCCACGGTCCTGTCGCAGCTCAGGCCGATGTAGCGCTCCCAGGTGATCCGGTCGGCCGGGCTGGTGTCGGCGCTGCCCTGGTGGCGGCGTTTCACCGTGCCGAGCGCGTGGAACGTGTGCGCGAACGGCAGCGACAGGCGCCTGGCGGCCTGGAGCGTGGCGACCCCCGACATCCAGAAGTGCGAGTGCACGACATCGGGCGGGTCCGCCGCCCACTCCCGCTGGAGCACCGTGCCGAACTCCGGCATGAACGGCAGCAGCCGGTCCTTTGGCACGGCCCTGGCCGGGCCCGCGGCGACATGGCGGACCGCCACGCCGTCCCGCAGCCGCGCCACGGCGGGCAGGGCCGGGTCGTCGCGGCGGGTGTAGACCGTCACGGCGTTGCCGCGGTCGGCGAGCTCGGCCGCCAGCTGTGCCACGTGCACGTTCTGGCCGCCCGCGTCCTCGCCGCCCAGGGCGGCGAGCGGGCTCGCGTGCTCGGAGACGAGGGCGATGCGCAGCCCGTCGCGCCCGCCGCGTTCCCCCTGCCTCGTGGGGCGCCTCATCAGCGGATCACCTCCTCCATCAGCAGGTCCCAGTCGTCGATGAACCTCTTCAGGCCGTAGCGCTCGAGCGCCGCGTGGCGCGCGGCGCGGCCCGCCTCGGCCGCCGCGTCGCGGTCGCGCAGATAGCGGGCGGCGGCCCGCGCCAGCACCTCGGGGCGGGTGGAGAGCACCCCGGCCTCCTCGGGGACCGCGTCGGCGACCTCGGTGGTGGACAGGGCGACGATGGGCATGCCCAGGTGCATCGCCTCGATCAGCGAGAGGCCGAGCGAGGTCCAGCGCACCGGGTGCAGATAGAGGCGCCGCCTGGCCAGCTCGTCGTGCAGGCGCGCCTGCGCCAGCTCGTAGCTGCGGCAGCGGTCCCACGGCACGCGCAGCCGCCCGGCCAGGCCGTCGGTGCGCATGCCGAAGACGTCGAGCGGCGCCGACTCGGCGAGCAGCGGCAGCAGGTCGGTGCCGGTGGTGCGGCCGCGGCGCACGGGCTCGTTGACGACGACGGCGGCGCGTTCCAGCGCGCCGGTCCAGCGGTGGCCCGGATCCACCACGCCGTGCTCGACGACGGCGGTGGCGGTGGTGCCGCTGTCCCAGAACAGCCGGTTGAAGTGGGTGACATGGACGAGCAGCAGGTCGTCGCGGTCGGCGCACGGGTGCCGGGTGTCGGGGACATCCCCGACGGGGGCGTTGTGCTCCAGGTAGACGGCGGGCACGTCGCGCCCTGGGCGCCGCCCGCCGAGCCACCGCGCCGCCAGCTCCTCCTCGTGCGGGCGCTGGAGGATCACCAGGTCGACGGGCGCGTCGCGCAGCTCGTCGGGCGTCAGCTCGGTGACGGACGAGGGCCAGTGGTAGGTCCGCGCCCTGCCGAGCCCGTCGGGGCCCCGGTCGGGGAGCACCGGCACCAGGTAGGAGTGGCTGCCCTGGACGAACGCCGTGGTCCAGGAGCCGTGGACGTGCCAGATCAGGATGTTCATGCTGCCGCCCTCCGCTCGGCGGACCGTGCCGTGCGCGCCCGGGGCCGCGTGACCGTCAGGGCCTCGACCGCGCTGACGACCTCGTCGTCGGTGATCGAGTCGAGGCACGGGTGGCCCGCCACGGGGCACAGCCGCGCCCTGGTGCCCGCGCACGCCGTGTCCTGCCTGCCGAGGCGCAGGTGCGGCACGCGGTAGGGGAGCCACCGGTCGGCGCTGACCACCGGCGAGAACAGGCTGACGATCGGGGTGCGCACGGCCGCCGCCAGGTGGGCGGGACCCGTGTTGCCCGCCACGACCACCCGGGCGCGGGCCAGCACTCCGGCCAGCTCGGGCAGCCCGGTGCGCCCGCCCAGGTCCCTCGCGTGCCTCCCCGCGACGCGCCGGGTCAGCGCCTCCTCGCCCTGGCTGCCGGTGACCACGACGCGGTGGCCCGCGTCGGCCAGCGCCTCGACGGCCCGCGCGGCGCGCTGCGGCGACCAGGTGCGGGCGGGCACGGCCGCGCCCGGGTGGACCACGACATAGGGCTCGTCGCCCGTGAGCGCGGTGGTGTCGGGGTGCCCGGTGATCGCGAGCGCGCCGTCGTCGCCGGGCGGCAGGGCGAAGCCCGCCGCCTCGGCCAGCTCCAGGGCGGCCGCGGCCTCGTGCCGGTAGGGCGCGCGCCGGTGGCGCAGGTCGAGCAGCGAGCCTGGGTAGTACTCGCTGTCCGCGCCGACCCATGGCACGCCCGCCATCTTGAGCAGCAGCGCGGTGGGCAGCGGGCTCTGGTGGAACGACGCCAAAATCAGCGCCCGGTCGAACCTGCCCGCGGCCAGCCGCTCCACGAGCGCGTCCACCGCCTCCCGCTCGACGGGCGGCGGGGAGAGGCTGACCCAGGGCGCGTCGTGCGTGACCAGGTCGTCGACCCCGGGCAGCAGCCGCCCCGCCGCGTCGCCGCGCGGGCCGCACAGCAGCGTCGTCGCCGCGGAGCCCGCCGCGACCGCGCGGATCGCGGGCCCCGCGAGCAGCACGTCGCCCGCGCTGTCGAGCCGCACGACCAGCGTGCGGGGCGCGTTGACCCGGGCCGGGGCCGGGGCCGGGGCCGGGGGCGGTGGCGGGGGCGGATTCGGGGGCGTGTGGTTCATGACGGGCGCCCCTCAGGCGTGGCGAGCACGGCGCGTACCGCGCTCAGCAGGTCGGGGGCGCACTCGCGCGCCGCGGCGATCTCGGCGCGCCGGGTCACGGGCGTCGGCACGAGCACGCCGCGCGCGCCCGCGGCGCGGGCCGCGGCCATGTCGGTGCCGATGTCGCCGATCACGGCCGAGCGGTGCGGCGATACGCCGAGCCGCCCGCAGGCGGCGTAGACGAGCCCCGGCGCTGGCTTGCGGCACCGGCAGCCCTGCCAGGCGGCGTGCGGGCAGATCGCCCAGACGTCGAACGGGCCGAGCAGCGCCTCCATGCGCCGCCGCACGGCCTCGACCCCGAAGCGGGTGAAGCGGCCGCGGGCCGCGCCCGACTGGTTGCTGACGACGCCCACCGCGACGTTCCGCGCGCGCAGCAGGTCGAGCGCCTCCCTGGCGCCGGGCAGCGGGCGCACCAGCTCGGGGTCCGCGTTGTAGGGGACATCCTCGATCAGCGTGCCGTCGCGGTCGAACAGCACCGCGTCGGGGCCCCTGCCGGTCGGCCGCGCGGGGCGGCCGCCGGGCCACGGCGGCAGCATCCAGGGCCCGCCGGGCGGAGAGTCGGCGGGCGGCCTCCTGCTCGTGGGTATCGAGGCGCTACTCATAAGCGTCTGAGTTGCCCGAAATAGCAGAATGAAACGGGGTATATCCCTCGGCGCGATCGCTGGCCCGCCCGTCGGACCTCGCGCGCGCCCGCGCGTCCGCCTCGGCCTGGGCCTGCGCCTCGGCCGCCGCCTCGCGCTCGCTCACCACCGAGCGGTGCCGCACGTGCCCGACCAGCCAGTGGGCCACGGCCATCGGCGGGATCAGGGCGCTGGTGGCCAGCATCCGGCGCACCTCTTCCCTGGTGCGCGGCCCCGGCAGCACGCGCGCCGCCGCGAACTCCCCCGTGCCCACGAGCCACAGCGCGCCGAGCGCCGCCGCGGCCCCGCGCCGCCGCACCACCGCCGCGCCGAGCGCGCCCAGGCCAGCGGCGGTGATCGCCGCATGGCGCGCGAGCCGCCCCCGCGGCGCGTCGGCGCGCGCCCACCAGTCGGGGCCGTGCAGCCGCCGCATGAGCACGTCGTCCGCGTTGCCCGCCTGCTGCCGCACCGACACCCAGGCGTCCGCGGGGCGCACGGGGTGTTGGGTGCGCCGCTCGCCCACGGCCAGGATCCAGCCCTTGGCCAGCACGCGCAGCGCCAGGTCGGCGTCCTCCCTGAACGCCCTCGGGAAGCGCTCGTCGAAGCCGCCCACCGATTCCAGGGCCGCCCTGCGGTAGGCCATGTCGGCGGTGATCCAGCGCGCCGTGGCGAGCCCCGCGGTGCAGCGCTCCCAGTCCGTGGGGGCCCGGTCGAGCGGCAGCGGCACGGCGATCCTGGCCTGCACGCCCGCGATGTCGGGCTCCGCGGCCGCCAGGTCGTCGGCGAGCGCCGCCGCCCAGTCGGGCCCCGGCACCACGTCGTCGTCGAGGAACGCGATCCATGGCTCGGGCGAACGCCGCCAGCCGGTGTTCCTCGCGGCCGCGGGCCCCGCGCCCCTGCCCGGCACGATCTCCACCAGGTCGCGCAGCGTGGCGGGCACCGCGACCGGCAGGGGGTTGGGGTCGTCGGGCGGGCGGTCGTCCACCAGCACGATGCGCGTGGGGCGCGGCCCCTCGCCCGCGGCGAGCGCCGTCAGCACCCGGCCCAGGCTGGGGCGCCCGAGCGTAGGGATCACCACGGCGTATGCGACGGCGCCCGCGTCCTCGTTCACGACCTGCCCCCGCCGTTCGCGCCCCCGCCTCCGCCGTTCGCGAAGAACGCGCGCCTGCGCACCAGGAACGGGCCGATCGCCAGGACGTCCACGGGCGCGGAGCCGAAGCACTCCAGTGCGTCCCTCGGGTCGTCCACCATGGGGCGGCCCGCGGTGTTCAGGCTGGTGTTGACGACCACGGGCAGGCCCGTGCGCTCCTCGAAGCGGGCCAGCATCCGCGCCACCAGCGGCTCGTTCGCCGGATCGACCGTCTGCACGCGGGCCGTGCCGTCCACGTGCACCACGGCCGGGATCCGCTCGCGCCACGCGGGCCGCACATCGTGCACAAACAGCATGTAGGGGCTGGGGAGTTGGCCCTCGAACACATCCGCGGCCCGCCCCGCGAGCACCATCGGCGCCACGGGCCTGAACTGCTCGCGCCCCTTGATGTCGTTGAGCCGCTCCAGGTTGCCCGACTTGCCGGGGTGCGCGAGCAGCGAACGGTGCCCAAGGGCGCGGGGCCCGAACTCGGACCTGCCCTGGAACCACGCCACCACGGCGTTCTCCGACAGCGCCTCGGCCACCGCGACCGCCACGTCCTGCGGGCGTTCGAACGGCACGGCCGCCGTCTTGAGCCACGCCTCGATCTCCGCGTCCGACCAGCCGCGCCCCAGGTCGGCGCCGCGCGGCGGCACCGTGGGCGCCGTGTCCTCCACCGCCGCGTGCAGCAGCGCGCCGCCCAGCGCGGTGCCCGCGTCACCGGCCGCGGGCTGCACCCACACCCGGGAGAACGGCCCCTCGCGGGCGATCCGGGCGTTGGCCACGCAGTTGAGCGCGACGCCGCCCGCCATCGTCAGCGTCTCGTCGTGGGTGCGGCCGTGCAGCCAGCGCACCAGGTCAAGCAGCGTCTCCTCGAGCACCGTCTGCGCGCTGGCCGCCAGGTCCGCGTGGTCCCGCGTCCATGCCTTCTCGCCGTCCCGAGGCGGGGTCAGCTCCGCCCATGGCACGCCCATGGCGTGGAACCCCCCGTCGCCCGTCGGGTAGACATGGCGCCGCAGCTCGGGCGCGAAGCGCGGCGTGCCGTAGGAGGCGAGCGCCATCACCTTGTACTCGTCGCTCGAGCGCAGAAAGCCCAGGTGCTCCGTCAGCTCCTCGTAGACCAGGCCGAGCGAGTGCGGAAGCGCCTGGCTCGTCAGCGGCTCCAGGTGGTCGCCGACCCGGCGCGCGGCCAGGTGCGAGGCCGACTCGCCGCGCCCGTCGAGCACGAGCACGGACGACGTGTCGGCGGATGGCGCGGCGAACGCGGACGACGCCGCGTGCGCCATGTGGTGCGGCACGAAGCGCACGATGCCGGGGTCGAGCCCCGGCAGGGCGGTCGCGAGAAAGCGCGGCGCCTCCCTGGCGTAGGTGAGCCGCAGCTCGTCCCACGGGTCGTCGAGGCCCATGGCCTCGGCGGGCCTGGCCAGCGTCGGGTCGAACGAGTAGACGACCGCGTCCAGGTCCTCGGGCCGCAGGCCGGCCTGCCCCAGACACCAGGCGGCCGAGCGCTCGGGCAGCTCCCACGCGGAGAACGGCAGGGGCCGCTTGCCGTGCTTGCGCCGGGAGAAACGCTCCTCCTCGGCGGCGGCCAGCACCCGCCCGTCGACGACGAGCGCCGCCGAGGGGTCGTGGAACAGGGCGTTGATACCTAGAACTCGCATGAACCCTCCGCGCACACTGGTCGGTTGTCGCCCCCTGAGAAGCCTTGAGAAGCCCCGGGAAGCCCCGGGAAGACCTCAGCGCGCCGGGGCCGCCGCCGCCCGCTCCCGGTACCACGCGATCGTGCGCGCCAGCCCTTCTTCGGGCGGCACGCGCGGCTCCCACTGCAACTTGCCGCGCGCCAGCGTGATGTCGGGGCACCGCACCGTCGGGTCGTCCACGGGCCGCTCGATCAACCGCACCGCCGAGTCCGAACCCGTAAGGCGGATGACCAGATGTGCCAGATCCAGCATAGATATCTCCGCCGGATTACCGATGTTGACCGGCCCGCGGAGGTCGGACTCCGCCATCGCGAGCACGCCGCGCACCGTGTCGTCGACATAGGTGAGCGAACGCGTCTGGTGCCCGTCGCCCGTCACCGTCAGCGGCTCCCCGTCGAGCGCCTGCCGGACGAACGTCGGCACCGCCCGCCCGTCGTGCCCGCGCATCCGGGGTCCATAGGTGTTGAAGAGCCGCACGATCCCCGTGTCCGTCCCGTGCACCGCGGCCTCGGCCGCCGTCAGCGCCTCGCCGAACCGCTTGGCCTCGTCGTACACGCTGCGCGGCCCGACGGGGTTCACATGCCCCCAGTACTCCTCGTTCTGCGGATGCTCCTTGGGGTCGCCATACACCTCGGACGTCGAGGCCAGCACGCACCGCGCGCCGTGCCGCCTGGCGAGCGCGAGGGCGTTGCGCGTGCCGAGGCTGCCGGTCTCCAGCGTGTGGATCGGCAGCCTCAGATAGTCGGCGGGTGACGCGGGTGACGCGAAGTGCAGCACCAGGTCGGCGGGGCGCGCCACGTCGAACGCGTCGCACACGTCGGCCTCGATGAGCGAGAAGCCCTGGCGGTCGCGGAGGTGGTCGACATGGCGGGGGTCGGCCGTGCTCAGGTCGTCGATGCAGGTGACGGCCGCTCCTCGGTCGAGCAGCGCGGTGCACAGGTGCGAGCCGAGGAACCCGGCCCCGCCCGTGACGACGGCGTGTCGAAAACGCATGACATCTCCTCCGGTCCACTTCCGGTCGGCTTCGGTCCGCCCCACTTCGGTCAGCTTCGGTTGGCGACCGTGAGCGACCGTCCCCAGGTACCCGCGACAAAACAGGTGAAACGCCCACAAATGCCTTGGCGTGTGGCGCAAGACGCCGCGGGGTACCCGGCAGGGGCCGCCCCACACACCGCCGGACGGCCGGACCATCCGCGGGCGGCCCGGCGCGAAGGGAAGCCCGATGACAGCCGCCAGCGAAAGCAGCCCCGACGACGGCAGGCGCGTGGTGGTCGTCGGCGCCACCGGCAACGTCGGCAGCGCCGTCGTCCGCGCCCTCGCGGGCGACCCCGAGGTCGCATCGGTCGTCGGCCTCGCCCGCCGCGTCCCCGGGTGGTCCATGGAGAAGACCACATGGGCCGCCGTGGACCTCGGGCACACGGGCGCCGCGCGCGACGCGCTCGCCGCCCACTTCGCCGACGCCGACGCCGTGATCCACCTGGCCTGGATGATCCAGCCCGCGCGCGACCCGCTGACGACGTGGCGCACCAACGTCCTCGGCACCGACGAGGTGCTGGCCGCCGCAGCGGCGGCCAGCGTTCCCGCGCTGATCTGCGCCTCGTCCGTCGGCGCCTACGCGCCGGGCCCCAAGGACCGCTTGGTGGACGAGAGCTGGCCCACCCATGGCTGGCCCACCGCCTCGTACACCCGCGAGAAGGCGTATGTCGAGCGCATGCTCGACGCCTTCGAGCTGGAGCACCCCGGCATCCGCGTGGTGCGGATGCGCCCCGGCTTTCTCTTCGCGCGGCACGCCGCGTCAGGGCAGCGCCGCCTCTTCCTCGGCCCGCTGCTCCCCGCCCCGCTGGTCCGCCCTGGCCGCACCCCCGTCGTTCCCGACGCGCCAGGGCTGCGCTTCCAGGTGCTGCACACCGCCGACGCCGCCGAGGCGTACCGGCTGGCCGTGCACCGCCCGGTGCGCGGGGCGTTCAACCTCACCGCGGACCCCGTCGTCGACCCGGCGCTGCTCGCCGACATGTTCGGCGCGCGCACGGTGCGGGTGCCGCGCCCGCTCCTGCGCACCGCGCTCGCCGCCGCGTGGGGCGCGCGGCTCGCGCCCGCCGCGCCCGGGCTGTTCGACGCGCTGGTGCGCCTGCCGCTCATGGACCGCACGCGCGCCGAGGAAGACCTGGGCTGGACCCCGCGCCGCGACGCGCGCGACGCGCTGGCCGACCTCATCCACGGCCTGCGCCACCGCACGGGGCTCGACACCCCGCCGCTGCGCCCCGAGGTGCCGGGCGGCCGACTGGCCGAGGCGGCCACCGGCGCGGGGCGGCGCCCCTGACCGCCTGGAGCGGACCTCGGGGTTTCCCGGCTCGGCCCGCCCGCTTCCGTTGAAAGGGAAATGATGTGAGCCACACCGAGACGGTCGCCGATCATCTGCTGCCGACTGCGCGCCTGGGGCGTCGAGACCGTCTACGGCTACCCGGGCGGTGGGATCAACGGACTGCTCGCCACCTGGGGCCGAGCCGCCGACCAGCCGCGCTTCATCAAGCCCTCAGGCACGAGGAGATGGCGGCGTTCGAGGCCGTGGGGCACGCCACGTTCGGCCGAGGGCTCGGCGTGTGCGTCGCCACCTCGGGCCCCGGTGCGATCCACCTGCTCAACGGCCTCCACGACGCCGCGCTCGACCACGTTCCCGTGCTCGCCGCCGTCGGCCAGACCAGCCGCACCGCCCTGGGCGGCGCGTACCAGCGGGAGATGGACCGGCGGGAGGTGGACCGGCACGCGCTGTTCGGCGACGTGGCCGCCTACCGGGAGACGGTCACCGTGCCCGAGCAGCTGTTCAACGTCCTTACTCCGAGCGTGGCAACGAAGAATCCCACCGGTCACCGCGGCGTGAGCGGTCGACGTTCAACGCGAGGGGGTGTCGCGCTTGCGGGCCCTGTACCGCTGCACCGCCCGCCACACCATGCGGGCCACGCCGAGTGCGACCATGGGCCGCTTGAGTGGTCCGAGACGCATCGCGCGCCGCCTCCTTCCGGCCGATCTCCGGCCGATCTCCGGCCGACGTCCGGCCATCTCCGGCCGATCTCCGGCCGACAAAAGCCCCGTCCCCCCCTCTCCTGCCCGAACGCGCCGGGTTCAGGCCGCCCGGCCCGCCTCGACGTCCTCGACCTCGGCCCTGATCCGCTCACAGGCCCGGCTCAGCAGCCGCGACACATGCATCTGCGAGATCCCGAGCTGCCGCGCGATGCGGCTCTGCGTCATCCCGTGGAAGAACCGCAGATAGAGGATCTGCCGCTCCCGCTCGGGCAGCGCCCGCAGCGGGCTCTTGACCGCCTCCCGATCCACCACCCGGTCGAACCCCGGCTCGTGCGTGCCGAGGGTGTCGAGCAGCGAGTAGTCGCCGTCGGCGCCTGGCAGTTCGGCGTTCAGCGACAGGGTGCTGTAGCTCTCGAGCGCCTCGAGCCCCGTCTTGACCTCCTCCTCGGTGAGCCCGCAGTGACCCGCGATCTGCTCGACGCTCGGGCCGCGGTCGTCCAGGCGGAAGCTCAGCTGCCTGATGGCCGCCCTGACCCGGTTCCGCAGTTCCTGCGTGCGCCGGGGCACGTGCAGCCCCCACATGTGGTCGCGGAAGTGCCGCTTCACCTCGCCGACGATCGTCGGCACGGCGTAGCTCTCGAACGGGCGCCCCCGGCTCGGGTCGTAGCGGTGCACGGCCTTCACCAGACCCAGCGCGGCCACCTGCTCCAGGTCTTCGAGCGCCTCGCCGCGGTCCCTGAAGGTGCGGGCGAGCCGGTCCGCCATGGGAATCCAGGCGCAGATCACGTCCCGGCACAGCTCCTCCCGCTCGGGGCAGGGCGGCAATTCCGCGATGCGCTTGAATTGCCAGCTTGTGTCCGGTGCGTCGTCGTGCGGATGGCGATTCTTGCGGGTCTTTCGGGAATGCGCGGGTGTATTCATTCTGCTCTCCCAGGTGAGGGTGGGCGTGCCGCTCTGCTCGCCACGGGAAGAGGCCGTTCCGACCAGTCTGCCTGCTATCCGGGTCACGCACATCTCGGGCGGATTCACCCCGCCCTTCCCGGGTATGCCGCGCCACCGGGCGGCGATCGGCGCAACGGCACGTTTCTCAGGGGCCAGGGCGGATACCCGGCCCCGGATTTCCCACCATTCCACGGAGAGCGCCGGGAGCGAGGATGGCCATGCACACCGGATCCGCCGCGCTGCGCGTCGTGGTCACGGGCGCGACGGGGGCGCTGGGCCCCGCGGTGGTGCGCGGGCTCGCCGCCGACCCGCGCGTCGGTACGGTCGTCGGCCTCTCCCGCCACCCACCCCACACCGGCCACCCAGCGGACCCCCGCCACCCAGCGGACCACCGCGACACCCCGGCGCCGGAGCGGGTGCGCTTCGTCCGCGCCGACCTCACGACCGAGCCCGACCTCGCGGGGCTCTTCGCTGGCGCCGACGCCGTGGTCCATCTGGCCTCGCTCTCGCCGCCCGCGCGCGACCCCGCCGCGACGTGGCGCACCAACGTCATCGGCAGCGACCGGGTGTTCGAGGCCGCCGCCGCGGCCGGGGTCCCCGCGCTGGTGCACGCCTCGTCGGTGATGGCCTACGCGCCGGGCCCCAAGGACCGCGCGGTGGACGAGTGTTGGCCCACCCATGGCTGGCCCGCCGCGGCCTACCCGAGGGAGAAGGCATACGCCGAGCGGCTCCTCGACGCGTTCGAACGCCGCCACCCCGGGGTCAGAGTCGCCCGCATCCGCCCCGGCATCGCGCTGCACGGCGCCGGGGCGCCCGGTCAACGGCGCCGGTTCGCGGGCCCGTTGGCGCCCACGCGGCTGCCGCCTGGCCCGCTGCGCGCCCTGCCCGACGTGCCGGGGCTGCGCTTCCAGGCCGTGCACACCGACGACGCGGCCGACGCGTTTCGCCGCGCCGCGCTCGACCGGGGCGCGCGCGGCGCGTTCAACGTGGCCGCCGACCCGCCCGTGGACGCCGCGCTGCTCGCCGAGCTGACCGGCGCGCGCCGCGTCCGCGTCCCCGCGCGGGCCGCGCGCGCCGCCCTGGCCGCCGCGTTCGCGCTGCGCCTGGTGCCCACGTCCGCTGGCACCCTCGACTCCGTGCTGTCGCTGCCGCTGATGGACACCGCCCGCGCCCGCGGCGTCCTGGGCTGGGCCCCGCGCCACTCCGCCCGCGCCGCCATCGCCGCGCTCGTCGAAGGGCCAGGCGCCGCATCGGGGGAACGACCATGAGCCCGGCCCACGGCGGGGCCCCCGACGCGATCGTCATCGGCGCCGGGCCCAACGGCCTGACCGCGGCCAACGTCCTCGCCGACGCGGGCTGGCGCGTCCTGGTCCTGGAGGCGGAGGACGAGCCGGGCGGCGCGGTGCGCAGCGACAGGGGCGTGCACCCCGACTATGTGCACGACCTGTTCAGCGCGTTCTACCCGCTGGCTGTCGCGTCCCCCCCGCTGCGCGCCCTCGGCCTCGAACGCTGGGGCGTCACCTGGAGCCACGCCCCCGCCGTGCTCGCCCACCCCACGCCCGATGGGCGCTGTGCGGTCCTGCACCGCGACCAGGAGCGCACGGCCATGAGCATGGAGGGGTTCGCGCCGGGCGACGGCGAGGCGTATCTGCGGCTGCTCGCCCGCTGGGACCGGCTCGGCCCGCAGCTGCTCGGCGCGTTGCTCGGCCCCTTCCCGCCCGTGCGCCGCCTGGCCACGCTGCTGCCGGGACTCAGGGCGGCCGGCGGCCTGCGGATGCTGCGGATGCTGACGCTGCCCGCGCGGCGGCTCGGCGAGGAGGAGTTCGCGGGGGACGGCGCCCCGCTGCTGCTCACCGGCTGCGGCCTGCACGCCGACTTCCTGCCCGAGTCGGCGGGCAGCGGCCTGTTCGGCTGGCTGCTGGTGATGCTCGGGCAGCGCCACGGCTGGCCCGTCCCCGTCGGCGGCGCCGCCGCGCTGACCGCCGCGCTCGCCCGCCGACTGGCCGACCGCGGCGGGGAGTTGCGCTGCTCCACGCCCGTGTCGGGAGTCGTCGTCCGCGAAGGGCGCTGCCTCGGCGTCACCACCGCGGACGGCGAGCCGATCCGCGCCAGGCGCGCCGTGCTCGCCGATGTCCCCGCGCCCGCGCTCTACGGCGGACTGGTCGGCTGGGAGCACCTGCCCGACCGGCTGCGCGCCGATGTGCGCCGCTTCCAGTGGGACCACCCCACCATCAAGGTCGACTGGGCGCTGACCCGGCCCATCCCCTGGGCCTCGCCCCAGGCGGGCGCCGCGGGCACCGTCCACCTGGCCGACAGCGTCGACCACCTGACGCGTTACGCCGCCGACCTCGTCACCGGTACCCCGCCGCGGCGGCCCTGCGCCGTCCTCGGCCAGATGACGACGTCCGACCCGAGCCGTTCCCCCGAGGGCACCGAGTCGGCCTGGGCGTACACCCATCTGCCGCGCGACAACGCCGCCCCCGCCCCGCCCGAGGCGCTGGCCGACCGGCTGGAGGCCGAGGTCGAGCGCTATGCGCCCGGCTTCCGCGACGCCATCGCCGCGCGCCGGATCATGGCCCCAGGCGACCTCGAACGGCACAACCGCAGCCTCCACGGGGGCGCGGTCAACGGCGGAACGGCCGCGGTGCACCAGCAGTTGATCTTCCGCCCCGTGCCGGGCACGGGGCGCCCCGCCACCCCCGTCGCCGGTCTCTACCTGGCGTCGTCATCCGCCCACCCCGGCGGCGGCGTGCACGGCGCCTGCGGGGCGAACGCCGCGCGCGCCGCGCTGCGCGCCCGGCTCACGCCCGCGGGCCTCGACCTGCCAAGGAGGCCGCCATGGCGGTCCGGCCGATCCTGATCAGGCGCCCGCCGCCCGCGGTCTGGGCCGTCCTGTGCGACGGCAGCCGCTTCGCCGACTGGGTCGTCGGCACCCATGACTCCGCGCCGCTCGACGACGACTGGCCCGCGGTCGGCTCGGCCATCCGCTATGTCGTCAGGCTCGGCCCGCTGCGCGCGCGGGGTCGCACCGTCGTCCGCTTCCACGAGCCGGGGCGCCGCATCGAGCTCGAGGCGCAGAGCAGGTCGGCGGGCACCGCCCGCATCGCCATCGAGGTCCGGCCATGGGGCCGGGACACCACCCTGGTCACGGTGGACGAGCACCCCCTCACCGGCGTGATCCGGCATCTGCACAACCCCCTGTTCGAGGCGGTGCTCCAGCTCCGCCACCGCCTCATGCTGCGCAATCTCGCCCGCGTCGTGGAGTCCTCGGTCGAGGCCCCGGGCGGAAGCCGTTGAGCGGTCCCTGATCAACGGCGCCAACGGCCGAGCGCCACCGGCGCGTTCGCACACGCCCACGAACGAGTCAAACCGGGTTATCGCGTCCCTCCGGCGGTACAAACGGGCCGCGACCCGAGAAAGGACCCGTTCATGGCGACCCTCACCGAAACGCGCCCCGAGGAGCAGGCCCCGGCGCCCAGGACGCCGGGGCAGATCCTGGTGTCGTGGCTCACCACCACCGACCACAAGCAGATCGGCTCGCTCTACCTGACCACGTCGTTCTTCTTCTTCTGCGTCGCCGGCCTGCTCGCGATGGTGATGCGGGCCGAACTGGCCAGGCCCGGCATGCAGATCATCTCCGCCGAGCAGTACAACCAGGCGTTCACGATCCATGGCACGATCATGATGCTGCTGTTCGCGACGCCGCTGTTCGCCGGGTTCGCCAACTGGATCATGCCGCTGCAGATCGGCGCCCCCGACGTGGCGTTCCCCCGGCTCAACGCCCTGGCGTACTGGTTCTACCTCTTCGGCGCGATCATGGTCGTCGGCGCGCTCCTGCTGCCCGACGGGGCCGCCAGCTTCGGGTGGTTCGCCTACAGCCCGCTGACCGACGAGCGCTACTCGCCGGGGCACGGCCCCACCCTGTGGGTCATGGGCCTCGTGCTCTCCGGCTTCGGGACGATCTTCGGCGCGGTCAACTTCATCACGTCCATCGTCTGCATGCGCGCCCCCGGCATGACCATGTTCCGGATGCCGATCTTCACCTGGAACGTCCTGCTGACCAGCGTGCTCGTGCTGATGGCGTTCCCCGTGCTCGCCGCCGCGCTCCTCGCCATCGGCGCCGACCGGATCTTCGACGCCCACATCTACGACCCGGCCAACGGCGGCGCCCTGCTGTGGCAGCACCTCTTCTGGTTCTTCGGGCACCCCGAGGTCTACATCATCGCCCTGCCGTTCTTCGGGATCGTCACCGAGATCCTGCCGGTCTTCTCGCGCAAGCCGATCTTCGGCTACATCGGCCTGGTCGCCGCCACGATCGCGATCACCGGGCTCTCGATGACGGTGTGGGCGCACCACATGTTCGCGACGGGCGCGGTGCTGCTGCCGTTCTTCTCGCTGGTCTCGTTTCTCATCGCCGTGCCGACGGGCGTGAAATTCTTTAACTGGATCGGCACGATGTGGAGAGGCTCGCTCAGCTTCGAAACGCCCATGCTGTGGGCGATCGGCTTTCTCGTGACGTTTCTCTTCGGCGGCCTCACCGGAGTCCTGCTCGCGTCGCCGCCGCTGGACTTCCATGTCACCGACACCTATTTCGTGGTCGCCCACTTCCACTACGTGGTCTTCGGGACCGTGGTGTTCGCGATGTTCGCGGGATTCTACTTCTGGTGGGCCAAGTTCACCGGGAGAATGCTGGACGAGCGCCTTGGGAAGATCCATTTCTGGACGCTCTTCGTCGGATTCCACGGGACGTTCCTCGTCCACCACTGGCTCGGCGCCGAGGGCATGCCGCGCCGCTACGCCGACTACCTCGCCGCCGACGGGTTCACCACGCTCAACATGATCTCCACCATCGGCGCGTTCCTGCTCGGCCTCTCGACGCTGCCGTTCCTCTACAACGTCTGGCACACCCACCGCAACGCCCCGAAGAACCACGGCGACGACCCCTGGGGCTACGGCCGCTCCCTGGAGTGGGCCACCTCGTGCCCGCCGCCCCGCCACAACTTCGTGGCGCTGCCCCGTATCCGCTCCGAGTCGCCCGCGTTCGACCTGCACCACCCGGACATCATCAAGCTCGACCACGCGCGGCACACGGGCCGCAGGGACATCACCGAGGCGCCCGACCACGCGCCCGGCCCCGGCGGCGGCGAGAGCGAGGGCCGCTGACATGACCGCGACCCCCACCCGGCGCGAGGCCGTCCTCGGCATCGCCAAGATCGAGGGCTATCTGCTGTGGCAGGCCGAGCTGTCCAACGCCCGCGTCGAGGGCGCGTCGTTCGCCGCCGCGCTCACCTGGCTGACCGAGGAGCAGCGCGCCGACATCGCCGAGCGCTACGCCGAGGAGCGCGTCAGGCTCGCCCGCCGCGTGCTCACCGGCGTCGCCGAGCGCTGCGCGGCCCTCGACGCGGAGTACGGCGAGCGCTACCGCCGCCTTCGCGTCCGCCTGCTCGCCGTGGCCCTGTGCACGCTGCTCGGCTGCGCCACCCTGGCGATCGTGGCGCTCGCGGTCGCGGCCGAGGGCGTGTGACCCATTCCACGCACCGCGTGGATGCCAGGTGGGGCAAGGGATCGGGGCGTCCGCCGCAGGGCCCCTGGCGATCTTGGTCTTCCGGGGGTTCGCCGCGTTTGCCATGGTGGGCCGCGTCGCCCGGCGCGCGCTCTCCGCGCTGGCCCCCGACCCCTCCGTTCTCTCCCATGGCCTCTCTTGCCTCGCGCCTCGTTCCCTCGCTGCCGCGCCTTTCGCCCGCGGCCCTGACGACAGGGTCGCGCAGCCCGTGGCGTTCGCTGCGGACGCCCAGCATGCGCTGGTGGTCGGTGGCCAACCTCGTCTCCAACGCCGGTACCTGGATGCAGCTGACCGTGCAGAACCTGCTGGTTCTCCAGGTCACCGGGTCCGCCGCGATGACCGGCCTCTCGCTGGCCGTCCAGGCGGGCCCCGGGCTGCTCCTCGGCCTGCTCGGCGGCGCCGCGGTGGACCGCTGGCCCCGTAAGCGCACGGCGGCGCTCAGCCAGGCCGGACTCGGCCTGGTCGCGCTCGTGACCGCGGGCCTCGTGGCGTTCGGCGCGCTCTCCGTGCCCGCGCTGCTGATCCTCGCGGCCGTCACCGGCGTGATCGCCACCGTGGACGCCCCGGCGACCGCCCTGCTCGGCAACGACCTGGTGCCCACCAGGGACGTGCCATCGGCCATCGCGCTCGGCTCGGCCGTGCACAGCGTGGGCCGCCTCGCGGGAACGGCCCTCGCGGGCGTCGCCATGGTCGCCTTCGGCCCCGCCGCGGCGTTCGCCGCCAACGGCCTGTCCTTCGCCTTCGTGTCGAGCGTGATCCCGTTCCTGAAGCTGATCGACAAGAGCGGCGAGCAAGGCGCCGCGCCGGTGCCCGCCGCGAAGCCCGAGGGCTTCGATGGCACCGCGCGCGAGGGGCTGCGGTTCTTCATGCGCCGCCCCCGGCTGGTCGCGCTCGCCGCGATCACCGGGCTCGGCGCCGTCTTCGGCCGCAACTACGCCCTGACCCTCGCCGTGCTGGTGACCGGTCCGCTGGCGGCGGGAGCGGGCGCGTTCGGCACCGTCTCCACCGCCCTCGCCGTCGGCGGCATCGCGGGCGCGCTGCTCGCCGGTGTGCTCCAGCGGCCCTCGGTCCGCATGGTCGCCGCGATGGCCGGGATCGGCGCGGTCCTCCAGATCGCCGCGGGGCTGACCCCGACGCTGGCGCTGCTGATCGCCCTGGTCATCCCCATGGCCGTGGTCGAGTCGGTGTCCGACACCGCGGGCACCACCGTGCTCCAGACCGACCCGCCCCCGCACATGCGAGGGCGTGTGCTCGGCGTCTGGCGCAGCCTGTCCACCGGCTGGGGCCTGATCGGCCCGCCCGCCATCGGCCTGCTGATGGAGCTGGTGGGAGCCAGGGCCGCCCTGGTCATCGGCGGACTCGTCATCGCCACCGCGGCGGGCGCCGGACTCCTGGTCCACAGCCGCCGCACGGCCCCCGCCGCGGCGCCCGCGGTGTCCCTGACCAAGGCGCCCGCACCCCTGGCCGCCGCGGCCTGACCGGCACCGCGCCGCACCGGCGCGGCTCCGGCCGTTTGCGTTCGCCGCTCCCGGATACCCGCGGGGCATGAGCGACCAGGATCCCTCGCAGGCCGAGGGCGAGCGCGAGAACGGCGACCAGACCGAGCCAAGACACCGCGGGCAGCCACACCCCAGGCGGCCCCCGTCCCAGGCCGAGGGCGAGCGGAACAAGGACAACGGGTTCCCCCGGGACGCGCGGCCCCGGCGCGACGGCGGACGCACGCGCCGGTGAACGGCGTTCGCCCGCACGGCGTTCAGCGCGCGTTCGCCGCCGGGCCCACCAGCTCTTCGAGCACGTCCTCCATCGTCACAAAGCCCAGCAGCCTGCCCCGCGCGCTGGTGACCGCGGCCAGGTGCGTCACGGCCGCGCGCATCGTCGTGAGCGCGTCGTCGAGCGGCGTGTCGGGCCGCACCCGCACCACCGGGTGCAGCGCCTCGCGCGGAAACGGCCGGTCACGCGCCGCCGCGCCCAGCGCGTCCTTCACATGCAGGAAGCCAAGCACGGTCGAGCCGGGCCCGGTCACGGGGAAGCGCGAGTAGCCCGACTCCGCCGAGACCCGTTCAAGGCGCCGCGGCGTCACCCGGTGGTCCACCGCCACCATGCGGCTCAGCGGGACGACGATCTCGGCGACCGTCCGGCTGCCCAGCTCAAGCGCGTCCCGCAGCCGCCTGCTCTCCCGCGCCTCAAGCAGCCCCGCGTCGCTCGAGTCCTGCACGAGCCGCGCCAGCTCGTCGTCCGTGAACACCGACGCCACCTCGTCCCTGGTCTCCACGTGGATCAGCCGCAGCAGCCCGTTCGCCGCCGCGTTGATCGCGAACACCACGGGCCGCAGCGCCCGCGTCACCGCCACCAGCGGCGGCCCCAGCAGCAGCGCGGCCCGGTCGGGCGCGGCAAGCGCGATGTTCTTGGGCACCATCTCGCCGACCAGCATGTGCAGATAGGTCGCCAGGGTCAGGGCGATCGCGAACGAGATCGGGTGCACCACCCCGTCGGGCACGCCCAGCGCGTCGAACAGCGGCTCGAGCAGGTGCGCGACGCCGGGCTCCGCCACCGCGCCGAGCACGAGCGATGACGCGGTGATGCCCAGCTGCGCGGTCGCCATCATCGGCGACAGGTGCCGCAGCGCCCACAGCACGGTGCGCGCCCCGCGCTCGCCCGCGTCCGCGCGCGGCTCGATCTGGTCCCTGCGCACCGAGATCAGGGCGAACTCGGCCGCCACGAAGAACGCGTTGGTCACCAGGGTCAGCGCGCCGAGCGCCAGTTGCAGCGCCGTCATGGCGCCTGAGGCCCCTCGGCCGGCGCGGCGATCCGCACCCGCTCGGCCCGGTGCCTGGCCGTGAACATCACGGTCAGCCGCCAGCCGTCGATCGTCACATGGTCGCCGGTGGCCGGGATCCGGGCCAGCCGGTTGGCGAGCAGCCCCGCGGCCGTCTCATAGGGCCCGTCGGGCACCGGCATCCCGAGCGCGGCCAGCTGGTCGAGGCGCACGCCGCCGTCCGCCTCCCATGTGCCGGGGGCCGTGCGGGCAAGCCCCGGGCCCTCCTCGGGGTCGTGCTCGTCGCGCACCTCGCCGACCACCTCCTCGACGATGTCCTCAAGCGTCACGACGCCCGCCGTTCCGCCGTACTCGTCGACCACCACCGCCATCGAGTGCCGCTCCCTCAGCCGTTCGAGCAGCCGGTCCACCGGCAGGCTGTCGGGCACCAGCACGGGCGCGCTCGCCAGCCGCTCCACGGGCGTCGTCGAGCGCTCCGCCTCGTCGAGGGCCAGCACGTCCTTGATGTGCACGACGCCGATCACGTCGTCGGGCCCCGCGTCGTACACGGGGAAGCGGGACAGGCCCGTGGCCAGCGTCAGATTGGCCGCGTCGGCGGCCGTCGCGGTGTTGCGCAGGGCGTGTACGTCCACGCGGGGCGTCATCACGTTCTCCGTGGTCAGCTCGCCCAGGTGCAGGGTGCGCACAAACAGCTCCGCCGAGTCCGACGGCAGCACGCCCTCCTCGGCCGAGTGCCGGGCCAGCGCGATCAGCTCCTGTGGGGTGCGGGCCGAGGCCAGCTCCTCCGTGGGTTCGAGGCCGACCAGCCGCACCAGCCGGTTCGCCGTCTCGTTCAGGTGCCGGATGAACGGGGCGAACGCCGCGGTGAACGCCCGCTGCGGCCCCGCCACCGCCCGCGCCACCCGCAGGGGCCGCGAGATCGCCCAGTTCTTCGGGACCAGCTCCCCGATCACCATCAGCACCACCGTCGACGCCGCGACGCCGAGCCCCACCGCGAGCGAGGACGCAAGCGCCTCGGGCAGCCCGGCCGCCTCGAGCGGGCCGCGCAGCAGCCTCGCGAACGACGGCTCGGCCAGCATGCCGATCACCAGCGAGGTCACCGTGATGCCCAGCTGCGCCCCCGACAGCTGGAACGTCAGCGCCCGCGCCGCCCGCAGCGCACCGGCCGCGCCAGGCTCGTCCGCCGCGGCCGACCGTTCGAGATCGCCGCGCTCCACCGTCGTCAGCGAGAACTCGGCCGCCACGAACACCGCGCAGGCCAGCGTGAGCAGCAGGGCCACCAGGAGAAGCAGCACCTCGATCACCGAATCACCCCTGTTCCGGGTCTGGGACACGCGCGTGGCCAGCGACTCCTGAAGGTTCCCACCCTGGCGGCGGCCATGCGCGCGACGGTCCGCCGGACGGGGAACCCCCCTACCGACTCATCGGCGCACGCCCCCGGCGCCTTGAGGGCGCGTGGCCCGTTTCCGCAGGCCAGCGGCGGGTACCCGGGCGGGGCCACCGACACATGAGGGAGGCGACAGGCGGTGAGCGAGACGACGGCCGAGATCGACCCCTACGCGGCGGTCGAGCCCGACCCCGACGCCACCGACGGCGGGTCCCTGCGGGTCACCCTCGCCTCGGGGCGCGCGGTGCGGTTCGCGTGCACGATCCCCGTGACCGGGGTGCTGCGGCTGCGCCAGGAGGGCCCCGACGCGACGTCCGACGACGGCTCGCCCGTGATGACCCCGGTGGCCACCCGCCCCGCCCGCGTCGTCGCCGTCCGCGGCGGCGTGGAGATCACCGGGCCCGGAGTGCGCGCCACGTGGCGCGGCGGGCAGGGCCTGCGGTTCGGCGCGTACGAGCGGTTCGCCGACCCGCAGGCCGACACCGTGCCGTTCAGCGCGGGATACGAGCCACCGTCGCCGGGCCACCCCGTGGGGCGCTGGGTGGAGGCCATCCACCTCGCGCCCGACGCGGCCGTCTACGGCGGCGGCGAGAGCTACCAGGGCATCAACCTGCGCGGCGGGCACCGCAGGCTGCGCAACACCGAGGAGAGCAGGGCCGCTGGCCGCGACTCCGCCTATCTCAATGTGCCCCTGATCTGGTCGGACGCGGGCTGGGGCCTGTTCGCCCACACCGGGGGCTCGGTCGAGGCCGACCTGGGCGCCACCCACTCCGAGGCCGCCAAGGTCGCCATCGGCTCCCGCAGCCTCGACCTCTTCCTGCTCTCCGGCACCGCCACCGAGATCCTCGACCGCTACCAGGCCCTCACCGGGCGCCCCCGCGACCTGCCCGCATGGGCCTTCGGCGTCTGGATGAGCCGTTCCTCCTACTTCACCGCGGACGAAGTGGTCGCCACCGTCGACGAGTTGCGCGAGGCGGGCTGCCCCGTCGACGTCATCCACGTCGACGAGTGGCTCTCGGAGTCCGTCCTCGACGACGCCGCCTGGAGCACCGAGCCCGACCGCGCCCGTTTCCCCGAGGGCTGGGCCCGCGCCCTGGCCCAGCGCGGCGTGCGCACCAGCCTGTGGATCAACCCCTACGTCAAGCGCGGCACCCCACTCGCCGCCGAGCTCGCCGACCGCGGCTTCCTCGTCACCGACGGCGAGGGAACGCCCGTGCCCACGGCCGACAACTCCGACACCTTTGTCGTCGACTTCACCAACGGCGCCGCCCGTGCCTGGTGGAACCGCCGCGTCGCCCACACCCTGGAGCGGGAGGGGAACGCGGCGTTCCTCGCCGACTTCGGCGAGGAGATCCCCGAGGAGGCCGTCTTCGCCGATGGCACGCTCGGCTGGGAGCGCCGCAACAGCTACGGACTGATCTACCAGGACGCCATCAGCGAGGCGGGCCTGGCCGCGCGCGACGGCGACTTCCTCGCCATCTCACGCTCGGGCACGGCCGGTTCGCAGCGCGACCCCGCGCACTGGGCCGGCGACCTGCCCTCCACCTGGGGCGGCATGGTCTCCACGCTGCGGGCCGTGCTCTCCATGGCGCTCTCCGGCGTGGGCGTGGTCACCTATGACGCGGGCGGCTACTGGACCCCCGAGTCCTACGCGCTCGCCGGGCGGCTGCGGAAGACCATGGAGCCCGACCGGGTCCTCGCCGATGTGGAGCCCGAGCTGTACGGCCGCTGGGCGCAGTGGGCGGCGTTCTCCCCGATCATGCGCTTCCACGGAACGGGCCGCCGCGAGCCCACCGCCTACCCCGAGCCCGCGCGCGGCGCGGCCGTCGCCGCGTGCCGCCTGCGCCACCGGATGCGCTCCTACATCGCGCGCGCCGCGGCCGGGGGCCCGCCGCTCATGCGCCCCATGCCGCTGGCCTACCCGGGCGACCGCGCCGCGCGCGACGCCGACCTCCAGTACCTCTTCGGGCCCGATGTGCTGGTCGCCCCCGTCCTTGAGCCGGGCGGCCACCGCGCCCTGTGGGTGCCGGAAGGCGAGTGGACACCGCTGCTCGGCTGCCCGCCGCTCAGCGGCCCCGGCTGGCACGAAGTCCGGTGCGGGCCAGGGGAGTTCCCGGCGTTTGTGCGCGCGGAACGCGGACCCGCCGCCGTCCTCGACGGCTGACGCCCTGACGCCCTGACGCCTCGGCGCTTCACCGCTCGCCGAGGAACGCCTCGATCAGCTTCCCCGCCGCCAGCGTCGCCGTCAGCCTGCCCTCCCTGACCCGCTCCTCCACATCGGGCGCGAGCGCGGCCACCGCGGGGTGCCGCTCCAGGGCGCCGAGCACGTGGTCGCGGACCATGGACCACACCCAGTCCACCTGCTGCTCGCGCCGCTTGGCGGTCAGCCGCCCCGACGCGTCCAGCGTCGCCCGGTGCTTCTCCAGGCGCTCCCACACCGTGTCGAGCCCCGTGGACTCCCGCGCGCTGCACGTCAGCACCGGCACCGTCCAGCCCTCCTCGGCCGGGTGCATCATGCGCAGCGCCCCCGCCAGCTCGCGCGCCGCCGCCTTGGCGTCCCCACGGTGCTCGCCGTCCGCCTTGTTGACGGCGATGACGTCGGCCAGCTCGAGCACGCCCTTCTTGATGCCCTGGAGCTGGTCCCCGGTGCGCGCCAGGCTCAGCAGCAGGAACGAGTCGACCATGCCCGCCACGGCCGTCTCCGACTGCCCCACGCCCACGGTCTCCACCAGCACCACGTCGTACCCCGCCGCCTCCATCACCACGACGCTCTCGCGTGTCGCCCGCGCCACCCCGCCCAGCGTTCCGGCGCTGGGGGAGGGGCGGACGAACGCGGCGGGGTCGACGGCCAGGCGCTCCATGCGCGTCTTGTCGCCCAGGATCGAGCCACCCGTCCTGGTGGACGACGGGTCGACGGCCAGCACCGCCACCCGGTGCCCGAGCCCGGTCAGCATCGAGCCGAAGGCGTCGATGAACGTGGACTTGCCCACGCCCGGCACCCCGCTGATCCCGATCCGCCGCGACTGACCCGCGTGCGGCAGCAGGTCGAGCAGCAGCCGCTGGGCCAGCTCCTGATGGTCGGCCCTCGTGGACTCCACCAGCGTGATGGCCCGGGCCACATGGGCCCTTGACCCCTCCAGGACGCCCTTGGCATAGGCGTCGATGTCGATAGCGCGCGGCACCCTCGGCTCCTCGGACGCGTTCCTCCCTGACACCTGCCCTGACACCATCGCGCGGCGGGCCGTTACAGCTCGTGGCCCAGCGCCGCCGCCACGGTGATCAGCAGGTCGTGCGCGGCGTCGGGGATGACCGTGCCGGGCGGGAAGACCGCGGCGGCGCCCATCTCGTGCAGCGTCGCCACATCCGCGGGCGGGATCACCCCGCCGACCACGATCACGATGTCCTCGCGGCCCGCCTCGGCCAGCTGCTCGCGCAGCGCGGGCACCAGCGTCAGGTGCCCCGCGGCCAGCGACGAGACGCCGACCACGTGCACATCCGCCTCCACCGCCTGCCGCGCGACCTCGGCAGGGGTCTGGAACAGCGGGCCGACATCCACGTCGAAGCCCAGGTCCGCGAAGGCCGAGGCGATCACCTTCTGGCCGCGGTCGTGCCCGTCCTGGCCCATCTTGGCCACCAGGATCCTCGGGCGCCGCCCCTCCGCCTCGGCGAACGCGGCCACAAGACGCCTGGTGCGGTCCACGCTCGGCGCCTCTTTCGCTTCCTCCCGGTACACCCCGGAGATGGTACGGATCTGCGCCGAGTGGCGCCCGAAGACCTTCTCGAGCGCGTCCGAGATCTCGCCCACGGTGGCCTTGGCGCGCGCGGCCGACACGGCGAGCGCCAGCAGGTTGCCTTCGAGGCCGCCGCGCCCCGAGGTGTCCCCGGCCGCGGCCGTCAGCGCGGCGAGCGCCGAGCGGCACGCGTCCTCGTCGCGCTCCTCGCGCAGCCGCCGCAGCTTCTCGATCTGCTGGGCGCGGACCGCGGAGTTGTCGACCGCGCGGACCTCGATCTGCTCGTCGGCGTCCACGCGCCGGGTGTTGACGCCGATGACCGGCTGGCGGCCCGAGTCGATGCGCGCCTGCGTCCTGGCCGCCGCCTCCTCGACCCGCATCTTGGGCAGCCCCGCGTCGATCGCCGCGGCCATGCCGCCCGCCGCCTCGACCTCATCGATGTGCTGCCACGCCCGCCGCGCCAGATCGTGCGTGAGCCGCTCCACATACGCGCTGCCGCCCCACGGGTCGATCACGCGCGTGGTGCCCGACTCCTGCTGGAGCAGGATCTGGGTGTTGCGCGCGATGCGCGCCGAGAAGTCCGTCGGCAGCGCCAGCGCCTCGTCTAGCGCGTTGGTGTGCAGCGACTGCGTGTGCCCCTGGGTCGCGGCCATCGCCTCGACGCATGTGCGGGTGACGTTGTTGAACACGTCCTGCGCCGTGAGCGACCAGCCCGAGGTCTGCGAATGGGTGCGCAGCGAGAGCGACTTGGGGTTCTCGGGGCCGAACTGCCGCACCAGCTTGGCCCACAGAAGCCGGGCGGCGCGCAGCTTGGCGATCTCCATGAAGAAGTTCATCCCGATCGCCCAGAAGAACGACAGGCGCGGCGCGAACGCGTCCACCGAGAGCCCCGCGCCGAGCCCGGCCCGCAGGTACTCCACGCCGTCGGCCAGCGTGTACGCCAGCTCGAGATCGGCCGTCGCCCCCGCCTCCTGGATGTGGTACCCGGAGATCGAGATCGAGTTGTACCGCGGCATCCGCCGCGACGTGAACGCGAAGATGTCGGAGATGATCCGCATCGAGGGCCGCGGTGGATAGATGTAGGTGTTGCGGACCATGAACTCCTTGAGGATGTCGTTCTGGATGGTCCCCGCCAGCTTCTCGGGCGGCACCCCCTGCTCCTCGGCCGCGACGATGTAGAGCGCGAGCACGGGCAGCACCGCGCCGTTCATCGTCATCGACACCGACATCCGGTCCAGCGGGATCCCGTCGAACAGCTGCCGCATGTCGTAGATGGAGTCGATCGCCACGCCCGCCATGCCGACGTCACCCGTCACCCGCGGATGGTCGCTGTCGTAGCCGCGGTGCGTCGGCAGGTCGAACGCCACCGAAAGGCCCTTCTGGCCCGCCGCCAGATTCCTGCGGTAGAACGCGTTGGACTCCTCGGCCGTCGAGAACCCCGCGTACTGCCGAATGGTCCACGGCTGGTTCACATACATCGTCGGGTAGGGGCCACGCAGATACGGCGCCACGCCCGGGTAGGTGCCAAGGAAGTCAAGGCCCTCCAGGTCCTCCGCCGTGTACAGCGGCTTGACCGAGATGCCCTCGGGGGTCTCCCACAGCAGGTCCTCGACGCCGCGGCCCGCGCCCTCCTTCACCGCGGAACGCCACTGCTCCACCGTGCCTTCGGTGCTCGCGGGGCCCAGGCCGATGCCCGCGAAGTCGGGGATCTGCATCACGCCACTCCCAGGTGGTCGAGGACGGAGGTGAGGACGGCGACCGCGTCGCAGCCCGCGAAGACGAACGTGTCGATGCCAGCCTTCTCATAGGCTTCCCGCGCGTCCCCAGGCCGACCCGCGAGGAACACCCGGCTCGCGCCGCCCGAGGTCAGCGCCCTGGCGACCGCCTCGGCCCGCTCGGCGTACAGCGCGTCGCTCGAGACCAGGCACGCCACCGTGGCCCCGCTGGCCGCGAGCGCGTCGCCCGCCGACGCGGCGTCCACCGTCACCGGCTCGTGCACCGGCTCGATGCCCGCCGCCTTGAAGAGGTTCGCGGCGAACGTCGCGCGCGCCGTGTGCGCCGAGGGCGGGCCGAGCGCCGCGAGGAACACCCTAGGGCGCGCGCCCGTCGACGCAAGGTGCGCGTCGGTGCGCGCCCGCAGCGCCTCGTACGCCTCGTCCCTGCGCACCCGCGGCAGCCCGCCGCCCGGCCGCCTCGGCGCGCGCTCGCGCACCACGGGCGCCTGCTCGGGCTCCGGGTACTCGCTGACGCCCGTGACCGGCTCCCGGCGCGTCGCCAGCCGCGCCGAACGCCGCTCCCACGTGTCCGAGAGCCGCGCGGCCACCAGGCCAGAGCCGAGCGCGGCCGCCTGGCCGCCCGCCCCCTCGATCTCCTGGAACCACGCCCACGCCGCCTGGCTCAGATCGTGCGTCAGCCGCTCCACGTACCACGAGCCGCCCGCGGGGTCGATGACCCGCGCCAGGTGCGACTCCTCTATCAGCACGGCCGACGTGTTGCGGGCCACGCGCCGCGCGAACGCGTCGGGCAGGCCCAGCTCCTCGTCGAACGGCAGCACCGTCACCGCGTCGGCCCCGCCCGTCCCCGCGGCCAGGCAGGCCACGGTGGTGCGCAGCATGTTCACCCACGGGTCGCGGCGCGCCATCATCACGGGCGACGTCACGGCGTGCTGCCGCTGCGCCCGCCCCGCGGGCGCGACCCCGCACACCTCGGCGACCCGCGCCCACAGCCGCCGCGCGGCCCGCAGCTTGGCGATCGTCAGGAACTGGTCGGCGGTGGCCGCGTAGCGGAACTCGAGCAGCCCGCACGCCGCGTCCACCGGCAGCCCGGCCGCCGTGAGGTCCCGCAGATAGGCGACGCCGGTGGCCAGCGAGCAGCCGAGCTCCTGCGCGGCGGAGCCGCCCGCCTCGTGGTAGGGCAGCGCGTCGACGGTCAGCGCCGTCACCCTGGGCAGCTCCCGGTGGCAGCGCGCGGCGAGATCGGCCGCGGCCGACGAGCGCTCGGCGAGGCCCGACGTGTCGCCCGTGCGGGCCGCCAGGCCGAGCGGGTCGGCGCCGAGGTGGCCAAGCGCGTCCTGGGGCGCGACGCCCCGCGCGGCGAACAGCGCGATCAACTCCCGCGCCGCCGCCTCCGTGTCGGCGCCCGCGTCCAGCACCACGGGGGCCAGGTCGAACAGCACGCCGTCGAGCGCCCTGCCGAGGTCGCCCACGGGAATGCCCTCGGCGCCGACCGCCAGCCACACCGACGTGGCGCCGCCCTCGAGATCGGCGAGCACCGCCTCGTTGGTCCGCGCCGGATCGGGGTCCACATGCCGCTGCCGCACGTCCCACCCCGAGACCGCGGTCCCCGCGGCCCTGCCCCCGCGCACAAACGGCGGGAAGCCGGGGAGCCCCGCGTCGTCCACCGCGTCCTCCGCGGTGTAGAGCGGCCGGGTGACGAGCCCGTCCTCCAGCCGCGTCGCCAGCGCGTCCTCGACCGCGCGCCCCGCCAGCTCACCCTTGCCCGCCTTGCGCAACACCCCGGCCACGAGGCGCTGCCACTGCTCGCGGGTGGCCTCGGGGAACTCGGCGGCCAGCGGGAGCCCCTCATCAGTCACGACCGTCATGCACCGACTCTATGCCGCACGGCTAAATGCGCCCCAAAGCAGAACGCCGCGGTCGCTGTGACCCTAGCCACGGTACGGGGGGCTGTGGGATGAAGGCGGGGTGCCGTGGAATGGGTGCGGGGTGCTGGCGCCCTCCACACCGTGTGCGCACGAGTGCCGACGGTATCCGCCGAGCCCGTTCGGCGCACGGCCTCAGGCGCCTACAAGCCGCTCGGCGACCGGGACGGCCGCCCCCCACCCCCAAGGCGAACCCACGCGTCGCACCCCACCACCGTCCCCTCGACGAGCCCCGCGTTGGGCGCGTCGTTCGCGTCGATCCACGCGCGGGACGCGGACTCCGTGCGGCCGTGCGCCACATGGCGCCGCATCAGCCGCTCGTCGCGCTCATCGGGCGGCGCGTCCACGTACCACAGCCGGTCCATCAGGGCGCGCGCCTCGCGCCAGCCGGGGAGGTCGCACGCGAGATAGTTCCCCTCGGTCACGATCAGGCGCGCCCCCGGCGCCACCCGGTGGCTGGCCGCCACCGGCTCGTCGAGGTCGCGGTCGAAGTCGGGGACGTACACGTCCCGACCGTCGTCCCGCGCCAGCCGCCGCAGCAGCGCCGCATAGCCCCACACGTCGAAGCTCGGCTCGGAGCCCTTGCGGTCCCGCAGGCCGAGCCGGTCCAGCTGCGCGTTGGACAGGTGGAAGCCGTCGAGCGGCACATACGCCGCCGTCTCGCCCAGCGCCTCCACCACGGCGCGCGCCAGCGTGGACTTCCCCGCCCCCGGCGCCCCCGCGAGGCCGAGTACCGCGCGCCGGTCCTCCCGCACCAGCGCCCGCGCCGCCTCGATCACCTGGGCCCGCTCCGTGAGTTCCATGCCCCGAGTCTTTCCCTTCCCCGTTCCGTGCCGCTATCTTGGGAGCGCTCCCATCACCCCGAGGAGAGCCCCGATGCCGTTGCGCGCCCCGCTGGGAACGCTCCTCGCCGCCTCCGTCCCCGGCGGCGCGATCGCCGGGCAGCCCACCGCGGTATGGCTCGACGAGCTGGCGGACGTTCCCGGCGAGCCCGGCGCCCCTGGCCTGCAGCGACCACCTGGTCGAGGGGCTGGCGCAGGGCGCGGACGCCGTTCGGCTGGTGCTGCGCAACCTCCCGGGCCGCGACTGCCACCGCGCCGTCTCCACGGGCGAGTTGGGCCCGGACGAGATCGAACGCTACGAGGCGGACTTCGTCGATCCGATCGCCGGGACGCTCGCCCGCCCGAGTACGCGGGGCTGCGCGTGGTCGTCATCGTCGAGCCGCGCGCTGCCGCTCCTGGTCGCCCACACCGGGGGCCGCGCGGGCGCCACGCCCGAGTGCCAGGAGATGGCAACCAATGGCCACCACATCCGCGGCATCGACCATGCCGTGGAAACGCTGGGCGCGCCTCCGCGTGTCTATGTCTACCTGGACCTCGGCAGCCACAAGCCCGTGGGCTTCGACGACACCTTCGGCCCCACCGCCCGGCTGGCGCGGGACGCCGTCACCTCGTCGTGGGCGGCGAGCCGGTGCGCCTGGGCAGCAGCTGGATCGCCGGGGATCGCTTCGCCGACGAAGTCCCCTTCGCCCTCGCGCTGCGCGATGAGCTGGTGGGCCTCGGCTTCGACCCGGGCATCGGGATGCTGGTCGACACCTCGTGCAACGGCTGGGGCGGCCCCGAACGCCCCATGGGCCCTGGCCCGTTGACCACCGCCGACGAGTACGTCGAACACGGGCGCCTCGACCGTCGGCTCAGCCCCGCCCACTGGTGCAACCAGGCGGGGGTCGGGCTCGACGGCGCCGACGCGCCGGAGGGCGACCCCGGCTCCGGCCTCTGCACCGCGTGCGGCTCGCCTGGCGGCGCGCTGCGCGGCGGGCCCGCGGTGGGGGAGTGGTTCCCCGAGCACTTCGCGTCGCTCCTCGCCCACGCCTGGCCGCCGCTCCCTTAGGGCCTCTCGACTCCCTCAGGGCCTCTCGACCACGATCTCCTCGGCGTCCTTGTCGGGCCGCAGCCCGCGCCAAGACGACTGGCGCAGCCGCCGGTCCCGCGTCCAGCTGCGGAACGCCACCTCGCCGACCAGCCGCGGCTCCACCCAGCGCGCGGTGCGGGCGTGCGCGCGGGGGACCGGGTCGGCGAAGGGGCTGGTGGGGCGCGCCAGCGGGGCGAGCCGTTCCATGAGGTCCGCGAGCGCCGCCGCGCGGAACCCCGTGCCGACATGGCCGAGGTAACGGAGCGCGCCGCCCTCGTCGAACGCGCCGAGCAGCAGCGACCCCAGCGTTCCCCCGCGCCGCCCCTCGCCCGGCTGCCAGCCGCCGATGATCGCCTCCTGCGTCCTGATCAGCGGCTTCTTGATCCACAGCTTGGAGCGGCGGCCCGGCTGGTAGGGCGAGTCGAGCCGCTTGGCCATCAGCCCTTCGAGGCCGTGCCGTTGGGCCACCCCCAACAGCTCGTCGGGGCGCGCGTCGGGTCCCGAGTAGCTCGGCGGGAACGCCAGCCGCGCCGCCGCGTCCGTCCCCTCCACCTCGGCCGCGAGCTCGTCGATGACCGCGCGCCGCCGCTCGTACGGCTGGTCGAGCAGGGTGGCCCGGTCGAGCAGCAGGACGTCGAACACGAAGTAGGTGACGGGTGAGCCGCCGCCCTCGCGGCCGCGTCGGCGGCGGCGTTGGAGCAGCCCGAAGTCGGGGCGTCCGGCCTGGTCGAGCGCCACGATCTCGCCGTCGAGGACGGCGGCCCTGCCGCGCAGCGCCCGGCCGGGAGGCTCGTCGAGCTCGGGGTAGGTGGCGGTGAGGTCGTTGCCGTTGCGGCTGGTCAGCCGCGTGGTGCCGTCGCGGGCGACGCGGACGCAGGCGCGGTAACCATCCCACTTGTACTCGTACGCCCATGCGCCGGTGGGGAGTTCGGCGTCGATGGCCAGCATCGGCGGGATCGCGTCGGGGACGGCGTCTGGGCGTGTCGGGGGCGTTGCGGCCATGGGCACAGTAGACGCCGGGGGGGCCATCACGGCCACGCACGGTAACCGGAACGGCGCACCCGTGCGTGTCCTTCCAGGTTGCCATGGCTACTCCGCATCCCGCACCCTGCAATTCTCAAAGTTCTTGTTGCGACCTGAACTTGGCAGTGACATAGTGAAGTGACGCGTTTCACCTGAGTGAACGGGTGCGCGGCTCATCGGCCAGACGAAAGGCGGCAGCATGGCTTTTCCCGCCACGGCGCCTCCCTCCGGCCCTGCCCGGTCGCGCCCCCTCGGCCGCGGCGAGCCGGTGTCGGTGCAGGGTCGGTTCGCCGCGCCGTGGTCCCCTTCGCCAGGGCCACTTCTCAGCACCGCCTGGTGCGTGGCCGAGCCCGCCGACGGCGCCCGCCGGTCGGTCCGGACGGTCGCGCTCCGGCGCCCTTGACGGGACGCCAGCATGGATCGACCACGAGTCAGCACCCATCTGTATCTGCCGGTCACCATGCCCGACGGAAGATCAGGGGACGCGGTGGGCGTCTCCGAGGAGCACGGGCGCTCGATCATGACGAGCCTGCCGCGTGCGGGCGCGGTGTTCGCTACGGGGTTCCAGTGGTGGTGGGTGGTGCCGTCGGAGTCGCAGGTCGGCCTGATGTGGCCGTCGACCGCGCGGTACTGGACGGGCGCGTGCCGCCCCGGGCCGCAGCGCAGGGGCCGCCTGCCGAGGCTGGCGCCCCGGCTGATCCACTGGCCCGACGACGACGCGACGCCCTATACGCACCCGTTGCTCCTGTACATCGCCGTGTGCCGCCTCGCGGGCGTGCCCCCCGTGCTGTCATCGCCCGCGGCCTCGGGCTGCGACTATCGCTGAGCGGGCGCCGTTTGCTAGACATGCGGCATGACTGACACCCCATCAGCACCGGTCGGTACCAGCGCGAACGGCCATGTCGCCATCGTCACGGGCGCGAATCATGGCATCGGCGCCGCGACGGCCAGGGCGCTCGCGGTGCGCGGCGTCGCCGTGCTGTGCGCGTATCTGCGCCTGCGCGACCCCGAGGAGGCGGAGCAGGGGGAACGCTACGCCGAGGCCCGCGCGGCCAGCGGCGAGGCGGTGGCCGAGGAGATCAGGCGCGAGGGCGGCAGGGCGGCGGCGTTCGAGGCGGACCTGGCCGACCCGGCCTCGGCGGCCGCCCTCTTCGACGCCGCCGAGGAGCGGCTCGGCCCGGTCGACATCCTCGTCAACAACGCCTCCGGCTGGATTCAGGACACCTTCACCCCCGACGCGGTCGACGCGCTCGGCCGCCCGATGCGGCCGGTGTCCGCCGAGACATGGTCGCGGCAGTTCGCGGTGGACGCGATGTCCCCCGCCCTCCTGATCGGCGAGCTGGCCCGCCGGAGCCGGGCGCGCGGCGCCAGGTGGGGACGCATCATCGGGCTGACGTCGGGGGGCGATCTGGGCTTTCCCAGCGAGGTGTCCTACGGCGCGGCGAAGGCGGCGCAGAACAACTACACGATGTCCGCCGCCCTCGAGCTCGGCGACCTCGGCATCACGGCCAACGTCGTGCTGCCACCCGTGACCGACACGGGCTGGGTCACGGACGAGGTCAGGGAGTTCGTGGCGTCGAGTGCGTCGCACTTCCACGTCGCGTCCCCCGACGAGGTCGCCGAGGTGATCGCCTATCTCGCCTCGGACGAGGCATCCCTGATCACGGGCAATGTGATCACGTTGCGCTAGCCGCCGCCCGGGCGGGGCCGATCGTGCGCGTGGGGCGAGACGTTCGCCAACTCTTCACCCTCACAGAGGACTTGGGATAGCGTCACATGCTCGCTTCTCCGTCTCGGAGGACGTCTCCCCCCACAACCCGTCGGCCCACGCCGGGGCCGACCAGGAGGACACCGCCGTGAACCTCGGACTGTCGGCCGCGCCCTCGCGGCGCAGGCGGCTCGGCCGGATGTCGGCCGTCGGATGCGCCGCCGCCGCGCTGCTCATCGGCTTCCCCGGGACCGCACTCGCGGACCCGCCACAGGCACTGCCCGCCAACGCGAGCGGCCTTGAACAGACCTTCCAGCCCGCCTACGACTACGACGGGGACGGCTGCTACCCCACCCCGGCCATCGGCGCCGACGGCACCATCGCCCCCGGCCTCGCCCTCGGCGGCGACGTCAACGGCCAGTGCCGCGACCAGTGGGACCTGGACAACACCAACGGCTACGCGCGTGAGAAGTGCAACAACGGCTGGTGCGCGATCATCTACGGCCTCTACTTCGAGAAGGACCAGGCCACCCTGGGCCCTGGCGCCATCGGCCACCGGCACGACTGGGAGCATGTGGTGGTCTGGGTGCGGAACGACGAGGTCCAGTACGTCTCGACGTCGGCGCACGGCGGCTTCGACATCCACCCGCGGTCCTCGGTGCTGTTCGACGGCACGCACCCGAAGATCGTCTATCACAAGGACGGCGTGAGCACGCATGCGTTCCGGCTGGCCAACGGCGACGACGAGCCGCCGGAGAACCACTACGGCAGCTGGCAGTTCCCCGACCTGGTCGGCTGGAACGGCTTCCCCTCCGACTACCGCGACCGGCTCAGCCAGGCCGACTTCGGCAGCGCGGTCCTCGGCCTGAAGGACGACACGCTCGGCAGCCACCTGGAGCGCGCGAAGCCCTCGGGCATTCCGTTCGACCCCTGGGCCTGAGCCCGGCGTTCCGGTGTTCCGGCTGTTCGGTGTGAACGGTCCGCCGCCCGAGGGCCGTTCACACCGGTGCTGGTGCTGGTGCCGGTGCTGCGGTCAGCGGCGGTCCTCGGCGCGGGCCGCCGCGAACCGCGCCGCCCAGTGGGCCGTGCGGTCCAGTGGGCCGTGCGGTCCAGATACGCGGTCTCCGACGCGGCGCCCGTGGTGCCGTAGGCGCCGTCGAGCGTCTTGTAGCCATGGCCCGCCGGCGGGTCGGAGGAGACGGGCTCCACCATCGAGCCCTCGTGCCACTCGTTGAACGATGTGATCGACACCCGGTCGGGCAGCCCGCCGTTCTCCGGGGCCAGCGCGCCCGACCACTGCCGGTCGTAGGTCTCGCCGTCGTCGTGGGGCAGCTCGGGCGTCGTGTTGCCGGGGACGGCCCGGTCGTCCAGATAGCTGGGGCTGATCGAGGGCGCCCAGATCCGGCCGTTGGCGCGGCACCAGTCGGCGATGCCCTTCCAGCCGGTCATGCCGCCGAAGTGGGTGGCCCGGGAGTTGTCGGTGGTCTGGGTCAGGACGATGCTGTCCTGGTTGACCGAGGACAGGGGCGACCGGTCGGCGATCGAGAGGCTGTTGAAGACGTAGAACACCGGCCGGTCGCCATGGCCCGCGTCGCGGTGGAACGCCGGGTGCGCGCCATAGGGGGCGTTGACGTACCGGATGTCCGCGACGGTCGAGGCGGCGGTGCGCCCGCCGTAGGGCTCCGGGTGCCAGGCGACGCGCACGCCGTGCGCGGCCGCGGCGTCGAGCAGCAACGGCACCCGCTGGTCCTCGAAGCCGCCCTGGCCCCACCAGGTGGTGGCGACCACGCCGACGCCCGCCCCGCGCACCCAGGCCATGTGCTGGTCGACGACGGCGGGATCGCCCGCGTCGTACGGGCCGAGCGCGGGATAGGAGTCGGCGCCGATAATAAGCGAACGGCCGCCGCCCGCCCGCCCCGTGGGGCGCGGCGGCCGCACCGGATCGTCAGGTGAGCGTCAGCCCATAGGCGCTCAGGACTTCCAGGATCGGCTGGAAGAACGTGGTGCCACCCGACGAGCAGCTCCCTGAGCCGCCAGAGACGATGCCGACGGCGTATCCGTCCAGGGTGAACACCGGGCTGCCGCTGCTGCCTGGCTCGGAGCAGGCCGTGAACCGGCCCAGGCCGCTGACCACGTCGCCCCCGCCGTAGTTCACCGTCTGGTTGAGCGCGGTGACCGTGCCGCTTGTGCAGCCGGTGGGGCTGGCGACCCAGAGCACCTCGCCGACCGTGGGGTTCCGCGCGCCGACGATGTCTATCTCCTCGCCGTTGCACACCACCGAACCGGGGCGCGGCAGCGAGGCGTTGGCGTGCCGGATGATGCCGTAGTCGTTGCCGGGGAAGCTGGAGCCCGCGGTGGGGCCTATGGACGTGGTGCCCGACGGGTCGGCGTACCACGTGTTCCCGAGGATCGTGCAGTGCCCCGCGGTGATGACGAACTCACGGCCGCCCGATGTGGAGTTGAACCCCGCGGTGCAGCGTGTGCTCCCGGTGAAGATGGCCTCGCCACCGGCCAGCAGGGGGCGCAGCTCGCCCGGCGTGCGCTCGAACGTCAGCGCCCCGGCCAGCTCGTCCGCGCTCCGCTCGATCCGGGCGATCTCCTCGGCCGACACCGTCGAGTCGGCGGTGACCAGCACGCTGCCGGTCGCGGCGTCCACGGTCCATGCGGTGCCGGGGACATCGGCGGCGCGCACCGCCTCGCTCGCGGCGGCGAGCCGCTCCGGGCCGTGCTCCTGGCCGTACTCCGGCGCGGCGGTGGCCTGGTGGGCCGTCGCGCCCGGCGCGATGGCGGCGGCGAGGGCGAGCGTGCACGCGGCGGCCGCCAGGGACCTGGCCCAGCGGGCCCCGCGTCTGCCGACGTCGGGGGTGGGGTGTGGGGGTGTCATGGTGTCCTCCGGCCTGAGGTGGTGGGCATGCGGTCGTCATGCCCTTGACAGCGCGAGTGTGCCGAGCGCCCGCGCCCGTTGCCAAGGCCGCCTCGGGGGCGGCGGCCGAACGGGTCGCTCAGATGTGGTCCGTCACGATCACCGCCGTGGTGTCGGGCGCCAGGGCCTCGAAGAGGTGCGGGGCGTCCCCGGGGTAGGCGACGTAGTCGCCGGGGTCGAGCTCGACCGGCTCCTCCGTCGGCCCGGCGAGCGCCCGGCCCGTGCAGAGCACGACGTGCTCCGTCGTCCCCGGCAGGTGCGGCTTCGAGAGGCGGGGGCGCCCTGGGCTCGCCTCGATCCGGTAGAGGTCGCGCCGCGTGTGCGTGGCCCCCGCGGCCAGCAGCGCCGCCGAGTAGTCCGCCTGATCCGAGTGCGTCACGGGGCCCTCGCCGCGCCTGACCACGCGTATGCGCGGCCTCGGCGGGTCGACCAGCCTGCTGAACGGCACCCCGAGCGCCACCCCGAGCGCCCACAGCGTCTCGACGCTCGGATTGCCGCTGCCCGACTCCAGCTGCGAGAGCGTCGACTTGGCGATGCCCGCGCGCCGGGCCAGCTCGGTCAGCGAGAGGCCCGCGCCCTCCCGCTCCCGCCTGATGGCCGTCGCGATCAGCGTGATGAGCCCGCTCGCGGGCCGATCGGCCGGATCGGCCGGTCCGTTCCCCGTGGTCATGTGTCCGCTCCTGTTCGCTCAGGACGTCCAACCGTTCGACTTGACGAACGGGCGCCCTGGGGTTCACTATACCGGTCATGCGTTCGTTTTGTCGAACACTTGACCGTGCCACCCTGCGCGACATCGCGCTCGTCTGCTGTGCCGACGCCCTCGTGGGCGCCTCCTTCGGCGCCATCGCCGTCTCGGGGGGCCTGCCGCCCTGGGTGCCCGTGGTGATGTCGCTCGTGGTCTTCGCCGGGGCCGCGCAGTTCGCCGCGGTCGCCGTCGTGCTCTCCGGGGGCGGCGCGGTCGCCGCGGTGCTCGCCGCCCTCGTGCTCAACGCCCGGCTGCTGCCCTTCGGGTTCGCGGTCGCCGACCTCTTCGGCGGGCGTGAAGGGCGCATACGCACCCGGCTCATGGGCGCGCACCTCATGACCGACGAGGCGGTCGCGTTCGCCCTCAGGCAGCGCGAGCCAGGCGCGCGCCGCGCGGCGTACTGGGTGAGCGGCGTCGCGCTGTTCGTCTGCTGGAACGGCGCGGTGGTCCTCGGCGCCCTGGCGGGCGGCGGCATCGAGGACACCGGGGCGCTCGGCCTGGACGCGGCCTTCCCCGTGGTCCTGCTCGCCCTGGTCCTGCCCTCGCTCGCCGACCGCGCGACCCGTCGCGCCGCCCTCGTCGGCGCCGCCGTGGCCGTCGCCGCGACGCCGTTCCTGCCGCCAGGACTGCCCGTGCTCTGCGCGCTGTTGGGGGTGCTCGCGGCCGGGCGCGGCCCCCTCATACCACCCCGACCGGCGCGCGAGCCTCTGCCGGGAGCCCCCTGATGCCCCTCTACGCCATCCTGTTGCTCGCCGCCGGGACCTTCGCGTTCCGCCTCGCGGGCCCCGCGCTCGGGGACCGGCTGCGCATCGGCGAGCGCACCCACTGGCGCCTCGGCGTGGCGGCGGCCGTGCTGCTGGTCGCGCTGGTCGCCACCGCGTCACTCGCCAACGGATCCGCCGCCGAGGGCGCCGCCTTCGCGGGGTGGGCCCGTCCCGCGGGGGTGCTCGCCGGGGGAGCGCTCGCGCTGCGGCGCGCGCCGTTCCCGCTGGTCGTCATCGCCGCCGCGGTCACCACGGCGGCGCTGCGCCTGTGCGGCGTGCCCTGACCCGCGTCGGGGCCCCATGTCCGCGGCTCGGACGGGTGAGATGATGGCCCCCGTCGGCGAGGCCGCCCTGGCGCCCCGAGCCGGCACGTGGGTTCATGCGTTGGCTGGGATTGGATGTGTGTGATGGTCACGGGCAAGGTAGTGCGGTTCGACGAGCTCCGAGGCTATGGGTTCGTCGCGCCCGACACGGGGGGTGAGGATGTCTTCATCCATGTGAACGACCTGGAGTTCGACAAGCGGCTCCTCGGTCCAGGGATGCTGGTGACGTTCGACGTCGAGGAGGGGGACCGAGGGCTCAAGGCCAGCCATGTGCGGCTCCAGGAGGGCGCCGACCGGCAGTTGGCCCCGCCGTCGCGCGGCTCGTCGGGCGCGCCGGGCGACGACCTGTGTGATGTGCTGTCGGCCCGCGAGTTCGTCGAGGAGATCACCGAGGCACTGCTGCACGCCGCGCCGACCGCCACCTCCGAGCAGATCCTTGCGATTAGGCAGCGGCTGATCCAGCTCGCCCACTCGCACGGCTGGGTCGACTCCTGACCCGCGGACGACACCGCCGTTCGCCCCCGACGCCCCGTCGCGCGCCCGCGCCGCGGGGCGTCGGCGCGTTCCCGTTGCGCTTCCCGGTTCCCCGGCCCGGCACATGACGACTCATCCCCACAAAGTCGCCCACGCGCCGCCTTTCCGCCCGGCTTCGTCCGGTGCGAGGGTCCGGTGCGAGGGTCCGGTGCGAGGCAGAGCGCGATGTCGAAGCAATGCCACGATCGTTGAATGCCCCCTCAACGCACCCAGGAACGGCGGGGCGAATCACGGCGGCATTTCAGAGGGGAAAGCACGCGGCTATTCCGGGGCCGCCGATCCGGAATGCGGATTCCGTGTCGCTCGGCGCCGAGCGGCGGTGAGCGGCGGTGAGCGGCGTCCGACGGGGCCGCGCATCCGCGCCTCGCGGGCGCGCTCACCTGCGAAGTGCCGTCTCTCCAGGGGGAGTTCGTGAATGGCCGACGGGCGTGGGGTGAAGCGCCCGCGCTTCTCGTGTGGCACGAATGTAACGGAGAGGGGTTGTCGTGACGTTCGTCACCCGTCCTCTCGGGCGAAGGAGCGCCCTCGCTTCCTCTTCGTCGGTCAATGTCCGAGTTGCACGCATTGCTGATTGTAATGTTCCGCTTATTCGCGGAATTCAGCCGATGCCCTGTTGCTAATCTCCTAGCGACCATCAGGGGCTTGGTCGAAGACTTCCATCTGTTTTTCCCGATAACGGGCGCGCGGTCCGTTGGACGCGGGCTGCGCGGTTGCTTCGGCCGGGCTTCACCGAATGAGGGAGTGAGTTCTTTGAGAAAGCCTTCCAGAACGGCAGCCGTGATCGCGGCCGTCGCGATCGTCGCCGGTGGCGCCTCGACGGCCTACGCCGTCGGCGGCGGCTCGGGCACCGCCCAGGCGGCGGCCGTCAGGACGGCGTTCGCGCCGGGCTCCGCCGAGGATGGGCGCGAGCTGTTCCGGGCGATCTTCTTCGGGCAGGGCGGGACGGCCAAGGCGCTCGCCGAGCGCGACGGCGAACTCTTCTCGGCCGTCGGCGACTTCTACGCCGAGAACAACACCCAGGAGGCCATCGCCGGGGGCACGGCGGTCCTGGACCTGCTGGAGAGCGACGACGCGGCCTACTTCGCGTCGTTCTCGACCGAGCTGCGCTCCGGCGCCCCCGAGCGGGTCGAGGCCGCGCTCCTGGCCTCCCAGGAGGACCTGGAGGCCCTGGAGATCGAGAAGACGGAGATCGACGGCGGCGCCACCTGCGTCTACCTGGTGAACGTCGTCGCGGCCGTCAACGTGGCCGGCGTCGCCAACGCCGCCGTCGTCGCCGCGGCGGCGAACTTCGTCGTGGCCGCCAACTGGTTCTGGTCCGCGCCCGCGGGTGGGGCCGAAGGGCTCAGCCAGGAGGCCGCGATCGCCCAGGTGACCTCGGCGCTCCAGCTCTGACGCCCACCGCGCGGTCCTCGTGACCGGCCGGTGCGGGGCGGGGAGGCAGCCCGCCCCGCACCGGCCTCACCCCGGCCCGCGCGGTCGCCTCTCGTCGAGTCGTCCACGGAGCGCAGGGAGCGCAGGAAACGCAGGAGCGCAAGGAGTTCAGTTGAGGATCAGCACACCAGGAAAGTTCACCGTCGTCCGCGCCTCCACGGCCGCCGCGGAGCTGCCGCTCTCCCGCGCCAGGTCGCTCGCCGTCGGCGCCGTGATCGCCCTTCTCGCCCTCTACGCGATCCACGCGCAGCTGCCCCCGTCGGCCGTGCGCCTGCCTGGCGCGGGCCAGGAGCTGCGCGCGCAGGCGCCCAGGGTCTTCCCCCAGGGCTGGGCGTTCTTCACCAAGTCACCGCGGGACCCGTCCTTCCAGATCCACCGGCTCGACGAGGCGGGCGATGTCGTCATGGCCTCGCTCACCCCGCACTCGTCCCCGCACAACGCGTTCGGGTTCGACCGGCAGTCGAGGACCCAAGGTACCGAATACGCGCTCCTGCTGGCGGAGTTCCCGCTGGACGCCTGGCGCGACTGCGAGACCGCCGAGGTCGAGGGGTGCGTCGACCCGTCGCTGCCCGCGCGGCCCGTCGTCAACGACGTGCCCTCGCCCACCCTGTGCGGCGACCTCTTCGTGATCGCGCTCGAGCCCCAGCCATGGGCCTGGCGCGACCTGGTCGACGACACCCACCGCGCGGAGCGCGTGCTGAGGATCGACGTGGAGTGCCTGGCATGAGCGGGCGACAGACCCCGGCCCAGGACCCGGCCAAGACCCAGGACCCGGCCAAGGCCCAGGACCAGAGCCCGGCCCATGACCCCGCCCCGGCCCCGACCGTTCGCGCCGCCCTCCCCTGGGGCACCGTCTACGGCCTGGCCCGCACCCTGATCGCGCTCGGCACCGCGGGCACGCTCGCCTTCAGCGGCACGGGAACGCTCTTCAGCCATGTCGTGGGGCGCGACCCCGCGCCCTACTGCGACGGCATCCAGCGGGCGGGCGCGTTCTGCCTGGCGCCCGACGGGCAGCTCGGCCTCGCGCGCTGGCTGTGCGTCGCGGTGCTGCTGCTCGTCGCCTCGGGCTGGCGGCCCCGCTGGACGGGCGTCGCGCACTGGTATGTGGCGTTCAGCGTCCACAACGGCATCTCCATCCCCGACGGCGGCGACCAGGTCGCGGTCGTCCTGACGCTCCTGCTGATCCCCGTGACCCTGGCCGATCCCCGCCGTTCGCACTGGCAACGGATCCAGGAGGGAGCGGTCGCGCGCCACCGCAACGCCCGCGGCGCCCGCGCGTGGGCGGTCACGGCGGCCGTGGCGTTCACCCTCGCCGCCCAGCTCCAGGTCGCCGGGATCTACTTCCAGTCCAGCATCGCCAAGCTCAGCCACCAGGAGTGGGCGGACGGCACCGCCCTGTACTACTGGGGGAACGACGTGGCCTTCGGCGCCGCCGACTGGCTGGCTCCGCTGCTGGGGCCGCTCGTCGAGTGGAGCCCGACCGTGGCCCTGCTCACGTGGTCGCCCCTGGTGATCGAGTTCGCGCTCGCGATCTGTCTGCTGATGCCGCCGCGGGTCAGGCGCCACCTCCTCGTGGGCGGCTTCGCGCTCCACCTGGGGATCGGCCTCGTCATGGGCCTGTGGAGCTTCGTCCTGGTGATGTGGGGGGCGTTGCTCCTCCTGTGCCTCCCGATCGGGGCCCAGCTGCCATGGACGGTGCGGCGCGCGACCGGACCGGGCACGGGGACGGACGAGCCCGCGGCCGAGACGAAGGCCGAGCCCGCGGCCGAGACGAAGGCCGAGCCCGCCGAGCCCGCCCCCGCCGCCGGGCGGTGAGGGCCCCCTCGCCCGCCACCCCCCCGCCACGCCCGCGAACTGCCGGACGCCGGGCGGCCGTTGCGCCGCCCGGCCCGGTTCCGGATCTCCACTCCACTGGTGTGGACCTCTTGACCAACCGTCAGGCCCCTTCTACGGTCACAGCGACCCCTGCACCCTCACCCACTCGCCCCCCACCCAGGGGTGTCATGCCCCTGGCGATCGGAGAGGACGACCATGGCGACACCCCAGTCCGCCCGCCCATCCCGCCGCCGCCGCGCCCTGCTCGCGGCCGCGGGACTGCTGGCCGTGTGCGCGGCCACCGCGGCCACCGCCCCGGCCGCGCCCGCCGTCACCGCGCCCGCCCCGCCCCAAGCGGCCGGAGCACCCGAGGCGGCTCCGGCCGCGGCCGAGGTGAGCCCGCTCGCCCAGTACGGCGCCCTCGAGGTGTGCGGGACCACCCTGTGCGGCGAGAACGGCCAGCCCGTTCAGCTGCGGGGCATGAGCACCCATGGCACCCAGTGGTTCGAGCACTGCGTCACCCCCGCCTCGCTCGACGTGCTCGCGAACGACTGGGGCGCGGACGTGCTGCGCGTGTCCACGTATGTCCAGGAGGACGGCTACGAGAGCGACCCCGAGTACTTCACGGACCTCGCGAGCCGCATCATCGACCAGGCCACCGAGCGCGGCATGTACGTCATCGTGGACTGGCACATGCTGAGCCCGGGCGACCCCAACGCCAACACCGACCTGGCCAAGCGGTTCTTCACGGACATCACCGCCCGCCACGGCGACCAGGACAACCTGCTCTACGAGATCGCCAACGAGCCGAGCGGCGTCCCGTGGTCGAGCATCAAGAGCTACGCCGAGGAGATGGTCCCCGTGGTCCGCGCGGGCGACCCCGACGCCGTCGTCCTCGTCGGCACCCGCGCCTGGTCCTCGTTCGGCGTCTCGGAGGGCTCCGACGAGTCCGAGGTCGTCGCCAACCCCGTGAACGCCGACAACATCATGTACACCTTCCACTTCTACGCGGCCTCGCACCAGGACGCCTACCTGGCGGCGCTCAGCAGGGCGGCCGACCAAGTGCCGGTGTTCGTCACGGAGTTCGGCACTCAGGAGTACACGGGCGACGGTCCTGACGACTTCGCGTTCGCCCAGCGCTACCTCGACCTGCTCGCGGAGAAGAACATCAGCTGGACCAACTGGAACTACTCCGACGACTTCCGCAGTGGTGCCGTCTTCAGGACCGGCACGTGCGCGAGCGGCAACTGGGCCGACCCGAGCGCCCTCAAGGAAGCGGGCGTCTGGATCCGCGACCGCATCGGCTGATCGGCCCGGGCCCGGGCCTGCCCGCGCCCTCAACACCCCAACACCCCCGCCGCCCCCCGGAGTTGCCCGCGCCGCGCACGCCCGGGGGGCGGTGAGGCGGAGACGATCTCGGCGCGGGCGCCCCGGGCAGCTATTGTGGCGGTCAGGTACAGCGCACCGAGGGGGCACGGGTGGTCGACCGCTCCGGTGGGACCGGCCCGCGGCGGCTCACCCACCTGGCCAGGCTCTGCCCTCGACTGCCCGAGGGAGTAAGGCTGTACGCCCTCGGCGCGGACGGCCGGGCCCTCGTCGCCGACCGCGCGGGGGCCAGGGAGCTCGGCCCGCCCGACGGAACGCACCGCTTCATCGACGAGGGCCAGTTCGCGCACTACCTCGTCGGCGACGCCGCCACGTCCCCCGAGCGCCCGTCCAACGCCACCTACAAGCTCGGCGTCGTCGCCCCGCGCAGCGCGTTCACGCCCCACGCGCACGGCGGCGAGCACATCGTCCTCAGCCTCGGGCACGCCGAGTGTGGCCTGTGGGACGCCACCGAGGGCCGGGTGGCCTCGATCGCCCTGCCGCCGGGTCTGATGATCCGCATACCCGAGCTGATGCCGCACTCGTTCGGGAACCGAGGACCCCGCCCATTGCACATCCTCGCCGCCAACACCGGCTATGGCATCGACCACGACGACTACGCCATCACCGCCGACGATGCGGAGCAACGGGCGCCCGGGGCCCCGGAGTTCGGCCCGCTCGCCGCCGCGCTGCGCTCCCTGGAGCGCGAGGGCGGCGCGGGCCCAGGGCCGCTCGGGCTCCGCGAACGCCTCGCCGCGCGGCTGCGCGGCCTGGCCACGGCGCTGGAGCGCCCCCGATGAGCGCCGGGGCCGACAACCCCCGGACGGCCGGGGGCCGTTCACACGCACCTCGCGCCGCCGTAACGGAGTGGTCGCCGCCGCGGACGAGCCTGCCCTGGCCCGGCTGTTCCCGAGGGAGGCGCCCGTGAGGTCGGGGTTGCTCGAACGCGCCCTGCGCGTCGCCGCCGCGCGAGCCGCCGCGCCCGGGGACCTCAAGTTCACGGAGCGGCAGCTCTACTACGAGCTGTGCCGCGTTCTCCTGCCCGCCCATCTCCTGCCGCGGCGGCTGCCGTTCACGCTCGCGCCGCCGCTGGGGCACGGCCGGTTCGCCGCCGCGCTCGGGCGGCTCGGCGACGTTCCCGGGCTGCTCGCCGCGCCCCCGCACCGGCGCCCACGACCCGGCGCGCCCGCCGAACCCGACCTGTACGACTACGGGTTGCCCCGGCTGCTGGTGTGCCAGGACCCGGCCATCGCCCGCATGCTCGTGGCCAACGACTGGCACCTGGAGGCCGCCTGCCCCGTACTCGCCGCCGACGACCTGCCGTTGGACCCCCGGCTGACCGCCGCGCTCGGCCGCGTCCCCGACGCGGTCGTCCTCGTGCTGCACGACGCCAGCGCCCAGGGCACCGCGCTCCCCGGGCGCGTCAGGGCCCAACTCGGCCCCGGCGCGCCCCGCGTGGCCGCCCTCGGCCTCACCCCTCGGCACGCGGCGTCCCTGCACCTCGCCCGCGGCCGGGCCACCGGGCCCGCGCTGCCCGCCGCGTCGCTCGACCGCCGCGAGCTGCGCTGGCTCGCGCGCGGCCGGTACGCCGAGGTCGCCGCGGTCAACCCCGCCCATCTGCTGCGCACCCTCCACCGGCTGGTGCGCGACGGCGGCGCGTCCCCGCCCGGCGCCGCCACCGGGGGAGTGGAGGCCCCACGCGACACCGGTTTCCTCACCTGGCCCACGCGCTGACCCGGCGCCCGACCTGACCCGGCGCCCGCCCGTTCCGCCGACGACCGACCCGACTCCCCGAGCCGCCCAAGGACTTCCAGGACACCGAGGACCCGATCCATGGACATGGCGAAGCGACCACGCGAGATCGTCTACACCGACGAACTGCTCGCCGACGGCACCGTGCACCGCCGCTACGACGAGGGCCGCAGCGAGTGGCGCACGCGCGCGCCCGACGGGTCCGTGCGCTGGCGCGACGACCGGGGCCGCTCCGGCACGGACGAGCCGCTGGGTGACCGGCTCGTCAAGCGGACCCACGACGACGGCGGCGTCGAGTACGGCCGTGACATCGGCTATGGCCGCACCGTGTGGGACGGGGGCGCCCGCGTCACCGTCAACCGAGCCGCCGCCACCGCCCCGGGGGCCAGGCTGCGCGCCGGACGAGGGCTCGGCGCCCTTGGCCCGGGGCTGCTGCCGCCCACCCGCCTCACCCCCGAGGAGGAGGAGCGGCTGCGCGCCGCGTACCGCGCCGAACAACGGGGCGAACGGGGCGAACGGGGCGAGCGGGGTGAAGGCGGCGACGCCGGGGTCGGGGCCGTGCTGGTCGTCGACGCCTGGACCGGCACGTCAGACGCCGACTGGTCAGAGGACTTCGGCTGATGCCCCGCTGCTGCGCCTGCGCGGGCGACGCCACGCCCGGCCGCCTGCGCGACCACCTCGCCGCGATGGGCGCCACCGTGCCCGCACAGGGCCAGGCCCTGGCGCTGCTCGACGGCGAACCCGGCCATGCCGCGGGCCCTTTCACCGCCGATGGCCTCAGCGCCGTGGGCGAGGTCACGCTGCACAACGCCGCCGAGCTGCGCGCCGCGCTCGCCGCCGCGGGGGCCCAGGCCCCGCCGGGCTGCACGGACGGCGAGCTGCTGCTGCGCTGCTGGGCGCGGCTCGGCGCGGTGGGGCTGCGCGCGGCCGAGGGCATGTTCGCGCTGCTCGTGGCCGAGGGCCGCGACCTGGTGGTGATCCGTGACCACGCGGGCGCGCGCACCGCGTTCTACGCCCGCGCGGACGGCTGCTGGGCCGCCGCCACCTCGCTCCGCGCGCTGCGCCGCTGGCCCGCGCTCGCCACGGGCCTCAATCTCGCCGCGGTGCGCTCGTTCCTCACGTTCGCCTATCTCCCGGGCGACGAAACGCTGTTGACCGGCGTCCACGAGGCGCTGCCCGGGCGCGTGCTGCGCCTGGCCGCGGACGGCTCGGCCACGGAGGAGAGCTACTGGGAGCCCGAGGAACGCCTCCCGCCCCCCGCGGGGCGCGTGGCCGAAGGGCGTGAGCCGTACGCCCCCGGGCCCCACGATCCGGGGCCCCTCGCCCCCGGGCCCCACGACCTCGGGCCCCACGACCCCGAGCCCTATGTCCTCGGCCTGCGCGCCCTGCTCGAAGAGGCCGTCGCCTGCCGCCTGCCCGAGGCCGAGCCGGTCGGCGTGCTGCTCTCGGGCGGCATCGACAGCTCGCTGGTCACGGCCATCGCCGCCAAGCGGCACGCCCACCCCGTGCACACCTACTCGATCAGCTTCGGTTCCGAACTCCCCAACGAGCTGGGCTACTCGGGCCTGGTCGCCACCCACTGCCACACCCGCCACCGCGTGCTGACCGTGCCGGGCCGCACCGTCGCCGAGCGGCTGGCCGAGACCGTCGCGCTCCTCGACGCCCCGGTGGGCGACCCGTTGACCGTGCCCAACCTGATGCTTGCCGAGGCCGCGGCCGAGGACGGGCTGCGCGTCGTCCTCAACGGCGAGGGCGGCGACCCCGTCTTCGGCGGCCCCAAGAACCTCCCGATGCTCGTCTTCGAGATGCACCGCGCCGCCGACCCCGACGCCCCGTCACTCGCCGTGGGCGCCCCCGACCCCGCGGGCCCCCACGGCGACGGCGACGCGCGCGCCGAGGCGTACCTCAGGTCGTACCGCAAGTGCTACACCGACCTGCCGCGCCTGCTGACGCCCGAGGCCGCCGAGGCGCTGGCCGAGGCGCCGCACCCGCGCCGCCTCGTCGCCCCCTATCTGCGCCCGGGCCGGATGAACGCCCTGCTCAACCAGCTGCTGCACTGCAACCTCCGCACCAAGGGCGCCCACCACATCCTCACCAAGGTCGAGCGCCTGACCGCGTCGCGCCAACTCCAGGGCCGCGCACCGCTGTTCGACCACCGCGTCATCGACCACGCGTTCGCCACCCCGCCGCGCCTCAAGCTCAGCGGCACGATCGAGAAGTGGGTGCTCAAGGAGGCCGTGCGCGACCTGCTGCCCGGCACCGTGGTGGACCGCCCCAAGAGCGGCATGCGCGTTCCCGTGCAGCGCTGGCTCGAAGGGCCGCTGCGCGACCTGTCGGCCGAGCTGCTGCTCGGCCGCGAGGCCCGCGCCCGCGGCCTGTTCCGCGCCTCCACCGTGCGTGAATGGACCCGCCGCCGCGGAACGCTGCTGCCGCGCCACGGCTCCAAGGTGTGGCTGCTGCTGACCCTTGAGCTGTGGCTGCGCGCCCACGACCTGCCCCCGACATGAGGGATATGAGGGATATGAGGGATATGGACACCTCGGGACCCCAGGAGCCCTGATGAACGCACCCAAGGCCGACCCGCACAGGCCGCACGCCCCCGCCCTCACGCTGACCGACCCCCGCACGGGGCGCCCGCGCGGCACCTCGGTGCTCGGGCGCGAGCGCGAGGTGGGGGCCGCCGTCGCCGCGGCGCGGGACGCGGCCGCGGCCTGGCGCGCCCTCACCCCGGGGGAACGGGCCGGGCGCATCGGCGGGTTGGCGTCGCTCGTCGAGCGGCACGCCGCCACCTATGCCGAACGCGAGCGCGCGGGCACGGGGAAGCCGCGGGCCGAGGCGGAGTCCGAGGTGGCGGGGGCGGCCGAGCTGCTGCGCTTCTACGCCGGGGCCGCGAGGGCGCGCACGGCGCCCGCCGCTGGCCGCCTGGTCGAGGGCCACGAGAGCTGGGTCCGCTGGGAGCCGTTCGGCACCGTCGCCGCGATCGTCCCCTGGAACTACCCGCTGATGATGGCCGCGTGGCGCTGCGCCCCCGCCTTGGCGGCCGGGAACACCGTGGTGCTCAAGCCCGCCGAGACCACCCCCGACTCGGCCGCGCTGCTGGCCGAGCACGCCGCCGAGGCGCTGGGCGCCGGGGTGCTCGTGACGCTGCCCGGCGACCGCGAGACGGGCCGCCTGCTGGTGGCCGCCCGCGTGGACATGGTCGCGTTCACCGGAAGCGCCGCCGCGGGCGCGCACGTCGCGGCGGCCGCGGGGACCCGCCGCGTCAGCCTTGAGCTCGGCGGCAACGGCCCGGCGCTCGTCCTGCCCGACGCCCCCGAGCACACGTGGGACGACCTCGCCGCCGCGGTCACCTACAACGCCGGGCAGAGCTGCGCCGCGCCCGCCCGCGTCATCACCCTCCCCGAGAACTACGCCACCGCCGTCGCCCGGCTGACCGCCGCCCTGGCCCGCCGCCACGCGGGTCGCGACTTCGGGCCGCTCAACAACGCGGAGCAGGCCGCCCGTTGGGACCGCATCGTCGGCGCGTCCGCCGCCCGCGTCAGGCGCGCGGCCCGCATCGCCCCTGGGACCGGGGAGCGCGAGGGGCACTGGCGGCCCGCGACCCTGCTCGCCGATGTGCCGCCCGACGACCCCGCCGTGGTCGACGAGGTCTTCGGCCCGCTGCTGACCGTGCAGCGCGCGGCGGGCGTCGATGAGGCGCTTGCCCTGGCCAACGGCGTTCCGCAGGCGCTCGCGGGAAGCGTCTGGACGCGCGACCTGGCGACCGGGCTCGACCTGGCGGGCCGGTTGGACGCGGGCGAGGCGTGGCTCAACTGCCACCTCGTGCAGACCCCCGAGCTGCCGCACGGCGGGCGCGGCGCCTCGGGCGCGGGCACGGACCTGAGCGTGCTTGCGCTCGACGAGTACCAGCGGCCCAAGACGGTCACGGCCCGGCTGCGGTGACCGGCGGCGGGGGCCAGTCGAGGAATCCCATGTCCGCGGGCCCGTGTCGGCCGACCGCCGCCTGTGCCTCGGCGACCGCCCGCTCCACCCCGGCGAGCAGCACCTTGGGCGGCAGGGCGGCGAGCGGCGAACGCCACCCTCCGGCCAGCCACCGCCGCTCCGCGTCGTTGAGCGTCCCGAGGGCCCGCAGCAGCCGCAGGGTGCCCGCCCCTGGCGGCACCGCCCGCGCCACCGCGGCGCCGCGCCGGTCCATGACGGCGCGCGGCGGCAGCCCCGCGTCGAACACCAGCCGCCCCGGCAGCGCCTCCCGCACCCGCGAGGGGTGGAGCACGCCGCCCGCGCCCGCGTCGTGCAGGACGATGACCGGCAGCCCCGCGGGCACATCGGCCACCTGTGCGACGAGCGCGAGCCCGTGCCGCTCGGGCGCGCCGTTGGCGGCGAGGCACGTGGTCGCGGACGCGTCCTCGCACAGCAGCGCGAAACGAGGCTCGCGCGCCCGCGTGCGCGCTGGCCTGTGGTCATCGTCGACGAGCCCCTGGGGTAGCCGCCCATAGACCTGCTTCCACGGGGCGATGACCTTCGCCTCGAACGTGGCCCGCGTCATCCCCGTGTACGTCGACGGCCATGGCCGCTTGAGCAGGCTGACGCGGTGCCGCCGCCCCTTCCACCGCCTGCCGCGCATCACCACCCCGAAGACGAACGCGGCCGCCGCCGCGGTGGTCAGCAGGCCATTCTCGCTGAGCACCCCGGTCACCAGCAGCGCGACGCCCGAGAGCAGGCCCGCCGCGCCCCAGCGCGTGTACCACTCCGGCGTGTGCGGGGGGCGCGGGGGCGTGCGCTGCTGGGGAACGGGCGTGCGCCAGGGGAGCCTTTCGGGCACCCGCGCGGGCTGGTGCGCCAGCGCCCACCACAGCTGGGTGACCGTGCACGCCAGCCGCCCGCCGTCGGTGAGCCCCTCGACGGCCCGGCGCACGCGCCGGTCGTTGAGCCGCAGCGCGTTGTCCCGCGGCTCCACGGCGAACTGCTTGCCGCAGAGGGAACAGCGGCGCCCGGCGCGCTGCTTGAACAACAGGCTGGCGTTGCAGTGCGGACAGATCACCGGCGCCTCCAAGTCCCGGGCAAGCCAACCACACGCGGGTGAACGCGGGGTGGCTTTCACGGACTACTGTGAGTTCCGTGTTCACTCCGCAGGGCCCCTCCCTCCGCGAACTCGCCGTGCAGGCACTGTCCTCCATCGAGCACGGCTACGACCTGCTCGCGCCCAAGTTCGACCTCACCCCGTTCCGCACCCCCGACGTCGTCCTCGACGCGGTGGTCGAGGCGCTGCGCCCGCTCGGCCCCTTCCCCTCGGGGCTCGACATCTGCTGCGGCACGGGCGCGGGCGTCGCGGCGCTCGCCCGGCTGTGCGAACGGCAGGTGACGGGCGTCGACTTCAGCGCGGGCATGCTCGGGGTGGCCAGGGCCGCGGTGCCCGCGACGCTGCCGCCAGGCGGGCCATCGGTGGGGTGGGTGCGGGCGGACGCCAGGTCGCTGCCGTTCCGCCGCTCGTTCGATCTGGCCGTCAGCTTCGGCGCGTTCGGGCACTTCCTGCCCGAGGAGCGGCCCGTGCTGTTCGCGCGGGCGCATGGGGCGCTGCGGCCTGGCGGCCTCTTCGCGTTCCCCGTGGGCGCCCCGCCCCGCGTGGGCTCGCGGGCGTACTGGGCGCTGTGGGGCTTCGACGCGGCGATGCGGGTCAGAAACGCCGTGTGGCGCCCGCCGTTCGTCATGTACTACCGGACGTTCCCGCTCTCCGCGGTGCGGGCCGAGCTGACCCGCGCGGGCTTCGCGGTGACCACCGTGCCGCTGCCGGGGTTTGGCACCCGCCCCGACGGCAGCCCCCGCGCCCGCGTGGTCCTGGCCCGCCGCTCCTGACGCGGGCCCTCGGGGCGCGGGGGCGTCCCGGTCACAGCGCGGTGGCGGCGCGCGCCTCGGGCACGCCGGGCGCCTCGGGCGCCGAACGCCCGCCCCCCGCGCGCTCGTCGGCCCGCGGGGCGCGCAGCACCAGGAGCGCGAGCGCGATGGCGGCGACCACGAGTCCCATCCCCACGGTGAACGTCAGCCGGTAGCCCTCGGTGAGCGCGGCGGCCCTGGCCTCGCCGTCGCCGAGCAGCCCCTCGGTGCGGGAGGCGGCCAGCGTGGAGAGGACCGCGACGCCGACGGCCGCGCCGGTCTGCTGCGTGGTGTTGAAAAGCCCCGACACCAGACCCGCGTCGTCCTCGCCAGCGCCCGACATGCCGAGCGTCGTGAGCGCGGGCACCACCCCCTCGGCGTGCTGGGCCCGGCGGCCCGAGCCGCTGCTCACGTGAGCAAAAAAATCCGCATCCGTTGCCTTCCGCCCCTCCCGCTGCCTACTGTCCGTCGCCAGGACGACTTGTGGAGGGTCATATGCGTATCAAGCATGGCTTGAGAGCCTCTATTGCCATATCCGGGTTTTTGGCGATCGCGGCCTGTTCCGTTTCGACCACTCCCGGTGGTGACGACAACGACGGCGGGGGGTCGGATGGGGATGGGTCGGTCACCATCGGCTTCAGCCAGGCGACCCAGCAGTCGCCGTTCTATGTGCAGCTGAGCCGGGGCGCCGAGGAGGCGGCCGACGCCGCGGGCGCCGAGCTGTTCGTGTCCGACGCCGGAGGCGACGTCACCAAGCAGAACAACGACATCCAGGACCTCATCACCCGCGGTGTCGACGTTCTCCTGGTCAACCCCGTCGACCCGCAGGGCGTCAGGCCGGGGCTCGCCGCCGCCGAGGCCGCGGGCGTCGAGGTCGTCACCGTGGACCGGCCCGTCCCCGAGGGCGCCACCTCCTATGTCGGCCGCGACAACGAGGAGATGGGCCGCATTGTCGGCGAGCGCGTCGCCGAGGCCATGGGGGACGACGGCGGCAAGGTCGTCGAGATCATGGGCGACGCGGGCGGCGCCGTGGCGCGCGACCGCAGCGCCGGGTTCCACGAGGCGATCGACGCCGTGGGCGGCATCGAGATCGTCGAGGGTCCCTACTGCAACTACATCCGGTCCGAGGCGGTCACCGCCATGCAGGACCTGATCCAGACCAATCCGGATGTCGAGGTCGTCTACGCCCACAACGACGACATGGCCCTGGGCGCCCTCCAGGTGCTCCGCGAGAACGGCCGTGACGACGTCATGGTCGCCGGGGTCGACGGCCTGATGGAGGCCGTCGACGCCATCGCCGAGGGCGGCCCCTACCTGGCCACCGCCCTCAACGACCCGGTCGCCATGGCCGAGAAGGCCGTCGAGACCGCCGTCGCCATCGCGGACGGCGAGGACGTCGAGGAGTCCATCGACGCGGGCACCGCCCTCGTCGACCCGGACAACGCCGCCGACCTGACGGCCGACACCACCTTCGCCGCGGCCGAGTGACCCCCGCCCGGCACGTCGCCGAGCACCACCCCACGCACGAGAGGAACCACACCACCATGTCGGAGACCATGCGAGCCGCGGTCCTGCACGCCCCCGGGGACATCCGCGTCGAGCAGGTGCCCGTGCCCACACCGGGACCCGACGAGGCGCTGGTCCGCGTGGCCGCCTGCGGCGTGTGCGGCTCCGACCTCAACCGCATGCTGCGGCCGGGCGGCGCCTACCACCTGCCGCTGATCTGCGGCCACGAGTTCGCCGGGCACGTGATCGCCCTCGGTTCCGAGCTGGCCGCGGCCGGTACGGTCTCCGAGGGCGACCTCGTCGCCGTCCCCCCGCTGATCCCCTGCCGCCGCTGCGCCTCCTGCGCCCGCGGCCACTTCAGCCTGTGCGAGGACTACGACTACTTCGGCAGCCGCCGCGCGGGCGCCTACGCCGAGTACGCCACCGTGCCCGCAGGGAATCTGATGGTGCTGCCCGCCGACCTCGACCCGCGCGCCGCCGCCATGCTCGACCCGGCCGCCATCGCCCTGCACGCCATCTGGCGCACCAAGCTCCGCACCGGCCACCGCGTGGCCGTCGTCGGCGCGGGACCCATCGGGCTGTTCGCCATCCAGTGGGCGCGCCTCGCGGGCGCCGCCGAGGTGCTGTCCATCGACGTCAGCGAGCGGAAGGCCGCCATGGCCGTCGAGGCGGGCGCCACCCACACCGCCACAAGCCCCGAGCGCGCGAGAGAACTCGCGGGCGACGGCTACGACGTCATCGTGGAGTCCGCGGGCGTCCCCGCCACCGCCGACCAGGCCGTGGCCCTGGCCGCTCGGCACGGCCACGCCGTCTTCATCGGCATACCGCACGACCCCGTGGTCCTGCCCAAGCCGTCGTTCAGCAACTTCCTGCGCCGCGAGGTCTCCCTGCACGGCGCGTGGAACTCCTTCTCCGCCCCCTTCCCAGGTGACGAGTGGCGTGTCGCGGCCCGGGCGATGTGCGACGGGCGGCTGCACTGGAAGTTCATGATCACGCACGAGCTGGGCCTCGACGCCCTGCCCGGGCTCATGCACCAGCTCGGCGAGCGGTCCGTCTTCAGTTCGAAGGTGCTCTTCCTGCCAGGCGCCCTGCCCGACGCCCTGCCAGGCGGAGTCCGCCAGCCCACGGGAGACCGTCCATGACCCCACCCGAGGCCCTTCTCGCCATCGACCTGGGCACCGAGAGCGCGCGCGTCGCGCTCTACGCCGGTGACGGCACGGTCATCGGCGAGGGCCAGAGCGGCTACCCCACGCGTTACCCCCACCCCGGCTGGGCCGAGCAGGACCCCGACGACTGGTGGCGCGCCGTCGTGAACGCCACGGGCGCCGCCGTCGCGCGGGCCGGGTCGCCGCGCGTGGCGGGCGTCGCCGTGGCGACCACCGCGTCCACGGTCGCCGTGCTCGACGCCGAGGGCCGCCCGCTGCGCCCCGCGCTGCTGTGGATGGACTCACGCGCCAGCGCCGAGTCCGAGCGCACCGCCGCGACCGGGCACCCGGTGCTGCGCTACGCGGGCGGCGGCGACGCCGTGGAGTGGCTGGTCCCCAAGGCCATGTGGCTGGCCGGGCACGAGCCGCACGTCTACCGCGCCGCGGACCGCGTCGTCGAGGCCGTCGACTATCTGGTGTTCCGCCTCACCGGCACATGGGCGGCCTCGCGCATGAACGCCGTCTGCAAGTGGAACCACGACCCGCTCGGCGCCGGGCTCCCCGCCGACCTCTACGCCGACCTCGGCGTTCCCGACCTGCGCGCCAAGCTCCCCGGGCGCATCGTCGCCGTGGGCGACCCGATCGCCCCCGTCTCGGCCGCCGCCCGCGCCGAGCTCGGCATCGAGGGCGAGGCCGTCGTCTCCTCTGGCGGCATCGACGCCCACCTGTCCCTGCTCGCCGTGGGCGGCCCCCGCACCGGCCGCGTCTCGGTGGTCTCCGGCACGTCGACCGCGTTCGTCACCGAGATCGCCGAGCCCGTCTTCCCGCCCACCGTCTGGGGCCCCTACCCCGACGCGCTGACCGCGGGCCGCTGGCTCGTCGAGGGCGGCCAGGTCACCTCGGGGTCCGTGCTCACCTGGGTCGGCGAGCAGCTTCTCGGCCGCCCCCGCGCCGAGCTGCCAGGGCTGATCGCCGCCGCGGCCGCGCTGCCCCCGGGCGAGCACGGCCTGCTGGTCCTGGACTACTTCATGGGCAACCGCACCCCGCTGCGCGACCCCAGGCTGCGCGGCGCGATCCTCGGGCTCACCGCGGGCACCAGGCCCGAGGAGGTCTACCGCGCGGCCGTCGAGGGCGTCGCCTATGGAACGCGGCAGGTGCTCGACTCGTTCGTGGCGGGCGGCGTCCCGGTGGACGAGGTGTTCATCTCGGGCGGGATACGGCACAACCCCCTGTGGCTGCGCACCACCGCCGACGTCCTGGGCCGCCCGCTCCACCTGGTGCGCGGCGACAACCTGACCCTGCGCGCCTGCGCCGTGATCGCCGCCGCGGGCATCGGCGGCGGCGCCGACTCGCTCGCCGAGGCCGCCGCCGGGTTCGCGCCCGCGGCCGAGCTGGTCGAGCCCGACCCCGCGACCCGCGACCTGCACGAGCGCGGCTACGCCGACTACCTGGCCGCGACCGCCGCCACCGGGCCCGTCGCCCACCGCCTGAGCGCGCCCGACCGCACCCGGGCCGCGGCGCCCCAGGCCGCCCCCGCCCCCACGCCCGCCGCCGCGAGAGGAGGCGCCCGATGAACGGACCCACGGACGAGGCCCTGCTCTACCAGGTCGCGACCCTCTACTACGAGCGCAACCTCACCCAGGAACAGATCGGCGCCCAGCTCCACTTCACGCGCTGGAAGGTCGGCCGCCTGCTCCACGAGGCCCGCGACGCCGGGATCGTGCGCATCGAGGTCGTGCACCCCAAGACCCGCGTGCACCACGTGGAGGAGCGGCTGACCCAGACGTTCGGCCTGCGCGACGCCGTCGTGGTCGCCCGCGCCGCCACGGAGAACGACGAGGAGCTGCGCACCCGCGTCGCCGAGGCGGGCGCCGACTACCTGTCGAGGCTGCGGCCATCCCCCCGCCTCCTGGGCGTCTCGTGGGGCCGCACCCTCGACCACCTCGCCCGCGCCCTGACCCCCGGCTGGGCCCACGGCGTGCACGTGGTGCAGATAAACGGCGGCCTCAGCCGCTCGCGGCGGCCCAGCTCCGCGCAGGACATGGCGAGCCGCATCGCCCACCTGGGCCAGGGCACCGTCACCGTGCTCCCCGCGCCCGCCATCGTGGAGCAGGAGACCACGCGGCAGGTGCTGGAGGACGACGCGGCCGTGGCCGAGGTCCTCGGCCAGGCGTCGGCGGCGGACACCGCGCTGTTCAGCCCCGGCGGCATAGGGAACGACTCGGTGCTCGTAGGGTCCGGCTACCTCGACGCCGCCGACCTGCGGCGCCTCGCCGACGCTGGCGCCGTCGGGGACGTGGCGGGCCGCTTCATCGACGCCGCGGGGCGGATCGTCGACCCGGCCCTGGACGCCCGCACGCTGGGCATGCCGCTCGATGACCTGCGCGGGCGGCCCGTCTCCGTCGCCGTCGTCTCGGGCGCGGCCAAGCACGCGGTGTGCCGCGCCGTGGTGACCAGCGGGCTGTGCAACACCCTCGTCACCGACGACCACACCGCCGACCACCTGCTCCACCCCGACCCACGCGAGGAGTCGTGAGCGCCATGAGCACCGCGGACACCGCGCCCCGGGAGGCGCCGCCCACCGGCATACCCCGGCTCACCATGCGCGGCATCGTCAAGCGCTTCCCCGGCACGCTCGCGTGCGACCACGCCGAGCTGACCGTGCGCCCCGGCGAGACCCACTGCCTGCTCGGCGAGAACGGCGCGGGCAAGAGCACGTTGATGAAGATCCTCTCCGGCTCCTACCAGCCGGACGAGGGCGAGATCCTGGTGGACGGCGAGCCGGTGCGCATCACCAGCCCCCAGGCCGGGCTCGCCGCCGGGATCGCGGTCATCTACCAGGAGCTCGACCTGATACCCGACCTCACGGTCGCCCAGAACCTCCTCCTCGGCCGCACCCCCTCCTATGGCCCCCTCGTCCGCGGCAGGCGCCGCGCCGAGCTGGCGAGGGCCGCGGTCGAACGCGTCGGCGGCGACTTCCCCGTCACCGCCAAGGTCCGCGAACTCCCCATCGCCGCCCAGCAGTTGACCGCCATCGCCAAGGCACTCACCAGCGACGCGCGGATCATCGTGATGGACGAGCCCTCCGCGACCCTGGGCGAGAGCGACCTGCGCAAGGTCCTCGACCTGATCCGCTCCCTCACCGCGGAGGGCCGCTCCGTCATCTACATCTCCCACCGCATGGACGAGGTGATGGAGATCGGCGACCGCGCCACCGTGCTGCGCGACGGCCGCACCGTCGCCGTGCGCGACATCGCCGACACCACGGCGGACCAGCTGGTCGCCGCCATGATCGGCGAGGCCCGCGAGCTGGTCCGCACCACCCACCGCCCCCGCCCCAAGGGCCCGCCGCTGCTCGAGATCCGCCGCGTGCACCGCGATGGCCTCATCGACGTGCGGGACATCGACGTGCGCGCCGGGGAGATCGCCGGCCTCGCCGGGCTCGGCGGCGCGGGCCGCACCACCCTGCTCAAGGCACTCTTCGGCGACTCGACGGCGACCGTGTCGGCCCGGCTCGAAGGCCGCGGCCTCGCCCCGCGCAGCCCGGCGTCCGCCGTGCGCGCCGGGATCGCCCTGGTGCCGGAGAGCCGCAAGGAGCAGGGCCTCATGCTCGGCCTGTCCGTCGGCCGCAACGCGGGCATCACCACCCTGGGCGCCCCGCCCTGGCTGGCCCCGCGCCGCAGGGGAAAGCGCCGCGCCACGGGCGTGCTCGCCGAACTCGGCGTCCGCCACTCCTCGTCCGAGCAGCTGGTGGGCCAGCTCTCCGGCGGCAACCAGCAGAAGGTCGTCCTCGCCAAGTGGATCACCCGCGGCGGCGTGCGGCTCCTGCTGCTCGACGAGCCGACCCGCGGCCTCGACGTCGGCGCCAAGGCCGACCTCTACCGCCAGGTCCGCCGCCTGGCCGACGACGGCGTCGCCGTCCTGCTGGCCAGCAGCGAGCTCAACGAGCTGACGGCCAACGCCGACCGCGTGTGGGTCCTGCACGAGGGGCGCAACGTCGCCTGCTTCGACCCCCGCACCACCGCGGAGAACGACATCGCCCACGCCGTCATCACAGGAACGACGCCAGGCGCCCCCGACCCCTCCGACCCTGGAGCGACCGCATGACTGGAGTGACCGCATGACCGCCACCGCCACCGCGACCTCCACCGACGAGCGGCAGGATGGCGTGGTCCGCAGAAACCTCGCCGGACGGCGGGGCGCCGAGCTGATCGTCAAGTTCAACCTGGTGCTGGTCTTCCTGGCGCTGTGCGCGGTCGCCACCGTGCTCGCGCCGGAGTTCCTGACCACGCGCAACATGTCGAACCTGCTCCAGCAGTCGGCGCTCACCGGCATCGTCGCCATCGGCATGACCATGGTCATCCTGACCGCGGGGATCGACCTGTCCGTGGGCAGCGTCGCGGCGTTCGGCGGCATGACCGTCGCCCTGCTGATCGACAACGACATGCACTTCGTCCTCGCCATCGCGATCAGCCTCGCGGCGGGAGCGGGCTTCGGCGCGATCATGGGCGGCCTGTCCGCCTATCTGTCGCTGCCCGCGTTCATGACCACCCTCGCCGGGCTCACCGCCATCCGCGGCCTCGCCTATCTGCTGACGGACGGCGAACCGGCCAACGCCGACACCTCCGAGACGTTCCAGCTGATCGGCGGCGGCTTCATCGGCTACATACCGATCGCCGGGCTCATCTTCGTCGGCATCGCCATCGTCGCGGGCCTCGTCCTGCGCGGCACCACGTTCGGCGAGTACATCTACGCCATCGGCAGCAACAAGGAGGCCGCGCGGCTCTCAGGGCTGCCGGTCCGCGGCGTCATCACCGCCGTCTTCGCGATCTCCGGCATGCTCTCGGCCCTCGCCGGGGTGCTGCTGACCAGCAGGCTCACCATCGGCCAGCCCACCGCGTTCGACGGCCTCGAACTCGACGCCATCGCGGCCGTCGTCCTCGGCGGCACCAACCTCTTCGGCGGCAGGGGCGGCGTCATGGGCACGTTCGTGGCCGTGCTGCTGCTCTCCGTGCTGCGCAACCTCTGCAACCTGATGGGCCTCGGCTCCTTCTTCCAGATGGTCGTCACAGGGCTCATCCTGGTCGTCGCGCTCATCCTCAACATGGCTATCGAGAAGCGGGGTTCCCGTGCCTGACATCGCACTCTCACCAGGACCCGGCGCCACGCGCGCCGCCTGGCGCTCCTACCTCCATGGTCTGCCGGGTGTGGACGCGGTGGGGTTGGAGGCGCGGGCGGCGGGG
>NZ_QEST01000208.1 GCF_003311645.1 Streptomyces sp. PT12 | reverse complement strand
ACGGACAACAGAACGGGCCCCGACTCCGTCAGCGGCCCACCACGAAAGATCGAGGTTAGCCCGGGGGATGTGGATGCGGTGGAGGCGCATGGGACGGGGACGACGTTGGGTGATCCGATCGAGGCGCAGGCCCTGCTGGCTACGTATGGCAAGGACCGTCCTGTTGAACGGCCGCTTTATTTGGGGTCGTTGAAGTCGAACATTGGTCATACGCAGGCGGCGGCTGGGGTGGCGGGGGTGATCAAGATGGTGCAGGCGTTGCGGCATGGGGTGTTGCCGAAGACGTTGCATGTGGATGAGCCGAGTCCGGAGGTGGACTGGTCGGCGGGTGCGGTGGAGTTGCTGACGGAGGCTCGGGACTGGCCGCGCGGCGAGCGGCCCCGGCTCCTGGGCGTCTCCGCCTTCGGCGCCAGCGGCACCAACGCGCACGTCATCATCGAGGAGGCACCACCCGTTGAAGAGGAGCCGGGCAGCGCCCCGGAGTTCGACACCGCGTCCGTGCTCCCGTTGCCTGTGTCCGCTGGGACGTCTGAGGCGTTGCGGGTGCAGGCGCGGCAGCTTGCGGAGTATGTGGCGGCGCGTCCGGAGGAGCGTTTGGCGGATGTGGCCTCGATGCTGGTCCATGGTCGGGCGGCGCTGGGGGAGCGTGCCGTGGTGGTGGCCGGGGATCGCGAGGAGGCCCTGAGCGGCCTCCGGGCGCTGGCGGATGGCCAGCCCGCGCCGC
>NZ_QEST01000041.1 GCF_003311645.1 Streptomyces sp. PT12 | reverse complement strand
CTACGGATCAGAAGGTTGCAGGTTCGAATCCTGCCGAGCGCGCACCAGGTCAGAGCCCCGTTTCATGATCGGAACGGGGCTTTCGCATGCCATACAGCAGCGAGTACAGCAACGGTCTACCCGCCGCCGAACCCTCCGGCGAGCCGCTGCAACGCCTCCCGCACCTGCTCCTCGGTGGCCTCGGCGTAGACCTCAAGCGTCATGGCGATCTGCGAGTGCCGCAGGATGCGCTGCGCGATCTTGGGGTGCACCTTGAGGGCGACGAGGAGCGAGCTGGTGGTGTGCCGGGTGTTCCTGAGCGGGATGACCCGTACGCCGTCCCGGCGGGCTCGCACGGCGAAGTGCCGGGTGAGGTTCCCGGGCTCGATCGGGGTGCCGTACCTGGTGGTGAAGATCAGGCCGTGCCGGTCCTGCCACAACTCACCGGCCGCCCGCTTGGCGTCGAGCTGCTGCTGACGGCGGAGCCGGAGTGCGGTGAGGCACAGGTCCGGGAGCGGAAGGAAGTCGTCTGAGTCCTCGGTCTTGGTCTCCCGGTGCAGGATCTCCCGGCCGGCCCGCCGGAGTTGGTGGTCAACGTAGAGCTCGCCGGTGTCGAAGTTCACCGAGTCCCAGGTGAGCCCCAGGACCTCTCCGCGCCGCAACCCGAGCACGAGCGCCAGGACCCAGGCCGCGTACAACGGGTCGCCGTTGCCCGCCGCCTGCTCCAGAAACCGGCTCGCTTCCGG
>NZ_QEST01000061.1 GCF_003311645.1 Streptomyces sp. PT12 | reverse complement strand
CAGTGCTTGGCGCCCTCACCGCCGTCACCCGCCCAGATGCCGAGGATGTCCCGGGTGCCCTCGACGGTGACCGCCATAGCAACGTAGATGGGCCGGTTGGCGACCTGGCCGTCTCGGATCTTCACGTTGATGGCATCCACGAAGACGACCGGGTAGACGCGGTCGAGTGGACGTGACTGCCATTCGGCCATGCCCTCCATCACCGCGTCGGTGATCGTGGAAATAGTCTGCCTGGACACCTCCGCCCCGTACACCTCGGCCAGATGAGCCGATATCTCCCCGTGTGTGAGTCCCTTTGCCGACAGCGAGAGCACCATCTCGTCGACCCCGGTCAGACGGCGCTGCCGCTTCTTGACGAGCTGCGGCTCGAAGGTGCCGGCGGTGTCGCGGGGCACCTTCACCTCGACCGGGCCGACGTCGGTCAGCACTGTCTTCGCCCGTGTGCCGTTGCGGCTGTTGCCGCTGTTCCGGCCTGCCGAGTCGTGCTTGTCGTAGCCGACGTGATCGGTGATCTCGCCCTCCAGGGCGGACTCGAGCACCCGCTTGGTCAGCTGCTGCAGCAGCCCGCCCTCCCCGGTCAGCTGCAGCCCGTCGGAGCGGGCACGGTCGACCAGCATCCCGATCAACTGCTCGTCCGACACCGCCCCAGCGGACGACTCGACGACCGGCTCCTCGACCTCGTGCTCAGTAGTGGTCTCGCTCATCAGGCGTCTCCTTGATCATCAGATCCGCCGTCTAT
>NZ_QEST01000200.1 GCF_003311645.1 Streptomyces sp. PT12 | reverse complement strand
TTCCCTGGTCAGGGTTCGCAGTGGGTGGGGATGGGTCTTGAGCTGGCCGGGGCGTTTCCGGTGTTTGGGGAGGCGTTGGCCGAGTGTGGGCGGGCGTTGCGGGAGTTTGTCGACTGGGATCTCGAGGTTGCCCTGGGAGATGAGGGGTTGTTGTCGCGGGTTGATGTGGTGCAGCCGGCGTCGTGGGCGGTGATGGTGTCGTTGGCGCGGTTGTGGGAGTCGTTTGGTGTGGTGCCTTCGGGTGTGGTGGGTCATTCGCAGGGTGAGATCGCCGCCGCCGTGGTGGCGGGTGGGTTGTCGTTGGTGGATGGCGCGCGGGTGGTGGCGTTGCGGTCGAGGGTGATCGGGGAGCGTCTTGCGGGTGGTGGCGCGATGGCCTCCGTTGGCCTGCCCGCCGAGGCCCTGGATCTTCCTGATGGTGTGTCGGTGGCGGCCGTCAATGGGCCGGAGTCGACGGTGGTTTCGGGTGATGTGGATGGGGTGGCGGGGTTGGTGGAGCGGCTTGAGGGTGAGGGGGTGTGGGTGCGGCGGATCGCGGTGGACTATGCGTCGCATTCGGCTCATGTGGAGTCTGTCCGTGAGGAGTTGATGGGGGTCCTGGCGGGGATTGCCCCACGGGCGACGCGTTTCCCGCTGCTCTCCTCTGTGACCGGGGAGATGGTGGACGGCTCCGAGCTGGGTCCCGAGTACTGGGTGCGCAATCTGCGGGAGCGGGTCCGGTTCGATGAGGCGATCCGGGGCTGGCTGGGTCAGGG
>NZ_QEST01000206.1 GCF_003311645.1 Streptomyces sp. PT12 | reverse complement strand
TGCTCGGCCAGATGCGCCGGGCGGTCGCGTTCGATCTCATCCGCCCGCGCCATGGCGTAGAGGCGGCGCACACACCGGGGACAGGCGTAGGCGGGCGCGGTCGCGATGCCGTTCGGCCCCGCGATGGAGACGGGCCCGATCCAGACCACCCGCTGAACGGTCCCGGGGTCGCAGCCCAGCCAGCAGCGGCCGTTGACCGGCCGGTCGTTGCCCCGGTCGGGGTCGCGGAGAGAGAGATCGATCGCGCCGTTCACCGCGCCTCCCGAACGGTGCCGCGTCCCCGCCGGGCGGCCTCCCGCAGCCGCGCGACGGCGGCGCGAGCCTCGTCGTGGGCGGCGTGCCGCTGGTCGGCGTCGAGCGTACGGTCCTTTGTGCGGGCCACGGCGGCCAGCAGCCGCCCGACCGGGGCGGCGAGCACGGGCGACTCGCCCAACGGCGCGAGCGTAGCCACCAGTTCACCCGGAACGATCTCCGGGTACGTCAGCCGCGCCCCATCGTGGCGCAGCGGGTGGAAGCTGAACGGGATCAGCCGCTCGCGCGCCAGGCAGCCCGCGCACGCGCGGTGCGTCCACCCGCCCCCCGACCCGGCATGGTGCACCGCCACCACGACCAGCGGCGGCACCGTCGTCCCGCACGACGCACAGCGTTCGTTCACGACCCACCGCCCAAACCCACGCGGGCGGCGCGGTCGCGCACCCGTTCCGGGCAGCCAAGACACAGATCAAGCGGCGTCGCCGGGGGGCATTCCCGCCCCACGATCACCGTGACCGGC
>NZ_QEST01000089.1 GCF_003311645.1 Streptomyces sp. PT12 | reverse complement strand
CCTGACCATCAAACCTTAGCCAAAGGCGTCACCACGAGTTCAACCTCAGTAACGCAGCGGAGGGCGGTTTGAAGCCTCCTCCCGAAAGGCGGCTCCGAAGGACCGAACATCCTTCATCTCCCGTGCAGCACCACACTCAACCGGCCGCTACCACCGCCGATCTCGCGCGTTCGTGGCACACAAGCCCCTGGTCGAGCGAGTGATCTTGGTCGTGAACTCATCTACCAGGAGCTTCACCTCTGTCCGAACCCCACCCCCACTCCAACACCGGCCCGCACCAGCCAGGTTGAAAAACGCTCACTGGCATATCCGGGTGACCGAGCCGGACATGCCAATTCTGACCGCCCCCGTCGCTGCAGTGCCCCGCCCGGGGCAACGCGAGCCAATGGATCGGTCAACTGGATCCCGCGAGGCCGGTGGAAGCGATGGAAAGCCCACCGACACGGGGAGAATCCGGGGAGTTTCACGGACTCGCGGGGAGCGTCTGGGGAGTTCGAACCGCATAAGCGAGACCGTCACGGAAAGACTCCGACAGACACGTTCCCGCAGGCCAGATGCCCCAAAGAGTCCAAAGCCCCAGGTCAACCCCCTCCCCGGGTGCCCTACATGACATAGGTGCCGAGGTCGTCGGCCTTCACGATCCCCGGCAGCGAGCCGCCCTCCCGCAGGGGGGTGACATAGCGGGTCGCGAACGTTTCGCGCAGCATTCCCCCAGGCTAGCCTCGATCTTTCGTGACGGTCCGTCGGTTCTTTCGGGGGGCCGTTTCGGTTGTTC
>NZ_QEST01000004.1 GCF_003311645.1 Streptomyces sp. PT12 | reverse complement strand
CGTCGTGCTTGTCTACCCGTCCGGGCTGGACCTGTCCAGTTCGCACCTGCGCTACCTTGCCCGTCACCTTGCCGCGCACCGCGCGGCGATCGGTTCCCGGTGGCGGCGTCTGAGTGCTGGCCGGCAGGCTCTGCTGGTGCTCGCCCACCTCCGCAACGGCCACCCCTACGCCCAGCTCGCGGCCGGATTCGGTATCGGCACAACCACCGCCTACCGCTACATCACCGAGGCTGTCGACCTCCTCTCCTCGCTCGCCCCACCTCTGGCGGAGGCCGCCCGGACAGCCTCAGGGAAGGCGTACGCCCTGCTGGACGGGACCCTCCTGCCGATCGACCGGATCGCCGCCGACCGGCCCTTCTATTCCGGCAAGCACAAGAAGCACGGGATGAACGTGCAGGTCATCGCAGATCCCCTGGGCCGACTGCTGTGGGTCTCACCGGCCGTCCCCGGAGCTGTCCACGATGTCCGCGCGGCCCGCGAGCACGGCATCATCGACGCGCTCGCCGCCGCAGGCGTCCCCTGCTGGGCCGACAAGGGATACCGCGGAGCCGGTGGCACGGTCCGCGTTCCCTACTGGGGCAGATGGGAGACTCTGTCCACCGGACAGCAGGCCGTCAACCGCTCCCATGCGAAGATCCGGGCCCTCGTCGAACAGGCCGTCGCAACCCTCAAGTCCTGGCGACTCCTGCGCAGGCTGCGATGCTCCACCACCCGCATCACCAACCTCGTTCAGGCCATCCTCACCCTGCACCTGACCTGCTCAAACTGAGGTTGGAAAACGCTCA
>NZ_QEST01000227.1 GCF_003311645.1 Streptomyces sp. PT12 | reverse complement strand
CGGGCTCCGCGTCGTTGCCCGGCTGGTGAATGGCGACAAGCCCGGCCTCGGCGAGGTCCGCCACCAGGATCCTGGCGACCCCGAGGGGGATGGAGAGCAGCGCCGACACCTCGGCGACCGACTTGACCTCGTAGCACAGCTGGCAGATCCGCTGGTGCTCCGGCAGCTGGCCGGTCAGCCGCGCCGGGTCGGCGGTGGTGGACACCAGGGCCTCGATGGCCAGTTGGTATCGCGGCCTGGTCCTGCCGCCGGTCATCGCGTACGGACGCACCAGCGGCTGGGGCGCCTCTGGCCCGTCGCCGCCCGAGGAACGGCGCGGCGGCGCGGGCTGCCGCGTGCGCGGCGGCGTCCAGCTCTCGTGCTCGGGGCCGGGGCCCTGGTCGGGGCCCGGCGCTCCGGATCCGGGGGGGCGCGCGGAGCCCGGGGCGTGCGGGCCGCGCACCTCGGGTCCCTGGTCGGGCTGCCGCTGAGGAGCGGGCTGCCGCTCCGACGGCGGCCACTGGCCGCCGCTTGGCGCGGAGGGGAAGTTGAAGCGGCCGGAACGGCCACCGCCATGCGGCGGCGGGTACTCGCTGCCGTAAGGTCCGCCTGAGGGCGTTACCACAGATCCTCCTCCAAGTGCCTTCGCTGTCGCGGTGCCGTGGTCGCGTGTCGCTTCGCCTGCCCGCACCTTATGGTGCGGGGCCCCAATCCGCACAAGTCATCTGCTAGTTGAGAAGGCTCCCCTGGAGCTCGGCGCGGAGGTCGGGGGTCAGAACGGTACCGGCGCGATCCACCAGCAACGCCA
>NZ_QEST01000074.1 GCF_003311645.1 Streptomyces sp. PT12 | reverse complement strand
CCTGGATCGCCACCATCGCCCCACCCGAAGGCAACGCCTGCATCAACCGCCCACGAGCCACCACAAGCCGCGCCGCGTCCTCAAGGCTCAACACCCCCGCGACATGCGCGGCGGCCACCTCACCAATCGAGTGCCCGGCGACGAAGTCCGCGCGCACCCCCCACGACTCAACAAGCCGGAACAGCCCCACCTCAAGCGCGAAGATCGCGGGCTGGGCAAACTCAGTCCGATCCAACACCCCCGCCTCCCCACCCCACACCACATCCCTCAACGGCAGCCCCGCCGCCTCACACACCGCGTCGAACGCCCCCGCGAACACCGGAAACGCCTCATACAACTCCCGCCCCATACCCAGACGTTGACTCCCCTGCCCGGTAAACAGAAACGCCACCCTGCCCTCGGCGACCGAGCCGGTGATGGTCTCGGAGCCGATCAGCACCGTGCGGTGCTCAAGGGCCGCCCGGCCCGTCGCGGCCGAGTACGCCACGTCGAGCGCGTCCCCTTCGAGGGCGGTGACCTGGTCGAGCTGGCTCTTGAGCGCGGTGCGCGTCCTGGCCGACACCACCAGCGGAACGACCGGCAACTCCCGGCGCTCCACGGGCGTTTCCTCGGCCTTGGGCGCCTCCTCGATGATGACGTGCGCGTTGGTGCCGCTGATCCCGAACGACGACACGGCCGCGCGGCGCGGGCGCCCCTCGTCAGGCCACTCCCGCGCCTCGGTAAGCAGCCGTACATCGCCCGCCTCCCAGTCCACCTGGGGCGTGGGCTCGTCCACGTGCAGCGTCTTGG
>NZ_QEST01000267.1 GCF_003311645.1 Streptomyces sp. PT12 | reverse complement strand
CGGGTGAAAGGTGACCCCGCTGCGTTAGTTGATGTTGGTCATTCCCCGGTGTTGGCTGTGGGAACCCGTCCGAGGTCGCGGCCGCGCATGCGGTAGCTGTCGCCCTTCATCGAGATGACCTCCGCGTGGTGGACGAGGCGGTCGATCATGGCGGCGGCGACGGTGTCGTCGCCGAAGACCTCGCCCCAGCGGCCGAAGGGCTTGTTACTGGTCACGATCACGGAGGCGCCTTCGTAGCGGCCGGAGATGAACTGGGAGAACAGGTTCGCGGCTTCGGGTTCGAAGGGGATGTAGCCCACGTCGTCCACGATGATCAGCGGGATCCGGCCCAGTCGGGTCAACTCGTCGCCCAGGCGTCCTGCCTGGTGGGTTTCGGCGAGGCGGGTGACCCACTGGGCAGCGGTGCCGAAGGCGACCCGGTGGCCGGCCTGGCAGGCCCGGATGCCGAGCCCGGTGGCGAGGTGGGTCTTGCCGGTGCCGGGCGGCCCCAGGAAGATTACGTTCTCCTTTCCGGCGACGAAGTCCAGCGTTCCCAGATGGGCGATGACCTCGCGTTTCACGGACCGCTGGTGGTCGAAGTCGAAGTCCTCCAGCGACTTTCGGGAGGGGAAACGAGCCGCTCGGATACGTCCCTCGGCGCCGTGGGAGTCGCGGGCGGCGACCTCCCGCTGCAGGCAGGCGGCCAGGTACTCCTCGTGGCTCCAGCCCTCATCGCGGGCCCGCTCGGCGAGCCGGGCGGCCGCGTCCCGTAGGGCCGGGGCCTTCAACGCCTTGGTCAGGTAGATCAGTTCGGAGCCGAC